>NZ_JAIEWN010000013.1:47186-48465 GCF_019599295.1 Oscillochloris sp. ZM17-4 | reverse complement strand
GGCCGCCCGCAGGTAGCCCATCGCGATCCCGTAGGGGTCGCAGTAGCCATCGTCGGGGCCGAAGGTCGCCCCCACCAGGTCGTCCGTCACCATGCGCGGCACAAAGCGGGCGGCCTCCTCGGGGCTGAGCAGCTCGACCCGCGCGCCCAGCTCAAGCTGGAGTGCCGCCGTGGCCTTATAGGTCTCCCAGGTGGCGGGGTCGTTCACCAGGAAGAGGTAGCCGACCTGGTGCAGCTCGGCGAAGCCGCCCGTCTCCTCGGTGAAGTGGCGCAGCCGCTCGATGCTGTAGCGCGAGAGCAGGATGTTGGTCGCCGTCGAGAACTGATGGCGCACCCCGGCCGCCGAGCGGGCGGTGCTGCCGCTCACCTCGGCCTCCTCCTTCTCGAGGATCAGCACGTCGGTGCAGCCGCGCAGGGCGAGGTGGTAGGCCACGCTGGCCCCGATCACCCCTGCGCCGATGATCACCACCTGTGCGCCGCTCGCCCCCATCGTATCACTCCTGCGATCACATGTCATAGACGCCCATCAAGGGCGCCCCTGGCACCCATTATACACGACCGCCGCCGGCGGGACGCGGCGCTGCCGCCAACTATCATCTACACTTATGTGTGAGATGTGAGTCGCGCGGGCCGATAAATCTGACCACAGTTGATACACAACAGCTACAGACACATGTCGAAAGCCTTGCTAGACTAGGCTGTTGCCAGGCCATGATCCTGGCACAATTCTATGTTGTGACAAGGAACACTGGCGCAATGCATACGTCCTCACCCGCCAATCTTGAACCTGAGCGCCAGATCATACGCTCAGGTGCGCCGCAGGATCTCCCGCTGAGCCAGGAGGCCCTTGAGGCGCTCCCCTTCCCGCTGACGATCTGCACCTGCGAGGGCCTCTGCGTTGGGGTCAACACCCTATCAGAGCAGCTCTTCCGCATCCCACGCGCGGCGGTGATTGGCACGCTGAATGTGCTGACCAACGCCACGAATCAGGATGCGAGCAGGCCGGCCCTGTTCGCGGCGGCGGTGGCCGGTACTGTAGGGCAGTCGCCGCCGATGTGCTATGACTTCTCCTTCCCCGGCAGCCTGGGCTCAGATCGGGCGAGCTGCTGGGTCACGATTAGCTACTTCCCCTTCCGCGACGGCGACGGCCGCGTGACCCACGTCGGCATGATGCTTCAGGATGTCACCGAGCGGGTCGAGGCCGAGCGGCAGATGTCGCTCTTCAGCGCGCTGGTTGAGAACGCCCACGATGGGATCGGCGTGACCGATCTGTCCGGGCG
>NZ_JAIEWN010000013.1:27454-47086 GCF_019599295.1 Oscillochloris sp. ZM17-4 | reverse complement strand
CGCGCAGGCGATGGCGCGGGGCCACTGGCACAACCAGATGAACATTTGCCGCGCCGACGGCAGCAACATCCCGGCCGATGTCGCGGGCTTTGTGCTGCGCGACGCCGATGGAAAGCCAAGCAGCACGGCGGCGATCGTACGCGACCTGAGCGAGGAGCGGGCCCGCGAGCAGGAGCTGCGCCTGGTGAAGTTCACCCTCGACCGGGCCGCCGACAGCATCTACTGGCTCACATCGGACGGACAGATTGCCTATGCGAACGACACCGCCAGCGCCACCCTGGGCTACACGCGCGAGGAGCTGCTGCTTCTGAGCATCTTCGATGTCGCCATCAGCCTGAAGAGCCATGATATGGCGCAGATCTGGACGGCGATCAAACACCACCAGGCGCAGATGTTCGAGGGGGTGCAGCGCCGCAAGGACGGGCGGGAGATCCCGGTCGAGGTCGTCACGAACTACCTGTCCTTCGAGGGCCAGGAGTATGCCTGCATCTTCTCGCGTGACATCAGCGAGCGCCGGCGGGAGGAGGAGGAGCGCCTGGCCCTGCAAGAGCAGGTGATCGCGGCCCAGCAGGCCGCCCTGCGCGAGCTCAGCACCCCGCTGATCCCACTCGCCAAGGGCGTGGTGGCCATGCCGCTGATCGGCAGCATCGATAGCGCGCGGGCCCAGCTAGTGATCGAGACGCTGCTGACGGGGGTGGCCGCGCTGCGCGCAGAGACGACCATCCTCGACATCACCGGCGTGCCGGTGGTGGACACCCAGGTGGCAAACGCGCTGCTCCGCGCGGCCCAGGCGGTCAAGCTGCTTGGCGCGCGGGTGATCCTCACCGGCATCCGCCCGGAGGTGGCCCAGACGCTGGTGGGCCTGGGGGTCGATCTGAGCGGGATCTCGACCCGCGGCACGCTCCAGGATGGGATCGCCGAGGCGCTGGGGTGGAAAACAGGTATGGCTCTCACCGGACGAAGGTAACACGATGGACGCGCTCCGCATCCCGATCTTGAAGATCGGCAACACCCTCATCACCTCCATCCAGACGGAGCTGCACGACGCCTCGGCGGTGCAGTTCAAAGACGATCTACTCGAGCGTATCCACACCACCCGCGCCCAGGGGGTGGTGATCGACCTCACCGCCGTCGATCTGGTCGATAGCTTCATCGGCCGCCTGATCAGTGATATCGGCGCGATGTGCGGCCTGATGGGCACACAGGTGGTGCTCACCGGCATCCAGCCAGCGGTCGCGATCACCCTGGTGGAGCTGGGACTGGAGCTACCGCGCATCCATACCGCTCTGAATCTGGAAAAAGGTCTGGCGCTGTTCCAGTCGAAGCCAGAGGGAATCGGATATGAGCAGCCCTAGCGATGTGGCGATCCGCAGCGACCTCGATATTGTGATCGCCCGCACGTCCGCCCGCGATGTGGCGAAGCGGCTGGGCTTCGGGGCGATCGACCAGGCACGGATCGCGACGGCGGTCAGCGAGCTGGCGCGGAATATCTTCCTCTACGCCGGATCGGGGACCGTGTCGGTGCGCCTCCTCGATCAGCTGGGACGCAGCGGCATCGAGATCATCTGCCAGGACCAGGGCCCCGGCATCGCCGACATCCCCCTGGTGATGCAGGACGGCTACAGCACCTCGCGCGGCATGGGCATGGGACTTCCAGGAGCGAAGCGGCTGATGGACGAGTTCGACCTGCGCTCGCAGGTGGGCGCTGGGACGACGGTTATCTGTAGAAAGTGGCGCCGGTAAACCCGGTGAAGAAGTAATGGCTCAAGCACTACGTACATGGTGGGGGCGGATTCCTGTCTCGAATCTCGTGCAGCGACAGCAGGCAGGGTTTTTTCAGGTTGTCCTGGTGGGCTGGATCATCCTGGCGACGGTCGGGCTGCCGCTCAACTTCCTGCGCGGGGTCGCGGGCGGGCAGGGTGGAGATCAGGTGGCCGCCCCGCCGCCCGAGGCGATCCCGCTGATCTTCACCATCTTTGCGTGGGTGCTCTGGCTCGCCACGCTGATGCTGTGGCTCTCGCCGGTGATCGCGCTGGTGCTCCTGCGGCGGGGACGCTTCAATGGCGCGGTGCTGATGGCGGTCTGGGGGCTGCTCATCGCGCACTCGATCGCCACCTACGCCCTGGGGGTAGGCGACGCCTCGGTGTATGTCGTCTTCCAGATCCCGATCGCCCTGGCCGGGCTGCTGGGCGGTCGGCGCCTGCTGCTGGCTGTGGCGGGGTATAGCATTATCTTAGTGCTGCTGATCGGCCTACTCCAGAGCATGAACCCGCCCCAGGCCGGCTTCTTCAGCGCGGCGGCGATGGCCGCCGCCATGGGCGGCACCGCGACGACGCCCGACCTCGGGCAGCCGCTGGTCTTCTTTGTGGCGGTGACCCTGCTGATCTCGCTGATGCTCGACCGCTTCGGTTCGGCGCTGCGCGGCGCGCTCGGCCAGGCGCTGGAGCGCGAGGCCGAGCTAGAGGACATCCGCGGCTCGCTTGAGGCGATGGTCGGCGAGCGCACCGCCGCGCTTGAGGCGGCCCTGCACGACATCCGCCGCCAGGCAGATGAGCAGAACCTCCTGCTGACAGAGAACGCCCAGCAGCGCGACTTCATCCGCGAGATGAGCGTCCCGGTGCTGCCCATTAGCAGCGACACGCTGGTGATGCCGCTGGTCGGGGCGCTCGACAGCGCCCGACTCGCTCATATTCAAGAGCAGGCCCTCGGCCGGCTAGAGACCACCCGCGCGCGTCACCTGCTGCTCGATATCACCGGCGTGCCAGTGGTAGATACCCAGGTTGCGCAGGGGCTGATCCGCGTCGTGCATGCGGCGCGGCTGCTCGGGGCGAACGTGACCCTGGTCGGCATCCGCCCCGAGGTCGCCCAGTCGATCGTCGGGCTCGGGATTGATCTGAGCGGCATCCGCACACACAACACGCTCCAGAGCGCGCTTGTCCAGGCGGGGTGATCTGGCGCCCAGCGGCTACGCCGCAGCAGAACCAGTGCAGCATGTGCCTGATGGGCACACACCACGAGATTCCGAGGGGGCCGCAGCCCCTCGGAATCTCGTGGTGTTTTGGAGAACAATGCCAGCTTCGCTGGCATTGTTCTCCAAAACACCATCGGCTTTTAGGGCGGCAGCCCTAAACGTGATGCGTATGGGCCGCAGGCCCTTAGCGGTTATAGACGCGGACGTAGTCGACCAGCATCGGGACGCCCGAGGCGGTCATGTCGGTGGGGGGGCCTGGCCAGCCGCCGCCGATGGCGACGTTGAGGATGATGAAGAAGCCGTGGTCGGTGGCGCTGGCCCAGGTCGTCGCGTCAACCTGGCTGGCCTTCACGGTGTGCTTCTGCACGCCATCGACAGACCAGCGGATCTCCTCCGGAGAGGTGGATCGGTCAAGCTCCACGCGGTAGGTGTGGTAGTCCGACTGGAGGCTCGGCGACCAGCCGGTGACCTCGCCGCTGCCCAGGCCGTCGGTCTCATAGCAGGGGCCGCCTGGCGCGGTGCCACAGTGCAGGGTGGCCCACCAGCTGTTTGCCCCGCCGACGTTCTCCATAATGTCGATCTCGCCGATGCCCGGCCAGTTGGTGTAGACGCCCCTGAACGGCGCGCCGAGGGCCCAGAACGCCGGCCAGTAGCCCTGGGCCGCCGCGCCGGTGACATCCGGCAGCTTGATGCGGGCCTCGATCGCCAGCCGCCCGCCCACGTCCGCCTGGAAGTCGGCCCGCTGGGTCTCGATGCGGCCCGAGGTCCAGGTGTAGGCGCCGGGCGAGCCCGATCTGATGGGCGTGATCGCCAGCGCGCCGGCGCCGTCATGGGACACGTTGGCGGTGCTGTCGGACATCGTCTCGATCTCGCCCGTGCCCCAGTTGTCGGGGCAGCCGGGGCAGCCGTAGCCGTGCCCGAGGTCGTAGATCCAGCCATCTGCGCCGGTGTCGACGCCGGCGCCCGCCGGGCCGTCAAACTCGTCGCTCCAGGTCAGCGTCCAGCCATCTGCGGCCGGCCCGGCTGCGGCGCACGCGCCGACGGAGATCAGCAGCAGCAGCAGCAGGGCGGCGATGGTCGCGCGGCGCGATGGTGTGCCGGGCGCCCGATGGGTATGATGGGGGGGCATAGGGAAATCCTCTCGCTAGCGCACTGATATCAAATCTGGCAAGACCGTGGGCATGTCATGCTGAGCGCAGCGAAGCATCTTCCAGTCGCGTGGCCTTCGCTTCGCTCAGGGCAGGGCATGTGCAACGTCGCTGGCGACGGGAAGTCGCGCCACGGGAGCCTGCGGCTGGCCGCCCGCCTACGCGGGCGGGTGCGGCGTCGGCGGCGCAGTGCCAGATGAAGGGCGCGCGCGGGCTGACCGGGCCGTAGGGTCGCATGGGATACACCTCGCTGTGCTGCTGCGCCGCAGGCGTGCGGCGCAGCTCTATAGTAGCGCATGCGCCAGGATCTCTGGCCCAGCAACGCCGATGCAGGAGGCGCGTACATGATAATAGTAGACGATAGTAGACGCCCCGGAGATGTCGGGGCGCGCCGTAGGAGGCCCCACATGCGTGACGTCATCTTTCCACTTCTGATTATGGCCGTGGCGATCGGCGTGGCGATCGCCAGCATCGCATGGACGCGCCGCCGCGCCGACGCGATGCTGGCCGGCTGGGCGGCGACGAACGGCTACCAGCTGCTCCAGGTGGAGCCGCGCTACCTGCGCACCGGCCCCTACTTCTGGCGTCGCTCGCGCAGCCAGATGATCTACTACGTGACGGTCAGCGACCCGCGCGGCTGGCCGCGCTCCGGCTACGTGCGGCTCGGCAGCTGGTTCTGGGGCATGCGCAGAGACCAGGTGGATGTGACCTGGGACAGCTGAGCCCCCAGGGCCGCCTCGCGCGCGAAGACTCTTTTGGGCGTTACAATAGGGACGATCCGCCGCAGCTAGCACAGGACAGGTGACCCCCATGGACGACACGATCATCATCGGCGCGGGCGCGGCCGGCCTGGCCGCCGGGCAGCGCCTGCGCGCCGCCGGGCGACCCGCGATCATCCTGCAGGAACACGACCAAGATGTGCTCGACCTGCGGCGAGATGGTTCCCAAGGCGTTGCGCGTGCGCGTCCATACCTGCCCCGTGTGCGGGCTGGTGATGGACAGAGACGAGAACGCAGCGCGCAACATTCTGCAACTTGGCCTCCTTTCGCTTCGACAATGACTCGGTGGGATGGGGCGGCATCCCCTTGAAGCCCAGGAGCTTTAGCCCTGGGAGCCGTCACTGATGATAATGGCCCTGGCAAACACGCAGGCGTCGTTCGCACCTATAACGCTGACGCTACTCTTTGGCTAGTCAGATGATAGGGGTTTCACGTTCATCTGGGTCCTCCGGTAGAAGGCGGACGACAAAACAGGCTCAGGGAGGGCAACGCCCTCCCTGAGCCTTCGGGCGCTATCGTAGCAGTCCGCCCAGGGACGCCTGCGCGGCGAGGTGGGCCAGCTTGGCCGGGTTCCGCACCGCTCTTCGTCGCGATCTGGCCGCCGTCACAGCTGAAGACCATGACCGTGGTCAGCTGATCACCCTCCCAGACCAGCAGGCCGGGCTCGCCATTCACCCACTCCAGTGCGAATCGCACGCTCGGCCCTCCCGGCGTGGCGGCCTGGGCCGCTAAGCCGGCCACCAGCCGGGCCACCGATGTGGCGCCGTAGACCGGCTGGCGGGCCGTCGCGATCACGCCGCCCCCACCTCCGACGTAGGATGCGTGCGCGGAGAGCATCGACGTGAGGCCAGTCAGGTCGCCCCCGCGGGCCGCCCGCGTCGCCGCAAGCATCCAGGCGTAGCCGCCGCCCAGCACTAGCAGGGCATGTGCAACGTCGCTGGCGACGGGAAGTCACGCCACGGGAGCCTGCGGCTGGCCGCCCGCCTGCATCCAGCGCGCAGGGTTGATGGTATACTGCGGGCCATACCGCACCCCCAGATAGGTAGACCAATGCTTCTTCACGCAGATCCGCAGACCAGTGTAGACCCAGGCGTGGCGTGGCGTGGATTCACGCCCGGGGCCTGGAGCGACTCCATCGCCGTCCGCGACTTTATCCAGCGCCAGTACTGCCCCTACGACGGCGACGCAAGCTTTCTGGCTGGGCCCACCGAGCGCACCATGCGGCTCTGGGCCGATCTGAGCGAGCTGTTCACCCTCGAGCGGGCCAGGGGCGTCCTCGATGTGTCGCAGATCCCCAGCAGCATCACCGCCCACGCCCCCGGCTATATCGACCGCGACCGCGAGCTGATCGTCGGCCTACAGACCGACAAGCCGCTCAAGCGCGCGATCTTCCCCTTCGGCGGCTGGCGCATGGTCGAGGGCAGCCTGGAGAGCTACGGGTTCTCGGTTGACCCGCAGCTGCGTGAGATTTTTACGAAGTACCGCAAGACCCACAACGATGGCGTCTTCGACGTCTACACGCCCGAGATCCTGCGGGCGCGCAAGTCGCATATCGTCACCGGCCTGCCCGACGCCTATGGGCGGGGCCGGATCATCGGCGACTATCGCCGGGTGGCGCTCTACGGCGTCGACCGGCTGATCGCGGCCAAGCACGCCGAGCAGGCCAGCATTGAGGCGGCCCACGCCAGCGACGAGATCATCCGCGACCGCGAGGAGCTGGCCGAGCAGATCCGCGCCCTCCACGAGCTGAAGGAGATGGCGCTAAGCTACGGCTACGACATCGCCCGCCCCGCCGCCACGGCCCGCGAGGCCCTGCAGTGGCTCTACTTCGCCTACCTCGCCGCCGTCAAGGAGCAGAACGGCGCCGCGATGTCCCTCGGCCGCACCGCGACCTTCCTCGACATCTACTTCGAGCGGGATCTGCGCGAGGGCCACATCGACGAGCGCGCGGCCCAGGAGCTGATCGACGACTTCGTGATCAAGCTGCGCATCGTGCGATTCCTCCGCACCCGCGAGTACGACGCCCTCTTCTCCGGCGACCCCACCTGGGTCACCGAGAGCCTCGGCGGCGTGGGCGCGGACGGCCGCCACCTGGTGACGCGGACGAGCTTTCGCTTCCTGCAGACGCTCTACAACCTCGGGCCCTCGCCCGAGCCGAACCTGACCGTCTTCTGGTCGCCGGCGCTGCCATCGGGGTTCAAGCGCTTTTGCGCCCAGGTGAGCATCGACACCAGCGCGATCCAGTACGAGAGC
Organism: Oscillochloris sp. ZM17-4; assembly: GCF_019599295.1. Taxonomy (GTDB): domain Bacteria; phylum Chloroflexota; class Chloroflexia; order Chloroflexales; family Chloroflexaceae; genus Oscillochloris. Next base: position 39,935 of record NZ_JAIEWN010000013.1, on the reverse strand, counting down.
GACGAGCTGATGCGCCCGACCTGGGGCGACGACACGGCCATCGCCTGCTGCGTCTCGGCGATGAGCGTGGGCAAGCAGATGCAGCTCTTCGGCGCGCGGGTCAACCTCGCCAAGTGCCTGCTCTACGCGATCAACGGCGGCCGCGACGAGATCAGCGGCGAGCAGGTCGGGCCGGCCAGCGCGCCTGTCGGCGACGAGACCCTCGACTTCGACGAGGTGATGGCGAAGTTCGACGTGCAGATGGACTGGCTGGCCCGCGTGTACGTGAACGCGCTGAACTGCATCCACTACATGCACGACAAGTACGCCTACGAGCGCATTGAGATGGCGCTGCACGACTACAGCCCGCTGCGCACCATGGCCTTCGGCATCGCCGGCCTCTCGGTGGTGGCCGACAGCCTCGCGGCGATCAAGTACGCCCAGGTGCGCCCCGTGCGCGACGCGCGCGGCCTGGTGGTGGACTACCAGACCACGGGCGAGTTCCCCACCTACGGCAACAACGACGACCGCGCCGACGACCTGGCCATCGACCTGATGCAGCGCTTCATGGAGAAGCTGCGGCAGCACGCCACGTACCGCAACGCCACCCACACGCAGTCGGTGCTGACGATCACCTCGAACGTCGTCTACGGCAAGCACACCGGCAACACCCCCGACGGCCGCCGCGCCGGCGAGCCCTTCGCCCCCGGCGCCAACCCGATGCACGGCCGGGATACCCACGGCGTGGTGGCGGCGGCGCTCACCCTCGCCAAGCTGCCCTACGACAGCGCCCAGGATGGCATCTCGTGGACGACCTCGATCGTGCCGTCGGCCCTCGGCCGCCACGCCGACGAGCGGGTGGGCAACATGGTGGGCGTCCTCGACGCCTACTTCGCCGAGGGCGGCTTCCACATGAACGTGAACGTCCTCGACCGCGAGACGCTGCTCGACGCCGTGGAGCACCCCGAGCGCTACCCCCAGCTCACTATCCGGGTCTCGGGCTACGCCGTGAACTTCATCAAGCTGACCCGCGAGCAGCAGCTCGATGTGATCAACCGGACCTTCCACGGCGAGATGTGAGGGGATTAATGGTTCGCGCGCATACGCCCTGGGGCAAGCCCCACCGGCTGGCGACTGACGTCGCGCCGGAGCGCATTCGCTCCCCATTCGTTGTCGTTGTCCTCGCGTCGGCCACGCCCGCCCCGCGCCCGGTGGTGATGCGGGCCGCGCCGACCGCCCCGCCATGCACCATCCGCGAGCTGGGGGCAGTCCTGCGCATCTGCAACGGCATCGTGCCGTAGGGAAGGGAAGGGAGCACCACTATGGCCATCACCATCTGGAAGCCCGGCGAAGCCACACCGGCCCTCGCCCAGACCTTCGCCATCGACCCGGCCCTGCTCCAGACGAAGGCCGCCCATGAGGCTCGTCGGCGTGGCATCCTAATCGCGAAACAGCAGGCCCTCCGCGCCGCCGAGGGCCTGCTGGCCTGGGGGCGCACACTCACATGGGCCGTCGTCTTCGTCAGCGCCATCCACATTTGGGAGACCGTCGCCGCCATCGCCCCGGCGCACGTGGGCACCCTTCAGCTCCCCGCCGCCATCTACCATGGCGCGGCTTTGGCTTTCACCTTGATGATCGACGCCTGCGCGCTCTATATCGCCAAGGCCAACGCAGCGGCGGCGTTCGTCGGCGCACCGGCCAACCGCTGGACGATCTACTTCTATCTCGTCACGGCCCTGCTCAACGCCAGCTTCGTGGCCCGCCACGCCCCCGCCATCGACGCAACCGTGCAGGCGCAGCTACTGCCACTGCTGGCTGGCAGCTTCGTCCTCCTGCTGCCGCTGAGCATCCCGGCAGGCATCGTCGCCGTGGAGGCGTCGAACCGCACCCTGGAGGCGGCGCGTCTCGCCCTACTGGTCGAGGTAGAGACACTAAGGGGCCTTGTGGTATCAACCACTGGGAGCACCCGCCGTAGCGACGAGGCATCCCGCGATTCCGCAGCAGCATCGGTTTCCGAAGCTTCCGCCGCCGCCGGGCCAAGGCCCACAGCGGCGCTCTCCGGGCATCGCCCGACCGCGCACACCGTCGCGGGACTCCTGGGCGCGATCACCACAGATGAGATCATTAGCCCGAGCATCGTGCGCGAGCGGCTGAGCTGCGGCGAGACGACCGCGCATAAACTGCTTCAGGATGCCTGCGCTGCCGGAGCCATCGAGAAGGCAGGACGCGGCGCGTACCGGGTGCGGCAAGGGTGATGGCGCGCGCACGCGGCGCATGGGCCTCGGCCCGCCGGTAGCGCGTGGCGCGCGCGTCGCGCGCCACAACCAATCGTGATGTTGGGTATCGCCTCCCATGCCTGCGCCGTATGCGGGCATGCTGGCTTCGTGCTGCCGGCGATCACGCCGGGGCAGGATGGAGTAGCCATCTGTGGACCCGTATCAGACCACCCCGACCATCCACCCATCCCTTCCACCCCTGCGCCTCGTCAACCGGCGCACCCTGGAGCATGTCGGCGCATGCCCCTTCTGCGGCGACCACCGCAGCGACCGCTTCCACGTCTGGATGGAGCCCGGCCACGAGCGCTTCTGGTGCCGCGCCTGCGCCGCCAAGGGCCCGCTGAAGAAGCTCCTCGGCGAGGATATTCAGCCGCGCGCCGCCCTGGCCCGCCGGCGACCAGCGCGCCCCCTCGCCCAGCCCAACCCGGCCCACGTCGCCCGCTACCGCCAGATCTACGCCACCATCGCCCTCTGGGGCCACATGCTGCTCCTCGACGAGGCCAACCCCGAGCCCCTGGCCTACATCCGCCAGCGCGGCATCACCGCAGCGATGATCGGCCACCAGCTGCTCGGCGTCACCCTGCGCGACCCCCAGGCTCTCCCCGACCTGCTGCGCCGCGAGCTTCCCGCGCTCCTGCCCGACGCCGAGGCCGCCGGCGTGCTCACCCGCGACCACGCCGGCCAGCTGCGCGCCCACCCCAACCTCTGCGGCGCCCTGCTCTTCCCCTACCTCGCCGACGGCCAGGTCGTCGACCTGCGCGCCCGCTCCTTCCCCGGCAAGGGCTACCGCTCGCTCCCCGGCGGCTACAGCGAGCGCGGCGCGGTCTCCCCCTTCGGCTGGGACAGCCTCGACGGCGGCGACACGATCATCCTCACCTGCGACTCTTCCTGCGCCACGAGCATCTGATCGCCCAGCTGGCCCGCCCCGAGCAGCCCAAGATCATCCTCGACGCCACCGTACACGCCGGGCTGCTCCGCGCGATCTTCCCCGACACGCCCATCCAGATCGCGCGGCCCCGGCTCGCGGGTGGGGCCACGGTCGTGCAGGTGATCAGCCGCGACTGGGCCAAGAGCACCCTGCGCGGCCAGCGCCGCGACCAGTGGTACAACGCGGTCGCCCAGCACATCCGCCCCGGCCGGCCGACCCTGGTGGTCTGTACGCTGGCCGCCGAGGACGACCTGCGGCGGGCGCTGGCGGCGCGCGGCCACCGGGACGTGGTGGTCGCCCACTACGGCGCGCTGCGCGGGGCGAACGACTACAAGGACTATGACGTCCTGCTGGCCCAGGTCTACCACCCCAACCTGAAGGCGATCGTGCGCGAGGGGCGGGCGCTCTTCGCCGACGACGCCACCCCGCTGGACGAGCGCGTGACCACCACGGGTCGCACCCTGACCGATGCGACCGGGGCCACGTGGGCGGTAGACGTGCCGGTGTTCGCCGATCCCCGGCTGGCGGCGCTCCTCGAGAGCCGCCGCGAGGCCGAGCTGCTGCAGTGCGCCATGCGCGGGCGGCCGCTCGACCACCCCGAGGCCCAGATCACGCTGCTCTTCGGGCTGCCGCTGCCGGGGCTGGCACCGACCACGGTACGCGAGGACGATTCGCCTGCCAGCAACGGCGGGCGACAGGCCACCGCCCGCGACACGCTGGCTGAGGCGGCGCGTAGGCTGCTCAACGGCGGGATGCGGGTGCTGGGCGTGGACGACCTCGCCGGGGCGACCGGGCAGAGTGTGGTCACGGTGCGCCGGCACCTGGCCGCCGTGGCCGGGCGGCTCAGACTACGCCTCGTCCAGCAGCAACGGATCGTGGCGCTGCCCCAGGGCGGCGAGCGGGCTTACAAGCGGCAGGTGCTGATGCGCCGCGGGCGGCGGGTGCCGCCCCAACCTGCGCCCGCGCCGTGCTCGGATGATCGGTCAGAGCCCACGGGCGGCAGAGATCAGGCGGATAATGCAGATCATGCTATGTGCGTGATCCATGCCCCTCCGAGGGTTCGTACACGCATTACCCGCCCTGTGGCGGTACGTTCGCGCATCCGAACACGGCGCGGGGGACGTAGGCGCGGCGATATCCCGCACCTACCTGCCAGATCAGTCAGCGGATGAATCCGCTCGTAAGCTGGGGCTGGGGCTGCTGTGCCTTCCCCCGGACTGAGGGTTGGATCGTCCGCTGGCGTGGCTCGGGCGGTATAAGCGATAGGAGGCATGGCCCGACGCTCCTGGGGCCGCGCAGCGGGCCGACGATCCGAAACGGTGTGTGGGCGACAATCAACGAAACGAGAAAACGATCTCGGGCGGGGGAATCTCAGCGGCAGAGATGTCAGGATTCTGGGGGTTGAGCAGATACAGACAAAGAAACCGATCTGGCAATTTCCTGCCCTGACGGTCGCCAACGAGTATCGGTAGCGCATGGGCTGGGTTACAGATCGCGATGATGTCGGCCAGCGCCTCGTGCATTGCGGGGGTGAGCGCCAACGCCGTAACCTCGCTGAGAGTCACGACGCTCCCCTCCCAGCGTCGGCAACCGCAAGGCTGTACCTCGTATCCCATGACCAGGGCGTGCGGCGCATCCTTCGCTACGTGGTTGGCACGCATCGCCAGCAACGCTGGTAGGTGATCGTACAGGCAGCCAGCAACCCAACGCTCCCATGTATCGTAGGGTTGCTGGCTGCCTGACGGAGCGGCCGTGACGACTCGCATCGCTGTGTTCCCAGCAGTACCTCGTCGTCTCCGCTGTCCCTGCTGGCGTCGTGTCGTTGTCATCGGTTTCCTTGACGGGAACATGCAACACGGACAGCAGTATAGCAAATCAACGCAAAACTCGCCCGCACGAGTGGCTGAGTGGCTGAGACTGAATTTGCTGCACGAGGGGCGGTGCGGCAATGAGACGTGCCGCCACCCTCGGCGCATCTTGGCACCTTGACAGCCAGCGACGATGCAGCTACATTAGCCACATCGCTCCATTTTGGATCAAACCTCCCGGTAGCTAGCCGGAGCTTCGATCCATTTTGGATCTACGGATCTCACCAATGATACGAAGGAGCGCCAGGTGACCGATCTTCCCGATCTGCCGCAGCGTCCCGTGCGCGTCGAGCGCCAGGAGTTCGCCGGCGATGTGCTTGTCGCGGCGGTGCTGGAGGGCGAGGGTGTCGCAGTGCCGGTACGCATGGTCTGCAACGCACTGGGCCTCGATCCGGAAGCGCAGAGCGCCGCCCTGCGCGAGCACGATGTGCTCTCCCAGGGCCTGCGCGTGGTGCGGGTGCCCGTCGAGGGCCGAGTCCGCTCGGTGCTCGCCCTGATGCACACCTATCTGGCGTTCTGGCTCGCCACCATTCAGCCAAACATGGTCGCCGCAGCGGTGCGCCCAAAGCTGGTGCGCTACCAGGAGGAGCTGGTTGACGTACTCCACGTGCTCTACGGCCCCAACCTGGGCGATGCTGCGCCGACACTAGACACCGGGCGTTCCGACGCGGTCGCCCAACAGCTCGCCGCGCGAGATCGCGAGCTGCGCACCCTCCGGGCGGCCCTGCTCGACATGGTGCGGGCCCAGCGCGAGTCGACCGCCCAGATCGGCGCCCTCGCCGAGCGAGTCGGCGGCGTCGAGGATCTGGTCCAGGAGCTGCGCCAGATCGCCAAGATCAGCGCCGTCCAGGCCGAGTACCTACAGCGCGCGATCAAGCGACTGGCCACGCGCTACAAGCAGGCCAGCGGCACTGAGCGCAACATGTACGAGCTGCTCTTCGCCCAGTTTAAGATGAATATGGGCATCCCGCGCTACGACGCGCTCCCAGCCGGTAAGTATGACCAGGCCCTGGCCTGGCTGCGCGCGAAAGCCCAAGAGCTTCTGCCCGATGACCCGGAGGCCCTGCCGCCGCTTCAGGAGCAGCTGCTATGAAGGACACCGCCGAGCTTCGCAGGGAGATCGGCGCCCGCATCCACGACGCGCGCCTAAGGCGCACCCTGGCGCAGGGGGAGCTCGCCGCGCTCGTGGGCGTCGGGCGCGGCACGATCTCGCGCTGGGAGACCGGGACGCGGGCGGTGCCTTCGGCGCTCTTGTCGCAGCTCGCATCCGCCCTCCAGACGACGGTTGCCCACCTCACGGGCGAGCAGGCGCCGCCCGCCGGCCCCGTGAGGACGACCGCCTCGCCCCAGATCAGGGGCGAACAGCTCTGGCCCGCCATTGACCAGAGCCACCTGCACGCGCTGGAGCGCGACACCATCGTCCAGATCGTCAGCCAGCTCGTAGAGCGGCCCGAGCTGCTGCCCGCCGTACTCGACACCATTCTCCAGACCTCGCTCGACCCATCCACCACCAGAAGCCAGGAGGAGACTGCGGCCGCGATCATGCGCCAGCTGCGGGGGATCAATATCAGTGAGATCACCCCGCTCAGCGCCCTGCGCGTGCTCGCTGACCTTCAGGACCTCGCCATCCATGGCAGTGAGCATTTATGAGCGACTACAACGACCGCGCATCCTTTCGCAACATCGACACCCTCCCGCTCCGCGACGTGAGCATTGACCATATCGACTTGGAGCGCGTCGCGGCGCACATCACCCGAGCTACCGAGCGCGGGCGCTACGCCGGAACCGCCGACCCGATCGCGTATCTGCTGGCACAACACTACGTCGTGGCTGAGGAGGGGCTGATGCTGGCCACCCCGGCGGCCGTCCTGTGCTTTGGACGCAAACCCCAGGAGATCTTTCCGCGCGCGGTGGTCGACCTCGTCCATTACCGCGGCCTCGACTCGATCTCCTACGAGGTCGTGCATATCGAGAAGGGGGTCGGGGGCACGGTCTTCGACCAGATCGCCCGCATCGAGAATTACCTATGGGCCAACACGCACCACGGCATGACCCTCGACAGCGAGAGCTCGGCGCGGGTCGAGCTGCACGAGTACCCCCGCGAGGTGATCCGTGAGCTGGGGGTGAACATGGTCGCCCACCGCGACTATGAGAATGTGATGACCGCCGCACGCGTGCTGCTCTTTCGCAACCGCATCGAGTGGTCCAACCCCGGCGGGCTCCCCGAGGGCATCACCATCGAGAACATCCTCAAGGAGCAGGCGTCGAGGAACCCGGGCATCATCGAGATTCTCTACCAGTCGGGCTACGTCGAGGCGGTCGGCCAGGGGATCGACACGGTGCTCGCGGTGCTGGCGCGCGCCAGCATGGCGCCGGCGCAGTTCCACGACAGCGGCACCTCGTTTCGCGCCACCGTCCATGGCCGCCCGCTTGACTTCTTTAGTGAGAATGACATCTTCGCCCGGCTCAACGAGCGACAGCGCCGGCTTGTCGCCTTCATCCGCTCTCGCGGGGAGACGACGCCCACCGAGATCGCGACCCTCTTCGGCGACACCGTCAGTGAGCGGACGATCCAGCGCGATCTGCAAGAGCTCGTCCAGGGCGGCCTGATGAGCGTGACCGGAGGACGACGTGGGCGCGGGCGGCGCTACTATGTGCGCGAGGATGTCGGTTAAGGAGCCGATAAACGACATAACCGCCAAATCATGTCGTTTATCGTCCACCTGTGGATAAACGACACAGCCAACAATCCCCATGTCGTTTATCCGCCCGAGCTGTTTAGAGCGTCCCAATGCGCTAACTAGCCGTCACGTCCCGCTAGCGCGGGGCATAAACGACATGCTGCGCGCCAAATGTCGTTTATAGAGCCAAAAATGTCGTTTATAGAGGCTAAAAATGTCGTTTATAGGCCTTGTCAATGTCGTTTGTAGGTTGTAGATTCATGGGTAACGGTACGCGAGACACGCCCATTTTTAAGAGCGAACCTACGGCCTAAATAAGAGGGGATGCTGCGCACAACAAACGCCGAGCTTGGTAGGTAGCTCGGCGCGGTAATCTTCGACCTGGAAGCAACGGAAAGGCCACCCGACGAGTGCTTTGGCCGGCCTGTCGAGTGGCCTAGAACGGCAGCACACCACACCAAAACAATGTGGTGAGCGGCACAACTTCCCGTGTCAGTATAGCGCGCCGTGAGTCCTGTCGTCAAGACCCACGGCATGTTTTGAGGCAACCGATGACAGTACCTGCCTCCCGCGAAAGCGGGACACTCGGCGCGAGCTTTGCGCCGCCGCTGGATGCCACCGAGCCGTATCTCTTGCTCCCGCTCCCGCTCGCGCTCGATCTGCGCCATTCCCCGCTAGCTACCGCGATCTACCTGCTGGTCGCGCGAATCTTCCTCGTGCAGCAGGAGCCGGTAGCTCTCTCAGCCACCGATATCCAGGCTATCGACGCAAGCGGCACCCTCAGCCGGGGGGCGATCATCGGAGCATTGAACCGCCTGCTCGATACCGGCTGGCTGCTCGCTGAGGGGCAGCGCGGAAAGAAGGCCGCCTACCTGCCAACATGGGGCAGAGTCGCCGGGGACGTAGCACCCTGGAGCATCAGCGAGCCAGCCCTCGGCAAGCCGCGCCGCATGCGCGCAACGCGCGTACCACGCGTCGTCCTTGATATCTGCGTCGGGCGCGTGACCCCGCACCATCAACACGCGGCGCTTGTCGAGCGCTATGTGACCCGCCCCCCGCTCATGCTGCGCGACATCGGCGCCTACGCGCTGGCCTGGGCCAGGGTCGGGCAGCCCACGGCCGCCCTTCTGCGGCTCGGGCTCGCAGGGCCGAGCGGCCCGCTCCCACCGCCATCGTCAGAGGTGCTGCTGGCCCGCATCTCGCAGCTCGTCTTCTTCGACCCTGCCCCCGAGCCGCCAACGCTCACCTCTGAGGGGATGCGGCGCGTGGGCATCGTCTCCGCCCCGCCGCGCCCTGGCTCAGAGCCCCAGCCGCTTTTTTTTGTGCCGCCTGACATGATCGGCTCCATGATCCCCCCCATGATTATAGGGGTGATCGATAACATGATCAGCGACGGCGGGAAGAGGCATTGCGATATTTCCGCATCACCATCGGGCAAAGCGCCGTCCGCACCTGCGCAAACAGCGATCACAGGGAATCAAGCGAACTTTCCGAATCAAGGGACTTCTACTTCTCCAGACAGCAGCAGTAGCAGCAGTGATCAGGCCCCGATCACAGAGATACCAGAAGTGCCAATCCCTGATGATACCGCGCATCTCATAACAACAATTATTCCGCCGGCGGCGGCGGCGGCCGACCCATCGCAGGTCGAGCAGGCACTGCGCACGCGTGGACTGTTCCCACATGTCGCCCGCCGCTACGCGGATATGGCGCCAGAGACCATCGAGCGCGCCTCCGCAATCGCCGAGCGCCTACACTGGGCCAAAGAGCCGCGCGGCGTGATGGTATGGCTGCTCGATGAGGAGCGCAGCGCGCCGGGCTGGATGCTGGAACGCTGGGGGCACCTCCTGCCGACCTCCGATGCCGCACATGTGCAGGCTGGGCTGGATAACGACGTGGACGACTCCGATGCGCGGACGCCGATCTACCGCCAGCTTCGCGACGGACTGGATTCTCAGCTACGACCATGTGTCACGATTGAACAGCTCACCCTCGCCGACGGCGTCGTCAGCCTTGCGCCGCCGAGGTGGTTGAGCGCCGATGAGCGGGATGAGATCTACGCCGCCCTGGACGCGGTGGCAACGCAGCTCGGGCTTGTCGTCGCGCCGGCGACGGCGCCAGCGACGCACACGCCGCCCGCGCCGCCGCAGCCCATACTGGCCGAGCGGGTCTCCCCACTTATCCCAGCGGATCTGCCCCCCGACTGGATCGATCCGTCTGCCTGGGCCGATCTCCGCGTGGTCGAGCGCGCCGCGCTGCTCGGGTCGCGCTGGGAGGACGGCGCCATCGTTGGCACAGGCCCGCAGATCACAAAGCTGCTCCGCACCCGGCTGGCCAGCCTCGTGGAGCGTCTGCGGCCCGACACGGAGCCATGCTGCGCCCATACGATGCTAGGCGTCGGATGCCTCGTCGATAGCACGCAGGAGCTGCTCAATGACCGCACGGAGCTGGATGAGATCGGCGCGCAGCGCGCTGCGCTCGTCGGCGGCTGACTGCGGCAGCTGTACGCTGGCGCGCTCCACATCATCCGCCATACGAGTCACCGAGGCGCGGAAGGGCGCGATCCAGGGGGGTGCGGGGTGCGGGAGATCTGGCGCACCGTCAAGCTTAGGGGCGGCCGTAGCGACCGCGCGGGCGACCAGCCGCGCGACGGTCGGCGCATCGATGCCGCTCTGCCGGGGGCCAACGGTCTGCTGCGCCTCAGCCAGCTCGGCCTGGATCTCAACCTGCCCGGCACGCTCGGCGGCGATCTGAGCTAGGCGCTGGAGCAGCGTATCTACATGCTCCGGGGTGAGCTGACCACGATGAAGGGCGTCGAGCATGGTGCGCAGCTGAGTCTCGTGGAGGCGTAAGAGGGCGGCCAGACGTTGCTGCTCGGGTGTGAGCGTGAGCATCCGGCGCAGCTGATAGGCGCGGGCGCGCTTCACCCCGAGCTGTGCGGCGACCTCCTCCATCGGAACCTGATCCCCGCCCATCGCCGCGCGCAGCTGCCCAATCGTCCATGCCCGCTCCATATCGGAGAAATCTTCGCGCTGCTCATTCTCGCAATACTGTAGGCGGACCCGATCCACCGCTGAGGGCGGCTCAACGATGATCGCGTCCAGCGTGCCCATGCCGACGAGCGTCGCGGCGGTCCAGCGGCGCTGCCCGACCAGAATGAGGTAGCGCGCGCCGGGGTAGCGCGCTGAGGCGCCGGGGTAGACGACAATCGGCTGGATCTGGCGCTCGCGCAGCGAGATGCCGAGCGCGCGCAGCTCAGCGACCAGCTCGCGGTAGAAGGCGGGCGTTTTCTCTCCGAGCAGCTCATCAGGGAGCGGGAGCATGCGCGGCTGGCGCATCTCGGGGCGCAGGTCGGGGGCGATCATCGTGAGCGCGATCCGCTCGACCGAGCGTCCGGCGGTCAGCTCCTCGACACGGCCGAGGAAATGCTGGCGCGCCGCGACCTCGGGGCTCTCTGCGGATGTCGGCGGGGCTGCGGCGTCCGGCGCCGGCGGGGCGGTGAGCGCCTCGGGGGCCAGATCCTTCGCCAGCCGCGTGCGGAGGCGGTCGGCGGCGCTGGCCGCAGCGTTTGGCTTCCGACTCATCGCGTCACCCCATCGAGATCAAGCAGTTCCTCCACCAGGGTCAGGAACAGCTCGCGCACCGCGATATCGTCGGGTCCGCGGTAGGCGAACACGCTCTGCTGCGCGCCGGAGGCGAGACGGATCTGCGCGCGGCTGGGGATGATCGTCTGGAGGAGCATCGGGCCGTAGGACTTCGCCAGTCCCTCGTCATAGATGCGGTCGAGGGATGCGCGCGGGGCGTAGTTGTTGCGTAGGACGCTCAGCCCGCGCAGTGTGGGGTTGAATGCCTGCGCGCGGCTCACCGTCTCGACCATATCACGCAGCGACTGGAGCACCAGATCGACGGCCTGAACCGGCGCGATGCAGCGGGTCGCGCTAGCGAGGGCGGTGGCGAGCACCGGCCCCCTCGCCGGGGCCAGGTCGAGGATCACGATGTCATAGGCAGCGCCCGTCTGCGTGGCCTGGGCCAGCGCATCGCGCAGGACATAGATACCGGCACCTATCTCCTTGCCCAGAAGCTCTGGCAGGGCGACCATATCCTTGTGCGCGGGGATCACATCGACGCCCTCGACCGTCTCGATGACACACTGCGGGATGGTTCGGCGACCGAGGGCCACCCCTGCGAAGCTGTGGTCGAGTGTGATGGCCTCGGTGTCGATGCCGAGCCAACGCGAGGCGTGGCGCTGCGCGTCCAGGTCGATCAGGAGCGTGCGCATCCCGACGTGGGCGTAGCCTGCCGCCAGGTTGACGGCAATCGATGTTTTTCCGACCCCGCCCTTCTCCAAGGCGACCGCATAGACGTGAGCCATAGCTCTCCTTTTGTCATGTTGCGTGCTCAGCTCAGCGTTAGCCGTTGAATCACGCGAGTCTAATGTATTAGACTCGCGTGCCGCTTTGTGGCTCTTCATAACGTGATGTGTCGAGCAATAGGTGCCAGATGAGTCTAATACATTAGACTCACACGTCACTTAGAAGTCTTTCATACGGCCATTATACAAGAATTTCTAGGCGATAGACGTTCGTTTTGAGGCGCCATCGACCCGGTCGAAAGCGCCGCCCTCGCGCAGCTCCAGCAGATGGCCGAGTGGCAAGTAGATATCCATCGCCAGTAGCACGTGCTCAGCGCCCGCATTGGTCGGGCGCATGTCATCATCGATAATGTCACCCGCGTGTAAAACATTTCTTA
>NZ_JAIEWN010000013.1:13520-27354 GCF_019599295.1 Oscillochloris sp. ZM17-4 | reverse complement strand
ATGGGACTTCAGCCCCCCCCGGCGGTGACGCTGAGCAACAATGACGTGGCCCTATACCCTCCGGCACTACTCTTGCTAGACTAGATGTGGAGAGCATCAGAGTCAGTATCGCCGATTGCAGACAGATTCGTATGAACAAACTTCATATCAGCATGGGGCGCCTCCCCTAGAATACATCGCCTTCGTCGTTTGTCGTCCGTCGTTTGTCGTTCAAGGAAGGATATGACGATGCTTATTCAAATCAACACCGACAGCAACATTCAGGCCGATGCCAGCCTGACCCAAAAGGTCGACGCGATCATAGCGGACAGGATCACGTATTTTGGCGAGCAGATCACACGGCTGGATGTCCACCTGAGCGACGAGAACAGCGACAAAAAAGTCGGCGCCGGCGCGAAGCGCTGCCTGCTGGTGGCAGATCTGGCCGGTATGCAGTCGATCGAGGTGAGCGATCACGCCTCGACGGTGGAGCAGGCTATCGAAGGCGCGGCACAGAAGATGAAGCGCGCCCTCGACAGCGCGCTCGGGCGCCTGTCCAGCAGGTAACGGGTGATCAAGGGCGGACGCACAAACAGGGAAACACCCATGAGCCTTGACCCTGGCGCGCATGGGCGCGCCCATGCCGCAGACCGACACCGCCAGAGCACCCAAAAGGCCCGTCTGCGGGCGCTGATTGCCATGTCCCTGATCGTGCTCTGGATCCTCACCGCCCTGACCGGATTCCTCCTGTACATTGCCCCGGCAGGCCCGCGCTCAGGAGGGCTGATCATGTTCCTCCTGACCAAGGCGCAGTGGGCCGATGTTCACTTCTGGCTGAGCGTTGCCGCAAGCCTGGTCACAATCGGGCACATCGCCATCGACTGGAAGGCGCTCACCGCATGTGTGCGCTTCCTGACTAGTGTCGAGCGCAAGTCGATGCCGTAGACAGGGGATGATGAAGGATGAAGCCAGCTCGCCCGCCCTGATCGGCGCGTAGCCGGGGATCACCAACGGGAGATCGGCAACGCCCAGCTGGACCTCCAGCTGGGCGCAGCGCGCTCGCCCTCATCGCGCTAGGCAAGCCGCCCGCGGCGGACGAGATGCACGATGCCCAGCAGGATGATCGCCCCCACCAGCGAGATGACCATAGAGTTCAGGCTGAAGACGTTCTCGTTGATCGTCGCCCCGCCCAGCAGGAACCCGCCGATCATAGCGCCGACCACGCCGACGATGACATTGACCACCAGGCCGTTCCGGTCGCGCAGCACGAGCCCCGCGCCCCAGCCGACGATCGCCCCGGCGATCAGCCACACAAGTAGATTGACCATAGGATTGTCCCCTTCACGGCTTACGCCGTCTCATCGCAGATACGACCCAAACACGTTTCGACTCAGGAGATCCGCGCCGCCCCAGGTGGCGTACGTGTGGTCTGAGCGGAGCATACAACCCCCGCGCCGCGTCGGTATGAAGGTCGCTCATACCGCAGGCTGGGATGGTGGCCGCACCCGCGCTGGGCGAGATACGCTGGGCGCAGCATGCTGTGTGGCCCACACGACGAATCCTGAAGAAGGCGGCCGATGAACCCGCATGCCACCGCACTCGACTCGGGAACCCGCGTGCTGCTGGTGATCGATCAGCCGCTGCTCACCCAGTATGTCAGCCTCGCGCTCAACCACGGGATCGCCCAGACACAGGTTGCCCTGGACGCGGTGGAGGCGCAGGCTGTGCTCAGCGCCTGGCACCCGCACCTGGCCGTCGTCGATATGGACCTGGCGCGCGGGGCGATCCTGGAGCAGCTCGGCTACACCGCCCCGTCGGCCGCGCGCATCCCGCTGATCGCCCTGACCCGGCGCGGCGACCTGGCGCGCAAGCTGGCCGCCTTCGACCACAGCGTAGACGACATCCTCACCGTACCGTTCTCGCCCGAGGAGCTGGTCGCGCGGCTGCTCGCGGTGCTGCGGCGCACCTACCATACGGTGGTGGCCTTCACGCCGGTGATCCGGCTCGGCGATCTGGAGATCGACATGCTCAACCGCAGCGTGCGCGTGCGCGGCAAGGAGCTGCACCTCACGGCCGTCGAGCAGAGCCTGCTCTACCTGCTGGCCGCCAACCCGGGGCAGCTGCTGAGCCGCGATGTGATCCTCGACCATCTCTGGGGCGCCGACTATGTGCCCGAGAGCAATATCGTCGACCGCCACATTCGCAACCTGCGGGTCAAGCTGCAGGATGGATGGCGGCACCCGCGCTACATCGCGACGATCCCCGGCCAGGGCTACCGCTTTATCGCCACCGCGACGGGCGACGCGCCCGCCAAATAACATCTTCCGGGAAGCTTGGCAAGCTTCCCGGAAGATGTCCCAGCAGGCACATGACGCACTGATGGTGCTGCGGCGCGTCTACGCCGCGCCGCAGCACCATCAGGTTTTTTTGTGGGAGAGCTTCGCTCTCCCACACCCTCACCGTGCGCGGTGTTGTTGCTGGCAACAGGAAGATGTTTTTTTCGGGGAGGGACAGGCTCTTCCCGAGCCCTCCCAGATGAGCGCACTTCATACCGGCGGGGCGCGGGCGTGCTAGGCTCATGCCATGTCATGCGAGGCCACACGCTCTGATGCCGTTGAGAGGACAACACCTGTGGAAGCACCAGCGCCGCTGCTGTCGTTCGCCGAGCGGCTGTCGCGGCGGCGGCTACGTATCGATCCGGGGGGTCGCCAGGACCCCGCCGTGATCGCAGCGCTGGCCGCCGCCGCCTACACGCCGCTGCGCGCCCAGCTCGCCGTCTTTCTGGGCGAGCAGGGCTTTGAGGCACTATGGTGGCGCGCGGTCGCGCTCACACGCCGCCAGTTTCCGGACTGGGCCGATGCTGCGGATGTCGCCGAGTCGCCGCTGCCGCCGGGCCTGTCTGCTGGGCTGAGCGGCGCCGATATGGCCGAGGCCCACCGGCGGCTGATCGCCGCCTTCGCCGGGTTCATCGGGCTGCTCTTCAGCGTTATTGGCGCGGATCTCGGGAGCCACCTCATCTATCAGGCATGGTCGGATCTGCCGCCCGACGCGGCCGAGCCACACACAGATGGAGCCACGCCATGAGCACGCCCCGGCCCGTCGCGCTGCCCCTGCTCCCGACCGGCGTCCCCGGCCTCGACGCCGTGCTCGGCGGCGGGCTGCCCGCGCTCTCCTTCAATCTGATCAGCGGCCCGCCCGGGGCCGGCAAGACCACGCTGGCGCACCAGATCATGTTCGCCAACGCCTCGCCCGACCGCCCGGCCCTCTACTTCACCGTCATGGGCGAGCCGCCGCTCAAGATGCTGCGCTACCAGCAGCAGCTGGCCTTCTTCGATGTCGCCAGGGTGGGCGCGAGCATCCACTTTATCGATCTGAGCGCCTTTGTGCTGGAGCAGGGGCTGAGCGCGACGCTGGACCACATGCTCCAGCAGGTCGAGGCGCTCCACCCCAGCATCGTCATCGTGGACTCCTTCCAGGCGATCACGCGCACCGCGACGGCCACCGAGAGCGGCGCGTTCGACCTGCAGAACTTCACGCAGCACCTGGCGCTCAACCTGACCATCCTGCAGGCCACGACCTTCCTGGTCGGCGATGTGCTCAGCGAGCAGCTCGCGCATAACCCGGCGCTCTCGATCGCCGACGGCATCATCGCGCTCGCGCAGAGCGCCGACCGCAGCTCCGTGGTCCGCAAGCTCCAGGTGATCAAGTCGCGCGGGCAGGCGCCGATGCCCGGGCTGCACACCTTCCGCATCGACCAGTCCGGCCTGCATGTGTACCCGCGCGCGACGATCGCCCTGGGCGAGACGGCGCGGGCGCGGCCGCTCACGCGCGGCACCAGCGGCGTGGCCGGGCTCGACCGGCTGATGGGTGGGGGCATCCCGACCGGCGACGCCGTGCTGGTGAGCGGCCCCTCCGGCGCGGGCAAGTCGGTGCTCGCGGCCCAGTTTATCGCCGCCGGCCGGCAGGCCGGCGAGCCGGGGGTGATCGCCGTCTTCGAGGAGCACCCCAGCGAGTACGTGCGGCGCGCCCAGAGCCTCGGCATCGACCTGGAGGCCATGGAGCGGGACGGCCTGCTGAAGATTATCTACATCCGCCCGCTGGACCTCTCGCCGGACGAGGCGCTGTATGCGATCCGCAGCGCCGTGCAGGCCATCGGCGCCCGGCGGGTGGTCATCGACTCCTTATCCGGCTTCGAGCTGGCCCTGGCGCCAACCTTCCGCGCCGATTTTCGCGACTCGCTCTACCGGCTCGTGGGGGCGCTGACCGGGATCGGGATCACCGTCCTGATGACCATGGAGATCATCCAGAGCCCAGGCAACCTACGCTTCAGCCCCTACGTGATCTCGTTTCTGGCCGACAATATCATCCTGCTGCGCTACGTCGAGATCGCTGGGCAGATCAAGAAGCGCCTGGCGGTGGTCAAGATGCGCAACAGCGCCCACAGCAGCGCGCTCAGGCCCTACGAGATCACCGCCCAGGGCATGGTCGTCCGCGCCCCCCTGGCCGAGCAGCGCGGCCAGGGCGCGGCCGCAGAGCGCGCGGGGGCCAGGAGCGCGGCCTATCCGGGGCTGACCGCGGAGGAGACGGTGGTCTTACAGGCGCTGATTGAGCTGGGCGAGACGCCGGCCGATCTGCTGGCCCGGCGGGCCGGGATGCCCGAAGGCCCCGGCCTAACTGCGGCGCTCCATCGGCTCGTCGGTCTCGGCTACGCCGTCCGGCTGGACACCGGCAGCGACCTCAGCTACCGGCCAGTGGCGCAATCCTTGGAGTGAGATCACATCCAGGATGAAGGAACTTCACACCGCCGCGCGGTGAACCTGCTACGCTCATGCCACCCACAATGTATAGGATGACGAACAAGGAGGTTCGTGATGATACCTACGAGAGGAATAGGCCGGCGGCTCGGGCCATGGCTGATCGCGCTGCTCGCCCTCGCGCTGATGCTTACCAGCTGCGGCGCTGCCCAGGTGACGCCCGCGCCAGCAACGACCGCTGATGCGGCCGCCCCGGTCGCTGCGACGGCCCCAGCCGAGGCGGCGATCACGGGGAAGATCCAGATCGCGGTTGTGGCCGGCGCGATGCTAGAGACGATGAAGAGCCTCGCCAAGGACTTCGAGGCCGCCCACCCGGGCACCACCGTTGAGGTCATCAACGAGCCCGAGGGCGGCGCGTTTGAGGCGCTGATCGCCGCCGGCAACCAGCCCGACCTGATCACCGGCTCGTTCGGCTATATGCCCGCGAAGTACGCCGCGATCAACGCGCTGGTGCCACTTGAGGATCTGCCCGGGGCCACCGAGCTGTTCGCGCGCCTTGACCCGAAGACCGTCAACCAGGACTTCGGCCACAACTTCTACGTCCCGCTCGGCGTCGATGTCACGGCGATGATCTACAACAAGGACCTCTTCAA
The DNA here is from genome assembly GCF_019599295.1 of Oscillochloris sp. ZM17-4. GTDB lineage: Bacteria > Chloroflexota > Chloroflexia > Chloroflexales > Chloroflexaceae > Oscillochloris. The sequence goes on along the minus strand of NZ_JAIEWN010000013.1, from coordinate 21,968 downwards.
AGAGGCTGGGCTCGACCCCGAGAATCCGCCGCAGACATGGCCGGAGTTCCTCGCCGCCGCCGAAAAGATTCAGGCCCTGCCGCCCCGCGCCGATGGCTCGAAGGTGTACGGCACGGTGTTCTGGAACGAGGCCCTGGCCTTCGGCGGCTGGTACTGGAACATGCTCCAGCCGCTCTACCTCAACGGCAACCAGAACACCTGCGAGATGGTGAACAGGCTCGGCACCGACATTGTCTTCGACAAGCCCGAGTGCAAGATGGACGCCTTCTTCACCTTCGTCACGCAGGCCCAGAAGTACGCGCCGCCGACGATGGAGAAGAACTTCTTCAGCCGCTCGATCGGCATGTGGTCGCAGTACGGCTACTCGTGGGAGCCGAACCTGCAGACGGCCAAAGATACGCCGATGGCGATCGGCGTCGATGTCGGCATCGCCCCGGTGCCGGTGCCCGAGGCCGGGCAGACCAGCTACACCACCCTCGGCGGCCGCCCGATGATGCTTATGAAGACCACGCCCGCGCGCCAGGCGACGGCCTGGGCGTTCATGCAGTTCATGATGGAGGACGCCAACAACCTCCAGTTCATCAAGGAGCTGGGCTACCTGCCGGCGATCACGACCCTCCAGAGCGACCCGTACTTCGCCGAGCCGGCCCGCAAGCCCTTCGTAGACATGCTCAAGACGGCGGTCTACCCGCAGGCGCTGGCGAACTTCGACGCCGCCGTCACCGCCGTGCTCGGCGTCTACCAGGAGACAGTCATCCAGGGCGCGCACACCCCCGAGGAGGTCGCCGCCCTCGCCGCGACGCGGGCCCGCGCCGCGCTGAAGAAGTAGCCGTCGGCGACCCGTAAGGGCGCAGCAGCGCCGCGCTGCTGCGCCCCAACAACAAGGCGACCCGTAAGGGCGCAGCGGCGCCGCGCTGAAGAAGTAACCGTCGGCGACCCGTAAGGGCGCAGCAGCGCCGCGCTGCTGCGCCCCAACAACAAGGCGACCCGTAAGGGCGCAGCAGCGCCGCGCTGAAGAAGTAACCGTCGGCGACCCGTAAGGGCGCAGCAGCGCCGCGCTGCTGCGCCCCAACAACGAGGCGACCCGTAAGGGCGCAGCAGCGCCGCGCTGCTGCGCCCCAACAACGAGGCGAACTATGGCGACACAAACCGCGAACATCCCGCGCGCGCAGCCGGCGCCAGGCGCGCCGACCCGAGGCGCACACCTGTGGCGGCAGATGGTGCGCTACCGCTGGGGCTATATCTTCATCGCGCCGTGGATTCTGGTCTACGCGCTCTTCGGCATCTACCCGCTGGTGCTCTCGTTCTACCTCACCTTCTTCAACTACTCGTTCGTCCGGCCCGACGACCTCACCTTTGTCGGGGTCGGGAACTGGGTGCGTGGCATCCAGGACGTGCTCTTCTGGCAGAGCACCTTCAATATCCTCTACAACCAGGCGATCTTCATCTCGCTGACGCTCGGCCTGGGCCTGATGACCGCGCTGCTGCTGAAGCAGATCACGCGGGGCGGTCGGATCTTCCGCACCATCTACTTCCTGCCCGTCGTCACCTCGGTGATCGTGCTGATGGTGATCGGCGGCTACCTGACCAGCGCCACCGGGCCGATCCAGAGCCAGCTGCTGCGCGCCGGCATCATCAGCCAGCCGGTCTTCTGGCAGTCGACGTTCTGGCTGCCGATGCCGGTGATCGCCGTGATCAACTCCTGGAAGTGGTTTGGCGTCGGCACGGTCATCCTGCTGGCCGGGCTCTACTCGATCGACCCGCAGCTCTATGAGAGCGCCAGCCTCGACGGCGCGAACGGCTGGCAGCTCTTCTGGTCGATCACCATCCCGCAGCTCATGCCGCAGATCTTCTTCCTGCTGGTGGTCGACTTCATCAATGGCCTGCAGATGTTTGGCGAGGTCTATGCGATGTTCGACATCTACGGCGGGAACCAGCACCAGGCGCTCACGCCGGTGCTCTACCTGTACGCGCAGGCCTTCGACCAGTCCAATATGGGCTACGCCTCGACGCTCGGCCTGATGCTCGCGGCGCTGATCGCGCTTGTCACTATCCTCCAGTTTCGCTTTGTGCCGAGAGATGTGGATTGAGGTGCTGCTATGGCAATTGCTGCTCGCCCAACGACACCGACCCAGGCGCGCCGCTGGCAGAAGATCACGCGGCTGCTGCCCTACGTCGTGCTGACACTTGGCACCGTGGTCGTGTTCTACCCGTTCATCTACATGCTTATGAACTCGCTCAAGCTGGGGCGCGAGATCCTGCACAGCCCGAACGCGCTGCCGAGCGAGATCACGCTCACCGGCTACACCGGCGTGTTCACGCGGCTGAACGTCCTGCTGCTGCTGCGCAACTCGGTGTTTCTGGCGGTGTCGATCACGCTGCTCAACACCCTGCTGAGCGCGCTCGGCGCCTACGCGGTGGCCAAGATCCCCTTCCCCGGCCGCAACCAGATCTTCGCCTTCATGATGGCGACGATGATGATCCCGGGCGTCCTGTTCCTCATCCCGACCTACGTGCTGATGTATAACCTGGGCTGGGTCAACCAGTTCCAGTCGCTGATCATCCCGGCGGCGGTCAGCGTCTACAACATCTTCCTGCTGCGCCAGTTCCTCCAGACCATCCCCGACGAGCAGCTTGAGGCCGCGCGGCTCGACGGCGCGGGCGACATCGGGATCTTCTGGTGGATCGTCCTGCCGCTGATGCGGCCGGCGCTGACCAGCGTGGCCATCCTGACCTTTATCGGCAGCTGGAACGACTTCTTCGGCCCGCTGCTCTACCTCACCGACCCGAACCTCTGGACGGTGCAGGTCGGGCTGCTCCAGTTCCAGGCCGGCGTGCCGGGCGAGAATATTCAGGAGATCTGGGCCATGATCACGATCATCACGCTGCCGCTGGTGATCTTCTACTTCATGCTCCAGGACCAGTTTGTGCAGGCATTCGCCAATGTGAAGTTCAAGTGAGGCCGCTATGGGCATGAACCAAGGGATAGTCGCGCCGACGACGGCGCACACAGCCAGCCCGCATGATGACAGCGCCGGCGAGGGCGGGCGCCTCGCCCGCCGTGTGCTGCTCGGGGTGGTGATCGTGGCCGCGCTGTTTGTCGGCACCTATGCGCTGGCCTGGTACCGCGCCTCGCAGCTCGCCAGCGCCTTCATGGCCGACGCAGACCAGAGCTACGCCGCCGGCAAGTACATCGAGTCGCTCACCGGCTATGAGGAGTTCGACCCGCCGACGAACAGCTACGTCACGCGCGGCGGCTATATGAAGGTCGCCAAGATCTGGGCCGACCCGCAGGCCTGGCCGCGCCCGGCGGGCGCCGCGCAGGCCCAGGCCCGCATCGACGAGATCCTCAGCCAGAAGCTGACCATCGCGGACGCCGAGGGCTTTATCCAGGCCAATGTCGGCAAGTCGAGCCCGTACATGGGGCTGATCTACCTGCGCCTCGGCGAGCTCTACGCGCAGTCGGGCGACCGCGAGGGCGCCAAGGCGGTCTACGCCGATATCGCCAAGCTCTTCCCCGGCGACGCCGAGCTGATCGCGCGGGCCGAGGCGGATATGGCGCGGCTGAATCGCTGATGTGGCTCATCGGGCGGCAGCCCTAAAAACCGGCGTTGTGTTGTGTTGTCCACAATGGCCAGCTCTGCTGGCCATTGTGGACAACACAACAAGAAATTCCGGGGGCTCGGGGCTTACCTTGATGCGTATGCGGGGGAGGCTTCGCCCGGCTGCTGCAACGTCCTATGATCGCCGGTCAGCCCCCTCTCCCCTTGTGGGAGAGGGGGGCAGCCCATTGGCGTGCGATCCGGCTCCCCTCCCCCCCGGTGGGGGAGAGGCTGGGAGTGAGGGGGATGGGCGACGTTGCACATGCCCTGGGACGCCCGCCCCCTCCAGTGGGGAGACAGCCCTCCCGTGCTATAATCTGGATCAGACTCTCTCACTACCTGTACTGCAAGGCCTGCCAGATGTGTCCACCGCACGACCCCCCGCGTCCTGCGGCACCACCGAATCCGGATCGCGACGAGGCGAACGACCGCCACGCGCGCGCCGCCCGGGAGCTCCAGATTCGCACCGCCCAGCTGGAGCTGATCGACCGTCAGCTGGCCCTGGTCTGCTGGACAACTGACTCCGAGCTGCGGCTGACCAGCGTCTTCGGCACGGGCATCCCCGATCTCCCAAGCGACCCCCAGCCCTACCTTGGGCAGCCGGTACACGCCTACTTCGCCACCGCCGGCGTGCCCGAGGCGCTGCGCGAGCAGAGCGAGGCCGCCCATCGCCTGGCGCTCACCGGCGCGCGTTCCGCCTACCAGCGCGCGCTGGGCGGCCAGCTGGCGGCGGTGCAGGTGGAGCCCCTGCGCGATAGCGCCGGGCAGATCACCGGCTGTGTCGGCGCTATGCTGCCGCTCACCGCGCCGATCCGGCTGCTCCACGAGCTGCAGTCCAGCCACGACCGGCTCCAGACCCTCACGGCCCAGCTGCTCAACGCCCAGGAGACCGAGCGCCGCGCGATCGCCCGCGAGCTGCACGACCAGATCGGACAGGAGCTGACGATCATGACCATGCAGCTGCAGGATCTGGTGTCCGCCGAGCCGGCGCAGCTGCCCGCGCACGTGGAGGAGGTGATCGCCACCATCGATCAGGTGCTCGCCAAGGTGCGCACGCTGGCCCTCGACCTGCGGCCCTCGCAGCTCGACGACCTGGGGCTGGACGCTGCGCTGCGCTGGTACTTCGAGCGCCATTGCAGCCACGCCCGGCTGCACCTGCACCTGGATCTGACCCCGCCGCACCCACGCGCGCCGGCTGCGGTCGAGACGACCTGCTTCCGCATCGCCCAGGAGGCCATGACCAACATCCTGCGCTCAGCCCAGGCGAGCCAGGTCTGGGTCACGCTGGCCAGCGATGGCGCGGGGCTTACCCTGACGGTGCGCGACGACGGGCGCGGCTTCGACGTGGCAGCGGCCCACGCGCAGGCGATGCAGAACACGAGCCTGGGGCTGCTGGGCATGGAGGAGCGGGCGGCCCAGATCGGCGGGCGCTGTAGCATCGAGTCCGCCCCCGGCCAGGGAGCCACCGTGCGGGTCTGGCTGCCGCTGCCCCCCGCCGGCGCCCCCCCCGAAGCCATGAGCGATCATTGACCGAGAGAGGAGTGACCATGGCCGCGTTACGTGTCGTGCTGGCCGACGACCACGAGCTGGTGCGGGCCGGCATCAGCGCCCTGCTCCAGCGCATCCCCGACCTGAGCGTGGTGGCCGAGGCCGCGAACGGCCACGAGGCGCTGCGCCTGATCGCCCAGCATCGCCCCGACCTGGTGCTGCTCGATATCACCATGCCCGAGCTCAACGGCCTAGAGGTCGCCGATCAGGTCGCCCGCGACTTCCCCGCCACCCGGGTGATCATCCTCTCGATGCACGCCACCAGCGACTACGTGCTCAAGGCGATGCGCGTCGGCGCCAGCGGCTATCTGCTCAAAGGCGCCCGCCTGGCCGAGCTCGACCTGGCGATCAGCGCGGTGATGCGCGGTGAGACCTACCTGAGCCCGGCGGCGGCCAAGCACGTCGTCGGCGGCTACCGCGACCAGGCCGGCCGCGCGGACAGCGCCGAGTCGCCTGAGCAGCTCACCCCGCGCCAGCGCGAGATCCTCCAGATGATCGCCGAGGGCAAGACGACCAAAGAGATCGCCCAGATCCTGACCCTGAGCGCAAAGACGGTCGAGATGCACCGCGCCCAGCTGATGGAGCGGCTCGACATCCACGATGTCGCCGGGCTGGTGCGCTACGCCCTACGCACCGGGGTGATCTCCGATGAGCGCTGACCCAGGGCGACACTGGCCGTCACCCCAGGAAATTCCTACGTTCGCGCGCCATCCCCGTGCGCTATAGTTGTCATTCGTTTCCATGCCTGCTGCGATCAGTATGGCATGCATGGTCATGATGCACGGCTAGGATAGGGGCTATGATGCGGCGCAGCCTTGCAGCAGCAGTTGTTGGCGGGTTCGGGGCCGCGGTCGCCCTGCTCGTCTGGATCAGCATCCTGGGCTACCAGGAGAATGCCGCGCTGGCGCGTAACGCCGCGCTGGTCAGCCATACCCACCAGATGCTTGAGCGCCTGGCCGATCTGCGCGGTGCGGTAGACGTGATGAACACCGGCGCCGCGTTGCTGCAGTCGACGAGCTCGCCGGTGGCGCTCGCTGTCACCCGCCAGGCGATCGCGAGCATCCCGCCGACGCTGGCTGACCTGCGCACGCTGACGGCCGACAATCCCTCGCAGCAGGCCCGGCTCGACGATCTGGAACCGCTGCTCCAGGCTCGGGTCAGCGCGACTCAGTCCGCGCTCGACAGCGGCAGCCCGACGGCCGGTGTCGCCCCCGCAGACGAGGCGATCGATGACCTGATCCGCGCGATGGTGGACGAGGAGCGCCAGCTGCTGCCTGAGCGCACCACCCGCACGACGGACAGCGTGCGGCGCACCGCGCAGCTGATCGTGAGCGGCAGCGTGCTCGGCCTGCTGATCGGCACGCTCACGACGGGCATCGCCCTGCGCGCCCTGCGCGGGCGTGAGCAGGCGCTGCGCGAGCTGACCATCCTGAACGCGCACCTCGACGAGCGCGTCCAGCAGCAGACGGCGGCGCTGACCATCCTGACCGCGCAGCTGACCGCGCTCTCACACCAGCTGCTCACCCGCCATGAGGTCGAGCGTGGCACGGTCGCGACCACCTTGCGCGAGGCGATCGGCCAGGATATCGCCGCGCTCCAGCTGAACCTCCAGATCCTCGAAGATAGCAGCGCCGACCCAGCCGTCCATGTCCAGCTCCAGCAGAGTATGGGCCTGATCGATCAGGTGCTCGACCAGATCCGGGCCGTCTCGCTCGACCTGCGCCCGGCCGCACTCGACGATATTGGGCTGCTGGAGGCGCTCCGCACCGAGATCGACCAGGTTGCGGCCGTGCGTGGCGTGCCGGTCACCATCGACGCCGCGCCGCTGCGCACCCGCCCGGCGGCGGCGGTCGAGGCGGCCTGTTTCCGGATCGCCCAGGATGCGATCGCCGCGTTTAGCCACACGCCGGGCATCCAGGCGATCACGATCACGCTGGCCGAGCAGCCCGATGGCATCGAGTTGGCCATCTGCGGGCGGCCGACCGAAGCGAGCAATGGCGATTCCCCGCCCGATCTGAGCGATGCGCCGCTGGAGCTGCTGGCGATCCGCGCGCGCGCCGCCGCCGCCGGTGGCGATGTGACGATCACGCCGACAGAGATCCGTGCGCGATTCCCACACACGGCGGCGTAGCGCCGCCGAGAGCAGCGGGCAGGACGGCTGAGCCAGCATGGGTGCGCAGGATCGCGTTCTGATGCGATCCTGTCCTGCGCTCTGCGCTCAACCGCTCTGCGCTCGGCGATAGCGCCCCCATAGCTCCCCGGCTGCAACCTGAGGTCTTTCCCCGGCCCACCCCCCGGAGTTTCCCTACTGCCCACCTGCGTCGCTTCTGGCTACACTGGCACCATCACCGACGCGGCACGGCGGGAGCCGCAGCGGGCCGCGAGAGCCCACGCCGACCACCGCAACTGCGCCGATTGGCCGCTTGATGGATCAGCATGCACAGAAAATAGCCAAGGAGCACACGGGTATGAATAGTCTCATCGTTCGCTGGCTGGGCTCGGCCCTGGTCGCCGGCACGCTCGCCGTCAGCAGCGTCCTGCCCAGCTACGCCGCGCAGTCGGTCGCGCCAGAGCAGGGCGTGCCGGGCACCGCCTTTGTCTTTAAGGCCGACGGCTTCTCGACCAATGGCGAAAAGGTCGCCTTCTGGATCAACACCCCTGATGGGCAGGTCATCTCGACCAAGCCGCTGCCGAAGGCCGACAAGGCCGGCAACACCACCACCCCGCTCATGGCCGACGCGGGCACGACGGGCGAGGCGACCCTCTACTGGACCGCGCCGAGCACTGCGGCGCTCGGGAACTACACGCTAGTTGCCCACGGCCTCGCTAGCCAGCACGAAGACGTGATCCCCTTCAGCATCGACCCGCAGGGCAGCATGCGCGTCGTGCAGACCGACATCACCCCGGCGTCCGGCCCTGCCGGCACGGCGTTCGTCGTTCACGCGACCGGCTTCCAGGGCGCGACCAAGGGCGACACGGGCGAGCAGGTCTCGTTCTGGATCAACACCCCTGATGGCAGCATCATCTCGACCAAGCCGCTGAGCAGCGCCGACAGCGCCGGCAACACCACCACGCCGCTGCTGGCCCAGGCCGGCGCCGATGGCATCGTGAAGATCTTCTGGGACGCGCCGGCCAGCGCGATGCCCGGCAGCTACACCATGGTCATCCACGGCCTTGACAGCCAGCACGAGGTGGTCGTCCCCTTCAGCATCAAGTGACGGCTCCCAGGGCTAAAGCTCCTGGGCTTCAAGGGGATGCCGCCCCATCTCGCCGCAGGTCGAGCACATCTTGGTCGTGT
>NZ_JAIEWN010000013.1:0-13420 GCF_019599295.1 Oscillochloris sp. ZM17-4 | reverse complement strand
TCCACCCCGAAGCGCTCGTCGGCGTTGCCGGTCTCCACCTGATCGAGGGCCGGGATGACATTGATCAGGGCCACGCCGCCGCCCGGCACGATGCCCTCCTCCACGGCGGCCCGCGCCGTCGAGAGCGCGTCCTCGACGCTGACAGCTCATACGGCTATGCTGTGGGCCGTGCGCGGGCCGAGCGCTTCGCGCTGGGGATCGAGCCAGCACCGCACGTTACAGAAGATGCACCTACCGTACATGCGTGCTATACTTCGGTATGCCGCTATCGCTGTAAGGAGAGGCATCGTGAAGTATCTTCTCACCTCGGGTGGCATCACAAACCCGAGCATCCACGACGCGCTGGTCGACCTGCTGGGCAAGCCGATCGCCGAGTGCAGCGCGCTCTGCATCCCGACGGCGCAGTGGGGCCACCCGATGTGCGGGCCGGCCTCGGCGCGCGGCTTCGTCACCGGCGAGCCCCCGCACCACATGAGCGGCCTGGGCTGGAAGTCGGTGGGCCTCCTTGAGCTCACCGCGCTGCCCAGCATCGGCGCGGAGCGCTGGGTTCCCTGGGTCCGCGAGGCCGACGTCCTGCTCGTGGACGGCGGCGAAGCGACATACCTGTGCCATTGGATGCGAGAGTCTGGGCTGGCGGGCCTCCTGCCGTCGCTATCCGAGACCGTCTGGGTGGGGGTGAGCGCCGGCAGCATGGTGATGACCCCCCGCATCGGTGCCTCCTTCGTGGAGTGGCGGTCCGCGCCAGACGACCAAACCCTGGGGGTCGTCGACTTCTCGATCTTCCCGCACCTGGACGCTTTCCCAACGAACACCCTGGCCGACGCGGAGCGGTGGGCCGCCGGCCTCGGCGTCCCGGCCTACGCCATCGACGAACAGACCGCCCTGAAAGTGGTTGACGGCACGGTCGATGTCATCTCCGAGGGGCACTGGACGTTGTTTACGCCCTGACGGAAAAGCGTGCTCATCCCAGACGTATCACAAAAGGATCCACGCGCACGCGCTAGCGTGCCACGTGGGCGCGCCCTTAAAGAAAGGAACATCGCGATGTCGAAGGTTGTCGCGATCATGTCCATGTCACTCGACGGCTACGTCGCCGACCGCAACGATGGCGTGGCCGACGTGTTCGACTGGTACTTCACCTCAGGGGACGTCGCATTTCACGAGCGATGGGCACGGAGTGGCGAGAGCGATGCACTTCGAGACCAGCTCGCAAACGGATACCGCAGTGAGCTGTGACGAGAAAGAGGGATACGATGATACTGCCTGACCCCGATGCAGTGCGCCGCGCCTGCACCCGCTTCCTGACTCACCACTACCCGGTCACGCCGCACGCAGCGTTGGGCGACCTGGCCGCCTGGGCCGACCCGGGGCTGGAAGACGACCGCTACGGCGGCGGGCCACTGATCGCCGACTTCGAGGCTGAGCTGGCCGCCCTGCTCGGCAAGGAGGCGGCGCTCTTTCTGCCGAGCGGGACGATGGCCCAGCCGATCGCCCTGCGCATCTGGGCCGACCGCGCCGGCCGCCGCAGCGTCGCCTTCCACCCCACCTGCCACCTCGAGCTGCACGAGCAGGGCGCCTACCGCGTGCTCCACGGCCTGCACGGCGTGCTGGTCGGCAGCCCCCATCAGCTGCTGACATTGGCCGACCTGGAGCGGCTGCGCGAGCCGGTCGCCGCGCTGCTGCTGGAGCTGCCCCAGCGCGAGATCGGCGGCCAGCTGCCCAGCTGGGAGGATCTCGCGGCCCAGTGCGCCTGGGCCCGCGCCCGCGGGGTGGCCCTGCACCTCGACGGGGCGCGGCTCTGGGAGTGCCGGCCATGCTATGGCCGCGATTACGCCGCGATCGCCGGGCTGTTCGATAGCGTCTACGTGTCGTTCTACAAGACTCTGGGCGGGATCGCCGGGGCCGCGCTGGCTGGCCCAGCTGACCTGATCGCTGAGGCGCGGGTCTGGCAGCGGCGTCAGGGCGGCAACCTGGTGCGGCTGTTCCCCTATGTGCTGTCGGCGCGCAAGGGCATGGCCGAGCGGCTCAGCCGGATCGACGCCTATGTCGCCCACGCCCAGGCGGTGGCCGCCGCGCTCGCCGCGCTGCCCGAGCTAACCATCCTGCCGAACCCGCCCCAGACCAACATGTTCCATCTGTTCATTCGGGGCGACCGTGAGCGGCTGGAGCGGGCGCTGCTGGAGGTGGCCGCAGAGGCCGGGGTCTGGCTGTTCCACCCACTGCGGCCCTGCCAGCTGCCCGGGCACGCGATGGTTGAGTGGGTGGTCGGCGACGCCGGGCTCGATGTCGCCCCGCAGGAGACCGCCGCGCTGCTGGGCGCGGCCCTGCGCCGGGCGCGGGCTGCCGAGGGGGGCCGCGCTCAGGACGACCGCGCCTGATCCCTGTCACGCCCATGCCTTCCTGGCCAATCACCTCGACCCGGCCGCCCGCAGGAGGGCTACTGTAGCGACTAACCCGGTCAGTGTGGCATTGGCGTTGTCGCAGAGGCTCCTATCGACGCGGAGTGCGACTCTTCGAAATGAGCTAAGCGTATGGAGCGAGCTGTCGACATTATGATACATTGTTCGGGTTGGCTGTTTGGTGCCATATATCATTGCAACCAAGAGAGGGGGGATTGCGATGGCCGAGGTCCTTTTGTTCCATCACGCGCAAGGGCTCACTCCTGGCATCATCTCGTTTGCCGATAGCCTGCGCCGCGCAGGGCACATCGTACACACTCCTGATTTGTTTGGCGGTCGCACCTTCGACACCCTCGAACAAGGCATGAGCTTTGTCGAAGACGTTGGGTTTGGCAAACTAGTTGAGCGTGGCGTGCAAGCAGCGGAGGGGATAGCAGCCGAATTAGTCTACGCGGGATTCTCCCTCGGGGTCGTGCCGGCACAGCTACTGGCCCAAACTCGGGCAGGAGCGCGCGGAGCGCTCCTCTTCTATGCCTGCGTGCCGGTCTCGGAGTTTGGGTCATCCTGGCCAAAAGGGGTGCCGGTGCAGGTGCATGGGATGGATGCCGATCTGATCTTTGTCGGTGAGGGTGACATCGACGCTGCTCGGGCACTTGTGGAAGAAGCCGACGAAGCAGCGTTATTTCTGTACCCTGGTGATCAGCACTACTTTGCCGACAGCTCACTGCCATCGTACGATCCGGCGGCGTCGGCGCTCCTCACGCAACGGGTGCTTGACTTTCTCGCTGCCCGATGATGGGCCAGCCTTCGGACTGCTATCGACGAATGCAGCCAGATGCTCGCCAGTCAGCGTCGACCTCGCCGCCACCAGGTCGGCCGGGGCGCCTTCGAACACAATCTGCCCGCCTTCGTGGCCTGCGCCCGGCCCGAGGTTGATGATCCAGTCGGCGTGCGCCATCACCGCCAGATGGTGCGCGATCACGATGACGGACTTGCCGGAGCGGGAGCAGCCGGCCACTGGTATGCCGTGCGCAGTATACTCAGAAGGCATCCGCAGATCTGTTTGTCTGGAGATGCCGTATGTCACCTGCACCACGCTTCTGCACCCACTGCGGCGCGCCGCAAGACCAAGGCTCCACGCGCTGCCGCGCCTGTGATCGCCCGCTCTCCTCGCCCGCCGCCCACGAGCCAGCCGGCGCGCCGCCGCATGTCCCCGCCTTCCGCACCCCAGCATCTGAGGCATGGCCCGCCCTGTCGGTGCTGATCGCCATCTGCGCCATCGGGTATGGTGCCGCCTATGCCGCCGGCTGCACCGACCTGGCCTACGCTCTGCTGTTCATCGGGCTCACCCTGCTGCTCACCCTGCTGCTGCTCTGGGGGCTCGGGCGCGCGAATGCCCGCCAGGGCCGCGCATTCCTGGGCAGCTCCCGCCCCCTGGTGCGCTGGGCCTACACGCCCGAGGAGTGGCAGCAGGTGCGCAGCTTCGCGTACGAGCAGCAGCAGCGCGACCGCCCGCCCCTGGGGTGCCTGCCGCCGCTCTTCGCCGCGCCCGGCCTGCTCGCCGGTCTGATGATCGGTGCCGACACCGGGCTCGCCGAGGCGCTGGTCGGTGCGCTGGTCGGCACGCTGGTCGGCGCGCTAGTCGGCGGCACGCTGATTCTGCCCGTGCGCCTGATCAACCACCTGGCGGCCACCCGTGCGCTGCGCGCCGATTCCCCGGCCACGGTGGCGATCGGCGCCCACGAGCTGTTCTACGAGCAGCTCTACTTTGACGCCCGCCGCCACCGCCTCGCGGCGGTGCACCTCAACCGCCACAGCCCGCCGCGTCTGCGGATCGACCGCTACGCATCCCGCTTCAGCCTCGTCTACGCCTTCCCGACGGTTATTCTGGTGCCGCCCCGCATGCTCGCCGCGGTGCAGGAGGCGCTGCCCCGGATAGAGATCCGTGGCGCCGGGTCTGCTGTCGATGACGGCCCCGATGAGGGGTAGCCCGCAGGCCTGGCGATCAGAACCGGAGGCCGATGATGACTCCGACACCTCCTCCCAATAGCCGTTGCCCAGGGTGCGGCGCAACCGTCTCGGCGCGGGCGCGATTCTGTACGTCATGTCGCCGGCCGCTCGGCGGCGCCTGCCCGCGCTGCGGCGCACCCCTGGCCCCAGCCGCACGCTTCTGCCAGGGCTGCGGGACGCCTGTGGGCACTACGGCGGTGCCCATGCCTCCGCCCCCACCGCAGCCGGCCGCGCCAATCGCCAGGAAGCGCCCGCGCCGCGCGGGCTGTCTGGCCGCGACCGCGATCCTGCTCATCGCGCTCATCGCCGCCGCCGCCCTCCCGATCATCGGCGGGTGGCCGATGGATGCCTGGCCGCCCTCCGAGGCCAGCGATGCGACCGCCGATGCCCTGGTGTGGCCCGCCCCTGAGGCCCCGCCGGTGCCCCGTGAGCTGACGACGATGGCGCAGGAGACGCTCGGCCCGTCCGACGAGCTCCAGAGCCTGGTCGTCCCCGGCGCCATCGCGGTGAGCATCCCGGGCGGGCTGCTCACCACGACGCAGCAGGTCCGCATCGCCACCGTTGACGGGCTGCCGCCGCCGGATATGCCGTTCGGCGGCGCGGTCCTGGCCCAGTACGATATCCACATCGGTGACATGCACCAGTTTGCGCAGCCCCTGCTCATCGCCATCGCCTATGACCCCGATGCGCTCGATACGCTGCTGCCTCCCGAGGAGGCGCTGTCCGCGCGCTTCTGGGACGAGTCGCTCGGCGGGTGGGTGACGCAGCCGTCGCTGGTCGACACGGCAAACCACCAGCTGATCATCGTCACCAGCCACCTCAGCACCTTTGTCGGTGTGACGAGCAAGGGCGACGGGCACTGGCAGAATGACTGCTTCGACCTGTTCTTCAGCCAGGCCGATCTGCGCCAGCAGATCGACAGCGGCATGGTTGATCGCAACTACCTGGAGATAGTCTGGAACGCGCTGAATGACGCCGCGCTGGCCTACGACGCGGCCGGCATGCCGCGCATCTGCCGTGTCTCCCGCACGGTGGCGAGCCAGCGCTACGTCACCGCCGACGGCCTCGTCATCAACCAGCCCACCCTCAGCGAGGTCGTCGTGCGCCAGCAGGTGAGCCTCGCGGGCGACGGCGGGCTCTCGCGAAGCAAGTACACCGGCGCCATCCAGATGCCCTACCTCACGGTCTTCACGCGCGCGCAGCTGCGGCTGTTCATCGCCCACGAGCTCTTCCACAGCGTGCAGGCGACCTACTACACGGCGGCGGGCATGACCGAGTTCGGCATCCCGCTCACCTCGGCACCTGGGGCGCTGCCGACCGGCATCTTCCGGGTCTGGTGGCTCGACTCCACCGCCGAGTATGCCGCCGCCACCATCGCCTTCCCCGATGGCGACCGCCCGAACCCAGCGATGGCCGGGACGCGCATCCCGCGCTACCTGGACGAGTCGCTGCTCTACGCCCCAAGCGAGATCTACGAGGCGCTGGGCGGCACCGACCCGCAGCGCGACCACGCCTATGCCACGGCCTGGTTCTTCGCGTTTCTGACGCAGCGCTACGGGGTGGATTTCCCGGAGCTGTTCCGCACCGTGGCAAGCTCGCGCAACCCCTCCGTCGTCGCAGCGCTCGACGCGGCGCTCAGCGACCGCTGCGAGCCGGGCCGCGGCCTGGACGGCTGCTACCGGGCCTTTGCCCGCGACTGGCTGTTCAACACGGCGAGCGCGCTGCCGGCCAGCCCGCCGGAGCTGCTGCCCCCGGCGGTGGCCGACCATGCCCACCTGGATGCGGCGGCGACCGTGGTCGAGCACCGCTTTGCGCTCAAGCCCTACTACACCGCGCAGGTGCTCCGGGTCGAGGTGGCGGGTATCCCCGGCCAGGCCACACGCCTGCTGCGGGTCGAGCCGATCGCGCTGCCCGAGGGCACGACCCTCTATGTCGACGTGCTGCCCGGCGACCGGCGGGCGGCGGGCGGGGCGAATCCCTGGGCCACCTTCAGCTCCTCCAGCATGGACCTGAACGAGCTGACCCGCTCGGTTGAGGTGGCGGTGGGGCCGGGCGACGGCCTCTACCTGCTGGCGGTGAACAGCGCGGGGGCCGGGCGCGAGGTGCATGCCCGCATCACCGAGATCGTGACGCCGACACCGGCCGCGCAGGCCGGCGCATGGCAGCTCATCGAGCGCCGCGACCGAGAGAGCGCATGGAGCAGCTCCGATCCGGCATGCACGCTGACCCAGAGCTTCATGGAGACCGGCTATAGCCAGAGCGGGGGCTGCGCCGAGCGCCCGGGCATGTTCGGCGGGACGTCCCCCGCCTACCGCTACCAGATCGACGCCAGCTGGAGCGGGCTGCCCGAGACGCTGCGCCCCGGCGAGCCGTATGAGCTGGTGCTGAATGCGCAAGCCACGAACAGCAGCTCAGAATCCTGCGCGATCATGGTCGCGATCCTACCCTACCGGTGGGCGCACCCCGATGACGAGACGCCGGGGATCGGGCCCATCATCGAGCAGGTGGCCATCACCAACGGCCAGCGGGTGATCGCCTTCACGCCCAGCACCCCGGTGATAGAAGGCTCACAGGCGCAGGTGAGCGTCGCGGTCTATGTGACCAGCTGCGGCGATGTGATGACGGATGCCGATAATCTGGCGCTCAGGAGGGTGTACGACTACAGCGCCCGCCTCAGTGCGCCGTAGCACGGTGCGTCACGGCGTCGGCGCGCAGCTGGGCCTCCGGGTAGTAGTTGACAAAGTCACTCTCCCATACTCCCCGCACCCAACTCCCATCTTAGCGGTAGAATAGGGGTGTTCGCTGGACAAACTGCATAGCTCCAAGGGAGGAACCATGGCAACAGTGGTGTTGCTCGGCACCCTCGACACCAAGGGTGGCGAGTTTGACTTTCTGCGGCGCGCCATCCAGGCCGCAGGCTGCGACACGATCCTGGTCGATGCGGGCATCCTCGGCGCGCCGCAGGCTGACGCCGACATCTCGCGCGAGGATGTGGCCGCCGCCGCCGGCGCCGATGTGGCCGCCCTGGCCGCCGCCGGCGACCGCGGTGCCGCCGTGAGCGCCATGGCCGCCGGGGCCACCGCCGTCGCGCTGCGGCTCTTTGGCGAGGGCCGGCTCCACGGCATCATCGGCCTGGGCGGCACCGGCAACTCGGCCCTGGCCACCGAGGCCATGCGCGCCCTCCAGCGGCAGCCGGGCCAGCAGCAGCTCGGCCTGGCCCAGGGCGTCGGCGGACGAGCTGCTGTGGGGCGTGCCGGCCAGGGCCATCCCCGCCCCGCGCTCGACGATGATCGCCAGGGCTGGCGGCGCGTCGGCGCGCTCAACCGACCCCGGCGGCGCAAATGGCCCGCCGTCGATAGATAGGCTCAGATCGGCAGAATCACCTGCGGGGCAGGCCACGATCAGCTCGGCCCCGCCCGTCGGCTCAGCGCGGGCCGCGACGATGCGCGGGCCGGGCGGGCCCTCGGCGCGGGCCGGGGAAGCGGCGGCGGCGAGCAGCAGCAGGGCCAGGGCGATCCAGGGCGCGGCGCGGCGGGTCGACATGGCGGGCCTCCAACGGTGTAGAGCGATCCTGTGATCTGTACCGCCGGAGTCCGCCAAAAGATGCGTCGGGGGCTACATTCGGGGCGAGGGGTGATCCGTGTGCGGTGGGACAGCCATCCGGACAGGCAGCTCGATAGTGAATGTCGAGCCCTGGCCCAGCGTACTTGTCACGGCGATAGTTCCGCCCATCAGATGGCAGAGTCGATAGCTAATCACAAGGCCCAGGCCGCTGCCGCCATACTTGCGGGTTGGCGAATCATCAACCTGTACAAACTCTTTGAAGAGATCCCGCTGCTGCTCAGGGCTCATGCCGATGCCCGTATCGCTGATCTGAAATAGGGCGACAATAGACTGGTCGCTCTTCGACATGTCCGCTCCCTGCTGCGCCACAGCCGATCCGATACCCGCGCGTAGCCAGATCTGGCCGCGCTCGGTAAACTTGGCCGCGTTGTCAAGCACATTGAGCAGCACCTGCCGCACGCGCGTGCTGTCGGCGTACATCATCCCGCTATCGGGAGCGCAGTCGACCTGAAGCGTATTGCCGTTCTTCTGCACAAGCGGCATGATGGTATCTTCCACATCGCGCACCAGTGTCGCAATATCAACGTACTCCGGGTGTAAGTCGAGCTTTTCTGCCTCAATGCGGGTGATATCGAGCACATCGCTGATCAGTCTGAGCAGGTGCTGCCCGGCGACCTGAATGCGCTCGATATCATTCACGAGATCCTGGGAGCCTTGCTTCCTGGCACTGATCTTCAGCAGTTCGGCGTAGCCAAGGATCGCGCTGAGTGGCGTGCGCAGCTCGTGGCTCATATTGCCCAGAAAACGACTCTTCGCCCGGTTGGCCACCTCAGCGGCCTCTTTCGCCAGAGAGAGAGAGACTTCCGTCTGCTTGCGCTCGGCCAACTCCTGCTGGACGGCGCTGTAGAGCCGAGCGTTCTCGCTCGCGAAGGCGGCCAACTCCTCGTTCTGCCGCTGGAGCGCCATGGCGGTGCGCCTGCGCTCGGTGCTGTCGCGCAGCACAATAACGCGCCCGTTAAGCTGGGCGTTCCGGTCAAAGATCGGCGAGATGCGCAGCTCGAAGGAGCGCTCATCGGGCGCGGTGCCAAACACCAGCTCCTCGCTGACGTCGCTGACCTGGCGGTAGCGCGCGATGATCTCCGCCTGGTCAGCAAAGATACGCTCTGCCGGATGGCCGATCACCTCGCGCGACTCTCGGCCGATGAGCGCGAGGGCGGCCGGGTTGATCTCAACCACCTTGTCGCGCCCATCCAGCACGATCACCGCGTCATCCATGCTTTGGAAGACGGTACCGTAGGCGATAGGCACAAGCTCAAACAGGCCAAAGCGGAGGAGATCCCAGGTGAGCGCGATCCCGCTAATGCCTAGCGCAAAGGGCGTCAGATCCAGGTACGGAAAGGGGCTAAGGCCGCTCAGGTAGAGCGCATTGCCGGCCCACGTTGTGACAAGCCCGATGAGGATGCCGCTGGCCTGCCCGCGGTAGGAATGCGACATCCGGAATAGACTGTGTGCCAGCAGGAGGCTTCCCAGCAGCAGCAGCAGGTAGGAGTAGGCCGTGTGAATCCAGAATAGAGGCCCGAACGTCGTCTCAAGCACGACGAATGAGCCAGTGTTGACAAGATAGACCCCGCTGCGAAACAGATGGTGCTGCTGATTAGTCCAGGCCGCCGCCAGGGTCGCCAGAGGCATGATCGTGAGCAGCAGCAGCCTGCGCACAGAGAGCCAGGCGCCATGGCCGCTATAGATCAGGGCAAAGACCAGCCAGCTCCCCGGCACCAGCACAATGCCCACCAGGGCCAGGTTGATCCAGAAGAGTTGCGCCGCCAGGGTGGTGCCGGTAAAGCTGAACATATACGCCAGTGACCACAGCGCTACTGCAGACACCAGCACCGCCAGAGGCACGGCGCCCGGCGCCTGCCGACGTTGCCAGATCACCAACGTAAGCAGCATGCAGAGAACAGCAGTGATGAGGAGCGGTATAAAATAAGGGGTAGATTGCAATATGCTCACGCTTACTTGGCAGCTACGCTACAGGCAGTGTAAATGAAAAAGTGCTGCCCTCACCGAGCCTGCTCTCCACACCAACGCTGCCGCCAAGCTTCTCTACGATCCGGCTCACAATTGAGAGCCCCAGCCCGTGGCCATCGGCGCGGGCCGGCTGGAGCCGTGTGAAGGCGTTGAAGAGCAGCTCCTGCTGCGCGCCGGAGATCCCCGCGCCGTTATCGCGCACCCAGAAGCGCACAAACCCGCCCGCCGGCGGGTCGGCCCCGATGCGGATCTGCGGCGGCGTGCCGCCATATTTCAGCGCATTGCTCACATAGTTGACCCACACCTCCTCAACCCAGGGGGCGTAGCCCAGCGCGGCGGGCCATGCCGGCGGGCCGCTCAGCGTAGCCTGCGACTCGGTGATCAGGTGGGCCAGCCGTGCGGTCACCTCGGCGATGATCGTGGCCATGTCGAGCCTCTCGTAGCTGATCGGGCCAGATCGCCGCACATTCGCCAGCAGGAGCAGCTCGTTGATAATCGTTGTCATCTTCCTGCCGGCCATCAGGATGGACTGGAGATCGCGCTCAATCGCGTCGGCGTCCATCTTGCGGTGGAGCAGCTGGAGCAGCTGGCTGTAGCCAATGATCGCGGTCAGCGGGGTCTTCAGATCGTGCGCCACCGTATGCCCGAAGGCGTCGAGGTCGCTGTTCTGCGCCTGGAGCTCCTGCGCGGATCGCTGGAGGGCCAGCTCCACCTCGGCGCGCTCGGCGATCTCGCGCTGGGCGGTGTCGTAGAGCCGGGCGTTCTCGAGCACCAGGGCGATCAGCTGCGAGAAGAGCTGTCCCTGGCGGATATCCTGCGCGGTGAACACATGCCCCTTCGCCGCGCGGCCCAGGGCCAGCACGCCCTGACAGTGATCACCGATCATGATCGGGAAGTCGGCCACGGCGGAGATCGCGACCTTCATATACAGGTCGCGGCGCCCCACCCAGGCCGCATAATCATCGAGCACGACAGGCTGGCCGCTGTCGCACGCCTGCCACGAGATCCGCGCCTCGTGGCGACCGACGCGGTCGCCCTTCAAGAAGGGCTGGTTCGCGGTATGCGCGCGCACCACCAGCGCATCACCATCACGGATCATCAGCTCGCCATAGGGCGCGTTGAGGATCAGCGTGGCCCGCTCCACAATTGACTGGAGCAGATCATCCATCTGGCGGCGATTGAGCAGGTCGAGCGTCGTCTCATACAGCGCGGTCATATACGCGCGCTGCTCAGTCACCTCACGCCCCGTCGCCAGCGCCGCATCGCGGGCCAAGGCCAGATCGCGGGTGCGCTCCTCGACGCGGGCCTCCAGCTGGTCGCGCAGCTGGCGCTCATCCTGGAGGGCCGTGTCGAGCTGGGTCAGCAGCACCGCGACCCCGAACTGGAGCGCCCCGACGACGCTGAAGAAGATTACCGCCGTGTCGATAATCATCACCCAATTGATGTCGCGGAACAGAAACTCCCAGACCACAAAGCGCCCAGTGGCGATCATCCCGCCGATGCCCAGCAAGGTCAATATGTTTGCCAGCAGGATGGCCGTCCCGATGCGCTGATTGAAGAAGAGCACGCCCAAGAGCGCACAGGCGATGAGGTAGGCGTGCCCATCGACGGTGTAGCCAAAGTTGAGCAGCTCTGTGAGGCCCAGCAGGTAGGTGCTGAACAGGAGCGTGGCCGCCCGCAGGCGGTAGGGCAGATTCTGACCCAGGGCCATCACCCAGAGCGCGCACACGGCCACGAGATAGACCGGGAAGATGTGCAGCACCCCCTCAGCGATGAAGGACGGGAGGGTGAAGAGCAAGGCCAGGAGGCCCAGGACGGCTCCGGCTCTGGTGAGGGCCTTGAGAATACGCTCGCGCGCCTGCTGGAGGCTGCGACTCTCCAAGCCGGGGGGCTGAGCATCCTGCCAAAGCATTCGGATCAGTCTACGCCTCATAGGATCTCGCGATGCGGATACGCTCGGCTGCAGCCTGGGCCAGGTGGCCTGGAGCGGTCATTCGCCATGGTCAGCCACGCATCGCTTAGTGGTTCATACGCATGATTATTCTGGCAGGCACCAGCATACGAACCGCAAGAACGCGGCTTTTCATCAGTATAATAAGGGTGGAGTGTCGCATCTATAGCGGCTGCGTATCAGTTGCGGTACAAGCTTTGTATCGCCCCCGGAATCGCTTGCTTTGATGGCGCCAGCCCTCCACGGGACGGAGGCCGCCTGCGCGGCATCAGGCAGGCCGCGCAGGCGGCCTTCGCCAGGAGATCGAGCCGGGAGCGTCAGCCCCACGGCACCGAGGCCGGGCGACAATGAGGTGGCACGACCGAGGAGATGATCGCCTATGGAGCTCGACGACAAGCTCGACATGCTCGCCGACGCGGCGCGCTTCGACGTGTGTAGCACCTTCAGCCAGGGCGGCCGCAGGCACACGCCGAAGCATGCCAGTTGGGCCGCGCCCGAGGCCGATGATCGGGGCGGGCGGGCGAAGCCGGTGTTCCGCGTGCTGATGAGTAGCGCCTGCGCCTGGAACTGCGCCTACTGCCCGCTGCGCGCGGCCAACGACCTGCCGAGGGCCACGCTCGCGCCCGAGGAGCTGGCCGCGAGCTTCCTGCCGCGCCACGCCGCCGGCGCCGTCCAGGGGCTGTTCGTCTCCACGGCGGTACACGGCGGGGTCAACGCGGCCGTCGGCGCCATGCTCGACGGCGTCGAGCACCTACGCGCGGCGCACCAGTACACGGGCTACGTCCACGTCAAGCTGCTGCCCGGCACCTCGGCGGGCGACGTGGAGCGCGCCGCGCGCCTGGCCGACCGGATTAGCCTGAACCTGGAGGCCCCCGGCCCCGAGTTCCTGGCCCGCATCTCGCCCGAGCGCAGCTGGGGCCTGGATCTGGTCGAGCGGCTGCGCTGGGCGCGCGACTGGCAGCAGGCCGGGAAGGTCGGCTCGGGCCTGGCGACGCAGTTCGTGGTGGGCGCCGGCGGCGAGCGCGACAGCGACCTGCTGCGCGCCGGGAGCTGGCTCTACAGCGACCTCGGGCTGCGCCGGGTCTACTTCGGGGCCTTCCGCCCGCTGGCCGGCACGCCCCTGGAGGGCGCCGAGCGCACCCCGCAGGCCCGCGTCCAGCGGATCCAGCAGGCCGACTGGCTGCTGCGCCAGTATGGCTTCCACCAGGCCGAGATGCCCTTCGACGCCGCGGGCGACCTGCCGCTGCACCTCGACCCGAAGCTGGCCTGGGCCCTGGCCCACCCCGAGCGCTTCCCCGTCGAGCTGAACAGCGCCGGCCCCGAGCTGCTGCTGCGCGTCCCCGGCATCGGCCCGGTCAGCGTCGAGCGCATCCTGCGCCTGCGCCGGCTGCACCAGTTCCGCGACCTGGGGCACCTCAGGGCGCTCGGCCCGCAGGCCGCCAAGGCCTGCGACTTCGTCACCCTCGAC
>NZ_JAIEWN010000129.1 GCF_019599295.1 Oscillochloris sp. ZM17-4 | reverse complement strand
AGGGGTCGCGACTGGGACGAAGTCGTAACAAGGTAGCCGTAGCGGAAGCTGCGGCTGGATCACCTCCTTTCTAGGGAGCTGTGCCGCAAGGCACCATCCCGCTCATCTGCGTGGATCATTTGCTATCGTGATTTAGTTGTGCGGGGCAACCCGTCGTACCTTACCAACTGATGGAGCGTGACATTGAAAGACCGGTCGGGCGCCGCTGGCGTCCGGCAGCCGGCTGCGCCGCCGCCGCGCGTGAGCGCCGCGGACGCAGGCGGAGGGAAGACAGAATGAGCACACGATGGATGCCCTGGCGCTACGTGCCGATGAAGGACGGGGCACCGCTCCGATAAGCTGTGGGGAGCCGCACGCAGGCTGAGATCCACAGATCTCCGAATGGGGCAACCCGCCGTTACGACGGCACCGTCGCAAGACGGAGGGCACCCGGCCAACTGAAACATCTCAGTAGCCGGAGGAAGAGAGAACCACACCCGTAGTAGTGGCGAACGAACCGGGTTTCTGCCTAAACCACGCCGGTGCCAAGGGGCCACCGTTGCCGGCGTGGGGTTGTAGGACTGATGGGGGTGCTGGCCGGCACCCGCGCGAGCTAAGCGGACAGGCGAAGCGGTCTGGAAAGCCGCACCAGAGCGCGTGAGAGTCGCGTAGCCGTCTGTGACCGTCGCGTCATCAGCACCTGAGTACGTCCGGGCACGAAGAACCTGGGCGGAAGCAAGGGGGACCACCCTCTAAGGCAAGCTACACGTAGCGACCGATAGCGCACAGTACCGTGAGGGAACGGTGAAAAGTACCCCGGTGAGGGGAGTGAAACAGAACCTGAAATCGTGTGCTTACATGCCGTGGGAGGCGTAGGGGCGGCCCTGGTGGCCGCCCACGCTGACCGCGTGCCTTTTGGAGTATGATCCGGCGAGTTACCCTCGGTGGCGCGGTTAAGGCAGTGACAGCCGGAGCCGCAGGGAAACCGAGTCTTAACGGGCGACCATCGTCGCCGGGGGTAGACGCGAAACCACGTGAGCTATCCATGGCCAGGCTGAAGCGTCCCTAACAGGACGTGGAGGGCCGCACCGGTGTGGGTTACAAACCGCTCGGATGAGCTGTGGATAGGGGTGAAATGCCAATCGAACGTGGAGATAGCTCGTTCTCCCCGAAATGTATTGAGGTACAGCCGCGGCTTAGCGGCCCTCGGAGGTAGAGCGCTGTTGTTGTGCGGGGGCTTCACCGCTTACCAAGCGACGGCAAACTGCGAATGCCGAGGTGCTGACACCGCGAGTGAGACGGCGGGTGCGAATATCCGTGGTCAAGAGGGAAACAGCCCAGATCGCCAGCTAAGGCCCCCAAATCACCACTGAGTGGGAAAGGTTGTGGTGCCGCGCAGACAACCAGGAGGTTGGCTTAGAAGCAGCCACCCTTGAAAGAGTGCGTAATAGCTCACTGGTCGAGTAGCGCTGCGCCGATGCTGTAACGGGGCAAAGTGGTGTGCCGAAGCTGCGGGAGGAGCAATCCTCGGTAGGGGAGCGTCGTCGGGGCAGAGAAGCGTCAGCGCAAGCCGGCGTGGAGCGCCGACGAGTGCGAATGCCGGAATGAGTAACAGAGAAGTGGGGTCAGAACCCCCACCACCGCAAGCCTGAGGGTTCCGCCGCACGGGTGCACCACGGCGGGTGAGTCGGGCCTAAGGCGTAGCCGCAAGGCGAAGCCGATGGACAATCGGTTGATATTCCGATACCGTCCTGCTATCGTTTGACCAATGCCGAATGCTGAGGGGGAGTCGCCGCGGCGAGACGAGCGCCGTGTAAGCCGGTAGGGAGGTGGCGGAGGCAAATCCCCGTCATCGATGACCGAGAGGCAATGCCGAGGCCACGGAGCAATCCACGGCCAAGGGCGAGGCACCTGCGCAGCCACGAAAGGTCGGCTCGGGAGATAGCGGACGCCCGTACCGCAAACCGACACAGGTAGGCTGGTCGAGTAGACTAAGGTGGACGAGTGATCCCTGGTTAAGGAACTCGGCAAATTGACCCCGTACCTTCGGAAGAAGGGGTGCTGCGTGTAGCGTGAAGCCGCTGGCCGGTGGAGCGCGAGGCAGCCGCAGGGTCCAGGCCCGGGCGACTGGATAACAGAACCACAGCTCCCTGCTCAACGCGTAAGCGGACGTATAGGGGGTGATGCCTGCCCAGTGCCGGAAGGTTAAGGGGAGGGGTGCGAGCTCCGAACCGAAGCCCCGGTAAACGGCGGCTGTAACTATAACAGTCCTAAGGTAGCGAAATTCCTTGTCGGGTAAGTTCCGACCCGCACGAAAGGCATCACGATCTGGGCACTGTCTCAACCAGGGGCTCGGTGAAATTGCAGTGGCCGTGAAGATGCGGCCAACTCATAGCAGGACAAAAAGACCCCGTGGAGCTTTACTACAACTTGCCATCGGATAGATCGCTGCGATGCGTAGGATAGGTGGGAGCCGATGAGCCGGCCCTTGCGGGGGTCGGGGAGGCACTGGTGAAATACCACTCTTCGCTGCGGTTTGTCCTCACCCGCGGGCTGCGGGGACGGTGGCTGGTGGGTAGTTTGACTGGGGCGGTCGCCTCCCAAACGGTAACGGAGGCGCGCAACGGTCCCCTCATGTGGGATGGCCATCCACAATTGCGTGCAACGGCACAAGGGGGCTTGACTGCGAGACACACAGGTCGAGCAGGGACGAAAGTCGGCCGTAGTGATCCCACAGTGCTGCGTGGAAAGGCTGTGGCTTAACGGACAAAAGCTACCCCGGGGATAACAGGCTCAGACCGCCCAAGAGTTCATATCGACGGCGGAGCGTGGCACCTCGATGTCGGCTCGTCGCATCCTGGGGCTGGAGTAGGTCCCAAGGGTTGGGCTGTTCGCCCATTAAAGCG
>NZ_JAIEWN010000128.1 GCF_019599295.1 Oscillochloris sp. ZM17-4 | reverse complement strand
ATCTGGAGGCGTCGATCACCGCGATCGAGGCTCAGCGCGCCCAGTTGAATTTCGCCGGCGCGCAGATGGGCGATGTCTCTGTGGGCGATGTGGCTGGGCGCGATGTGATGGGCCAGCAGTTGAACCAGTCTGCGGAAGGCGAGGCGAATGTCGGCGTGATGGCCGGCAATATCCACGGCGACGTGCAGACCGGCGGGGTGCGTAACCAGGGGCTGATCCAGATCTTCCTCCAGGCCGCCGGCATCCCCACGCCCTCCGACGACCAGCGCGAGATCGTGGCCGACTACCTCGACGGCCTGGCACGCCGCTGCGACCAGCTGCGCCTGCGCGGCGTCGTGGACTGGGAGCGCAAGCGCGGCAAGGCTCCTGATTTCACGCTCAGCCAAGTCTACATCACCCTCGCCGCCGATGCCTGGGTGGCGATCCGCGTGAGCCCCGATCAGGAGTCGCTTAACGCGGAGCTGGAGGCCGGCAAGCCTGATGCTGTGCTGCCCCAGGATGCGCGCCGCATTGTGGCTGAGGCCGTCGGCGATGTGCGCCGCGGGCACAGCCAGCGTACGCACCCTGATGGAGAGGAGCAGGCCACCTATCAGCTCCAGCGCCCGCTGCTGCTCACCGAGGCGCTGAGCCAGCGTCACCGGCTGGTGCTGCTCGGCGGGCCGGGCAGCGGCAAGAGCACCTTCCTGCGCCACCTCGCCGTGGCCCTGGCCCGCGCCGGAGATGCGGCCACGGATCTGCCCGGCTGGTCAGCCGGGCCGCTGCTGCCGGTCTACGCCTCGCTGGGCGCGTTCGCCGCCTGGCTCCAGCGCCAGCCCGCATCCGCCTGCGACGCCGGCGCACTCTGGCGCTACCTGCTGGCGATCAGTGAGCATGAGACCCTGGCCGGGCTGGGCGAGGCGCTGCGCAAGGCGTTCCGCCGTGGCCGGCTGCTGCTGCTGCTCGATGGCCTCGATGAGGTGGCCGACCCAGTGCTGCGCGCACAGGTGGCCGCCGCCGTCGCCGCCCTGGCCGACCGCCACGAAGCCTTTGTCGTCGTGACCTGCCGGTCGCGCTCGTTCGACGGCGCGGTCGCCGCGCCGCTGGCCGGCTGGGACGACCCGGTGACGCTTGCGCCGTTCACGCTCGGCCAGATCCGCCACTTCGTGCGCGGCTGGTACGCCGGCAGCGCCCTGCGCGGCGCGTTCACCCCGCAGGAGGCGACGGGCCGCGCCGAGGCGCTGATCGAGCGGATCACTGCACTGCCGACCCTGCGCGACCTGGGAAAAACCCCGCTGCTGCTGACGATCATCACCATCCTGCACTACTACGAGGGCAAGCTGCCCGAGGATCGCGCCGACCTCTACGAGGATATGGTGCAGCTGCTGCTGACCCGCTGGACGCAGCAGCGCCGCGAGGCCGGCGCGCCCCAGAGCCTGCTGGAGCGCCTGGCCATCCCTGGCCTGAAGGAGACCCAGCTGCGGCAGACGCTGGCTGCGCTGGCCTACCGCGCC
This sequence comes from Oscillochloris sp. ZM17-4, assembly GCF_019599295.1. Lineage (GTDB taxonomy): Bacteria > Chloroflexota > Chloroflexia > Chloroflexales > Chloroflexaceae > Oscillochloris. The sequence goes on along the minus strand of NZ_JAIEWN010000128.1, from coordinate 1,548 downwards.
CACCAGGGCGAGCGCTCCGCCGATGGGCGCGGGCTGCTGGAGCAGAGCGCCGTGCGTGACACCTTCACCCAGCTCTTTCGGGAGTTCGGCCTGGCGCCGGGGCGGGCCTACGAGCAGGCGCTGGTGGTGCTGGACTACCTGGAAGATGAGAGCGGGCTGCTGCTGCATGAGGGCGGCGAGCGCTACGCCTTCCCACACCTGACCTACGAGGAGTATCTGGCGGGAACGCACCTGGTGGCCCAGGACTCGGCGGTGCGCCCGCTGGTCTTCCAGCAGCTGGCCTACGCCCACTGGCGGCGCGACCCGACCCGCTGGCGCGAGGTGATCCTGCTGGCCCTCGGCCACGCGGTGCGTATCCCGCGCCTGGAGACGGTCGCGCTCTGGCTCCAGTTCCTGCTCCTCCCCAACCACGGCGAGCGCCAGCGCGATACCGCCGAGCTGCACCAGGCAGCGGCCTTCGCCGCCGAGGCGCTGGCCGACATCGGCGGCAAGGGACAGTTCGCCGGAGTGAGCACGATCGACCTGCCTGCGCTCTGGGCGCGGCTGGCGAGCCTCCTGGCTGAGGTTGTGGAAGGGCAGACCCTGCCCGCCGCCGAGCGGGTGCGCGCCGGGGTCTCCCTGGGTGAGCTCGGCGACCCGCGCCCCGGCGTGTGCGACCTGCCGCCGCCGATGGTGAAGATCCAAGGCGGCAGTTTTGTCATCGGTGAATCCAATGATGCGATCAACACCGTTGTGATCGAGTCCTTTGAACTGGCCCGCTACCCGGTGACAAACGCGCAGTTCAAGGACTTTATCGACGCTGGCGGGTATGATCCGAGCGCACCCTGGTGGGCGATTGGCGGTGACTGGCTGCGTGAAGAAGGTGTAGCTGCTCCACGCTATTGGGACGATGCCCGCTTTGGAATCGCTCGCCCGAACCACCCGGTGGTGGGGGTGAGCTGGTATGAAGCAACTGCGTTCTGCGGTTGGCTAACAGATCACCACCTGAACGACGGCCACATCTACCGGCTGCCCAGCGAGGCGGAGTGGGAGTATGCAGCGCGGGGCAGCGAGCGCCGCATGTATGCCTGGGGCGACGCTGTGCCAGATGATGAACGGGCAAACTTCAACCAGCAGTACAATGGCACCTCTGCCGTTGGCTGCTTTCCGGCTGGGGCGACGCCGGGAACTGGGCTGCTCGACATGACTGGGAATGTTTGGGAGTGGACGCGCAGCAAGTTTCAGCCCTATCCCTACGACCCAAATGACGGACGGGAAGATTTCGGCAATCTGACGAGAAAAAGCTTTACATATCGCGGTGGCGCCTGGTTCAATCAACCGATCCACCTGCGCGCGGCCAACCGTGACGCCCTCACGCCCGACTTCCACGATCACTTCGTCGGTTTTCGGCTTGCCCGGCACCTCAAAACTGTAAAGCCTTTATGACGTGTTCTGTGTCCTGTATTTCGGCGTCAGTACCGACGTATAGCTGCTCCCGCTTCGGATAGCGCAGTACAGCCCCGTCTGAGCGAGCGTAGCGAGCGAATCGCGATTTTTTCACCACTGAGG
>NZ_JAIEWN010000127.1 GCF_019599295.1 Oscillochloris sp. ZM17-4 | reverse complement strand
CCCGCCAGCTGCCCGGCGGCGGGCGGTGGCCCTGGCTCCCTGCTCCCCCGCCACACCGGCGGGCTGGAGGGCGACCGGGTGCTGCGCCCCGACGAGTTGGCCGCCGCCTACCTCTACGCCGGTGCGGCCGACATCCACTGCGACTACGCCGCCGGCGGCCAGATTGCCGGCCTCCCGGCGCAGTGGGCCGACGCTCCCCCTGGCTACGCCCACGCCGACGACATCGGCGACCAGGAGGTGGGCGACCGCCAGCTGTGGAAGGACGCGCTCACCAACGGGATCATCCGGCTGTTCCTCGGCCTGTTCGTCTCGCTCCTGGCCCTGGTCTACTACGCCGCTCACCTGGTCTTCACGCTGGCCCTGGTCGCGCTGTGGGTGGGCATCCCCTTCGGGTTGCTGTTTGGCATGTTCCAGCACGACTTCGGCTGGGCCGGGGAGTATTTCAAGAGCGCCTTCGACACGCTGAAGAACAGCTGGGTTACCTCCTTCATCATCGGCCTGCTCACCGCCGGCCTGATCGCGGCCGCCCAGAGCGGCAACGCCAACGTGTTCGCCGGTATCGCCACCGGCACGCTTGTCTTCCTCATCTTCACCTTCTTCAACGCCCTGGGGACGCTCAGGGGCGCGCTGGGCGCGCTGACATCCATCGCTGGTGGGGTGATGGGCGGCGGGGCGCAGGCGATGGGCAGCGCGATGAACATGGCGGGCGGTGCGGCGATGGGACTGGCGACCGGCGGCGCAAGCACGGCGCTGGGCGCGATGGGCGGGGTGGCGAGGGCGGCAGGTGCAGCCGGGCGGATGGGTACGGTTGCCAACGCTGCGACCCGCGAGAGCGGCAGCCGGGCCTACGGCATCGCCGCCGCGATCGGCAGCACTGGCGTGGGGATGCAGGTCGGCGAGTTTGCCCGTCAGATCGGCGTGCTGCGCGGCCCCGGCGGCGATGCCGTCCTCGACGCGATGCGTGCCGGACACGCCTCGCGGACGAGCATGCGCGCCTTCAACCAGCGGGTGCGGGGCAGCGCGAAGACCGGCACCACACTCGACCAGGCCCGCGCCGACGCCGCGAATCTGGCTGCGGCAAAGGAGGCCGCCAAGCGACAGCGGCAGGCCGATGTGGCCGCACAGCGGGCGGATACGGGCCAGCTCGACCAGCTTGACCAGCTCCGCGAGGGGAACATGGCCCAGCGTGGGGTTGCCGCTGCCCGCGCCCTCCCCGGCGTGATCGGGGCCGGCGCGCGGGCAGCCGGTGCCGCCACGGCGGCGGCCAGGCGCGGGCTGAACGCGGCGACATCCGAGGACCCCGCCTTGGCAGCTATCGGCGCGCTCGCTGCCGGCGGGTCTGCCGTGGGCCGCACCGTCAGGGGCGGCGCCTATCGCGCCGGTGTGGCGCTCAGATCCGGCGGGCGCGCCGTGGCGCGAACCACGGGCGCAGCAGCCAGAACCGCCCGGCGAAGCGTCGATCCGAACGACCGTTTCGCCGCCGCCTGGCGCCTGGGCGAGCAGGGCAACCTTCAGCGCGTGGACGACCCGGAGCAGGCCACCCCGCCCGAGGGTGCCCGCCGCAGCGCCTTCTCCAATGAGGAGCTGCGTGACCAGCTGCGCGCCGGCGCGACCGTGCGCTTCCACGAGGATCGTACCGCGAGCCTGTGGGGCGGGGCACCGCCGGACGCCCCGGCTACGGACCCCCAGGGTGAGGATGTCCCTGTGCGCGACCTCGGCACGGTGGCCGGCTGGGTGCAGCGGCAGGCGGATGCGCCCCCCGCTGCAGATGCGGCGGATGCCCCCCCTGCTGATGGCGAGGTGCCGGTGCGGATGATCGCCCCTGCGCGACCCAGCCCGCCCCCTCGCCACGCCGCAGATCGCCCGCCGACGCGCCCCGCGCCGCAGCCGGCAGAGCCACCGGCCGAGCCAGCACTGGCGGTGCCCGAGGCGACCCTGACCGCGATGCGCGCCCAGCACCCGCCACGCCCCCGGCGTATCCGACCGGCGATGCCCGCACCGAGCGGCCCACGCCCGACGCGCACCACCCCCTCCAGCTATTTCTCGGATGTGGATCCATCAAAGCACTTTGGCGATTAGGAGCACCTTCGATGGTTCGTGCCGCTGCATACACTCCACCACGCGCCCGTTGGCTGATCGGCCTGGCGCTCATTATCCTGCTGGCATCGGCCGACCTTGCCGCCACGCCCCCGCACGCGGTGGGAGCCCAGGGCATCGCGCCAACGACCACGCCGACCCCGCAGGCCGACGCGCGCCCCGATAGCTGCGAGCCGAACAACGACCAGGCCCACGCCTGCCGGCTCGCCCTGGACGCCGTGAGCGGCCCGTTCACCTTCCTGCCCGAGGGTGACGTGGATGTCTACAGCGTCTTCCTCGGCGCGCAGCCGGACGGCATGCAGACCACGATCACTCTGCGTGCGACCAGCGGGCTGGATCTCTACACCACGGTCAGCCGGGCCGAGGGCGGCGCGGCACTGGCCACTATCGCCAGCCCGACCATCTCCACCACCCTGGCCGCCGACGTGACCGGCTGGGCCGTGCTGCGCGTCGAGAACCGTGGCGCGGCGATCGCCACTGGCCAGAGCTACCGGGTCGAGCTGCGCCGCACCCTCCCGCCCGCCCCCGCCATCGCCCCGACCGCCAGCGGCCCCGCGGGGCTGGTCCGCGACCCGGCCACCCCCGACGCCCTGGAGAATAACTGGAGCCCCGAGACCGCCGCGCCCATCGCCGTCGGCGTGCTCTACGAACTCAACTTCGTCTGCCCGGTGCGCGACGGCTGCCCCGGCGGCGACCACGACTACCTGCGCTTCGAGGTGAAGGCTGGCGGGCGCTACCTGATCTCCACCTTCGACCTGGCCGATGGCGTGGACACGGTGCTCGATCTCTTCTGGTGGAGCGCCGAGGCCGGCTGGCAGCTGCTCACCGCTAACGACGACGAGCGGGCCGGCGCCGCCTTCCTGAGCACCATCCGCTGGCAGGCGCCCGCCGATGGGATCGCCCTCATCCGGGTCGGCCCGCGATCCGGCGGCCTGAACCCCATCCTCAGCGGCGCCCCGAGCTACCGGCTCGCGATTGCCCTGGCCGGCAGCCCACTGGCCGACCAGCTGGAGGCGCGAATCGCCCAGCAGACCAATCAACCACCAACCCCGGCACCGACTGAGGCAGGGGCGG
>NZ_JAIEWN010000126.1 GCF_019599295.1 Oscillochloris sp. ZM17-4 | reverse complement strand
GCAGCCGCTCGTCGCGCGAGACGGCCAGCGCGAAGATGTACGACTCGGGCCGGATGGAATCGACGCTGCTCAGATCCATGGGCCTCCCGGTGGGGCTGTGGAGGGCGGCACATCCGCCCTGTCAGCTATTCTACATCCTCTGTGGGCCGTGTGCTACAATAGCGGGCTCATCAGACTTTGCTAGAGACTTTCTATGCTGTCACCTTCACGCCTGCGCGCGCGCCTTGATCTGCGCCCTGACGAGGGGCTCCCTGTGCTGCTTCTGATTGCGCTCTCCTTCTGCCAGGGCTGGGCGCTGGTGATGGCGGACACGGCGACCCTGGCGCTCTTCCTGAGCTCGCTGGGGGCGGCCGCGCTGCCGGGGATCTACCTGGCTGCGGCGGTCGTCGTCCCGCTGGCCGGGGCGAGCTTCGGCTGGCTGGGCCAGCGCGTCCCCGCCGAGCGGCTGGCCGTCGGCGCCTTTCTCGGCCTGGCCCTGCTGCTGCTGCTGCTCTGGGGCGGGGTCGCGCTCGGCCCGTGGGTGCTCTTCCTGCTGCTGCTCTGGTACCGCGTCTTCAACGCGCTCTCGGGGATTGTCTTCTGGGGCCTCGCCGGGCGCCTGCTCAACTTGCGCCAGTCCAAGCGGCTCTACGGGCTGATCGGGAGCGGCGAGAATGTGTCGCGGGTGCTCGGCTACGCGATGGTCCCGCTGATCGTCGGGCTGCTCGGCGTCGTGAGCCTGCTCGCGCTGGCGCTCGTCGGGCTGATCGGCGCGCTCGCCGCCGCGCTGGCGCTCGGGATGATGGTGTCGAGGGCGCAGGCGTCCCAGCCGGCGATGGCCGCGCAGCGCCCGACATCGGTGGGCGGCATCAAGGCCCTGATCGCCAGCCCATACACCAGCCGCATCCTCCTGCTGATCGCCCTCAGCACATGGGCCTTCAGCACCCTCGATCTCACCTTCGCCGGCCTGGCCCAGGGCTACTTTAGCGACACCAAGGCTCTGGCCTCCTTCCTGGCCGGATTCTCCCTGCTGCTGAGCATCCTGCGGCTGCTGGGCCGCCCGCTGCTGACCGGGCCGCTGATCGGGCGCTACGGGGTGGGCGTCGCGCTGCTGGCCCAGCCGCTGGCGCTGGGGGCGGGCGCGCTGCTCCTGATCGGCGGCGCTGCCGCCGGAGGCGCTGCGCTCGCCTTCTGGATGGTCGTGGCGATCCGCCTGATCGACAGCGCGGGCAACACCATCCTCTCGCGCCCATCGCTCCAGATATTCTACCAGCCCCTGCCCGCCACCCAGCGCATCGTCGCCCAGTCGTTCGCCGACGGGGTGGTCTCCCCGCTGGCCCTCGGCATGGTCGGCGCGGTGGGGCTGCTGCTGCGCGACGCCGGCATGCTGGTGCTGGCTCCGATCCTGCTCGCGCTCGCGCTGGCATGGGCCATCGTGGCGCGTCAGGTCGGCCGCTCATACATCCACGCGCTCGGCCAGAGTCTCTCGCGCCGGGTCGGGCTGGGCGGCGCCGCCGACCTCGCCGACCCGGCGGCCCTCGCCCAGGTGCGCCGCGCGCTGGGCAGCCCCTATAGCGGCGATGTGCTGTATGCGATCGACCTGCTGAGCCAGCGCATGCCGGCGGCGATCGCGCAGGCGCGGCCGGCCCTGCTGGCCCACGCCGACCCGGCGGTGCGGCGGGCCACCCTCGGGCTGATCAGCGCCGGGCGCCTGCCCGCAGACGACGGCGAGCTCGCGGCGCTGCTCGCTGTCGAGCCCGACCTCGCCACGCGGGCCGCCGCCATCCGGGCGCTCTGCGCCGCCGCCGAGGCCGAGGCGATCGAGACGGTGACGCCCTACATCAATGACCCGTCGCCGGAGATCTGCCGCAGCACGCTGGTCGGCCTGCTGCGCCACGGCGGGATCGCGGGCATCCTCGCCGGCGGCCAGCGCCTGCTGAACCTCGCCGGGTCGCCCCAGATGGAGGATCGTATCCTCGCGGCAACGATCATGGGCGATCTAGGCCTCGTCGAGCTCTTCCTGCCGCTGCGGCAGCTCTTCGCCGACCCCGCCCCGCCCGTGCGGCGGGCGGCGCTGCTCGCGGCCGGGAAGATCGGCCACGCCCGCCTGGTGCCCTTCCAGATCGCGGCCCTCGCCGACCGCAGCACGGCCGCCGTCGCCGCGCGCAGCCTTGAGCTCGCCGGGGCCGTCGCCGCGCCCGCCCTCATCGCGGCCTTCGCCGAGTCCGCCCTCGCCGAGCAGGTGCAGATCGCCACGCTGCTGGGCCAGGTCGGCGGCGAGCCGGCCATGGCCGCGCTGCGTGGCGCGATCGGGCACCCCGACGCGGATCTGCGCGGGGCCGCTGTCGCCGGGCTAGCCGCCTGTGGCTACCGCGCGTCCGGGGCCGATCGCGATCTCCTCCGCGCCCAGATCCGCCGCGAGGCCGAGCACGCTGCCTGGCTGCTGGCCGCCGGCGACGACCTTGGCGGCGCGGCGACCGACCTGCTTGTCGAGGCCATCGCCGCCGCCGCAGAGCGCTGTCGCGAGCGCATCCTGCATCTGCTCGCGATCAGCTCGGACGCGCCGGCCATCGCCGCCGCGCGCACGAACCTCGCCCAGGGCACCTCCGACAGGCGCGCCTACGCGATCGAGATCATCGACGTGCTGCTGCCGCCGGACCTCAAGCCCGCCGTCCTGCCGCTCTTCGACGAGATCGCGCCCGCCGAGCGCCTCCGGCGGCTCTGCGCCATCTTCCCACAGCCGTCCCTCAGCCCTGAGCAGCGCCTGGCCCAGCTCATCGACGAGGACACCCCCGCCGGCGCGTGGGCGCGCTCCTGCGCCCTGTATCGCGCCGGGGCCTCCCTTCCCGCCAGCGACCCGGCCTCCGCCGACGCTGCGGCGACGCTCATGATCGTCGGCCGCGTCGCCGCGCTCCGCAAGGTGCAGCTCTTCGCCGCCACGCCGAGCGAGATCCTGGCCGATATCGCCGAGCGGTTGGTCAGCCTCAGCCTGCCGGCTGGGGCGCCGATCTTCGCCCAGGGAGATGTCGGCGACGCGCTCTTTATGCTGCTCTCCGGCGAGGTGCGTATCTATGCCGATGGGCAGACGCTCAACATTATGCGGGAGGGGGCGGTTTTTGGCGAGATCGCCATCCTCGACCCGGCGCCCCGCCTAGCCTCCGCCGAGGTGATCGCGCCGAGCGCCCTGCTGCGCCTTGATCGCGGCGACCTTGACACTATCTTTGATGA
>NZ_JAIEWN010000125.1 GCF_019599295.1 Oscillochloris sp. ZM17-4 | reverse complement strand
GGCCGTAATCACCTCGCTGTGCTTGCGCCCGGAGGTGATCTGCGCGAGGGCTGGCCCGATCCGCAGGAGGATATCTGCGATCTGCTCTGCGGTGTCGGTGTCATGCGCGATGAGCCCCTGGTGCAGCGCGACCTCACGCTGCCCAGCTGGCAGATGCGCAAGCGTGGTGATGCCAGCAGGTGTGGTGTCTGCCGGCATCACCGCTGCGACCTCCAGAGACTGGCTGATCATGCTCGCCAGGAGCGCGGTCGGATCGACCCGGGCAAGGGTGCGCGCCGCTGATGATTCCAGGAATACGCGTAGCTGATGCTCAGTTGTCGTCATTGACGTCGGCCTCTCTGGATTCCTGAGGAGGTGTGTCGGTGATCGGTGCCTGAACGATCCGAAAGCCACGATCAACCTCGTAGATGTCGGGGAGCGCATGCGCGCGCGTGCGGCAGGCCAGGCTCCGCGCTGGGCTGGCAAAGCTACTCCCCGAGATGATCACGTCGTCCAGGGCTGCGTCCCATGCGAGGTCATCGAGTGGGACATCGGTGGTCGCTGATTGGGCTGGCGTCGCCGTCCACTCGGCCACGTTGCCCGCGAGATCGAGCGCCCCGCCGGCAGATACCCCCGCCGGGAAACATCCCACCGGCGTTGCGCGATCGCGGGAGCGTTCGTAGGTTGGTATCCAGGTTTCCTGGTAGTTCGCCCGCTCAGGGTTCGGCGGCTCATCGCCCCATGGGTAGACGCGCGTATCGGGGCCGCTGGCCGCGCGCTCCCACTCGGGCCAGATGGGGAGGCGGATCTGCTGCGTTCTCGGCAGCCAGCGCTGACGATGGCCGATAGCGGTGAGCCAGCGACAATAGGCGACCGCCTCAAACCAGGTGATGCCGACAACCGGCTGCGCGGGCTGGTTGTAGCGCCAGTCGTGCCAGAAGGCCGGGCAACGCCGGCTGACACTGTTGAGATACGCCCGCCCGCCGGCGGTCCACCAGGCTCGCTCCCGGTCATACCCCTGCGGCCCATTGGCCTCAAGAAAAAGCCGAAACTCGGCATTGGTGATGGGGTAGCGGCCGATCATGGCCGCTTGCCCGGCGATAGCGACCCAGTAGGGCGGAACGTCGGAGATCCGCGGGGTGCCGCGCGATTGGCCACGATCAGGATCGAGCAGGCGGGGATCGCCGAGTCGGCCGAGGACATATCCGGCATCGACGCGCAGTGCGCGGTGCGCCTGCGGGTCGCCGGTCAGCGCGCAGAGGCTGGCGACGATGTCCACCTCGGTATCGTCCTTGACCTGCCCTGGGCCGCGATCCATGAGCGCCTCGCCGGCCAGAACCAGCGGCCTGCCATACTCAGCCCCGTCGGCGGGGAGCGCACGGATCTGGCGCAGGAGCCGCTCCGCCACCGCCGGGTACTTGGCCGATGCGATGGCGAACCGCAGCACCTCGCGCCAACGCTCTTCGCTACCGTAGTTGCGGATGTATGAACGGGCGGTATTTGCATCCAACACAGCTAGCGTAGCCAGCGCGCGGCCAGCGAAGTATTCGAAGAAGGAATGGTGGACAAAGGTGAGTTCACCATCGCTGATACAGAACAGGCCAGTAGATTGTTCGGCCAGCTTCAAGAATTCTTCCGTGGATTCCTCTGCATCCAAGGGGCGAACGCCACCTTCCTCACATAGCACCTGACTAAGGTGCTCACGCAGATCCGTCTCCTCCTCGCCATCGGTTGTATCGTGAACAAGCTTGCGCAGCGCTGCCCGTCCAAAGGTATTGGCGAAGCGCCCCATTCCGGTCACAGCGGACGGTACAGCGGTATCTATACCGCTGAGCGAGCGATCTGAGTCCCAGTTCTTTGCGAGCATATCAACGCAACGATCATAAATCTCAACCCGACGGATCGGCACCGAATCATCGGCGCGCGGGATGAACAGGGCGAGCGTGAGCAGCAAGGGGTTTTCTGCAAATGTCGCGGCGGCCGGGTCGGCGGACGGATTGCGGAGCAGGAGCTTCAGCGCGTCGGCGCGCTGCTGGAGCGCCGGGTCGGCAACGGCCGCCGTGATCTTGTCGATGATCGCCTCGGCCTGCGTGTGGTCAAGCGGCTCCAGCGCACAGCGCGTAAAGACATGTTCATCAACGAGCAGATCCTGATCATGCTGGCAATAGGCGCTGGAGCGAACCGTGACGATAAAGCGATTGCCGGTCAGATCCCAGACATGGACGAACTCCTCAATGAGCGTGCGCAGCTCGCTGCGCGTGGCGCGATCCGGCAGCTCATCGAGGCCATCGAAGATGACATAGGCCGTGCCGGCCAGCAGCGCGCGGCGGAAGAGCGGGCCGTAGTCAGGCTGCTGGCGCTCGACGTAGAATTTCGCAAGAAAATCCAGCGGGTTGAGCGTCTGAGTCTGTGCCCGCGCGCGGGACCAGGCCAGCACCGGGATAACAATCGGGAGCCAGAGGGCATTGAGGCCAAACACCGTCTCGGCGTGATCATTGGCCAGGGCCAGGACTAATCGGCGCACGAAGGTGCTCTTCCCGCCGCCTGGCTCGCCGAGGAGTAGCAGCGCCGGCGATTCGACCAGCAGATCGTGCAGCGGGCGCAGCAGGGGCGCGGATGGCGGCGTGGCCGCCGGGCCAAAGATGCGCTCGCGCAGCTCCAGATCGACATCGCCCGGCGGCTGATGATCCTGGTTGCTCAGCGCCGCCAGGGGGGCGCGCGGCGCGACCCGCACATGGAGCGGGACATAGACCCGTTCGAGGTCAATGCTCACCACCTCACCAGAGGCCGTGATGCGGCGGACATCGAGGGTTGTGTAGCGGCCCAGCAGGTAGGCGCGATAGCTGTGGAGGAGATTACCCAGATCAGCCGGCTGCTCGGCGGCCATCGCCTGACCTGTGCCGACGAAGACAGTGATCGGAGAGTCGGTGATGCTGGCATGTGAGTCAGCCGTCATAGTGATTGACGGTATGGTCGCAATCGAAGACAGGCGATGTTCGAATAACTCTACTATCCGGCCGAGGATTTCATTCGTGTGCTCCACCGCACGGCGCGTGGCCTGGGTCTCATCGAGGGTAGCGAGATGGGTGCGCTGGGTTAAGAGTGGGCCAATCTCGTCGAGACTGATCGCGGCGTTGCGCAGCTCGATCAGAAACGGCCCGAGCAGCGGCTCGACGCTCTCCCAGGGCGGGGCCGTCCGGCCAGCTAAAACGGCCAGAAACGGAATCTGATGGCGGTACGACTCACGCAGGCGCGAGCGGTTCGGGTCGCCACGAAAGAGCAGCTCCTCAAGGGCGACGACGAGGAAGGCGCGGGACTCGGGGGCCGGCTGGGCGAGCAGCGCAAAGATCGCCGCTGCGGAGCCGGTGGTGTCCTGCGCCACCGCACGCTTGCGCGCCGACGCCACCGCCTGATCGAAGCCGGCGTAGCGATCCGGTCGCTTTCTCAATTTCGAGCGTATGGCACCCCAGAGCTCTTCACCGGCCGCCTGGAGCGCGCCGCCTGCGACCCCGTCGGCGACGCCGCCGGCGGCCCAGGTCAGGGCGCCGATGATCGCAATGCTTAGCGGGTCCATCTTCATCCTCCCGATGGCGACGCCGATTGCGCCGTTATGGCGTGGCGGATTTCGGTAAACCTGGCCGCTAGACGA
>NZ_JAIEWN010000124.1 GCF_019599295.1 Oscillochloris sp. ZM17-4 | reverse complement strand
CGGCACCTGGGGGATGGAGCGCAGCGAAGGGGTTCGAGCCATCGTGTTTCCCTTTATCAATAGCCGAAGAGCAGCATCTGCGCGGCGCAGCCGCAGCCGCTACGTTCCAATCCCGGCATCGGCTAGAAGCAGTGCGCAGCGATCAGATCGAGCAGCATCTTGCGATGCTGCTTGCGCAGATCCTGCTCGCGATTGCCGAAGCTCTTCTTCGATCCCAAAATATCCAGGCAGATATCCACAAAGCGCGGGTTCTCGGCCGAGGGCCGCATCCCCTCGAGGGTGATCACCCGTGCGATCATGAGGGCCGCCCGCATCGTCGGCGTCTGCGAGTAGGCGCCGCTCGCCCGATAGGCGTGAACCAGGCCAACCACACACATCGCCGTCTCGATATCGGCGCCCGAGGAGGCGGCCACGATCATCGCCTCGGTGTGCTCGTCGTAGAAGTCCAGGTCGATGGTGATCAGCCGGTCGCTCAGGGCGTCCTGGGCCTCATGGACGCCCGCGTACTCCTGAGGGTTGCTGGTGAAGATCGCCCGAAACTCCGGGTGAACCCGAATGTAGGACTCCTCGCGGCCGGCGGTGGGCAGCACAAGCATGCGCTCCTCCAGCACCGTCAGGAGGATATTATTCGCCTCGGGGCGCGAGCGGGTGAACTCATCATAGATCAGGGTGTAGCCCTCGCGGCAGGCCGTCGTCAGGCGATTGTCTACCCAGCGCTGGACCGCGTCCTCCTCATACTTCACCACCGAGTGGATGAAGCGGTCGACGACGCGCCGGTAGCGATAGCCGTTCTGCCCGCCGACGAGATCGGCGGCAGTGAACTCCTCGTCGCCGACGATCAGCATCACCGGGCGGCCGATCAGCGCGGCGACATGGAGCGCCAGAGTCGTCTTGCCAGTGCCGGCGGGCCCGCGGAAGTGGACGGGGAAGCCCGCCCGCAGGTAGGTGGATGCCCGCTCGCTAATATCCTGCGTGACGTGGGTAGCGACAAAGCTGGCGCTCGGGCGCAGGGCGAGGGTGGCGCGGCTCTGCTCGGCCGTAGTGCGTGCTGCGAGCGTCATGGCGTCTCGTTGCTCCTCATATCGGGATTGGCAGCCAGGTGCCGCAGGCCGGCCCAGCCACCGAGGCATCGTCGCGGCGGCGGTCACACACCCGCCGCCGGCCTACAGGATGCGGATCTACGACGGCATACCGGCAAGGCTACGCGCCTGGACGATCCAGTCCTCGACATTCGCGAGCCGACCGGACTCGCCGAGCGCCTTGCGCAGCTCCTCGGGGCTGCTCAGAGCCAGCTGGATGTAGGTGCAGATCCCGGCCCGGTCGAGGCGCTGCTGAAGGGCCGGGCCGATGCCGTGGATAGTCGTGAGGTTATCGCGGTAGGAGCGGGCCTGCGGCCCCTCGGCGGCGGGCTCGGCAGGGGCATGGCGGCGACCAGCGCGCGGGCGCTCAGTGCCCTGGAGCGCATGTTCCGCCTCTTCCAGCGCGCCGACAACAGGGACCAGTCGGTGGCGAAGATCCTCAACCAGCCGGCGGAAAGACTGACGGTGGGCGGGCGTCGTCGGCCAGGGGGCCGACTCAAGCTCATGGCTCAGCAAGGTGACATTGCGCTGTACGCCAGAGACAATCTCAAGCAGCTGATCGCGGTCGGCGGGGGAGAGACGCTCGATCGCACGCATCGCATCGGCGAGGAACGGCTGCACATTGCCGACCAGCCCATCGATCTGGGCGCTGATCTGCCGCTCCTGGGCGTCGCTGGTTGCGCCGCCCTCAAGGGCGCGCAGGATCGTCACGCGCGCCATCTGGGCGTAGGCCACCAGCCCGGCCTGTCCGAGCCGCTGCACCATGTCGCCCTCGTGCTCCGCCATGTCCAGGCTAGCCGGCGTCGGCGACGAGTCGGCCGGGCGGCTGGCGCGCAGATCCATCAGCATATCAGCAACATCGTCCACGCGCGCCTGCCGGCCCGATGCCAGCGCTGCCGCCTGCTCAGCGGCGCGGGCGGCACGGTTCGCGCTCAGATCGTCCAGGTAGTTAGCCACCTGCTGGCGCAGGTCGCGCAGCTCATAGGCGCGCTGGGACTGCCGGTCAGCGGCGCGGGCGCGGCGGTCATCGGATAGGCTCTGGAGCAGATCGGCGACATCATCGCGGAGGGCGGAGATGGTCGTGCTGAGGTAGATTCGCTGCGACTCGGCGCTGGCAGCATGATCGGCGTCAAGGTCGGCGAGCGCGTTTGCCACCACATCGTGGAGCTGTGCGGCCTGCGCGGCCAAGGTCTGGCGCTGATCGGCGGCGGCCTGCTGGCGGGCCAGTCGGTAGTGCCGGATCTGGTGGCCGACAGCCTCGCGCACATCGGCGGAACGAGAGATGTGAGATGATGTCACCGCGCGGCTCCTTACTATGCTTCCATACGCGTTCAGGCCTGACACGGAGGGCCAGACAAAAGTAGCGACACGCCGACGCGTCAGAGCGCGCTGGGTGCGTCGGCGTGCCGCCGGCGACTACGCGGGCGACGCGGCGGAAGCCGTGAGGCCCACCGCCTCAGCGTACTTCAGGTAGGTGTCCACGCCAGCGATCACCACCCGGGCCTCGATTGCCAGAAGCTCGATGCCCACGAGCGACACGCGAACCCAGGCATCAATCACAATGCCCTTGTCCAGAATGCGGTCCACGACCTCGGCAAGACTGCTTGATGCGTTTACCTTCTCGACAGCCATACCAAACCTCCATCTGATGTAGTGCTAGGACACTGGGCGCGCTTCCCACGACTATTACACCTCATAATCGTGGACCCAACCGTTAGCCCTGTGCAAGCATTCTGTTAGGGTTGTGTTAGGAGGTCAACGAATAGGAAGCGAATACACGAATGACGCCACGTGTGGCGTCATTCGTGTATTCGCTTCCTATTCGTCGAGCTACCCAGCTTGGTCGCCGCGCAAAATATAGCCGTGGCGGGCCACCGTACAGAGGCGCACAGGGCGGTGCGGGTCGGGCTCGATCTTCGAGCGCAGGTTCATCACGTGCCAGCGCACCAGGCCCGGCTCCGCCGTATCCGGCGCGTAGTTCCACACCTCGCGCAGCAGACGATCACTTGAGCAGACCTCGTTGGGGTGACGCATGAGGTAGCCCAGCAGATCGAACTCGGCCGGGGTGAGCTGCACCGGCGTCCCAGACACCTCAGCCTGGTAGGTGTGGAGATCGAGGCTCAGGCTGCCGACGCGCAGAATATTTCTCCGCTCCGCAGAGGCCGCCGCACCCCGCGAGCGCCGAATCAGCGCCCTCACCCGCGCCTTCAGCTCGCGCAGGTCGAAGGGCTTGCTCATATAATCGTCAGCGCCCTCATCAAAGCCGCGGATACGATCATCAACAGTGTTGCGCCCGGTCAGAAAGAGCACTGGAATATCGGCCAGATCCGCGTGCGTGTGCAGCGCAGCACAGAGCTCAAAGCCGTTCATCTGCGGCATCGACACATCGAGCACCATCAGATCTGGCCGCTGGAGCTGCGCCAGATTGAGCGCCTCCACGCCGTTATGCGCCATGCGGACGGTGTAGCCCTCGTCGTAGAGCGCGCGCCCCACGAGCCAGAGCAGATCGTCTTCATCATCGACGAGGAGAATATGTCGCATCTCACCCTCCTACCGGCACCTATAGGGGAAGTGGAAATTT
>NZ_JAIEWN010000123.1 GCF_019599295.1 Oscillochloris sp. ZM17-4 | reverse complement strand
TGCTGACCCGCAGCACCAGGGAGTTTGTTTGTCTGCGGGCCGAAGCAGACTGTCAAGCTGATTCGGCCCTTCTGAAACCATGTCTAACAAAAACTCCCAACATGCGATCCCAGGCGTCTCAGGTGATAGGGGCACAGCGGACTACTCGGCCTGCGCCAGCACCTGCCCCACCATAACCTCGACGAAGTGCGCGGTCTCATTGCGCCAGGGGTTGTGCCCGGAGTGCTCGAACCAGATCAGCTCCTTGTGCGGCGCCTCCAGCCGGCTGACGTAGTCCTCGGCCAGGTAGGGCGAGGCGTTGATGTCGTGGCGGCCCTCGATGATGTAGACCGGCACCTCCAGTCGCGTCGCCTGCGTGCGCAGGTCGGCCCCCCACAGCTGCGGCCACATGGCGTTGTAGCTGTCGAGCACGCCGCGCACATAGTTCACCTTGTCGTACAGGCCATACTCCGGGCCGCCGATCTCGCCGAGGGTGTTGTAGCCGGGGCTGTGGATGGCTGGATTGCGGTCCATCGCCGAGGTCAGGTACATCAGGTAGGGGGCCTCTTTGTCGATCACGTTGCCCGTGTAGGGCGGCGGCCCCTGGGCCTCCAGCGACGCCGCCGTCTTGGCGTCGCCACGCTCGCGGGCGATCTGGAGCGCCAGGGTGTAGCAGTCGATGTCGGTCTGCGCGAAGTCGACCATCTGCGCGACGCTGACGACGGCGGCGAAGTGCTGCGGCTCGCGCTGGGCCATCCAGACGCCCAGGGCGGTGCCCCAGGACTCGCCGACCAGGTAGATCTGCCGCTGGCCGAATCGCGCGCGCAGCTGCCGCGTAAGCGCAAGCCCGTCCGCGATGTAGCGCTCCGGGGTGAGCTGGTCGAAGGGCACGGCGTCGTAGGACTTGCCCGCGCCCGGCTGGTCCCAGTTGACCACCACGAAGTGTCGCTCAAGCTCGCCCAGGACGATGCGCGTCGCGGCGAGCTGGCTGCCGCCGGGGCCGCCGGACAGGAAGAGCAGCACCGGCTTGTCGGTGTCTCTGCCGCGCACGGTGATCCACTGCCGGCTGCCGTTCAGCTCGACCTGCTCCAGGCTGGCGACGCTGCCGGGCAGCGGGCGGCCGTCGGCCCCCAGGATCGGCGGGGTGGTGGCGAAGCGCTGCGATGCGCCGACCGCCAGGGCGGCGATCAGCGCCCACCCCGCCAGGGAGATCGCCCAGGCCATCCAGCGGCGCGGCGCGAGCCGGAATGCCGCCACCAGCGTGGCGACGTCGGCCAGGGCGAGCAGCGCCCACAGCGGTGCCGGGACGGCGGTTGCGAAGGGCAGCAGCCCGACCGGCAGGGCCAGGGCGGCGAGCAGGAGCAGGGCGAGCACGATCAGCAGGGCGACGCCGATCCCTCGGAGCAGCCTGATCGATGTCGGGCGCGCCCCGCGATGGGCGAGCGGGCGGGCGAGGTGTTCCATGAGGATACCTTTCAGGAAGCGTGGGAGGGTTTCAGCCCTCCCACGCCCTCTCCTAGATCCGAAACCCGAGCAGGTTCCAGGTGTTCAGAAGCCAGAGGTAGCCGACGCCTGCCAGCAAGACGAGCAGGTAGTGCGCGCGGCTCAGGCGGCCCCAGCCGGCCAGGCCCCAGGCCCGCACGGCAGTCAGCGCCGAGCCGACCAGCAGGGCGCCGCCCAGCAGCGGCAGGCTCAGAACCGTCCGCATGGCCGCCCGCAGGCCGCCCTCGGCCCCGACGCTGATCGCCTCCGGCGCGACTAGTATGATCATCGGCAGGAACAGGAGGTAGAGCGCGATGGCACCTCCGGCCAGCTGGATGCTCAGCCGATGCGCGGAGCTGGCCCGCCGCCCCCGATTGATGAAGGCAGTGATCGGCCAGCCGACGATCGCTGACAGGAAGATTAGCCCGCAGGCCGCGAACAGCCCCAGGGCGAACCCGCCCGTCTCGTACCAGGGCACGCGCTCGTAGGCGCGGAAGGGGTTGTTCTCGATGTAGAGCCGATCCGGCCCGCCCGCCACGTCTGTGCCAACGACCAGGTCGCCGTAGGGGTCGTGCCGCCCGTCGGCCAGGCGCAGCACGTCGGGTGCTACCGGCACCCAGCGGAGCCGCTGCGGGCCGAGGCCGACGCTGGTCACGCTGCCGTCACCCGCTGCGAGGAGCTGGATGTCGCCGTAGCCGCTGCCGGGGAGCAGGGCGAGAAGCTTGGCGAAGCTGCGATTGAAGCTGTTGCTGGTGCGGTAGGTGCCCGCCATGCGGGCGGCCACCTGGGGCGCATCCGCCAGCGGCGTGGGCGTCACCGTGTCTGTCGGGTAGTAGTGGTCGATGAACGCTTGAAGCAGCTCCTCGCCCTGGGCGAACCCGCCGTTGCTGTTGTAGCTGGCGTAGATCCCGACCCCGCGCTCGGGCAGCAGGGCGACGATGCTGTTGAACGAGGTGGCGAAGACGCCGTTGTGCTTGAGGATGCGCTCTCCGCCCAGCCGCGCCTCGGCCATGCCGTAGGCCATCCCGCTCACGCGCGGGTCGTGGGTGAAGAGCTGCTGCTGCATCTGCACGCCAGTGGCCTCGCTGAAAATGCGGGCCTCGCCGGAGCTGCCGTGCTGGAGCAGGGCGACCATCAGGCGGGCCATGTCGGTCGCGGTGGCGTAGCTCTCACCGGCGGCGGGCAGGCGGATGTAGCGCTGCGGGGTGGCCCGAATCTCGCCGCCGATGTAGCTGTAGCCGGCCGATGCGCGGGCGGCCAGCTCGGCGGGGAGCGGCTGTCGCAGCGAGGTGCTGGCCATCCCCAGCGGCGCGAGGATGTGCTGCTCGGCGTAGATCGCGAAGGGCGTGTGGGTTGCCTCCTCGACGATATGGCCGGCCAGGGCCGCGCCGTAGTTCGAGTAGGCCGCCAGCTCGCCCGGGGCGCGCGCCCGCGCCGGGATGTGCGTGCCCAGGTAGAGCCCCGCCGACACCAGCTCGTCCGGGGCGCGGGCGTAGATGCCGGGCAGGTTGTCGAAGCCGGCGGTGTGGCTCAGCAGGTGGCGCAGCGTGATCGGCTCGGGGTAGGTCGCGGGGATCGTGAAGGTCAGGTAGGTGTTCACATCGGCGTCGAGGTCGAGCAGGCCCTGCTCGACGAGCTGCATCACCGCGACCCAGGTGAACAGCTTGCCGGTCGATCCGGTGGCGAAGAGGGTCTGCTCGGCGACCACCGGCGCGCGGGCGGCGAGGTCGGCGTAGCCGTAGCCCCGGGCGGCCAGCAGCTCGCCGTCTTTGACCACGGAGACGGCCGCGCCGGCGATATGATCGCGCTCAAGCTGGTCGCGGAAGAACGTATCGAGGAACGCCCCCAGCTCCTGCGGGTCGCGCGGGCCGAGGCCCACGAGCTGCGCGGCGCGCAGCGGGGCGGGCGCGGCGGCGGCCAGCAGAGCCAGGAGTATGGCGGCGATTGCCAGTCGTCTGACGATGATGCTCATGGGGATACCTCATCTATATCGGCGACATCAGCGGGCGCGTGGCACTGCACCAGCAGCAGCGGCAGGCCCAGGTCGCGGATGCTTGCCAGGACGCCGTGCAGGGCGGCCTGGTCGGCCAGGGTGCCGCGCAGCCGGGTGGTGCCGTCTGGCAGCGGGGTGATCGTGAGTCCCTGGAGGCGCTGCGCCCAGCGCTGATCGAGCTGGCCCCTGACGATGATCTCGTAGCGCTCCATGTGAACCTCCCTCTCAGGCATAGTTGTACACCCGCAGCGCGCG
>NZ_JAIEWN010000122.1 GCF_019599295.1 Oscillochloris sp. ZM17-4 | reverse complement strand
CAGATCATGACCGGCCATTCCAATGTCGGCGTGGCCATCGCCGGCAGCCACTACGGCCACATCTTCATCGGTGGTAAGCGCACGGAGAGCGATACTGCCCTGCTGCACGCCTACCTCCAGCGCGTGATCACCGCCTGCGACAGCCTGCCGCTCCAGGCATTCCGCGACAAGCAGGATCTGCACGACCAGGTCGCTCTCAGCCTGGAGCGGGTCTACACCGAGCTGGCAACCAGCGCCGACCTCGTGCCCCGCGAGCGGCTGGAGGGCGATGATCTGGCCCAGCTGGATGTTGACGCCTTCTGGCAGGCCCATATCGGTGATCGCGTGCTGCCCTGGCCGCGCCGGGTGCGCCTGCTCCGCCCGCTGACCGAGGCTGAGCGCGAGGCCCGGCAGAGCGAGCCGGGCCTCGCCGGTCGCGGCCCGCTGCCCGATATGCTGGGGGAGGATGTGGAGCAGGTGGGACGGGAGCGGCTCAAGGAGCTCACCCAGCAGCTGCCCTGGCTCCAGTTCGCCGGCCCGCAGCTGATCACCGAGGCGATCACGGCCAACCCTTGCTTGGTGCTGCTCGGTGAGCCGGGCAGCGGGAAGAGCACCGCGCTACGCTATCTGGCGCTCACGCTCGCCCACGCAGCCCTTGATGACGCGGTCAATCTTCAGGCGCGGCTGCCGGGCTGGCCGACCGATGACGATGCGCCGCGCCTGCTGCCGCTGTTCCTGCCGCTGCTACCTTTCGCCCGCCAGCTCGCCGCCGACAATGCCCAGGCGGCGGGGGCGGCTGAGCTGTGGAATCACCTCGCCGCCCAGCTCGATCGCTACCAAGGCCTGGCCGAGGCCGTGCATAGCGAGCTCGATGCCGGGCGCGTGCTGCTGATGCTCGACGGCCTGGACGAGGTGGCCGGCGACGCCTCGCGCAGCCTGGTCGTCCAGGCGGTTGCCGCCTTCCGCCGCGAGTACCCGCAGTGCCGGATCGTCGTGAGCTGCCGGGTGCGGGCCTACGCGGGCGAGCCGAACGCCGCCTGGCAGATTCCGGGCTGGCCCACGGCCACGCTGGCCGACTGGACGCCCGCCCAGATGCAGCACTTCGTCGCCGCCTGGTACGATGCCGTCGGTGGTCTGCCGCCGGATGAGCGGGGGCGCCGCCGGGACGATCTTCAGGCCGCCCTGGCGCGTCGCGATGATCTCCGGCGGCTGGGGGGGCGCCCGCTGCTGCTGACGATCATGGCCCTGGTTCACTACAACGACAGCAAGCTACCCGAGGAGCGCGCCGCGCTCTACAGCCGCTGCGTGGACATCCTGCTGGCGCGTTGGGAGCTTGGGCGTAATCTGAGCGGCTACGCGAGCCAGTACGGCACGCTGATGGACTACATCGGCATGCCCGACGCGGATGTGAAGACCCTGCGCCCGCTGCTCCAGCAGGCCGCCTTCCGCGCCCACCGGGCGACCACGGCAGAGAGCCCCGGCAGCCTCTCGCGCAATGACCTGTATATGCTGGTGGCCGATGCGCTGAAGGGCCGCCACGCCGACCCGCACACGGCGGCGGGGCGCTTTCTGGAGTATACCGATACGCGGGCAGGGCTGCTCCAGGCGCGCAACGCCGGGGATGAGTATGTCTTCCCGCACCTGACCTTCTTGGAGTATCTGGCCGGGCTGCAGCTGGTGAGTGGGGCAACCTTTGTCGCTCAGATCATGGCCCTGCGCGAGGAAGATCGTTGGCGGGTGCCGATCTTCCTCGGCATAAGTCACGCCGTAAATGAGAGCCTGTATGCCATTCCGTACCAGTTATTGAATCGGCTGCGCTGTGCGAGCGGCCGGGCTGAGGAGTTGCGCCAGCGCGACCTGATCCTGGCCGCCGAGATCGCCGAGGATGTGGGCTGGGCGCGGCTGACCCGTGGCGGTGACGAGTTTGTCCAGCTACGCGCCGACCTTGCCCACGACCTGGCTGCCGTCGTGGAGGGCACGACCCTGCCTGCCGCCGAGCGCGTGCGGGCAGGCGAGCTGCTAGGCGGGCTGGGCGACCCGCGCCCCGGCGTGTGTGACCTCCAGATCCTGATGGTGGGGATTGCGGGCGGGAGCTTTGTGATCGGTACGGATGGCGTAGAGCTGGAACGTGCGACTGAGGCGTTTGTTAGCAAATATCGTGCGGCAGGTAATGCCCTGGATGATAGCCAGATTCCCGCAGTTCATGAGCTTTTGGGAAGCTGGAAAGACGTGCAGCCAGCCCCCCTTACGCTGCCATCCTTCACGCTGGCCCGCTACCCAGTGACCAATGCACAGTTCCAGGTGTTTATCAACGCTGGTGGATACGATCCAACTGCCCCCTGGTGGGACGCACCAGCCCGCGCTTGGCTAGACCGTAATGACACAGCCACGAAGGGACTCCAATCCTACCAACGCCGTCGCCACAAAGATCACCCCGAGTGGTGGGGCGACCCACGCTTCGGGATCGCCCGCCCCAACCACCCGCTGGTCGGGGTGAACTGGTATGAAGCGACCGCCTTCTGCGACTGGCTGACCCGACACCTCGACGATGGCTTTGTTTACCGGCTGCCCAGCGAGGCGGAGTGGGAGTATGCGGCACGCGGTGCGGATCGCCGAACCTACCCGTGGGGCGATCCTGAGCCGAATGGTGAGCAGGCCAACTTCAACCAAACGCACAATGGAACCACCGCCGTTGGCTGCTTTCCTGCCGGGGCGACACCGGAAACCAAGCTCCTCGATATGGCCGGAAATGTGTGGGAGTGGACGCGGAGTGTGTACCAGCCCTATCCCTACAACCCAACCGATGGGCGAGAAGATGGTAGCGACCCGGCACAAAAATACTTTACACTTCGCGGTGGCGCCTGGAGCGATCCTCCGATCTCCCTGCGCGCGGCCCTCCGTCTCTACCGCTCGCCCGACAACCACGATCAAAATGTTGGTTTTCGGCTTGCCCGGCACCTTAAACTGTAAAGACTTTATTGCGTGTTCTGTGTCCTGTATTTCGGCGTCAGTACAGAAGTACAAATGTCTCAGCTTCGGATAGCGCGGTACAGCCCCGTCTGAGCGAGCGGAGCGAGCGAATCGCGATTTTTTCATCACTGAGACACTGAGGGGGTGAGGCACTGAGGCTTTCAGCCAACCCCGTGCTTTACCTCACCTCAAAACCTCAGCCCCTCAGTGCCTCAGCATCTCAGTGTCTCAGTGATTCTCGTGACTGTGGAGGGAACTATGGATCTCACCGAAGCGGCCCGCCAGGTGCTTCTCTACATCGCACCGCTGATCGCCGGCGGTGCCCTGGCGAAGATCGGCGAGGACACCACCGACACGGCGATAGAGCTGCTCGGGCGGGTGTGGGACGCGCTGGGCCGCCGCTTCCGGGGCCACGACGAGGCCGAGGCCGCCATGACGCTCTTCAAGGCGAAGCCGCAAGATGAGGCGCGCAGACAGATCATCGAGGCGCAGGTGATCGAGCGCTTCGAGGCAGACCCCGCCGCCGCAGCGGAGCTCATTGCCCTGGCCAGATCCATCGCGGCCCTGAGCCCGCAGCCCGCCCCGCAGCGCCAGCATAACCAGACCATCAGCGGCAATGCTAACGTCGGCACGGCGCTCGCCGGCGACCTGCACGGCAACCTGACGATCGGCTCACTCGATATGAGCCGCAGTAAGGGTGTCCCGCGCACAGCGCCAGCCCCCGCGGCGGCCCCACCCGCCGCCGCCCCGCGCCAGCGCGTGGACGACTCCACCCTCAGCGCCGACGGCGTGCATTTCTCCTTCGGCCACGCCCTG
>NZ_JAIEWN010000121.1 GCF_019599295.1 Oscillochloris sp. ZM17-4 | reverse complement strand
TGGGGGTTGGGGGCCGGACAGCCAGCGACCGACGCGCCGCCGGCCGAGCGTCCGACCGCGCCGCCGCCCGAGCGCCCGACCGCGCCGCCGGCCGAACGCCCGACCGCGCCGCCGCCCGAGCGTCCGACCGCGCTGCCGGCCACCTGCCCCCTGCCCCCTGCCATGCAGCCGGGCTCTCCTGCTCCGCTGAGTGAAGGTGGCGAAGACCTCGCACGCGAATCCCTGCCACCGGCCACCGGCCACCTGCCCCCGACCGCTCAGCCCGGCGATGATCGCGCGGCGCTGGAGCTGATCCGCCAGGCCATCCCGCGCCGGCGGGCGCTGCACCTGCACTACCAGCCAGACGACGGCCCGGCCAGCGTGCGCTGGGTGCAGCCGCTGGCCCTGGAGCGGCACGGCGGGCGCTGGCTGCTGCACGCCTACTGCATGGAGCGCCAGGCCGAGCGCTGCTTTCGGGTGGATCGGATCCGCCAGATCAGCAGCGCCGGGCTGCGGCCGCCCACGCCCCATGACCGGCGGCAGCCGGCCCGCGCGCCGCGCCGCCCGCCGCCCGCGCCGCGCACCGGCTTCTTCGCCCCGCCGCCCACGCCGCCGCCGGGCAGCCCGCTCGTGCGGGTGTGGCTGGAGTAGATCACTGCGGCGCTGAATCACACGAGCCAGTGGCTCGGCTCGGTGGAGACCGTGCCGATGCCGTGGATGGTGATGCGCTGCACGGCGGTGGTGTCGAGCCGGTAGCAGCGCACGCTGTCGGTGTTCAGGTCGATCAGGTCGCGCAGCTTGCGGCCGAGCTTGGCGAACTCCTCGCCATCCAGGTCGAGCTCGAAGACGCTGTACTGCACGTGGGTGCCATAGCCCTTGAGCAGCTTCATCACCTTGGTGCGGCGCTTGTCCTCGACCACGTCGTAGCTGATGATAGTGAACATAGGGCTCTCTTTCGCGCTATCCGCGCCATTCGCGTTCGCGTCCTTCGCTCGGCTTCGCGTCTTTCGTGATCCAAACGCCCGCGATCCAAACGCCCGCGATCCAAACGCCCCACTACAGCGGTGTGTAGCCGCCATAGCCCTCCTGCTCGCCGCGCACGACGCGGGCCACCGCCTGGGCCTGGAGCAGCACCACTCGGCGCAGCGGGGTGAATTCGCCGGTGGGCAGGCGGGCGGGCGACTGCATCACCGCCTCGTAGCGCTCGACCAGCAGCGCGCGCCCCCCGGCGTCGAGGTAGACCGCATCGGGGCGCTGGGGCGGGCGCTCGAACTGGGTCATCCGCACCGCGTCGGCGCGCAGCAGGTCGAGCACGATCTGGTCGACGACGATCGGGCGGAACTCCTCCATCAGGTCGAGGGCCAGCGAGGGCCGCCCGGCCTCGATCACGTGGAAGGTGCCGAAGTAGGGGTCGAGCCCGGTGAACTGCACGGCGTTGAGCACATCGTGCAGCAGCAGGGTGTAGCCGAACGAGAGCATGGCGTTGATCGGGTCGGGCGGCGGGTAGAAGGCGCGGCCCTGGAAGCCCCAGCCGTGCTGGAAGGTCACCCGCCATGCGCCGAAGTAGGCGGCGGCCGCCGCGCCCTCGTAGCCGCGCACGGCGTCGATGCTGTCGGCGCTGGCGAGGCTGCTCAGGGCGGCGTTGATCTGCGTGATCGACGCCGTGATCGCCGACCAGCCGGTGCTCGCCAGCAGCGCCCGCTGGCTGACCAGCTTGGCCGTCACCAGGGCGCGGGCCAGCCCCAGCGACCAGATGGGGTCGTTGACCCGCTGCATCTGCTGGAGCCGCAGCGCGCCGAAGCGCGAGGGGCCGTCGGTGAGCGTGGCGTAGTGCCGGCTGCCCTTGCTGTTGGTCAGCATCACCGGGATGCCGCGCCCGATCAGCTCGACCAGCAGCGCGGTCGACATCTGCACGCCGCGGCCCATCAGCACCACCTGCTCGATCCGGTTCAGCGGCACCTCCTGGAGTGTCTTACCCGCCTTGGTCACCAGCACCTGCTCATCCTGCTTGCGCACTGTCGTGCCCTGCTCCTGGACGTAGAGCGTTGGCATGGCTCAGTCTCCTTTCTTCGGCTTGGTCTTCGACTTGGTCTGTTGCTTGGTCTGCGGGGCACCGCGCCGACGCCCGAGCGACTGGCCAGCGCGGCGGGCGCCCTGGCCGGCCTGACGCATCGCCGCGCGCAGGGCCGCGTCGGCCTCGCTAAAGCTGGCCAGGCCCTGCTCGATGGTCGGGCCGCGCCGGCGCGGCACCAGGCTCTGGCCGAGGAAGTCGATCCCCTCGGCGTAGTCGCGGATGCTGGTCTTCTCGGTGTTCAGCCGTAGGCGCAGCACAGACAGCTGGCGCTCGACCAGACTCAGCGTGCGCTCAGCCTCATCGCGGCTGGCGCACATGATCACGAAGTCGTCCATGAAGCGCACCAGGCGCAGGCCCTGGCTGCTCAGGGCGACATCGAACGGGTGCAGGTAGACGTTGGCGAGCAGCGGGGAGAGCGGGCCGCCCTGGGCCGCGCCGCGCGGGCGATCCTGCGGCCAGCGGGCGGCCAGCTCGTAGGCCGCCAGGGCACCGGCAGCCACCGCCCCGGCGATCGCCACGCGCCGCCCGCCGATTCGGCGGATGCTCGGCCAGGCCCGCCGCACACCGTCGAGCGCCGGCCGGGCCAGCATTGCGGCCGTCCACAAGTTGTTGAGCGGCGAGCGACCGGCACCTCCGCCGAAGCCCCCGAGCGCGGGCGGCCCGGCGTAGGGGCTGGCCCAGCCGTCGGCGCCGGGCTGCTCCCAGGCCCCCGCGCCGTAGGGGTCGCCCAGCGCCGGCGGTAGCGCCGACGGGGTCGCGCCGGTCGCGCCATCGACGAGCTGACGCAGCGCCTGCGCCCCGCGGTCGAGCAGCGAGGGCGGCCCGCTCTGCTCCCAGGCCAGCGGCGCGGCGTCGGCGTGGGCCCCGCTGGCCAGCCAGGCGGCGATCAGGCGCAGCACGGCCACGTCAGGCACCCGCTGGCGGACCAGGGCCAGCAGCAGGCGCTGATCGATCGCCGGGAAGTAGTCGGCAATGTCGGCGTCCACCACCCACGTGTAGCCCTGCTGGGCGTAGCGGGCCACCCGGGCCACCGCGTCGGCGACGCTCAGGCGTGGCCGGCAGCCGAAGGATGCGTCGTGGAGCAGCGGGTCGAAGAGCGGCTCCAGCACCTGGAGCGTGGCCCGCTGGGCGATGCGGTCGCGGATCGTCATGATCGCGATCGCCCGCTCGCCGCCGCTCTTCTTGGGGATGCGCACGGTGCGCGGCGGAATCGGCTGGTAGGTGCCGCCGATCAGCTCCTCGGCCAGGCTGGCCATCTGCTGCGGCCAGCTGGCGTCAAAGTCGCGCAGGGTCACGCCATCGGGGCCGGAGCCGCGGGCGCGCCGGTAGGCGGCGATATTCGCGCGCACCTGGCGGTAGGCGCGGGTCATGTTCTCCACCTGGCAGATCTGTGCGATCAGCGGTGGTCCGTCGTAGGGGGAGAAGAGACGCATGAGATGTTCTCCTGTTCTGTATCAGATCCCGCCCGCTGCGAAGATCCGCCGGCCCTCCAGGGCCTCCCAGGCCAGGGCATCGGCCAGGCGGTTCACCTCGCGCGGGATGTGGACGAACGTGATGTGGGTCATACGGGCGGCCAGGGCGGCGGCCTGGGCGTGGAGCGGCGCGAGGCCCTCGGCGCGCACCGCCGCCCGGCCGCTGAGCTGATCCACCGCGACCCGGCTGTCGCTCAGGCAGCGCACGTGCGCTGGCCCGTAGCGCTCAAGCACCAGCTGGAGGCCGAAGATCAGCGCCTGGTACTCAGCGGCGTTGCTGGTGGCCGCCGGCAGACAGCCGTGACGCCAGGCCAGGATCT
>NZ_JAIEWN010000120.1 GCF_019599295.1 Oscillochloris sp. ZM17-4 | reverse complement strand
CGCTCCTCGAGATCCCCGCCGCGCGGCCGACGCCCGGCTGCCTGCTGCTCGTCATCACGTCCGGCGATATCACCGTCGGGCTGCTCGCCGACAGCGTTGTGGCGGTCCACCACCTGGCCGACAGCCTCACGCCAACCCCGGCGGCAAATGCGGGGCGCGGGCAGCCCTGGGTGCGCGGCGTCGACACATCCTTAAGCCTCCACCTGGATGTCGATCTGCTGCTGGCCGAGCCCCGGCTGGCGATGAACGCCGAGGCGGTCGAGTAAGGCGTATTCTAGGGCGTGATCTGCTCACCGCCCGCTGAGCCTGGAGCAACCCCATGTGCGACATCCTCCTCATCGAAGATAGCCAGAGCCAGGCAGTGCGATTCAGGCTGATGCTTGAGCGAGCTGGCTACAGCGTCCAGATTGTCGCCGATGGAGCCGCCGGGTGGCGTGCCGCCTGCGCGCACCCGCCGCGGCTCATCCTGCTCGACATCGACCTGCCCTCGCTCGACGGGTTCCAGATCCTCGGCCGGCTCAAGCGCGACCGCGCGACATCGACCATCCCGGTGGTGATGCTCACGCACCGCGACAATGTAAAAAGCGTGCAGCAGGCGATCGATCTCGGGGCCGATGACTACCTGTTCAAGGACGACGCGCCCTACGAGCTGTGCGCGACGGTCGCCCAGTCGATCAAGTCGGGCTCGTCTTCACCTCATGCGGCCTGAGCACTGCGCCACCAGCGCCTACGGTACGATAAGGATCTCGTGTCATGAGCAGATTCAACAACCTCAGCATCCGCAACAAAATCTTGCTCGTGGTGGTGTTCGTCCTCGCCGCCATGGCCGCCGTCTCGACGATGTCGTATCGCGGCATTCAGGATAGCCTCCGCCGCGAGGCTGCTGTGCGCACCACCTACGCGATCATTGAGCAGAACGCCGAGATCGAGCTCCAGCTGGTGAATATGGAGACCGGCGAGCGCGGATTCCTGCTGACGGGAGACGATATCTTCCTTGAGCCCTACACCGCCGGCTACGCAGCCTACCAGGAGTCCTATGTCACGCTGCGCGCGCTGGTCGATGGACAGGACACCACCGAGGTAGCGGGTATTGACGGCCTTGACCAGAAGGTGCGGGCTTGGCGCGACGAGGTGCTGGAGCCGCTCATCCAGATGCGCCGCGATGTTACAGCGGGCAGTGCGAGCATGGAGGAACTGGACGCCCGCGTGAGCAGCGGCGTAGGCAAGCAGCGACTAGACGAGATGCGCGCCATGATCGCCGACTACAACGCGAGCGAGCATGATCAGCTCACCAAGCGCCAGGAAGAGTCGCTGGCGGCGTCCAACGCCCTGGAGATCACGCTGATCGGCGGGACGCTGGGGGCGATCCTGATCAGCCTGATCGCCTCGGTGGTGATAACCAGCGGCATCGCCCGCCGGCTCGGCCTGGTCGCCCGCGCGGCGGACGGCATGGCCCGGGGCCGCATCGATGACCGCCACGAGCTGCCCGAGGGCGTCGATGAGGTCGGCCGGCTGGCCGAGGCGTTCAGCCAGATGGCGACCACCATCCGCGCGCAGCTCGACGAGCAGCGCCGGGCCAACGAGGAGCTGCGCGCCGCCAGCGAGACCCAGGTGGCCAAGGAGTACCTGGAGCAGATGGTGCGCGCCTACTCATCCTTCGCCGACGAGGTGGCCCGCGGCAACCTGACCGCTCGGCTCAGCATCGTCGACACCCAGCAGGATGAGCTGGCTGTCCTCGGCCGCGCGCTCAATAAGATGGTCGAGGGGCTGCATCAGATCACCACGCAGACCCAGCAGGCGGCGGCGAACATCGCCGCAGCGGCGGCCGAGATCATGGCCGCCACCACCCAGCAGGCCGCCTCCGCCGCCGAGCAGTCCGCCGCGCTCACCCAGACCACCACCACGATCGACGAGGTCAAGGCGATCGCCCAGCAGACCGCCCAGCAGGCCGCCCAGGTCGCCCACGACAGCCAGGCCGCCCTCAACGTCGCCCGCGAGGGCACCGGCGCCGTCGAGGAGACCGTCAGCGGCATGGGCCAGATCCGCACCCGCGTCGAGAGCATCGCCGAGACCATCCTGGCCCTGGCCGAGCAGACCCAGGCCATCGGCTCGATCATCACCACGGTCAGCGAGCTGGCCGACCAGAGCAACCTGCTGGCGCTCAACGCCGCGATCGAGGCCGCCCGGGCCGGCGAGCAGGGCCGCAGCTTTGCCGTCGTCGCCCAGCACGTCCGCGACCTCGCCGAGCGCTCCAAGAGCGCCACCCAGCAGGTGCGCGAGATCCTCTCGGAGATCCAGAAGGCGACCAACGCCGCCGTGCTGGTCACCGAGGAGGGCACCAAAGGCGTCGAGTCGGGCGCGCGGCTGGCGGGGCAGGCCGGCCAGGTCATCCACCGCATCGCCTCCGAGGTCGAGGGCGGGGCCCAGGCCAACGTCCAGATGGCCGCCGCCGCCCAGCAGCAGACCGCCGGCATGGAGCAGATCGGCCAGGCCATGGGCAGCATCCAGCAGGCCACCACCCAGGCCCTCGCCAGCACCCGCCAGGCCGAGCGCGCCGCCCAGGACCTGCACACGCTCGCACAGTCGCTCCAGCGCACAATCTCCACCTACCGACTGTAGGCCAGGATTGCAGATTGCAGATTGCAGAAGCGCAGAAGCGCAGAAGCGCAGAGCGCAGAGCGCAGATGTGACGTATTAGCATGTAGCTCAATCTGCAATCTGCAATCTACAATCTGCAATTGCATAAGGTCCCCCTATGCTCACAGACGCCGACATCATGGCCCAGGTGCTCGACGCATTCCGCGCCGAGCAGGCCGAGCACCGGCAGGCGGCAGGCGAGCTCCTGCTGGAGCTTGAGCGCGACCCGCACCACCCCGAGCGCAAGCAGCTGCTCGATCAGCTCTTCCGCGAGGCGCACAGCCTCAAGGGCGGCGCGCGCGCCGCCGGGCTGCTGGATGTCGAGCGCCTCGCCCACCGCATCGAGGATGTGTTCGCCGCCGCGCGCTCGGGCAATCTGGAGCTGACGCCTAAGGTGTGCGACCCGATCTACGCCGGGCTCGACGCCCTCGGCGCGCTGATGGCCCGCCACGATGCCGGCGAGCCGACCGACCTGACGCCCTACCAGCCGCTGCTCGACACGCTGGCCGGGGCGCTTGTCGATCTGGCCCCGCCCGCGCCAGCAGAGCCCTCGGCGACAGGGGCCTCGGCGCTCGCGCCCGAGCATGAGCACAGGCTGGCGGCCGGACAGGCGCGGCATGGCGAGGATGCGACCACGGTGCGCCTGCCCACCAGCGTGCTCGACAGCCTGCTCAATGAGGCCGGCGAGCTGATGACCTGCACGCTGCGCGCCCGCGAGGCCGCCCGCGAGGCCGCCGCGCTGGCCGAGCTGCCCGCCCGCTGGCGGCGCACCTGGCAGCGCCTCGGCCCCCGGCTGGCGCGCCTGCGCACGTCGCCGGCCACCCTGCGCCCCATCACCCACCACCTGGACGAGCACGTCGGCGTCGGGCCATCCGCCCATCCCGTCGGGCACGCCGGGACGCCCCGCGAGATCGTCGAGGCCCTTGAGCAGGCCAACAGCTTGCTCGGCGAGCTCGGCGCGGCGGTGGCGAACCTCTCGCGCCAGATCGCTGCGGATCACTCCCGTCTCGCCGCCGTCACCGACCGGCTCCACGACCAGGTGCGGCGCACGCGGATGCTGCCGCTGGCGACGCTCTTCCCGCCCCTGCGCCTGCAGCTGCGCGAGATGGCCCGCGCCGCCGGCAAGCGGATCGAGCTGAGCGTCGATGATGGCGGGGCCGAGGCGGATCGCCAGGTGCTCGACCAGCTGCGCGAGGTGCTGCTGCACCTGCTGCGGAACGCCGTCGATCACGGCATTGAGGATCCGGCCACCCGGGCCAGCGCCGGCAAGCCAGAGTCTGGCACCGTGCTGATCTGCG
>NZ_JAIEWN010000012.1:138318-147786 GCF_019599295.1 Oscillochloris sp. ZM17-4 | reverse complement strand
TCGCGGATGACCATCATGAGCTTGGTCAGGAAGCCGGCGTAGTCGAACGCGAAGCCCAGGCTGTAGCCCGAGGTGGGCACGCCGCCGCCGAAGTTGAGGTAGCGCAGGCTCGGCACACGCCGGCGCATGCGGCAGTAGCCGGCCACCGACTCGCGCAGGGTGGCGAGAAAGTGGAACTCATCCTCGACCTGACTGCCGATCATGGCGTGGTAGAGCACCAGGCGATGCCGGCTGCCGGCGATCAGTGCGGCGGCCTCCTCAATCTCGGCGGCGCTCAGGCCGAAGCGGTCCTGACCGGGGTGGCGCCCGTCACGATTGCCGGCGGCCCGCTCACGCACGCCGATCTGGAGCGGGGCTGGGCAGGGCAGCAGGGAGCGCAGCTCATCGAGGTCGTCGAGCACCGGCACGATCGTCTCGCAGCCGTCCGTGCGCAGGTCACGGATTGCTTCGAGGTAGTTCGGCTCCTTCGAGCCGTTGCAGAAGATCATCCTGCCCTCGGGCAGGGTGCCCTGTCGCCAGAGGCTATGGGCAATCGTCACATCGGCGGCGGCCGACGTCTCGTAGTGCGCGCCGGCGGCCAGGGCCGTCTCCACGGCCTCGGCGGCGAAGTTGGCCTTTGTGGCGTAGGCGTAGAGGAAGGCACCGTCGTACTCGCTTCGGTCGCGGGCCTGATCGGCCCAGGCGCGCATGCGCTCGACCTGCGTCGTGATCTGCGGCGTGTATACCACCTCAAGGGGCGCGCCGTGGCTCTGCGCCAGCTCGTTGAGGTTCGCCCGCCCGCCCAGCATAAGCTGGCCGTTTTCGCGGGAGAGAAAGTCCGTCAGGTGGCCCGCATCGGCGAGCCCGTGGCGATCCTTGATGTACTCGGCGTAGATCTGCTGCTTCAATTGTACCAATGCCCTCCTGGGGACTAACTGGCGGCGGTGCCGCCCCAACCTCCGAGTGTGTTCGACGTCGTTCGAGCAGCGCGCAGCGCGCACGAAGACTGACCGTGGCGCATGTGCGCCACAGCGGAGCCAGAGATATGCGTACGCTGCGTGTGAAGATCAAAAAGGCCCCTGCACCATGTGCAGGGGCCAGCAGAGGAGGGAGGCTACGTTCAGGTGCTATAGTATAGCGCCTGCGTGTGGCCCAGGCGGATCATGCCCGCCCTCCTTGAGGAGGCGTCACAGGGGTGCAGTCTGGATGGCGCAGCGTAGGTGCGCATACATTGTCAGAGCCGTCCATACTGCCTCACACTAGCCCGCCCGACGCTGCCACACAAGCCAGCAAGTCACCAGCGACTGCTGCGACAGCGATATCCGCCTCGTGTTCGGTGTTGCGTGTTACGTGTGTCGGGTGCCTTCCCGAGACGCGAAACCCGTGACCCAAAAACGTAACGGGGGGCGCGAGTACCAAGGTTGATTGGCTCAACCGAGGGTGCATTATACACCCACCGGCGGCCCACGTCAATACGCGTTTTCCTGCTTCCCAGTCAGGAGATTCGCGATCGTCCGTAGAATGATTTTGATATCCAGCAGCAGCGACCAGTTCTCGATATAGTACAGGTCGTAGCGGGTGCGGTCCTCAATGCTTGTATCGCCGCGCAGGCCGTTCACCTGGGCCCAGCCGGTCAGACCGGCCTTCTCCTTATGGCGGCGCATATAGCGCGGGATCTGCAGGCTAAACTGCTCGGCCCAGCGCGGCTGCTCGGGGCGCGGGCCGACGAGGCTCATCTGGCCGATCAGCACATTGATCAGCTGCGGCAGCTCGTCCAGGCTGCTGCGGCGCAGCAGGCGGCCCATACGGGTGACGCGCGGGTCGTTGGGGGTCGTCCATGTGCCCAGGCGCTCGGCGTCCACGCGCATGGTGCGGAACTTGATCATCCAGAAGGGCTGCACATCCATGCCCACCCGCTCCTGGAGGAAGAAGACCTGCCCGCGCGACTCAAGCCGGATGGCGAGGGCGATCAGCAACATCAGTGGGGCGGCTACCAGCAGCAGCGCCGAGGCCACCACCACATCCAGGCCGCGCTTGAGCGAGCGGTTCCAGGGGTTATCGAGGGCGGCGTTCTTCACGCTCACCAGCGGCAGGTCGCTCAGGTCGCCGATCGAAAGATCATTATTGGTGATCAGCTGGAAGGTGTCAGGGTAGACCTTGATCGCCACCGACTCGTCCTCTGCCAGGTTGATCAGCTCCAGCAGATCGTAGCTGGAGCGGCCGGAGAGGGCGATGATCACCTCATCGGCCTGGGTGGCCCGCACCACCCGGCTGATCTGGGTGGTGCGTCCAAGGACGGGCAGATCCTCAACCATCGCGCCGATCGGCGAGCTGTCTGAGAGGAAGCCCTGCACCCGGTAGCCGAGCGCGGGCCGGCGGCGGATCGTCTTCCAGACCAGCAGGCCTGGCTCGCGGGCGCCGACGATCAGGACGCGGCGGGTATCGACCCCGCGGCGGCGCAGCCAGGTCGTCAGCTGGCGATGGAGCACCCGCAGGGCCACACAGCCGATCAGGGCGGACAGCCAGCTCCAGGCCAGCACATCGCGGCTCCAGGGTAGATCCTCCGCGCCGAGCGCGGGCAGCAGGGTGTTGATCATCAGCGCGATCACTGTGGTGAGCGAGATCGCCGTCAGCACCTTGAATGCCTCATCGACGCGCGAGGAGCCCCGGCGCATCTCGTAGAGGCCGTTGAAGGTGAACACCGCCAGGGCCGCGATGTTGAAGAGCAGCATAAAGCGCAGGGCCGCCTGCGGGTCCGAGGGCAGCAGCAGGCCGGCGGCACGCATCGCATCAATATTCTGGAGGTAGACGCCGATGAAGGCGGCATTGACCGCCAGCAGGTCGCAGAGTACCAGGCCAGCGCGCAGCAGCGCGCTCCAGGTGCGCGGTCGCAGCAGCGCCCGCTGCCTAGCCGACTCGGCGCGCTGCCGGGGGGAGGAGGTAATTGCGGCCAAGGGCGAGTAACTCCTTCAGCGTGATCCCGAGCTCGATCAGGACATTGAGCGGGGCGGGCGTGGTGGCGGCGTAATGCTTGCGGTGGAAGATCCGCATCGCCTCGTAGAATGCGCGGATCGAGGGTATTGCGCTGCGCGTGCTGGCGGCCCGCTTATAGTGGTACACGACGGCGCGCGGGTGGTAGACGATCCGCCAGCCGTACTGCTTGATGCGGTAGGCCCAGTCGAGATCCTCGCCATACATAAAGAACTGCTCGTCGAGCAGGCCCACCTCGCGCAGCACCCCGCCACGCACCAGCATGCAGGCGCCCACCAGCGCGTCCACCTCCGTCTCCTGGTCGGGGTCGAGGTAGGTCATATTATAGCGGGCGAAGCGCGGGCTCTTGGGGAAGATCCGGGAGAGGCCGAGCATACGGTAGAGCGCCACCTCGGGGGTGGGGAAGCTGCGCCGGCAGGCCAGGTCGAGCGAGCCATCGGGGAGCAGCAGCTTCGGCCCGACCGCGCCGACCTCGGGGTGGCCCTCCAGGTAGCCCACCAGGGCGTCGAGCGCGCCCGCCGGCACAACGGTGTCGTTGTTGAGGAGCATGACGTAGTCGGGAATTGCAGATTGCAGATTGCAGACATCTGCAATCTGCAATCTGCAATCTGCAATCTGCAATAGCTCGCGCAGCGCCAGGTTATTCCCGTAGGAGTAGCCGCCGTTGACCGGGCTCTCGATCAGGCGGGACTGGGGGAAGCGGGCGCGCACCATGGCCGCGCTGCCATCGCTGGAGGCGTTATCGACCACCCAGACATCAAGGGCGCAGCGGGTCGGGGCGGCGTAGATCGACTCCAGGCAGTCGGCGAGCAGGTCGGCCCGGTTATAGTTCAGGATGACAATCGCGAGGCTGGGCATAGGTTCTCCACGCCGCACAGCGTGTGGGCACAGCAAGGGCGGGGATATTATAGCACCGCCTCCGATTCGTAAGGGCGCAGCAGCGCGGCGCTGCTGCGCCCTTACCGCGTGGCGACGAGGTAGCCGATCAGCAGGAGCAGCTGCCAGAAGACGGGGAGCAGGCCGCCGAGGATGGCCTGGCTGCCGCGCCACTCGTAGAGCGCCTCCCAGAGGCCACGGCCGAGCCAGAAGGCCCAGGCCATCGCGCCGATCCAGGCCAGGGCGGGGAGAAGGGGCACACCGACGATCTGGAGGATGATGGCAGCGACAAGGGGCAGCAGGCGCGGGAGCTGGCTTGTCGGGTAGAGATAGAAGGCGCGGTAGCCCTCCTCTCCGCCGCCGGTGTTGTCGTCCAGCAGCACCGAGATCAGCCCGATCAGGGGCCACTCCAGCATGCCGAAGATCCAGAGGGCCAGAGCAGCGACGATCAGACCCACGGAGGGTACGCGGTCGCTCAGCAGGCCGCCGAGGCCGATCAGCAGGGCTGGTGGCAGCGCGATGACGGCCATCGTGCGGGCGGAGGGCAGCAGGCCGGCGAGCCGCGCCACGCGAGTGCCGGCGTCGGCGCGCGCATCGGCGACCAGCGCCTCACGGGCGGCGCGCCCGCCGAAGGCCATCCAGAGCAGCGACGAGCGGGCATCCTGGCGCAGCACCGGCGGGCCGCCGGCCGCCTCGATCGTGGTGATATGGCCGAGGGCGTGCTGGAGCATCGGCTGGAAGTTGCTGATCGCCGAGGTGATTAGCACGCCAGGGGCGAGGCTGCCGTCGTAGAGCAGGCTGGTGAGACGCTGGCTGGAGGGCATGCCACGGCCCTGGAGCAGCAGGATCTGGCTCTGCTCAGAGATCTCGGTCAGCTTCAGCGCCCGCACCCGATCCCAGGAAACGAGAAGCCAGCGCCCGCGCAGCGTGTCGCGCACCGCGATCCCCTGCTCCCGAGACTCTATGGCGGGCAAGAGATTGCGCAGCCAGAGGATGGCGGCGATAGCGAGCAGCAGCATCAGGTGTGCCGCTATCAGGATCCACCAGGGGGCCGGCAGGTCCGGTCGCCCGGCGACGCCGAGGAAGGGCACCGGAGGCGTACGGTAGGCGTTATACAGCTCCCGGTAGCGCGGGTCGCCGAAGTTCCAGATGAAGGGGGGCACGTCACGCAGCGCGGGGATCTCCAGCGCGATGAAGCTCGACCAGAGGGACAGGTAGCGCAGGCCGGCGAGCACGGCCAGGATGGCGACGACGACGCCGATCAGCGTAGTGATCCGCGAGGGATAGGAAGCCGCCTCCGCGCCGCCGGGCGTCGAGGGCCGTGCGGCTGCCCCAGCTGATGCCGGTGCATCGACAGCGGCGCCGCGGCTGAAGAACGCGCCGGGGCTCAGCAGCAGACGAAACAGCGGCGATGGCGCATCCTCCTGGAGACGCACGGGGCGAGCCGTCTCGCTGGCACGGGCGGTGCGCTCGCTCTCGCTCAGGATCGTCTGGACAAGCTGGTCAAACTCACTAATATTCGAGGTGATATAGAATCCGGCGCGCCAGCTCAGGCCGTAGAACAGGCTGTAGAGGCGGTGCCAGAAGGTCAGGCTGCCCCTATCTGCCTGGACAAGCAGGATAAAGTGCTCACCGGAGAGGTCCGCCGTCACTTTGGCCGCCAGCAGGCGCTCCCAGGGGATAGGCAGCCACGAGCCGGCGAACTCGACGAGCAGGCCATGGGCGCTGGCGCGCACAGCCGGGAAGGTGTTGCGCAGTATAATCGTGGCGAAGAGGGCCAGCGCCGACCATCCCAGGGGCACGATCAGGGCCGGCCAGAGATCGCCAAAAATAACCGCGTGGCCTGCGGCCCCGCTCTCGATCCAGCCCACAACGCCGGGGAGGAGCGGCACCTGATCGATCATCAGGTCGTTGCGGCCGTAGATATCCCAGAGCGCGCGCAGAAAGATAAACCCGATCCGAGCCGAGGTGAGCACAACCAGCAGGACACAGAGCAGCTCGATAATAGTGGTCAGA
The DNA here is from genome assembly GCF_019599295.1 of Oscillochloris sp. ZM17-4. Taxonomy (GTDB): domain Bacteria; phylum Chloroflexota; class Chloroflexia; order Chloroflexales; family Chloroflexaceae; genus Oscillochloris. The sequence goes on along the minus strand of NZ_JAIEWN010000012.1, from coordinate 141,924 downwards.
AGGCGCGGGTACTTATGGATCGTCTCAGCCTGATACATGCCATCTCCGTAGGGGACAGGAAGCCGGCAGCAGCCAGGGCGGCTGCGCCTCTCACCCTCCTCCCCGCCTGCGCGTACTGCCTACGGCAGCCCACGACGAAACCTACGCTAGGCTTCGAGGTCGATCGCCGTCTCACCAGACTGAAGCTGCTGAACCCGCAGCTCAGCTGCGTCCAGGAGCGCCTGGCACTCTGCTGCAAGGACAACACCCTCCTCATAGAGCGCAATGGTGCGGTCAAGGGAGAGCTCGCCCATCTCTAGCTGGGCGACGACCTCTTGCAGACGGGCGTAGCGTGCCTCATAGGTATCAACGGGAGTTTGGGTGCTCATCAGCGATCCTCCTCTGGCGCGGATGCAACGGTATCGGCAAGCAGGTCGCCGTATCGCAGGGTGATCATCAGGCGATCGCCGGGGGCTGTCTGGTCAGCGCTGGTGAGCACCTGACCGCCGGCGGCGCGGCGCACCACCGCATAGCCGCGGGCGAGGGTCGCCTGGGGGCTAAGGGCCGCGAGCTGGGCGGTAAGGCCGCGCAGGCGGGCGCGGCGCAGCTCAGCCGCGCGGAGCGTCTGGGCGGAGAGGCGGCGGGCAAGATCATCGATCCGCTGGCGGCCCTGGGCGACCCGGCGCAGGGGTGCGGCCAGCTCAAGCCGCCGGGCGAGCGACTGAGCGTCGCCCCGGCGCAGCGCCAGGCCATCGGAGACGGCGCCGCCCAGGCGGGCGCGGGCGTCGGACACCTGGGCGCGCAGGTCGGCGAGGTCGGGCACCGCCAGCTCGGCGGCGGCCGAGGGCGTTGGCGCGCGCAGGTCGGCCACAAAATCGACGATCGTCGTGTCCGTCTCGTGGCCGACGCCGGTGAGCAGGGGCACCGGGCTGGCGAAGACGGCGCGGGCCACTGCCTCGTCGTTAAAGCACCAGAGATCCTCGATCGAGCCGCCGCCTCGGGCGAGGATGATCAGGTCGACGTCCGCCTGATAGATCGCGTAGAGCGCCTCGACGATGCTGTCGGGCGCGCGGTCGCCCTGGACGAGGCACGGCGAGACCAGCACCTCGACGAGGGGGCAGCGCCGGCGCAGCACATTGAGCATATCCTGGAGGGCGGCGGCCTGGGGCGAAGTGACGACGCCGATGCGGCGGGGGAGATCGGGCAGGGGGCGCTTCCGCTCGGGGCTGAACAGCCCCTCGGCGGCGAGGCGGATCTTCAGCTCCTCAAAGCGCGCATTGAGCAGGCCCGCGCCGGCGGGCACGATCGTATCCACCACCAGCTGGAGCTCGCCCCGCGCCTCATAGATCGAGACTTTGCCGTGGACGAGGACGGCGTCGCCCACCTGCGGGAGCGATGGCTGGCGGTCGGCGAACGAGCGCCACATCACCCCACGGATCGTCGCGCCCGCATCCTTCAGGGTGAAGTAGCAGTGGCCGGAGGCGTAGCGGCGAAACTCCGAGATCTCGCCCGCCACCCAGATATCGCGCACGATCTCGTCGGACTCGAGGAGCTCGCGCAGGTAGCTATTCAGCTGGGCGACGCCAAGTGCTTGCATAAGGATTGCAGATTGCAGATTGCAGATTGCAGATTGCAATCTACAATCTGCAATCTGCAATCTGCAATCAACTAGAGCGGCTCGACCACCATCAGGGGCTGGCCATACTCGACGGGCTGGCCATTCTTCACGAGGATGCGGGCGACACGGCCGGAGACCTCGCTCTCGATCTCATTCATCATCTTCATGGCCTCGATGATGCCGACCGGGTCGCCGACGTGGATCTCGTCGCCCTCCTGGGCGAACGGCGCGTCCTTGGGTGATGCGGCCGAGTAGAACGTGCCCACCATCGGCGCGGCGATCGTGTGGCCGGCGGGCATGGCGATATGCGCGCTCTCGGGGGCCGGCTGCTGAGGCGAGAAGAGGGGCTGCACGGGCGTGGGCGCGGCTGGGGCGCTGACCTGGGCCACCATCTGCCCGATGGGGGAAGTCGGGACCGGGACAGCCGTGCCGCGCTTCACGTGAAGCTTCGTGTCGCCGCGCTCGATCAGAATCTCGGTAATATCGGTCTGATTCATCAGCCGGAGCAGCTCGCGCACGGCGCTCAGGCCAAAATCATCGCCGCTCTCGGGGGTTTCCGCTGTCACATCATTCATTGTTTGCTGTCACCAGGTCGCTTGAGGCATAAACCGCCACATTGTAGCATAGAATAGTACACGTACAGCGTGACGCATAGCGTCACGACGCCCTACGATGGAGGGACGTTCACCGAAAATAGTCATCCCTACGCTCTACGGACAAAGCGGCTATGCTATGCTCATGCCATGCAATATTGCGCCAGATATCACAGAAAAGGAATAGCGCCATGCTCCCCAAGAATACAGGCACCCTCGACCGCGACCTCCGGCTCGTGCTTGGCGTCCTGATGATGATCCCGGCCGTCTTCATGCTCACCGGCATCTTCCAGATTATCGTCGGCCTGCTGGCGGTCGTGCTGTTCGCCACCGCCGCCATGGGCTTCTGCCCACTCTACAGCGTGCTCGGGATCAAGACAAACAAGGGCGAGGTGCCGGGGAAATAACATGTACGGGGGCGCAGCGCGCTGCGGCCCTCCTGCTCCGCGAGCGCCGGGCGAATCGCCCGGCGCTCGCGTTTTGTTTATCGTATACTGCCTATGGGTAGATCTAGCACACTGAAGAAAGAATGCCCCAGATGAAGATCATCGTCACCGGCGGCGCCGGCTTTATCGGCAGCCACCTCATCGACCGGCTCGCGTGCGACGGCGCCGGCGAGATCATCGCAGTGGACAACATGCACCGCGGGCGACAGGAGCACCTGGCGCAGCACGCCGACAACCCCGCCGTGCGACTCGCCGAGGTCGATATCCGCGACGCCGCCGCCCTCCGCGACCTCTGCGCGGGCGCCGATGTGATCTACCATCTCGCCGCACAGTCGAACGTGATGGGCGCGGTGAGCGATATGAGCTACTCGTTCACGACCAATGTCGCCGGCACCGTGAACGTGCTTGAGGCGGCCCGCGCCGGCGGGGTGCGGCGGGTGGTCTTCTCCTCATCCCGCGAGGTCTACGGCGAGGTGGAGCGGCTGCCGGTGCCCGAGGGGACGCCCTTCAACGCGAAGAACGCCTACGGCGCCAGCAAGGCCGCCGGCGAGCTGTACGCCCGCGTCTTCCTCAACACCTACGGCGTGGAGACGGCGGTGCTGCGCCTGGCCAACGTCTACGGCCCGCGCGACCGCGACCGGGTCATCCCGCTCTGGATGGAGGCCGCCGCCCAGGGCCAGGAGATGATCGTCTACGGCGGGCAGCAGCTGATCGACTTCGTCTACGTCGATCAGGTGGTCGAGGCGATGCTGCGCGCCGCCGCGGCCGACATCATCGGCCAGCCGATCAACGTCGGCAGCGGGCAGGGCACGCCGCTGCTCCAGCTGGCCGAGCGGGTGATGGCCCTGCCGGGGGCCTCCTCGCGGCTCGACCTGCGGCCGGCCCGCAGCGTGGAGGTGGCCCGCTTCACGGCGGAGATCGGCTTGATGCGTGCCCGGCTCGGCCTTGAGCCGCCGGCCGACCCGCTCTT
>NZ_JAIEWN010000012.1:133614-138218 GCF_019599295.1 Oscillochloris sp. ZM17-4 | reverse complement strand
GCCGAGGGGGCCACCTTCACGCCAGACCAGGGCCATCACGCCATCTACCGGGGGGCGCGCGCGCGCCAGGAGCGGCTCTACCACAAGCTGATCTGAATCCTCAATCCCCTCTCTTGCCGCATCGTACGCTTCCCACTACAATAGGAGCAAGCCACACGCCCGGTCGCCATGCCCACAAGCAGGGCCAAGCAGCGTATGATCTGCGTTATGGCTGCCCTGGAGGAACTCACGATGCCTGAGCTTCGGCAGAATCTGGCCACCCGCGAGTGGGTGATCATCGCCAACGAGCGCGCTCGCCGCCCCAACGCCTACGCCGAAGCCAGCGACCGCATCCTCACCCACGAGCGCCCCGAGCACGACGCGCACTGCCCATTCTGCATGGGCAACGAGGAGCTCGATCTCGAAGTCTGCCGCTACCCCGAGGGCGGCCCCGGATGGGACACGCGCGTGGTGCGCAACAAGTACCCTGCCCTGGCCGAGGATGGCACCCTGGTGCGGAACTTCAACGGGGTCGAGCGCTATATCACCGGGGTCGGCTACCACGAGGTGCTGGTCGAGCATACCCTACACAACACCACCCTCGCGCTGATGACCGACGAGGAGATCCGCTCCGTGGTGGAGATGTACCTGCGGCGCGGGCGCGAGATCAGCGCCGACCCGCGGGTCGAGCAAATGGTCTTCTTTAAGAACCACGGCGAGCGCGCCGGGGCCTCGCTGGTCCACCCGCACAGCCAGATCATCGGGCTGCCGATTGTGCCGGGCAACATCCGCCACCGGATCGAGGAGGCCCGCCGCTTCTTCGACGACACCGGCCAGTGCGTCTTCTGCACGATGCTCGCCGACGAGATCAGCCGCGGCGAGCGGATGATCGCCCTCAACGATCACTTCGCCGCCTTCGTGCTCTACGCATCCTCCTCGCCCTTCCATATCTGGATCTTGCCGCGCGACCACCACGCCAGCTTTATGTACACCGATCAGGACGCGCTGACCCACCTGGCCCCGCTGCTGCGCGATGTGCTCTTCCGCCTGTACACCCACCTGAACGACCCCGACTTCAACCTGATTCTACGCTCGACCCCCACCAAAGAGCCGGAGAACGGCTACTTCCACTGGTACCTGGCGATCGTGCCCCGGCTCAGCCGCAGCGCCGGCTTCGAGCTCGGCAGCGGCATGTGGATCAACCCGTCCATCCCCGAGGATTGCGCGGCCTTCCTACGCGGCGATGAGATCGCACCCTGAGCCTGACTGACCGCCGGGGCGCGCTACGCGAACCTGCGATTGGGTGTGCGTGTGTGCCGTTGCAGCACACAGCCATTTCTAACGCATACTCCAACGTACGCTCGCTCCTGTATATCATTCGCCCTGGCGACTACTTCTCCCAGTAAAATGCAGGCACTTTCACAAGATATGTGCTTGCAAAAAATCAGCATCCATAGTAGACTTATGCTCTGAGAGCAACACCCATCTAAGCCTCACTCGCCCCGCACCTATCCCCACTCTCACGGTCAGCACCCATCTACCATTTCCATCGGTAACCTAGCACGTGTTCGTTCCGAGCGCGGCGATTAATGCTGTCGCCTGCGCGGCGCGCAGGATGCTCTGGTTGGGCGTGCCCGCGTAGGCAGCCCAGCAAGCATCGTAACTGAGCGCATCCAGAACATCAGTCAGGCGCGACGAGCAGATCGGTGGGCAGCTGCCACACGGCATCCACCCATTCCGTGTGTGTCGTAGGTCGCTCGTTGATACGATGAGCCTGCCCGATAGTGCGAACCCTGTCCAGATATAAACGAACGATACGTCGTTCGACTCCCGACAGTGTCAGTATCATAGCGCGGAAAGGAGGCACGGGGCGCTAGCAGCCTCTACAATCAGAACAACAGCTGAGAAAAATACGCACCTGAGTTCTGCCAGATAAGCCACTCGCTTGATCGCATATTGGGGGAATACGCTTTCAGGTCAGGAGATGCATACACATGGCCCAGCACGCACATCGCACACGGATGCTGCTATCGATGATTCTGGCCCTACTGCTCATGATCGCCGGTGGAATTAACCTGGCGAATGCGCAGGGCACCGGCGGCACCATTGACTCGGTCAATAAATTCGCCCGGCCCAGTACGGTAAACGCCGGCGATCCTGTCAATGTCAACGTCTCGATCAACGCGCTGCCATGCGTACCGCCCTACAGCGTCAGTGTCGCGCTCGTGATCGACAAGTCGGGCAGTATGACCGGGACACCGCTGGCGCAGGCCCTGAGCGCCGCCTCGCTATTTGTCGACACGCTCGACCTCAGCCGCGACGAGGCATCGGTCGTCGCCTTCTCGGGTGACGGCTACGACGGCGACTCGGCCAACGATGCCGACACGCTGAGCAACCTAAGCCAGGATCGCGGCAGCCTGATCAGCGCGATCTCATCGATCCAGGTAGATGAGAACACGAACATCTACGAGGGTCTGAACCAGGGCGGGGCGACGCTCACGAGCGCCGCATCAAGCAACGCCCATGCGCTAGTGCTGCTGACCGATGGTGTAGCTAATATCGGTGCAGGTGGCATGCTTGGTTTGAGCCCGAGCAGCGATGCGCTGACCAAGGCCACCGAGCTAAAGAACCAGGGCATCCGCATCTACACGATCGGCCTGGGACAAGCCGACGCCAACTTCCTGAAAAACATCGCCACCTCAGCATCCGACTACTACGCTTCGCCCACGCCGGCAGAGCTGCCCACGATCTACGCCCAGATCGCCCGCTCGCTCCTGTCCGATATCGGCACCGATGCAACCTTCGTCGAGACCTACGACAACACCAACTTCGAGATTATCGACGGCAGCCAGGTGCCAACCAACGGCGTGATCGACTCGGCAGCCGGCACGATCACATGGGACTTCCCGACCCTCGGATCGCGCCAGGGCGTTAGCTACCAGGTGCGTGCGCTGACGACTTCGGGCACCTATGATATTAGCCGCCAGACGGACATCACCTACACCCAGGCCACCAGCTGCTCGCAGCAAGGCCAGCAGCTCGATTTCAGCTTCGGCACGGGCGCGACGGCCGCAATCGGCCAGACTCAGCCGCCGACGAACGCCATCCCGGCTAACGTCACCGTCAGCCTGATCGCTGACCCGAACCAGGCGGTGGCACCGAGTGATGTGATCGCTTACACCTTCACGGCGACAAACCGCGGCAAGGGCACCGCAGACGAGACGAAGATCACCCTGCCCTTCGACCCGAGTGTTGTCGAGTTGGTGGATGCGACCTTCAGCCGCAATACAGCCTGGGTGAGCCAGGTTAACACCAGCAGCGTCGAGATCAAGACCGGCACGCTCAGCAGCGGCAACGATAGCGTGAGCGGAACCGTTCGCTTCCGCGTGCTTGGCGGCACCACCACCGGGACACAGCTGAACACACAGGCGAGCTTCACCTGGTCTGATGCGGCAGGTGGCGGCAGCGGCAACAGCAACACGGTGACGGTGACGGTGAGCGACCAGAGCGCGACCCAGCCGTACGCAACGCTCACAGTCACGCCGTACAGCGCCTCGGCTGGCGATAGCTTCGAGGTGAAGGGGACGGGCTTTATCCCGAACGAGCCCGTAACGCTGTGGTATAACACGCCCAGCAACCAGGATGTCGCCGTCAAGACGGTTAACGCCAACGCTGATGGCGAGATCGAGCTGACATTCTCGGCGACCAGCGGCCTCGCCCCGGGTAACTACGCGATGGTTGCCTATGGCAATTGGAGCGCCATGACGGCGGTGGGGGTCTTCCAGATCCAGTAGGCGCATGCGCGCCGAGCGAATCGCACGAGGGGGGGCGCCGGCAATGCCGGCGCCCCCCCTCGTGCGCTGATCCGAGACGTGCGGCGAGCCTAGTGGACCGCCGCCGGCTCCGGCGCGGCGACGGCGTCGTTAAGCGCCACCTTCAGCACCTCGTCCATTGAGGAGACCGGGATGAGGTTGAGATCCTGGCGCACCTTCTCGGGCAGCTCGACGATGTCCTTGGCGTTCTCTTTGGGCAGGATGAAGGTGCGGATGCCGGCCCGGTGGGCTGCCAGGGTCTTCTCCTTGAGGCCGCCGATGCCGAGCACCTTGCCGCGCAGGGTCACCTCGCCAGTCATGGCCACGTCGCGGCGCACCGCCCGGCCGGTCATCGCGCTGATCAGGGCGGTGGTCAGGGTGATCCCGGCCGAGGGGCCGTCCTTGGGCACCGCGCCCTCGGGCACGTGGATGTGGATGTTGTGCTCCTCGAAGTAGTTGGTGTCGATGCCGAGCTGGTCGGCCTTCGAGCGCACGTAGGAGACGGCGGCCTGGGCGCTCTCCTTCATCACATCGCCGAGCTGGCCGGTGAGCAGCAGTCCGCCCTTGCCCTTCACCGGCAGCACCTCGATGCTCAGAATGTCGCCGCCGGCGCTCGTCCAGGCGACGCCCGTCGCGACCCCGATCTCGTCGCGCTCCTCGGCGAGGCCGTAGGTGAAGCGCTCGGGGCCGAGGTAGGTCGGCACATCAGCGGTATCGACCACATAGATGTCCTGTGGGGGCGCGGCGCCGGGCTCGCCGGCCGAGGCCACCTTGCGGGCCACCTTGCGGCAGAGCGTGGCCAGCTCGCGCTCC
>NZ_JAIEWN010000012.1:106138-133514 GCF_019599295.1 Oscillochloris sp. ZM17-4 | reverse complement strand
AGCTGGGCGCGCCGGTGGCGATCGCGTTTGTGAACGCGCAGATCTACCTCGCCATCAGCACCAGCAAGAACTACTTTGAGCCGCCCCCCCTCTGGCGCAGCGGGGCGGCCCTTGGCCAGGGCGACATCGAAGCCTACTTTGAGGATGTGCGCTTAGCCGAGGAGATCGTCGAGGATCTGAACCTGAACCTGCGGATCTGGAGCAAGCGGTGACGAACGGCTGAGCCATCATTGGTGCGCCCAATCCATTCTGATGCGATCCTGTTCTTCGCTCTGCGCTCACCCGCTCTGCGCTCAGCTAGAGCGCCGCTCGCCTGAGCGCGTCGAGGGAGATCGCCGTCGTCAGGGCCGGGGATCCGTCGAGGTGGGGCGGGTAGCCGGAGTAGGAGGCCGCCATCGGCCAGGAGCCATCGGGGAGCTGGGCGGCCAGCAGGTCGCCCAGCCGCGCGTCGCCCGGGGCGCCGAGGGCGAGCAGCGCCGCCGCCCGACAGGCCAGTTCGAAGGCGTCGCCCGTGGGCAGGGCGGTTGCGGCCGCGCGCAGGGACGACAGCGCCGGGGCCAGGGCGGGCGCGGGTCCATCGGCGTAGGCCCGGGCGATGGCGTAGACCAGCAGGTGCGGGGTGAGGCAGTAGTCGCTGGCCACCGCCAGATCCTCGCGGTCGATCACATCGCGCAGGTAGGTCACGACGCCGGGAAGCTCCAGGCCGGCCATGCTCGCGCAGAGCAGCAGGTTCGCCTGCACCAGGGCGTCCACCTGGCGGGCCAGCAGGTGCCCGGCGCTATCGTTCACGCCTAGCCAGGTGAAGTAGGGGCCGCCGGGGGCGAGCTCATTCTCCCAGAGCTGCTGGTAGAAGCCCAGGCCAGGCCGCTCGCCGAGCGTGAGCAGCGCCGCCGTCGCGCAGGCGGTGTCGTCGAGGTCGGGCGGCACCCGGCTGGTGGCGCGGCCCTCGTAGCTCCACGAGCCATCGCCGTTGGCCTCGGCGCGCAGGAAGCCGCCGGCGGCCCCGCAGACAGCGGCGGCCCCAGGGATGTGGGGCAGGCGCGACAGTGCGTGGGCCACAAAGGTGGTCGTGTAGACGCAGCAGGCGTAGGGGCGGGCGTCGGCCATATCGGGGCGGCGGGCGGTGAAGGTGGGAAGCTCGCCCGAGGGGCGCTGGGCGGCCCGCAGCCAGGCGACGGCCCGCTCGGCGCGATTGCAGATTGTAGATTGTAGATTGTAGATTGAGCTCATGTCGCCGTCATTGGCTTGGGCCTCGCCGAGTCTACCGGCGAGGCTAGCCCAATCTGCAATCCAAAATCTGCAATCTGAAATAGTATCAGTCGGCGGAGAGGGGCGACGGTGCCGCGCCCACGGTTGCGGCCGCCGCCACCTGCACCACCACCAGCGTGATATCGTCGCTCTGCTCGGAGCCGTCGCGGAAGCGCGCCACCGTCTCCCAGATCTCATCCAGAGCGTGCTCGGGGTCGCACAGGTCGGCATTCGCGATCGTCGCCAGCATGCGGTCGAAGCCGAACAGCTCGCGGCGGTTGTTCTGCTCCTCCAGCAGGCCGTCGCTGATCAGTACAAGCTGATCGCCAGGCTGGAGCTGGATGACCTGCTCGGTGTAGCGCGCGTCGGGGCGGGCCCCCAGGGGCAGGCCGCAGATCTCCAGCTCGCTGATCCGCCCGTCGCGGCGAAGCACGGGGAAGGGGTGGCCGGCGTTAGAGATCGCCAGGCGCAGAGTGCGCGTGTCGAGCACGCCATAGAAGGCGGTGATCATCTGCTTGAACGTGTTGTCCTGGCAGAGGGTCTGGTTCGCATAGTGCAGCACATCGGCGGGGCTAATGTGGCGCGTGGCCTCGGAGCGCAGGGTGCTGCGCGACATCGCCATCACCAGGGCGGCGGCGATGCTCTTGCCGGTCACGTCGGCCACCACGATCCCCAGACGATCATCGCTCAGGGAGATGAAGTCATAGAAGTCGCCGCTCGTCTCGCGGGCCGGCTCCGAGCGCGAGGCGATTCTGAGGGCGGCGTTCGTGAGCGGCGGCGGTGGGTAGAGCCGCTGCTGGAGCTCGCGTGCGACGGCCAGGTCGCGCCGGAGCAGCTCGTCACGCAGGATCCGCTGGCGAGCCGCCTCCAGCCGCAGCGCCGCATGGGCCAGGGCGCGCTGGTAGAGCCAGGAGATCACAGCGATCATAACCAGGAAGACGGTGATCGGGAAGGCCATCGCCGCCATATTCGCCAGATTCTCTGCAAGGCTCTCAGATGGGTTAATCCGCAGGTAGTAGTAGAGCCACAGGCTGATAACCACCAGCGAGTTGACACCGACGATCACGAAGCTGTAGAACACCCCGATCAGCATCCCCGACAAGATCACGCTGAGCGCCAGGACGCAGAAGAAGATGATAGCGGACTCGGGGTTTTCCTGGCGGAACAGGTTGTCGGCGGCGAAGAAGAGCGTGCCTAGATTGATCCAGAGGCAGAAGATGTGCGACGCGAGCCGGGTGCGGTTGTTGCGCGCGAGGGAGAAGACCAGCGCGTTCAGCAATAGGCTCAGGGCGATCATTCCGTTGCTGTAGCTGGGTGACCCGCGCACAACTCCCAGGGCAAGGCCGATCGCGCTAAAGATGATCAGGCTGACATTGAGGGGGCGCAGCAGCGCAGACTTCTGTTGAAAGTCTGATTGTGGCGCCGTCAGGGCGAGCGTCGTCTCAACTTCGGGCTGCTGCGCGGACATATAAGTAAGGGTGACAAGACCCGTACGGGCGCGGCGGCCGCGAACGGGTCTTGCGCATGTGGGGCTCTATGTACCAGCAGATGGGGCGAACCAGCTACCAGGTGCTGCCCTTGGCAGTGTCCAGCGCCTTATAGGTGCCTGAGCGATCCTTCGCGCGCTCCTTGATTTCCTTGCGCACCTTGTCCATCTCGTCAGGGCTGAGGGTGATCCCCGCATCTTTGAGGGCCTGCTCCGGGTTGTCGAACAGCTTATCGCGGAAGTCGCTATCGATCACAGCCTTGCCAATCAGTCGCTCAAGCTCGGGACTCATAGCATCTCCTTACGGTTGCCGCTTCCACTCAGACAGCACACGGTGTTTGTCTAAGATCATCGGGTGGCCGTCCGCCATTGTAACCGATGATCTACCGAGATGAACGCTCATCATAGAGCGGTCTGGCCACGAAGAGCCAGCGAATACACGAATGCGGCCCAACACCCGGTTTCGTTTATGTGCTGGTCATTTGCCGTCCATGGTGAAGATCACGCGCACATCGGCCCGCCGCGCGCGCATCCGCGCCCAACCTACGGCATCGCCGCGCTGCTGGCCGACGATTAGCGCGCGCAGTCGGCATGCGCCGTAGGGCGCAAGGTGATCCAGAGCCTGACGGCAGAGCGCGGCGTGGGACTGCTCGACCTGATCCCAGTAGCCCTCGGCGTGGATCTCGTAGCCGGCGAGCTGCTCCAGGCTCAGCGCGCCGGCCTGATCGTGGCGGCGCTGGCGGAAGTGGCGGATCAGCCCGGCAGAGACGCTGTTGAGCTGGCCGCGGGCGAGGTCAGCCATCCAGTCCGCGGCGTCGTCGGCGATCTGGCGGGCGGCGGTGAGTGCGCGCAGTGCGGCGGCGATATCCGGGCGCCTGGGGTCGTCCTCGGGCGCGCCGGCCAGCTGGAGCTGCGCGGTGAGGGTAAAGCTGAAGGGGGCGGCGCGCTCCATCAGCAGCTCGGGCGACCAGAGGGCTAGCTGCTCATCGCTGATTGTGGGCAGGGCCATGTCGCGGGTGGCGAGCTCGCGGGCGTAGGCGTCGGCGGCGAGCAGCGCGCGGGCCATCAGGTCGCCCCAGGCGGGCGTGTCGGCCAGGCCGAGGCCGCGGTAGATCTCCAGGGCGCGCAGGAGGGCCTGCTGGGCGCCGGGCAGCCTGGCGGGCGGCCGCGTGCCGTCGATCAGGCCATCGAGCGTGTCGGCGTACCACCAGAGCCAGAGCCCGGCCTCGCCAAGGACGTCAAGCAGCGCGTCGTCGAGGGGGATCAGGTCGCTCAGCCAGGCCGGCAGCAGCGCGGCCAGCTGGCTGAACTCCCCGCACAGCAAATCCTCCAGGTCGGGCGCGCAGCGCTGGCGCAGCGCTGGCGGGTAGGCGGAGATAGTGGCGCGCAGGGCCGCGCAGATACGCTCGTGGCGTGGCTGTTCGACGGGGCCAAGCTGCATAGATGGTATAAGAAACAAGAAAGCGGCACTCGCACCATGTTACCACAGATAAAGATATTGTCATCTTTGCGCCACATGCCACGCAGAACGCTTAAAGATACCTTAATATCTTCTTTATCCACCCGCTCTATCCTGTCAGCGATCCACCAAGCGCTATCAACGTCGGTCGCCCTGTGCCCTGGAGGTATGTGGCTCGGATAGGATTCGCCCTGCCGAGCCTCGTCGTCGCACACACGGGCAATCGCGCGCCGATAGAGGGTCTCTGTGCATACATAAAGGGAGATCTATGCGAACCGTGACCACCACGTCGCGCGGGCTGCGCCTGCTGCCCGCCCTCGTCCTGATCATCGCCCTGGCCGCCGGTCTGTTCCCCGCCCCTACCCGCAGCTACGCGGCCGCCCCGACCGACCTGTTCTTCTCGGAGTATATCGAGGGGAGCAGCAACAACAAGGCCCTTGAGATCTACAACGGCACTGGCGCGGCGGTCGACCTCGCCGCAGGCCAGTACGTGATCCAGATGTATTCCAATGGCAACACCACTACCAGCGTCGTGATCAATCTCACCGGCACGGTCGCTGACGGTGATACGTATGTGGTGGCCCAGTCGTCGGCCGACCCGATCATCCTCGCCCAGGCCGACCAGACCAATGGCTCGGGCTGGTACAACGGCAATGATGCGGTCGTGCTGCGCAAAGGCGGCACCATCGGCACGATTGTCGATGTGATCGGCCAGATCGGCTTTAATCCCGGGACAGAGTGGGGCACGGGCGACACCAGCACCGCCGACAACACCCTGCGTCGCATAGACAGCATCTGCGCCGGCGACATGAACCCCGATGATGCCTTCGACCCTGCCACCGAGTGGGCAGGCTACCCGACGAACACCTTCGACGGCCTGGGCAGCCATACTGCGGCCTGTGGCACGGTGGCGGTCAGCCCGAAGATCAACGAGTTCTCGGCCAGCACCGCCGGCACTGACGTGGAGTACATCGAGCTCTACGGGGCCGCGAGCGCCGACTACAGCGACCTGAGCGTGCTCCAGATCGAGGGCGACTTCAGCGGCACGCTCACCGGCACGGTCGACTCGGTGACGCCGATGGGTAGCACTGACGCCAATGGCCTCTACCTGGCCAATCTGGCGGCGAACACCCTTGAGAACGGTACGATCACGCTGCTGCTGGTGCGCAATTTCAGTAGCGCAAGCGGCACCGATCTAGACACCAACGACGATGGCGCGCTCGACAGCACGCCCTGGGACGAGATCGTCGATAGCGTGGCTGTGAACGACGGCGGAGCCAGCGACCTGACCTACGGCGCTCCCGTGCTCGGCGTCGCCTACGACGGCGCGGCCTACGCGCCCGGTGGCGCCTCGCGCATCCCCGATGGCGCCGACAGCGAGAGCGCGAGCGACTGGGTGCGCAACGACTTCGACCTGGCCGGCATCGCCGGCTTCGCCGGCACCCCGGCGGTGGGCGAGGCCCTGAACACCCCCGGCGCGGCCAACGAGGAGATCACCTATGTGTCGCCGTGCAGCGACGCCCCGGCGATCACCAAGATCTCGGCCATCCAGGGCGACGGGCTGGCCAGCCCCTGCACCGGCCAGAGCGTCACCATTGAGGGCGTGGTCGTCGGCGACTTTGAGGGCCCGGCCGGCCTGAGCGGCTTCTTCGTCCAGGAGGAGGCCAGTGATGCCGACAGCGACCCGCTGACCTCTGAGGGCGTCTTCGTCTATAACGGCAGCCGCGACAATGTCAGCGTCGGCGACCTGGTGCAGGTGACCGGCGGCGTCAGCGAGTACAACGGCCTGACTGAGATCGGCGCGAGCGCGGTGAGCGTGCTGGGCAGCGGCAACAGCATCGCGCCGAGCGCGCTGGAGATGCCCTTCACGAGCATCGACGATCTGGAGCGCTACGAGGGTATGCTGGTCAGCTTCCCGCAGGCGCTGACGATCAGCGAGTACTTCAACTTCGATCGCTATGGCGAGATGGTGGTCGGCCTGCCGCTCGACGGCTACGACCGCTTCTTCACGCCGACGAATATCGTGCAGCCGGGGGCTGAGGCCAGCGCCCTGGCCGCCGCGTACGCGCTGCGACGGATCACCCTTGACGACGGCAGCAACGCCCAGAACCCGGCCAGCCTGCGCCACCCCAATGGCCAGCCCTTCAGCCTGGACAACCGCTTCCGCGGCGGCGACACGGTGAGCAACCTGACCGGCGTGCTGAGCTACGGTTTCAGCCTCTACCGCATCGAGCCGACCGCCCCGGCCGACTACACGTCGGTCAACCCGCGTGAGGCGACCCCGCCCGCTGTCGGCGGCACGCTCAAGGTGGCCGGCCAGAACACGCTCAACTTCTTCACCAGCATCGACACCGGCGCCTTCATCTGCGGCCCGGATCAGAACATGGAGTGCCGCGGCGCCGACGACCAGAATGAGCTTGATCGCCAGCAGGCCAAGCTGCTGGCCGCGCTCAAGGCGCTCAACGCCGACATCGTCGGCCTGAACGAGCTGGAGAACACCGCCGGCGTGGAGCCGCTCCAGACGATCGTCGATGGCCTGAACGCCGAGCTCGGCGCGGGCACCTACGCCTACATCAACACCGGCACGATCGGCGGCGACGCGATCAAGGTCGGCCTCATCTACAAGCCGGCCAGG
This sequence comes from Oscillochloris sp. ZM17-4, assembly GCF_019599295.1. Classification (GTDB taxonomy): domain Bacteria; phylum Chloroflexota; class Chloroflexia; order Chloroflexales; family Chloroflexaceae; genus Oscillochloris. Next base: position 126,686 of record NZ_JAIEWN010000012.1, on the reverse strand, counting down.
GTCAGCCCGCTCGGCGACTACGCGCTGCTGACCAGCGCGGTCGACCCGCGCTTCGTCGACACCAAGAGTCGGCCGACCCTGGCCCAGACCTTTGAGGATCGCGCCAGCGGCGGCCGCTTCACCGTGGCGGTGAACCACCTCAAGTCGAAGGGCTCGGCCTGCGATGACCTGGGCGACCCCGATACCGGCGACGGCCAGGGCAACTGCAACGTCACCCGCACCCTCGCGGCCCAGGCCCTGGTCGACTGGCTAGATGGCAACCCGACCGGCGAGGGCGACGGCGACTACCTGATCATCGGTGACCTGAACTCCTACGCGATGGAGGACCCGATCTCCGCGATCAAGGCCGGCCCCGACGGCACCCCCGGAACCGCCGACGACTACGTGAACCTGATCAACGCCTACCAGGGCGCGCAGGCCTACTCCTACGTCTTCGACGGCCAGAACGGCTACCTGGACCACGCCCTGGCCTCGGCCAGCCTGGCCGCCCAGGTGACCGGCACCGCCGACTGGCACATCAACGCCGACGAGCCCGACGTGCTCGACTACGACACGAGCTTCAAGCCGGACGCCGTGGACGCGATCTACGCGCCGGACCAGTATCGCATCTCCGACCACGACACGGTTATCATCGGGCTGAGCCTCACGGCGGCCGCGCCGATGGCCGTCGATGACGCGGCCGCGGCCTTCTATCGCTCGACCACGACCATCCCAGTGCTCGACAACGATAGCGCCGGCGAGAGCGGGCAGCTGACGATCACTGCGGTGGGCCGGGCGCGGCGCGGCCTGGTGAGCACCGACGGCAGCACGATCACCTACCGTCACCTGGGCGTCCTGCTCCCGGGCCAGTCCACCACCGACAGCTTCACCTACACCGTGCGCGACGCGCTCGGCCGCAAGTCGAAGGCCACGGTGCGCGTGGAGATCACCCGCCTGCGTCTCACCGGGGTCTGCCCCACGGGCGACTTCCGCATCACCAACAGCGGCAGCTACGACCTGCCCTACAGCCTGCGGATGGCGCGCAGCGGGCAGGTGATCACCGGCACGGCGGCCCCAGGCGTGAGCACCATCAGCACGGGCGAGCAGCGCGGCCTGGCGCTGCTGTCTGTGGCAGGTGAGGCGCACGATCTGGGCGTGATCATCCCGCCGCTGCTCTGTCGCTAAGACAAGATTTCAGATTGTAGATTGCAGATTGCAGATTTGGTGCAGTAGGATGCCATTTGCGGCATCAAACTGTAAAGCAATCTGAAACCTTATCTAACAAAAAACGAGTTCTGCTGCGGCGCGGCTATGCCGCGCCGCAGCAGAACTCGTAATGACTAGTGCCGGGGGCGTTTAGACTCCCTCAAGCAGGTGGCTGAGGCCGGGGGCGATGGCGGCGAGCTCGGGGGGCAGGGCGTCGCCGCGCATGATCGCCTGGCCGAGGACGGAGCTCTTGAAGAGCAGCAGCTCGCGCTCGATCTCGCTGCCCATGGACACATCGCGCTGGATCTTGCCGTCGCGGATGGTGATCACGCGCTGGGCGGCGGCGGCCACCTCGGTGTTATGGGTGACGAGCACCAGGGTCAGGCCGCGCTCCTGGTTGAGCCGGGCGAAGAGGGCCATGATATCGGCGGTGGTGGCGCTATCGAGGTTGCCGGTGGGCTCGTCGGCCAGGACGATCGCCGGCTCGTTGGCCAGGGCGCGGGCGATCGCCACGCGCTGGCGCTCGCCGCCGGACATCTGGCTGGGCAGGTGGTCGGCGCGATGCGCCAGGCCCACCAGGTCGAGCAGATCGACGGCGCGGGCGCGGCGCTTTTTGCCGCCTATGCGCAGCTCGTACATGGGCACCTCGACATTCTCGCGGGCGGTGAGGGTGGGCAGCAGGTTATGGCTCTGGAAGACGAAGCCGATCGTCTTGCCGCGGAAGCTGTCGAGGTTGCGCACCTGGGTTAGGGGCGTGCCGTCGATGATCACCTCACCGGAGCTGGGTGTGTCCAGCGCGCCGATCAGGTTGAGCAGGGTGGATTTGCCGGAGCCGGAGGGGCCGATGATCGCCAGGATCTCGCCGGCGGTCACCTTCAGGTCAACTCCGTCGAGGGCGCGCACGGGAACCCGCTCGCCAAACACGCGGGTGAGGCCGCGGGTCTCTAGGACGATATGATCGGACATGGGGGATTCTCCTGTGTCGGGATGTGTGGCCTTGTAGGGCCGAAGCATTCGCGGTTGTCGCGGAGCGACAACCGCGAATGCTTCGGCCCTACGGGTTTTGCCGATCACTCATACCGCAGCGCCTCGAGCGGGCTGAGGCGCACCGCGCGCCACGCCGGCAGCAGGCCGCCGATCACGCCGAGGCTGAGGGCCATGGCCACGGCGAGGCCGAAGGTGGCTGGGCTATAGCTCGGCGCGAGCATGTCGCCGTAGTCGGGGGTGAGGGTGAAGAGCCAGTTCAGGGCCAGGCCCAGGCCGGCCCCGGCCACCGCGCTGACGGCGCAGAGCGTGAGCGACTCGCCGAGCACGGTGCCCAGGATGCGCCGGCGGCCCCAGCCGAGGGCGCGCAGCACGCCGATCTCCTGGGTGCGCTCGAAGACGCTCATCATCATGACGTTCATCATCACGATCCCGCCCACCAGCACCATCAGGGCCATGAGCGCGTTCATCGTCGCCGTGGTGGTGGCGAAGTCCTGCATGCGCTCGGTCAGGTCGGCGGTGGGGCTGGCCATAATGTCGGGGTAGCGCTGCTCCATGCTGCGGGCCACGGCGTCGGCCTGGCTGCTGTCGTGCAGGGTGATGCCGACGAAGGAGACCTGGCGCTGCTTGCCGAAGATGCGCTGGGCCTCGCGCAGCGGGATGACCGCGCCGGCGTCCTCGAATGCCGCCCCGGTCTCGTAGATGCCGACGATCTCGAAGCTGCCCCCGCCGAAGCGCAGGCTGTCGCCGACAGACTTCTTCAGGCTGTTGGCGGCCAGGCGGCCGAGGATCAGCTCGCCGGGGCGCTGGAGCGGCCGGCCCTCCTGGACGGCGTAGTGGGCCGCGTAGCTCTCGCGCGGGTCGAGGCCGTAGACGATGAAGAAGGGCAGGCCGGGCACGGCGGTGGTGCCGAAGACCAGGCCGGAGAGGTTTTTGACCGCCGGGTCGAGCCGCAGCTGGCTGACGGTGCGCTCGTCGATCGCCGAGAACATCGAGTCGGAGGCGTTGGCCTGCTCGATGATGATGTCGGCCTGGCCGGCGCTGAGCAGGCTGGTGATCATCACCTTGGAGCCCTCGACGATCCCGCTGAGCGCGATCACGAAGCCGACGCCGAGCCCGAGTCCGAGGACGGTCATCAGAGTGCGGGCCGGGCGGCGCAGCAGGTTGCGCGCGGCGTTGAAGCGGAACACCCGGCTGAGCAGGCGGGCCACGAGCCCGAGCTTCACCGCCGCGCCGCTCTCGGAGCGCATGGCCTCCAGGGGCGCCAGCCGCGCCGCGCGCCAGGCCGGGTAGCCGCCGCCCACCAGGCCGAGCACCAGGGCCACCACAAAGGCCTGCGCCCCGGTGGCCGGGTCCATGCCGCCGCTGAGCAGGCCGGCCACCGCCGGGGCCTGGCTGGCCAGGGCGATGGTGCCCGCGCCCAGGCCCAGGCCGATCGCCCCGCCGATGATCGACTGGATCAGCGCCTCGGCCAGGATCATACGCACCACCCGCCATCGCCGCCAGCCCATTGCCCGCAGCACGCCGATCTCGCGGGTGCGCTCGAACACGCTCATCAGCATGGCGTTCATCATGCCCAGCCCGCCCACCAGGATAGCGAAGACGCCCAGCACCCAGCCCATCGAGCGGTAGATCTTGAGCATCTCGTCCTGCGAGGTCGCCTCGCCCGAGCGGGTCACGCCCAGGTTCTCCCAGCGCGACTCGATCTCCGCACGGACCGCCTCGCGGTACGAAGGGTTGTCGAGCTGGAGCTTGAAGTAGCTGACCTGGCGGCGCTTATCGAAGGCGCGCTGGGCGTCCTCCAGGCCGATCACCGCGCCGTTATCCTCGAAGTTCTGGCCGGTCTCGTAGATGCCGACGACGTGGTAGCTGATGTCGTTGATGCGGAACGTATCGCCGACGGCCTTCTTCAGGTTCTCGGCGCTCTGGCGGCCGAGCATGATCTCGCGCTTGGCGGCCACCTGGCGGCCGGCGAGCAGCTTATAGCGCTTGATCGCGAAGGAGCGCGGGTCCTCGCCGGCCACCAGGAAGTAGGGCGACTCGGGCATCTGCACGATGCCCACGGTCGTCCCGGCCACGGCGGCCACCCCGCGGATCTGGCGGATCTCGTCGCCGATGCCCTCGTCGAGGGCGCCGACCATGATCATGACCGCGTCCTTCTGGCTGACCAGCAGGTCGGCGTCGGACGAGGCGCCGATCGCGCCGAAGCCGTCGGCCATGCCGTTGCCGAAGGCCGAGAGCACCACCACCGCCGCCACGCCGACGGCGATGCCGAGGGTGGTGAGCAGGGTGCGCGTCTTACGCCGCCACAGGTTCTTCAGGCTGAGCATACGTGTGATCCCATGTGAGTAGGGGCGCAGCAGCAGCTGTGCTATACGTGCGAGCAAGGCCACAGGGGCTGCTGCGCCCTACGCGCCGATCGTCACCGTCGCCGTCATATTCCAGCGCAGGCGCGGGTCCCAGCTCTGCGGGCGGATCACCACAGTGTAGATCACGTCGCCCTGGTAGGTGCTGCCCAGCCCCTTGATGTCGGTCACCACGCCCTGGAGCGTCAGGTCGGGCAGCGCGTCGAAGCTGAGCGTCACCTGGTCGCCCAGGTTCACCGCCACGATGTCAAGCTCGGTCAGGTCGTTCGTCTCGACCTTCCAGTCCGAGGTGTCGGCCATGACGATAGCCGGCTCGGCGGGGGCGAGCTCGCCAGCCTTGAGGTTGATCGCGACGACGGTGCCGGCGAAGGGGGCGCGCAGGGTGGCCCGCTCCAGGGCCAGGTCGGCCTGGCGCACCGCCACCGAGGCGGCCTGCACCTGGGCGGCGGCCACGGCCAGGTCCACGTCGCGCGGGCCGGCCTGGAGCTGGCTCAGGTTGGCCTGGGCCTGCTGGACAGAGGCCTGGGCGGCGTCCAGCGCGCCGGCGCGGGCGTCGCCGGTGAGCCGGGCCAGGGCCGCCTCGGCGGCGGCGACGCGGGCGCGGGCGCCGGCGATCTGGTCGGCGTCGGCCCCGGCCAGCAGCAGGCTCAGGCTGGCCTGGGCCTGGCTCACGCGGGACTGGGCGCTCTGCACGCCGCTGACCTCGGCCTGATGGGCGTTCTCTAGCGCCACCTGGGCCTGCCCCAGGGCCGCCTCGGCGCTGCCCACCGCGCGCTGGGCGCTCTCCTCGGCGTCCTTCTGGGCCTGGGGCAGGTCGCCGGGCTGGGACTCGGCCTTGCGGTTCTCCCAGTAGATCCGGCTGTAGGCATCCTGGGCGTCGCGCAGCGTGTTGGCGGCCTGGGCGACGGCGAGATCAGCCTGGCTCTTCGCCGCCGAGAGCGCGTCGCGCTGGGTCTGGAGGTCGGCCTGGGCCTGGGCGAGGCCGGCGCGGGCCTGCGTCACCTCGTCATCCTTGGGGCCGGCTTGGAGGCGGGCCAGGGTCGCGCGGGCCTGGGCGAGGTCGGCGCGGGCGGCGGCGAGGTCGCTGGCGCTGACGCCGCCATCCACCTGGCGGGCGCCGGCCTGGGCCTGGGCCACGCCGGCCTCGGCGGCGACGATAGTGTCGGGCGCGGCGCCGGCGGCCAGCTGCTCGTAGGCGGCCTGTGCCTGGGTGAGGGCGGCGCGGGCCTGCTCGGCGCCCAGCGCAAGCTCGGCGCTGTCGAGCTGGGCCAGCGCGTCCCCGGCGGCCACCTGGTCGCCCTCGGCCACCATGATCTGGCCTACCAGACCGGCGCTCAGGAAGCGCAGCTCGGCGCTGCGGGCGGGCATGATCTTGCCGTCGGCGACCACGCGCGGCGGCGGGGGCGCGGCGACGGGCGCGGCGGTCGGCTCGGCGGCCGCGCCGCCGAAGCCCGCGCAGCCGCTCAGCAGCAGGCCGATCGCCGGGAGCAGCCAGAGGTGATTGACTCGCAGGCGCATCATAGACCTCCGTGTTCAAATAGCAAACCGACTAGTCGGTCAGTTATATAGTACACCCGCACATGAGCGGTGTCAAGAGCGCAGCGCGCAGCGCGCTGCGCGCGATTGGGCGCACCAATGCTGGATCAGGCGCTCTGCCCGCTACTATAGGATACCGCACACAGCAACATCAAGGCGTGAAAGATCTGCCCCCCTATGGTTATGGTTGTATACGGTCAAGGGGTGGGGATCGCCCCAACCCCCAACCCCCAACCCCCAACCCCCAACCCCTATGCTATAATGCGCCACAGAGCATGCCGCACGCCTGTGCGAGGAGCGCGTATGTCCGAGGATCGCCTGGTCAACCCCAACCCCGACGGCGACGACCAGCAGGTCGAGAAGAGCCTGCGCCCGCGCTCGCTGGCCGAGTTCATCGGCCAGGAGAAGACGGTCGGGCAGCTGAAGATCGCCATCGCCGCCGCGAAGGCCCGCAGCGACCCGCTCGACCACACCCTCTTCTACGGGCCGCCCGGCCTCGGCAAGACCTCGCTGGCCGGCGTGATCGCCCAGGAGATGGGCGTGAAGATCAAGATCACCAGCGGGCCGGCGATCGAGCGCGCCGGCGACCTGGCCGCCGTCCTGACGAACCTGCAGCAGGGCGATGTGCTCTTCATCGACGAGGTCCACCGGCTGAACCGCGCGGTCGAGGAGGTGCTCTACCCGGCGCTGGAGGACTTCGCGCTGGACCTGATGGTGGGCAAGGGGCCGAGCGCGCGCAGCCTGCGCCTGAGCCTGCCGCGCTTCACGGCGATCGGGGCGACCACCCGGCTGGCCCTGCTGACCTCGCCCCTGCGCGACCGCTTCGTGTCGGTCCACCGGCTGGTGTTCTACGACGACGAGGCGATGCGCGAGATCGTGTCCCGCTCGGCGGGGATCCTGGGCATGCCGATCAGCGACGCGGGCGCTCTGGAGATCGGCCGGCGCGCCCGCGGCACGCCGCGCATCGCCAACCGCCTGCTGCGCCGCGTGCGCGACTACGCCCAGGTGATCGCCGACGGCACGATCGATGTGCCGGTGGCCCGCGCGGCGCTTGAGCAGCTTGAGGTGGACGAGCTCGGCCTCGACGAGAACGACCGGCGGCTGCTGCACGCGATCATCGAGCTGTTTAACGGCGGGCCGGTGGGCCTGAGCACCCTGGCCGCCGCCCTGGCCGAGGAGGTGGACGCCGTCGAGGATGTGTACGAGCCCTTCCTGCTCCAGCTCGGCTTCCTCCAGCGCACCCCCCGCGGCCGGATCGCCACCCGCCGGGCCTACGAGCACCTGGGGGTCCCCTACACCGATCGCGGCTCCCCCGGCGACGCCCCGGGCGGCCCCCAGCAGGGGCGGTTGTTTTGACACACACGTAGGGACGCAGCAGCAGAAAGCGGGCCGTCGCTACGCGACGGCCCGCTTTCTGCTGCTGCGTCCCTACGCCCGCGCGTCGATGATCGTGATCTCGGGCTCGCCGCCGCCGCGCGCGGGCGCGGGCAGGGCGGCCGGCGGCCCCTCGCGGCGGCGGCGGCTGAGGCTCTGCTCGGGGCTGCGGCTCATCGCGGAGCCGAAGCCGAAGGCCGGGCGCTCCTTGGCGACGCCGATCGGGGTGAAGGGGTGCTCGATCTCGACCCGGTCGAGGATCTCCTTCACGTCGATGTCAGTCAGCTCGTTGCGCAGGATGAGCGCCTCGGCGACCGCGATCACCGCCTCGCGGTTATTCTCGATCAGCTGCTTCACCTCGTTGAACTGCTGCTTGATGATCGCCTCGATGCGCGGCTTGATGTCCGGCGCCGAGAGTCCCTGGAGGCCGAAGAGCAGGTAGGAGAAGTAGCTCTCGTCCATGCCGTAGGCGCCCACCATCATCGCCGCCTGGTAGGTGGCCTGCTGCAGGTCGCCGGTGACGCCGCTCATCTGGATGCCCAGGAACAGCTCCTCGGCGGCGCGGCTGCCCATCGAGATCTTGATCCGGTCGAGCAGCTCGTCCTTGGTGCGGGTGTGGATCTCCTCCTCGGGCTTCCAGGCCGCGAAGCCCAGGGCGCTGCCGTGGCGGACGATCGTCACCTTGGTGAGGCGCTCCTTCTTGAGCAGCTTGACCATGGCGTAGGCGTGGCCGGCCTCGTGGTAGGCGATCCGCCGGCGCTCCTCGTAGGACATGCTGCGGATGGGCTGCTTGAGGCCCCACTCGTGCATCTCGCGGGCCTGGGTGAAGTCCCAGTAGTTGATCGCGGCGCGCCCGTCGAAGTGGGCGTGGATGGTCGCCTCGTTGACGCAGTACTTGATCGCCACCGGCGTGTAGCCGATCGTGTCCGAGACCATGCGGTTGAGCGGCATGGGCTCGTGCTTGACCTTGCCGAGGTAGTACTCAAGCACCTCGCGGCGGCCGTCGGCGTCGGGCGGCTCGACGGCGATCTTGCGGTCGAAGCGGCCGGGGCGCAGCAGCGCGGCGTCGAGCGACTCGGCCACGTTGGTGGCGGCCATCGTCAGCACCGGGGGCATCTCGGTCTTGCTGCGGCGCAGGCGCAGCAGCCGCAGGAGCTTGCCCCAGCTGCTATCCTGCGGCGGCGGGTCCATCTGGAGCAGCAGCTCGTTGAGGATGCCGCTGCCGCCGCCCATGCCCATCCCCATGCCCATCATGACATTGCTGCGGCTGCCGGCCTGAGCGTTCGTGTCCATGCCGAGCGCGCCGCCGCCGGCCATGCTCGCGCTGCGGGCGCCGCCGACGGCGTCGATCTCATCGATGAAGAGGATGCATGCGCCGTACTCGCGGGCGAAGCGGCGGGCCTTGCGGTACAGGTTCATCACCTTGATGTTGCCCATGCCCATGAAGGCCGACTGCAGCGAGGGTGCGCTGAGGTAGCCGAAGGGCACGCCGGCCTCGGTCGAGATCGCCTGGGCCAGGTAGCTCTTGCCGGTGCCGGGCGGGCCGATCAGCAGGATTCCGCGCGTCACCTCGCCGCCCATCTGCTTGAACTCCTTGGCCCCCTTCAGCAGGGTGACGACGCGCCGCGCCGCCTCAAGCACCTCGGGGTTGCCCTGGTAGTCCTTGAAGCTGATGCCCGTCTCGCCCGGCTTCACCCAGTAGATCCGAGTGCGCGCCATGAAGAAGTACATCAGGAAGAACTGGAAGCCGATGAAGAAGAAGAGGTATGCCGCCATCGGCAGGAACTGGAGGATCATCGGGCCGAGGCTGCCCGAGAAGACCACGTCGAACAGCTGCGGGAGTAGGTTGAGCGCCAGCCAGATCCCGGCCGCGATGAAGATCAGCGTGCGGACGAAGCGAAAGAGCTTCCAGTTCCAGCGGTGGAAGAGCTTGTCGATCTTCTTGTCCAGCTCGCGGTCGGCTTCGTCACGATGCTGTCCATCGTTGTTGGGGCGGTAGGGCTCGATTGCCATGGGCATACTCCAGTTCTGGCGAGGGGGCTGCGGTGGGTCGGTATGATCTTAGGGAAGCGGATTTTTTTAATTGTCCCATCGTGACGCGTGATCCGTGACGCGTGACCGAGCTACGGATCACGCATCACGCAGCTATCGGGATATTTAAATTCTTCCGCTTCCCTTACTGAATGTTCGCGATCTTGCCGCTCTGGTCGACGGTGAAGACAAAGGAGAGCGTGCCGCTATTGTTGGACTGAGCGGACCTGACGTCGACGGCGTAGAAGTACATCTTCTGCGCGTCCTTGAGCGTGACGCCGCCGATATAGGAGAAGCCCGTGTAGGTCTGCCCGCTATCGCGCGCGCTCTGCATCTGTGAGGCCAGCTGGTCCCGCGAGGTGCCCTTATCGATCAGGGATGCCTGGAAGCGGGGGCTGAAGGAGTCCCACATCATATCGGCGTCGAAGGTGGCCTGCCCGCGCAGGAAGGACTCGACGGCGGCGGCGGCCGGGATGGGCGGCGGGCGGCTGTCTGTGATCTTCGCGGCGAAGAATGGGGCGACCAGGGCGATTGTCTCAAGCCCGATCACCCCGACCAAAAAGAGCGTGAGCAGCACCCAGCCCAGGCGCGGCCGGATCACATCCCCGGCGAGGATTAGCCCGCGGGCGACGCGGCGCAGCACGAGGCGGGTTGCGCGCTCAACGGTGCCTTGGGGGTAGCTCGGGGGGGCTGCGATCTGATGCTCAGGGGGGGCTGGCTGGAACTGAGGCGCATAGGGCGCACGCTGGGGCGCGGGGGCTGCCTGCTGATCGCGCTGGTCTTCCATACAGGAACCACCTTCGTCGTCAGTGTTGCTCGTGCCGACTCACACGCGCCCGGCGCGATGATCGTCGGGAGGCGCGCGGTGCATATCAGAGGGCCGTCTGGGAGATATGCGCCGTACACGCGCTGTACACGCATAGTGCATAACCGGTGCAGCTGGTATAAACTAAGTATACCCAAGGTGCGGATCGAGATCAAGCAATTATAATGAGAAGATTATGAGGGCATCATTTCGTCATCGCAGCACCATCGGCGACATGCTCGCCACCGGCGTGCTGCTCGCCTACCTCTGGCTGGCCTGGGGCGCGGAGGCGGGCGGCGGGGCCGGGCCGGCGCTCGACAGGGTGTGGGCGGCGGCGCAGGCGCGGGGCAGCCTGCGGGTCGCGGTCGATGTGGGCTTCCGGCCATTCGTCGAGCAGCGCGACGGCGATCTGGCGGGCTACGACGTGGACCTGGCGCGGGCGGTGGCCGGGCGGCTGGGGCTGCGGGCGGAGTTCGTGCCGATCGGCTTCGACGCGCTCTACAACGCCCTGGTGAGCGACCAGGCCGACATGATCGCCTCGGCCCTGCCCTACGCGCCCGAGGAGGGCGAGCGCGCCCGCTTCAGCAGCTTCTACTTCGACGCCGGCCAGGTGCTGCTCGTGCCCGAGGGGTCGCCCGTCGCCGGGGCCGCCGACCTGGCCGGCCGTCGGGTGGGCGTGGCCCTGGGCAGCGACGCCGACGCCCTGGCCCGCCGCCTGGCCCTGGCCACGCCGAGCATCGACCTGCGCTCGACCTACGACGAGCCCGGCCAGGCGATCGCCGACCTGCGGGCGGGCCGGCTCGACGCGGCGATCTGCGACAACGTCAGCGCCCTGGCCGCCGCGCAGTCGGCCCCCGGCCTGCGCATCGCCGCCGCGCTCAGCTCGCAGCCCTACGCCCTGGCCGTGCCCGCCTCGGCATTCCAGCTCCAGGCCGAGGTCAACCGCGCCCTCGCCGAGCTGCGCGCCGAGGGGCTGTTCGAGGAGCTGAACCGGCGCTGGCTGCGGTAAGGGCGCAGCAGCGCCGCGCTGCTGCGCCCTTACGAATCGGTGGCGGCGTAGCGCTAATAGCTATAGCCGCCCTCAAGGCGGGCGTTATTCAGCACCACGCCGATGATATTCGCCTTGACCTTCTCCAGGATCTGGCGGGCCTCGCGGGCGCGGTCGCGGCGGGTGTGGCCGGCCTGGAGCACGAGGAGCACCCCGTCGGCCTGGGGGGCGAGGACGGCGGCGTCGGTGACGGCGACCACCGGGGGTGTGTCGATCAGCACGATGTCGGCCGTGGCGCGCAGGCGGTCGAGCAGGGCGACCATGCGCCGCGAGCCGAGCAGGTCGGCGGGGCGGGGTGGCAGCGGGCCGCTGGACAGCAGGCTCAGGCCGTTCACGGCGGTGGCCTGGATGGGCAGCGCGCCCTCGCCCTCCAGGATGGCGCTAGTCAGGCCCAGCTCGTTGCTCAGGCCGAAGATGCTGTGCAGGCTGGGCCGGCGCAGGTCGCAGTCCACCAGCAGCACGCGCTGCTCGGCCTGGGCCATCGTCACGGCGAGGTTGGCCAGGGCGATGCTCTTGCCCTCGTCGGGGGCGGTGCTGGTGACGAGCAGCGTCTTCAGCGGGCGGTCGAGGCTCGAGAACTGGATATTGGTGCGCAGCGTGCGGTAGGCCTCGGCGGCGGCCGAGCCGGGGTCGCGCAGGGTGATCAGCGTGCGCTCGGGGGGCTGGGTGTTGGTAGACACGGCGTGCTCCTTATCGTGCTCGGCGGAGGGGTTTCAGGGGAGGCGTCGCCTCCCCTGGCCCCACCACAGGGATGGCGCCGAGGGTGGTCAGGCCCACGAAGCGCTCGACATCCTCGCTGCTCTTGAGGGTGTCGTCGACATACTCCAGGATGTAGGCCAGCAGGACGCCGATCACCAGGCCGAGGATGCCGCCGGCCAGGACATTGATCTTGGTGTTTGGGCTCATGCTGAGCAGGCGGGCCTCCTGGATGCGGGTGACGTTGATCCGCGCGGTGCCCTCCAGGCTAGCGTTGATCCGGTTCACCTCAGCGATCATACGGTCGCCGACGGCGTTGGCCATCGCCTGGGCCTGGGCGAGCTGAGGTGCGTCCACCTCGATCACGATCTTCTGCTCGTCGGGCAGCGGCTGGATGTTCACGTCGGCCATCCACTTCTCGCCGCTGATGTCGAGGCCGAGGCTCTGGCTGATCTGGTCGAGCACGCCGGGCTGCATCACCAGCTCGCGGTAGCTGTTCATCGAGTTGCGCAGCACGATGTTCAGGCCGTTGTCGGCCTGGTTGGCCAGGGCCAGGTAGACCGCCTGCGAGCGGAAGGTGTGCGGCAGGACCTTGCTCACGCCGTAGGCGGCCACGGCGGCGGCGAGGGCGGTCAGGGCGATCACCCACCAGCGCTTGACGAGCACAGAGATATAGTCGCGCAGCTGCATAATGCCTACTCTTTCGGGATAGACGCGATCACGCGGACGCCGGTCCACTGCTCGGCCTGGGCCGGGCTGCGCAGGCGGTCGTCGAGGTAGTGGATCAGCATGGCCAGGCCGACGGCGACGGCCAGCCCGAGGGCGGCGCGCAGGGCGGCGCCGGTCAGGGCGGCGCGCGGGCCGCCGACGGTGCCGGCGGCCTGGGGCGGGTCGAGGGTGGCCACATCGAGCCCGCCCGCGCCGCGGCCCCAGTAGGACAGGCCCTTGGTGCGCAGGGCGTCGGTGGCCGCCGCCAGCACCGCCAGGGCCTGCTCGGGCGTGTCGGCCACGGCGCTGAGGTAGACCGAGCGGTGCAGCACGGTGGCGCTCAGGCCGCCCTGGATGCTGGCGGGCGACATGTCGCCCACGGCGGCGGAGATATCCTGGGCGAAGGCCGCGCTGGAGACCACCAGGGCCAGATCGTCGAGGATAAAATCGGTGGTCGTCCACGAGTAGCTATCGTTGAGGGCGGGCAGGCTGACGCCGGATGCGCCGGCGTCGAGCGGGCTGCGGGTGACCATCAGGCGCACGGTAGCCTGGTAGCGCGCGGGCTGGCGCAGGGCCAGGCCAAGGCTGATGCCGCCGGCGAGCAGGGGCAGCAGCAGGATTATCGGCCAGAAGCGGCGCAGGATGGCGAGGTAGGCGCGAAGTTGCATAGATCCCTATGGCGTAAGGGCGCAGCAGCGCCGCGCTGCTGCGCCCTTACAACGATGGCGGGCCGCTCGCGGCCACAGCCTGATCGATCACGCCGCGCATGCGGGCCAGAAAGAGGCCGAGGCCAAAGCCCTCGGCGTACTGGCGGATGGCGGCCGGGTCGTAGACATCGACGTGGGAGGCGGCCACGGCGGCGGCGAGGGCGGCGGCGCTCTGCTCATAGAAGAAGCGCCCGGTCACGCCGTCGATCACCGTCTCCAGGGCGCCGCCGGCGCCGTAGGCGATCACCGGGCGCCCGGCGGCCATGGCCTCCAGGGGGGTGATGCCGAAATCCTCCTCGCCGGGGAAGATGAAGGCCCGGCAGCCGGCGAAGAGGCGGTGGCGGGTCGGCTCATCGACCCAGCCGAGGAACTCGATATTCGGCCCGGCCATGCGCTCCAGGCGCTGGCGGTCGCGCCCGTCGCCAAAGATCTTCAGGGGCAGGCGCAGGCGGGTGAAGGCCTCGACGATCAGCTCGATCCGCTTGTAGGGGATGAGCCGCCCGCCCGCCAGGTAGAAGTCGCCGGCGGGCTGCGGCATCGCCGGCGGCAGATCCACCGGCGGCGGGATGACCGTCGCCTCGCGGCCGTAGTAGCGGCTGATGCGGCCGGCCACCTCGCGCGAGTTGGCCACGAAGGCGTCCACCCGCGCGTTGGAGACCGAGTCCCACAGGCGCATGTAGGTGAGCAGGAAGGGCAGGATCGCGCCCTGGACGCCGCTGATCTGCTCGCGGGCGACGTAGTCGCGGGTGCGCCAGGCGAAGCGCATGGGCGTGTGACAGTAGCAGAGGTGGACGGCGCCGGGGCGCGGGATGACCCCCTTGGCGTAGGCGCTGCTGCTGCTAATGATCAGGTCGTAGTCGCTCAGGTCGAAGCTCTCGAAGGCGCTCGGGTAGAGCAGGAAGTAGCGACGAAAGTGCTTGCGCCAGCCGGGGATGCCCTGCATAAAGGAGGTGCGGATGTCCCACTCCCGGTAGTGGTCGGGCATAGCGTCGGGGTCATAGATCGAGGTGTAGACCGGCGCGTCGGGGTAGAGCAGATGCAGCGCCTCGAGCACGCGCTCGGCGCCGCCATACTGGTTCAGGTAGTCGTGGGCGAGGGCGACGCGCATCGTTCTTGCCTGTGGCGGCGGGGCGACAGGGGTGGAGCCGCCGTGGCTCGCTGCGATAAGCTGTACCGAACCGTGCATAGGCTCCCGCGCCCCTCCCTGGCCGCCGCTGCGGCAGCGCCATAGGATAGCATATCTTCGCCCGCGCGTTGCAAAAGCTCGGGGGCTATGCTATCCTATGCGCGGCGGGAGCCGGTAGCATAATGGATAATGCCTCGGTCTTCGGAACCGATGATTGGGGGTTCGAGTCCCTCCCGGCTCGCCAAAGAGCCCGGCGCGTATATTATTCGCGCTAACAATTCGCTCTACATCGTTGCAGAAACCCCTCTACATAGCGCCGCAGAAACCCCTCTACATGGCCAGTATACGGCACTGTAGAGGGGTTTCTGTATAGCCGTGCTATAATCCAGCCGCCACGTGTGCTAACGCAAGAAGAGATCCCCCTGCCACAGGCGCTGATGCTGCTCAGCGGCGGCCTGGGCTATCGCCGAGGGCTATGACATGGTGGGGGCGCCACCCCGGAGCCTAGCACCGAGTACCGATTGTAGATTGCAGATGAGCCCAACGACCCAATTCAGCATTCAGCATTCAGCATTCACCATTTGCAGCAAGGAGCCCCGATGTCCACGCGTACCCTCGGCATGATCACGCTCGTCGGCTACGTGCTGACGATCCTCGCCGCCAACCTGGCGATCACCTACCTCGGCATCGTCCCGGTCGGCCTTGGGCTGATGGCCCCCGCCGGCGTCTACTTCGCCGGCCTGGCCTTCTCGCTGCGCGACGCGCTCCAGGAGACCCTCGGCCGGCGCTGGGTGGTCGTGGCCATCCTGCTCGGCGCGGCGGTGTCGGCGGCGCTGAGCGCCCAGCTGGCCCTGGCCAGCGGCCTGGCCTTCCTCTTCAGCGAGCTGGCCGACTTCGTGGTCTACACGCCCCTGCGCCAGCGCAGCTGGCTCGGCGCAGTGGTCGCCTCCAACACCGTCGGCGCGGTGGTCGATAGCGCGCTCTTCCTCTGGCTGGCCTTCGGCTCGCTGGCGTTCCTCTCCGGCCAGATCGTCGGCAAGCTCTGGATGACCGCCCTGACCGTCGTGATCATCCTGGCCTGGCGGCGCGTCGCCGGCCGCGCCGCGCGGGAGGCGTGACATAGCCGATAGCCGATAGGCCGATATCTTCGGCTACGCTGTGGAGCACCTATGCACACCCTGCTGATCACCGACCGCGATATCACCTACGACGGGCGCCAGCTGGCGCCGCACTGGATCTATCGCCAGTTCGACCTGATGGGCGACGCGGCGGTGGCCTTCATCGGGCCGTGTCAGGTTGACCTGAGCGAGATGGTCGACATCGAGGATGTGAAGGCCCAGGCGCCGATCTTCAGCCCGCGCATGCTCCACATCATCGCGGAGTTCTTCTCCAGCAACCTGCACACGACGGTCTACCGCCAGCGGCTGCTGATTGTGACGGCCAAGGAGATCCTGGAGCGGCTGACGGATCGCCCCGTGACTCGTAAGGGCGACGACCTCTACCTGCCGCGCGCCGACGGCTCGCCCGGCAAGCTCTCGGTCTCGATCGCCACCGCCAGCGCCACCTCGACGCTCATCCACACCGGGCTGAATATCGAGACCGAGGGGACGCCGGTGCCGACCGTGGGCCTGGCCGAGCTCGGCGTGGACCCGGCGGCCTTCGGGGCCGAGCTGCTGCGCCGCTATGCGGATGAGGTGGACGACATCTGGCTGGCCCGCTGTAAGGTGCGGGCGGCGGGGTGAGCATCACTGAGCCACTGAGCGTATGATGGCACTGATGACCGCATGCAAATCTCCTGCCATACTCCACGTTGTCGGTAGCTGACTGATCGGGAGGAGCCAGAGCCGATGCTGATCAATGACCTAGACACGCCAGCGCTGCTGATCGACCTGGATCTGATGGAGGCGAACATCGCCGCGCTCTTCGCGCAGCTGCGTCCGAGCGGCGTGCGCGTGCGCCCGCACCTGAAGACCGCCAAGTGCCCCGAGGTGGCGCGCATCCTCGCGGCGGCCGGGGCGCGCGGCTTCTGCGTGGCCAAGCTGGGCGAGGCCGAGGTGATGGCCGCCGCCGGCATCGACGACCTGCTGATCACCAGCGAGATCGCCGGGGCGCCCAAGCTGCGCCGGCTCGCCGCGCTCCACGCGGCGCACCCGCAGGTGCGCGTGGTGGTCGATAGCGTGGTTGGCGCACGGCTGCTCGACGCCGCTGTGTCCGGCGGCCCCACGCCGCTGGAGGTGCTGATCGAGCTGGATGTGGGCCAGGGCCGCTGCGGGACCGCCCCAGGCGAGCCGGCCCGCGCCCTCGCCAGGGCGATCGCCGGCCTGCCGCACCTGCGCCTGGTCGGCCTCCAGGGCTACGAGGGCCACCTCCAGCATATCGCCGACCACCGTGAGCGCGACGCGCGGGTGGACGCGGCGATGGCCCAGCTGACCGCAACCGCCGACCTGCTGCGCGCCGACGGGCACGCCATCGACCAGGTGACGACCGGCGGCACCGGCACCTGCGCCCGCTGCGCCGCCCACCCCGGCGTCACTGAGGTGCAGCCGGGCTCCTTCGTCTTCCTCGACCGGGCCTACCGCGACGCCCTCGGCCCGCAGGGCGGCTACGCCAACGCGCTGACCGTCCGCTCGACCGTGATCAGCCGGCCCGTCGCCGGGCGGGCGGTGCTCGACGCCGGGCTGAAGGCGCTGCCCACCGATATGGGGAACGCCGAGCCGGTCGGCCTGCCGGGCGTGAGCTACCGCCCCGGCGGCGACGAGCACGGCATCCTGAGCTGGGCCGACGACGCCGACCCGGGGCTGGCCATCGGCGACCGGGTCGCGCTCATCCCCGGCCACATCGACACGACCGTGAACCTCTTCGACGCCTACCACGCCCAGCGCGGCGGCGCGGTGGTCGAGATCTGGCCGATCGCCGCGCGTGGGCGGAGCCAGTAAAGGTGAAAGGGTGCGTTTCTACCTTTTACCTTTTACCTTTTACCTTTTACCTCGCTGAGAAGCAGCTCCAGCAGCCCCGCGATGTCCTTGGCGATCCGCGCGCCCTCGCCGCAGATGCCCCAGATCATGTTGTTGAGGTAGCGGAAGTCGTCGGTGAGGCCGAAGCAGGGCTTGCCCTGGGCGAACATGTAGCCCAGCTCCGCGCTGGTGCCCGAGTCCTGGTCGGCGCCGGTGAGCAGGGCCACGCACAGGTCGCAGGCGTCCAGCGCGGCGATGTCGTCGCGGAAGATGCGCGCCTGCGCGCCGGGCGCGGTGAAGTCGACCAGGCCGGCGTCGCGGTGGGGCAGGAAGGTCGCGTGGCCCGCGCCCTCCAGCGCCTCGGCGATGCGCTCCAGGTACCAGCGCTCGTGCGTGTTGAACAGCGGGCCGGCGATGTAGATGCGGGGCATAGGTGATTGCAGATTGCAGATTGCGGATTGCAGATTGCGCACAGCGCGCTGAACGCGAGTATAGCGCGACTTGGGCTACAATACCAGTATGACACGCCTGCTCATCCTCACATGCTCCGCCCGCAAGCGCGGCGGCCCCGAGCCCACCCCCGTTGTCGATCGCTACGATGGCCCGCTCTGGCAGGTGCTGCGCAGCTATCTGCGCGAGCAGCCCATGTTTGCGGCCGACCTCGCCATCTACGGCCTCTCCGCCGAGTTCGGCCTCATCCCCGGCGACCAGCGCATCCCGCACTACGACCGCACGATGGACCCTGAGCAGGCCGACGCGCTACGCCCCCAGGTGCTAGAAACGTTCGCCGAGCTGATGGGGCAGGGCTACGACCAGCTCTGCCTGGGCGTGAGCGACCGCTACCTGCGGGCGATGGAGGGGTGGCAGGCGCTCGCCCCTGCGGATGTCACCGTCAGGGTGACTGACGGGCCGATGGGGGCGAAGCTCGGCCAGCTGCGGGCCTGGCTGGAGGGCCGCGCGTGGGCGCCTGCGGAGCGCCCGGCCCACCTCGCCGCGCCCGCAGCGCCGCGCGGCGAGGTGGTGCTCGCGGGCGTCCGCCTCCAGCTCTCACGCGAGGATGTCGTTGCGCAGGGGCGGGCGGCGCTCGCCACGGACGGCGCGGGCGCGGGCCGCTACCGCGACTGGTACGTGCTGCTCGACGGCCGCCCGGTCGCCGCGAAGTGGCTGGCCGGCGTGATCAGCGGCCTGCCGACCTCGAAGTTTGACGCGGCCAACGCCCGGCGCGCCCTGCTGGCGCTGGGAGTCGATGTGGAGCGCGCGGTGTAGCCGGCGGGAAACATGAGCAGAAGGCATCCGCACGACGAGCTGCGCCAGCAGTGGTGCGCCGCCCCGCCGCACTTCCCCTCGGCGGCGAGCGCCGCGCCAGTCTACGCTATCGGGCTGCGCTGCGAGTACAGCAATCACGGGATGCCGCGCTCAATCTACGTGCGTGCCCCCGGTGACGCGCTGCCGATCAGCGTGCAGCGCCTGATCGCGCGCTTTCCGCAGCCTGCGCAGTAGGTGGAGCGCGCGCCTGTGACTCGATGTGGCAGTAGGCCCGGCCCTGGGCCACGGCGTTGATGTGGAGCGGGCGGTTTGAGCGAGGCGAACACAAACAACCCCTCGCAATGATCATCAAGATCGAATATAGTAGAAGGTAACATGTACACCGAGGAGGTTCCGATGAGCGACACAATGATCGCCATTGAGTTTCAGACTCAGATCAAAGACGGCGCGATTGAAGTCCCTATGGAGTATCGCGACCAACTCTCTGGCACGGTTCGGGTCATCATTTTGCGCACGGAGCACCGCAAGGCGAGTAACATTATCGAGCGGATGTTGCGCAATCCTATTCGTGACCCTACCTTTACGCCCCTGAGACGCGATGAGATCTATAACCGCCAGGGATAACCGGGCATCACCGTTCTCTGGAGCAGAGGCCACTCGTATGACCGAGACGACTCCCGCTTCCGCAGCCTTCCTTGATACCAATATCTGGCTCTATGCGTTTATCTCTGGACAAGACGCGCTGAAAGCTCAAAAAGCAAAGGCGCTGATTGCCGCTACCCAGCCGCTGTTCCTGAGCATCCAGGTAGTCAATGAGGTCTGCACTAACCTCATTCGTAAAGGACACACGCCCGAAACAGACATTCGAGATGTTATTGATGACTTCTATGCGCTCTATCAGGTCATCGATCTTGATCACCAGCAACTCCTTACCGCATCAGATCTTCGCAACCGCTATCCCCTCTCTTTTTGGGATAGCCTGATTATTGCGAGTGCGCTTCAGAGCGGCGTACCGACGCTCTATTCGGAAGACATGCAGCACGGGTTTGTGGTCGATCAGAAGCTGCGTATTGTAAACCCTTTTTTGCTTTGAACTTGTGTTGAACAAGACAACACGAGACCGGGAAGCAGACGCTTCCCGGTCTCGTGTTGTCTCGCCGCCGATCCTATGCCGCTACCTTGCGCTTCGTCGGGCGCTTGCGGTCTGACTTGCGGGTCAGCCCGATGATCTCGACTGCGGCGGAGTCGGGGCCATACTGCGCGATCACCTGGGCCTTCACGCCGAGGGCGATGTCGTGCAGGAAGTGGGCCGTGTCCTGCTCGACAGTACGGGCCTGGTTGAGGGCCTCCTCCGCGCGTACCGTGGTCTGCTCGGCCTGGGATAGGGATGCCTCGACCTGCTGCATGTTCGCGACGCTGTAGGTGCTGTTGAACGGCTGGTAGTCGCTCAGGCTCTGGATGGCCAGCAGCAGGGCGCGGTCGGCGGCGATGACGTCGGCTGGGATGCGGCTCTTTCGTGCAGCCAAGGGTCTGTCTCCTTTTGTGATGTGGGCTGCGGTGTGTGACGCCCAGTTGCGCACGGAGATATGATATGCATATCGGGGTTGAATTTGTAGTCCCCCAGAGGTACGCTGCTGGCTAGCCATAGGCTACGATGATGTCTAGTACTGATGGGCCATGTGTACGTGCCAACCTGAGGCTGAAGGCCAGGCGCGCCGAGCGTCATGCGCGCGTGAAGATCGAGGATGCACGCGTGAAGATC
>NZ_JAIEWN010000012.1:81267-106038 GCF_019599295.1 Oscillochloris sp. ZM17-4 | reverse complement strand
AGAAGCCGAAGGCCAGGTTGATCGCCGCCAGGGCGATCACCACGATCGTCAGGCCCCAGCCGAGCGCGGGCATGCCCGCGAAGAGCGCCAGCACGCCGAGGGACAGCACGGCCCCGCCCAGCCCCTGCGCGAAGCGGTGCGGCGTCGGGTCCTCCGCCTGCACGTCGGCCTTGAGCAGCCCGGCGGGCTTCAGCAGACGGTGGTAGATCTGCTGGAACAGGGCCGCGCCCGGGGCCGCCGTGCCCACGATCATCACCGCCGCCACCAGCGCCGCCAGCCAGGGCTGGCTCAGCAGGAAGCCTAGCGCCAGCAGCCCCACAATAAAGCTCTGGTTCACCTTTAGCGCCGTCCGATCCACCCGCTGCCCCGCCATCCCCGCCGCTATCCCGAGTATCTTCTGTGCCATCGCTCTGCCTCATTCCCTGTGTGTGCGTACGCTCTGGGGGTGATTCTACGCCGACTTGTGGGTAAAGTCAAGTTGTTACGTAACAAAGTATGGAACACCCGACGACAGCAACCGAGGCGAAGATCTGGTATGTCATGTCAGCCGACACTGTGCCATAATGGATAGATTGGCATAGGGCAGCGGCCGGCAGGCGCATAGGCGAAGCGTGGCAGCAAGCATTGGCCATAGCCGACCTGCACAACCCACACGAAGACATCAGGAGAAACATCACAATGAACGTCTCACTCTTTCGCTCCATCGCCAACCAATATAAGGACCTGCGCGGAGTCAATACGGTGTCCATGATGAACTCGATCAGCCGGCTGATCGAGAACCAGATCATCGACAACCAGCTGCCGGTCAACTTCTACGCCGGGTTCGAGCGGTTCTCGTACTTCCCGAGCCAGCTGCGGCGCTACAGCCGGCTCGGCGCGGTCTGCCGGCGGGTGTACGTGTTCGGCGTCCCCGACGTCCGCCCGCCGTCTATCCCGGGCATCGAGTTTCTCGAAATCTCGCCGAGCTCGCCGCTCGCCCGCGAGTGGTTCCTGCTGGTGGACACGCCCGACTTCTGGACGACCCTGCTGACCCAGGAGGTCGAGGGCCGCGATGCGATCACCGGCGGGCGGCGATTCGACGGGATCTGGTCGTTCGACGAGCAGGTGGTAGACCGGGTCTCGCTGCTGATGTCGCAGGTGCTCGAGACATCCTACCTTCCGGTGGCGCAGCGCAACCCCGATAGCCAGAGCCGGCACGTCGCCGATATCAGCGGCCACCTCGTCAGCTCGCTTGATACGGTCAAGCTGACCAGCCAGCGCCGCTGGCGGCAGATCACCACCCTGCAGAAGCTCGCCGAGCTCAGCCTGCAGAACAAGCCCCTCGGCGTGCTGCTCAACGACGCCGCGCAGGTGCTGCACACTATCTTTGGCGCCACCGACGTCGCCATCACGCTGAGCGATGATAGCGCGCACCACACGATGGTCGGCACGGCCGGCAATGTGATCAGCAGCAAGCAGTCGTTCGTGATCGACAGCGGCCCGAGCGCGACGGCGCTCAGCCAGGGGCGCCTCGTGCAGATCGATGATATGCGCCAGGCCCGCGACCGCGACACCTGCCTGCCGATGGCGCTCTCGATCTGCACCGCGCCGCTGATCGGCCGCAGCCGGGCCCAGGGCGTGGTGGTGATCGGCAGCCCGAAGGCCGGCGTATGGGACGAGGAGGACGGTCGGACCGTCGCCGCCTTCGCCAATATGCTGATGCCGATGATCGAGCGCTCGCGCCTCCAGAAGGTGCTGTTCGACATCACCCGCCAGCAGAATAAGTGAGCCGCGCGGGGTGCGGCGTGCGGCACCAGGGTATGTGCAACGTCGCTGTCGTCTGAAGCCGTGTCGCGGGGGCCGACGCCCGGCGCAACGCGCCCCCCCGGCACGATGTCAGTCGCCAGCCGGAGGGCGCGCAGGACGTTACAACACTGAGGCGCTGAGCTGAAGCGCTGCGGCATCACAGTGTCTCATCAGCTCAGCGCCTCAGTGCCTCAGCGCCTCAGTGTTGTTGAAGCGCTGCTGGGTGCCCTCGTCGAGCATGGTGAAGTCGCCGCCGGTGTAGTCGGCGACCAGGGCGTGCCAGAAGCGCAGGGCCGGGGCGTTGCGGGCAAGCTGGTAGACCACCCACGCGCCGCGGTGCAGGTCGAGTGCCAGCCGCGCGGCGCGCCGGCCGACTCCCTGGCGGCGGTAGCGCGGGGCCACATAGAAGTCCATCAGCTCGTACTCGACGCCATCCGGCAGGTGGGCCGCGTCGGCGCAGATGATCACGAAGCCGGCCGGGCTGCCGCCCGCGCGGATGACATAGAGCTCGCAGCGATCGCGGATCCACCAGTTGAAGCTGACGCACTCCTCGGCGGTGCGCGGGCCGGGCAGCCCGAAGGGCGCCCACATGGGCAGCCCGTAGTCGTTGATGATCAGGTTGTCGTCGTACTGCGACATATCGTAGAAGTAGCCGACAAACATATTTCGCACGATCTGCGCGTCCGCGCCGAGGGCGCGGGTCAGCCGGATCTCGCTCATCAGCATCTGCCTCCATCGCTGTCCGACCTGCCCAGATCGGGCAGCGGGCTCAGCATACCACACCCCGGCGGGCGGCATGCATTCCACCTGTTACTCCTCAGATAGGACCTCCCCCCTATTGAAACTTTTCGTATCACGTACTACACTAGGTATGATGATCAGATTCTAGCCACGGCACGCGGCCGCACGGCGCCATAGTGAGCGAGGTGAGGCGCTATGGATCACTCCTCCATCCAACATCTAGCCGAAGCCCTTGTCGCCGTCGATGATGCAGCCTGCGAGTCGTACCGGATCCATGCGCCGCTGCTGATCGCCTACGCGGATCAGCAGCTGGCCGGGCGCGCCGACATCGGCGATTTGATCGGCCCATTCTCCCTCGATGTGCTCTACCGCAACCACGCCGATCACGCTGAGTTTATGGCCGCGCAGCTAGAGCAGAAGGACTCCGATGCCCTGATCGCGACGCTCGCCTGGGCCTACCGGAGGCACTACCTGAACGGCCTCCCGCTGCGTATCTTCCCCGTGGATCTCGGGGTCTGGCGCGATGCCGTCGTGCGCCACCTGGATCCGCGCAGCGCCGTCCAGATCGGTGCCGTCTACGAGATCCTGGGCGACCTCCACAGCCAGCTGCTGCTGCTGGCCAAGGCCCCCACGGATCAGCCGGGCGTCGTGGACGAGCTACAGCCCTACTTTGCGCGCTACCTCCAGGCGCTGCTCACCCCCGATATGCAGGCGGCGCTGCTGGCGGCCGAGGAGTACATCCAGTCTCCCGAGCAGATCATCACATGGTGGGAGTGCGTCATCCAGCCGGCGATGTATGAGGTCGGCCACCTCTGGGCGCAGGGCGAGATCAGCGTCGGCCAGGAGCATCTGGCGACGGCGATCACGCAGCGGGTGATGGCGCACTTCTACCCGCAGATCCTCGATATGCCGCGCATGAAGGGCCGCGTCGTGGTGGCCGCGTCGCCCGGCGAGCTTCACGAGATCGGCGCGCGGGTTGTCTCCGATCTGCTGGAGCTCTATGGATGGGACGCCTACTACACCGGGGCGAGCGCCTCCGCCGACAGTATCCTCGCGCTGCTCGCGCAGACGAAGGCCAGCTTCCTGTGTATCTCCACGACGCTCCCCACCAGCCTGTCGGCCGTGGAGCAGCTGATCGCTAAGGTGCGCTCTGCCGGGCTCAGCCCGACCCCGCAGATCCTAGTCGGCGGGCAGGCCTACCAGTTCACCCCCGACCGCTGGCGGAAGATCGGGGCCGACGGGTTCGCCCGCAATGCGCGCGAGGGGATTGACTATATTGAGGCTGCGTACACAAGCTGTCTGGTGCTTGCGTGAGCGAATCTGTTGAGCGTCTGATCGCTCTCGGCGGCCGGCTGCTGATCGAGCGGAGCACCTGCCTGATCGCGCTGATCGATGCGCGCGGCCGGGTGATCGCGGCGAACCCGCGCCTGCGGCAGCTCCTTGGCCCGCCGCCCGGCGAGCAGGGCTTCGCCGCGCTGCTGGATCTGAGCAGCCGCCCGCGATTCCTCACGCAGGTACAGCAGGCCCTCGCCGAGGGGCGCGCCGGGCCGACCACGCTGAATGTTATCGATGGGCCTACCGCCATCCCGCAGTCCTACCGCTGCCACATGGACGCGGCCGCCGACTCGCAGGTGGCGCTGCTCGCCGAGCCGATCGCCCCCCTCGACCAGCACGGGGCCGAGGAGTATATGCGCGTCACCAGCGAGCTGTCGACCACCACCCGCAGCCTCCAGAAGACTGGTCACGAGCTGACCCAGAAGCAGCGCATGCTTGAGGAGGCGATGGCGAAGATCGAGCGGATCGCCAACGTCGATGAGCTCACCCAGCTGCCCAACCGGCGCAGCATCCTGCTCCGGCTGGCCGAGGAGGTCGAGCGCGCGGAGCGCTACGGCTCGGCGATCTCGATCCTGATGATCGACATCGACCACTTTAAGCAGGTGAATGACCGCTACGGCCACCCGGCTGGCGACGAGGTGCTGCGCGACTGCGCCGAGCTGCTGCGGTGCTCCATCCGCACGACCGACCACATCGGTCGCTACGGCGGCGAGGAGTTCCTCTGCCTGCTGCCGATGACCGCAGAGGCGTCCGCCCTCGTGCTGGCCGAGCGCCTGTGCCGCGAGGTCGAGCGCGCGCCCTTCGCCGCCGAGGCGACGGCGCTCACGATGACGATCAGCATCGGCGTCGCCGAGCTCGGCATCAAGCGCGATACGATCGGGCAGCTGCTGTCCCACGCCGACAGCGCGCTCTATCTGGCCAAGGAGCGTGGGCGGAACCGGGCTGCGCCCTGGCGCCCCTGAGGGCGATCTGTTTTAGGGCAGTACCGCAAAAGGAACGCTGCCACCCTGCGCGTGCCCGGCCCGTAAACGGGCGGGCTACGGCTTTGCGAAGGCCGCCTGCGCGGCCTCAGACAGGCCGCGCAGGCGGCCTTCGTAGCACCTAGCCGGGGGCTTCAGCCCCCCGGCGGCGACGCCGCACAGCGTGACTTTTGCGGTGTGGCGTTTTAGGCCTGCGTGATCGCGAAGAGCAGCGAGGCCTCGCAGGCCAGCTGGCCGTCCACGGTGGCCCGCGCGGCGGCCTTGCCCACCCCGCGGCGGAACTTCTCCATCGTCACCTCAAGGCGCAGCACGTCGCCAGGGCGCACCACCCGCTTGAAGCGCGCCCCGTCGATGCCGGCGAAGAGCGCCAGCTTGCCGGCGTGCTCCGGCAGGCTCAGGGCCGCCACCGCCCCCGTCTGCGCCAGGGCCTCGACGATCAGCACGCCGGGCATGATCGGGTTGCCTGGGAAGTGGCCGGTGAACTGCGGCTCGTTGGCGCTCACCAGCTTCTCGCCCACCGCCCGCAGCCCCGGCTCCAGCTCCAGGATGCGGTCCACCAGCAGGAAGGGGTAGCGGTGCGGGATGATCGCCATGATCTCTTGGGTGTTTAGCATATGCTCTCCTCAGACAAGGGCACAGATGAGCGCAGCGGGCATAGCAGTAAGATACCATAGGGTGCGGCCTGCACAAACGCCGAGGGTGTGACGTATGTTTTGCGCATACGCGAGGCACCCGGCCGTTTACGGCCGGGCGGTGCTGGCAGCCCGAAACAATACGCCGTAAACAAACGCCGATCTGCGCCGAGCGTGGCCAGGTCTTCACTTGACGCGCCTTTTGCCTCGCCACATAATGGAGTCAGAATTATATATGTTATTCTTTGTTACTATAAACACAATATTCCACAGGCTTATTGTGATGTACCGCAATGGAGTCTCGCTTCGCCGACCTGGAGATTGGCCTGAGCCGGCGGGATGACGGCAGCTACGCCGTCGACCTGCGCTACAGCCCGCCCGACAGCGCCGCCGACATCCGCCTGGCAGGCAGCGAGCCCGCCCTGGCGACCTTCGACCTCAGCGCGCTACGCGCCCTCGCGCCCGACTCTGCGGCCTACGGGCAGGCGCTCGGCGCCGCCCTCTTCGCCTCCCCCGCCCTGCGCCAGGCCTTCGCCCAGGCCCGGGCCAGCGCCGCCTCGCTCGATGTGGCCCTGCGCCTGCGCCTGCTGCTCGGCCCCGGCGCCGGCGAGCTGCACGCCCTGCGCTGGGAGACCCTGCGCGACCCTGAGGCCGGCCAGCCCCTGCTGACCGATGAGCGCCTGCTCTTCTCGCGCTACCTGGCCGCCGGCGACTGGCGGCCCCTCCGCCTGCGCCCCCAGGGCGAGCTGCGCGCCCTGGTCGCCGTGGCCGCGCCCTCCGACCTGGCCCGCTTCGGGCTGGCCCCGATCGATGCCGCCGCCGAGCTGGCCCGCGCCCGCGCCGCGCTGGGCAGCACGCCCCTCACCACATTGGCCGACCCCGGGCAGGCCAGCCTCGGCGCGATCATCGACGGCCTGCGCGACGGGGCGGATATCCTCTACCTGGTCTGTCACGGGGCCATGGCCCGGGGCGCGCCGACGCTCTGGCTGGAGGGGGATGCTGGGGCGACGGCCCACACATCCGGGGCCGAGCTGGCCCAGCGCATCCGCGAGCTGGAGCAGCGCCCGCGCCTGGTGCTGCTGGCCTCGTGCGAGAGCGCGGGCGACGGGGCGGGCGACGCGCTGAGCGCCCTCGGCCCGCTGCTGGCCGAGGCCGGCGTGCCCGCCGTGATCGCGATGCAGGGCAAGGTGACGATGGAGACGCTCGCCGCCTTCACGCCGGCCTTCTTCCGCGAGCTGGCCCGCGACGGCCA
This sequence comes from Oscillochloris sp. ZM17-4, assembly GCF_019599295.1. Classification (GTDB taxonomy): domain Bacteria; phylum Chloroflexota; class Chloroflexia; order Chloroflexales; family Chloroflexaceae; genus Oscillochloris. The sequence goes on along the minus strand of NZ_JAIEWN010000012.1, from coordinate 99,313 downwards.
GATCGACCGGGCCATGGCCGTGGCCCGCGGGGCGGTGCGCGCGCGGCCCGACAGCTGGATGCCGACCCTGTTCATGCGCCTGCGCGCCGGGCGGATCTGGTATGTGCCGGGGTTCGCCGACGAGAAGCAGGGCTTCGAGCGCTGGCCGGCGATCGTGCGCAGCGTCAGCCGAGGCCAGGCCACCCCGGTCATCGGGGCGACCCTCTCCGAGCGCACCCTCGGCTCGCCGAGCGCCCTGGCCATGCGCTGGGCCGAGCGCTACCGCTTCCCGCTCGCCCCCCACGAGCGCGACGAGCTGCAGGAGGTGGCCCAGTACCTTATGGTCAACCAGGCCCCCAGCTTCCCGCGCGAGGAGATCGCCGACGAGATCCGCGACGCCCTGGCCCGGCGGTTTGCGGCCGACCTGGCCGAGGGCGCAGAGCAGGCCGATGTCTACGACCTGCTGGCCGCCGTGGGCGAGATCCAGCGCGAGCGCGACCCGCACGACCCCTACAAGGTGCTGGCCGCCCAGCCCTTCCCGATCTATGTGACGACGGGCTACCACAGCCTGCTCTCCGAGGCGCTGCGCGCCGCCGGCAAGGAGCCCATGGTCGAGTTCTGCCGCTGGACGCCCGACCTGGAGAAGATCTCCTCGATCTACGACGAGGAGCCGCGCTACCTGCCGACCCCCGCGCGGCCGCTGGTCTTCCACCTCTTCGGCATCCTGGCCGAGCCCGACTCGCTGGTGCTGGCCGAGGATGACTACTTCGATTTCCTGATGCGGGTGGCCCGCGTGCCCGACCTCATCCCGCTGGCGGTGCGCGAGGCCCTGGCCGACACCGCGCTGCTGCTGCTGGGCTACCGCATCGACGGCTGGGACTTCCGGGTGCTCTACCGCAGCCTGCTCCAGCAGGAGGGCCGCTCGCGGCGCAGCAAGTACGCCAACATCGCCGGCCAGGTCGCGCCCGATGAGGATGACTTTCTGCTGCCCGAGCGGGCCCGGCGCTACTTCGAGCGCTACTTTGACGCGAGCGATATCAGTATCTTCTGGGGCAGCGTGGAGGACTTCACCCGCGAGCTGCTGGCCCAGCTGGCGGCCGCGCCCGCCGCGCCCCCCGCCGAGCGCGCCGCCGTCCGGCGACGATGAGAATCTTATTGGTGTGGCGGAATGTGCCAGCTTCGCTGGCACATTCCGCCACACCAATAAGAAATCTTGGAAACCTAGCAATCGCTATGACTACGCCCCTGCCATCGCAGCCCTTCCTCGGCCCGCGCCCCTTCCAGACCGGAGAGACGCTCTACGGGCGCGACTACGAGGCCCGCTCGCTGCTGAGCATGCTGGTCGCCGAGCGGATCGTGCTGCTGCACTCGCCCTCGGGGGCCGGGAAGACCTCGCTGATCCAGGCGGCGCTCATCCCGCTGCTGGAGGAGCGTGCGTTTACGGTGCTGCCCACCGTGCGGGTCGGCGAGGAGCCGCCGGCTGGCTGGCCGGGCAACCGCTACGCCCGGGCGATGCTGCGCTCGCTGGAGGAGGGCGCCCCTGCCGAGCAGCGGCTGCCGCCCGCCGAGATCGAGCCGCTGGGCCTGGCCGGCTATCTGGCCCGCCGCGCGCCCGCCGAGGCCGACCAGGATACGGTGCTGATCATCGACCAGTTTGAGGAGGTGCTGACCCGCGACCCGACCGACACGGCGGCGAAGCTGGCCTTCTTCCGCGAGCTGGGCGCGGCCCTCCAGCTGCCCCGGCTCTGGGCGCTGGTGGTGATCCGCGAGGAGTATGTGGCCGCCCTGGAGCCCTTCGCCCGCCGCATCCCCAGCCGGCTGGCCAGCCACTTCCGGCTCGACCTGCTCGGCGTGGAGGGGGCGCTGGAGGCGCTGCGCGAGCCGCCGCGCGCGGCCGGGGTCGACTTCCCCGCCGCGCTGGCCGCGCGCCTGGTCGATGACCTGCGCCGGGTGAATGTGCAGCAGGCCGACGGCGCGATCCTGCCACAGCTCGGCCCGAGCGTGGAGCCGGTGCAGCTCCAGGTGGTCGGCCTGCGGCTCTGGGAGCGCCTGACGCCTGGGGCCACCCAGATCGCGCCCGCACACCTGGAGGCCCTGGGCGACGTGAGCGGGGCGCTGGGCGACTACTACGCCGAGCGGGTGGCGGCCACGGCGCAGGCCAGCGGGGTGAGCGAGCGGGCGCTGCGGGCCTGGTTCGACCGCGAGCTGATCACGCCGCAGGGGGTGCGCGGCCAGGTGCTCCAGGGCGCGGGCGCGAGCGCCGGGCTGCCCAACCAGGCGATCGCCCGGCTGATCGACGCCTACCTGGTGCGGGCCGAGCCGCGCCGGGGCGCGACCTGGTTCGAGCTGGCCCACGACCGGCTGATCGCGCCGGTGCGCGCCGGCAACGCGGCCTGGTTCGCGGCCAACCTGAGCACGCTGCAGCGCCAGGCCGAGCTGTGGCAGCAGCAGGGCCGCCCCGAGGGGCTGCTGCTGCGCGGGGCCAGCCTGGCTGAGGCCGAGCAGTGGGCCGCCGCCAACGCCGAGGTGCTCACGCCGAACGAGCAGGATTTTCTTGACATCTGCCGCGCCGCCCGGCGGCGGGCCGCCCTGCTGCGCGGCCTGAGCGTCGCCGTCGCCGTGGCCGGCCTGATCGCCCTGATTCTGGCCCTGGTCGCCAACAGCTTCCGCATGCGCGCCGAGGCCAACGCCCGCCAGTCGCGCGCCCGCGAGCTGGCCGCCGCCAGCGTGAGCAGCCTGAGCGTCGACCCGCAGCGCGGCCTGCTGCTGGCCCGCGCCGCCGCCGACACCACCCGCGCCGCCGGCGAGCCGGTGGTTGCCGAGGCCGTCCAGGCGCTCCAGCAGGCCGCGCAGGTATCTCGGGTGCGCCAGATCGTCCCGGTGGGCGAGCGCGGCCTGCAGGATCTGGCCGCCAGCCCCGACGGGCAGACCCTGGCCACGACGGGCAACGATGGGGCGGTGCGGATCTTCGACGCCGAGGGCGCCCAGCGCCTGGAGATCCCTGCCGGCGCCCCGGCGATCAACCAGCCCGCGCTGGGCCTGGCCCTCAGCCCCGACGGCGCGCGGGTGGCGGCCGGGGTCGGCCCGCTGGCGATCATCTGGGATGCGGCCAGCGGCGCGGAGGTTGTGGCCCTGGAGGGCCACAGCGATACCGTCGTGGGCCTGGCCTACAGCCCCGACGGGGCGACCCTGGCCAGCGCCGGCTACGACGGGCTGGTCATCCTCTGGGATGCGGCGACGGGGGCCGAGCGGCGGCGCATGGATCTGGGCGCGGTCGAGGTGAACGCGCTCGCCTTCAGCCCGCAGGGCGACAAGCTGGTGAGCGGCGACAGCGACGGGCGGACGATCATCTGGAGCATGCCCGACGGCGAGCGGCTCCAGACGCTGCGCGGCCACACCGGCGAGGTGCTGGATGTGGCCTACGACCCGCTGGGCGAGTTTATCGCCAGCGTCTCCGACGACCTGAGCGCCCGGCTGTGGGATGTGAGGACCGGCGCGGCGCTCGACGTGCTGCGCGGCCACACGGGCACGGTCGAGGCGGTGGCCTTCAGCCCCGACGGCCGGCTGCTGGCCACCGCCAGCCAGGACAACACCGCCCGGGTCTGGGCGGTGGGCGACGGCCACCCGGTGCTGACCCTGGCCGGCCACGCCAACGGCCTGCGCGGCGCCCTGTTCAGCCCCGACGGCTCCGAGCTGCTCACGGCCAGCCTGGACGGCACGCTGCGCCGCTGGGATCTTGCCATGGCCCCGCCCGGCGGGGCCTACCTGGTGGCCTTCAGCCCCGACGGCGCGACCCTGGCGAGCGCCGGGGCCGACGGGGCCAGCCTCTGGGATGCGGCCGACGGCCGGCAGCTGCGCGAGATCCGTACTGACGCCGAGATCTCGGCCCTGGCCTGGTCGCCCGACGGCGCGACGCTGGCCCTCGGCGATGTCGATGGCTTCCTGATGCTGTACGACCCGAGCAAGGGCGAGAAGATCGCCGACCTCGACGGCCACGGGCAGCAGATCAACCGGCTGGCCTTCAGCCTGGACGGCGCGACCCTGGCCAGCGTGAGCGACGACGGCACGGCCAGGCTGTGGGACGTGGCCAGCGGGGCGGAGCGGCTGAGCTTCGCCGGCCACGCCGCCGAGGTGAGCGCCCTGGCCTGGGCGCCCGACGGCAAGACCCTGGCGACCGCCGACTTCCTGGGCGCGATTATCGTCTGGGACGCGGCCGACGGGGCCGAGCGGGCGCGGGCGACTCTCTACGCCAACGAGGTGATCAACGGGCTGGCCTTCAGCCCCGACGGCGCGACCCTGGCGGCCGGCGACGAGGGCGGGCTGCTGGCCCTGTACGACCCGACGACCGGAGCGGAGACCCGGCGGATCAGCGCGGGCGGCCCGCTTGACGACCTGGCCTACAGCCCGGACGGGGGCACCCTGGCCAGCTCGGGGCGCGACAAGACCGCCCGCCTGTGGGCCGCCGCCGACCTGACGCCGCTGGCGGTCATCCCGCACCCGGCCGAGGTCTACAGCCTGGCCTACCGCCCCGACGGCGCGGCCCTGGCCACCGCCGCCGCCGACGGCCAGGCCCGGCTGCTCCCGCTGAAGCTGGACGACCTGCTGGACCTGGCCGCGCGCCGCACCCTGCGCCCGCCGACGCCCGAGGAGTGCGCAGAGTACGGGCTGAAATGTTGAATGTTGAATGTTGAATGCTGAATGCTGAATGCTGAATGCTGAGTGCTGAGTGCTGAGTGTTGCAATCTGCAATCTGCAATCTGCAATCTGCAATCCCTGAAGGGGGCCACCATGAACCGCCGCATCCACCGCATCGCCACCGCCCTGCTCGCCCTGACGCTGATCGTCACCGCGCTGCCCGCGCGGGCGCTGCCGCCGGGGCTGGCGGGGCTGGGGGCGGGGGCGGGCGTGGCCGAGGCTGCCGGCGAGCTGCTGAGCCTGGACTATAACTGGCTGCCGAGCCGCTTCTACACCAGCAGCCTGGCATGGGGTGATGTGGATAACGACGGCGACCTCGACCTCGCCGTCGGCAATAACGGCGCTGGCGGTAATGCACTCTACATCAATGACAACGGGACAATTCCCTCTACATATGCCTGGATCAGCCCGATTCAGAACACCACCAGCCTGGCATGGGGCGATGTGGATAACGATGGCGACCTCGACCTCGCCGTTGGTAACAATTTCGCCATTGGCAATAATAATGACCAGCCCAACCAGCTCTATCGCAACTGCACCATCGACCTTGATTCGCGCTGCACCCCGGGCGGACCCATCCTCCAGGATAGCGGCTGGGAGCCGGAAACCAACTACACCACCAGCATGGCCTGGGGCGATGTTGATGGCGATGGCGACCTCGACCTCGCCGTCGGCAACAATGGTCGGCCCAACCAGCTCTACCGTAACTGCACGATCACAAAGGCCGGCGATGGTTGCACCACGGGCGGCCCTGTCCTCCAAGACACCAACTGGACTACAAACACCAACTCCACCAAGAGCGTGGCCTGGGGCGACGTCGACCATGACGGCGACCTCGACCTCGCCATCGGCAACTACGGCGCCAACCAGCTCTATCGCAACTGCACGATCGACCTTGATTCGCGCTGCACTCCAGGCGCCCCCCTCCTTCAGGACAGCGGCTGGGAGCCGGATGCCAACTACACCAATAGCGTGGCCTGGGGAGATGTCGACAACGACGGCGACCTCGACCTCGCCGTGGGTAACGCGTGGCTGGTGTATGCGCCCATCTCTAGGCCGATTTTAGTAGAGTATCGAGCCAATCAGCTCTATCGGTATAACAACGGCACGCTCGAGCTCGATACCACATGGAAACCCGCTGACAGCGCTACCACCAGCCTGGCCTGGGGTGACGTGGACGGCGATGGCGACCTCGACCTCGCTGTCGGCAACTCACGGTATTCGCCGTATGCAGACACCATAAGAAACCAGATCTACATCAACGAAGGCGACCGGCTCATCCCCAGCACAAGCTGGCCGCCGCCTGACGACCCCAATACCATTGACAACTCCAATACCACCAGCGTAGCCTGGGGCGATGTCGACGGCGATGGCGACCTCGACCTCGCCGTCGGCAATCACGCCGACCAAAGCTCGATAGTCAACCAGCTCTACCGCAACCAGAGCGGGACATTTCGCGCTACCCCAGATACAGTGGCAGGAAGTAGCCAGAGCATCCGCAGCGCCGCCTGGGGCGATGTGGACGGCGATGGTGACCTCGACCTCGCCGTCGGTAACGACGGCCAGCCCAACCAGATTTACCGTAACGACAAAGGCGCACTCACCCTGGCCTGGACCGATCCGGTGACCGACACCTCAACCTACAGCGTGGCCTGGGGCGATGTGGATGGCGACGGCGACCTTGACCTCGCTGTCGGCAATAACAACAATCAGGCTAACCAGCTTTATCGCAACTGCACGATCGACATCGATAGTCACTGCACTCTAGGCGACCCCATCCTCAAGGACAGCGGCTGGGCACCGCCTGTCAATAAGAGCAGAAGCGTGGCCTGGGGAGATGTGGACAGCGACGGCGCCCTTGACCTTGCCGTTGGTAACGATTCCGGGCTTAACCAGCTCTACCGTAACGACAATGGCCTCCTCAAGCTTGACGAAATCCGCAATCACCCGGCGCATAATTACGCCTGGTGCTCGGTATGGGGCGATGTCGACGGCGACGGCGACCTCGATCTTGTCGTCTGCAATCAGGGCGGTATAACCAGCTGGTTCTTCCGTAATCAGAATGGTTCGCTTGCACTAGATACAAGCTGGTATTCGGTAGGACCGATCACCTATAGCTTTGCCTGGGGCGATGTGGACGGCGACGGAGATCTTGACCTCGCTGTCGGCAACTATGACCGGCCCAACCAGCTCTACCGCAACAACAAGGGCGCACTCGCACTTGACACCACCTGGGTGCCACCGACACAGCAGACGAGGAGCGTCGCCTGGGGTGATGCCGATGGCGACGGCGACCTCGACCTCGCCGTGGGCAATTACAACGCGCCCAACCAGCTCTACCGCAACGAGCAGGGCACGCTCATCCTCGACGCCACCTGGTCACCAGCCGCACAACCGACCACCAGTGTAGCCTGGGGCGATGTGGACAATGACGGTGCGCTTGACCTCCTGGTCATCAACCAGGGCGGGCCTAGCCAGCTCTACCGGCATACAGCGCCAGCAACGCGCATGCCGAATAACCCGCCCTCCATTGTGGTGACACGCCCGGGGGCCGATCTCCCCAGCGGCACCGACAATGCCAACTTCTTCTCGGCCGGGCGCATCATTAGCAGCGCCCAGGTGGTCAGCATCCCCTACACCCTGATCGACAATGAGAGCGATCCGGCAAGTGTACGCGCCGAGTACTCGCTCGACGGCGGCGGGCGCTGGCTCCCAGCGATCGCGGCAGATGAGGCAAGCACCCAGAATCTCACTACGTCGCCCGAAGGCTTCTCCCACACCTTCGGCTGGGACATCGTCGCCAGCGGTGTCGCCGGGCAGTCCGATAACGTCGTCGTGCGCATGGTCGTTATGCCGGCAAACCCGATGCCCGGCCCCTACCTCTATACCCCCAAAGCCGCCACCACCTTCCCCTTCCGCCTGCGCGGCAACATCGCCCGCGTGGTTGAAAGCGTTGACGACAAGAATCAGCCTGTGGCTGGCGCTCAGGTGTATCACCTGCCCTCAGGGGCGGTGCAGGGCGCGGCGCAGCTGGACAACTGGCTCACCGGCGAGCCGCTTATGAGCAACCAGCTCGGCTACGTCAACAGCCGCACCCCGCTCAACCCCGGCGACCGCCTCGCCGCGCTCCGGGTGATCAGCGACACCGAGAAGTTCACGCTCTACCACACTAGCCCGATCGATATCAGCTCGGGGCTGCCCGACTATCAGATCACGTCCACCGGCGTGCAGACGTTGACCGTCTCCCCCGCCCGCCCGCTGATCGCCTTCAAACTGGATGTCTCGCTGGAGTGGGACGCGCGCAACGATGATGCCTTTCTGCTCCAGCTCAGACGCGACCTGCAGCGGGCCGCCGAGCTGCTCTACGACTGGACCGACGGCCAGGCCACGCTCGGCGCGATCACGATCTACCACGATAAGGACCACTGGGAGGATGTTAAAGACCCGGTCACTGGGGAAGTTACCTACGGTGCCGACATCCAGATCTACGCCTCGAACCGCCTGCGCCCGAACAGCTCGCAGGGCGGCATCGTCACCAGGACGATCAGCGAGACGGTGACGATCGCCGACACACCGCACACGCTGGTCTACGAGCCCGGCGCGCTGCGCATGCCGGCCACCTGGAACCGTAACGGCGACCCCGGCGGCACGCTGGGCGAGGATTGGCCGCGCACCCTGGCCCACGAGCTGGGCCACTTCGCGCTCTTCCTCGACGATAACTATATCGGCCTGGATGCGAACAACAATCTGATCAGCGTGGAGAGCTGCCCCGGCGCGATGAGCGACCCCTACCGCGACGACTGGTCGGAGTTCCAGACGGACGGCGCGGCCTGGCAGACCGGCGGCGGATGTGCCCAGACGCTCTCGGCGCGCACGGCCGGGCGCAGCGACTGGGCGACGATCAAGACGTTCTACGATAACGACGGCCTGAACTTCAACCTGAACGCGCCGACCAGCTTCAACGCAAATAGCGGCCCCGACAACCTGGCCCTGGCCCTGACCCAGATCAGCGACACCGGCGCGGGCCAGGCATCGAACGCCCGCGAGGCCTACGTGACCCTGCGCGATGAGCAGGGCAAGCCCTACCAGCCGGGGGCCGCCGCCCGCGCGGTGCTCTACCAGGGCGCGGGCAATGGCACGCGGGCGATCGACATGGGCGCGCCCACCGCCGACCTGCTGCTGGTGCGCGGCGCCCGACCCGGCGACACCCTCTGCGTCTACGAGCGTCTCAAGCAGCTGGTTGGCTGCACCACCATGAGCGTGGCCACCACCCGCCTGACCATGCGCACCCTGAGCAGCTGGCAGCCCGATATCCAGATCACCCCGGTGACCTCGACCACCGTCGCGCTGAGCGTGCCCGAGACCGGGATCGGCGCGCTGGCCGCCGGCGAGACCCTCGCCGCGCGGCTTTTCCCCGATGAGGGCCAGGCGATCACGGTATCGCTGACGCTGGCGGGCGGGGCCTACACCGGCGCAGGGATATTCGCCACGCCGCCCTTCGACGCGCTGGTGCGGGTCTGCGTCGCCGATGGCGCGGGCCTGTGCCTGGCGGATGGGGCGCGCGAGGCGGTGGCCGACTACAGCCTGGGCGGCGAGCCGGCCCCGCGCCGGCGCAAGAAGGGCCGCCGCCGCCGCCGCGCCCCGGCGCTCTCGGCCGACGGCCAGGCCATCCTCTTCACCGACGATATCACCTTCAGCCTCGGCCAGTTCTACGCCTTCCAGACTATCGATCAGCTGCCCACGCCGCCGGCCTGGGCCACGCCGGTCGGCTTCGGCTACCGGCTCAGCGCCTCGGACGATACGCTGCGCGGCCAGATCGGCAACACCTCACTCTCGCTCGGCTACTTCCCAACCGATGTGCCGGCCGGCACCGAGGAGGGGATTACGCTCTACTACTTACCCGCCGGCGGCAGCGTCTGGCAGCTACTGCCAACCACGCTCAGCCTGGAGGACAACACCGCCTCGGCGAAGGCCAGGGGCGAGGGCACCTACGCGCTGATGGCCAGCGTGCCGCTGGCGCTCAACCCCGGCTGGAACCTGGTCTACCGCTACCCCGGCGCGACCCAGGCGCTGCCCGCCGCCCTGGCCGGGGTTAGCTACGCCACGCCCATCACGACCACCAGCGCCTACACCTACACCCTGGTCTACGGCTACGACGAGGGCGACCTCGACGACCCCTGGAAGCTCTACGCGCCCGGGCTGACGGCGCCCTGGGGCGGCATCGTCAACGACCTGAGCGAGCTCCAGAGCGGCGACGGCTACTGGATCCGCAGCAGCGCGGAGATCACCGTCCCGCTGCGCCCCTCGCTCGACGCCAGCGACGGCATCCTGAGCGCGCCGCCGGCCACCTACTACGGCCTGGCCCCCGTCGGCAGCAGCGGCGCGCTCAGCGTCGAGGCATGGGTCGGCGAGGACAACGTCTGCGGCAGCACGACGACCCAGCCCCTCACGGTAAACGGCCAGCCCGGCCAGGGCTTCAGCCTGAACGTGCTGGCCAACGGCGGCGGCGACGCGCTGGGCTGCGGCTACCCCGGCGCCCCGGTGCGCCTCGTCTTCAGCGATAGCGCCGGCGAGCTCGGCAGCTACGACGCCACCTGGGACAACACCTACCTCATCCCGCTCGGCCTGAGCCAGACCAGGATCTACCTGCCGCTGGTGGCCCGGCAGCCGCAGCCAGTGCCCGACCTCCAGATCATCGATGTGCGGATCGTCCCGGCCCCGCCCGACTCCGGCGAGGACTACGCGATCGAGGTGACGGTTCGCAACAGCGGGTCGGCACCGGTCGACGCGCCCTTCTGGGTCGACCTGTACCTCGACCCGGATGCGGCCCCGCAGCCGGGCGAGGGCTGGCCGGACGTAGCGACCTTCGGGGCCTCGTGGCGGGTCTACGGGCTGGCCGCCGGCGCGACGCTGACCCTCAGCTCGCTGGAGCCGAACGACCCGGCGGACCCGGGGCGCAACTACACGCTGCTGCCGGCCCTCCTGGCGGGCGAGGCCTACACGCTCTACGCCCAGGCCGACGCCTACGTGCCCGGCGGGGACAGCCAGGGCGCGATTATCGAGAGCGACGAGGACAACAATATCGGCGGGCCGTATGTGCGCACCGCCGAGGCGCCGTAGCACGGAGTACGCTGATGCGTAACCAATCTCGATGGCTCGCCACCGCGCTGCTCGCCGGGCTCACGCTCACGCTGCTGATCGGGCTGGCGGCGCTGCCGCCGGCCCCGGCGGTAGCCGGCGCGCTCGCCCGCCAGGGCCGCCCCACCGTCGAGCCGCCCCGGCCAACCGTCCCTCCGCCGCCCGACGAGGGCGACGGGGGCGATGCCGGCGGCCAGGGCGATGCCGGCGACGAGGGCGACGCCGGCGGCGACGAGGCTCCGGTCGATGAGGATGTGACCACCGACGAGGGCGTGACCGACGAGGGCGTAATCGACGAGGGCGTAATCGACGAGGGCGTAATCGACGAGGGCGTGACCGACGAGGATGCCACCACCGACGAGGAGGTCGCCACCGACGAGGAGGCCGCCACCGACGAGGAGGCCGCCACCGACGAGGGCGAGGGCGATCTGCCCGCAAGCCTGCCCGACACCGGCGGGGCGGCCCCGGCCGGCCCGACCCTACTCACCCTGCTGGGCATCGCCGCGCTGATCGCCGGGGCGGCCCTGGCACAGCGGCAGACGGATGGCCACACAGGGTGACGCCATTTCAGATTGCAGATCTTGAATTGCAGATTGCCGTGCATGGCGTTCCAACGCGCTCTGGTAGATGGCCGCCCCCAGTAGGGCCGAAGCATTCGCACCCCATGCATGCGCAACACGCAGATTCATCCAGCGCGAATGCTTCGGCCCTACGGTGCCCCCGCCGGGGATGGGCCGCCCCGGCGGGCGGCGTCGCACAGCGTTACTTCTGCGGTGTCGCAATCCGCAATCTGCGATCCGCAATCTGCAATCCCTAGCGGAGGCATACGATGAAGCACCGCAGCTACCGCGCCCGCGCGGGCGCTGCCGCCGGGGGCTGGCTGACCACGGGCGCCTTGAGCGCGCCTTGCCCGCCGCTAATAGCAGACCTGATTGCGCCCGCCGGCCTTGGCCGCGTACATCTGATCATCGGCGCTGCGTAGCAGCGGGTCGATCAGCAGCGGGTCGATCTGGTGGGCGCTCGATGCCAGGCCGATGCTCACGGTCACACCGGCACCAGGGTACAGCGAATCCCAGTCGTGTTGCTCGACGGCCCAGCGCAGCCGCTCGCACACGATGACCCCGGCGGCAAGGGTGCTGTTGGCCAGCAGCAGCACGAACTCCTCGCCGCCGTAGCGGGCCAGCACATCGCAGGCGCGCACGTGGGCCAGGGCGATGGTTGCGACCTGGCGGATCACCTCGTCGCCGATCTGGTGTGAGAAGCGGTCGTTGATCGACTTGAAGTGGTCGATGTCGAAGATCGCCACGCAGATCGACTCGCCGCGGCGGGCGGCCTGGTTCAGGAAGACATTGAGCTGGGCCATCAGGTAGCGCCGGTTGAAGATCCCGGTCAGCGGGTCGCGCACACTCAGCTCGCGCAGGTCGTCCTGGAGCCGCTCAAGCTCGCTGATTGTCGCGCGTAGCGCGGCGTTCTTTCTGCGCTCGACCTCGGCCTCTCGGCGCGCGATCTCGGCCCGGAACTCGACCTCCAGCGCACGGGCGGCGCGGGTGAACTGCTCGCTGTGGGCGGCCTCTCGGATCAGGTCAAGCTGGCGCATACAGTCATAGGCCGCCCGATGATCGCCCCGCTCGGCGTGGATCGCGGCCAGATGACGGATGCTGCTGATCTGGAGCGTCGGCGCCTCAGCCGTCGCCGCTATGGCCTGCTGGAGCACGTCGATCGCCTCGGTGAGCCGCCCCTGGCGCTTCATGAGGGTGGCTAGCTCCTGTAGGCTGTCGAACTCGTCATAGAAGTCGTGTACCTCGCGGGCTAGGGCGTGGGCCGCGCGCAGCGACTCCTCGGCCTGGGCCTCATCGCCGAGCGCGGCCAGCGCCGCGCCGCGCCGGGCGAGCAGATGGCTGGTGCGCGCGGCGGCCAGACCCTCATCTACATAGCGCAGCGCCTGGTCGGGTCTGCCCGCATCGGCGTACACCCCGGCGATGTTATAGCAGGCCAGGGCCTTCTCCTCGCCGGCCAGGGCGCCAAGCAGATCGGGCGCGGCGACGCGCAGCAGCGCCTCGCTGCTCTCCTCGGGCTTGCCCCAGCGGTCATAGATCACCCCCAGGTCGCTGTAGGCCAGGGCCTCCCAGTCCTTGCGGCCGCGGGCGTGGGCCATCCTGAAGGCGCGGCGGCTCAGGGCCAGGGCCTGGTTGAAGCGGCCCATGTCGGCGTAGATCCAGGTCATCCGGCTGATCAGCCCGAAGAGGTCGTCGCTGGCCCGGCTGCCCTTCGCCAGCGCCAGCGCGGCCTGGCCCGCCTCCAGGGCGCCGGCCAGGTCGCCGAGCTGATAGAGCGCCTTGACGAGCAGCATGGCCCCGGCCAGGGCCAGGGCGCGGCCCTCGCGCGTCGTCGGGGCGCCGATCAGCCCGCCCGCCTCATTGGCCAGGTCGCGGGTGCGCCGGCTGTCGCGCGTCACCAGCGGGCGCGCCTGGGCGATCAGCGCACGCGCTAGACCCAGCGGGTCGGCGGGGCGGGGCACCTCAGTCTTGGCGGTGTGTCGTTGCGGCATAGCGGGAAGTCTTGGCGGCGCTCATCACTCAGGGCGAGATGCTGTGAGCGTATCCTATCATATGCCGGCGACGGGTGTCCTCGGCCGGCTTCTTCGCGCTCGGCCTCGCCCGCGCCAGGGGCGGCCCCGTCGCCCTGCTCTGCACCTCCGGCACCGCCGCCGCCAACTTCCTGCCCGCCGTCGCCGAGGCCGACCTCGCCCGCGTGCCGCTGCTCCTGCTCACCGCCGACCGGCCCCACGAGCTGCGCGGCAACGGCGCGCCCCAGACGATCGACCAGGTCGGCATCTACGGCCCGCGCGCGCGCTGGGCCTGCGACCTGCCCGAGCCCACCGAGGGCCTGCTGCCCTACCTGCGCGCCGCCGTCGCCCGCGCCCTCGCCGCCGCCGCCGGCCCGCACGCCGGCCCCGCCCACCTCAACCTGCCCTTCCGCGAGCCGCTGGTGCCTGACCGCGACCGCCTCGCGGAGATCTTCGCCGAGACCCAGCCCGCGCCCCGCGTCACCGACCACCGCCGCGCCGCCGGCGCGCACACCGTCGAGCGGCTCGCCGCCGAGCTGGCCGCCGCCGAGCGCGGCCTGATCATCATCGGCCCCCACGACGACCCCGCCCTCGCCCAGTCGGCCGCGCGGCTCGCCCAGGCCCTCGGCTGGCCCCTGCTGGCCGACCCGCTCTCGCAGGCCCGCCGCGGCCCGCACGTCGGCGAGCTGACCATCGGAGCCTACGACGCCTTCCTGCGCGACGAGCGCTTCGCCGCGCGGCACGCCCCCGACCTCGTGCTGCGCCTGGGGGCCATGCCCACCGCCAAGCCCCTGCTCCAGTACCTCACCCGCCACCCCCAGGCCCGCCAGATCATCGTGGACGGCGGGGCCGGCTGGCGCGAGCCGACCAGCCTCGCCGCCGAGCACATCTTCGCCGACGAGGTCTATCTCTGCGACCGGGTCGCCGGGCAGATCCGGGCGGACGACCGCCCGCGCAGCGGGTGGGCCGAGGCCTGGGCGGCCGCCGAGCGGGCCTCCCAGGCCGCCATCGCCGCGCACCTCGCGGCCAGAGAAGACATCAGCGAGCCGGGGGTCTTCGCCGAGCTCTCGCGCCTCCTCCCGGCGGGCGCCACCCTCTTCGCCGCCAACTCCATGCCCGTGCGCGACCTCGACACCTTCCTGCCGCCCGGCGAGGCGCCCCTGCGGATCATGGGCAACCGTGGGGCCAACGGCATCGACGGCCTCACCTCCACCGCCCTCGGCCTGGCCGCCGGCGGACTCGGCCCGGTCGTCTTCGTCAGCGGCGACCTCTCGCTCTACCACGACTCCAACGGCCTGCTGGCCGCGCGGCTGCACAGCCTGAGCCTGACCATCGTGCTGATCAACAACGACGGCGGCGGGATCTTCTCCTTCCTGCCCCAGGCCAGCGAGCAGGATGTCTTCGAGCCGCTCTTCGGCACGCCCCACGGCCTCGACTTCCGGCCCCTGGCCGAGCTCTACGGCGCGACCTACAGCCACGCCGCCAGCTGGCCGGAGTTCCGCGCGGCCGTGGGCGCGGGCGTGGCCCGGCGCGGCCTGCACATCGTCGAGGTGCGCACCGAGCGCGCCCAGAACGTCGCCGACCACCGCGCGATCTGGCCGGTCGTCGCCGAGGCGATCACAGATATCGGGGTTGTGTAACGCACCCGTAGGGCCGAAGCATGCGCCCCAATGACATGTTGTAAACCCCATGCATCCCGGGCGCATGCTTCGGCCCTACACACGGGGGTGCCGGGGTATCATTTATACATCATCATGAACCTCCACACCACAACCGTCGGCGCCGGCCCGGCCATCCTGCTCCTGCACGGCTTCACCGGCAGCGCCGAGGAGTGGGCCGAGCTGACGCCCGCCCTCGCCCCACACCGCCAGGTCATCGCCGTGGACCTGCCCGGCCACGGGCGCTCAACAGCTCAGTGCCTCACCCCCTCAATGCCTCAGTGCTCTGCCGGCCTGCTGGCCCTCATGGATGATCTGGGCCACGCCCAGTTCGACCTGCTCGGCTACTCGATGGGCGGGCGGGCCGCCCTGCACCTGGCGGCGGCCGCGCCCCAGCGCGTGCGCTCGCTCATCCTGGAGAGCGCCTCGCCCGGCCTGGCCGACCCCGCCGAGCGCGCGGCCCGCGCCGCCGCCGACGACGCCCTGGCCGAGCGGATCCTGGCCCAGGGGCTGGGGTGGTTCGTCGACTACTGGCAGGGCATCCCGCTCTTCGCCAGCCAGGCGTCCCTGCCCGCCGAGGCCCGCGCCGCCCTGCGCGCCCGCCGCCTGCGCAACAGCCCCCAGGGCCTGGCCTGCTCGCTGCGCGGCATGGGCACCGGCCGCCAGGCGTCGCTCTGGCACCGCCTGGGAGAGCTGGCCATGCCCACCCTGCTGATCACCGGCGCGCTCGACGCCAAGTTCGTCGCGATCAACCGGCAGATGGCCGCGCTCATGCCCAGCGCCCGCCACATCAGCCTCCCCGCCGCCGGCCACGCCGCCCACCTGGAGCGCCCCCAGGAGTTCGCCGATCTTGTGGTAGGATACCTATCGTCGTAAGGGCGCAGCAGCGCGGCGCTGCTGCGCCCTTATCTATGGAGGATAGCCATGCCCATCGAGTGGACCAACGTCGGCACCTACACCGACATCATCTACGAGCACGACGCCGGCGGCGAGGGGATCGCCAAGATCACCATCAACCGCCCCGAGAAGCGCAACGCCTTCCGCCCCGAGACCACCGCCGAGCTGATCGACGCCTTCACCCGTGCCCGCGACGACGAGACCATCGGCGTCATCCTCTTCACCGGCGCCGGCGACAAGGCCTTCTGCTCCGGCGGCGACCAGAGCGTGCGCGGGCAGGGCGGCTACGTCGGCGGCGACAAGGTGCCCCGCCTCAACGTGCTCGACCTGCAGCGGCTCATCCGCGTCACCCCCAAGCCGGTGATCGCCCTGGTGGCCGGCTACGCCATCGGCGGCGGCCACGTGCTGCACATCGTCTGCGACCTGACCATCGCCGCCGAGAACGCCGTCTTCGGCCAGACCGGGCCGAAGGTCGGCAGCTTCGACGCCGGATACGGATCCAACCTGCTCACCCGCATGGTCGGCGACAAGAAGGCCCGCGAGATCTGGTACCTCTGCCGCCAGTACAACGCCCAGCAGGCCCTCGACATGGGCCTGATCAACACCATCGTGCCGCTGGAGCGGCTGGAGGACGAGGGCGTGCAGTGGGCCAGGGAGATCCTCGACAAGAGCCCCATGGCCATCCGCTTCCTCAAGGCCGCGATCAACGCCGCCGCCGACGGCCACGCCGGCCTCCAGCAGCTCGCCGGCGACGCCACCCTGCTCTACTACCTGAGCGAGGAGGCCCAGGAGGGCAAGCAGGCCTTCCTGGAGAAGCGCAAGCCCAACTTCCGGCGGTTTCGAAGGTTCCCGTAACGTGTAGGGCCGAAGCATTGTGGCAAAGGCGCGGAGTGCCTTTGTCACAATGCTTCGGCCCTACGGACGCGCCACATATGACCACCAAAACAAACGCATCCCCGCCCGGCCCCGCCCGTGCCTGGCTCATGGCCATCCGCGTGCCCACCCTGCCCGCCGCCGTCGTGCCCGTCCTGGTCGGCTCGGCCACCGCCCTCGGCGACAAGCAGTTCAACCCGATGGCCTTCCTCGCCGCCCTGCTGGCCAGCCTGCTCATCCAGATCGGCACCAACCTCGCCAACGACTACTTCGACCACCAGAAGGGTGCCGACACCCCCGACCGCCTCGGGCCGACCCGCGTCACCCAGAGCGGGCTTATCCCGCCGGCCACCGTGCGCAACATCATGGTCGCCACCTTCGCCCTGGCCGCCCTCTGCGGGGCCTACCTGATCTACGTCGGCGGCTGGCCCATCCTGGTCGTCGGCCTGCTCTCGATCGCCTCGGGCATCCTCTACACCGGCGGCCCCTTCCCGCTCGGCTACAACGGCCTCGGCGATGTCTTCACCTTCATCTTCTTCGGCGTCGTCGCCGTCGTCGGAACCGACTACCTGCACACGCTCCAGGTGCGCCCGGTGGCCCTGATGGCCTCGCTCCCCGTCGCCATGCTCGTCACCGCGATCATCGTGGTCAACAACCTGCGCGACGCGCCCACCGACAAGGTCGCCGGCAAGCGCACCCTGGCCGTGATCTTCGGCGAGTCCTTCGCCCGCAGCGAGTACGCCCTGCTGGTGATCGGGGCCTACCTCACCGCCCCGCTGGCCTGGATGTGGGGCGGGGCATCGCCCTTCGTCCTGCTCTGCTGGCTCAGCCTGCCCCTGGCCCTGCCCCTGCTCGACAAGGTCGGCACGCAGCGCGGCCGCCCGCTCAACGCGGCCCTCGGCGGCACCGGCCGCCTGCACATGGTCTTCGGCGCCCTGCTGGCGCTCGGGCTGTTATTGGGGTGACGGATGTGTTGCGCCAAACGTAGGGCCGAAGCATGTAGGAAAGGCGCTCCGCGCCTTTCCTACATGCTTCGGCCCTACCACAATATTATGATTATCCCCGACTGGCTCGCCCGACAGGCCACAGCCCGCCCAGGCCGCCCGGCCCTGATCGCCCCCGGCATCACCTGGACCTTCGCCGAGCTGCATCGCCGCGCCGACGCGGCGGCCGCCCGCCTGGCCGACCTCGGCGTGCGCCCCGGCGACCGGGTCGCCGTCCTGGCCGGCAACTGCGCCGG
>NZ_JAIEWN010000012.1:44083-81167 GCF_019599295.1 Oscillochloris sp. ZM17-4 | reverse complement strand
GCCAGGTGCTGCTGCGCATGCGCGCCCGGCCGATCAACCCCTCCGACCTGTTTACCATCCGCGGCCTCTATGGCAGCCTGCCGCGCCTGCCGGCCACCCCCGGCATGGAGGGCTCCGGCGTCATAGAGACGCTTGGCCCGGGGGTGCGCGGGTTCGCGGTGGGCCAGTTGGTGGCCCCTATGGGCGTCGGCGGCACCTGGCAGGAGTACATGGTGGTCGACGCATCGGCGCTGCTGGCGGTGCCTCCGGGCCTCAGCGACCGGCAGGCGGCGATGCTGCTCGTGAACCCCACCAGCGCGTGGCTGCTGCTGCACGAGGTGCTGCGCGTCGAGCCTGGGGCGTGGGTGCTCCAGAACGCGGCCAACTCGGCGGTGGGCCGATTCGTGATCCAGCTCGCCCGCCGGGCGGGGCTCCACACGGTCAACCTGGTGCGCCGCCGCGATCTGGCCGATGAGCTGCGGGCCGAGGGCGCCGATGTGGTGATCGGTGAGGATGATGAGGATGTGCTGGAGCAGGTGGCCGCGGCCGTCGGCCCGCGCGGGGTGCGCTACGCCCTCGACTCGGTGGCCGGGGCGAGCGGCTCACGCATAGCCCAGGCCCTCGGGCCGGGCGGCACCATGGCCGTCTTTGGGGCGATCAGCGGCAGTCCCCTCACCATCGACCCGGGCACCCTCCTGTTTCGCGGGGCCTCGGTGCGCGGCTGGTGGCTCACCCACTGGTTCCGCACCGCCACGCCCGGGCAGGTGGCCGCGCTCTTCGGCTCCATCCTGCCTCTCGTCGCCGACGGCACTCTGCGCGCCCCGGTGGCCGCCGAGTATGGCCTCGATCAGATCCACCAGGCGGTGGCTGACGCCGAGGGCAGCCAGCGCAACGGGAAGATCCTGCTCGTCAGCGAGTAGCGCCCTGGCCCACATACAATAGTATCTCGTCTGCGCACCCTCCCCCTGATGCGCCCCTAGCGTGTGTCGGCCGCCGACAAGCCCCCGGGTGGCTGTGCGCGCCCACGACGCCACCAGAGCGCCCCGACAAGCACATAGTAGACCAGCAGCAGCCAGAGCGGGAAGGGCGGCAGCTGCACTGCCGCCCAGCGTGGCTGGGAGAGCACGCCCACGCCCCCGGCGATCCAGGTCAGCGGCAGCCAGAGCAACGCGCCGAGGGCCTGGCCGAGGGGCAGCCAGAGCAGGCCGCCGGCGAGGGCCAGGCTGCCGAAGAGCATCGCGTAGGGCACCACCGGCACGATCAGCACGTTGGCCAGCGGGGCGATGATCGACAGGTTCCCAAAGGCGTAGAGGATGAGCGGCAGCGTCAGCACCTGGGCGGCCAGGGTGGCGGTGAGCGCCTCGGTGAAGGGGGCCATCCAGGGCCAGCGGAAAGGCGGCCGCCCGCCGAGCCAGCCCTCCACCGGGCGGGCGAAGGCGAACAGGCTGCCGGTGGCCATGGCCGACAGCTGGAAGCCCAGGTCCCAGAGGGTGTGCGGGTCGGCCGCGCTGATGATCCAGCAGGCGGCCAGCAGCAGCGTCCAGGGCTCGCTGCGCCGCTCGCTGGCCCGGGCCAGCACCATCAGGCTGGCCATCACCGCCGCCCGCAGCACCGCCGCCGAGCCGCCGGTGAACATGGCGTAGACCCACATCATCGCCAGGGTGATCCAGAAGGCCGGCCAGCGCCCCAGGCGCAGCCGCTCCATCAGCCCGCCCAGCAGCGCGGCCACGATGGTGAAGTTCCAGCCGGAGACGACCAGGATGTGGCTGGTGCCGGTGGTCGAGAACGCGGCGTACACATCGTCGGGGATGCTCGACTGGATGCCGAGCAGGATGCCGACGATCAGGGCGGCCTGCGGCTCGGGTATGAGCCGGATGAGGGTTTCCCGACAGCGCTCGCGGGCCGCGTAGAGCAGGCGCAGCGGGCCGCCGCCGGCAGCCGGGAGCAGCCGCAGGTCGGCGGGGTCGCGCATCAGGACGTGGATGCCCCGGTGGGACAGGTAGTCTCGGTAGTCGAAGTCGCCCGGCCGCGCGGGCGGGCCGCCTCGACTCGCAGCAGCAGCTTCTGGCCCTCCTCGCTGCGGGTCGGGTCGCCGGCCACCGCGCCGACGAGGGTCAGCTCGCCGCGCCCGGCCAGCAGGCGCACGTCGTCGGGGCCGGCGGGCGGCACGCT
This sequence comes from Oscillochloris sp. ZM17-4, assembly GCF_019599295.1. GTDB lineage: Bacteria > Chloroflexota > Chloroflexia > Chloroflexales > Chloroflexaceae > Oscillochloris. The sequence goes on along the minus strand of NZ_JAIEWN010000012.1, from coordinate 79,016 downwards.
GGCCCCGTAGCGCAGCGCGCCCAGGGTGACGCAGGCCAGGGCCAGCGCGATAGCCAGCCCGCGCGGCGAGCGGCGCAGCGCCAGGGCGGCGAGCAGGCCGGCTCCCGCCGCCGCCCACAGCCAGGCCGCCCCCGGCGACCAGAGCGAGCCCATGACGACGCCGGCCATCCAGGCGATCGCGAGACGGATCAGCATAGCAATCCCCCAACAGTAAAGCCTCAGCCAGAAGCTATACCGATGGGGGATAGGTGAGAGTTACGTGATGGTGAATGCCGGATATTCAGCCTTCAGCCTTCAGCCTTCAGCCTTCACTGCAGCCCAGTCACGAGGCCGGCGTACTTATCGATCAGGACGCGGGCCTGCTCATCGGAGGAGCCCTCGGCATAGACGTGGAAGAAGGGGCCGTCGGGGTCGGGCAGGATGAGCACCCACTCGCTGCCGAGGTCGATCTTGATCCCGTCAACCTGCTCGGCCTGGCGCTCGGCGTACTGCTGGTTGAGGATGCGCATCACCTTGCCCTTGTTCTCCCATCGGCAGGGCACGCGGGTCTGCGCGAGGTAGTAGGGCGGCAGGCCGGCGAGGATCGCGCTGAGCCGGGTGCCGGAGAGCGCGATCAGCTCCATGAGCTTGGCGATGGTAAACATCCCGTCGGCGATCGGGTAGAAGTTGGGGAAGATATAGTTACCGGTGCCGTCGCCGAGGAGCAGCAGGTTGGGCTGCTGCGAGGCCGTCTGCATCAGGGCTCCGAGGGTGGCCTTAGTGCGGATGATCTGGCCACCGTGGCGGGCGGCGATCGTCTCGAAGACGCGGGGCGCGGTGACCGGCACGGCCACCGCGCCGCCAGAGGCCGAGCGCATGGCCAGATCGGTGAGCGCGGCCAGGGCGCGCATGGGGTTCAGGCGGGCGCCGGTGTCGTCGACCAGGAAGATCTTCTCGCCGCCCGCGTCGAGGCGCGCGCCGAACTGCGCCCCCACCACGGCGGTGATCTTGGCCAGGCGGTTCATGGCCGCCTCAAGCTGCGCGGCGGTCTGGTAGACCATATTCTCGTCGAGGTTCACATTCAGCTCGACGGCGTCGACGTGCAGGCGGCGCAGGATGTGCGAGAGCATATCGCCGGCGCTGGAGTTCGCGTAGTCCACCACAATGTTGAACCCGCGGCTCATGCCGTCGACCGTCTCGGGGAGCAGGGCGCGCACAAACGCGGAGGTGTAGATATCCTCGACCGCGCTGCCGTAGGAGATGCGCCCGATCTCATCGAGGTACGCGCGGCGGAAGTCCTCGCGGAAGTAGGTGCTCTCGATCTTGCGCTCGGCGGTGGAGTGGATGTCGAGGCCGCGCTGGTCGAAGAACTTGATCTCGATCACCCGGCTGTCGAGGGGCGAGAGCCGCACGTGGATGCCGCCGGCGGCGCCGCTGGCGTGGGTGTAGTAGCGGGCCACCGGGATGGGCACGCTCTGCAGGTCGGTCACGCTGACGCCGGCGGAGGGCAGGCCGGCGACGATCGCCCGCTTGAGCATGCGCGGGGTATAGTGGGCGTCGCGGTTGATCGTGACCGAGGAGCCGCGGGGCAGGGTGGCGCCGTAGGCCGCGCCGACCTTGGCGCACATCTCGGGGGTGATCTCGATATTGACGAGGCCGGAGATCCCGTAGCGGCCGAAGAGCACGCGGCGGCCCTGGCTGCCCCAGATGATGCTGGAGGTGACGGTGGCGCCCTCATCGACCTCCTTGCCGGGCCAGATCTTCACGTTGGGCTGGATGACCGCGCCGGCGCCGATCTGCACGCCGTCGCCGATCACCACGCCCTCGAAGAGCACGGCCCGCGAGCGGATGTTGGACTGGCGCAGCACGATCGCCCCGCGCAGCTCGGCGCGCTCGCCGATGTAGGAGTTGCGCCAGATGATCGAGCGGTCGATACTGGCCCGCGTATCGACGATGGTGTAGTCGCGGATGACGGCCGGCCCGTGGATGATCACCCCGCCCTTGATCTTCGCGCCGTGGCCGAGGAAGATCGGCCCGTGGAGCTGGGCGTCGGGCGCGATCTCGGCGTCCCCGTCCACCCAGATGTCGCCGCCGATATTGTGGCCGATGCGCGGTAGGTTGACCTTGCCGGAGAGATAGTCGCCGCAGGCGCGCATATACTCCTCGATCGTGCCGACGTCAGTCCAGTAGCCGCTGGCGATGAAGCCCTGGAGCTTATCGCCCCGGTTGAGCATGCGCGGAAAGACATCCTTCGACCAGTCGGTGTTGCGGCCGCGCTCGATATAGGCCAGCACCTCGGGGTTGAGCACATAGATGCCGGTGTTGACCGTGTCGGAGAAGACCTCGCCCCAGCTGGGCTTCTCCAGGAACTGGCGGATGTTGCCCTCCTCATCGGTGATCACGACGCCATAGTCGAGCGGGTTGACGACGCGGGTGAGGGTGAGGGTGGCCATCGAGGCGGTGCTGACGTGGTGCGCGATGATCTGCGAGAGGTTGAAGTCGGTCAGCGCGTCGCCGGAGATTACGAGGAAGGGCTCGGTCAGCAGGTGCTCGGCGTTCTTGACGCTGCCGGCGGTGCCGAGGGGCACCTCCTCAAGCGAGTAGGTGATGCTGACCCCGTAGGCCGCCCCGTCGCCGTAGTAGTCCTGGATGGCGTTGGCGAGGTACTGGACGGTGACGATGATCTCGGTGATGCCGTGGATCTTGAGCAGCTCGATGATATGCTGGATCACGGGCCGGTCTACGAGCGAGACCATGGGCTTGGGGCGGTTGATGGTGAGCGGTCTGAGGCGAGTGCCCTCGCCGCCGGCCATGACCACAGCTTTCATGCCATATCCCCGCTTCCTGGCTCGTCAGTAGGATCGCCAATGCGCTCTTTCGCTCTGTGATGCGCTACGTCGCGTAGCAAGTATACCACGCGGAAGACGCGAGCGCGAAGGATGCGAAGGGCGCACAGCACACGAACGCGGCAGGCGCTTTCATCGCCTGCCGCGTTCGTGTGCTGTGTGATCTACGTGCCCGCGCCTACAGGCGCACCTCGGGGCGGTACTCGCCCCACACCTCGCGCAGTGTGCCGCAGACCTCGCCGACGGTGGCGTAGCGGCGCAGGGCCTCGCGCATGGGAGGCAGCAGGCTGCCCGTGCCCTCGGCCACCGCCTTCAGATCGGCCAGGGCCGCCGCGACCGCCGCCGAGTCCCGGTCGGCCCGCAGCTGTGCCAGACCCTCGGCCTGCTCGCGGGCCACGTTCTCGTCCGGCTTGAAGATCGGCACGCTCGTGGCCTCGTCCCCGACGAAGCGGTTCACCCCGACCACCGCGCGCTCGCCGGACTCGACGCGCCGCTGGTAGGCGTAGGCCGAGTCGGCGATCTGCTCCTGCATCCAGCCGCGCTCGACAGCGTCCACCGCGCCGCCCATCGCGTCGATCTGGGCCATCAGGGCGCGGGCCTGCCGCTCCAGCTCATCGGTGAGCGCCTCGACCACATAGGAGCCGGCCAGCGGATCGGCGGTGTCGACCACGCCGCTCTCGAAGCCGATGATCTGCTGGGTGCGCAGGGCCAGGGTGGCCGCCTGCTGGGTCGGCAGGCTGAGCGCCTCGTCGAAGCCGTTGGTGTGCAGGCTCTGGGTGCCGCCGAGCACGGCGGCCAGGGCCTCGATCGTCGTGCGGACAACGTTGTTCAGCGGCTGCTGGGCGGTCAGGCTGGCCCCCGAGGTCTGCGTGTGGAAGCGCAGCATCTGGCTGGACGCCTTCTTGGCCCCAAAGCGCTCCTTCATAATCGTCGCCCACATCCGGCGGGCGGCGCGGAACTTAGCCACCTCCTCCAGGAAGTTAGGGTTGGCGACGAAGAAGAAGGAGAGCCGGGGCGCGAACTCGTCCACATCGAGGCCCGCCTTGATCGCCGCGTCCACGTAGGCCACGCCGTCGGCCAGGGTGAAGGCGATCTCCTGCACCGCCGTGGCCCCGGCCTCGCGGATGTGGTATCCGCTGATGCTGATCGTATTCCAGCGCGGGATGCGCTCCTGGCAGTAGGCGAAGGTGTCGGTGATCAGGCGCATGCTCGGGCGCGGCGGGAAGATGTAGGTGCCGCGCGCGGCGTACTCCTTGAGGATGTCGTTCTGGATGGTGCCGCCGATCTGGTCGGGGCTGACCCCCTGGCCCTCAGCTACCAGCTCGTAGAGCAGCAGCAGCACGCTGGCCGGGGCGTTGATCGTCATCGAGGTCGTGACCTTGTCGAGCGGGATGTCGGCGAAGAGGGTCTGCATGTCGCGCAGGCTGTCGATCGCCACGCCGACCTTGCCCACCTCGCCCTCGGCGCGTGGGTCGTCGCTGTCGAGGCCGAGCTGCGTCGGCAGGTCGAAGGCCACCGAGAGCCCTGTCTGGCCCTGGGCGAGCAGGTAGCGGTAGCGCTGGTTGCTCTCGCGGGCGCTGGAGAACCCGGCGTACTGGCGCATCGTCCAGAGCCGGCCGCGGTACATCGTCGGGTAGACCCCGCGGGTATAGGGGTAGGCCCCGGGGTCGGGCTGGGGCGCGCCGGCATCCTCGGCGCGGTAGACCGGCTCGACGGCGATGCCCGAGTCGGTGATGGCGGGCTGCTCGCGCGTGGTGGCCATAGCGCATGCTCCTTTGCGTCTGCTGAACACTACAGGGGTCAGGGTCAGGGTCAGGGGGCAGGTCGCCACAATGTAATGCGCAGGACATCTGAAAGCCCCAGCACTGACATGCGACTCCCAGCTCCCGACTCCTGAAACCTCATCGTAGCCGCATTATAGCGCGTCTAGTCACATGTGTCGGCAAGTCGCTCGCGCACGACACCTACTATAGACACCATCTACCCCTCACACCCAGATCCACAGCGTCTCTTTAGATCCGCAGGGATACACTATGGTGGCCCATGTCAAGCACAACCTCCGGTGATCGCACCAGTCGGTGTCGTGGCCGTCAACACATGCAGTCCCTCATGCCATCCGAGCCGACTGCACCGTCCAATGGTGGCAATTCCTGGTAGCCAGCCACAGACGTAGCCTCGTCGCAGCAGCACCAGTGCGGCGTGTATCTGCCTGCTACCCAGCCCCGGCGCGGATGCGCCTGATGGCGGCGGGGTCGATCACCTGGCGCTCATACTCGGGCGGGCGCAGCGTCCCGCCCATAAAGACGCGCTCGTTGCGGAAGCGCATAGCGCTCTCCACCGTGCGCGTGGAGAGCACGTGGAACTCCATCGCCCCGGTGGCCGCGCGCACCCGCCCGATCTGGCGCTCGCTCGCGCCGCCGGGCATCACGATGATCCGCCCGGCGGCGCGGCGCACTAGCTCGGCCACCAGATCCAGCCCCTCGATCACCGAGGCCTCCTGCCCCGTCGTCAGCACCCGGTCCGCGCCGACGGCGATCAGATCTTCCAGGGCCTGGTAGGGGTCGCGGGCCACATCGAAGGCGCGGTGGAAGGTCACCGGCAGCGGGCGGGCCAGGGCGATCAGCTCCCTGGTGAGTGGCACATCGATGTCGCCGTCCGGCGTGAGCATGCCGAAGACGAGGCAGTCGGCGCCGAGCTGCTTGGCCACCTCGATGTCGCGCCGCATGATCGCCAGATCGACCTCGGAGTAGCAGAAGTCGCCGCCGCGCGGGCGGATCATCACGCTCAGGGCGATGCCGATCCGCGCACGGGCCTCGGCGATCGCCCCGGCGCTCGGCGTCGTGCCGCCCTCCATCAGGTTGTCGCACAGCTCGACCCGGTCGGCCCCGCCCTGCTCGGAGGCGATCGCCGACTCGACCGAGTCGATGCAGACCTCGATCAGCACGTCTTTGGACATGGAAGCTCCTTCAACCCCAGTCATGTTTATGGGAGCGCGTTGCTCCCCCACACCCTCACGGCGCGCAGCGTTGTCGCCGGCAACAGCATTTCTTGTTGTGTTGGGGGAATATGCCAGCGAAGCTGGCATATTCCCCCAACACAATATTGGCAATACCGCAGAAGTCACGCTGTGGCGCATCGCCCGCCGGGGGGCTGACGCCCATGTGCGTTCGGTGAACCGAAACCGGATTGACCGCCCTCCGCCCGTGTCGGCCCGCCGGGGCGGCCCATCCCCGCCGGGGGCATGGTAGGGCCGACGCATGCGCACCCCATGCATGGGCGACACGCAGATTCATCCGGTGCGCATGCGTCGGCCCGACGCCAATGCATCAGGCACCCGGACTTTCGGCTGTGCTGCGCCTCGTAGGCACGCTCCGCACCGCCTGGCGGGCCGCGCGCCTGACCTTCCAGGAGGGCGGAGCCCAGGGCGTGGCTGGGGCCATCAAGACCTTCCTGACGGTGCTCAGCCAGTCGCTCGTCGGCCTCGCGCCCGAGCTGCTAGGCCAGGCCCGCCAGCTGGCCGGCCGACTCGTGGACGGCCTCGCGCAGTATCTCCCCGAGAACCTACGCGGCAAGCTGCCGCTGATCATCGGCGCGATCACCAGCCTATTTGGCTCGCTGAGCTTCGGCCCGGCGCTAGCCGGCATGTTCGCCAGCCTCGCGCCCGTCCTCGCCCCCGTCGGCGCGCTCCTGGCCCCGCTGGGCGGCATGCTGCTCGGCTTCGGGAAGTCGTTGGGCGGTCTGCGCGCCCTGCTGCCCGGCATGGGCACGGCCTTCCGCACCCTGCTCAACCCGCTCGGCCTGCTGCGGGCCGGCTTCGGCGAGATCTTCACCGTGCTCGGGGTGACCGGCTTGAAGATGGTCGCCATCGTGGCCAACCCGCTCGCCTCACTCAAACTACTCTTCACCGGCATGGGCCCGGCCCTGCTTGGCCTCAAAAACCCCATCGGCCTGCTGCTGACTCTGGGCAAGACCATCCTGGGCTTCTTCTCGCCGCTGGGCATCCTGATCACCCTCGTCGGCCTGTTCGCCGGCGCGTTCGCCACGAACTTCGGCGGCATCCAGGACATCGTCGCGACGACGCTCGGGCCGGTGCTACCTATCCTCCTGGAGCTCGGTCGTATCCTCAAGGACGTGGTGCTGGCCGCGCTGCAGGGCGACTGGGCGGGGGCCTTCATCATCCTCTCGGGCGGCTTCGCCCTGCTCGGCCCGATGCTCGAGCAGGCGGCGCAGACCTTCCAGACCGGCATCCCGCAAATCTTTGGGGTGCTGATGCAGTTCCTGGGCCAGATCGGGGCCAGCGTGATCGGCTTCATCGGCCAGTACATCCCCGGCATCATCACGACGCTGGGTATGTGGGCCACGGCGTTCGTGGCCTGGGTGCTGCCGATGATCCCGCCGCTGCTGGCCGCCCTCGGCCAGATGCTCGGCCGACTGCTCGACGCGGTGGGGGCGGCCCTGCCCGGCATCGTCGAGGCGCTGGCGGCCGTAGGCGCGCAGTTCGTGGCTTGGGTCGGGCCGCAGATCCCGCCGTTGCTGATGCAGCTCGGCGGCCTGCTGGCCGCGCTGCTTGGCTGGATCGCCGAGCGCGCGCCTGGCGTGTTGGCCCAACTCGGCGCGTGGGGGCTGAAGCTGGTCGAGTGGGTGGCCCCGCAGATCCCGCCGCTCCTGCTGGCTCTGGGCGGGCTGCTGGGGGCGTTCCTGACCTGGATCGTTGAGAAGGCCCCCGATATCCTGGCCAAGCTCGGTGAGTGGGCCACCCAGTTCGCCACCTGGGCCCGCGATAAGGCTGGGCCGGCGCTCACCACGGCGCTAGGAACGATGTTCACGACGCTCTGGGAGGAGCTGAAACGGCTCTGGGGCGCGGCCTTCGCCGACGGATCGCTGGGGGCCTCGCTGATCAGCGGCCTCAAGCAGGGCATCATCGATGGCTGGTCGAGCTTCTCGACGTGGTTCGTCAACAAGCTCACCGCCCTGGTGCCGGACTGGGCCAAGGGGCCGCTGGGCATCCAGGATCAGCCCCCGCCCGATGGAGGCGGTGGCAAGGGAGATACCGGCAATCTGAACGGCGGCGGCGGCGGCTTCCGGGCCAAGGGCGGCGATGTGCGCAAGGGCGTGCGCTATGTCGTCGGCGAGGAGGGGCCGGAGTTCTTCGTTGCCCCGGCCGACGGCGAGATCCAGCCCAATTCGGTCTACGAGGCCATCACCGACCCGCGCCGCACCACGGCCTCGGCCATCACCAGCACGCCCCGGCCGGCCGCTCCGACCTGGGTCAGCGCGGGCCTCGTCCAGGCAGGCGGCAGCGCCGCCCCGGTCGCGCCAGCGTCTGGCCACACCATCAATCTGGGCGGTATCACTATCAACAACCCGGTGGTGGATAGCCAGGAGCGGCTCGACCAGCTCAAGCGCCAGCTCCTCGATGAGGCCACCGCGCAATTTACCGCCGCCGTGAATCGGCTCACCCTGAGCGGAGTGTAAGGCTATGAGCGACAACTACACCTTCAACGACATCCCCTTCGTGGTGGTGGTACCGAATAGCGGCGAGACGCCCCACTGGCAGGTCAAGGCCGACGCCACCGACCGCAAGCTGATCGGCACCGACCGCTTCGAGCGCTCGGTGCGCTCGCGCCAGTGGACGATGGACTGCGACATCTGGGTTGAGCCCACCGACGACCCGGCCGACGCCCTGGCCTACTGGGAGGCGCTGCAGAGCGCCTACGGTGCGGCCACGCTCGCCCTGCTGGTCTCGCCGGCGGGCAGCGCCTCGGCCGCGATCATCCTGAAGTTTGACGTGGTGCCGCTGCGCGGCGGCGTGGACGGCTACCGTGGCAAGGTCACCTTCGGCGTGCCGGGCGGAAGGAGCTGACGATGGCCATCAGCGCCGGTCAAATTCTGAGCCCGGTCAAGGTCTGGTCGGCCAGCCTGACCCTCGACGGCGAGGCCATCGAGCTGGCCGAGGGCCTGCCGCGCCGCTCCACCGGCTTCTCGCAGAAGCGCGGGATCTGCACCCTGCAGACCCGCACGCTGCCCGGCGCCGCGGCCGGCGCTGAGGCGGTGGTGACGCTGACCCTCAATGGCGAGAGCACGACCTTCTTCACCGGGCGGCTCGGGGCACGCCCCATCAGCGATCTGCCGCTGAGCTACGAGATTGGCCTGGTGGACAGCCTGGCCCGGCTCGACGAGCCGCTGGTCAACGACCTAGTCTGGAACGGGCGCAGCTTTGTGGGCGCAGTGGGCGACCTGCTGGACGCCGCCGGCATCCAGCCGAACGAGATCGCCGGCGTCTTCGACCCAGGCGGTGACTACGCGCTAGGGCCGGTGGTGGCCATCACGATCGCCAAGGGCACATCGATCAGCAGCGCGCTGGACACGCTGCTGAAGTTCGGCGGCTGCGGCCTGTTCGTGCTGCCCAACGGCCAGATCGAGGTGGCCGACACCCCGGGCTGGCCGGCCGCCCCGGACGGCACCACGCCCGTCTACGCGTTCGGGGCCGATATCGACGAGTACGGCTTCTATCACGCCAACCGCACCATGATCGGCCAGGAGAGCGTGGTCGCGGCATACACGGCCAAGGGGCCGCGCCTGCCCAACAAGACCATCCCCGACGCCACCTTCACCCTGAGCGGGGTCACTGGCTCCACGGTGGTCGAGCAGTTCAGCTACTGCCAGAGCGAGGCCTGCGCCAAGGCCATCGCCGAGCGCGAGATCGTGCGGCGTAACCGCGCGGCCACCGAGGTCGATGTGAACGCGCCGCTCAATCCGAACCTGCGCCCGGGCGACGTCATCCTGTTTCGCCACCCGGAGCTGGGCTACCTGACGAACACGCCGGCGATCATCATCGGCATCTCGACCAGCGACGACACCATGACGATGGCGATCAGCGTCGGGGCGAAGCCCGCCGACGGTGACTTCTCGCTCATCCCGCCGCCGAACCCGGACTTCACGATGCGCTACGAGACGCAGCCGGTGAGCCTGGCCGGCATCATGGCCATCTCGACCGTGGTCGAGTGCCAGGACGCATCGAGCGACCCGAGCGGCTTCGAGATCACCAGCCGCTCGTGGACGGCGAGCTGCGCGGGCGACCGCCAGCCCGAGCCGGCGAGCTCGACCGAGCTGAACCCGATCTTCATCTTCCCGACCCTGGAGGGGGCGACGATCACGCTCAGCGTGGAGAGCAGCAGCGGCGAGGGCCGCGACACCACGAAGGCGGTGGCCCCGGCTGCGGCCGAGCAGTTCACCCGCTCGCTGAGCGTGGCCGCAGGCAGCGACGGCTGGCGCGTACTGGCCGGCCCGACGGGGTGGCGCAGCTACAAGCCGAGCGGCGGCGACTGTACGGCGGTGCCGAACATCAACGACCAGGGCCCGCTGCTGGGCGGCTTCTCCAACGGCGACCTCTACCACACCGCCGACCGACTGCTGACCGTGCCCGACCTGCTGTTCACCTTCCCGAGCGGGGTGAACACCATCTTCGTGAACGAGGGCAACCCCCAGGAGGTGCTGGTGGGGGCGGGCAGCCTGCTGGCGCGCTCAAGCGACGGCGGGGTGAGCTGGACGCCGCTGTTCAGCTTCGAGAGCGACGTACAATACGCCGAGAGCTCGCCGGCCAACCCGAGCGAGATCCGCGTCTGCGCCGGCTCCAACCTGTACATCAGCTTCGACGGGGTGAACGTTGATGTGCTGCTGAGCGGGGCCAACGGGACGGTCTGCCGCACGGTGGCCTCGGCACCCTGGGGCCACCTGGCCATCTTCGCCGGGGCGGAGCAGCTCAGCGACGCCTGGCAGTTCGAGGAAGGCCACGCCATTGACTGGAGCGGCGTGCCCGTCGAGCACCTGCCCATCGACCTCTCGGCCGCCACGGCGACCCAGTACGAGGAGGGCTACATTGTCGCCACCGGCGACGCGGCGGCGCTGGTCAGGGACGGCCTCTATGGCCAGCTCACCTACCTGGCGAACAGCGGGCCGGCCACGGCGCTCTACAAGATCAGCGCGGCCGGCGCCGGCCAGTTCGTGGCCAGCTACATCAGCACCACCTCGGCGGGCGGGCCGCACAAGCTGGTGAACCACCACGCGGCATTCCCCATTGATGAGGTGGCGCAGGCGTACCGCATCGGCTACGGCACCGCCGTGAACCCAGTTGTTCCACCTGAGTTGGTGGTGCTGCCCTACCAGCAGAGCGGGGCCAGCGACCAACTCTGCCACTACCTACCGGAGCTGGGCTGGCAGCTCCGCGCGCTGCCCCAGGCCAACGCGGCGTGGATCGGCATCGACATCAACCCGCGCAACGGCTCGGAGTGGCTGATCTGGACGGATGAGAACCTGTATTGGACGGGTAACGCGGGGCAGAGCTGGGTGCAGGTGTTCACGCCGCCCTGGGACACGTACTCGATCCGCATCCATCGCATCGTCGGGGTAGCCTTCACCGGCAAGGGCGCGACGTGGGCCTACGGGCTGGTCAGCAGCGACGGCTACAACAACCGGGGCTCGTCGCTGGTGGTGGGCGAGCAGGGGCTTCCGCTGGCCGGCCGTATCGCGGGGACGTGTGACTGGCCGTACTGGAAGCGCACCACCGCCGACCCGATGCGCCATGTGGGCACCTTCGTGCGCGGGTACGACGGCGAGCTGTGGGCCTACGGCTCGGCGGAGTACACCGGAGGCGGTGGGCCCGGCATCGGGGTCGGGGATGACCGGGAGCTGTGGGTGGACACCGGCAGCCTGAGCATCGCCGAGGTGGGCGAGACGGCCTACCTCCCCCAGGCAGCCCGCGACCCCGCCAACGGGCGCAGCGGCCTGGCGGCGTGGAGCAACAACGTCGGCCTGACCGCCAACTACCGGGCCAGCGTGCCCAGCCCCACCATCGCGGCGGGCGGCTCGGTGGCGGTGTGCGCGCTCGGCATCTTCGCCGGCAACCGGGCCGGCATCGCCCAGATCCTGACCATCGACACCACGCCGGCGCTGCAGGTGGTGGCCGGCGGCACGACCAACGTGGGCCGCATCGTGGCCGGCTCGCTGCGCGTCAGCGTGGCCGCGCCGGCGGCCGAGGCCAACCTGGATGGCACCTGGACCATCTTTGCCCATAACGGGGTGCAGTGGGCCGCGACCCAGTCGCCGGCCATGACGGCCATCTGCGCCCAGATCGGGGTGGTTGACCGATGAGCCAGCACATGGACATCGCGCTGCGCCGATTAGCGGATCAGCTGAAGGCGCGATCGGCGACCCAGGCCAGCGAGGCGGCGGCCGCCGTCGCCGGCGAGGCGAGCGACGCCGCCGCAGCCGAGGTGGACGCCCACAGCGCCCAGCGCCAGTTCGTCCACGGCGTGGGGCCGCTGTATGTGGCCAAGACCAAGAACCCCGACCAGTACGTCGACTGGTCGGAGATCAAGAACAAGCCGAGCACCTTCCCAGGGGCAGGCGGCATCGACCCCGAGACACTGGAGATCGACGGCGACCAGGTGACCACCGGCACAGTGAACATCAACCGGCTGCCGGTCGCCAGCGCGGGCGAGACCTCGGGGCAGAAGCTGGTGCGCAGCGACGACCCGCGACTGGCCCAGGCCGACATCGCGGTGGTGACCACCGGCGAGGCGCTCCAGGCTGGCGACTTCGTGCGGATCGTGGGTGGGGGCAGCGCGGCGCTGGCCTACAAGGCCGACGCCACCGACTTCGCCCACGCTGCGGTGGGCTTCGTGGCCGCCTCAGTGGGCGCGGGCGAGGGCGCGCCGGTCTACCCCACCGGGGAGAACGTGTGCGCCTACCTGGAAGACGCCGCGCTGACCGACCTGGGGCGCACCGTGTTTCTGAGCACGACCCCGGGCCGCATCAGCCGGACACCGCCCGTCGGCGCGGGGCAGCTGCTTCAGCCGCTGGGCACGGTGACGGCCATCCACTCGGGCACGGTGGTGAGCGTGCTGGTCAGGTACGAATATCGGTTCAGGTTGTAACCTCATAGGAGCCCGCCATGCCTTCCGGCCAGTATTTCCTCGACGTGGACACGACGACCGGCGAGATCGTCCGGCAGACCGCAATTCAGCAGAGCACCGGCGCGACCGACGCGGACAAGATCCTGCGCACCGGCCCCGACGGCAAGCTCGACAGCTCGTTCCTCCCGAGCACCAGCGACAGCTCGGAGACGATCCAGGCCAGCGAGGCGCTCAGCGCCGGCGACTGGGTGAACATCTACAACGTCAGCGGCTCGCGGCGCGTGCAGAAGGCGCTGGCCACCGACAACACCAAGCCGGCGCACGGCTACGTGAGCGCGGCGGTGAACAGCGGGGCCAACGCCTCGGTCTTCACGCGGGGCATCAACCCGGTGGTGCCGCTGAGCGGCTTCACCACCGCCGACGTGGGCAAGCCGGTGTTCCTGAGCGCCGGCACCTCGGGCGGGGTGACCAAGACGCCTCCCGGCGCGGCGGGCAACATCGTGCAGCGTCTGGGCTTCGTCGTCGAGGTCGGAGCCACGGTGCGAGTGCAGATCGATATGAGCTACATCGTGAAGCTCTAAGGCGGTAGCTATGGCGCGCAAGGTCGTACAACTAGACCTGACCACCGGCGAGCTGGTGGTGACCCCGGACATGACCGAGGCCAGCGAGGTGCAGACCACGCCGACCGCCTCGGGCATCCCACGTGCCGACGGAGCCGGGCAGATCGCCGCGGGCTGGATCCCCGATGCGGTCAGGACGGTGAACGTCGAGGAGCCCGACGGGGTGCCGGCGCTGACCGACATCGACACGCTGGTGTTCGACGCCGGCACAGTGGCGTTCCTGGGCGGCGGCAAGGCCCGCATCACTGGCGGCGGGGGCGACACCATCAACCTGCAGGGCCGACCGCTCGCGGCCAATGCGCCCGAAGTGGGCCAGGCGCTGGTGTGGACTGGCTCGACCTGGGCGCCGGGCACGATCGCTGGAGGGGGCGGCAGCGACTGGCTCACCGCCGTCCAGCTCATCGGCCTGGTCGACGGGGTGAACCAGACCTTCGATCTACCCGCGCCGGCCATCCCCAGCTCGCTGTCGGTGTATATCGACGACGGCGGCAACCTCACCGAGGTGCCGTTCACGATGGCCAGTTACGAGAACGTGGTGCTGGGCATTACGCCTACGGCCAACGGATTCAACAGTGGCGGCTTCTACGGCAGTAGCCCGTCGTCGTGCCTGGTGGACGGCGCTATCACCGGTTCCTACTGGTCGTCAGGCAACACGCAGCCGGTCGTTTCCTGGGGTCTGCCCGAGGCAAAGGCGGTGTCCAGGGTGGCCGCCTACGCGAGCACAAACGGCGGGTTCGGCGGGATGGCTAGCTACATGCTGGAGTACTCCGACGACAATGTGACCTGGCTGACGGCCGCGACCAATATCACGTCGAACGTGCTCTTCACGCTCACCGCCCAGGACCCGCACGTGTGGTGGCGCATCACCGGGCTGTCGCGGTGGAACGGCTACGAGTGGTCGGCGATCGAGATGGTGCTGGAGGCGGCGCTGGCGACGGTGGAGACGGTGATATTCGACGCTGCGCCGGCCATCGGGACGGTGCCGCGGGCCTCATTCCGTGTCGCGCCAACCATTGAGACAGGCGGGGGCAGCTCAGGCAGCGGAACACACAGCGGGCCAGGTGGCCTGATCTATCTCTTCAACACCTTCATCTAGGATAAAGCAATGGCCACATCACCGCAGTTTGTCGCCGTACCCAATGTGGCGCTCACCAAGTTCACCAACAGCGACGGCACCAACCCCAAGGCGGTGTTCACGCCCGGGTCAAGTGGATCGCGTATTCACGCGGTCGTCGGCACCTCAACTGATACTGCAGCGGCGCGGTTTACCGTATGGTTAGTGCGCAGCGGGACGAGTTACCTGCTCGACACGGTGACCTTGCCGGCGGCGTCGGCAATCACGCCGACGACGAACTGGAGCCTGCTCGATACCGACTGGTTTACGTGGCTCGACCCGAATGACCCGAGCCTGATTCTACCGGCCGATGTGACGATCAGCATCGCCCCAGCCGTAGCGGTGACCAGCGGCAAAGAGGTGTCGTTCCTGATCTTCGGAGGCGACTTCTAATGTTTGGCTACCCTCGACGCTATCAGCCATCGCGGCGGGCCACGCCGACCGCCACACACTTCGATCCCTCGGGCGATACGAATTGTGCGTTCTGGGTGCGCGCCGATGTCAACTGTGAGTACAACTCACAGTCGCAGCTCGTGACGAACCTGACCTCGCGGCTTCCCGGCCAGCAGGTATTTGGGATTGCAAATGGTGGTGCGCAGTGGTGGCGTGTGCCGCAGCTTTCTAATGGGTTTGACGCCATTGCAGGCCCCCCCGGGTCGTCTTTCGGAGTAACGAATGTTGGTAACGGGTCGCGCTATACGACAACGACCTTGGTGATGCGTTCGTTGGCCTACGTCGGGGCCGGCGGGGTCTTTTTGAACATCACGAACTTCCTCCGGTTCGATTCCCGTTATCAGATGCTACGTATCATCATGCCAAACGCCGGTAGCTATGCTGATGTCGTCGCGTATATCTGGAGCACGCTTGGGGTGAACGTGATCACGTTTCGTACATTTCCCTATGACGAGGGTAGTGGGAACCTCTACACGCGCTGGACGGTGGACATGAATGGGAGTTTTATCGGTACCTATCCCGACACCACCGGAACGGCAAATTGGGGCGCGTGGACGATGGGCAGTGCCGAGACGCTGACAGTTTCTACCATGTACCATTCCGCGCTGCACGAGGTCATCCACTGGAATCGCAAGCTGACGGACACCGAGGTGGCGAATGTCCATAACCTGCTGGCGCAGCAGTACGCGCTGGCGTAAGGAACCATCATGCCGAACCTATCTATCGAGGCCTCTATTCCGAGCCTGGACCAACTCGACCCGCTCTCGCAGTGGGGGCTGCTATGCAATGGGGTCGTTGAGTACGCCAAGGCGATCATCCGGGCCCTGGAGCTGGCCGAGACGATCGCCGACGCCAATGACCTGGCCAGCGTGATCGCGACTACGGAAGCTGGTGCCGGTGTTGGCGGGAGCGCTGAGCTGACCAAGGAGCGAGCGCAGGCGATCCTGGCTATGGCGACCTGGTTCCTTGGCCAGGTGAACCAGCCGCTTGAGGACGCCGGCGGCCTCACACCTCGGCAAATTTTGTATCGCTACTGGCAGCGGCCGCCCACCTCGGCGTAGGCGTTCCACGGCAGCAGAACGCCCCTGGAGGCACCTCCGGGGGCGTTCTGTGTGCGATGTGACCCGTTTGACTAGGCGGCGTTCACGCGTTCGCCCCGTTCCTCACGTTCGCCCCGTTCCGGAACGGCCCGAGGGCGGCTAGCTGGGGGGGCGTCTGGAATGTCGAACAGGCGAACGCCCCCATTCTCCTCCCACTCTTTGATCGCTTCGCCAATCTTCATTGAGGCGGCGCCGCCGCCGCTCCCCAAGCCGAGGCGGCGGGCGAGGGCACGGTTAGAGGTCTGGGTCAGCTCCTGGGCCTTGGCCAGGCTCAGTCCCTCCTCCCGCACAAGGCGGTGGATCTCCGGTGTGGCGGCTTGGACCAGCTCGCGCACCTGCAAGTGCAGCGCACTGGGTGCCCAGGGTACCTCGGTAGGCTCGGGTGCCTCGGGCTCGCTTGGCGCGCCGGCTAGCTCGCCGGCTGCGGCCGCCAGGGTCTCGGTTACCTTCTTCGTGCTGACTGCTAGCGTCGCGCGCAGCCGCTCCAGGTACGGGGCGGCCTGTTCCAGGATGGGCTCCCAATCAGGGAGCGGCATGCGCCGGGCGAGGTCGGTGATCTCCCAGGCGGTGGGCCGAGCGACCTGCACCTCATGAATCTGGTTGCGCCTATCCGGCATATTCCAGAGGCCGCGCCCATCGGGCACGCCGCGAAGCTTGATGCCCGGGCCGACCATCGCCGTCCAGGTGGCCTGGTCGACATTGCCCAGCAGGCGGGTCTGGAAGAGCGGCTTGAGTGCCATGTCCAGGCCAGTGGACTCCTTGAGCGCGTTGTGGGCGACGAGGCCCAGAAATACATCGACTTTGCGGCCTTGCTCGCCAATGTTCCGCATCGCATTGACGAGCAGGTCGCCAAACCGGCGATAGAGGCCACCGAGCTCGTCCACGTAGATCACGACCGGGTCGCCGTGGGGCATATCCTCGTGGTAGAACGACATGCGCCGATCCACCTCAGCCGAGGCCCACAGCAGCACAGCCATGATCTCCAGCGCGTCGCGGGTATGCTCGAACAGGTGTGTGATCGGGCGCAGGTCGGTGCGCTGGTCGCGCGAGTGATAGAGCGCTAGGTTGGTCGATGCCCAGATCACCTGGTCGCCGCGGGCGATATCACGAACCATAAAGGTGATCTGGGTCTGCGTCTTGCCGTCGCCCGGCGCGCCGATGATGATCATGTGCCGCCGCTGCATGCTGCTCATCTGCAGCGGGTTAGGGGCTGGCGCGGCCGCGAGGTCATCCTGGGGCGGCGGATCCGAACGCCGCTGCGCGACGGGCGTGGGCGAAGCCTCGGGCGCGGGCGGACGACGCCGCTGCCGTGCCTCACGGCCCATCCGATCCCAGCGGGTAGTGGAGAGAAAAATGATGCCCCCACCGAGTATGAGCGCCAGGATAAGGTAGGGCACATCCTCGAATCCGAAGTCGCCCCCAGGAGGGGAGGTCTGTGCAGCAAGTGTGATGAGGTACAACAAGCTCATAGAAACCTCCCTCTGTGGGCCTACTTTCGCTTACTGGTGAACACGTAGCGGAGCTGCGCCCACATTTCCCGTGCCAACCACTCGGGCCCAGCGGTGAGTACAAGCGCGACGAGCGTGCGAACCACCGTGCTCGCGGCGATCTGGCGCATGAACCGCACCGACCCCTCGCCTGGATCCACGCCCAGGCCGAGGTACGTGGTGTACCAGTCGAAGGCAAACACGCCACCCCACACGAGCCAGGCACCCGGCTTGGCGAACTGCCACTCGTCGCTAATGCGGCGAAACGGCAGCCGCCACTCCACGACCGAGAAGATCAGCGGCATTGGCGAGAGAATCACATAGACCAGGACATGTGGCGGGATGGGTGCTTGGTACGATGCGTTGAGAAATCGTAGGACGGCGTTGAACATCACGATGAGCCCATCGACAGTCCAGCGCGCGCCGAGAACCCAAACGATAGTGCTCATCAGCATGCCGACGAGCCCGATCGCGAACCCTGTGATGCCGCCGGGCTCGTATCGCAAGGGTGTGGGTGCATTGGGATCGCGGCTCTTAACGGACATGGTGCGCCTCCACAACGTGGGGGAGGCGGATCCGCGAGCTTGGGCGAAATGGGCAGAACACGCAGGTGCCCTTTCATCAGTAGTATACGCGAAATTTTCCGTCAGTGATCGGGACATGTGGGTGTTCCCGCCTGTTCGAACGCCATTGCTGGCTACTCGAAGGCGAAGGCGGATGCACCCTCTTCGATTGCAGCGATCTCGCGCTGTACCGCCGCTAGATCGTGGGCGATGGGCTCCGCTGCGCCTGGTATGGGCGTGCCGCTGCGAGCGATCGGTACCCGCCCGCTCTCGAAGAGATAGCCGATGGTGGCCCAGCGGGCCAGAATGCGCGGCACCGGGCTGTAGCGCCCGCGCCGGCGGATGGCCCGCAGGTAGGTGATCATCTCCGCCTGGAGCGGGTCATCCGCCTCTAGGCGCAGAATCCATTCAGGATCGCCAGGGGTTGTCATGATGCTGTCCTCCAATCCCGCTCGGGAGCGGGATTGACTGAAAAATGTGGAGTTGTCCAACGTTTTGTTTTGTTCGTGACCGGTGTTTTTGGGCACCAGAACGGCCTAGAACGCCACTTCGTTTAATCCCGCTCCCGAGCGGGATTAGCGCTGGGCGGCCTGCATGCGGTGGCGAGCCAGCCGCTCCAGCCCCCAGCCGACCCGGAAGATCGCGTCGTCGAGCAGGGCCACCGGGGCGATCTGGCCAAGCTCACGCTGGACGACCGACAAGATCCACTGGCCGGTGCCGCCGGCAAGATTGACTTCGGCCTGGCTCAGGTGTGCCTCCCACTTCGGGGTGACGTCAGTGAGGATCGCGGTGGCCACAATGTCGGCGGCCTGCTGGAGCTCGCGGCGCACGCTGGTGGGGGTGCCGCGGATAAACACGGTGGGCTCTCCCTGATCCATCGCGGCGAGCACGTCCAGCACGCTGAGCTGGAGGCCGGGGTAGCCGCCCATAATGAAGTCGCGGGCGAGCGTCGCGATCTCGATGGCCCCCTTGCGCACGCTGCCCTCGGTGCCGGGGATAATATCGAGCCCCACGCTGCCGCCATAGTCGGTGGTGCCCCCACCGGACTCGAGCATCAGCCGCTTGCGCTGCAGCGCCCCGCTGGCGATCGGGGCGCCGGTGGCGCTGAAGGTGAGCGAGCAGGTCGCGGCCAGGTGCTGCGGGATGATCAGCGCGCCGGCCACGCGGATGCGAAACTCGGTCTCACCCAGGGTGAAGCGATGGGCGCTTTTGCCGCGCAGCCAGGCCAGCAGTGCCGGCTTGTGAACCGCGTCCTCGCCGGGCAGGCCACCGGCGAACATGGCCTCCACCTCGACCAGATCCTTCGGCTTCCAGCGTCGCCCGGCGGTCAGGTCGTGCGTCAGACTGCGCGGCAATGACCGGGCCAGCATATACAGGTGCTGGAGCTTGTAGGCGTCGCTCTCCACCCGCACCTGGGCGGTGCCGATCCGGGCCTGGTCGAGGCCGCCGGCCCGCTGGGCATCGACGCCGAGCAGGAAGGGGCGGCGGCGCGGCTTGCCCCGCTCGTCGTAATCGATCCCGGCTGGGCCTTCTAGGTAGGTCAGCGGGCGGAGGGCCGCCCCGCCGAGGTCGTCCGAGAGGCGGGTCGGGTGCCGCACCAACGCGTCCTCGGCGATCCAATTCTCCCCCGCGTCCCGAAACTTCAGCTTGCGGTTGCCGGCGTCTCCGGCGATGAGCAGCGTGGTCATCGCGAGATCCTTTCATCGTAGGCAGCAGGATAGGCCGATGTGGGGCGAGCCGAGCGGTGGGGGAGCAGCGCGTTGTCGGTCAGCGATTCGTGGATGTAGTCGAGGTAACCCCGGATGTCATCGTTATCGTCGAGGCTCTCAAACGGAATAGCTGCCCCGCTGACGGTCTTGACGCTTTCACCAATGTCGCGCAGGGTGGTGTCGATCCCTCTGACCAGGCCACGCATAACAGACGCGAGCTCTTCCTTCTCCTGAACGGTCAGGTTCGCAAAGCCAATCAGTGCCTTCTCCTGCGCCCGCAGGAGCGTTGCGCGGAGTATGGCGATATCAGCCTGGGTCTGGAGCTCATAGCGGCGGACGAGGTGGGCCTGGCGCACCTGCTCGACCAGTTCCTCGCTGGTGACAGGTGTCCAGAGCAAGGCCGGGATGATGATAAAACCGATGATCCCGATGATCACCTGCTGGAGAATCAGGTGGCTATTGGCTACTACCGGTTGGATCGCCCACCAGCTGTACTGGATCTCAAACGAGTAGTACAGGAGATAGACCGCTGCCGCGATAATGACGCCGTAGCCCCAGGTGCGGGCGTTGATTTTCTGCAGCAGCATGCCACCGGGCGACCAGGGGATGAGGAAGGAGGTCAAGCTGGGCGGGGCCAGCACGAGGATGGCGGTGAAGGCCACGGCGACAATGGCATTGCTGGTGAGTTGGCTTTGCACGCCCCACCAGTAGATCGCCGAGCCGATCATCGCGACGCCGGCGAGGATCGCCAGCAGGCTTTTCGCCGTGAACTGCCAGCCGCCGCGCTGCCGGCGCTGGTGGCGCACCATATCGAGGTAGCGGCTGCTCATCGCGCCACCTCGCCTGGGCGTGGTGGCGGATTATGCCACCGTTGGTTGACGGGCATGGGACGTTCCTTTTTGGTATGATGGCGGCACCGCAGGAGACGGGACGTTCGCCTGCGGTGGCCCGGCTGTGTCAGCAGCCGGGCCGTTTGCTTATTCCAATGCCAGTGCCTGGGCCTCCAGGTCATCGGCAAGGGCGCGCAGGTCGGCGACTTGCTTACGTAGCGCCGGAGCCGGGCCGTCAAGGTCATGCTCCAGGCTGTCAGCCTCGCGGCGCAGAGAGGTTGCGTTGGCGCGCAGCCCGGCGGCAGTCGGCGGCGGCATAGGTGTGGGCCGATGGGGCTTCTTGGGCGGGGTGCTGAGCATCGCCAGATGCGCGCGGTGGGCGGCGACGCCGCCGGTCATATGCAGCGAACGATAGGGCATCTGAACCTCCTTGGAGCTGATCCCGGGCACCCGACCCGCGGCGTGGCGGGTGGGTGCGCCGGTCAAGCGCTCTCGGCGACGTGGCCGAGTCGACGATGGTCGAAAGCAACCAGGGTCACGATCTGCGCGGTGCCATTGATGCGAGTGATGATGCGCTCGTCGCGGTGCGCCTCCACGGGGTCGTTGCTCGTGAAGATAGTGGCGCGGTCATTCAGATAGCGAATGTTGATCAGGTCGAACAAGCTGGCCTCGCTCCAACCGGACTCATGCTCCGTGCCCAGGTCGTCAATGACCAGCAAGGGAACCGTCATCAGCGCCTCCAGGCGGTCATCCGCGCTGCCGTCGCGGAACCCCTGGCGCACGAGGCGTAAGAGGGCGGGTGCCGAGCCGTAGCGCCCCGCGACACCTCGCGCGGCCAGGGAGTGGAGAATGCCGGCGGCTAGATGTGACTTGCCACTGCCGTAGGAGCCGTGGATGTAGAGGCTCTCGACAGGCTCGTATTGGCGGGCGACCGAGTAGGCCCAGAGCAGACTCTTGCGTTGCTCCGCAGGCGTATAGGCCTTCCCGTCCCACTCGACGCTGCCGGGGAGCGGGCGGTGCGGGTCGAATCTCTCCAGCGTGCAGTGCTGGAGCCGGCCGAGCTCGGCTTGAAGCTGTGTGGTGAGGGCGGCGGCGCGAGTGGCCAGCACAGCCTGGCGGGCGGCAACCTGGGCGGCTTCGAGACATTGGCAGCGCTGGAGTTGACCGAAGTGGGGATGGCCGTAAGGCACATCGTAGAGGTAGTGGCCAGCGCCCCGACAGACCGAGCAGTCAGGGTCAGCGGAGGGTGCGCCGGCGCTGCTCCAGCTGGATGCGGGCCTGCTCGTCAAGGCGGGCGAGCTCGTCCGCGATCTGCTCGGGGGAGAGATCGGCATCTCCCGGCGCTGCGGCCCCAGTGGGGGCGACCCCGCGATGCGCTGCGGGCGCTGCTGAAACCACCCGCGATCGGCCGCGGGCGGGCCCGGTGGGTCGCGGGCCTCGTTTTGGTCGCGCATGGACAGTCTCCTTCGATGAGCGGGGGAGGTCCGAGCCGTAGGAATCCTCGGCCCGCCAGCGGATCAGCAGGTTGCGCAGGTAGTTCGGATGCCCCAACTGCTCCTGCGCGTGGAGACCAGCGAGGATGGCCCGACCGACCCAGTACCAGCCATTACCGCTGGTAGGGGTGTCATGCTCGGCGGCGAGGGCGGCGAGTTGGTCGGCGTGTGCTGCGGTGGGTGCGGGACAGGCGTTCTTCCAGAGGTCGTGTGGGTGGGCGGGGAGTGGCCCGCCGACGATCCAGGTCGGGTGGGCAGCGTAGACATCAGCCGTGGGGGCGGGCGGGATCTTTGAAGGGCGACCACGCTTTTTCGGCGCGCGCGCAGATCCATCCATCCATGAATCCGATCCATCCATCCATGTGCCCCTAATTAGGGGCATGGCATGCCCTGAATTAGGGGCATGCCCATGCCCTGAATTAGGGGCATGCCCATGCCCTGAATTAGGGGCATGCCCATGCCCTGAATTAGGGGCATGCCCATGCCCTGAATTAGGGGCATGGCTGGGGTTTTCCTCGGCGTTCTGATGCGAAAGGTCGAGTGAGAGTTGGGCTTCAGGTGGTAATTCAGGATCATCCGGCCCACGCTGCCATTTCAGCACCATTTCCAAAGAAAGCCGGTTACTCTCGGCCTCGATCTCCTGCAGTGGGATGCTATAGACCGGCTGCGGGCGCTTGAAACAATTGTCCTCTTCACTGCCCTCGGTGCGGAGCAGGAGGCCACGATCAACGAGCAGGTTCGACCAGACGAGGACACTATCTTGGCTGGCACCCATCCACTTCGCGATCAACCGTGAGCTGAATTTGAGTCGCTTAGGGTAAGCGGCCGTGAACCAGCGGAAGGCAAGCCAGGTAAAGACGAGTGAGGCGGGATTAGCCGGCCGCCGCTGCTTAGGCAATGTAGGTGCAGTGCAGCGCATAATCACGAGCAAGGGAACCTCTGGACGCCAGACTGCGGGGTCGAACTTGGGCGGCTTGATAAAAATGGATTGGTCCATCATCACTCCACCTTGCGGAGTGGGATGACCCGCCCCTGTCCATCGAGCTGTGCCCGGAGCGAGGCGAGTTCCGCTTCAAGGGCGGCCACACGGTCAGGAAGGGCGGCCGTAGCGGCATTGCGTGCAGTACGTTCGAGCATCGGCTCTAGGCGCTGCCGAATCAGTTGGCGCAGTGCAGCAGTCTGGTCGCCAACGCGTACAAGCGCTGCGTAGGCCCGTTCAGGGTCGAACAGCACGTCACTTCGTGAAAGGTTGCTGGCCTCATCAATCCAGTCGAGGTACGTAACCAGCAGGTCGACAACCTCACGGCCGCCGCGCGTCTTCGCCATCCTGGCCTCCGCTTCCACTTACAATCTCACCCCCGCTTGCCTTCCCAGTTCCAGGGCTTATACCGTCCCGCCGTCTGATGCTCCGGCGGGCGCGGTTTTGGCCAAGCTGCCAGGCGATGATTGGGAAGCCGGCCGTGCAGGTGAGGAAGGCGAAGCGCCAGAAGGCATCGAATTGTTGGTCAGCGCGTGGTGGGACGAGCCAGAGCCAGAGCCAGAGGCCCGCCCCAACGATGACAAACCCCCCGGCGACGGTCACCCAAATATGATCCGGGGTATAGCGGTCGTGGATAGCGTCGAGGAGGGCGGCGTAGCCGAGAGTGACACAGGACATCCCCGTCAGAATGCCGGCGGTGAGATATTCCATTGCTATGCCTCTTCTATGAAATAGCGATCCAGACTATAGTCCATACAGGTGAAAAAAATCCGCTTGTGGTATGCATGCATGGCTAGCGGTGCCGCAATGGGCGGTGCCGTTAGCGTGCAGGTGCGTGAACAGACACCACCTGCGTAAGGGAGTTCGCTATGAGTCGCATGGTTCCGCCTGAGCGTAACCACCCCTCCCACACCCCAGGACTCACGTCTTCGACGCGCATCACAGATCTCATCCCGCACTACTCCCGATGGTTGCGGGGTGATGATCGGCGTCCGCGTGGTCGGGACAAGTATGTGCGAACGATCCAGTCCGTCGCCAACTGGATTGGGGAGGATGCCGACCTCAGCGACCTGGACGAGCGAGCGGTAAGGCGCTATCGTGAAGACATGGCTGACCGTGCGCTCTCGGCGAGCACAATCGGCAACCACCTCTCAGTGATCCGCGATTTCTGCAAATGGGCGATGGGCGAGGGGTTGCGCGATGATGACCCGACCTGGCGTCAGCAGTGGCCGAGTAAGGCGGAGGCCGAACCGCGGGCATTGACCCAGGATGAGCTCGATGCGCTCCTGAAGGCGATTGCGAGCCCCCAGGGCCAGGACGAGGAGACGGTATGGTACTGGCGACGCAACCGGCGCGCTATTATGACGATGCTCTACACCGGCCTTCGTCTCTCCGAGATGTCCGACCTGGTCTGGAAGGATATTCAGTTCCAGGAGCGGCGTCTGGTAGTGCGTAATGGGAAGGGAGGAAAGAGCCGCAGCATTCCGATCCATAGCGCACTGCTGGCCATTTACCTGGAGGTGCCAGCGGTGGATCGCATTGGGGGCAAGGCGATCTGTGGGAAGCGTGAGGACGGTCTCCCGCTGACGTACAAGTCCTTCGCGAACATCTTCAAGGTGTGGCTGCCGCGATACGGCATCACGATCACCGCCCACCAGTTGCGGCACACCTTCGCCTCGCAGCTGCTCTACCATAACGCGAACCTACATGAGATCCAGGTGCTACTCGGGCACAAGCGCCTGGACACCACGCAGATTTACCTGCGTCTCGACGAGCGGCGGAAGCGGGAGGCGGTGGAGCGCCTCCCGGCCTACGTCGCTGAGTAACGGGTACACGTAAGAACGCAAACAAAAAACCAGGTGCCCACATTGAACCAACATCTGTAGGTTCAATGTGGGCACCTGGTTTTTCCTATACTGGAGCGTAAATCTAACGAAGAATCTCTCCCTCCCCGCCAATATTTTGTCTGTGGCGAAGGTCGCGAATCTCTTCGAGAGATTGAAAGCGAATATCTCCCTCCCCACCAGCAAAACATGAGACCCAAGAAGAGCCGCCCTTTCGGGCGGCTCTTCTGTTGTGGTCGGCGCAGCTTGGTGAGGCTACCTGCTCAGCAGCGAGAGGATGATCTGGACCGCGAAGATCTTGCCGATGGTGGCGATCGGGTAGACGGTGGCGTAGCCGACGTTCGGCAGATCGTTGCCGGCCTGCTCGGAGGCGAAGCCGAGGACGGCGGGCTGGGTCTGGAGGCCGGCGAGCATGCCGATCAGCAGACCCATCGGGATCTTCAACAGCTTGTAGCCGATGAAGAGCATGCAGAGGGCGGCCACGCAGGTGATCAGGGCGCCGGCCAGGAAGATGGTGATGCCGCCGCCCTGCGAGAGCGTGTTGACAAAGCTGTAGCCCGAGCGGGTGCCGACGCCGGCCAGGAAGAGGATCAGGCCGAACTGGCGCAGGGTGAGGTTGGCGCTGTAGGGCAGGCTCCAGACGATCGGGCCGGTGCGCTCGCGCCAGCCCAGGAAGAGGGCCACCAGCAGCGGGCCGCCGGCCGAGCCGAGGCGGAAGGTGACGCCGCCGGGCAGGGGGACGGGCACCATGCCGAGCAGCAGGCCGAGGGCCAGGCCGAGCCCCAGCGAGACCACGTCGATCTCGGCCAGGGAGCGGTAGGAGTCGCCGAAATAGGCGCTCACCGCGTCGAGGTTCTCGCGGCGGGTGACGATGCGCACCCGGTCGCCCAGCTCTAGCACCATATCGCCGTGGGGCAGCAGGTCCACATCGCCCCGGCGCACGCGGGTGATGATCGCGCCGAAGCGCTCGGGCAGCGCCAGCTCGCGCAGGGGATTGCCGGCCACCCGCGGGTTCGAGACAAAGACGCGCCGGAAGTCGAGCGTGTGCCGGTCCAGCTCCAGCGGGTCGCTGGTGGTGACGCCGAGGGCCGCCACGACCTTCTCCACATCCTCCGGGTCGCCCACCACGCTCACCAGGTCGCCCATGGCCAGCCGCGAGCCGCTCGTGGCCAGGCCGACCTGTCCGTCGTGGAGGAGCCGGCCGAACACCACGTTCCACCCAGTCTGGGCGACGACCTCGGCCACGGTGGTGCCGGCGAGGGCGGGCTGGGTGACGCGGATCGTGCGGTTGATCAGCTTCTCGCTGGGGGTGCCGAGGTCGCGGGTGGCGCGGGCCTCGGCGGCGTAGTCGATCTTCCAGACCCGCTGGAGCACGTAGATGCTGAGGATCATGCCGAGGACGCCCATGGGGTAGGCGATCGAGTAGCCGACCACCGGCTCGGCGAGCATCTGGTCGCTGAGCTGGGCGGCGGGGGAGTTCTTGAGCTGCTCGAGGACGGCGGCCAGGGCGGGGGTGTTGGTGAGGCTGCCGGCGAACAGTCCGGCGGTGAGCGGGCCGCTCAGGCCGAGGACGCTGTGGGCGGCGAAGGTGATCGCGACGCAGACCACGATCACCCCCGCGACGAGCAGGTTATCGCGCAGCCCCTTGCGGCGCAGCGAGGCGAAGAAGCCGGGGCCGCTGCTCAGGCCGATCATGTAGACGAAGAGCACCAGGCCGAGCAGGTAGACGATATCGGGGAGCTTCAGCTTCTCATCCAGAGCGCCGAAGGCTAGGCCGACGAAGAGCACGGCGGCGATGCCCAGGCTCACGCCGCCGATCTTGATCCGCCCAATGATATAACCGATGGCCGAGACGACGAACAGCAGCAGCAGCGGGTTATCGATAAGGATCTGAACCACAACACACCTTCTCTCCGCGCCCCCTCGCGACGATGCGCGGCGGCGGTTTTGTCTGCGCGGATACCGCCGTGTATGGTATCATGATATCGATATCCAAGCGTTAAGAATGAGGTTGAGCTATGATCACTGAGGATATGGTCCGCGCCGCCTTGGGCAATGTCATCGACCCCGAGATCGGCCTCGATATCGTGAACCTTGGGCTCATCTACCGGGTGGATGTGCTGGATGAGGGCCGCGTCGTGGATATCGACATGACCCTGACCACCCCGGCATGCCCGGCCGGGCCGCAGATCATCAACCAGGCCCGCAGCGAGGTGATGGCGCTGGCTGATGTCTACAAGGGCCTGGAGGACGTGAAGATCACTCTGGTCTGGACGCCCTTCTGGAACCCGTCTCTCATGTCCGAGGACGCCCGCGAGGAGCTGGGCTTCTACTAGGCGGCCGTTTGTCGGATCTCAGATTTCGCAGGGTGTCAGCCCCAGGCGCACCACGACGTAGGGCTGCCGCCCTCAAGCCCAGCGTTGTTTTAGCCACAATGGCCAGCGAAGCTGGCCATTGTGGCTAAAACAACAGGAGGCTCTGGCGAGATGGTGGTAGCGTTTGTGGCGGCCTCGCCACCAAAGCTTCACCAAAACCGCACCCGAAGTCCCGCCCCTCAAGACCGCGTGTGGTATACTTCGCCCGTTGCACCTACCAAACTTCATATCGTCGAGGTGACCCGCAAGCCCGGATGCTAGGGCGTAAAGGTGGAAGCTGGTGTGAGTCCAGCGCTGTGCCGCAACTGTAACCGGTGGTCCGATCAGGACGCCGGAAGCCAGGGAGCCTGCCTCGTACGATCCGTTCACCCCTTCTCGAGCTAAGGAGGACGAACATGACCCGCGCCCCATAGTCGCTTCCCTGCGATGGCATGCCCGGAGTCCTGTCGCCCCAGTCTTCTCTGAAGGCTGGGGCTTCTGTTTGCCGTCTTTTCTATCTGCCATCTACGGGAGCACCCCCATGAGCCGCATGACCCGCGCTATCTCAGCATGCCTTGTCGCCCTGGCCCTCGCGGCCTGCGCCGCCGCGCCCGCCGCCCAGCCGCCCGCCGCTGCGCCCACATCCGCCCCCACGGCGGAGCCCGCCGCCGCCGCGCCCGCCAGCATCCAGATCACCGACGCGCTCGGCCGCCAGGTCAGCCTGCCGGCCGCCGCCCAGCGCATCGTCTCGCTGGCCCCGTCCGTCACCGAGACCCTCTTCGCCGTGGGAGCCGGCCCGCAGGTGGTGGGCGACACATCCTACTGCGACTACCCGCCCGATGCCGACGCCCTGCCCGAGATCGGCGGCTTCTCGGCCAAGACGATCAGCGTCGAGTCGATCGTCGCGCTCAGCCCCGACCTGGTGATCGGCGGCAGCGCGGCCCAGGCTCCGGTGGCCGAGGCCCTGGCGGCCGTGGGCATCCCCACCCTGATCTTCGAGCCGAAGACCTTTGAGGATGTCTATAGCAACATCCAGCAGATCGGCTACGTCACCGGCCACGTGGCGGATGCCGAGGCGGTGGTGACGACCATGCGCGAGCGGGTCGCCAAGGTCGAGGCGACGGTGGCGGGCATCCCGGCCGAGCAGCGGCCGACCGTCTTCTACGAGGTGTTCGACGAGCCGCTGATGAGCGCCGGGCCGGGCACCTTCATCGGCCAGATGATCGGCCTGACGGGCGCGGCCAGCATCTTCGCCGATGCGACGGAGGACTACCCGCAGGTGAGCGCCGAGGCGGTCATCGACCGCGACCCGGCGGTGATCCTGGGGCCAAGCTCGCACGGCGATAAGCTGACCGCCGAGCAGGTGGCCGCGCGGCCGGGCTGGGAGAACATCGGCGCCGTGCGCGCGGGCCGGATCTACCTGATCGACGGCAACATGGTCTCGCGGGCCGGCCCGCGCCTGGCCGACGCCCTGGAGGCTATGGCGGCCGCGCTCTACCCGGAGCAGCCGAAGTGATCAGCCGGATCCGCCTGAGCCCGATGGTATGGGCGCCCTCCCTGCTGATCGGGCTGGCCGCCGCCGGCACGCTCAGCCTGGGGCTGGGCGCGGTCTGGCTGAGCCCGGGTGAGGTCGCGCGGGCGCTGCTGGCGCCCGACAGCCCCGACGTCCGCGCCACGGCGGTGACGATCGTCTGGGACCTGCGGCTGGCCCGCGTGCTGCTGGCCGCCGTGGTGGGCGCGGGGCTGGCCGGCTCCGGGGCGGCCTTCCAGGGCATGTTCCGCACCCCCCTGGCCGACCCGTTTGTGATCGGGGCCTCGGGGGGCGCGGCGCTGGGGGCGACCCTGGCGATCATCGGGCGGATCGGCGGGGTGGGCGTGCCGGCGGCGGCCTTCATCGGCGCGATGGCCGCCGTCATGCTGGTCTACGGGATCACGATGGCCAGCCGGGCCAGCTCGGCCACCGCGCTGCTGCTGGCCGGGGCCTCGCTCAGCACCGTGCTCTCGGCGATCGTCTCGCTGCTGATGCTGATCAGCGACCGCGACCTCCACGAGATCTTCTCCTGGCTGCTGGGCGGGCTCTCGGGGCGCAGCTGGCCGGCCCTGGCCATGAGCGGGCCGGCGCTGCTGGTCGGCCTGGCCGCGCTCTGGCTGCTGGCCCGCCCCCTCGACGCCCTGACCGGCGGCGAGGAGGTGGCGCGCAGCCTCGGCCTGCCGCTGAACACGGCGCGGGCGGCGATCGTGGCGGCGGCCAGCCTGACCACGGCGGCGGCGGTGGCGGCGGGCGGCCTGATCGGCTTCATCGGCCTGGCCGCGCCCCACATCGCGCGGCTGTTCTGCGGCTCCGGCCACGCCCGGCTCATCCCGGCCAGCGCCCTGGTCGGCGCGCTGCTGCTGGTGCTCGCCGACAGCGCCGCACGCACGGTGATGGCCCCGCTGGAGCTGCCGGTGGGCGTGCTGACCGCGCTGCTCGGCGGGCCGTTCTTCCTCTGGATGCTCGGCTGGGGAGGCGCGCGATGAAGATACCATTATCTCCTGATGCGGTCGCGGGCGCTTCGCGCCCGCGACCGCATCAGGAGATGCTATCGCCAGATCACGCGGCGGGCTCGCTCGCGGCCACGGATCTGCGCTGCGATCTGGGCGGGCGGGCTGTGCTCGACGGGGTGCAGCTCCAGGCCCGGCCGGGCGAGGTGCTGGCCCTGATCGGGCCGAACGGCGCCGGGAAGACCACCCTGCTGCGCGCCCTGGCCCGCCTGCTGCGCCCGCTCGGCGGCGCCGTCAGCCTGGAGGGGCAGGACATCTGGCGGCTGCGCCCGCGCCCGCTGGCCCGGCGCATGGCCCTGGCCCCGCAGGGCGCCGAGCTCTGGCCGCTCACCGTCGAGCAGTTCGTCGGGCTGGGCCGCGCGCCCCACCGGGGCTGGCTGCTTCCCCTCGCCCCCGACGACCGCGCCGCCGTGCAGGCGGCCCTGGAGCGCACCGGCCTGGGGGCGATGCGCGAGCGTCAGGTGACCGAGCTCTCCGGCGGCGAGCAGCGCCGGGCCATCCTGGCCCGCGCCCTGGCCCAGCAGCCGCGCGTGCTCCTGCTCGATGAGCCCACCGCCGCCCTCGACCTCAAGTACCAGGCGGCCATCCTCGGCATGGCCCGCCGGCTGGCCCACGAGGACGGGCTGGCCGTCGTGATCACCCTGCACGACCTGAACCAGGCCGCCGGCGTGGCCGACCGGCTGGCCCTGCTCGCCGGCGGCCGCGTGGTGGCCGTCGGCGCGCCCGATGAGGTGCTCACCGCCGAGCTGATCGGCGCGACCTACGGCGTGCCGGTGGCGGTCTGCCGCCACCCGCTCGACGGCACGCCGCTGATCACCCCGCTGCGCGGGGAGTGATGATCATATATCTGGTGGACATGCCAGCTTCGCTGGCATGTCCACCAGATATATGGCTGATGAGGGCTGCGCCCTCAAGCCAATCGTCTGCTGCCGATGTGCGAGCTTCGCTCGCACATCGGCAGCAGACGAAACATCAAGGGAGATTCTCTTATGGCTGAAGACTCGCCCGCGCGGGCGAAGCGCATCAAGAAGGGGCTGGTGATCGTCAACACCGGCAACGGCAAGGGCAAGACCACCGCCGCCATCGGCCTGCTCACCCGGGCATGGGGCCGCGACATGCGGATCGGCGGGGTGCAGTTCTTCAAGCACGAGAACGCCAGCTTCGGCGAGCTGCGCGCCTTCGCGCGCATGGGCATCGAGCTGACCCCGGTGGGCGACGGCTTCACCTGGATGAGCCGCGATATGGACGAGACCCAGGCCAAGGCGCTACACGGCTGGGAGCTGTGCAAGCAGAAGATTCTCAGCGGCGACTACGATGTCTTCCTGATGGACGAGTTCACGTATGTGATGCACTACGGCTGGCTCGATGCGGCTGAGGTGGTGGCCTGGCTGCGCGCGCACAAGCCGCCGATGCTGCACCTGATTATCACCGGGCGCGACGCTCCTGACGCGCTGATCGACTTCGCCGACCTGGTGACGGAGATGCGCGAGGTCAAGCACCCCTTCCGCGAGCAGGGCGTCCGGGCGCAGAAGGGCGTGGAGTACTAGCCCATGCGCCAAAGAACGCTCCGCGCCCGCGCCCTGGCGCTGCTCATCGCTCTGGCCGCCGACGCGCTGCTGGGCGACCCGCCGAACGCATGGCACCCGGTGGTCTGGATGGGCCGCTGGATGGGCCTGGGCGAGCGGCTGGCCCCGGCGGGCGACCGGGCGCGCCTGGCGTGGGGCGCGGCCTGGCTGGGCCTCGGCGCGGGCGGCGCGGGCGCGCTGGCCGGGCTTGCCCCGCGCCACCCGCTGGCCCAGGGCGTGCTGGCCTCGGCCCTGCTGGCCTACCGGGGGCTGGACCGCGCCGTCGGCGAGGTGCAGGCCGCCCTGGAGCGGGACGACCTGGCCGAGGCGCGGCGGCTGCTCGGCTGGCACCTGGTGAGCCGGCCCACGGGCGAGCTGAGCGCCGATGAGGTGGCGGCGGCGGCGATCGAGTCGCTGGCCGAGAACCTCTCCGATAGCCTGGTGGCCCCGGCGCTGGCCTACCTCGCCGGCGGCCTGCCGGGGCTGGCGGCCTACCGCCTGAGCAACACCGCCGACGCGATGTGGGGCTACCGCAGCGAGCGCTACGAGCACCTGGGCAAGCCGGCGGCCCGCCTCGATGACCTGCTCAACCTCGCGCCGGCCCGGCTGACGGCGGCGCTGCTCGCCCTGGCGGCGCAGATCGTCTGTGGCCGTGGCGCGCAGGCCGGGCGCGGCACGTGGCGCGACCACGGGCGCACCGCATCGCCCAACGCCGGCTGGCCGATGGCCGCGATGGCCGGCGCGCTGGACACCACACTCACCAAGCGCGAGCACTACACGCTGGGCGACGGCGCGCGGGCCGCCGACGCGGCGATGGTCGCCGAGGCGCGGGCGGTGGCGCGGGCCGCCGTGGCGCTGCTCGTCGTCGGCCTGGGGGCCGTCGCTCTCTCAGGGGGCGCATCATGAGCGAGCGGTCTGCCCTGCCTCGCCTGCTGCTCGCCGCGCCGATGAGCGGCAGCGGCAAGACCACGATCACGGCCGGGATCATCGCGGCCCTGGCCGCGCGCGGCCTCGCGGTCGCGCCCTTCAAGTGCGGCCCCGACTACATCGACCCCAGCTACCACGCGCTGGCCGCCGGTCGGCCATGCGCGAACCTCGACGCCTGGATGGTGCCGCCCGAGCAGATCGCCCCGATGCTGGCCCGCCGCGCCGAGGGGGCCGACCTGGCCCTGATCGAGGGCGTGATGGGACTCTTCGACGGCTACGCCGGCGACGACGACGCCGGCAGCAGCGCGCATATCGCCCGCCTGACCGACACGCCGGTGGTGATCGTGCTCGATGTGCGGGCCATGGCCCGCACGGCGGCGGCGCTCGTCGCCGGGCTGCGCGACTTCGACCCGCGCCTGCGCGTGGCCGGCGTGATCCTCAACAATGTCGGCGGCCCGCGCCACGCCGAGATGGTGACGCGGGCGATTAAGGATGGCGTCGGCCTGCCGGTGCTGGGCGCGCTGATGCGCGAGGAGGCGATCACGCTGCCCGAGCGCCACCTCGGCCTGGTGCCCACCGCCGAGCCGGGCCGCTGGCAGGCGTGGCTCGACGCGGTGCGCGCCCGCGTCGAGGCCGGCGTCGACCTGGATCGCCTGCTGGAGGTCGCCCGCAGCGCGCCCCCTATGCCTGAGGCTGTGCCCCAGAACCACTTTCTGATAGGTTTGGGCGGCTTCGCCGCCCAAACCTATCAGAAAGAAAACGTGGGGGCGGCTGTGGCGACCCGACACCCCAACGGCGGCCAGCCGCTGATCGCCGTGGCCCTCGACGAGGCGTTCAGCTTCATCTACGAGGACAACCTCGACCTGCTGCGCGCGGCGGGCGCGCGGATCGCCTTCTTCAGCCCGCTGCGCGATGGCGCGCTGCCCGAGGGCGCGGGGGCGGTCTACCTCTGCGGCGGATTCCCCGAGCTGTACGCCACGCAGCTCAGCGCCAACCGGCCCCTGCTGGAGTCGCTGCGCGCCGCCGCCGCCGCCGGGCTGCCGATCTACGCCGAGTGCGGCGGCCTGATGTACCTGACCGAGGCGGTCGTCGATGCCGAGGGCCAGGCGCACCCGCTGGCCGGCCTGCTCCCCGGCCGCTCGGCGATGACCGGGCGGCTCACCCTGGGCTACCGCACCGTGCGGGCCCAGGCCGACAGCTGGCTCTGGCGGGCGGGCGAGGCCGTGCGCGGCCACGAGTTTCACTACTCGGTCTGGGAGGCTCGGCCGGAGGGGCTGCCCTGGCTCTACCAGCGCCTGCCCGACGCCATGCGGCCCGAGCCATCCCCCGAGGGCGCGCATCGCGGCAGCGTCCTGGCCTCCTATGTCCATCTGCACTTCCTGTCCCGCCCCGAGCTGGCGGCGCGCTTCGTCGCCGCAGCTGGGGCATCATCATCGTAAGGGCGCAGCAGCACGGCGCTGCTGCGCCCCAACAGGAGATCTTCCATGACTCTGCTCACCGACACGATCGCCCAGATCCGGCCGCTCGACGCTGCCGCGATGATCGCCGCATCCGACCGCCAAGATCAGCTGACGAAGCCGCAGGGTGCCCTCGGCCGGCTGGAGACCCTGTCGGTCCAGGTCGCCGGGATCACCGGCGCGCCCCGGCCACGCCTGCGCAAGCCCGCCGTGGTGGTGATGGCCGCCGACCACGGCGTCGCCCGCCAGGGGGTCAGCCCCTTCCCGCCCGAGGTGACGCCGCAGATGGTGATGAACTTCCTGGCCGGCGGCGCGGCGATCAACGCCCTATCGCGCCACGTCGGCGCCCAGGTGGCGGTGGTCGATATCGGCGTCGCCGCCGACCTGCCGGCCCACCCCGACCTGATCTCCCGTAAGCTCGCCCTCGGCACCGCCGACCTCAGCGCCGAGCCGGCGATGAGCCGCGCGCAGGCTCAGGCTGCGGTCGAGGTCGGCATCGAGGTCGCCACGATGATGATCGACGCCGGGTGCGACATCCTGGCCACCGGCGAGATGGGCATCGGCAACACCACGCCGTCGAGCGCGATCGTCGCCACGCTGACCGGCCTGCCGGTCGGCGAGGTCACCGGGCGCGGCGCCGGGGTCGACGACGCCGGGCTGCGCCGCAAGGTCGCCCTAATCGAGGCCGCGCTGGCGCTCCACAGGCCCAACCCGGCCGACGCCCTCGACGTGCTGGCGAAGGTCGGCGGCTTTGAGATCGGCGGCATGGCCGGGCTGATGATCGGCGCGGCCGCCCGGCGCGTGCCGGTGATGATCGACGGCTTCATCTCGGGGGCGGCCGCCCTGATCGCCTGCGCCCTGGCCCCCGCCGCGCAGCCCTATCTGATCGCCACCCACCGCTCGGTCGAGCGCGGCCACCAGGCCGTCTTCGCCCGCCTCGATCTGGAGCCGCTCTTCGACCTGGGCATGCGCCTCGGCGAGGGCACCGGCGCGGTGCTGGGCATCTCGCTGGTGCAGGCCGCCTGCAAGGCCCTGGACGAGATGGCGACCTTCGGCGAGGCCGGGGTCGCCGACAAGGAGTAGCGTTAGGGCTACGCCCCAAGCCAGATTGTATCGAGGTCGCGCGGCTTCGCCGCGCGACCTCGATACAAAGGAATC
>NZ_JAIEWN010000012.1:4421-43983 GCF_019599295.1 Oscillochloris sp. ZM17-4 | reverse complement strand
TCCTCGCGGTAGATAAACATGACGATGTCGGCGTCCTGCTCCAGGCTTCCGCTGTCGCGCAGGTCACTCAGCTGCGGCACCTTGCTCGCCCGCTGCTCCACCGCCCGCGACAGCTGCGACAGCGCCAGCACCGGGCACCCGAGCTCGCGCGCCAGCAGCTTCAGCTGCCGCGAGATCCGCGACACCTCGTCGACCCGGCTCTGCGCGCGGATGTCGCTGATCAGCAACTGGAGGTAGTCCACAATTAGCAGGTCGAGCGGGCGCAGCGCGGCCAGCCGCCGGGCCTTCGATCGCACGTCCATCACCGTCAGCATCGCGCTGTCCTCGATCGCGATCGGCGCGTCGGCGATCGCCGCCAGAGCATCCACCATGGCCGGGTCGCCCCGCCGGGTGCGCGCCTCCACCTGCCGCGTGTCCACGCCGGTATGGATGGCGATCAGGCGCTGGAGCAGCTCGGCCCGGCCCATCTCCAGCGAGACCACGCCCACCCCGCGCCGTCGCCGCACCCCCAGCTCGTAGGCGATGCTCATGGCCATGCCGGACTTGCCCAGGCCGGGGCGGGCCGCCAGCAGGGCCAGCTGGCCCGGGCGCAGCCCGCCGTTCAGCCGCCGGTCGAGGTCGAGCAGGCCTGTCGGCGTCACCCGCTCCTCCACATTGGCCTGGGCCGCGTCGAAGTACTGCTGCACTACCGCGCTCAGCGGCACGAAGTCGGCCCCGCGCTGGCGCTGGCTGACCACGAACAAGGTCTGCTCGGCCCGATCCAGCGTCGTCTCCAGCTCGCCGCGCTCGTCGTAGCCCAGGGCCGTGATCTTGCCGCCCGCCTCGATCAGGCGGCGCAGGGTGGCGGCGCGGGCGACCGCCTGGACGTAGTACTCGACGTGGACGGCGGTGGGCACCTCGGCGGCCAGCTCGCCCAGGGCGATCATCCCGCCGACCAGCTCCAGCCGCTCCTGGCGGCGCAGCTCGCCGGCGACGGTGGCCAGGTCGGGGGGGACGCGCTGGGCCAGGCAGGCCAGCATGGCCGCGTAGACCTGTCCGTGGCGCTCCAGGTAGAAGTCGGCGGGCTGGATCTGGTCGCTGACGGCTAGGATAGCCTCGCGGTCGAGCAGGATGGCCCCCAGCACCGACCGCTCGGCGGTGAGGTCGTAGGGCACGCTACGCTCGCTCATTGCGGATGCTCCTGGGTCAGCCGATCCAGGATGGCGCGCTGCTCGGCGGGGGTTGGCGCGGCGCGGAACCGCCGGATCCAGCGGTCGCGCTGCTCGTCGGAAAGGTCGGGGTGGGCATGGATGGGCAGGGCGCTAAGCGGGCGCTCGGGCGGCGTCTCTATGCCATCGGGTAGGTCGCGCAGGGCGGCGACCACCCAGCCCGCCAGGTCGCGCACATCAGCGCGGGCGCGGGCCTGGGCGATCACGCGAGCGACCTGGACCGCCTGGCGGTCGGCCAGGCTGGCGGCCACGCTGCGCCGAACGCCCAGGGCCAGCAGGCGCTGCTCGGATTCAGTACGATTCGTGCCACCACCAGCGGCGTCTGTAACTGCAGGGGGCTGGGGGGACTCGCTCAGATCCCTGAGACTCCCTGATGATCCCGTCGGCTGCGGCGGAACCGCCCGCCCATGCGAGACCGATACACGGTAGGGACTAATCGAAAGCCATAGGAAGCGCTCCGTCGCCGGGGCGCTTCGTCATGTCGGCCTCGCGAGGCCGATCTGCTCGGGTATAGATTTGCCAGCCGTTGCGGACGGGTGTACATGGAGCTTTACCACAAGACCATGACGCCCATCCGTGAAAGGCTGGCATAGCGTGCATCATACCATTCTGGCCCCACTATCGCATCGGCGTCAGTCCCAGGTTGCCCGCGTACTCGCGCTGGCGCTGCTGCCGCTGCTGCTTGGGCTCGGCGGTGGTCATGGCTCCGAGAGCCTCCCGGCGGCGGTGTCCGCGATGAGCCGCACCGGAACCGTGCGCTGGGTGCGGCGACGCGTGTGGCAGCGGCCCGCCCGCGCGGCGCGGGTCTGGCCGATCACCCGCCAGCTCCTGCGGCCCGTCCTGGCGCAGGCGGGGCTGCTCGCGCTTTTGCTGGGG
The DNA here is from genome assembly GCF_019599295.1 of Oscillochloris sp. ZM17-4. Classification (GTDB taxonomy): domain Bacteria; phylum Chloroflexota; class Chloroflexia; order Chloroflexales; family Chloroflexaceae; genus Oscillochloris. Next base: position 41,899 of record NZ_JAIEWN010000012.1, on the reverse strand, counting down.
GCCAATCGGGTCGCGCCGCCCCTGCTCCTGCTCGCCAGTCTGCCGCTGCTGCGCGCCCTGCTCACCCTCAGCGCCCTGGTCTGGCCGCGCTGGGGGCAGCGGGCCGCGTGTCGCTGGCTCATCCATATGAGCGCCGCCCTCCAGCTGGCCCTGCTGCTCACCCTCAGTGTTGGCCTGCTGCGCGACCACATCCTGACCGCCAGCGGCCTCCTCGCCGCCGTCGCCGTGCCCCGCCCGCCCAAGCCGCGCGCCACGGGGCGTATCCTTGATGATGGCACCTACGAGGTGAGCCTGGGCACGGACTTTGTCATTCGCCACAAGCCGGTCGACGAATTTGACCGCCGCCTGTTCCTGCTCTTCCTCCGTGACATTCACCTGGTGCACTACCCCTCGAAATGGCCCTTCCTCTGCCAGAGCTGGCTGGCCGACTGGTTCGGCACGCTCCAGGAGTTGATCAGTCGCTGGGAGGATTATCGCGAGGCTGGCGACTGGCAACGCCTGATGAGCCGCCACGATGGCCCGCTGCTGCCCTACGCGCAGCGCCAAGAACTCATTCAGCTCTGGGCGCGCCACCTCTGGTGGAGCGTGGCTGAGGTGCAGGCCGCCGCTGCGGCCGAGGGGCTGACCCTGAGCGCGCACGCCATCAACCAGATTGGCCAGGAGAGCGGGCTGCTGGTCGCCCGCCGGGTGCTCCGCGAGCGCTTCCAGCTCAGCGCCGAGACGCTGCGCCCCAAGGACGACTGGCTGGTGACGCAGCTGTTTGCCCTGCTCGACCAGCTCCAGGCCCGCTTGGCGCGTGGCGAGCCACCCACCGCAGAGGAGCGCTCGCGGCTGGCCGACCTGCTCGCCCTGCGCAGGGAGCTGGGCCTCGGCAGCGGCCAGGAACTCGAACGCCCGCTGGCCTGGGGCTATCACCTCCAGCACATCCTCTGCGGCGACTGGGAGACCGTCGATGACGGCAGCATCCGCTGCCCACACTGCGGCAGTAGCCAGGTGCGCCGCAAGAGCCGTACCCCGCGCGCCAAGCGCTACATCGATGCGGCGGGCCAGGTGCAGACGCTGGACGTGTTCCGCTACTACTGCCAGAATACGGCCTGCGCGCACGGCAGCTTCACCAGCCTGCCGCCCGACCTGCTGCCCTATTCGCCCTGGCGCACGGAGGTGCATCTCCAGGCGTTGCAGGCCTACGAGCTCGGACACAGCAGCTACCGCCGGGTCGCCGCCGGGCTGGGGGTGTCGACGGCGACGGCCTACCGCTGGGTCAGCCAGTTTGGCGGTCAACTGCTGCCGGTTGCCGCGCTGTTCGGGGTGGTGCGCAGCAGCGGGGTGGTGGGCGTGGACGAGAAGTGGGTGAAGGTGCCGACCAACGACAAGCCGGCGGGTAAGCAGCGGCACTGGATGTACGTCTACGTGGCGGTGGACTGCTACAGCTACGACCTGCTGCACGTGGCGCTCTACCCGGTGCGCGGCACGGACGCGGCGCGGGCCTTCCTGCTGGGGCTGCGGGCCAAAGGGTATCAGCCGCAGGTCATCGTGACCGACCTCTGCGCAGATTACGACCGGGCGATCCCAGCGGTGTTTCCCCACGCGGTTCACCACCAGTGCATCTTCCACGCCCTGCAAGCCTGGCACACGCAGCTGCGCGACGCCTACGGGAAACACTACCGTGTGCAGCGCCCTGACGCGGTGAAGCTCCAGAACCAGCTCGATGGCATCTTTCACGCCAAGACGAAACGGACGGCCCAACGGCGCTACGACACGGTGCTGGCACTGCGGGAGGCGTATGTGGCGCAGACGCCCGAGGTGGAGGCGCTCTTCGCCAGCCTGGAGCGCCACTGGCCGAAGCTGGTCAACGCCATCGAGAGCGACCGCATCCCCAAGACGAACAACACGGCCGAGCTGGTGAACCGGCGCTTCGACCAGCACTACCAGACGTTTTGCGGCTTCGACACGATCACCACGGCGCAGACCTACCTGACGGTGTTCGAATGGTGCTACCGCTTCACCCCGTTCACCCCAGATGCGCAGCAGCGGATCCGTGGGAAGTGTCCGCTGGAGCTGGCCGGCTACGACGTGGCTACGCTGCCCATGGCGCAGATCTGTCGCGGCCAGATGCTCCACTGGCCCCCTGAGGCCCTCGGCGAAGTAGTCCCCAGGACGTAACGGTCCCGCCCACGGCGTCGTGGTGCGCTCGACGGCTGTGCTATAATGGCCTCATGAATGATCGGGTTGCCGATCATGGGGCCGATCTGGTCGGGCGGCACAAAAAAAAGTGCCTGCCCCGTCGACGCGGGCGCGGGAGGCTCGGCGAGATCGAGGCCGAGTTGACGATATCCGGCGGGACTCAAGGCGATGGGGCTTCCGGCGTCGAGCAGACGGCGCTGGCTGGCTAGGGCGAGAATCGTCGCATCATCATCGGGCAGCGGCTGGGCTGCATCATCGCGCAACAGGCCGAGATTCTCCAATGCATAGCTCGCAGCAGGGAAGCCATGCAGCGCCATCGAGTAGATCCCGATGTCGCGCAGCGAGAGCAGTGGAGTTGTCAGGTAGCGCTGGGCGAGAGCCGGATGGCCAGGATGCGGGTCGAGTCGGCCCATGCAGATGTCAAGCAGTCGCCGATCCAGCCGCAGGGTCGGGATATGGCGCGGTCGCCCGTAGTCTGGCAACTCCAGATCCCATGCCCGTGGCGCGCCTGCAATACGGCCCCATGCGGAAATATAAGCCGATTTCCGCCCGGGTGTGCGTTGGGCGATGAGCCAGCCGGCTGCAGCGAGGCGCTGCAGCGCACGGGTGGCCGCACCGTAACTCAGCGACGGATCGTAGATCTGGAGATCGCGTGGCGAGATCGGCACTGGCACACGATCAGCGTGGTAGCGTCGGGCGATCAGAGCGTAAGCCCCGATGGCAACCGGAGCGTCGCGAAGGTCGATGATCAGGCGCCGGGGGATTGGGATGTAGTATGATGGTTGTGACATCGGCTCGTCCACAGAATGCAGAGAATGGCAACGCCTGGGCTGTACCATAGATGGCATAGCCTGAGAGAAAACCTGATATGGTCTTCGGCTAGCTATTCCAATTTGGGGAGCTCTGGCGCGTCCTCATTTGGACATAGGAGAGACGCATCGATTAGCAATGCCCGCAGTAGAGTGCGATGTTGAATGATTTTTTGTAGGATTTGAGGGAACTGACCTGATCGATATCGTTGAATGGTTTTCGGCGTCACATTGAGAACTTGGGCTCGTTCGTTATCATCACGCCCTAGCAGTTCCAGCGATGTAGAGAGATTTTTTAAATTCATAATCTCAATGTCTCCCACTCAGACAATTTATTCCTATGACAGTGTAATCACAAAAATGTCTTTTGTCAAGGCTTAATTTTAGACAATTTTGTCCACTTACTATGGTGACGTTATGAGTATGACGCATGTTGGAATGTATCTGAGGCTACTGCGCGAGTGGAATTCGCTTTCGCAGGAAGATGTTGCGCAGGCACTTGAAGTGTCATCGAAGCAAGTTGCACGGTGGGAGCGTGGCGAGAGCGATCCGTCAGCTGTGTCACTTATGATGTTTGTGAATACCGTTCAGGGCGACATCAGACACGTAAAGAGCCTTATGGAGGAGATGAGGACTCTTGAAGACAGTCAAGATATGGCGGCTCAGCGCATTGAGGAAATAAGACGTATCGGCAGTGATCCAGAGAGTCTGGACTCTGAAACGCAGATTTTTAAACTGATGAGGGAATATGCAGATATAGGAAAAAAATCTATTTTAGATCGAGTTGCTCAGTATTTTCGCTTTCTTGATCATGAGGAGAAGAACAAAACTAGTTGATTTTAAGTCGCACTTTAAGGTGAAATATCTACTGAGGGTTCATGATTTTCACCATATCATTAACTGCATCGTATATCATCTCAGCTACAAGAGAAACACCAAGAAAACCACAAACACAAAAGATACTGATAAAAGCACTCATAATAGCGGTATTCCCAATACTAAACGCCCCCCATGCATAAATTATACAACTCCAAGCATAACATACACCTGTTATCAAGATTAAGGCACTCAAAACGATGTATCCTCTCCATAATCGCTGGAGCGCTGGGTGACAGGCCGACCAAGGTCTGGTAGACTTCCTGATATGCAGCTCCCCGATGTCAACCTTGACGCAATCGCCGACCCCGCAACCCGCGAGGTCGTTCAGCAGTTGCTCAACATCATCGAGGCGCTGGCTGCAGAAAACGCCGCCCTGCGCGCCGAGAACCAGCAGCTCCGCGATGAGAACGCCCGCCTGAAAGGTGGCGCAGGGAAGCCGAACATCAAGCCATCGGTGCAGCCGACGCCGACCGACCACTCCTCGGAAGTCGAGCGCCAGACCCGCACCCCTCGCGGCAAGCCCAAAAAGAACCAAACCCTCACCGTCACCCGCGAGGAACGCTGCGTGGTCGACCCCGCGACCCTGCCTGAGGGTGCGCGCTTCAACGGCACGCGCGAAACCATCGCCCAAAACCTCATCTTCCAGGTCGAAGTCATCCGCTTCCTGCGTGAGGAGTGGTTCGTCCCCTCCACGAACCAAACCATCCTGGCGCCGCTACCACCTGGCTACCACGGTGGCTTTTCTCCCAGCATCCAGACCCTCATCCCGGCGCTCGGCCACGACACCACGAATGTGAGCCAGCCGGCCTTGCTGCAGTTCCTGCGGACGATGGGCGTGTCGATTGGCGCGGGAACCGTCGCGCGACTGCTTGCGGACTCCACGGGTCGCTGGGCCGAAGAAGCAGACGCCATCCATCAGGCCGGGCTTGCCAGTGGGCCGTGGGTGGCTACCGACCAGACCTCGACCCGGGTGGACGGGCAGAACGAAGTCTGCCACGTGGTCGGCAACGCCCTGTTCACCAGCTACCACACGCGGCCCGGCGGCACACGCCAGGATGTGCTCGCCGTGCTGTGGGGGCGAGAGCCGCGCTTCCGCCTCAACCACGAGGCCGTGAGCTGGCTGGAGCGAACCAGCCTGCCAGCGCCGCTCCGCAACCGGCTGGTGCTGGCGCTCCCCTGGGAGCGCGACCTGACGAGAACGGAACTGCACGAGCAGCTGACGGCAGCAGGCATCACGCTCGGTCGGCAGCAGCTCCAACCGGTCGGCGACGCCCTGGCGGTGGCGGCGTACCATGCCCAGAGCAGTGTGCCGATTGTGGCGTGGCTGCTGAGCGACGACGCCACCGTGTATGACCATCTGAGTGATGGCCACGGGCTGTGCTGGGTGCATGACTGGCGGCACTACGCGAAGCTGCGGCCGGTTGTGGCGCGCCATCTGCGTGACCTCCAGGCGTATCGCACGCAGTATTGGGAGCTGTACCGAGCACTGCTGAAATACCGACTTTCCCCGAGCGAGGAGGAGCGGGGACGTCTGAGGGCGGCCTTCGACTCACTGGTAGCCTACAAGACGGACTACGCGGCGTTGGAGGAGCGCATCGGCAAGACTGCCGACAAGCGCGTGCAGTTGTTGGCGGTGCTGGAATTGCCAGAGTTGCCGCTGCACAACAACGACATGGAGCTTGCCGCGCGGCGGCGGGTGCGCAAACGCGATGTGAGTTTCGGGCCGCAGTCGCGGGTGGGAGCGCGTGCCTGGGATACGTTCCAGACGATTGCAGCCACGGCTGCGAAGCTTGGTGTGGGGCTGTTTCACTACCTACGCGACCGGCTGGTCAGCCCCGCCAGCACACCCTCGCTTGCTGAGCGCATTGCCGAGCGCTCGCGCCTCGCTGCTCAGCCCGCCGGCTGACTCCAGCGATTATGGAGAGGATACCTATCAAATGATCCTCCCCGATGACCAGCATGAAGCGGTGGGCAAAGAAACGGGTGAAACGGCCCATATTGAGCGGTTTAACAACACGATTCGCCAACGTCTGGCACGGTTTGTGCGCAAAACCCTCTCGTTTTCAAAAACCGATCTGATGCATGAAGTGGGTGGTGTCCCTCATATTCCGTGATGGGCAAGATCTGGATTAGGGAACAAGTGTTCGATTGCTGGCAACTCATCGAGAAAGGCAACTGGAAGGCGAAAGCCGAGTAACTCTTCCGTCGTCCAAACGTGATCGGTCATACCGGCTGCCATCGCAGGCGTGACCTCTCGCCAAATGCGCGGCGAACCCTCACCGCGGGTAGGTTGTGGGTTGGACAGCGCTTCACGCAGGCTGAGATGGGGTAAACAAAGGTGATAGTAGGCCATCGACAACCAGAGCTGGGTTTCCAGCCAGCCAATGTCCTTGGAAAAGCCGAGCGTTTTGCGGGTCAAGCGACGATTGAGCGTGCGCCAGCGCAGATTGTCGCGCTCGACAAAACTGGTATTGATGGTGGTGCTCGCGGACGAGGCAACCAGGCAATCAGCCAGGTCGTCGTCACTGCCAAACACGACTTTCCTGCTCACCTCCACGACCTGACCGCGCTCGCGTCGTTTCACCACTTGCGCATAGCGCAAGTTTGGAAGCGGAATGCGGCGTTTGGCCGGATGACGGCCGCGTGAGCCTTGCCGTGGTGGCTGATACCAGGTTCCATAGACTTCGAGCAGTGCCGTCTGGTAGGCCGGCAGTTGGTCGCTGGTAAAGAAGGGAATATGCGCATCCGTCACATGAACGACCCGTTGCAGCAGCAGATTGGCTTCGGCTTGCGTGCGCTTACCGACCACAAAGGCCAACACCAAACGCCAACAGGGGGCAAATGCCACCCACACCCATGCATCGCCGTAGCTCTCCGACCATTCTGTCGCTTGGAGCAGATGCTGCTCCTTGGTATGCACAAAGCTCCATAGCTCATCGAGTTGGCATTCGGTGACGTGGAGTTGCCGCCACAAATACAGCATCAGCAGCCGACTATGGCCACCTGCACGCTGCAACCAGGCACACACGGTGTCTTTATCCACCTGTACCACCCGCGCGGTGCTCCGGATGCTCATCCCTTCCGCCAGCGCACGCACGGCCAGTTCGAAGACCGACCGTGGGGTTTCCAAATTGAAGTAGGCGGTACCTTCGGTCAATGATACGCTCCATCCACACGCCCGACACAACCCTTGTTTTGCCCCACGGCTAGAGCCATTTTTTACCAACATTCCCTGCGCAAAGGGCAGACCGTAACAGCGACAGTCACGGTTCGGACAGTACAAGGTTGCCCAGTCCATGCAATCCTCGTCGTGCAGAAGGCTACTACTCCCACGCGAGGATACATTATGTTTATCTCGTCAGCCTACCTCATCACGGAATATGAGGGACACCACCATGAAGTGTGCCTCCGGCTGTTTCTCTTTCGCTACAATCGCTCACTCCGCGTGTAAGCAAAACACGCGAGGTGTCAATCATTTCGTACGGCGTTCCCTCGGGGAAGAGACGCGTCACCATTCGAGATATAGCCACTACCGAAAGACAAACTCGATTTGGAACCGCAGCTGGTAGTCGTCACGCAGGACATCCCAGGCCAGAGTGCCGTCACTACTGAAGAGGTAGACGTGCGCCTGTTTGCCGGTGGTCTGATGGGTCTTGACGATCATGACCACATTCAGCGGTTGGTCAAAGGTCTCGTGCCGCGCCTCAACCTGATAGATGCGCGTCTCAATCTCGTGTTCCACGGTAGTCTGCTTCAGAAAGCGTTCCGGGATGGCCGTTGGGTCGATCCGCTCGCCATAGATTCGGTGTGGGCCATGTCCGGCGTAGGGGCCGTCATACGGATAATAGAGCGCCGAGTCGCTGCGCAGCTTTGAGATAAGGTGCAAGCCGAGGCGACGGGCCATCAGCACGGCGTTGTGGTTGCCAAAATGCCCATCCAGCACCAGATAGCGCAGCGTGAGGGATGCCCCGATGCGGGTCAGGAGACCTTGGATCATGGCACTGATACGGGTATGTTCCGCATTCAGGGGTGCATCGGCCTTGGCCTGGGTGCTGCTGCCCTTCGGGCGGCCCGGTTTCCGTTTGGCGACCGGCGCGGCTGGGGGCGGCGTTCCCGCAGGTTCACGCAGCACCTGCGCGATCTGCACGGGAAAGGCCTGCCGTTCCGTACGACTGACCAGGGCCAGCGCGAAGAGCGCGACCCCCGGCACCGGTTTGCCAAAGATACTGGAAAAGAAGCGATCCACGCCGTAGGTCTCCGTCCCGGCTTTCGTCACCACACATTCATCGCCGACCAGCAGCATGTCATCGCCGGGGGTGAGCAGATGCGTCCGCACGAAGATCCAGAGCATCGCGGCCCAGGGCAGGGTCGTATGAAAGAAGCGCTGGATGGTGCGATAGCTGCCACCGGTTCCGGTCCAGCGCGAGAGTCCCAGCATCGTGACCCGTCCCGTCATCGCGAGCATGGCCAGCACAATCCGGCCAAGCTGGCGCAGTGTCGTCATCCTGACTTCAGCGACCAGGCAGAGGAGCAATGGTAGAATAGAATCCATGGCTTTTGTGCGCTTTCCGTTGTCGGGTTTTGATCGACCCAACGGTACCACAAAAGCCATTCTCGTTCCCGGTCAGTTTTGGCGAAGGTATTGTTATTACCAGTTGTTTACAGGAATTTTCAATGCTTCCCACTCCGGATCTGGAGTCCCCGCGCGCGATAGGTTCGGATAGTCCATTGCGCAGTCCGCTCCGTCATGGTGGTCACGAACATCTCTGGCGTCTGGGCGACTATGGTCCGATCCAGTATGCCTTCCTCCGCTGCTCAGCAGGTAGAACACCTCCCCGTGGTGCAGCAGCCGTCGTGGGTGCTGCTAACCTCCACTGTATCAGCAGAGAAGAGCCGTTCAACGTCTCTGACAACTCATGCTTGCACCCCTCCTGCACTCCTGTAGTCAGATCTTGACATCGCCCTGATCATGCGGTACAACAATCTAACTAAGGTTGGTTAACGACCTTGTTTGCCCCCGATCACGTTATTATCAGTGCTAATCCTTCTCCGTTCAGGAGCAACCGATGGATAGCCAGGCTACACATCCGCTGGGGCTTAATGAGATCCTGCTGAAGCTTATCGAGGCCGGCATCTGGTCAACGCGCGAGCGGCTGGGATATAAGTGGGCCATCCACACCCTCGACAACGAGAGCAGCGCACTGCCAACCCAGCCGTATTCAACTAACCTCGACCTGCAATTCGAAATCCTGGCAAACCAATACGGCGATCTTCTCGATCAGATCGCTGACTATATTGCCCGCAATATAGTGCAGCCCGACCCCTGGCGAAAGCTCGTCGCGCCGGAGGCATTTCAGGCCAAGCGCTACACGCTCGGCACATTGCACAGAATCATGAGCCGTCTGAACTATGAGCTTGTCCCCGCGGATCAGGTGGCAGGGTGCGAGAACTTGATCCTGCTGGCTGGTAGCCATTCTCAGGCGATGGTCGACTTCTGGCGCCAGCACGAGCAGAGGATCGGCAGCGTCGTGACGCTGTTCGGCACAACCCGTAAGCATATCGCCGAAGATCTGCGGTTGCCAGCGGCAAAATATATGGCCCTGGCCTCACGCGATACCCTTGCCCAGATTGGGCCCGACGAGCGCAAGATTATGATCCCGGGTGTCCGAAAGGCCCCCGTCGATGGAGTCAGCTCCGCTCCTTCGTCACACCCCCTGCTTCCGCTCGCAGTAGCCCCCCCCGTGGCCCCCTTCCAGAGCGACGTATCCCAGCAACTGCTTGACCTGAAGGATTGGGTCAGACGAATCACGTTCCCCGGCGAGTTCCTGCTCTCGGTCAATAAGTTTAGCGACTCCTGGCTCTATATAGCCCGATTCAACCGCAAAGAGGTGCGCGATCTCGTAGCACCTATGCTGCGCCACGTCCTCACGCGCTATCTGGAGTCCCCGTCCGATCCATACGTCCTGTTCTGCTCTGAGCTTGGCTCGTTTTCAGAAGATGAGTTTGCCACCGCTGATGTGGTGCATCGCGTCTTTGCCGAGCTTGGCGATGCGCGGTTGTCTTTCGAGCGCTACTGGGAGCCCGAACCAGGAGTGATCCAGCTGAACGAACAGGCATTTCAAGGGCTGCGCGCCATCGGGGTCTTTGTGCTCTCCATCCACGTCGACCTGCTCCTGAGCATCATCGCTAAAATTCGCGAGATCGGCGGCGATGTCGCCTTCCTCATCGCGATCATCGAACGTGACGATGTGGGCCGGGCTAAATTTGCTGCTCAGGGCGTCGACCTTGTCCCACTGGTGCTTTGGGACGCCGACAAAAAGGAGCTGCGCACGGTTCTTGAGCGGAGCGATCCTATCTATACGCCCTATCACGCGCTCTTCCTCTAAGCTCTAGCCGCCCAATGCGGTCGGGCGCTACCTCTGGAAGGAGCCGCCATTGCCCTTCCCACCGCATACCTGATTGCGATCTCAGCTTCTATCTCTGTCAACAATCAGCAGGGCTGATATCTATGGCTGGACTAGCAGATCTTATCGCCCGACGTATCGAGCAACTCGCCGCCGGCGACGATCAGGAGGAGCCGATCATCTGGCTCTGGGGCAGCCAGGGGGTTGGAAAAACTCACTGGCTGCGCGAGGTGGAGTTCCATGCGCTGGATAAGAACCTCCAGACGGTCTGGATTGACCTTCCCGCAGCTCCATCGCACCCTGACGACTACGCAGCCGGCCAGGAGCAGCTTCGGCGCGCCCTAGAGCGCATGATCGATGGGCCGGCCTTCCGGGGCCAGAGAAAGGTGCTGATTATTGATGATGCGCCAGGCAGCGACGGGCAGAAGGCGATCAGCCGGGAGGTGTTCGATCTGCTTGTGCCGCTGACCCGCCCGCCCTACAAGGGCCAGGTCATCGCCTTCCTCAGCAGCATCTGGCCCTTCCGCGTCGATCTCCTCTCGCGGGCGACCCCCGAGTTGCGCACGCAGATCAAATCCATCCAGATCCCACTCTGCGACCCTGAAGGAACCGAGAATCAGCTGCGCTACTTGATCGCCAAGAACAAAGTGCGCGCGTCGATACGGTCGCTCCACACCCATATCCATTACCTTACCTTTGGGCTGCCGTTCGGCAATGAGTGTATCGCAACCTTCTTCACCCAGGAGTCGACGCAAGACTCGGCGCACGAGTGGCGCAAAAGAGAACTAGCCCTGGTCGAGCACCTGGTCCAGGAGATGCGGGCAAAGCTTGAGCAAAAGGTGGAGTTCAACGAGGCCATCTATCAGCGCATTCGCGAGATGGCCGTGTACCGTTATTTCGACGAGGACACCCTTTCGGCGATGGATGAGAGCTATAGCCACGGCTTCGGCGATCTGATCTCAATGATGCGGGCAACTGGCATCGTACGCTATGAGAAGAAGATCAACAGCAACGAGGTTGTCGCGCCGCTCCGCCGGCTGCTCGTCCGCCATTGGAGTATTACCGACCGCGAGGGCTTTTTTAACCACTGCGAGCTCGCGCTCCAGATCTATGAGTGGCGGCTCAACGAGGACCTCCAGGATAGCCAGATTGGGAAAGAGGCCATCGCTGCACGGCTACGCGGCGAGCTCCTGCTGCTGGCCCGCATCTACCGCTGCTACGATAGCCCCGACGAGAAGATTAACTTCGTCTTGCGCGAACGCTGCACGCAGCGGCTCCGCGCCATCTACACGGGGCCGGAGAGCCTGGGTACAGCCCGGCTCCTGGCCGATCAGATCAAGAACGAAGAGGAGCTCTTTTGCTTCCGGGATGAACTGGCCAGCAACATTGAGCGGTTTATCGAGCAGCGCACGAAGGTGCGGCTCGATATCGTGATCGAAGAGTCCCAGCGCGTTCTGGCAACGTGGAAGGCCGCGCGGGAGGCGGAGCGCAGCTACGAGAAGCCTATCCGCGCAGATGATGTCGTGAAGGTGATCGAGCTCTTTGATGCCGGTGTCGCCGCTGGCGATATGGGCGACCGCATCGATCAAGTAGGTACGCTCATTCGCACCGACCTCATCCCTGATGCGACGGCGCAGATCATCCAGGAGGCCGGCAACGCCCTGGAGATCAGTGTGACCGGCGCGTCTGTGCCCTATGAGCTTATGCGCTCTGGCGAGAGCTTCCTCTGCCTGACCCACAGCATCGGGCGGGCGCTGCCGCAGTCGCAGTGGGCGAGCGATGAGCACCTCCCAGGCTATCATAGTGCGCCCCCAACGCCCCTAAAAGCGCTCCTGGTTACGCTGGGTGCCCGTGATGACCCTATGGCCTCGTCGCTGGAAACGGAGATCGCGCAGATCGCGCCTGTTCTAAGCGCCCGGCGCGTCATCTGCGATACGGAGCAATTTCCCAGCCGGCCACGCCTGCTTGAGCTGTTTAGCCGCCAGAAATATCGCCTGATCTACCTGGCCGGACCTGTTACGGCCGAGTATTCCGCTGATGAGCATAGGGTGGTCGCCAGCCTTATGTGTGCGGACGGCAGGGCGGCCCGGCTGCATGACGTGGGCTCGTACCTGACTAAACAGCGGCCGCTGGTCTTCATCAATGGCGTCCACCAGCCCCGACCCGGCGGCAGCCTGGACACGCAACCTTCGACGACCGGCAAGATGCAACTCCTCGATGGAAAAGAGCTCCAGCCGTTTAAGCTACTGCTGCTGGGCCTGATGGATGAGAGCCTGAATGATAATGAGCTCAAGACGCTCTGTGGGTTTTACCTTTTGGGTGTAGACTATGAAAACCTGAGCGGTGATGGAAAGCTTGCGAAGATGCAGGTGCTGATCGACCACCTGGAGCGGCGCCGCGCGCTCGCCGACCTGCTGGATGCGCTAGAGAAGATGCGGGAAGATATGCACGCGCCCGTGGGCAAGCTACGCGACCAGCTCAGGGCGCACACGTCGTCTCCGCTCTCCGGCGTGGATGTGGGGGCGGAAGTGCTCAGGAGTGGAGCGAATCATTGCCTCGTAAATCAGTGGAACACCACTCCAGAGAGTGCAACCGAGTTCGCCGTAAAATTCTTCACCCACCTGATGACCGGCCAGATGATCGGCGAGTCTGTCCGGCTAGCGCGCCACGATCTCCAGCTCCGAGCAGCGCCGGATGCGGCCTGGGCCGCCTATGTACTCTATGGCGACCCAATGCAAACGATGCGACCGCCGCGCGATGATGAGGGTAGACTGTGACATTCTTTGATGCCACTGGGACAGGCTTTGTCGGGCGCACAGAAGAGATTCAGCGCGCCCTCAAGCTGCTCGATCCGGCGCAGCCGGTCTGGATGTTCCATTTCGTCGGCGATGGCGGGATCGGCAAGACTAAGCTGCTTGAGGTGCTCGGCCCGGAGTTTGAACAGCTTGGCTGCGTAGTCCCGGCACTCATCGATATCTACGACTTTGCGAATCAGACGCAGGATGGGTTGATCAATAGCTTGACCCGCCAGCTTGGCTCTGAGCACTTCACAACCTTCTTAGCGCGACAGGACCAGGAGCCTGCTACATCAGAGGAGGCGTACGAGAATGAGCAGGAGCTTATTGCTGCATTTGTGGCCGACTACAATGCGCTTGCCAGAACCGTTACGAAAATAGTGCTGCGATTCGACACCCTCGAAAATATTCCCCACCAGAGCTTCGCCACCTGGCTACTCGAAAGGTTTCTCCCCAGCCTGCACGGGCAGACGATTGTCCTCACTGCCGGCCGCGAGCCTATCCCGCCCGCATATCTTGGGGGGCATATTGATCAGCGCTGGCTAACGGGGATCACCCGGGAGGATGCCCGCACCTATATGCAACAGCGGTTCGCCAGCGAACATCTCCCCGAGCTTATCGATCAGGCGAGCCTCGACAAGATCTATGACCTGGCGGAGGGCAGGCCTATTCTGCTCGCCCTGGCCCTTGGGTGGATTCTCTTGAACGCCGATGTCGATGAGCTGATTGCGGTCCCCAAAGAGGATTTCGAGCGTGAAATGGTCTCGTGGGTACGCGAACTTCCTAGCCAGGTCAACGCGGCAATCCTGCATATGGCCGTCGTCTATAAGCGCTGCGACGCGCCCATGCTCGCCCACCTGATGGGACTAACGCCCGCCGAGGCTGAGCATGTGCTGGCCCAACTCCAGAACCTGGCTTTCATCAAATATCGCGCAGACCTGCACGAGTATACGCTGCACGATGAGATGCGCTATTTGATCGGCAAGTATGCGGCCTATCCGCCAGCGACGCGGCGGGTGATTGCGCGGAAAGCGGTCGAGGCATATCAGGAGAAGCTCGCTCGAGTCACGGACACCCTTGAGCGCCGCACCCTAGAGATCGAAGAACTCTACTACGAGCTGAACTCTGATCTCGATATTGGGCAAGTCCTCTTTAAAGCGATCACGCTCTTTAACGACTATGGACGCAAGAAGGCCGTCGACTTCTGTCGGCTCATGCTGGAGGTAATCGAGGCCAATGTGGCGAAGCTGACAGCCGAACAGTTCGACCAGCTTGAAATCAGCCGGGCCCGCCTGGCCTTTTACCGCCACGATGACGCCCAGGCCCGACACATCCTCGATATACTGAACCGCCAGGAGCAGGTCAGCAGCGAGGTGCGCTACGAGATCTATAACCTTATAGGCAGTATTGAGGAACGTAGCGACCTGAAACGCGCCCTGGAGTACCAGCACAAGAGCCGCAGCGTGCTCGAACAGCTCCTAGGCCAGATCGACCCGACAAGCCCAGCGTGGGCAAGCCGGCAGAGCGACCTGGCCCAGATCTACCGCAAGATCGCGACACTCAGCACAACCCTCGGCGAGTATGATCAGGCCCGCAGCTGGAATACGCGCAGCCTGGGCATCGAAAAGGCGATGATGAACGATGCGGGGGTCGCAGCCTGCATGAATAATATCGCCAACCTCGACCGCCAGCGTGGTGAGTACGGGCGCGCGCGCGAAGAGGCCCTTCAGGCGCTGAAGCTTCGCCAGAACCTGAAAGAGGAGCAGCAGCAACAGGTTGGCTTTAGCTGGAGTACGATCGGCATGATCGAGCGTGATGCCGGCAATTATGACCTTGCTGTGCACTATTTTTACCTGGCATCACAGGTGTTCGAGCATTTCAAGGATGAGGTCGAGAACGCCAAGGCCCTGGCAAACCTGGCCACTATCTATCACTGGCGCGAGGTGAGCCTCACCGTTAAGGCAGCTCAGATCTTCGACCCCAACTCTGTGGCAAATGATCGCATCCCCACAGCCGGCCCCATCCACCTGGAGCTAGAGCACTACCTGCGCCAGGAGTGGCCGAGCTTCTTCCTGAAGTTCCGCATGGGTAACAGCGACTTAAAAAAACGCGCCGAGCAGAGCGCCGCCTACCTTGAGCATAGTGAGCGCATACTGCGCCGTCGTAACCGCAAGGCGGATCTGGCCAGGACGCTGAACTATAAGGGGCGGCTCTGGCTTCACCGATCGGAGTGGTGGAAGGCGGAGGACTCATTCGAGGAAAGCCGTAGGCTCGCCGCTGTAGTCGGTGCCGAGCCGCTGGTTGTCGATGGCCTAGTGTCGCTCATCCTGACACACTATTTGAAAAACACCACCGATGCCGTAGTCCCGCTCTCAGAGGAGGTCGAGCACTGCGCACTGCCCCAAGGGCAGCGCTACGCCGAGCTCCTGAGCCGTATGGAGCTGATACTCGGTAATATCGCCTTTGAGTTGGCTACGTCCACACCCTCGCAGCAGCACTATCGCCGGGCAATTGCCCACTATGGCGAGGCCTGCGCGCAAGCCCTCTTGTTCAATCGCAGCAACTTCGAGGCTGCCAGATATGTTCTCCGCGACCGGCTCCAGCGTATCCAGCCCGAGTTCATCGATATGCTTTGCACGTACCTCATCGACTTCTGGCGAAACGATAGCCGCGACCTGCTCAAACACGATACCAGCCTGCTCGACACGCTGCACGATGTCAGGCGGCGGAAGCTATCTGAGCAAGACGTGTGATTACGAATAAGGAACCCCAATGGCACAGCAGCCGTCTCTTGGTGAATTCCTCCAGGCCATCCCAACCAAGGCGCCGCAGGCTTCGATCCTGCAACAGCGCTTCGAGGGCCTGGGCATCGACCCCGCCAGTAGCCTGTATACGAAGACCGCATTGATCGTACGTGCAATCGACGGGCTGTTCGCGACTTATGGGAGCCTCGAACGATACCATGCCGAGTGGATTCAGGGGTGGGTGCTGGAGCAACTGACGCCAGCCGAGTTCAAGGAGATGGCGCAGATAGTCTTCCAGAGCTGGGTCACGCCAGAGCGGCTGGAGGGTCCTGGCATCCCGCATATCCATAAAGCCAACGACGCGATCGGCGCTGCAATTGTCGCCTATGCGAAGCGTACCAGGTGGCCCTTACATGTGCTCGATCTGGGAGCAGGGACACTCGGGACAACCGGCCATATCGCTGCGAGGTTGGCACAGGCAGGTATGGCAGCCCATATCAGCGCGGTTGAGTTTACCCCGGCGCTGCTGGCGATTGCTGGCGAGCGCGCCGCACGAATCAATCAGCAGGCGGCAGCGATCCAGGTGGCGATCATCAATGCCGATATGGTGGGCTACCTGAGCCAGGCTGAGTCGGCGAGTGTCGATTTCGTGACGTGTTCTTACGCGCTCCACCATCTGCACCCCACCGATCAGCTCGCTACGATCAGCGCCGCATACCGCTGTCTCAGGCCCGGCGGGGCCTTCTTGATCGCCGACCCGCAGGAGGGCAAGTCTGATTTTAACCTCAAGGTGCTGCTCTGCGAAGAGCCCGAGGCCGTATTTGCCATCTTCTCGTCGCCCGAGCAGATGGCTGCACGGCTGCGTGAGACCGGGTTTGCGCCAGTTGAGGTGCTCCTCCGCGACGACGAGCACTATACCGGGTATGCCGTTGCCGGTCGACTCGCGTCCTGATGGATGCTGACTGCACGACCGCCACCCACGCTGTAGAAGGAAGTTGCCGATGCCCATTGCCCGCGCCCTGCCCGATCTCATGCATCGGCAGATGATTCCGCATGCCGAGATCTTCACCGCAGATTGCGACTGTGACTGTAGTCTCGGCCTAGACGACACATCCACAAACACCTTTGTGCCTGGCATATCGGTGCCTCTGCCGGCTCAGCTCCAGCAGGCCCCCGGCCTGTACCGAGATCAGCTTTCCGATGGTCGGGAGTTTGTCTTCAACCCGCTCTCGGCGGCGGGCGTGATCGTGCTGACCCCGCGGGCGGCCCATCTGCTCGACAGCTTCGCTCTCCCCCAGCAGATCGCAGCGACGGACACCCCGCAGGTCAGCGGCGCGCACGCCGTGATCGCGCAGCTCGCGGCCTACGATCTGCTGATCGAGCCAGGCCGCGAGCTCATGCCCATCTTCCAGCCGGCAAAGACCCTGGCCGCATGGCTGCACAGCACAAACGACTGCAATCTGCGCTGCTCATACTGTTATATCCGCAAGACGGCTGATCGCATGTCGCATGAGGTCGGTCGACACACGATCGACATGCTCTTCGCCAGCGCTGAGCAGCATGGCTTCTCCAAGGTTAAGCTCAAGTTCTCCGGCGGCGAGGCCCTGCTGAACCTGAGTCTTGTCCTCTCGCTCAACGCCTATGCCCAGGAGAAAGCCGCGATAAGTTCTGTCAGCGTACAGTCGCTCGTCTTGAGCAACGGCATTGCCATCTCGGCCAGTACGGCGAGAAAGCTGCGGGAGCAGGGGATCGGGATCTGCATCTCTCTCGATGGCATCGGTGCACACCACGACGCGGAGCGACGCCTTGTTAATGGCGGCGGCTCCTTTGTATATGTGCAACGCGGGATACAGACCTTGCTGGAAGCTGGGTTGGTCCCCACTATCGCGATCACCGTCTCTGAGTATACCCTCGATGGGCTCCCGCAGCTGTTTGACTACCTGCTCGATCTCGATCTGCCGTTTACATTAAGCTTTTACCGCGAGCATGAGCAATCGGCCTGTGAGACGCACTTACGGTTTGGCGAGCAGCACATCATCGCAGCGCTTCTGGCCGCACTCAGCCATATTGAGCAACGCCTCCCGCGGCGTAGCCTGCTGGAATCGCTCGTCGACAAAGCGAATTTTCTAGCCGCCCACGATCATACCTGCGCTGCGGGCAGCAGCTATCTGGTGGTCGACCAGCACGGGCAGATAGCGAAATGTCCGATGGAAATTGAGCGGCCCATCACAACGATATTCGCCGCCGACCCCCTACACGAGCTGCGCAGCTCGGTGATCGGCCTCCAGAATGTATCGGTCGACGCTAAGGAGGGATGCCAGAGCTGCACATGGCGCTACTGGTGTGCCGGTGGCTGCCCTGTGCAAACCTACAGGGCGACAGGCCGTTACGACATCCGCTCACCCAACTGCGCTATTTATAAGGCCCTCTTTCCAGCGCTCTTACGGCTGGAGGCCCTGCGTATTGCCACGTTCGCGCCCGAATACTCCGCTCCAAACCCAGTAGAAAGGGCTGCAGCATGATCACCTCCCAAGAGCTACAGCAAGCCCTCCAGGGCATGGTGCCCACCGGGCAGCAGGCGAACGCCGCTCAGCTTGCCAGAGCTCTGATAGCGGCAGTTCAGGGTGAACCCTTGGCAGAGGAGTTTACTAAGACGCCCGACATGAAATACTTGCTCGAAGTTCTGGCCGGTAAAGAAGCCTCAAACGGTCAGACGCTTATCTCCTTCGGCAAAGAAAACGCTATCGGGGATGTGCAATTTCAAGATGTGGCCGGAAATAACATTATCAAGATTTCGATCAATTTCTACCACGATGGTTCGATAAACCGGCCGCTCCCCACAGTAGATCCATCGCGGCCGGGCGATCAGACAGCGGTCAAGATTGCATCGCTCGTGGAGAAGCTTGACCGAATAACTATCTATCAACTACTGACACAACACTTTAGCAATGAAGAGATCAATGGCCTTTGCTACACGCTGAACATCGACCACGAGACCTTTCCGACATCTAGCAAGGACGGAAAGGCACGCGAACTCATTAGGTACGCAGAACGTCACGGGCGCTACCATGAACTAGTGAAGCAGATTTTCACACTACGCCCGCACTTGCTTCAAAGCTATTGACACAATACCGCAAAACCCTCCCTGTGCGCCGCCGCCGCCAGGGGCTGAAGCCCCATGTGCCTTAGGTTAACGGCTTTCGTGTAGTGCAAGGAGTCTCCATCTTCCACTGCCACATGACACCGATGAACCTCCCGCATAGGGGATGGCCGCCCCCGGCATAGGTAGGGCCGAGGCATGCGCACCGGATGAATCTGCGGGTCGCAATGCATGGAGTGCGCATGCTTCGGCCCTACGGTGCCCCCCGGCGGGGATGAGCCGCCCCGACGCGCCGACACGGGGCGGCGGGCGGTCAATCCGGTTTCGGTTAACCTCATGCACATGGGCTGAAGCCCCCCGCTAGGTTCTACAAAGGCCGCCTGCGCAGCCTCGGCCAGCCCGCGAAGGCGGGCTTCGCATTTGTATTGGATTTGGGCGGATTCGTCGCCCAAATCCAAAGCCCTGGCGGCAGAGCCGCCGCGAGCGCAGCATGGCGCTATTTCTTGTACAATGGGAGCATGAGCGACACGCACAAACCAATAAAGCCCGAGGTGATGAGCCCGGCCGGCCACTGGCCGCAGCTCCAGGCCGCGATTGAGGCCGGGGCCGACGCCGTCTACTTCGGGCTGAACCATTTCTCGGCCCGCGCTAAGGTTGGCTTCACCCTGGAGGAGCTGCCCGATGCTCTGCGCACGCTCCACCGGCGCGGCGTGAAAGGCTATGTGACCTTCAACACGCTGGTGTTCGACCACGAGCTGCGCGAGGCGGCCCGCGCCCTGGAGCAGATCGCCGCCGCCGGGGCCGACTCGATCATTGTCCAGGATGTCGGCGTGGCCCGCATGGCCCACCAGATCGCCCCCGGCCTGGCCATCCACGGCAGCACCCAGATGAGCATCACCAGCGCCGAGGGCGTGGAGCTGGCGAGGCAGTTCGGCGTTAGCCGGGTGGTGCTGGCCCGCGAGCTCAGCCTGGCCGACGTGCGGGCCATCCGCGCCGCCACCGACCTGGAGCTGGAGATGTTCGGCCACGGCGCGCTCTGCGTCTCCTACTCCGGCCAGTGCTTCTCGTCGGAGGCCTGGGGCGGCCGCAGCGCCAACCGCGGCCAGTGCGCCCAGGCATGCCGCCTGCCCTACGAGCTGATCGTCGATGGCCGCCACGTGCCCCTCGGCGACGCGCGCTACCTGCTCTCGCCGGGCGACCTCTACGCGCTCCAGCATATCCCCGAGATTGTGCAGATCGGCGTCTCGGCGATCAAAATCGAGGGCCGCTACAAGGGCGAGGAGTATGTGGCCCTGACGACGAGCGCCTACCGCCGGGCGATCGATGAGGCCTGGGCCGGCCTGCCGCTGAGCATCACCCGCGCCGATGAGATCCACCTGGAGCAGGTCTACTCGCGCGGCCTGGGCGACTACTTTATCTCTGGGACGGACCACCAGAAGGTGGTGCGCGGGCGCTCGCCGCGCCACCGCGGCGTGCTGGCCGGCAGGGTGGACCGGGTCTTCGCCGACTATGTGCTGGTCGAGCCGAACCCCGAGATCGCTGCGGCCCCGCTGAAGGCCGGCGACGGCGTGGTCTTCGACGCGGCCGACTGGCGCAGCCCCCAGGAGCGCGAGGAGGGCGGGCGGCTCTACATCGCCACCCCGACCCGCGACGGCCTGCTGGAGCTGGAGTTCGCCTATGGCGCGCTGGACTTCAGCCGCATCCGGCCGGGCGACCTGCTCTGGCGCACCCACGACCCTGATCTCGACAGGGCGGCGCGGCCCTACATCGCCCCGGCCGCGCCCCTGCGCCGCCAGCCGCTGACGGCCCGCGTCGTGGCCCACGAGGGCGCGCCGCTGGAGCTTACCTTCGCCCTGGTATCTCGCCCCGAGCTGAGCGCCAGCGTGCGGTCTGCGGAGCCCCTCGGCCACGCCCAGCGCCGCGCCGTGGACGAGGCCTACCTGCGCGAGCAGCTCGGCCGCCTGGGCGGCACGCCCTATGAGCTGGCCGGGCTTGAGCTGGACATACAAGGCGAGCCCTTCGCGCCCAGCTCGCTGCTGAACAGCCTGCGGCGGGAGGCGGCGGAGGCGCTAGGGCGGAGGCAGGAGGCAGGAGGCAGGAGGCAGGAGGCAGGAGGCAGGAGGCAGGAGGCAGGAGGCAGGAGGCAGGAGGCAGGAGGCAGCGAGCGTAGCGAGCGGCCTGCCTCCTGCCTCCTGCACTTGCTCGTTCGCACCCCCGAGCAACTCGACGCCGCGCTGGAGCTGCGGCCGGCCAGCATCACGCTGGACTACCTGGAGCTCTACGGGCTGCGGCCCGCCGTGGAGCGCGTGCAAGCGGCGGGCATCGAGGCCCGCGTGGCCAGCCCGCGGGTGCTCAAGCCGAGCGAGCAGCGTGTGGTGTACTTCCTGCTGAAGCTGGGCTGCCCGATCCTGGTGCGCTCCGGCGGGCTGCTCCAGGCCCTCCAGGTCGAGGATCGCCCGGCCCTGATCGGCGACTTCAGCCTGAACACGGCCAACCAGCTCACCGCCGAGATCTTCATGGGCCTCGGCCTGGAGCGGCTCACGCCGACCTACGACCTGAACGCGGCCCAGGTGGCCGACCTGGCCCGCGAGGTCGGCCCCGCCGCGATTGAGGCGGTGGCCTACCAGCACCTGCCGGTCTTCCACACCGAGCACTGTGTCTTCTGCCGCTTCCTCTCAAGCGGCACCAGCTACAAGGACTGCGGGCACCCCTGCGAGACGCAGCGGGTGGAGCTGCGCGACGAGCGCGGCCGGGCGCACCCGGTGATGGCCGATGTCGGCTGCCGCAACACGGTCTTCGGGGCCGAGGCCCAGGAGGCCAGCCGGCATATGGACCTCTGGCGCGAGGCCGGGGTGGCCCACTACCGCCTGGAGTTTGTCCACGAGACGGGCGCGCAGGTGGCGCAGGTGGGCCGCGCTTTCGCCGAGTACCTGGCCGGCACGACCTCAGCCGCCGAGCTATCCCGCCAGCTCGCCCAGGTCTCGCCGCAGGGCACCACCGAGGGCAGCCTCTTCGTGCCCGAGGGCTACGAGCTGATACCCCTTATGTGATTGACTGGATGGTGTTTGCGAGCGCAGCTCGCAAACACCATCCAGTCAATCATCTCTCCCTCACCCATCCGGGTGATGCCCTAATCCTCCCAATGGCCTACTTGCGCGTCAGGTTCTTTTACGCTATAGTTAAATATAGTGTGCCTGTGCAAAACCTGAACAAGTAATAGCCTCTGGGGAGGATCGAATGGCACCACGCCGGCGCGAAAAGATCCATGGCCTGGCGATATCCGATGTTGCGATCAACCAGCCAGTCTTCATCACCATGGTGATGCTGGCGGTCATTACGTTCGGCATCCTGGCCTTTAACACAACTCCGGTCAACCTGCTGCCCGACATCGACGTGCCCGTGGTGGCGGTGACGGTCACCTACCCCGGCGCAGGCCCCGAGAGCGTGGCCGACCAGGTGGTCAAGCCGATCGAGGATGCGGTCAACACGCTGGAGGGGCTTGAGCATATCACCTCACAGGCCAACGATGGCTTCGGCCTGATTATTCTCTCGTTTAAGACGGGGACGGACATTAACCTGGCCGACCAGGACGTGCGCGAGAAGGTGAACGGCGTGATGCCGGCCTTGCCGCAGGATGTGCGCGACCCGGTCTTCCAGCGCTTCGACCCGAACGCCGCACCGATTATGCAGGTCGCGGTCTCGGGGACGGCCGGCCAGTCGCCGCTTGAGCTGCGCACAACGCTGGAGAACGACATTGTGCCGCTGCTCCAGCGCGCCGGCGGCGTGGGCAATATCACGGTGAACGGCGGCCAGGTGCGCCAGATCAATGTGCTGATGGACTTGAGCAAGCTGCAGGCCTACGGCATCCTGCCCTCGCAGATCACCCGCTCGCTCCAGCAGGCCAACGCCACGCTTGGCCTGGGCACGATCACCCAGGGCAGCCAGGATATCGGCCTGCGCGCGCCGAGCCTGCTGCAGACCCCCGATGACATCGGGCGCATCCAGATCACCGGCACGAGCTACCGGGTGTCCGATGTGGCCACCATCGAGGATGGCGTCGCTGACAGCACCAGCTACTCGCGGCTCAACGGCGACAACGCGATCATCCTGTCCATCCTCAAGCAGTCCGGCACCAACACGGTGCAGGTGGCCGACAACGTGCGGGCCACCCTGGAGAAGACCTTCGCCGCCCGGCCCGATCTGACCTACACCATCCCGCGCGACGACTCGACCTCGGTGCGCGACTCGGTGAACAGTTCGATCGAAGAGCTGGCCTTCGCCGCCCTGGCCGCCTTCCTGGTGGTCTGGCTGTTCTTCGGCAACCTGCGCAGCACGATCATCACCATGATCGGCCTGCCGGTGATCCTGATCGGCAGTTTCATCTTCATGCCGCTCTTTGGGATCACAATCAACCTGATCAGCCTGCTGGCGCTCTCGCTCTGTGTGGGCCTGGTGATCGACGACGCGATCGTGGTGCGCGAGAACATCTTCCGCCACCTGGAGCGCGGCGACAGCCCCCGCGTGGCATCGTCGAAGGGCACCTGGGAGGTGGGCCTCTCGGTGCTGGCGATGACCCTGACGATCGTCGCGGTGTTCGTGCCCGTCACCTTCGCCGAGGGCACCGCCGGGATCGTGTTCCGCTCCTTCGGCCTGATCGTGGCGATCGCCATCCTGCTCTCGCTGGTCGAGGCCTTCACCTTCGCCCCGATGATGTCGGCCAACCTCTTCCCGAACATCAAGCCGAAGGCGAAGAAGCACGCCACGCAGCACCACGACGTCATACCCGACCTGAAGATCGGCGCGGCCGATATCGAGCTCAGCGAGCGTGACGCCGGGCTGATCGAGGAGGCCCACGAGGACCCGGGCCGCATGGGGCGCGTCTACGGCCGCCTGCTGGCCTGGAGCCTCAACTCGCTGCGGAACCGCATGATCATCGTGGCGGTCGCCGTCGGCGTGCTGCTGCTCAGCGGCGTGGTAGCCAGCGGCCTGAAGTTCTCGTTCTTCCCCGAGCAGGATAACCACCAGTTCATTATGGGCTTCGAGCTGCCGGCCGGCACCGCCCTTGAGGAGACGGACCGCATCGCTCGCCAGGTCGAGGATGTGCTCAAGGCCGACCCAGCCATGCAGACGGTGATCAGCACGGTTGGCTTTAGTGGCAACCCCGAGCGCGCCGAGTTCTCGATCAAGATCAGCAAGGACACCCCTACGCTGACGGTGCAGGAGCGCCTGCGCGGCCAGCTCGGCTTCGCACCGCGGCTCTCGTTCAGCGTGCCCAGCTTCCAGCAGAGTAGCACCGGCGTTGCCGGCCGCGAGCTCCAGGTGAGCCTACAGAGCACCCGCCCGCTGGCCGATCTGGCACCGGTAGTCGATGCGGTGCGTAGCACGATGGGTGATGTGCCGGGCCTGGTCGATATCGACACCAACTACACATCCGGCAAGCCGGAGCTGCGCTTCAACGCCGACCCCGGTCGGATCGGCGACCTGGGCATCACCAACGACGACATCTCGACCTCGGTGCGCGCCCTGATCAACGGCAGCCGGGCCACCGTGCTGCGCCAGAACGGCGTGGACACCGATGTGGTGGTGCGCCTGCGCCCCGATGACCGCAGCAGCGTCCAGGCGCTCAGCGCGATCACCATCCCCACCCGCTCTGGCGTGGTGCCGCTCAGCTCGCTGGGCACGGTGTCGCTGGACAGCAGCCCGACCACCATCCGGCGCTACGACCGGCTGAACCAGCTGCTGATCGGCGCGAACCTTGAGGGCCGTAACCTGACCGATGTCTCCAACGAGCTACAGCCGAAGATCAATGCATTAGGCATCCCCGGCGATATCGTGGTGAGCTACCAGGGCACGCTCCAGCAGACCACCGAGGGCTTCGGCTCGCTGCTGGTGGCGATGGCGCTCTCGGTGCTGTTCGTCTATATGGTGCTGGCCTCGCAGTTCGGCTCCTTCACCCAGCCGCTGGTGATCATGATGGCGATGCCCTTCAGCTTCATCGGCGCATTCCTGGCCCTGCGCATCTTTCAGGTTGACCTGGACATCACCGGCATGATCGGCCTGATCATGCTCCTGGGCGTGGTGGTGAAGAACTCCATCCTGCTGGTGGACTTCACCAACCGGCTGCGCCGGGTGGGCGTGGAGAAGCACCAGGCGCTGCGCCTGGCCGGCGCCATCCGCCTGCGGCCCATCCTGATGACCTCGGCGGCCCTGGTGGCCGGTGCCATCCCCACCGCGATCGGGCTGCACATCTTCGGCAGCGGCGAGGGCTCCGAGTTCCGCCGCGGACTGGCCCTGGTGCTGATCGGCGGCATCACCACCTCGACGGTGCTGACCCTGCTGGTGGTACCGACGGTCTATAGCCTGCTTGACTCGGCGGTGAGCCGCTTTATGGGCCTGTTCCGCCGGGGTGAATCGGCCCAGCCCGAGGCACCCGCCGCGCAGCCCGAGGCACCCGCCGCACTGGCGAGCGCGCCCGCTGGACAGCCCGGCACACCCGCAGGCGAGACGGTCGGCGATTAAGTATGCTCTTTGGGGAGAGACTTCTCTCTCCCCATGCCCCTCTCTGTATAAGCTCTTTCTGAGGAACCCATGCATAAGAAGATACTCGCCGCCGCCCTGATCGCCGCCGCGCTGAGCGCCTGCGCCGCGCCTGCGGCGACACCCACCGCCGAGCCCGCAGGCGCCGTCCCGACAATGGTGCTGGCCGACAGCGGTGGCTCGGGCGGGCCGGCCGCCGGGGCCACCATCGCGCCCGCCGCAGGGGCACCCGCGATCAGCCTGGGGGTGACGGCCTCGGGCGAGGTCGCCGCCAAGCGCACCGCCGAGCTGGGATTTCGGGTGCCTGGCACCGTGGCCGCTGTGCTGGTGGAGGAGGGCGCGGTGGTGACCGAGGGCCAGGAGCTGGCCACGCTGGACACCCGCGAGCTCGATCTCCAGGTGGCCCAGGCTGAGGCACAGCTGGCCTCGGCGCAGGCCAACTACCAGCGCACGATCGACGGGGCGACGCCCGACCAGGTCGCCGCCGCCCAGGCCCAGGTCGCCCAGGCCGCCGCCGGGGTGCGCCAGACGCGGGGCGCCGTGACGGACCAGGACATCGCCGCCGCCGAGGCGAACCTCCAGCAGGCCGTCGCCCGCCAGGCCGATATCGCCGCCGGGCCGAAGGCCACCGACCTGCAGCAGGCCCAGGCCGCCGTGCAGCAGGCCAGCGCCAGCCTGGAGATACAGCGCACCAACCTCTCGGCGGCCAAGCAGAGCGCCCGCCTGCAGATGGACTCGGCCGCTAATGCGCTGCGCAACGCCCAAGACGCCTACTCGCGGATCTACTGGGATAACCGTAGGCTAGAGAAGCTGCCCGGCGATCTGCCGCAGGCGCTGAAGGATCAGGAGGCCCAGGCGCTGCGCGGGGTGGAGAGCGCCCAGAACGCCTTCCAGCAGTCGCAGGTGGCCTACGCACAGTCCCAGCAGAATGAGATCGATGGGGTCCAGGCATCTGAGGCCCAGCTGAGCAGCGCCCAGGCCAGCCTGCAGAAGCTGATCGATGGCGCGACCGCCGACCAGCGGGCCGCCGCCGACGCCGCCGTGGCCCAGGCCCGGGCGAACCTCAATAAGCTCAAGGGCGACCAGCGCGCCGGCCAGCTCGCCTCGGCACAGGCCGGCCTCGCCGCCGCCCAGGCCAACCTCAGCCAGATCACCTCCGACCCGACCGAGGCCACCGTCGCCGGGGTCCTGGCCCAGGTGAAGGCAGCCGAGGCCGCCCGCGACGCCGCCAAGCTCAACCGCGACAAGGCGGCGATCAAGGCCCCCTTCGCCGGCACGGTCTCGCTGGTCAATATCGACCCGGGCGACCTGTCCAACGGCTCGGGCCAGATGGTCATCCAGGTGGTGGACGTAAGCGAGCTGCGGATCGAGGTGAATATCAGCGACACCGATGTGGCCAAGGTGCGCGAGGGCCAGTCCGCCACGGTTGAGGTGGACGCCATCCCTGGACAGACCTTCACTGGGAAGGTGACCTACGTCGCCCCGACGGCGACGGTCTCTGGCACAGTGCGCACCTACGCGGTGCGGATCGTCCTCGACACGCAGGAGGGCCTGCGCGCAGGTATGAGCGCCCGCGTCAGCATCCAGCTGTGACACCCTCCCCAGGAGAGGGATGAGGGTTGGGGAGGGCTCCGCCCTCCCCAACCCTCCCTCTTTTGGAAGAAAGGCCATCCCATGGTGAGCAGCCTACGTGAGCGCCGACGGCAGATGCTCCGCGACGAGATCCTGGAGGCGGCCCAGAGCCTGATCGCCGAGCGGGGCTACGCCGCGATGTCGATGGACGAGCTGGCGGCCCGCGTCGGCGTCTCGAAGCCCACCCTCTACAGCCAGTTCTCCACCAAGGAGGCGCTGGTGGCGGCGATGGCGATCCAGGTGATGGAGCGCCTGTTCTCGGTCGTCGACGATGATGGCGCGACAGAGCGATCTCCGATGGATCGGCTCATCGACCTGCTGCGCACTGGGGTGCAGGTGCAGCTCGACGAGCGCGTGATGGCGATGCAGCTCTGGATGCCCGATATCGTGCATATGCTCAAGGGACACCAGGAGCATATGAACCAGATCTGTAAGATCGACGCGGTGGTGGTTGATCTGGTGAGCCAGGCAATCAGCGGTGGCGAGATCGACCCTCGCTTCGACCAGGCGAGTATTGTGCGGGTCTTCTACGCCCTGTTTATGTCGCCGCACATCGGCTACCTGAGCGCGATCGACGCGCCGAGCCGCGAGCACATGCCTGACACGGTCATCGAGATCTTCCGCCGGGGGCTCGCGCCGGACTCTCGCCCGTAGGGACGCAGCGCGCTGCGTCCCTACGGGCGTATCAGGGGAGCAGGCTCGCCAGGGCCACCACGCCAAAGCCGAGGATGATCGCCCCGGCGCCGCGGTTCACCCAGCGCAGGGACGCCGGCGTCACCCTGCTGCGCAGCAGGCTCACCCCGCCGCTCAGCAGCAGCCACCAGAGGGCCGAGCCGCTGAATACCCCCGCCACCAGCAGCAGCGCGTCGCCGTATCCAGAGACCCCGCTGGCCGCGCCCATGCCCGCGAACACCGCCGCGAAGGCGATGATCGTCGCCGGGTTCGTGATCGTCAGCGCGAAGGTGGACGCGTAAGCCCCCAGCAGCCCGCGCGCCCCCGCCGCCGCCGGGCGCTCGGCCGGGGCCTCAAGCAGCGTGCGCACCCCCAGGTAGCAGAGGAACACCCCGCCCAGCAGGCGGGCCCACAGGCTCACGCCCGTCAGCAGATCGGCCACCGCCGTCAGCCCCAGGGCCGCCACCGTCCCGTAGATCATGTCGGCCGTCGCCGCGCCCATCCCCGAGGCAAAGCCGGCGAGCCGCCCGTCGGCCAGGGTGCGCCTGATGCACAGCACCCCGATCGGCCCCACCGGCGCCGCGATCGCGAACCCCACCAGCAGCCCCCGCAGCAGAAACCCTGAGTCCAGCATCTCTTCCCTCTCGCATCTATATCTGGCGACAACACAAAGCGCCCGCCGGGGGGGTCCCCGGCGGGCGCGAGTTCGGCTAGCTGCGCAACGTCAGACCGCCGTACCTCCCGGCCACCGGGTGCGGCGCTGCTGCTGGCGCGTGCTGCTGACAGTTATGCTCATGGCGCGTAGTATACCATATCACCATCCCGCCGAGGGCGGCCAGCCCATGTGCATTCGGTTAACCGAAACCGGATTGACCGCCCTCCGCCCGTGTCGGCCCGCCGGGGCGGCCCATCCCCGCCGGGGGCATGGTAGGGCCGAAGCATGCGCACCCCATGCATGGGCGACCCGCAGATTCATCCGGTGCGCATGCGTCGGCCCGACGCCAATGCATCAGGCAGCTGTTGTGCTCCACACGAAACCGTTACCCTAACGCACGGAGATGCGCTATGAACACTCGTTTCGCCGGTCGTGCCGTCGCCCGCCCCTGGGGGCGGGCCAATACCCTTTGGAGCTCGCTGATGGGGTCGCTGCTTGTCGTGTTGCTGGCCGCTATGGTTTCCCCTGCGCAGCCGGCGGCCCCGCTTCTGCCAACGGCCGCGCCCGCGCCGACCGCCGCCCCGCCCGCCCCGCCCGAGCGGTCGATCCAGATCCTGGTTGATGACTTCAGGCCGCAGCCCGCCCAGGGCGAGCCGGCCTACCTCCTCAACCGCCTGGGGGGAGATCGCGGGGTGATCAGCAGCAGCGTCGTGACCTGGGGCGCCGGGCAGGTGACGACGGCAGTGGCACCGGGCAGCACCTGGGCCGGCGTGTGGATGAGCCTGGATCACCCGGTGCGCGAGGGGTTGGCCGTGAACTTCTCGGCGCTGCTGCCCGCGCCGATCACGCCAGCCTATCAGAGCCGAGTTACGGGGATCAGCCTCCAGATCGCACGCGGGACGGCGGGCCGGCAGTTGAGGGTCGAGCTGAAGGATGGGGCGGTGCTGCGCTGGCAGAGCGAGATCACCCTGCAGGGCGGGCCGCAGGTGGTCACCTTTGATCTGCCCGCATTAGGATCGGTCGGCCAGCTGGTCTGGGTGCTCGACCAGGCCGCGCCCGGCGACAGCGTCGTGCTGGAGCGGGTGTCGCTCGCCGCCGCCACGCCGATCACCGACACCGCCACGGCCGCGTTTGTCTGGAGCTACGGCATGCTGCTGAGCAGCTGGAGCCCGACGACGGGGCTGGTGCGCGACCGGGCCAGCGATGCGAGCGGCGCGTTCGATGCGATCCAGTCTACCGGCAGCCTGGCGGCGGCGACGGCGGTCGCCGAGCAGCTGGGGGTGATCGCGCACGCCGACGCCGCCCAGATTGTGGACAAGATCAGCCGTGCGCTGCTGGCTGATACGCCGCGCTTCCACGGCCTCTGGCCGCACTTCGTCAATGTGACGCCGGACGGCGCGATCAGCATTACGCCAGGCACCGAGTGGTCGTCGGTAGACACCGTGATCGCGGCGGTTGGCCTGCTCTCCGCGCAGGGCGGCCTGGGGCTGGACACCTCCAGCACGGAGGACATGCTGCGGGCGATCGACTGGGCCGATCTGGCTACGCCGGATGGGATGATCGCGCAGGGCTACTCCTACACGGGCGAGCGTCTGGCCTGGGCCTGGGATGTCTTCGGCGGGGAGAGCTGGCTGATGGGGCTGGCCTACGCGGGCTCGACCGGCGGCGTCGCGCGGATCGCCCACCCCGCGCCGCCCACCGCCAACGGGGCCGGCTTTATCGACGAGCTGGCCTGGCTCTTTGTCGCGCCGCCATCCGGCCGCGATTACTGGGGGAATGACTGGGATGCCTACCGCTCAGCGGCGGCCGACCGGCAGGTGTTCTACGAGCCGACCTATCACCCGGCGGGGTGCCCGGCCCAGCTGGGCCTGTTCGGGCTGTCTGCCGGCGAAGCGCCATCCCGATCAGCGGTGCCGCCGGGCAGCATCTACCAGGCATTCGGCGTCGGCGGGGCGTTTTCACCCGTGAACGACGGGGCGGATCTGCTGGGGGCGCCCGTGGCCATGCCCCACTACGCCGGGCTGATCGCGTCGCTGCGCCCGCAGGCGGCGACGCGGATGTGGGACTGGCTGATCGCCGGCGGGCTCTTCTCGCCCCTGACTAATGTCGAGAGCCTGATGTTCCCGGCGGGCGCGGACTGTCAGGCTGACACTGCGGTGTGGAACCATCTCAAAGGCACGTGGAACATCGCGCTCCAGACCCTGGGCTGGGGGCGATACCTGTCCGAGCGCGCCGGGAAGACCCCGGTGCTGTGGCAGGCGACGGCGACGAGCCCGCTGCTGCGCCGGGGCTACGCCCTGCTGACGCCAGCTGCGCCAGCTGCGCCAGGGGCGATAGTCGTGCCGGGGATGACGCTGCCGATCGCGCGCGCAGACCACACGGCCACGAGCCTGGCCGACGGCAGAGTCCTGCTGGTCGGAGGGACGAAGGCACGAGATGTGTTCCTGGCGGATGTGACAATCTTCGATCCGTTCTACAACACGCTCGCTGCGGTCGCCCCGCTGCACACGGCGCGGCATGATCACTCGGCGACGCTGCTTCAGGATGGGCGGGTGCTGGTGGTCGGCGGCTACACCTTGCCCCAGCAGTGGCTTGACGACGCGGAGGTGTACGACCCGGCTGCGGACCGCTGGACGGTGATCCCGCCGCTGCACAAGCACGGCGTCGGCCACACGGCGACCCTGCTGCGGGACGGGCGCGTCCTCGTCGTGGGGGGATGCATCGGCAACGGCGTGTGTACGGATCGGGTGGAGATCTTCGACCCATATACGAACACGTGGGCGGATGTCGCGCCACTGCCATCCGACCGCGCCTCGCATGCGGCGCTGCGGCTCGACGATGGGCGGGTGCTGGTGGCCGGCGGCGATAGCTTCATGGGTGTCCCGAGCGGCGGCGACGCGCTGATCTACGACCCGCAGACCAACGCGTGGGCGGCCACCGGGCCGATGGTGACGCCGCGCTTGAACAGCGCGATCGCCAGGCTCCCTGATGGGCGCGCGCTGGTGGTGGGAGGTATGGATCTGCCAGGAGCCTCCGCCCACAAGGTCTTCGCCAGCGCCGAGCTGTACGACCCGGCGACAGACACCTGGGCGGCTGCGGCACCGCTCGCGCAGCCACGCTACCAGTTTGTTCTGGCGCAGCTGCCGAATGGGCAGACCCTGGCCGTCGGCGGCGCGCGTGAGGATCTGCCGCAGTGGACGTGGGACTCGTTTGCCGGCGAGATCGAGCAGTACGACCCGGCGGCAGACCGCTGGACCACAGTCGGCACGCTCGCACATCCGAAGGCGTTCGCCACCGCGGCGCTCCTGCCGGATGGCCGCCTGTGGGTCACGGGGGGGCGGGCGGGCCTCGACGGCGTGATCTACGGGGCGGACACCTGGCTGATCGACGCCCGGCTACGCACCTACCTCCCGATGGCCATACGCTGAGCTTTTTGTTGGGATGTTGGCGGCTTCGCCGCCAACATCCCAACAAAAAATCGTGTTAGCGCGAATACGCGCTGGGTCAAGCCCCACTGGCTGGCGACTGACGTCGCGCCGGAGCGGCGCTGCGCGCCGGGCGTCGGCCTGCGCCGACGCCGGAACCGCCCGCGGAGGCGGGCGGGTGGCCGGAGGCCCCCGCGCTGCGACGTCAGTCGCCAGCTGAGGCACCTACGCTCATAGGTTACCCCAGCGCACCGTTGGAGGTGGCGAAGCCACCCCCAAGCCCCCGCCTGGCGGCGATGGTATAATAGGCGCTGTGCCGCATAGAAGAGGGCAGCGCCAACACCTATGTCCAACGAAGAGCAGCGCCTGATCGAGGCAGCACAGCGCGGCGATGTCGAGTCGTTCAACCAGCTAGTGCGCCTCTACGAGTCGCGCGTCTACAACCTGTGCTACCGGATGCTGGGCGACCCCGACGCGGCCGCGGATGTCGCGCAGGACACCTTCATCTCCGCGTACCGCAGCCTGGGCCGCTTTCGCGGCGGCATGTTTCGCTCGTGGCTGCTCCGCATCGCCACCAACGCCTGCTACGATGTCCTGCGCGCCCGCAAGCGCCGTCCATCCACCTCGCTCCAGGCGCTCGGGGTGGCCGACGACGATGGAGTCGGCTTCGACCTCCCCGATCAGGGCGAGCGCCCCGACGATGTCGCCCTGCGCCACGAGCTGGCCGCCGCCATCCAGCGCGGCCTGGCCGACCTGCCCGAGGACCAGCGCGTGGTGATCATCCTGAGCGACATCCAGGGCATGGCCTATGAGGAGATCGCCACGGTGACGGGCGCGAACCTCGGCACGGTCAAGTCGCGCCTGAGCCGGGGCCGGGCTAGGCTGCGCGACATCCTGCGGGCGGGGGAACTGCTACCGTCAAAATTTCGTCATGATGACGGATAGCGTTTCGCGTTTTTAACCAGTCATCGTGGACGACCGGGCCCCTTCGGCGCAGCGACCACCCCCTATAGATGATGAACACTCCTCAACCACAGCTGAATAGTCTGCCGGATAGCGACCTTGAGCTGCTGTCCGCATACATAGACGATCACCTCACCGCGGCCGAGCGGGCCGACCTTGAGCGCCGCCTCGACGCCGAGCCGCGCCTGCGGGCCGAGCTTGAGGATCTGCGGGCCACGGCGACGGCGCTGCGTGCGCTCGACCCGCTGCCCCCGCCGCGGTCCTTCGCGCTGGACCCGGCGACGGCGCCCCGGCGCGGCTTCCTGTCTCCAGGAGCCGCGTCGGGCTCCGCACCCGTACGATGATCGCCCCCCCAGCGGCGCAGCCGGGGACGCCCGACATCGGCCAGCGGATCTCCTGATCCTCGCCGGTGAGCGCCACGGCCTGCGGCGTCAGCCAGCCCTCCGCCGAGACCGTGGCGGTCTGCCCGGCTGTGCCGCGCAGGTGGAGCGCCAGGTCGCCGCAGCCGCCGCGCAGCCGCAGCTCGCCCGCGCCCAGCGTCCACAGCCCCTGCGGCAGATCAGGCGTGGCCGGCGCAAACCCGGCGTAGTGCCCGAGGCTCATGGGGTCGCCTGGGACGACGCGGGCGGGCGGCGGCGTCCCCAGCCGACCCCATGCCCAGCGGTACAGATCATCCCCCGCGCGCCAGTAGGCGTTGATCGCCGCGAGCTCATCCTGCGCTACCTCCGGCCGGTCGAGCAGCGCGGCGATCCCGATCCGCCTCGCCCGGGCGTACTGGCTGCGCCCCTCGATCTCCAGCGCCTGTGCGTAGCGCCCGTCGGCCTCGGCGTAGCGCCCCTCGCGCAGCTCCAGGTCGGCCAGGGCGATCGCCCGCAGCGCGTTCGTCGGATCCACGTCCCGCGCCTGTCCGAGCAGCCGCTGCGCGCCGGACATATCCCCCTGCGCGATCTGCCACTGCGCCGCCAGGGCGTAGCGCTCGCCCCGCAGCCAGGTGACATAGCGCGTGCTGACGATCAGGGCCAGGAAGAGGGCGGCGCCGACAAGTGCCGCGATGGCCCGCCGGTCGCGCAGGAGCCGGGCGCTGGCACGCAGCGCCTCGGGGGCGCGGGCCAGGGCGTAGGCGGCGAAGGGGATGAGCGCGGACACCAGCGGCAGCCGCAGGCGCGGGTGGCCGATGCTGATCGCCACCAGCGCCACCGTCAGCCCGGCCCACAGCAGCGCCGGGAGCGCCCGGCGGTAGCTCGGCGCGAAGCAGAGCCCCGCGATCCCCAGCAGCATGATCAGGATGTACTGGGCGTCCGCCAGCAGCGACAGCCCCAGCGACAGCTCGCCGGCGTTCTGCACCACCGGGCTCCCGTCCGACCCGATCGAGATCACGTCGCCCGCAGCGTAGTTGCGGGTCTGGAGCATCAGCAGAGATGCCACCTTGAAGCGCATGCGCCCGATGAACTCCAGCGGGTCCTCGCGGACGCGCTCGATCGTCCAGCGGGAGGCGAGCGCCTGGCGGTCGGCCAGGTTCGGCACGGCGAACAGCTCTGCGTCGCGGGCGGCCTTCTCCTCGGGGCTGCGCACCTGCCCCCACCAGACGCTGATCCCGCCGTTGGTGTCCACCAGGATGAGCCGCTGGTGGACGGCGTAGTTGCGGGCGGCCCACGGCGCGATCAGGATCGCGGCGCCGAGGAGGAGCGCCAGGGCCAGCGGCCAGCGGCCCATGGCGAGCGGGATGCGGGGGCTGGGGGCTGGGGGTTGCGTGTGGGCCGGGCGGAGCAGCAGCAGCAGGGCGGCCAGCGGGATGAAAAATAGGCCGACCGCGCGGGTCAGCGTGGCGGCGGCGAGGAGCGCCCCGGCGGCGAGGGCCATAGGCCAGCCGCCGCGCTGGGCGGCCCGGTCGAGCGCGGTGAGCGCGAGCACCATCAGCGTGACGAAGAGCGCCTCGCCGTAGATCGCGCTGCCGAAGGCGGCCAGGGGGATGAACAGCGCGGCGATCAGCCCGGCGATCACGCCCACGTCGTGCCGCCCGAAGATCTGCCGCCCGAAGGCGTAGAAGGCGAGCGCCCCCAGCCCCATCAGGGCCGCCTGGATCAGCGTGGCCCGCGCCAGCTCCATCCCCGCGAGGGGCAGGATCAGCGCCAGCAGCGCCGGGTATCCCGGCGGCCGCAGCCACTTGCCTGCGTCGTCGTAGCCGCCCTGGAGGATATGCAGCGCCGCCCGGTAGTACTCCTCCGGGTCGCCCGGCGGCACGGCCCCGCTGCGCGCGCCCCACCACCACAGCCACGCCCGCAGGGCCACGGCGGCGATGACGATCACAAGCGCGCCGAGCGCTGATCGCTCGGCGCGAAATACGCTGCGCATACGCACAAAAACCCTCTACATGTTGTGGCGCAATCTGCCAGCGAAGCTGGCAGATTGCGCCACAACAACAGCAATTTCCGAGAACCTGTGGCCCCAAAATACCGCTGGCGAGTATACCATACCGGGCGGCCGCGCCTTCGGCCTCAGCCGAGGCTCGCCCACGCCTCGTAGAGCTCATCTCTGCCCCTGATGCCGGGGGCGGGCAGGGCGTGGTTGACCACATAGGTGGCGGCGGCGTGGCGGTTCTCCCACATGGCCTGGTGGGCGTCGCGCAGCTCGCCCCAGGGCACCATGGTCGGCTCGGTGATGCCCAGCATCCCCGCGCTGATCTCGTCGGTCAGGCGCACGATCTCGTAGGCGTTGGAGAGGTGCGTCCCGAAGATGTTCGCCGTGGGCATCAGGATGCGGCGCTGGCGCATCCAGATCTGCGGGGCGAAGAAGGAGAAGCGCCGCCCGGCCAGCTCCTCGAAGTAGACGACCCGCCCGGTGAAGGGCTTCACCAGCATCGCGCTGACCGCCAGCGCGTCGTGGCCGGCCCGCTCGACGACGATGTCGGGGTAGCCGCGCGGGTTGTCGGCGCTGCGCAGGTGCTGTCCCACCGCCGCCCCCAGCGGCTTGAAGGTCAGCTCGTTGAATCGGCGCACCGCCTCCTTCAGCCCCGCCGGGTCGGCCCGCGAGTCCGGCAGGTCGGGCATGGTCTCCGGCCAGTCGAAGGCGTCGCCCATCCGCCGCCTGATCTCCTCCAGGCTGACCACGCCGCGCAGCGCGGCGCCGAAGCCCAGGCTCTGCACGAACTCGCGCTGGGCCTCGCTGGCGGCCACCACCACCACCCGCGCCCCGATCGCCCTGGCCGCCTCGACCGCCTCCAGGCCGGGGGGGTCGATCAGGGCCGATTGCAGATTGTAGATTGCAGATTGCAGATTGCCGGGATCTGCAATCTGCAATCTGCAATCTGCAATTCCGTAGTAGATCACCACCGCCTGGCCGGCGTGGAGCCCGGCGCGGCGCAGCATCTCGGCGGGGCTGGCGGCGCCCGGCTTGCCGAGGAAGGTGAAGTGGTACCCGCTGCTCGCCCCGTAGAAGGCGAGGGTGGGAGTGTGGCCGCCGCGCGGCGCGCCGAGGAGCTGGAAGCTGCGCGGGAAGGCCGTCTCGCCGGCGTGGGAGATGGCGTAGTCGGCCAGGCGGCCGTCGTTCTGCCCCCTGAAGCGCTCCAGCAGCGCATCGCCGGCCTGCTCCCAGGTGCCCCACAGCTCCGGGTCAGACGGCACGCGGGTGAAGCACTCGGCCAGCGCCGGGCTCTTGCGGTTGATCGCCCCGCGCGCCCCGGCCGCGCGCAGGGTGGCCGCGCGCCCCTCCGAGCTGACCAGGCCGACCACGCCCAGGCCGTTGCGCGCGGCGGTGCGGGCCGCGTCGAGGCCGGTGCCGGTGGCCGCCCCCTCGATGAAGATGCTGCGCCCGGCCCGCACGCCCAGCGTGGTGAAGAGGGCGCGGTAGATGGTGCCCAGGTTGAGCATGAAGCTGCCGGCCGCCTCCAGGCTCATGTCGGGCGGCAGCGCCAGGCACTGCGGGGCCTGGGCCAGCATAAACTGCTGGTGCGAGCCGTCGGGCGTGTTGTAGCCCTGGATCGCGAAGTCGGCGGCCATCGGGTCGAGCCCGGCCAGCGGCGAGAGCAGGTCGCTCTGGCCGGCGTAGATCGCCACCAGGTCGCCCACCTTCAGCCGACCCTCGCGGCGGGCCTCCTCGCCCAGGGCGGCCACCAGAGCCACCCCGCCCGACCCGGTCACGTGCCAGTCGCGGTCGTGCTCGTCGAACAGGCTCACCGGGATGCCGGTGATCGCCCAGATATCGTTGAAGTTGACCTCGCTGGCCAGCACGTAGAGCAGGGCCTGGCTCGGGCCGGGCCGCTCGACGGGGATGATGATCTGGTGCTCGGCGACGGCCGGGTCGCCGTGGGAGCCCGCGCCGCTCGCCGGGTCGCGCACGACGGCCTGGGCGTACTGCCAGCCGGGGATGGGCGTGGCACCGGGGAAGAATGCCGCGCCGACGGGCAGCAGGTCGCCCTGGGCGATCAGGATCTGCTCCTGCTCGACGCCCACCGGCGGGCGGCGGGTGGGCAGGGGCGCGCTGCGCTTCTCCATAAAGGCGCTGATGCCGGCCTTGCCGCCCTCAGGGTCCACCACCGCCTCGGCGAAGAGCCGGGCCTCGTGGGCCAGCCCCTCGTCGAAGCCGCGCTCGATGCCGAGGCGCACCGCGTTGATCGCCCGGTCCACGGCGGGGCCGCGGCCGACGCCCCGGGCCTGGCGCACGATCCGCTCGACGCCGGGGTG
>NZ_JAIEWN010000012.1:0-4321 GCF_019599295.1 Oscillochloris sp. ZM17-4 | reverse complement strand
GCGCAGGCCAGCGCGAGCGCGTCCTGGCCGCCGCGCGCGATGGCGTCCACCAGGCCGATCTCGTGGGCCTCCTCGGCGGGGATGCTGCGCCCGCCGAGGATCAGCTCAATGGCGCGCAGCAGGCCGGTGCCGCTGGTGCGGGCGTAGAGCAGGCGCGGCAGGCGCTGGGTGCCGCCGTAGCCGGGCAGCAGGCGCAGGTTGATCTCAGGCTGTCCAAACTCGGCGAAGGGCTCGGCCACCCGGTAGTGGCAGGCCAGGGCGAACTCCAGCCCGCCGCCCAGCGCCACCCCGTTGATCGCGGCCACGCAGGGCTTGGCCATGCGCTCGATCTTGCGGAAGGCCAGGTGCGCGTTGTTCGTCAGGGCGATGGCGTCCTCCACCGTGTGCAGGTCCTCCAGCAGCTGGCGGATGTCCGCGCCGGCCACGAAGCTCTTCGTGCCCTGCCCGGTGAACACCACCGCCGCCACATCCCGCCGCCGCGCCAGGTGGTCCACAATCGTGTTCAGCTCGTCCAGCGCCCGCTCGTTCAGCGCGTTCACCGGCGGGTTGGTGACGGTGACGATGGCCAGCTTTGAAGGATGAAGGATGAAGGGAGAAGGATGATCGTCGCTGCCGTCTTTCATCCTTCTCCCTTCATCCTTCATCCTTCCGACGTCGTGGTACTCGATCCTGAAGTACCTGTACCGCTCCAGGATCTGCTGCTCCTCGGCCATCTGCTGGGCGCGCCGCCAGGCCGCGATCTTCTCGGCGATCTCATCGAGCGACTCGGGGTTGCGCAGGGTGGTGGTGTCGCCCAGCGGCTCGCCGACGATCATGCTGCGCAGGAAGCGGCGCATGTACTTGCCGCTGCGCGTCTCGGGGAAGGCCGACACCTCGATGTAACCCTCGGGGACGCTGACCACGCCCTTCTCAGAGCGCACCAGCGCATCGAGGCGGCGGCGGTCGACGCCGGAGAGCTGGCGGCCGGGGGCGGTGAGGATAAAGGCCAGCGGGGTCAGCCCCTTCTCGCGGTGGGGCGCGCCCACCACAATGCAGTTGCCCACCGGCGAGTCGGGGCTGATCTGGCGGTCGCGCAGGATGGCCCCCTCGATCTCCTCCGTGCCCATGCGGTGGCCCGAGACGTTGATCACATCGTCGGAGCGGCCGTGCAGGGTGAAGCTGCCGTCGGCGTACTTCATGGCGAAGTCGCCCTGCACATAGGCCCACTCGCCCTGCGGCCCGCGCCGCCAGTAGGTCGCGAGGAAGCGCTCGGCGTCGCCCTTCCAAATGTTGAATGTTGAATGTTGAATGTTGAATTGCCGAGCCGCTGCCTCAAATCCCTCCACATCGCCCCAGATTGTTCTGGCGAGGTAGGGGTATGGGGCCGTGATGACGATCTCGCCCTTCTCCTCGTAGTCCGCCACGCGATACCGAGGCTGACCGTCCGGCAATTCACCATTCAACATTTCCAATTCAACATTCCAAACGTCCCCCGCCACCCAGGGCAGCGGGTAGGTGTGGGCGTCCGGGCGCAGCGGGAAGTCCGCGTTGCCGAAGAAGTGCGTCCAGACGATCCCGCCGTGCTCGGTGGCCCAGTAGGAGTTGATGTACTGCGGGGTCATCACCTCCATGCCGAACTGCTGCACCGCCGGGCTCACCGGCTCGGCGCAGAAGGTGGCCACCCGCAGGCTCGCCATGTCGTACTGGCGCACATCCTCGGCGTTCTGGGGGTTTGACATCACGGATTTGAGGAAGGTAACGCCGGCCTTGAAGATCTGCACGCCGTGGCGCTCGATGATGCTGGCGTAGCGCCCGGCCGAGGGGAAGACCGGCGAGCCCTCGGCGAGCACGCCGGTGAGCCGGCAGGCCAGGGTGGCGCTGATCATATAGCTCTGGCCAGTGATCCAGCCGGGGTCGGCGATCACATAGATCACATCGCCCGGCTCGGCGTCGAAGCTCACCCGCATGGTGTGAGCCAGCCCGGCCAGGTAGCCGCCGTGGACGTGGACGACCCCCTTGGGCTTGCCGGTGCTGCCCGAGGTGTAGATGATGAACATGGGGAACTCGGCGTCGACGGGCGTACACGGGCTGCTGGCGTAGAGCGCGCGCACGAACTGCTCGGCGGGCAGCTCCAGCAGCGCGGCCTCATCGGCCACATCCACCCCGGCGGCGCGGGCCGCCGCCAGGATTCGCCCGCTCGCCTCGGCGAGCAGCTCGTGGCTCCAGCGGTCGCGGCCCTGCCGCCAGAGGATCTCCTGGCCGGTGTGTCGCACCACCACCACCGCATCGACCCTGGGCGGCGCGGACACCAGCGCCTGGGCCACCGCCGTGCGCAGCCGGGCCTGCAGCGCCGCGTCGAGGTCGCCCAGCCGGCCGAGCCCCACGCCCACCCCGCGCATCACATCCGCGCGCTCCACGGTGATCTCCTCGGCGAGCTGCTCCTCCACGGCCGCGTAGATCGACTGGGCGTGCGAGGTATCGAGCGCCTGGGACTCCAGCGTGTCGCGGACGATCCGCAGCGCCACCTCGACCGGCACGAACGTGTCCAGCGCCTGGTCGGTGTAGATCTCCTTGTAGGGCACCACCTGGGCGTTGCGGTAGCCGCCGTCGCAGGTGATCACCACCCGCGCCCCGGCGTTGTGGATGCGGTCGGAGAGCGTCTTATCGCTGAAGCCGCCGAAGACCGGCGTGTAGACGATGCCCAGGCGCTTGGCGGCCTCGGTGTAGGCGATCTGCGGCAGGATGTTGGGCATGTTCAGGGCGACGCGGTCGCCCCGGCGCAGGCCAAGGTCGCTGAGCACCTGGGCCGCCTTCACCACCTCAAGCATCAGGCGCTTGCGCGAGATCGCCTCGTGGACGACCGGGCCGCCCCGGCCACCGTTCAGGCTGCTATCCCAGCGGTCGCCCTCAAAGAAGTAGGCGATCTCATCGCCGAACCCCAGCAGCACGTGGCGGTCCACCTCGTTGAAGCAGGCGTTCGTCAGGCCGCCCGCGAACCAGCGGGAGAAGGGCGGGTCATCGGCGTCGAGCGCGCGGTGCCAGGGCTGATGCTCGGCACCGTAGGGCACACCGACGGGCAGCCCGCTGCCGGCGTCGAGCCCGATCCAGCGGCCCTGATCCACATCCCAGGTGATCCACGCGCCCAGGCTCGGGTCGTACCAGTGGATCGCGCTGCGGGCGATAGCGCCGTGGAAGGCGCCGGGGTCGGCCATCGCCGCTTCGCGCTGGGCCTCCCAGTCGGCGCGAGAGCGGATAGGGTTACTGCGCGGGGCGCGCGGCGCGGTGTCGATCATCATTGATCCTCCGGACAGGGTACAGGGTATAGGGTACAGGGTATAGGGTACAGGGTACAGGGGGCGCTGTGGGGTGTCAAGCGTGGCCAGAAGTCGGGGGTCAAGGTTGGAAGCAAGCACAGTAAACCCCCAACCCCCAACTCCCCCCGTAACCCGGCGTGGTATAATCCCGGCATCACAACGCTGCGCTCAGAGGAGTACCTGCAATGGAGCGAACCATCCGTGTCCTGGTGGCAAAGCCCGGCCTGGACGGCCACGACCGCGGCGCCAAGGTGATCGCCCGGGCCCTGCGCGACGCCGGCATGGAGGTGATCTACACCGGCCTCCAGCAGACCCCGCAGATGATCGTCGAGGCCGCCCTCCAGGAGGACGTCGACGTGATCGGCCTGTCGATCCTCTCCGGCGCCCATATGACCCTGCTGCCCAAGCTGGCCCGGCTCCTGCGCGAGCAGCAGATGGACGACGTGCTGGTCGTCGCCGGCGGCATCATCTCCGACGAGGACGCCGCCGCCCTCAAGGGCGAGCACGGTATCGGCGAGGTGTTCGGCCCCGGCTCCAACACCAACGATATCGTCGCCTACATCCGCGCCAACGCCGGGGTCTCCCGCGACTCGTAGGGCCGAAGCACTCGATATTGGCGCTACGCGCCAATATCGAGTGCTTCGGCCCTACAGGCCGCATGCATGGCGTCCTGGGGACAATCCAGGGGCAAATGCTTCGGCCCTACACATGTGATGTATATGCGTAACTCTGACCTCCTCCCGCGCCTGCTCGCCGGCGACCGCCGCGCCCTGGCGCGGGCGATCTCGCTGGCCGAGCAGGGCGGGCCCGCCGCCCGCGAGCTGCTCGCCGGCGCCTACCCCCACGCCGGCCGCGCCCACGTGATCGGCATCACCGGGCCGCCCGGCGCTGGCAAGAGCACTCTGGTGAACGCCCTGGCCCTAGAGCTGCGCCGCCAGGGCCGCACCGTCGGCATCGTCGCGGTGGACCCGACCTCGCCCTTCAGCGGCGGGGCGGTGCTGGGCGACCGCATCCGCATGCAGCCGCTC
>NZ_JAIEWN010000119.1 GCF_019599295.1 Oscillochloris sp. ZM17-4 | reverse complement strand
GCACCGCCGCTCGCGTCGCCCCCTGAGCGTGCTGATCGGGGCAGGTGTGGGCATTGTTGCGCTGGCGGCCCTTGTGATCCTCGGGCTGCGCGCCGCCGCCGGGCCGACCGCGCCGCCCACCGCCGCGCCAACGACGGCGGCATCGGCCGCGGCACCCGTATCCCCCGACCAGCGCTGGTTTATACGCGCCCCAATGATCAAGCCGCGCGATAGCTTCGCGCTCGCCGCCTACGACCCGGAGCGTAAGCTCTATGTGATCGGCGGGCGTCGCGGCGGCAGCGTGAGCGCCGCGGTCGACCGCTACGACCCGGCCAGCGACCGCTGGGTCTCGCTCGCCGATAAGCCCACCGCAGTCAGCGATGCCGGCGCGATCATGCTGCAGGGCGACATCTATGTGCCTGGGGGCGAGGATGCGAGCGGCCGGGTGCGTGACTCGCTGGAGATCTACAACCCGCGCGATCAGCAGTGGGAGCAGGGCTCCCCGATGCCCGCCCCGCGCAGCCGCTACGCGCTCGTGGCCTGGGAGGGGCGTCTCTACGTGATCGGCGGCTGGGACGGTGAGCGGGCGCGGAGCGAGGTCTTCATCTACAACCCCGAGCTGAAGGCGTGGTCTGAGGGGCCGTCGCTGAGCACGCCCCGCCAGGGCGCGGGCTCGATCGCCGCCGCCGGGCGCATCTTTGTGATCGGCGGCAGCAACGAGGGCGGCGCGCTCCGCGAGAGCTTGCGGCTTGACCCGACCGGGGAGGGGGCGGCCTGGGAGCGGATCGCCCCGCTGCCAGACCAGGGCGTGTCGCAGCCCGGGGTGGTCGCCCCTGTCGAGACCATCCTGGTCTTCGACCCCGGCCGGCGTCGGGGCTTTCAGTACGACCAGGCCTCTGATACCTGGGCCGACTTCGCCATCCCAGATGGTGTGACGATCTCGTCGAAGGCGGTGCTGCTTGGCCCGAGCATCTACCTCATCGATGCGGGGGCCGCGCCCTCCCTCGGCGCCATGAGCGAGTACCAGGCCGTCTACACCATCTT
Source organism: Oscillochloris sp. ZM17-4 (assembly GCF_019599295.1). Taxonomy (GTDB): domain Bacteria; phylum Chloroflexota; class Chloroflexia; order Chloroflexales; family Chloroflexaceae; genus Oscillochloris. The sequence continues at coordinate 3,042 of NZ_JAIEWN010000119.1, read as the reverse complement.
CATCCCCAGCCGGTAGCTAGGCCCATCCTAGCTCGGGAAGATCCCCGGAGTCCACCAGCCGCGCAGCAGGTAGGTGGCCAGCCCGTAGGCGAGCAGCGCCGCGAGCATCATGCCATCGTCGCGGGTGAGCCTGAGGCGCGGGCGGACCGCCACAAGCGTTGCCCAGAAGAGCAGGATGCTCAGCGCCCCATAGAGCAGCACCGTGACACGGTAGGTGGGCGCGATATCGCTGGCGGTGGTGCTGATCAACCCTTGCGAGAGCAGGCCGAGCAGCATCAGCGGGCGAAAGCCCCCGGTGAGCGTCGTTGTCGGCGGGCGCACCGGGGCGAGGGCGGTGGCCATCGCCGAGAGCGGGTTGATCGCCCCCAGGGCCTGCGGGGCGGCGGTGAGCCCGTTGATAAGCGACCAGACGTTCGCCGCAAAGAGCGTGCCCATCACCACGCTGATCAGCACCGCGTAGCAGAGCAGCGTGGCATTGGCCGTCTGCCGCGTGATCGCCGAGCAGCACAGGCCGAAGGTGCCGCCGAGGAAGGCGGTGGCCAGGGTGATCAGCAGCACGCGCGCCAGGTCGGACAGCATCACCCCCCCAAAGAGCAGCACCAGGGAGAAGACCGGCGTGGCGGCCAGCAGCAGCAAGAGCAGGAAGGCCATGGCGGCGATCAGCTTACCGCCAATCAGCTGGATCGCCGAGATCGGCGTGGACATGAGCAGCTCGAAGGTGCCGCGCTCGTGCTCGCGGCTGATCGCGTGAACCGTCGTGGCCGGCGCCAGGAAGACCATCAGCGACTGCACCAGCAGGCTCACCCCGATGAAGAGCAGCTGTCCGATCTGGGCGCTGATCAGCGGCGTGCCGTAGTCGAGCTGGCTGATAATCATGCCGTACAGCAGGCGCACCGCGATCAGGATGAGCCCGACATAGATCGTGATCATCAGGGCGGCCCGGCTGCCGCGCAGCTGTGTGGCCAGCTCCTTGAATAGCATCGGGCCAAAGAGCGCGCGGCGGATCATGGCATTGTCCCCTGGAGGGTAGAGTTGATCAGGAGGCAGTTTGCCCGCTCAATGCTGCCGCGCAGGCGGAGCTGTAGCTGCCCCTGGGACAGGTACCGCTGCGGGCTGGCAACCTGGAGGTCGCCCGGGCCATCGAAGTTCTGCTCGACCCACGCGCCTTGGCTCCAGTCGTAGAGCTCGGTGATGACACCGGAGCTCGGCCATTCTTTTGTGCTGTTGAGGCTCAGGGTGAGCGTGTCGGCGCGCAGCGGCGACAGGTCGGCCGGCAGGTGCATGGCGATGGTCGCCGGGGCGGGGCTGGCCGAGACCCCGACCCCCTCGCTGCTGAAGCAGGTGGTGCGCAGGCTCTCTTCGGCGCTCACCCTCAGCCACCCATCCGGCAGGCGAATCGGGCCGCTGGCGCTGATGGTCGGCTGGAGCACAAGCAGCGACATGCTCTGGTATGCCGCGCCATCGGCCGCGACGACCACATCCAGCGGCGATCGCTCCATCATGGCGAGGATGATCGGGCCGATGTTGGACTGGGCGTCGCTCTGCACCATCGCCGCGTCGATGAGCGCCTGGCGAATCTGGATGCGCCGATCCGGCGCCTGCCCAGGCCGCTGGCTCGCATTGATGATGTCGCTGAGGATGATGCTGCTGACCGCCGTGCTATATTCGGTCTGCTCCAGCTTTGGCGGCCAGCGTGCGACACCCACGTCGCCCGGCCGGAGATCGCCAAGGCGCACCACCTGCTGATCGTAGACGGCGACAACATCGACCAGCCGCTGATCGGTTGCGTTCTGCACCTTTACCTGGGCGCCCTCGGCGTCGATGGTGACCTCGCCGCTCACCTCGGCGAGCGGCACGATCTGATCGACGAGCAGCCCCTCTAGCCTCCAGGCTCCCAGCCTGATGGGGAGGCTCGCGCTTTCTTGGAGGATCGGCCCGCTCACGCCCGAGATTGAACCATAGAGCCCGCTGGTCGAGCGCACGGGCCGCACCAAGGCGCCCTCGGGCACGCTGGCGATCAGCGTCTGCGCCTGCGGGGCGAGCATGCCGACAACCATCCGTGCCCGCGCCTGACCTGCGCCCACCTGCTCCACGAGGCTCACCTGGCTGATGACCCGGTCGTCGGCGCGCAGGTTGATCGCCAGCGCCAGCAGCAGCGATCCGCTGCCGACGGCGATCACGGGCACCATCAGCCACGACCACGCCTGGCGGTCGATCCGGCGTAGGAGCAGGGCGAGCAGCGGCCCGATCACGAAGGTGTACCCGATCAGCACGATAAAGAACCAGTCGATCGGCGGCTGGCTCACGGTGGGCAGGGCGGTGAGCGCACCGGCCAGCATACGCTCCTGCGGGTCGTCGACGTTCGTCTGCTGGGCCAGGGATGTGCCGACCACGAGCGCAGGCTTGAGCAGCGCATCCCAGAAGGCTGGCGCCGCCGGCCAGCTGCGCAGGCCGGGCAGGCCGGGCTCAAAGGCGAGCTGGGTGACCTTGCCCTTCCCAAAGGGCCGCGCCACCCAGGCTGGCGCGGCCTCCGGGCCTGTCGAGATGCCGCCCGCCGCCGGGGTGAGCTGCACCCCAGGGAGATCGCCGGGCCCCGCCGCATCGGCCAGGCCGGCCAGGGGCGCGTCGCTGATCTGCACGCCCGCGCCAACCGTGGCCGGCTGGATCTCGGCTGGCACCCACGTGGCGGCGCCGGCCCCGCCGCCCACGATAAGGTGGCCCCCCGCGTGGACCCATGCCAGCAGCGCGCTTATCTGATCTGGGCGCAGGCTCTCGGGCGGGATCTCGCCGATCAGCAGTATGCCGAGGCTGCCGAGCCCGGCCGCCTGATCGGGGATGTCCTCCGGGGCGATCGGTATGGCGGTGAAGGGCATGCGTGTGAGATCCTGGCGCCTTGGCAGACTCAGGCCGAGGTCCTCACTGGCGACGACGCCCAGCATGCGCTCGTCGGTGCGCGGCTGGAGCGCAACCGTCTGCTCCACCAGCGTGGCGTCGCCGTCGCTGATCGTCAGCGTCAGCTCGCGCGACACCTGCTCCATCGGC
>NZ_JAIEWN010000118.1 GCF_019599295.1 Oscillochloris sp. ZM17-4 | reverse complement strand
CCGACGGCGCATGGATCTACCTGAACAGCGGCTCGCGCACCGACCACGGCGAGGTGGAGGATAACGGAGGGGCCTACCCCGACCTGCGCGAGGAGCCGATCACCTCGGCCATCCTGCGCATCCCCGCCGACTCGGCCGGGCTGGAGCTGCCCAACGACGAGGCCGGCATCAAGCCCTACCTCTTCGCCGACGGCACCCGCAACACCTTCGACATGGCCTTCGCCCCCAACGGCGACCTGCTCGGCGGCGATAACGGCCCCGACGCCGACTACCCCGACGAGCTGAACTGGCTGCGCGAGGGCCGGCACTACGGATTCCCCTGGCGCTTCGGCACCCAGGATAACCCCCAGCAGTTCCCCGGCTATGACGCCACGCAGGACGTGCGGCTCAGCAATGACTTCACGGCGGTGAACACCGGCACCTACAAGAACGACCCGACCTTCCCGCCGGCCCCGGCCGCCTTCAGCGCGCCCATCCTGAGCAGCGGGCCGGACGCCGCCCAGTACCGCGGCGACGACGGCAAGCCGCACGACGCCGCGAAGGAGGGGCCGAGCATCACCAGCTTCACCCCCCACCGATCTCCCCTCGGCCTCGTCTTCGCCGATGACGCCGCCATGCCCGCCGATATGCGCGCCACCGGCGAGACCTCGGTCGCCTTCATCCTGAGCTGGGGCGCGGCCGGCGGCACCCTCACCGATAAGGGCCAGGACCTGCTGGAGCTGCGGCTCACCCGCAGCGTGGATAACTATATTATGACGGCGACCCAGATCGCGCGCGACTTCAAGAACCCGATCGACGCGGTGATGATCGGCAATAAGCTCTATGTGCTGGAGTTTGGCGCGGGCGGCGCCGTGTGGGAGCTGAGCTTCGAGAGCTAGGGCAGTTGCCGGCTGTAGATTGCAGATTGGCACAATCTGCAATCTGCAATCTACAATCTGCAATAGTTAAGAGGGGAGTGTCCGGTGCAAGCAGAGGGCGAACAACGTCGGCCCCGCCCCGTCTTTAGTGTCGTGTACGCCGATCTGGAGCAGCGGATCAAGCGCGGCGAGTGGGCGGCGGGCACAAAGCTGCCAAGTATCAGCCGCCTCGCCCGTGAGCTGTGCGTGGGCGCGGGATCCGTGCGCGAGGCCCTGCGGGCGCTGGAGACGATCGGCCTGGTGCGGATCGAGCACGGCAGCGGGGTCTTCGTCGCCGATGCGCTGGCGATAGGCGACCTGCCGAGCTTCTTTCAGAGCCGCGACAGCGGCCTGCTGCTGGCCCTCGCCGAGACGAGGCGGATCATCGAGCCGGATCTGGCCGCCCTGGCCGCCGAGCGCGGCAGCGACCAGGAGCTGCGCGAGATCGATACGCTCGCCCGCCAGATGGATCACGAAGTGCGTCAGGGGAATGACTTCACCGACTCTGACGTGCAGTTCCACCGCTCGATCGCCAGGGCCGCCCACAACCCGGTGCTCTTCCGCATGATGGAGAGTGTGAACGACCTCTTCATTGAGACCCGCACCCTCACCTCACGCCGGCCCGGCATGACCGCCCGCGCCGTCAGCTACCACCTGCTGATCGCCGAGGCGCTCAGCGCCCGCAACAGCTCGCAGGCCCGCCTGCTGATGCTGGCCCACATGAACGATAGCCTGAGCGGCGTGCTCGCCGTGATGAATGAGTAAGGGGGCCGCCCGCTGTAAGGGCGCAGCAGGCGGCGCCACTTGGGTACTATCGGGTCGAGAGGCGCTATATGCGCCGCCTGCTGCGCCCCAACGAGAGGATACGAAGGAAGGGCGCCGCCTGCTGCGCCCCAACGAGAGGATACGAAGGAAGGGCGCCGCCTGCTGCGCCCCAACAAAGGGACCCCTATGCACATCGCGATCACCGGCGGGGGCGGCGAGCTTGGCCGCGAGCTGGCCCCCTACCTGACCAGTCAGGGCCACAGCGTCGTCAGCATCGACCGCGCCCTGCCCGCAGGCCTCGGCCCCTGGGGCGGCACGATCCGTCACGTGGTGGCCGACGTGCGCGACTTCGGCCAGCTTGTGGGGGCCATGAGCGGCTGCGACGCGCTGGTACACCTGGCGGCCCACCGCGCCCCCGGCACCCACCCCGACACGGTCGTCTACGCCGACAACACCCTGGCCAGCTACAACGCGCTCAGCGCCGCCGCGGCCCTCGGCATCGGCCGGGTCTGCCTGGCCTCCTCGGTCAACGCGATCGGCGGGGCCTTCAGCCGCGCCCCGCGCTACGACTACTTCCCGGTGGACGAGCGGCACCCCACCTACGCCGAGGACCCCTACAGCCTCTCGAAGTGGGTGCTGGAGCAGCAGGCCGACGCCTTCGCCCGCCGCTATGAGGCGCTGACGATCGCCAGCCTGCGCTTCCACTGGCTACTGCCCAGCCGAGAGCGGGCCGCCGAGATCACGGCGTCAAGCGTCTGGGCCAGCCGCCACCTCTGGGCCTACACCCTGCTCAGCGAGGCCGCCCGGGCCTGCCTGCTCGCCCTCACCGCGAGCTTCGCCGGCCACGAGGTCTTCTACATCGCCGCCCGCGACACCGCCGCCGCCGAGCCCTCTGCTGCCCTCGCCCAGCGGCACTACCCCGACACGCCAGTGCGCGGCGAGCTACCGGGGCACGAGAGCTTCTTCGACACGAGCAAGGCCGAGCGCGTGCTCGGGTGGGTACATGTGTAATTGCAGATTGCAGATTGCAGATTGCAGATTGCGGCAATCTCCCAGGGCCATCGCATCTAATTCCTCATTCCAATCACCTGTATGCGCAATCTATGCCATGTAACGATATGGCTTGATCAGGCAGGCTACACGATTACGGAATGCTGCCGCGAGTTTTCCAATCACCCGAGAGTGCCAGAGGCTGCGGTCGCACATGCTCGCGAAGGAAACGCCAGCAATCGCGAGTACATACCTCGAAAATAGGGCACTACAATGCAGAATAAGATGCGATGGCCCTGGGCAATCTGCAATCTGCAATCTGCAATCTGCAATCAGGAAATCGTATGCGTATCACCGACATCAAGCCCTACCCGGTCTGGGTGGGCAACCGCAACCAGCTGGTGGTCAAGATCGAGACGGACGAGGGTATCTATGGGCTGGGCGAGTCCGGCCTGAGCGGGCGCGAGCTGTCCGTGGTCGGCGCGCTCCGGCACTTCCGCGAGTTCCTGATCGGCAAGGACCCGATGCAGCGCGGGCGGATCTGGCAGGAGCTCTACCGCAGCCAGTACTTCGAGGGCGGGCGGGTGCTGCTGGCCGCCCAGAGCGCGATCGACATCGCGCTCTACGATATCGCCGGCAAGGCCCTGGGCGTGCCGGTCTACCAGCTGCTCGGCGGCAAGCAGCGCGATGTCATCCCCTGCTTCGCCACCGCCTCGGGCGGCACCGGCGAGGAGCTGCTGGCCAGCGCCCAGCTGCTCTATGAGCGCGGCTGGCGGGTTATCCGCACCGGCACCCTGCTGCCCCGACCGCCCGCCGACCCGGCGATCTTCGAGCCGCGCGAGAGCATCGCCTACACCGCCCGCTGGCTCACCAGGGTGCGCGAGGAGCTGGGCGGCGAGCTGACCCTCGGCATCGACTACCACCACCGCCTGAGCATCGCCGAGACGGCCTCGTTCTGCCAGCGCATGCCGCGCGGCACGATCGACTTCATCGAGGAGCCCATCCGCGACGAGAGCCCCGAGGCCTACGCGGCGCTGCGCAAGCTCACCGAGGTGCCCTTCGCCGTCGGCGAGGAGTTCGCCAGCAAGTGGCAGTTCCAGCCCTTCATCGAGCGCCACCTGACCGACTACGCCCGCGTCGATATCTGCAACGTCGGCGGATTCACCGAGGCCATGAAGGTGGCCGGCTGGGCCGAGACACACTACATCGACCTGATGCCGCATAACCCGCTCGGCCCGATCTGCACGGCGGCGACCATCCACATGGCGGCGGCGGTGCCAAACTTCGCCTGGCTTGAAGTGCGCGTCACCGAGGCCGAGAACCTCTACGCCGGGGCGTCCGGGGTCAACGACGCCGACCTGCTCTTCCCGGTGCAGCCGCGCCTCGAGGGCACGGCCTTCCCGCTGCCCACCGCGCCCGGCCTGGGCATCGAGATGGATGAGTCCGTCGCCCAGGGCCAGAGCTGGAGGTTCTGGGAGGCGCCCCACTACCGCCGCGGCGACGGG
>NZ_JAIEWN010000117.1 GCF_019599295.1 Oscillochloris sp. ZM17-4 | reverse complement strand
TACGTACGAAATGGACGCGGCGACGCAATCAAGACCCAACTAGAGAATCAGCGCACGCTCCTCTTGAATGTGGCATGGGCAAGCCACCGTCGGCATATCTTGAGTGCAGTCCCGGTATTTGTCGAGATGATTTGCTCCTCAGCTGAAGCTGATTCGACGCATTGGGTTCTCTATGGCACGGCAGAGCGGCGTAACCGGCTGCGCAAAGTGCTGAGTGAAGTGATAAGTGACATCGGGCTACGCGATTTAACTGCTATCAACGACACCTTGCTGCGCCTATCTGTTCATGCCAATGTCGGTGTGCAGGCTGTTGCCGGTCGAGCTATTGCTCGCTGGAACGAGTATGGGGCAAGCGAGCAAATGATCGACACCCTCTGGCACCTGATGCACGATCTGGGGACACATACTATCGCAAGTGGCATGGGAATGCCAGGCGATTCTGAGCGTACGCTATTGACAAGGCTCAAAGTCACAGCCACCTTAACAATTGGTTATGCGATCGAGTCACTAACAAAAAAAGAAACTCCTGAGATTCTCTACACCTATCTTGAGCAACTTTCGGAAGATGACACACCAGCGATCCGTGACACCCTTTGCAAAGTCACGCTGGCTATGATCCTACCGCTCCACCTCGACCGTGTACGCGATATTGTTGCGACGCTGACTCATGATCTCACAACGCACCGCAAGATCGCCAAGAGTATGGCAGAAGCCTATCAGAAGAATCCTGAAGAGGTGAAGTCGACCCTTGATCGCTGGTATGCCGTGTGTATGGGGGCAGATCGTCTGCGCATTGGCAAGTCGCTTGAACAGCGGAATGCGTTGCTCGCCTGTGTAAGCCTGATCTATGGCTACCTGCCATATGAGCGATTCCCTGGTGTGCTGAGCGTCAAAAATGCCTTTCAGCGCATGCGGGAAATCTTGCTACAGGAGCAGGCATCACTTATCCGTGAGGCAGCAATGAGCACCGTTATTCGGCAAGGCCGTGAGTATTTTTCTGAACTTGAGCATGTAGTTGGCATTTTCCGGCCCAACGAATTACGACGTATAGTTGATGAGTTGATCGAAGTATTTCTCGATCAACGTATGCATCAGCGAGGTGGCGATACAACGCTCCATATTCGCAATGACAACAACAACGATGACGTCTACCATGTCTGGATACATGCCTGGGAACGACCACGAACGGTCATTGAACAGGAGATGTTTACCTGGATACAAAATCACAAAAACCCTATGTCCCAGCAGATAGCGGTTCAAGCTCTAGTCGAGTTCCGTGCAGTTCTCTATGACGAGGAACAAGAACGTATTGATCAAGTACTTGGCGCACGCAAGAGACTGAGAGAGAAACCGAAGGCCAAGACAAAGCGAGCGCGTCGGCTGCGGATGATCGGGATGCACAATATTAACATTTTCATCCACTACATTGTCGCCAGAATAGTCACACTTACAGCACCAAACTATTTAAAGATCATCCAGGCTACGCTGCCTGAGGTGATGTTTCAGCGTAGCGGATGGCCTAACCTGATCGACACCATCCTCCAGGAGTGGTCATGGTTGCGCCAGCGCACCTATGCAGATATAGGTAAACGCTTACGTCAGGGGGTCATTCTTGTACGCATACGGCTACTTATTCTACTTGTAGCCGCGCTGATTATTGTCAGGCTTGCTCTATTCGCCTGGGACTATGTACACGTAGCACTATAGGCGTGAGGCGCGATATGGATGTCAGCCCATTGATGTGGCGAGATCTATGCCAGGTGTTACAGGAATATTGGCATAATCGACTTCTCACCGATCTTATTCGGCTCAACGCCTGCATCCAACTTGATCAACAGTTGTCGCCCGCAATTGCCGCCCTTGTAAAAGCGGCTGTAGTGCGTGGCGATACACTTGCGCCAGCAGCGTTGAGCGATGAGTATCGGCGTGATCCCATCATTCGCGACCTAATCAGGCAGCTTATTCGTCACTCTCCGGGAGACCATGCTGATACGCCTCCGCCTTTGCGAGTTGCCGTAACTGGACAAAGACCTATTCATATTACACAGGTGCTTCATATTCCCAGCACGCCTACTATGCCCACCCCTGCCAACAGCGCCGATCTAGAACTGAGCATCGCTCCTCTGGTCCACGGGCCCGGCCTAAGCCTACGCCTGATGGAGCCAGACATCCGCCACGGCCCCTTCCCTATCGCGCTCGACTCGCCTGCGCTATTAGAGCACACCGGCGACATGGCCGCCTACGGCGCGGCCCTGCGTGACATGCTCTTCGCCGAGCCTGCGGCTCGGGAGGCATTCCTGGCCTGCCGGGCGGCTGGGCTAAGCGTAGGGAAGCGGTTGCGGGTGCGCCTGCTGCTGCCGCCCGACCTACATACCCTGCGCTGGGAGGCGCTGCGTGACCCACACAGTGGGCGCGGGCTGGCCCGCGACGGCGACCTGCTGCTCTCGCGCTACCTTAGCAGCGATGACTACACCCCGCTCCAGCTGCGCCCGCGCGGCCAGCTGCGCGCTCTGGTGGCAGTGGCCGCACCTAATGACGCGCAGAGCTACGGGCTGGCACCGATCAACGCCGAAGATGAGACCGCCAGAGTCACGGCGATACTGAGCGAACTGCGCCCAACGACCATCAGCGCCTCCTGGGCGCAGCTAAGCGACGCGCTACGCGCAGGCTACGACATCCTCTACCTCGTGGCCCACGGCATACTGAAAAGCGATCAACCCTGGCTCTACTTGGTGAATGCGCATGGTAACGCGGACATAAAGCAGGGTGGCGCGATAGCCGACCTACTGCGCAGCTTGGGAGAGCGCCGTCCGCGCCTAGTAGTGCTGGCAAGCTGTGAGAGTGCCGGAGATGGCTACGCCGATGCCCTAGCGGCCCTCGGCCCGCAGCTGGCCCAGGCCGGCGTCCCGGCGGTGCTGGCGATGCAGGGCAAGCTGAGCGTAGATACAAACACGCGCCTCGCCCCGGTATTCTTCCGCGAACTGCTGCGCGACGGGGCGATTGACCAGGCGGTGAACGCAGCCCGCCTGGCAGTGGAGGATCGGCACGACTGGTGGATGCCGGTGCTGTACACTCGCCTGCGCGACGGGCGGCTTTGGGAATCCCCGGCTGGTGTGCAGGCAAACACACCCGCTAGCCGCGCCGCGCCCAACCCCTTCGGCCGCCTCGGGCGCATCGACGACCCGGCCGAGTTCTTCGGGCGCGATGAGCTGCTGCGCCGTATCTTTGAGGAGCTGGGCAAGGGCAGCAACCTCTCGCTGATCGGCGAGCGCCAGGTGGGCAAGTCGTCGCTGCTGGCCGCGATCCAGCGCCAGGGCGCGGAGCGGCTGGGCCTGCCGCCAGCGGCGCTGCTCTCCATCAATATGCAGCTCATCCACAGCGAGGAGGACTTCTTCGACGCTCTCTGTGGCGAGCTTGGGCTGGACCGAACCTATCGCGGCTATCATCTCGATCGGCGGCTGAGGGGCAAGCGCTACATCCTCTGCCTGGATGAGATCGAGAAGATGCGCCGCGACCGCTTCACCGCCGACGTGCGCGACGAGCTGCGCGGCCTGGCCGACGGCGCCGGCGCACCGCTGACCCTGGTGATCGCCAGCAGCCTGCCCCTGGACGAGCTGTTCCCCGACAAGCTGGGCGAGACCTCGCCCCTGAACATCTGTAGCCCGCTGGACGTGCCGCCCTTCACACGCGCCGAGGCCCGCGCCTTCCTGGCGGATCGCCTGCGCGACACGGGCGTAGCCTTCGACGCGGACGAGGTCGCCGAGCTGCTGGAGCAGAGCGGGCGCCACCCCGGCCGATTGCAGCAGCTGGCCGCCGAGCTGTACCGCCGCAAGGCCGGAGCTTAATCCAATGCCCACCTTCCCCACCTACCGCGGCGAGCTGCCCGCCCGCCTCAGCCCGCTTAACCCGCGCCACTACCTGCTGCTGGCCTACTGGGTCTTCTTTCGCCCCACCGCCCTCAAGTGCTACCTCTACCAGGCCGCGCCGGAGGTATATCGAAGTTCAACAAGCGGCTTGAAAAACCTGCGACATATGTTCGGCATCCCGGCCTACCGCAACCTCTGGCTGATGCTGCCCGTGCTGGCCGTGATGCTGAGTCTGCCGCTGGTGCTGCTGGCGAGCTGGGCGCAGGGCACGTCGGTGAACTGGGTCGGCGTGGCGT
>NZ_JAIEWN010000116.1 GCF_019599295.1 Oscillochloris sp. ZM17-4 | reverse complement strand
TCGCCCTGGCCGCCAGCCACGGCGCTGAGGGCGATCAGCGCCCATGCCCGCCGCTCGCCATCGGACTCGGGCAGCAGCCCCAGCGCCTGCGTGAGGCTTTGCTCGGCGCCCGCCCAGTCGCTCATGCCGAGCAGTGCGGTGCCGATGCCGATGTGGAGCCGCCCGCGCCCCGCGCCATCATCGGCATCCGCCAGGGCCAGGCCGCGCCGCAGCCAGATCAGCGACTGATCGGGGGACTCATTCTCCAGCAGCTCGCCCATGCCCAGGCAGACGCGCACCAGCCCCGCCCGCTGCGCGGCGATTGCTGGCTGGCCCTCCAGGGCGGCCCACGCGTGGCCGTATGCCGCGCTGGCCCGCCCGCGCTCGCGCAGGGGCGTCGCGGCGTCGCCCTCGGCCAGCCAGAGCGCGGCCCGGCCGGCGCTATCGAGGGCGGAGGGGTCGATCTCGTCGAGCAGGGCCAGCAGGGCGCGGGCCTGGCCGCGCCCGATGATCGCCGCGCCATGCTCGGCGATCATCGCCGCCGCCCGCCCCTGCTCGCCGGCCAGCAGGGCGTGGCGGGCGGCCAGCAGCCAGTCGCCCGCACCCTGGGCGTAGTGGGCCGCGGCGCGGGCGTGCAGCCCCCGGCGGGCGGCGGGCGGGATCTGCTCGTAGAAGAATGTCTGGAGCAGCGCGTGCTGGCGGTAGGCCCGCTCGGGGCCGCTGCCGCTGACGATCAGCAGCTGGCGGCGGCCCAGCTCGCTCAGGATCGGCCGCAGCTGCACGTCTTCGAGCAGCGCCTGGAGCGCGGCCCGGCTGGCCGGGTGGCCCAGCAGCGCGGAAAGGGCGTCCATCACGCGGCGCTCGGCGGGCGCCAGCTGGTCCTCCACCAGGCCGAGCAGGTAGGTCTCAATATGCTCGACCTCGGTCAGATGGTCGAGCAGCCGCTCGGGCGAGGGCGCGAGGCGCAGCGCCTCGGCGGCCAGCAGCAGCAGCTGCGGGTTGCCCTCGGTGAGCGCGTGCAGCCGGGCGATGGTCGCGGCGTCGAGGGCCAGCCCGAGCTGGGCCAGCAGGGCGCTGCTGTCGGCGAGGCTCAATCCGCTCAGCATCGTGGGTCCTCCCTCCTGACGAAGCGCCGTCGGCCACTGGCGCGATGTGATCAGCAGGCTCAGGTCGTCGCTCGCCGCCAGCCGCCCGACCAGCGCGGCGAAGCCGTCGGCCGCCTCGGCCAGGTGCAGGTCGTCGAGGACGATCAGGCAGCCCGCCCCGCGCAGCGCCTGGAGCAGGTAGTCGAGCACGACCTGCGGGGCGGGGGGCTCGCCGCCGTGCGCCCCGTGCAGGAGCCGCCATGGCCCGCCGAGGCCCAGCCGGGCCAGGAAGCCGGCCAGCTCCCAGATCAGGTCGCCCGGGCCGTCGCCCGTGTGCAGCGAGCGCCAGAAGACGTGCGCCGGGTCGCCCCATCCGTGGGCCAGGGCGGCGGCGAGGGCCGTCTTGCCGACCCCGGCCGGGCCGATGATCAGCGCACGCTGCGCGGCGCGCAGCCGGCGGGCGTAGGCGGCGAGATCCTGCTCTCGCCCGACAAGGTCGCGCGGCGCGGGCGGCGGCTCAGGGCGGGCGGGTGCCGGCAGGTCGCGCAGGGCGATCAGGGCGTCGAGGGCCGCGAAGAGCTCGTCGGCGTCCGGCCGCGCCGACGGCGCGGGGTCAAGCGCGCGGAGCAGCAGGGCCAGCATCTGCGGCGGCAGCTCGGGGGCGAGCGACTCAAGGCGGGCGCGCAGCGCGCCGGGGTCGTGCTCGCCGGCCGGGCTGAGCGGCGGCGGCCCGCCGGCCAGCAGCGCGTAGAGCGTCGCGGCGAGCGCGTAGATATCTGAGCGCGGCACCGCCTGCCCGCGCAGCTGCTCGATCGGCGTGTAGCCCTGGGTGCCCGCGCTGGCGAAGGAGTCGCGCAGATCGCCGATGGCAGACGCGAGGTAGGCCAGGCCAAAATCGATCAGCCAGACCCGGCCCTGGCTATCCACTAGGATGTTGGCCGGCTTCACATCGCGGTGCAGCACGGGGGCCGCCGCGCGGCTGTGCATATAGACGAGCGCGGCGCAGACATCGCGCGCGTAGCGGAGCGCCTCGGAGAGCCCGATCGGCCCCTGCGCCCTGAGCCGGTCGGCCAGGCTGGCGCCGTCGACATACTTCATCACCAGGCAGAGCTGCTCGGGCAGGTACTCGTAGATGTCGGGGATGTTGCGCTGGCCCGGGTCGTTCAGCCGGGCCAGCATGCGCGCCTCGCGGTCGAACGCCTCGATGTAGCGCTGGCGGCGCTCGCCATCGCCGCCGGGGCGCAGGCGCAGACGCTTGACCACGCAGGGCCGATCCAGGCTCTCGTCGCGCGCCAGGTAGGTCTCGCCGAAGCCGCCCTGGCCAAGCTTGCGCTCGATCCGGTAGCGCGGGGTGAGCTGGTGGCCCGGCGCGAGGGGCAGGTCGCCCGCCCCGGCGTCGCGATCTGTCGGCGTGACCGCCGCCGAGAGGGTGACGAGCGCAGCGCCGCACTGGCCGCAGTAGCGCGCGATCGGGCGGCACGGGGAGTCGCAGAAGGGGCAGCGAATGGGGATCTGCTGCATACCGTAGGTTCACCCAGAACATGAGATCCATAGCATGGCTCCAGTGTAGAGAGAAGCGCGCCGCTGACAATAGGCAACCGCCGGCTGCGCCAGTTGTGAATCCGCCACTCTGAATAGCCGATAGCCGATAGCCGATAGCCGGGCGGCGGTGCCCGGCGGCTGAAGCCGCGGGCTATGCTCTGCGAAGCCCGCCTTCGCGGGCTGGGAGACCGCGCCCCTGTCCCCTGTCCCCTGTCCCCTGTCCCCTGTCCCCTGTCCCCATGAGCCTACAGCGCGCCGCTGCTGAAAACTAAGCAGCGGCGCGCGCAGATATCAGCAGCCAATGTGGCTATTGTAGAGATACCCTTCTGCCCTACCTCAGCCCCCCAGGGGCCACATATCTCAAGGAGGCCACTATGATATTCACACGGAGAGCATTGCTCACATGGCTCGCGCTGATCGGGATCACAATCGCCGCGCTCGCCCCCGGCGCGATGCGGCCCGCGACCGCGCAGACAGCGGCGGGCAGCACGACGCTGATCTCGATCGCGGCCGACGGCACTCTGCCCACCGGCCACTCAGCGACCTACTCGTCGGCCTGGGGCTCCGGCAGCCCGCGCATCTCCGCCGATGGCAACTATGTTGTCTTCAGCACCAACATGAAACTGGTGCTGAAGGACACCAACGGCCTGACCGATGTCTACATCTACGACCGGGCGAACCGACAGCATATCCTGGCATCGCCCGCCGTGAATGGCGACGCCGCGGGGATCGAGGCCTACGGCTCCGATGTGCGCGCAGCGATCTCGGCGGACGGCATGTATGTGGTCTACGAGAGCACCTCAAGCCAGCTGGTGCCCGGCGACACCAACGGCAAGATCGACATCTTCGTCTTCGACCGGGTGAATAACACGGTGAGCCGGGTGCTCACCAGCAGCGGCGCCCAGCCCGACGGCGACTCGGTCCTGCCGGATATCTCTGGCGATGGGAACCGGATCGTCTTCGCATCGCGGGCGACCAACCTGTTCAGCCAGGAGGGCAACAGCATCTTCTTTGCTGACAGGGACGGCGCAAAATGGAAGGTGGCAGGGCGCCTGCCCATCGACAGCGGCGGCAACCCGATCGCAACAAAGCCCGCTATCGCGGTCGATGGGGCGATGATCGCGTATCAGTCTCGAATAACGACTGGCACAAAGAGGATGGATATCTTCTTAGCCTACCTCAACGACATGAGCACCACGCGGGTCACGGCTGGCGACCAGGACTCGACCATGCCCGAGGTCTCGGACGACGGCTACATCGTGACCTTCAAGTCGGCCGCTACGAACCTGGTGTCAGGTGACACCAATGGCCTGTGGGATATCTTCGTCTACGACTGGGGCCAGCGTAGCACCACGCGCGTCTCCAACGGCTACGACGGCAGCCAGGCCAACGGCCACTCGGGCGATGCTAGCTCGGTCTATGGCGGGCCGACGATCTCGGGCGATGGCAGATACGTCGCCTTCCCCTCGGCGGCGAGCAATCTGGTGGAGGGCGACACCAACGGCCAGCCCGACATCTTCGTGTACGACATGCAGAGCACGATCCAGAGCCAGCGAACCAGCCGGATCTCGCTCACGTCGGCGGGCGGCCAGGGGGACGGCGCCAGCTCAGGCTGGCCGTCGATGAGCAGCGACCACAACCTGATCGCCTTCACCTCGGCGGCGCGG
>NZ_JAIEWN010000115.1 GCF_019599295.1 Oscillochloris sp. ZM17-4 | reverse complement strand
TGAGCCGTGTATTGGCGTAGCTGCCCACGCCGATGATCAGGGCGTGGCCGAAGGAGAAATGCACGCCGTCGGCGCTGAGGGTGTCTGGGAATGCGGGCCGTGCCGGGGCAGATGTCACCGGAGGGCGACCACGAGGGTCGCCTGTACCCTTGTTGCGGCTCTGGTCGAGCGAGCCGATCGTCAGGTTGCCGTGCAGGTCGCCGGCGAGCGCCGTGCCGACGTTGGCGTTGCCGCCGATGATCTGGTTGTGCTGGCTTTGCGGGGCCGCTGGTGGGCTGAGCGCCGCGATAGATGTGGCCAGGGCGATGAGCTCCGCTGCGGCGGCGGGGTCAGCCTCGAAGCGCTCGATCACCTGCGCCTCGATGATCTGTCGGCGCGCCTCGTTTTGCGGCTTCGCCTTGAAGAGCGTCAGGGCGGCCTCGGCCTCGTCGTGGCCCCGGAAGCGGCGGCCCAGCGCGTCCCACACCCGCCCGAGCAGCTCCGTCGCCGTATCGGTAGCGTCCTCTCCCACCTTCGCCAGGGCACCGCCTGCGATCAGCGGCGCGATGTAGAGAAGCACCTGGCGGGCCGCTTCGGTGAGATCCATAGGTTCCTCCACAGTCACAAGAATCACTGAGACACTGAGATGCTGAGGCACTGAGGGGAGCTGAGACGATCAAGGGTGAGGGAGCCTCAATGTCTCACCCCCTCAGTGCCTCAGTGATGAAAAAGTGACGAGAATCACTGAGGCACTGAGATGCTGAGGCACTGAGGGGCTGAGGTGAGCTGAGACACTGAGGGGTGAGAAAGCCTCAGTGCCTCACCCCCTCAGTGTCTCAGTGATGAAAAAATCGCGATTCGCTCGCTGCGCTCGCTCAGACGGGTCTGTACCGCGCTATCAGAAGCTGAGACATTTGTACTTCTGTACTGACGCCGAAATACAGGACACAGAACACATCATAAAGGCTTTACAGTTTTGAGGTGCCGGGCAAGCCGAAAACCAACATATTGATCGTGGTTGACGGGCGTGCTGTTGACACGGAAGGCCGCGCGCAGGTAGAGCGGTTGATTGCCCCAGGCGCCACCGCGAAGTGTAAAGTGTTTTTGTGCCGGATCGCTACCATCTTCTCGCCCATCGGTCGGGTCGTAGGGATAGGGCTGGTACGCACTGCGCGTCCACTCCCACACATTCCCAGCCATATCGAGCAGCCCAGTTCTCGGTGTCGCCCCGGCGGGAAAGCAGCCGACGGCGGTGGTGCCGTCGTATTGCTCATTAACATTTGCTCGCTCACCATCTGGCTCAGCATTACCCCATGCATAGGTGCATTGCGCACTCCCTCGGGCGGCATATTCCCACTCGGCCTCGCTCGGCAGCCGGTAGATGTAGCCATCATCCAGATGCTGCGTCAGCCAGGCGCAAAAGGCCGTCGCCTCGTACCAGTTGACACCGACCACCGGGTGGTTCGGGCGGGCGATCCCGAAGCGCGGGTCATCCCACCACTCGGGCCGATCTTTGTGGCGACGGCGTTGGTAGGATTGGAGTCCCTCCGTGGCCGCGTCATCACGAGCCAGCCAGGCACGGGCTGGTGCATCCCACCAATGTGCCTCGGGGTCGTAGCAGTCTGCCTTGATGAACTCCTGGAATTGCGCATTGGTCACTGGGTAGCGGGCCAGTGCAAACGATGGAACCTGCATTGGCGCAGGGGTATGTTCACCCCAACTACCGAGCCACGCACGCACGATTGGTTTGTCATCCTCACTGAGTTGAGCGCCGGGAAGGGCGTTGTACTGAACGATGAATTCGTCTACCGCCTGTTCCAGTCCCGCGCCAGAATCACCGATCACAAAGCTCCCGCCCGCAATCTCCACCATCTGGAGCTGGAGGTCACACACGCCGGGGCGCGGGTCGCCTAACGCGCCCAGCAGCTCGCCGGCGCGTACCCGCTCGTTGGCAGGCAGGGTCGTGCCCTCCACGACGGCAACCAGGTCGTGGGCAAGGTCGGCGCGCAGCTGGACAAACTCGTCGCCGCCACGGGTCAGCCGCGCCCAGCCCACATCCTCGGCGATCTCGGCGGACAGGATGAGGTCGCGCTGGCGCAGCGCCGCCTCCCGGCCGCTCGCACAGCGCAGCCGATTCAGCAGCTGGTAGGGGATGGCATACAGGCTCTCGTTTACGGCGTGGCCCACGCCCAGGAAGATCGGCACCCGCCAGCGATCCTCCTGGCGCAGGGTCATGATCTGAGCGACAAAGTTGGCCCCGCTCACCAGCTGCAGCCCGGCCAGATACTCCAAGAAGGTCAGGTGTGGGAAGACATACTCATCCCCGGCGTTGCGCGCCTGGAGCAGACCAGCCCGCGTGTCGGTGTACTCCAGGAATCGCCGCGCAGCCTCGTGCGGGTTGGCGTGGCGACCTTCCAGCGCGTCGGCCACCAGGATGCGCAGGTCGTTGCGCGACAAACTGCCAGGGCTATCCGCTGTCGTGGCCCGATGAGCGCGGAAGGCGGCCTGCTGGAGCAGCGGGCGCAGGGTCTTCACATCCGCGTCGGGCATGCCGATGTAGTCCATCAGCGTGCCATACTGGCTGGCGTAGCCGCTCAGCGTGCGCCCAAGCTCCCAGCGCGCCAGCAGGATGTCCACGCAGCGGCTGTAGAGCGCGGCGCGCTCCTCGGGCAGCTTGCTGTCGTTGTAGTGAACCAGGGCCATAATCGTCAGCAGCAGCGGGCGCACCCCCAGCCGCAGGAGATCATCGCGACGCGCCAGAGCGGCCTGAAGATCGTCCCGGCGGCGCTCCCGCTCATCCGGCGGTAGGCCACCGACGGCATCGTACCAGGCGGCGACGAAGTGCTGCATCTGGGCGGGCGTCCAGTCGGCCAGCGTGGCGGTGGGCCAGCCCGGAATCTGCCAGGCGGCGTTCGGCTCGCCCTCGTAGGCCCGCACCCGGCAGCTCACGACGATCCGGCACTGCGGGTACTCGCGGCTGAAGGCGGCAACCGCATGGACGACCAGGCTGCGCGAGGCATCGCCGGCCACCTCGTCCAGGCCGTCGAGCATCAGCAGCACGCGCCCGGCCTCTAGCTCGCTATGCACGGCCTCGACCAGGCCTTGGTAGCGGCCGAGCTGGGCGGCGAGGTGATTCCACAGCTCGGCCGCCCCCGCCGCCTGGGCTTTGTCGGCGGCGAGCTGGCGGGCGAAAGGCAGCAGCGGAAGGAACAGCGGCAGCAGGCGCGGCGTATCGTCACCAGTCGGCCAGCCCGGCAGCCGCGCCTGAAGATTAACCGCGTCATCAAGGGCTGCGTGGGCGAGCGTGAGCGCCAGATAGCGCAGCGCGGTGCTCTTACCGCTGCCCGGCTCGCCCAGCAGCACCAGTCGAGGGTTGGCCGTGATCGCCTCGGTGACGAGCTGCGGGCCGGCGAACTGGAGCCAGGGCACCTGCTGCGCCAACGCCTTCAGCCGCGCGGCATCCAGTGCCTCCACATCCTCCCCCAGCATATCGGGCAGCGGGCCGCGACCGGCGAGTCCCGGCTCGCTCTGCCGAGCCGCGCGCTCAGCCTCGGTCAGCGGGCGGAACAGGCGCACCCGGCGCGGCCAGGGCAGCACGCGATCACCAATATGGGCCTGCCAGAAGGCGTCTGCATCCAGCTGAGCCAGATCATCGCCATCAAGCCGCTCGCGGGGCACGGGGTCGGCGCTGGTCGCCAGCTCGGTGTAGACCCGCTCCAGGCTGAGGGCGACTTGGTCGTGCAGATCCTGCTTGTCGCGGAATGCCTGGAGCGGCAGGCTGTCGCAGGCGGTGATCACGCGCTGGAGATACGCGTGCAAGAGGGCAGCATCGCTCGCGGTGCGCTTGCCGCCGATGAAGATGTGGCCGTACTGGTTGCCGGCGATCGCCACGCCGACATTGGAATGGCCGGTGATAATCTGCGTCGTCGTACTGGGGGCGACTATCTGCGGCGAGGCGTTGAGCAGCGCATCCAGCGCCTCGGTGCCATAGACGTGACGCAGCTCGGACAGCGCATCTCCATAGGCATCGTCTTTCAGAATGCCCTTGGCGTACAATGCGCGGAGGCTCTCAAGCGTAGCGAGCAGATCGTCAGCCATAGTGTGATGGTGATGGATGAGGTGCGCCGCGCCCTGATGTTCGTGGGCAGGCACATTGGCCTGCCCCTACTGGCCCTGGCGCGGCGCGGTGTTCTTTGGCCTGGGCCGAGACGCATCATAGCCAATAGCCGATAGACCGATAGCCGATACCGGACGCGAAAGACCGTGTTCGGCGCTCACAAAGGGGGCATTAGCTGCTGCAAAACCGACTTCACCGACTTCGCAGGAACTTTCGGCTATCGGCTATCGGTTATCGGCTATGAGATGCGGTCGCTCCGATCCGCTGGCGAAAGTATAGCCGGTTTAGACGGTTGCGGCAATCCAGCCGCCGAGCAGCTGGCCGACCTCGTCAATCAGCCGCGCGCCGTGCTCGTAGCGCCCCGGCGCGATCAGCTCC
>NZ_JAIEWN010000114.1 GCF_019599295.1 Oscillochloris sp. ZM17-4 | reverse complement strand
ATCGGCAGCGCCTGCACCGCCATCGTGGGGGATCACGCCGACTCCCGCCAGCCCCGCGCCAGCCTGACGGGTATCCTGGCCGCCCTGCACGACTCGCCCCACCTGCTCTATCTCGTCTGCCACAGCCGCATCCACGAGGGCGAGTCGCTGCTGTATCTAGAGGACGACGCCGGCGACACCGCCGTGGTGCACGGCAGCGCACTGGTCGAGGCGATCGAGAGCCTCTCACCGCCGCCGCTGCTGGCCGTCCTGATCGCCTGCCGCAGCGCCGGGGCGGGCTACGGCGACGGCATCAACGCCCTCGGCCCACAGCTGGCCCGCGCCGGGCTGCCGGCCGTGCTCGGCTTCCAGGGCGACGTGCAGCAGCGCACGGTGCGCCAGTGCATGCGGGCGCTCTGGGATGAGCTAAGCAACGATGGGCGGATCGACCGGGCGATGACCGTGGCCCGCCGGAGGATCGGCGACGGTATGTGGTGGCAGCCGGTGCTCTGGCTGCGCGCCCGCGACGGCCGGCTCTGGCACGACTCTCAGCCCGCCCAGCCTGCGCCCAGCAGTACCACGGACGATCCGATCACGCTCAGCCCACAGCTGCGCGCGCTGCGCGCCGACCTATGGTTCGAGTCGCGCAAGGCACACCCCGACTGGGCGCAGGTCGAGCAGATGGCGCTGGCCCTGCTGGAGGCTCTCCCCAGCGACGAGCCGACCCGCAGGCTGCTGGCCGAGGCCGGGCGCTGGCTTGCGCTCCAGACTCGCTACGACACCCTGCGCCAGCGCCGCGACGACGGTGCCGGGTGGGGCGATATCACCGCAGCGATCGCGGACCTTGAGCGTGACTGGCCGGGATTCCCCGACCCCGACGGGATTCGCGCGTGGGCCGCCGCGCAGCGCCGCACCGCCCGGCTCCAGCCGGCCATCGCGCAGCTGCGCGAGCGCCAGAGCGCCCACGCCGCGCTCGACCTGATCGAGCGATTCCTGGAGGAGCACCCCGACGACTCAGACGCCGCAGCCCTTGTGAGCAGCATCATCGAGATGGCCGAGGCACCCTTCGAGCAGCGGGTGCGCGCCGCCCAGATGGCCGGCCGCATCGGAGATACGCGCATCCCGGTCGACATCGCGCAGTGGCGCGACAGCCTGGGCGCGCGCAGCTATAGCTTCGGCCGCCCCGATGGCTACTGGTGCTATGTGGCCTCCGGGGCCTACCGCGTCGGCGGCCCCGAGGATGGCAGCGGCGCGGACCTCGTGCTGCCGGCGTTCTGGATCGCCCGCTACCCGATCACCGCCGCCCAGTACGGCCAGTTCATCGCCGATGGGGGCTACCACGAGGAGCGCTGGTGGACGCCGGAGGGCTGGGGCGCGCGGCAGCGCGGCGACATCCTGGCCCAGCCCTGGGGCTGGGGGGAACCCCGCTTCAGCCAGCCGAACCAGCCGGTTGTCGGGGTGGGCTGGGATGAGGCGACGGCCTTCTGCGCCTGGCTGACCCAGCGCCTGCGCCCGACTCTGTCGAGCTACCAGATCCGCCTGCCGGACGAGGGCGTGTGGGAGGCGGCCGCGCGCTACGACGACGGGCGGCAGCCGCGGAGCTACCCCTGGGGCGAGGAGCCGCCCAGCATCGAGCGGGCCATCCACGCCACGCAGCCGGCGCGGCTGCGCGACGCCGCGCCGGCACCGGTGGGCTGCTGCGTCGCCGGCGCGGCGGCCTGCGGCGCCCTCGATATGGCGGGGAACACCTGGGAGCTCATGGCGAGCAGCTGGGAGAGCTACCCCCATGGCGCGGCCGCACCCGGCCCCGACGAGCATCTCGCCTGGCGCGGCGGCACCTGGGCGTCGAGCGCGCGCGCCATGCGCTGCACCGAGCGCGACCGCACCCGGCGCGACGGGCATAACTACGCCCAGGGCGGATTCCGCGTGATCATCGCGCCCCGTTAGGCTCCTGTGGGCTCATCGTTAGGTTGCCGTGAGGGTCGCGCATAACAGAGCGCGGCCCTCACACGTTTATTATGGGCTAGGCCAAGACGCCGCGATCGCGAGCGGATGGCCGCACACGGGGGCCGCCGGGGGCGAATCGCATCGCCCGGTGGCCCTTCTGTAAGAAGCCGACACACACCACCACACCACCATGCAACCACATCGATACGATGGAGATACAGGGGACATGATTCGCGCGCTCCACCCGACACTCATATGGGCTATCGGTGGAGCCGTCATCAGCGGCGCTATGTCAGCGGCGGCGACCATTCTCTACGTCTGGTTCACCCACCACAGCTTCGCAATGGCCCTCTTACAGAGCAACACCGCCCTCGGCGCCCTGCTCGGGGCACACCTGGGCCTGCTGCTCGCCTACCTGCGCAGCTATCAGGACGAGGCCCCGGCCTCGTGGGAGGTGATACAGCGCGACCGGGTCGGCATCATTATGGCAGTTCTGCTGCTAATCTACGCGGTCGGCTGGATCGCCGTGAGCCTCTAGGCTCACCCGTCGCGCGGCTCGCGCACGAGGCGGATGCCCTCAACCGGCGGCATGCGGCCGGCGACGCGCTCCTCCAGCACCACCAGATCGACATAGATCTGGCGGCAGCTGCGCAGCCCCTGTGTGCGCTGCTCGCGGGTCCACTCGCTGCGATCAGACGGCTCGCGGCTGATCCAGACCAGGCAGTTGATCAGCGCCCAGTAGCGCAGGAAGACACGCTCCTCGGGCGCGCGCGCCGGGCGGGCCGAGCCGGCGCGGTCGAAGACCTGCGCGAACTCGGCGGCATACGCCACATCGAGGCAGGTGTAGCCGGCGCGGGCCAGGTCGGGCAGGCGGCCGATGTCGATCAGGTAGAGGTGCTCACGCACATCGGCCAGCATATCGCCCTGCGCCGAGGCCGCCGTCAGCTTGAGCGACCGCATCGCCGCCACGCCGCCCTGCGCCATCACCTCACGAAGCTTCGCGGCGGCCACGCTGCCCTCGCGCAGCCCTGCGGGCAGGGCAGAGGACAGCAGGGCGATCTCCCCACGGGCCTCCTTGAGGAGATCGCCGATCATCCGCACCGGCTCGCGGGCCTCGCCGCGCAGCTCGTCGGTGAGCCTCCCGAGGGCGACCGAGCGGGCATGATCCTTCGACTCGTGGCTCGACGCAGCCGCCGTCTGCGCCTGCGTGTAGCGCTCCACCGCCAGCCGGGCCTTATCCTGGATCGTCATGGCCACCCGCGCGAGATCGCCGGCCGGGGCGCGTGAGAGATCGCGCCCAGATCGGCTGATCGCCTGCGCCAGGGCGCCGATCAGCCCGCTAATATCATCGAGGCGCTGCGCGGTGGCGATCTCGTCGGGCAAAATCAGCGCGTGGCGATGCCAGTTCCCCAGCTCCTGCACATCGACGCGGATCTGCTCGATGAGCAGGCCAAGGGTGAAGATCTGCAGGGCGTGCATGTCATCGAAGAGGTGGTCGGCGAGGATGGCCCGCACCCGATCCTGGGGCGTCGCCCAGCGCTCGCCATAGATGCGCTCGGCCCCATCGCCAACCCAGTAGCGCAGCCGGCTATCGAGGCCAGCCCGATAGCTCTTGCTCTCATCGACCGTGGGCAGCCGGTAGCGCATCCCATCCCGGTCGCGCTCGCTGAGCCAGGCGCAGAAGGCGATCGCATCCGGCAGGCGCACGCCCAGCACCGGCAGCTTTGATTGGCCGGCGGGGAACTCGTGGCCGAGCCAGTGGTCGGGGGAGAGGTAGTGCCCCTGGGCGCGCTGGGTATCGAGGAAGCGCTGGTAGGCCGGGTGGCTGATCAGGACGCCGCCTATCGCGCGCTGCTTGCGCTCATCAAGCTGGGCCATCTGGCGCAGGCTATAGCGCAGCAGCGCCTCGGCGATCAGCGTGCGCTGCTCAGGCGTGCCCCGCTCGACGTGGTCCTCCATATAGCCGACGAAGCGGGCGCGAACCTCGGGGCGCAGGCTGATCGCCTCCTCCAGGATGGTGATGCCCAGGCTCAGGGCGCCCTCCGACTGGCCGGCGGAGTCGAGGGCGGCCTCCAGCACATCCGAGGCGTCCTCCTGGGCGGCGGCGAGCAGGATCGTCTCATGCCACCAGGTATCATCCACATAGTTGATCAGCTCGGGCTCAAGGTGCTGGCGCAGGATATAGACCGAGGCCAGGTACTCCTGGTAGGTCAGGTGGGCGAACTTATAGACGCCGGGGGCGATCTCCAGGAGCAGCCCGCTCGACTCCTCAACCCGCTTGAGGAAATCGGCCGGGCGCTCCTGGACGCTGACATCCGCCAGGGGCTCGGCGATCACCTCAACCGCCTCGGAGATGCCGATCTGCGGGTCGCGCCGGTGCATCATCCGGTAGGCCAGCGGGCCGAGCACACGCAGCTTCTGCAGCACCACCAGGCCATCCTCAACCTTCTGGCGGCGGCCCAGGAACACCTCGAAGATCTCTTTGTACAGCTCGGCGCGCTTCTCGGGGAGCTTCAGCAGGTAGCGATGCACCGTGGCGATCATGGTGAGCAGCAGCGGGTTCGAGGCCAGGT
>NZ_JAIEWN010000113.1 GCF_019599295.1 Oscillochloris sp. ZM17-4 | reverse complement strand
AATGGGCCGCGTGCTCGACACGCACATCCGCAACCTGCGCCGCAAGATCGAGCCCGACCCCAACGACCCACTCTACATCCGCACGGTGTACGGGGTGGGCTATCGCCTGCTGGGCCAGCGGGAGGAGCTATGAGCCGGCTATGGGTGCGCTTCAGCCTGATGATCGCCGGGGTGCTGTTCCTCGTCTTCTTCATGCAGTTCCTCTCGATCATCGTGCCGCACGCGGCCCGCCTGGAGCCCCCCGACATCGGCGGCCCGCCCGACAGCGAGATCGCCCGCCGCCTGATCGACTTTATGATCCTCTCGCTGCTGATCGGCCTGGCCGGCGGGGTCCTGATCAGCCGGGTGGTGAGCGCGCCGGTGAGCGCGATGGCCCGCGCGGCCCGCCGGATCAGCGAGGGCGACCTGGCGGTGACGGTGCCCGTGCGCGGCAGCTACGAGCTTGAGGAGCTGGCCCGCGCATTCAACACCATGGCCGCCGACCTGCGCCACGCCGAGGACCTGCGCCGCAACCTGATGGCCGATGTCTCCCACGAGCTGCGCACGCCCCTGGCGGCCCTGGAGGCCAACCTGCGCGCCGCCCTCGACCGGGTCGCCCCCCTGGACGACGTGACGATCGCCCACCTCTACGGGCAGACCCGCCACCTGGCCCGGCTGGTGAACGACCTGCGCGACCTCGCGCTGGCCGAGAGCCATAAGCTGCCCCTGGAGCGCCAGCCCACCGACATGTCCGCGCTGATCGCCGAGACGATCCAGGCCATCGCGCCGCTGGCCGAGGAGAAGGGCATCAGCCTGACGGCGGCGGCCGAGGGGCTGCCCGAGCTATGGGTAGACCCGGTGCGCATCAGGCAGGTGCTCTTCAACCTGCTCACCAACGCGCTGCGCCACACCCCCGAGGGCGGCGCGGTGACGGTGACGGGCGCGTATCGGGCGGGCGTGATGCGCCTGGAGGTGCGCGATAGCGGCGAGGGCGTGGAGCCGGAGCATCTGGACGCGATCTTTGACCGCTTCTACCGGGGCGACCAGTCGCGCAGCCGAGCGACGGGCGGCACCGGGCTGGGGCTGGCGATCGTGCGAGCGCTCTGCGAGGCCCACGGCGGCGCGGTGAGCGTGCAGAGCGCCGGCCGCAGGCGGGGCAGCTGCTTTGTGGTGACTCTGCCCGGCTGATACCATTTCAGATTGCAGATTTTGGATTGCAGATTGCCAGATACTGCGTTCCAATGCGCTATGTCCGTACTACATATGCGGCATGTTCAACAGGAATTGGTAGGAGACGCCCCGAGGCGGGAGGGTCGGCGCGATCCCGCTAGGCGCGGTACAATAGAGTATCGTGATACGCCCTAGCATAAGGACTCCCCGATGAGCACCGACACGCAGCTGCCGGCCGACAGCCTGGCCGCGCACGCCGCCGCCTACGACCAGCCCGTCTACCAGAAGGCCCTCGACCACGTCTGGATCCACACGGTGAACTATGTGGAGCTGGCCGAGAAGCGGGGCATGCACGTCTTCGACCGCGGCGAGGGCAGCACCCTCTACGATGTCCGCGGCGACCAGTGGATCGACGCGCTCTCCGGCCTCTGGGTGGTGAACGCCGGCCACGGGCGCGCGGAGATCGCCGACGCGATGGCCGCGCAGGCCCGCAAGCTGGCCTACGTCTCCTCGGCCGCCTACACCTCGGTGCCCTCGGTGCAGCTGGCAGAGACCCTGGCCGAGCTGACGCCGGGCGACCTGAGCCGGGTCTTCTTCTCCTCGGGCGGCTCCGAGGCGGTGGAGACGGCGATCAAGATCGCCAAGCAGGTGCAGGTGCTGCGCGGCTTCCCCAAACGCTATAAGATCATCGCCCGCCGCGGCTCCTACCACGGCATGACCTACGGGGCCATGAGCCTGACCACCGGCAACCGCACCGCTCAGGAGCGCTTCTTCGGCCCGCTGATGGACGGCGTCTACCACGTGCCCTCGCCCAACCGCTACCGCAACGACTTCGGCCTGGAGGGCGAGGAGGGCGACCTCATGTGCGCCCGCTGGGTCGAGCAGGAGATCATGTTCCAGGGGCCGGAGACGGTGGCCGCCGTGATCGGCGAGCCGATCTCATCCTCGAACGGTGTCCACATCCCCGCGCCGGGCTACTGGAAGCTGCTGCGCGAGATCTGCGACCGCCACGGCGTGCTGCTGATCATGGACGAGGTGATCAACGGCTTTGGCCGCACCGGCGCCTGGTTCGCCACCGAGCATTTCGGCGTCACCCCCGACATCATGACCATGGCCAAGGGGCTCTCCAGCGGCTACGCCCCGATCGCCGCCACCATCGTGCGCCCGAGCGTGTTCGAGGTCTTCACCAGCGAGAAGAACACGGTCAGCCACCTGCTCACCTTCGGCGGCCAGGCGGTGGCGGCGGCGGCGGCGCTCAAGAACATCGAGATCATCGGCCGCGAGGGGCTGGTCGAGCGCGCCGCCGAGATGGGCGCCTACCTGATGGCCGGCCTGCGCGGCCTGATGGACACTCACCCCACCGTGGGCGACGCGCGCGGCCTCGGGCTGCTCTGCGCGATCGAGCTGGTCAAGGACAAGGGCACGAAGGAGAAGTGGCCGCGCGACAGCGACTTCATCAAGCGGGTCGGCGAGCTGGTGCTGGAGCGGCGCATGCTCACGCGGGTCTGGGAGCTCCTGCACATCGCGCCGCCGCTGGTGATCACCCGCGAGGAGATCGACCGCATGGTCACCATCCTCGATGAGAGCCTGGGCATCGCCGAGCGCGAGTTCGGGCTGGCCTAGCGGGCCTGACCCTGTGATCATGAGGTACCCGTCGGGGCGCAGCAGCGCCGCGCTGCTGCGCCCTTATAGCGTGTCACCCGCGCCGCCAGGAGGGACCATGAGCTGCTGCCACCACTGCCGCGACGCCGAGAACATGTTCGACCGCCGCGACGCCGCGCGCCAGCTGGAGCGCTACCGCCGTCGCGGCCCCGAGGGTACCACACGCATCCTGCTCGACGCGCTGCGCGAGGCCGGCGTGGCCGGCGCGTCGCTGCTCGACATCGGCGGGGGCGTGGGGGTGATCCACCACGAGCTGCTGCGCGCCGGGGCCGCCGGCGCGGTCGATGTCGACGCCTCCTCGGCCTATATCGCGGCCGCGCGCGGCGAGAGCGAGCGCCAGGGTCGCGCCGGTCAGGTTTCCTACCTCCACGGCGATGTCGTCGCTATGGCCGATGGCATCCCCCAGGCCGAGATCGTCACCCTCGACCGGGTGGTCTGCTGCTACCCCGACATGCCGGCCCTGATCGGGGTGGCCGCCACGCGGGCGACCCGGCTGCTCGGGCTGGTCTACCCGCGCGATGACTGGTGGGTGCGGGCGGGGGTGCGCGTGCTGAACGCCGGGCTGTCGCTCCAGCGCACGGCCTTCCGGGTCTTCTGCCACCCGACGGCCGAGGTGGACGCGGCGGTGCGGCGGGCCGGCCTGTCCCGGCGCCTCCAGCGGGCCAGCGGCCCCTGGCAGGTCGTCGTGTACGAGCGTGGACACAGCTAGCGCAGCGCCGGCGCCCGGCACGCCGGCCGCCGAGCACATGATCGACCAGGAGCTCGTCGCCGGCCTGCTCGCCGAACAGCACCCGGACCTGGCGGGGCTGCCGCTGCGGGCGCTCGACGCGGGCTGGGACAATGCGATGTTCGGGCTCGGCGAGCGCCTGGCCGTCCGGCTCCCCAGGCGCGCCGCCGCCGCGCCGCTGATCATCCACGAGCAGCGCTGGCTGCCCCGCCTGGCGCCGCAGCTCACGCTGCCGGTGCCCGCGCCCGCGCGGGTGGGCCTGCCGGGGCGCGGCTACCCCTGGCGCTGGAGCGTCGTGCCCTGGCTGGCGGGGGACGCCGCCGACCAGCGCGAGCCCGACGCCGGCCAGGCCAGGCCCTTCGCCGCATTCCTGCGCTCGCTGCACACGCCGGCCCCCGCCGCCGCGCCGGCCAACCCCGTCCGCGGGGTGCCCCTCAGCCAGCGCGCGGACGCCGTCGCGGCGCGCATGCGCGGGATGGCCGGGCGCGCCGACCTGCTCACGCCGCAGGTCCGGCGTCTGTGGGACGATGCCCTGGGCGCGCCGCTCGATGTGTCGCCGACATGGCTGCACGGCGACCTGCACCCGCGCAACGTGCTGGTCGCGGGCGGCGCGGTCAGCGGGGTGATCGACTGGGGCGACATCACCGCGGGCGACCGGGCCACCGACCTGGCGGCGGTCTGGATGCTCTTCGCCGACCCGCGCGCCCGCGCTGAGGCTCTGGCGGCCTATGGCGATCTCTCAGACGCCACCCTGCGCCGGGCCAGGGGCTGGGCGGTGCTGTTCGGCGTGACGCTGCTGGCGACGGGCCTGGTGGACCACCCGCGCCACGCCCTGATCGGCGAGCGCACCCTGCGCCGCGTGGCGGAGGATGGCTGACCGCAGAATCTCTTGTTGTTTTGGCCAACATGGCCAAAACAACAACGGTTTTTGTGCCTAGCAGGCACATGCAGCACCATCAGTTTTTGTTA
>NZ_JAIEWN010000112.1 GCF_019599295.1 Oscillochloris sp. ZM17-4 | reverse complement strand
GCCTCTCCCAGCTCAGCCTGCTCGATGACCCGGCCTTCGCCGGGGCGATGATGAGCGCGGTGGGCAGCATGTGGCTGATCGAGGGCAGCGCCGGCCGCACGGTCGATGAGGTCAAAGAGCAAGAGCAGATCTACGAGCGGGTGCGCCGCGAGCTGACCGAGCGCTTCGCGCTGCACGCCGACCTGCGCACGGCGGCCGATCTCGGCCAGGGCATCGCCGCCGACTTGCAGCAGCGGGTGGTCGAGTTCGAGCGGCGGAATGCCCTCGGCCAGCTGCCGCCGTCGCTGCTGCGCGAGGTCGAGCGGGTGCAGGCCCTGGCCGCCGCCCGGCGCTTCTTCCACTGGGACCTGGAGTTCCCCGAGGTGTTCTACGACCGCCACGGCCGCCCGCTCGGCGAGCGGGCCGGCTTCGACGCGGTGATCGGCAACCCGCCCTATGTGCGCCAGGAGCAGCTCGGCCCGCTCAAGCCCTTCTTCCAGCGGGCCTTCCCCGAGACGTACAGCGGCACCGCCGACCTGTTCGTCTACTTCTTCCAGCAGGGCGTGCGCCTGCTGCGCGAGGGCGGGCTGCTGGGCTATATCGCCAGCAACTCCTGGCTGCGGGCGAACTACGCCACCCCGCTGCGGGCCTTTATGCGCCAGCAGGTGACGGTGGAGCAGCTGATCGACCTGGGCGACAACCGGGTCTTCGCCGACGCGCCCGATGTCTACCCGGCCATCCCGATCGTGCGCAGGGCCGCGCCGCCGGACGACCACACCGCCCAGGCGGCGACCTTCAGCCGAGGCGAGGGGCTGAGGGAGTTTGAGCGCCAGATCGTCGCGAAGCTGGCCCCGGTCAGCATCCACGACCAGCAGGATAGCGGCTGGCAGCTCGGCGGGGATGCCGGGCGGCGGGTGTTTGCGAAGATGATGTCTATTGGTCAATCGCTAGGTGATGTACTGAAAGGTCGCATCTACTACGGCATAAAGACTGGTGCAAATGATGTTTTCATTATAGACGAGATCACAAAGAATGCGCTTGTTGCTAGTGATAGATCTTCTGCCGAGATCATCAAGCCCCTCATCCAAGGCGAAGACTTACGGCCCTGGCACTATGAATATCAAGATCGCTGGTTAATTTTCACTCGACGTGGGATCGACATTGACAGATACCCGGCCGTAAAGGCGTATCTCGAAAGCTATCGCGCTCGATTAGAACCTAAGCCACGCGACTGGATGGAGGAGCATCCTTGGTCAGGTCGTAAGCCTGGATCCTACAAGTGGTACGAATTACAGGATTCTGTAGATTATTTCTCCGCTTTCGATTTGCCAAAGATTGTATGGCCCGATATTGCCAAAAGCCCTAGATTTTCGTGGGATACAGAAGCCATGTATCTGGGCAACACAGGCTATATTGCGATAATTGACCATCCTTGGGTGCTCGGCTATCTGGCGTCACGATGCGCCTGGTTCCTGATCTCGCAGTCTGCGATCAGCCTGGGAGAACGTGCGGGTGTGATGCGATATCGCCTCATTGACCAGTACATGCGACCGCTCCCCATCCCCGACGCCCCCGAGGCCGAGCGCGAGGCGATCGGCGGGCTGGCGATGACGATCAGCGGCGAGGCGAAGGCACGCTACGAGCTGCACCGGCGGGCGCGCAGGCGCATCCTGAGCGACCTGGGCGCGGCCGACAAGAAGCTGAACCAGAAGCTGACGGCGTGGTGGGATCTCGACTTCGCGGCCCTGCGCGCCGAGGTGCAGAAAGTCTTCAGGCGCGACATCCCGCTGCGGGAGCGCGACGACTGGGAGGAGTGGCTGGGCATCCAGCGCGAGGGGCACCGCCAGCGCACGGCGGCGATCATCGCCGGCGAGGCCGAGCTGAACCGGCGGGTCTACCAGCTCTTCGACCTGAGCGCCGAGGAGGTCGCGATCATCGAGGCGAGCACGAGGTACGGCTACGGCGAGGTGTGAGCTTGCGGGCGGCCGCGGCGGTGCGGCGGTCATTCATAGAAGGTTTACCTTTAGGCGCGGAAACCCAGGAGCTTTAGCCCTGGGAGGAGCGCCCCGCTTTAGCGGCTTTAGCCCTGAGTTGCACAGGCGTGCTAGTTGTGGTGTACTGTCTCTATGAGTGAAACTGTTTCCACCCGAACGGTATGCTGCAAACTGGCGCTTGATAGCGCGAGTGATGCCGCGTTGCGCGCAACTGCCGTGGCGTTTAATCGCGCCGCGACCTACTGTGCGTCGGTGGCGTGAACACAGAACGTGACGAACAAGAACAAGCTGCATCACCTCGTCTATCTCGAAAGCCGAGTCACCTACGGGCTGGGGTCGCAACTGGCCTGCTGTGCGCGAGATAAGGCGGCAGAAGCCGTCAGGGCCGTGCGTGCCGCCCCCGAGCGGCGCGACAAGCAAACGGGCGAGTCTCTCCCGCGAACCTGCCCGACGTTCCGCGACGATAGTTCGATCCGCTACGACGTGCGAACCTACCGCCTGATGCGTCTGGATCAGGTGAGCTTGTACACGCTGGCCGGGCGCGTAGTGGGACAGATGGAGCTGGGCACGTTCCAGCGAAACACGCTCTATGACCGAAGCTGGAAGATCGGCGGCGCGGAGCTGTTCTGCCGTGATGGGGTGTGGTATCTGCACATCACGCAGACAAAGGCCGATCCTGCGCCCGATGAGCCGACCGGCTTTCTTGGGGTAGACCTGGGGATCGTGAACCTCGCCGCCGATAGTGACGGCGAGACGTACACGGGCGCAGATGTAGAGCGCCGCCGCCGCTGGTATCGCGCCCGCCGTGCGGCGCTCCAGCGGGTACGCACGAGGTCGGCCAGGCGTCGTCTGAAACAATTGAAGGGCCGACAGCGGCGCTTTCAAAAGGATACCGATCACCGAATCAGCAAGCGGCTTGTGGAAACTGCGAAACGCACCGCACGCGGGATTGCCTTGGAAGACCTGGCAGGCATCCGCGAGCGGGTAAAGGTTACGAGCGCAGACCAACGGGCGCGACATAGCAATTGGGCCTTCTTGCATCTGCGTGCCTGTATCGCCTACAAGGCGCAACTGGCGGGCGTGCGTGTGATCTTCGTTGACCCACGCTTTACCAGCCAGCGCTGTAGCGTCTGTGGGCATACCGAACGGGCAAACCGCACGTCGCAGGCTCAATTCTGTTGTGTTGTGTGTAGACATACGGCTCCTGCCGACTACAACGCAGCGATCAATATTCAGCGGGCTGCCGTCAAACAGCCTATGGTGTCCGATCCGACGCTTCTGCGTTCGGGTTGAGGCACAAGCCCAGGAGCTTTAGCCCTGGGTATTTGACCTCTACGTACCGCAAGCAGGGCTTGCACATAGCTAGCCTATCGCGCCGCTGAGCGTGTGGCCGCTGACCAGCTCAACCACCTCCTGGGGCGAGCGACTCACTTCGATCCGCTCGAAGATGCGCTCAAGCTCTAGGGAGCTCATGGCGAGCTGCGGTGAGAATCCGGTGACAAACACCCGACAGCCAAGGAGCTTGATCGTGTCGGCCGTGGTCGCGAGCAGCTTGAGGCTCTGCGGGTCAGTCGCGGGCAGAGCTGCGACATCGATGATCATGAGCCTGACGTGGCGCGCGTGGACGACCGCGAGCAGGTGCTCGGTGATAGCCTGTGCGCGCTGAGCATCCACCGCGCCAACGATCGGTGCCAGGACGATCTGCTCGGTGAGGTTGATCGTCGGTATCTCAAGCGAGTGAACGAGGCTCCGCAGCTGTTGCTCAGTCGCCTCAAGCTGCTCCTTCTGGGCGGCTAACGAGGCGGCTAGCTGCTGGGCCTGCGTCGCGGTGTTCGCCGCCGCGACCGCGGCGTCATACCTGAGGGAGAGCGACCTGCCCATTCGCTTGAGGATGAACCCTATGCAGGTGAGTATTGTGGTCAGGTGCAGGATGAGGCTGGCGGCGATGGTAATCCATAGCGTGGGGTCGGGCACAGGCCCCAAGGTGGTGGGCACCCACCGGTACTTGAGCCAGCCGATCGCTGTAACCACGACGACGCTCACCGCAGCCGCACCGGCTGCGGCCCCCCTGCCGAACAGGAGCGCCGTGAGGATGCACCCGGTGAAGATATAGTGTCGCCCGTCGCTCACCAGCCCCGAGAGCGTCAGGTCGTAGATGGCTATGCCGAAGATCAGGCTTAGCAGGATGCCGCTGCGCAACGCATAGGGGATGCTCCGCACAAACGCGAACACAATGATCACGATATACATGACGACGAAGGCGGAGATCACGATGGGCGCCAGGGTCGCGTAGTACTGGAGCAGGTGAGTTGATGCGACGAGGATCAGCACACCACCGGGGATGAGGATGGAGAGAAAGATTCCGTTGAGCAGGTCGTTCCGCCACTGCTGAAGCTCAAGATGCGGTTCAATCCCAAGGTTCGTAGCGTCCTGGTGGTTCATGAGGTGTCATTCCGGAGGTGTATTCAACGGCTAGGCGACGACGTTGAGCGGCTTGAGACGTGAGATGTTTAGCGACATATAATTCTACAGTGTATATGTATCCATCGCAAGACCACGCCATCCTGACAGGCCGAAGCATG
>NZ_JAIEWN010000111.1 GCF_019599295.1 Oscillochloris sp. ZM17-4 | reverse complement strand
GCGTGCTCAATCTCGGCTCGGGCAACCAGATCGGCGATGTCAGCACCGGCGATATCGCCGGCCGCGATATCAATAGAGTCGAGATAACCCAGGACAACAGCATCACAGTCGGCAATATTAGCAGTGACAGCGTCACTATCGGCAATGAGGTTCTCCGTAGTCTACAGACCGACGACCCCTCGCTGCGTCAGGCCGTTCAAACAATCAACGAGGTTATCTCCACTGGTAGTATCAACAGCGCAACAAGCGTAACCATTGGGCACACTATCCGACAGGTTGTCCAGCACTTTAACCTACCATCTGAGGCGGTTGCGGCGCTGTTTGATTTACGCACGCAGCTGAGTGCCTCACTTAGTCTGGATACCGCACACTATACATGGAGCAACCTTGTCGCCGACAAGCTTCAGGGTTTTGTTGGTCGTGAATATGTATTTGCCGAGATCGAACGCTTTTTGTCTAGTCGGCCCAATGGCTATTTTCTGATTGAGGGTGATCCCGGTATCGGCAAGAGCACACTCCTGGCAGAGTATGTACGACGCACCGGCTGCCTGGCATATTTTAACCATCGCTCACTCGGGATCTCAAGTACGACCCAGTTTCTTCAGCACCTGTGCGCCCAGATTATCATCGATGCCCAGCTTCCCTATACCCATCTGCCGCCGGAGGCAACCCGGGATGGGGCATTTTTGGTTCGACTGCTGCGCGAGGCGGCCGCGAGGCTTACTCCCGGCGAACGACTTGTGATCGCTATTGATGCTCTCGACGAAGTAGATCTTGCGGGTGCGGCACCTGGCGCAAATATCCTCTGCCTTCCAGGACACCTGCCTAATAACGTGTATTTCATCCTGACTCGTCGCAGGGTCGATCTTCCCCTCTTTATCTCCACCCCACAGCAAGCCCTCAATCTGATGTTCCATCAGCTTGAGAACCGTGACGATGTTGAGCGCTATCTGCGTGAAGCGGTTCAGCGTCCAGCGCTTCAGGCGTGGATCGTTACTCAGGGTTTGAGTGCCGACGACTTTGTTGCGCTATTGGCCGAACGTAGCGAGAACAATTTCATGTATCTGCGCCTGGTATTGCCAGAGATCGCTCAGGGCGCATACACAAGCCTTAGCGCTACTATGTTACCCAGAGGTCTTGAGCAATACTATGACGATCACTGGGTGCGCATGGGGATGATGACCGCGCCGCTGCCGCGTGCCAAGATCTTTATGATCTACATCATCTGCGAGGCGCGGCAGCCTGTCTCCAGTAGCCTGATCGCCTATGTGGCACGCCACGCAAAGCTGGCTATGGACGAGCTAGATATCCAGGCTATGTTGCTCGACTGGCTACAGTTCCTCCACGAGCAAAAGGTGGCGATGGGAACTCGCTACAGCATCTACCATACCAGCTTCCGAGACTTCCTGCACCGCAAAGACATTGTGCAGAAGGCTGGCGTGACTATTCCAGGGATTAATGCTCTGATTGCCGAGAGTCTTTTACGCGAACTCTATGGAGATCCTGATTGAGAAAGCCTTTATGCTGATTATTCGGATGGGCTCTGATTTGGATCAGGAGCGCTACGATAACGAGCTACAAGCTTGGCTGCCTGAAACCATTCGACCAGAACCCAACCCGTGATCCGGGCTACCTCTTGCACAGACCCTCCTACTAATGACAGCCCGTGCCTGGCAAGAGTCGGGATGAGTGCGGGTAGTGTGCCTAAGAATTCACCGGGCGTGCATGAGCTCAGCACCGTGAGCGCTTCGGCGATGTAGCCTTTCTGCGCCATAATCTGGGCCAGCTGTAGCCGGGTGTCGGTGCGCTCTCGGGTCCGGTCGTACGCGATCTCGTCAGCTACCTGGATGGCCTCTGCGAACCGGTTGGCGCGAGCCAGCCCCTCAGCTATTGAGCGCTGCGCCCTGGCCCGAAAGAAGGTCTCGTACAGCGGTATCGCCTCGATAACTGCCATGGCTCGATCGATCTGACCGAGATCTACAAGGCTCTGGGCAATATGTGCCTCAGTATTGGAGCGTGACGCAGACTCCTTCGCCGCAGTGCGAAGCGTCTCGTCTGGGGCACGCGCAGCTGCCAGAGCCTCGTCGAAGAGTTGGTTGGCCCTGCCATCACCTGCCCGGGTCGCGGCGATCGCAATTGCTCTGAGCCCCAGGGCGCGGTCACGGCTGAGAGGAAACCCGCGGGCCAGGGTGAGGGCCTGTTCGAAGATCTCATCTGCGCGTTGATTTCCCATCAGCGACAGGCTAGCCGCAATCTCTGCAAGAGCGTCAGAGCGATGGCCATCGAGCTGGATTGTGTCGGCCAGCCTGAGTGCCTGCTCGATGTACCCGTGCTGGGCTAGCGCCATGCTCACATCCGCCTGTAGTTCGTTGTTGACGCCGGTGAAATCACGTATCACCCGCTCAATAACCAGATTTGCGCGATGATGAACTCCAACAGCTGCAAGCGCATCGGCCGCCTGAATCAGCGACATCGCACGCTCGATCGATACTTCTTGTGCATTGACGAGTGCAACCAGGATTGCGCCAAAGAGTCGCTTTGCACGCCATCCCTTCAAGCCCGCCACGAGTGGCAGCACGCGACTCATGAGGTTCTGGCTACGTATAGCCGCGAAGCTTGCGATATGACCGTACTCAATGCCAAGGGCCAGATCGAGCGCATAGGACGCACAGTCAGAACCCTGGGTACCGCCTGATATCAGCAATGTGGTTGCCATATTGCTAAGTAGCTGCGCCATTTGCGGGGTTACTGGCAAGGCATGCTCCAGATCAAGAGCGCGCATACATGCTATGAGATCCAGCACAGTGGTTGCAACGCCGCATACGATCGGGGCGTGTAACAGAGCGCCCTGCTCTGTCTGGCGCAGATCGTGAGTGTCTGTAATGTAGCTCAGGCCAATATCAAGCCAATCCCTGAGTTCTTGTGCGTCGAGGTCGCCATTGATCTGCTGCGCCTCGGCGATCCTGAGCACCTGCGTTATCCCTTCCAGACGGGCCTGAAGCTCGACTCCGACCTGTGCGGCGGTGAGCGTTCTCGGCTCCGGAACCGTAACGCTGGCCATACCTTCCATCAGTGACTCATCCAGCACCGTCGTCGCCTGGCTGTCACCAGCTCTAGCAAGATACAGCGCAAGACACCCTAATAGGTATGCTGCTATCTGACCGTTCGCAATTGCGCGAATGGCCGGCAGCTCGGCGACGAGGGCGGCGACAACTGCCTCTGGCACAGGGTCTAGCTGGGATAGCAATTCTTTATATGCATCGAAGCGTTTATCCACCGATTGAATCGTACGGATGTGCGCCAGAGTCTGGTTGATATCTTCCGGCGGAGCGGAACCATCAGCACCTGGGTCTACGTTTGGTCTGATACCGGACTGGATAGCTGCGATCTCAGCGAGTGTCTCGGCGCGCACCTCTACGTCTGGCATCTTGTACGCTGTCGCGAGAGCCTCATCGTAGCGCCCCGCAAGCGCCATAGCGTGAGCGATAGCCTGTAAGGCCCGGGACCAGTCGGCGTACATCGAGCGGGCATGCAACTGATCGAGCTCCTCATCGGATATGGTATGTGTTTCTGACAGCATGACAGGCTGTGGTGCAGAGATAAAGTCAGGCGCCTGACTGATATCTACATCTGATAACCTCTGAAGCCATTCGTACCAGTGATGGCGTCCCGCTGATGCGGCGAAATGGTGTAGAAGCCCTTGAGCCTCATGTACCAATCCGCGCCGAGCCAAATCTTTGGCTATACCTAGGCAGTCATCGATCGAGTTAAAGTGATTTCGATGCAGCGCCGCTGCGGCGCGATCGGGGTGGCCCATCTCGCTCAGAGCCAGTGCTACGGTTCGCAGAAAGCTTTGCTGTGTGGATGGATCTGGAAGTGCTGCAGCGATATCACATGCCGTGTCGAGGAGATGTTTCGGAATAGCCTGCTTTCGGTATCGCAGATCTTTATAGATCTCCATCAGCCCTACGAAGCGTTGCTCGGGATTGGGGCGAATGGTCGCATAATCCACAGCTTCATCAACCCGGCCGAGCCAGACCAGGGCCCTGAGCTGCTCATCAGTATGCGCATTCGTCCGAAGATTGACTACCTGGCGGGCTGTATGCAGCCCGATCAGCCGTATTAGTCCCTCGGGCGAAGCCTGGCCGATTACACTTTGGATCGCCTGATCAAGATCTTCCAGATAAGCCAGATCGCTGGCAAGGTACTCACGTTTCACCTGCATCCATGCACTGTTGCCAACAAGCAACTGATAGAGTTGCTCAGTGGCATCTGCTTTCTGCAAATGCGCAACCATATGCCGCATGAGGTAGTCGAAGCGCTCAGTGTTGTCGCGTGCCCGCCGCATGCGTGTGATATCGCGTACATACGTACGCTGCTCATCATCTAGATCAATCGGCAGTTCAGCAAATGATAGTGATTGCAAGGCTCACCCCCTTAGGCATGTTTCAAACGCACTTGACAGTTTGGGCCTCAGGCCACCAGCGCCAGGACTGCGGGTGGCGGCTCCGGTGACAGCGCGGGCGCAGCAGATGCGGCTGGCCCGTAGCCCAAGGCGACGAGCCAATCAGTGGGTGCATCCGCCATGCCGCTTAGCTGGAGCGGACTTCTCCCTTGATGCACCCCACGGGTGAAGACGCGATGATTGTGCCAGACTGCCAACAAGGCCAGCAGACCCGCCGACAAGGTTCGATGCACGGCCAGATGGGGGCGCAGGATGCTGTGCCAGTTCTCGACCGCGCTACTCGCACGG
>NZ_JAIEWN010000110.1 GCF_019599295.1 Oscillochloris sp. ZM17-4 | reverse complement strand
GGGGGCGCGGGGGCGTCGCCCCATGACGCTGCATTAGCTCCGCCTATTATTATAGCTCATACGGGCTACTTTTTGCCCGCGCCTACGAAGGATCATGGGCACCGTCGCGCCCGGCCAGCCGCGCGTAGAGCCCATACTCCGCGAAGACGGCCGCGAGCTGGGCGTCGTTCCGCCCGGCGTTGAGCGTCCAGAGCATGCGCCGCTCGGAGCCGGGGATGTGGGGCAGCTCCAGCGAGGCGGCCCGCACCTTCTGGGCGGCGGTGCCGCGCAGCAGCGCCATCGCCTTGAACCACGTGTCGTCGGCCGTCGGGCAGAGCCGGCGCATCGCCGCGAGGTCGAAGACCCGCTCGTCCAGCGCGCCCGGCGGGTAGAGCGTGCCGCAGGTGCCGGTGGGGAAGAGCAGGTGCGAGGGGCCGCGCAGCCCGGGCGCCAGCCAGCCCCACTCGCTGTAGGGGGCCAGCTCGCCCCCGGCGGCGAGGCGGATCTGGTGGGCGCGGTGGCAGTGGATGTGGGCCGGCGCGGCGCGGTACGAGGCGTAGAGATCCGCGAGCCAGCCGGGGGGGTAGATCACATCGTCGTCCGCCGTCACCACGGGCGCGCCGGCGAACTCGCGCAGCGCGTAGAGCAGCTTCGTCTGCGGCCCGAGGTCGGGGCGGTAGCGGATCTCCACGCCGGCGGGCAGCGGGAAGCGCGCGGCCAGGTCGCGCCGCGCCGCCGGGGGGAAGTGCTCCTCGCCCAGCCAGATCACGGCCGCCTGAGGCCGGGCCGTCTGCCGGGCCAGCCAGCCCAGCTCGGCCAGGAAGAGCTCGACCCGCTCGGGGATGCTGGTGATGCTCAGGACGACATCGACCACCGGTGGCTCGGCGCTCATAGGCTGCGCCCTCACGCCGGCAGCGGCGACAGGTAGCCGTCGCGGCGCCATGCGGCCAGGGCCTCGGGCGAGACGCCGAGCTGCGCGGCCTGGGCCGCGTCGAAGCCGCCGGGGTGGGCGGCGGCGAGGGCGCTCAGTGCGGGGATGTGCGCGTGGCGGGCCAGGAAGTCGTGGAAGACCATGCCGTCGCCCCACGTGTAGCACCAGGGCGGCAGCCCGTAGCGCGTGGCGGGGCCGAGCGGCCGGGCGCGGGTGGCCGGCGGGCCGACGCGCCGCGCCCCGAGGATCGCGTCGGCGTAGGCGTCGAGCTGATCCTCGATGGCGAAGTGCCGGCGCAGGTAGGCCATCGTCGCCGCCGAGGTGCGCCCGCCCCCGCGCACGATCGCGGCGGCGAGGGCGGCGGCGGCCTCGTTATCGTCATAGTGGACCTTGGCGATCAGATCGTCGGGCAGCAGCGAGCGGTGGGTCGCCACCCGCGCCACGATGGCCGGGGTGCCGCAGGCCAGCGACTCGTAGGCCACATTGCCGAAGGCCTCGACGAAGGATCCGAGCACCAGGGTGAGGTGGCCCAGCCGATAGTAGTCGGGCATCAGGCGCTGCGGCACCCAGTCGTGGAAGATGAAGTGCTCGCGCAGGCCGCGGGCGGCGATGTCGGCCTCGGCGGCGGCGTAGGCGGCCCGCACCTCGGGCGAGCTCGCCTCGTCGAACCAGCGCGGCACCAGCACGCGCAGCGTGTCGCAGCCGTAGCGGCGCACCAGCAGCTCGGCCACCGCCACCGTCTGCGCCAGGCCCTTCGTCTCCTCGGGGCGGTGCGGGTGCAGCACCACAAGGTGTCGCGCCGGGTCGACCCCGGCCAGCGCGCGGATGGCCGCGCCCAGCTCGCCCGGGCGGAACAGGCTGAAGTCGATGCCGTTATTGACCGTGACCGTGCGGCGCGCAAGCTCGGGCAGGAAGCGCCCGGCGGTGTGCAGGTAGACCTGGCGCGAGTACTCGGCGATCGCGATCAGCCGGTCGGCGGCGAAGAGAAAGCTGCCGAGGATCGTCTCGGGGTAGACATTGTCGCGCAGCGAGATCACCGTCGGCACATCGCGGTAGAGGTAGGGCAGCAGCAGCTCGCCGTCGTGCATATAGAAGCGGTCCGCGCCGTCCAGATGATCGGCGATGGTCTGCGCGATCTCGGCCAGCTGGTAGGCGGGCACCGCGTAGGGCTGGGGGAAGGGCTGCTTGAAGGGCAGCAGCGGCAGCACCTCGACCCGGTCGTGCCAGCGAAAGGGCCGGCTCTCGGGGAGGCGCGTGCAGAGCACGGTCACATCGTGGCCGAGCTCGCCGAGGCGCACCAGGACGTTGCGCTGATGCTTGGCCGAGCCGCCGATCACGCGGTCCTCAAACAGCGGGTTGATCGAGAAGCCGATGATCCTCATGATGCGCCGCCCGGGTCGAACTGCGACGCGTTCCGGCCCACGCTCGTCAGCCCCTCGCCCCCGTCGACGGTCAGGATCTGGCCGGTGACAAAGGGGCTGGACAGCAGGTACAGGATGGCGCCGGTGATATCGTCGGCGGCGCCCTGACGCCGCAGCGGGATGCCGCCCACGCGCCAGGCGATATATGCCTCGCTGCGCGTATCGGCCGGCATGACCACGCCGGGGGCGACCGCGTTCACCTGCACGCCGGGGGCGAGCTCGACGGCGGCCATGCGCGTGAACTCGGCCAGGGACTTCTTCGCCAGCAGGTAGGCGGCGTACTGGAACTGGTTGAAGGCGATCTTATTGTCGATGATGTTGATCACGTGCCCGGCCCCCACCTGCCGGGCGAAGGCCTGGGTCAGGAAGAACGGCGCGCGCAGGTTCACCGCAAGCTGCTGGTCGAAGATCTCGGCCGTCGTCGCGCCGATCGTCGCCTGGGTGTAGGCCGACGCGCTGTTGATCAGGACGCGCAGATCGGGCAGCGCGTCGCGCGCCCGCTCGACCAGGGCGGGGATCCCGGCGACATCGCCGAGGTCGTGCGGCACGAGGTGGCAGGCCACGCCGAGGGCGCGGATCTGCGCGGCGGTCTCGGCGGCGGCGGCGGCCGAGCGGCCGTAGTGCAGGGCGATATCGTGGCCGGCGGCGGCCAGGGCCAGGGCGATGGCGCGCCCCAGCCTGACGGCGCCGCCGGTCACCAGGGCCGCCGGGCGCGCGGCGGGCGGTTCATGCGAGGTCATGGTACTACTCTTCCTATGCGGCGGCGGCCAAGATGCGCCCGCCGACGAGCGTCAGGGTCAGCGGGGCCAGGCCGACCGTCAGCGCATCGAGCGGCAGCGGGAGGCCGGGCGGCAGCGGGAGCGGCTCGGCCGCCGTCGTCACGCCGACGTAGCCGAGCAGCTCAAGCAGCATGGGCCGCATATACGACTCGTGCGGCAGCAGGTCGGTCGGAGCCTGGCGGGCATCATCGCCCAGCCAGAGCAGCAGATCGAGGTCGGCGGTGCGGCTCTTGGTCTTACTGTCGGCGGCGGCGCGGTCGCGGCCAAGGCGGGCCTCGATCGCGTTGAATTGCGCCTTCAGCTCCTGCGGCGTCAGGTCGGTGGAGAGGCATGCCGCGGCGTTCAGAAACGGCTCCCCGATGACGCCGACGGGCACCGTCTCGACGATGCGGCCGACGTGGAGCGCCGGCGCGATCTGGAGCAGCGCCCGCAGCATCAGCGGGACGTGCTGGCGCGGCGCGATGTTGCTGCCGATTCCGATGAAGTAGCGCATACGCGAGCCATGATCCTAGCGGCCGTGGTCGATGTGGCTCATAAACTCCGCCCGCGTCTTCGAGTCATCGCGGAAGACACCGCGCATGGCCGAGGTGATCATGCGGGCGTTCGCCTTCTTCACGCCGCGCATCACCGAGCACATATGCACGCCCTCGGCCACCACCGCCACGCCGGCGGGCTCCAGCGCC
Organism: Oscillochloris sp. ZM17-4; assembly: GCF_019599295.1. GTDB lineage: Bacteria > Chloroflexota > Chloroflexia > Chloroflexales > Chloroflexaceae > Oscillochloris. The sequence continues at coordinate 1,215 of NZ_JAIEWN010000110.1, read as the reverse complement.
GTATTGATGAAGTCGGCGATCTGGACGGTCATCCGCTCCTGGACCTGGAGCCGGCGGGCGAACATCTCGACGATGCGCGGGATCTTGCTCAGCCCGACGACCTTGCCGCTCGGGATGTAGGCCACGTGGACCTCGCCCATAAACGGGAGCATATGGTGCTCGCACAGGCTGTAGAAGTCGATATGCTTCACCATAACCATCTCGTCATAGTCGACGCTAAAGATCGCGTCGTTGATCAGGGCCTCCGGGTCGATATGGTAGCCGGCGGTGAGCTCGGCGTACATCTTGGCCACCCGCGAGGGCGTCTTCAGAAGCCCCTCGCGCGCGGGCCGCTCGCCGATGGCGTCGAGGATATCCAGAACCGCGTGCTCGATCTGCGGGCTCGTGCTGAAGGCCATGCCTTCGAGCTTGCCCTGGCCAGGGATGATCAGGCTCGCGTCGTGCGCCGATATGGCATCGTCGAGGGTATGGTCGTAGCCGTTGCTATTCGCTGTATAGGTAGTCATCGTGCTCCTCTTGTGTGTGATTCATGTGAAACCCTGCCCCCCGTCGTGATGAGGGCAGAACCCGTCGTCTATGCTTTGTCCGAGCATTGCACAGGATGTTACGGGCGCACCTCTACATTATTGCACATGTTTATAGAAATAGCCCGTAAAACCCAGGAGCTTCAGCCCTGGGATAGAAGGGCTGCATCCGCTTTAGCGGCTTTAGCTTCAGCCGCATGGATTTGCTGAATACACTGTAACGTGTTATCCTGTGTCCATGCGCACGTCGTTCAAATACCGAATCTACCTCTCGAAAGGCCAGCAGCGTATCCTTGCGCAGCAGCTTGAGGAAAGCCGTTGGGTCTACAACAAACTGCTTGCCGAGCGCAAGCGGGCCTATGAGGAGCGGGGCGAGTCGCTGCGCACGTACGATATGCTGAACCTCCTTCCGGTCTGGAAGCTGACTCGTCCATCTATGAAGCTCGTTCACAGTCAGGTGCTCCAGAATATCGGTATACGAGTCGATCTGGCCTTTCACGCCTTCTTCCGCCGTGTCAAAGAAGGTGCCGCTGCAGTCGGTTTCCCGCGCTTCAAGGGCTTCGGTCGCTACGACTCGCTGACGTATCCTCAGTACGGAAATGGCGTGCGGCTGGAGGGTGAGCGGCTCATCCTCTCGAAAAGGGTTGTTAGCGCGAATAAGTCCTGGGTCAAGCCCCACCGGCTGGCGACT
>NZ_JAIEWN010000011.1:140533-149927 GCF_019599295.1 Oscillochloris sp. ZM17-4 | reverse complement strand
TGGAGGCGCGGTTCACTTGCAGCCGGCCGCTCAACAAGGAGTTCCTGTTGCGTCTCGAGAACAGTTTCCCGCCGGGCTACTTCAGCCGCTACGACGAGAGCGACGACCGCAACTTCTACCTCTACCCCCGCCTCACCGCCCACATCGACGAGCCGGCCTGCGGCGCGGTGGGCCAGATCTTCCGCGAGGAGCTGCCCCCCGACGGCCAGATCCTCGACCTCATGAGCAGCTACCACAGCCACATCCCCGCCGACCTGCCGGTGGCCCGGCTGGTCGGCCTCGGCCTGAACGAGGACGAGCTGCGGCTCAACCAGCGGCTCGATGAGCACCTCGTCCACGACCTCAACCTCACGCCGCAGCTCAGCTTCCCCGACGCCTCGTTCGACGGGGCGGTCTGCACCGTCTCGGTGCAGTACCTCACCCGGCCCGTCGAGGTCTTCGCCGAGGTGGGCCGCGTGCTCAGGCCCGGCGCGCCCTTCATCGTCAGCTTCTCCAACCGCTGCTTCCCCAGCAAAGCCGTCCACGTCTGGGTCAGCACCAGCGACAGCCAGCACATGGCCCTGGTGAAGCAGTACTTCGCCAAGGCCGACCGCTTCACCGACATCCGTGGGCTCGACCGCTCGCCGCGGCGCTGGCTGAGCGACCCGCTCTTCGCGGTGGTGGGCCGGCGGGCGTGAGCAACGTCGCTGGCGGCTGAAGCCGCGTCGCGGGGGCCTGCGGCCGACCACCCCATGCGTGGGCGGATCCAGCGTCGGCGCAGGCCGACGCCCGGCGCAACGCGCCCCCACCGGCGCGACTTCAGTCGCCAGCCGGGGGGCGCGCATGACGTTGCACATGCCCTGCGGCGGGCGGCAGGCGGTTCCCCCCAAAACTACTGGTATAATCGCGACTATTGATTATGAGTATCGTGAGGGCGTGAGGATCGTCTGCCTGCCTCCTGCCCCTGCCTCCTGGAGACGACAATGCCCCCTATCGCCCCTCAGCCGGTGCAGCTGGCGTGTCCCTCGTGCGGCACGCCCTTCAAGACCGGCATCTATACCCTGCTCGATGTGACGGAGCAGCCCGAGCTGAAGCAGGCCCTGCTCAGCGGCCAGCTGAACGTGGCCGTCTGCCCGAACTGCCAGAACGCCACCATGCTCGGCGCGCCGCTGATCTACCACGACGCCGCCAAGCAGCTCTGCCTGGTCTACTTCCCGCAGGAGCTGAACGCCGCCCCCGCTGAGCAGGAGCGCTTCATCGGCGAGGCCACGACCTTCATCATGCAGTCGCTGCCGCCAAACGCGCCGCGGGCCTACATGCTCAGCCCGCGACGCTTCCTGACCCTGCCCTCGCTGCTGGACGCCATCCTGGAGGGCGACGGGGTCTCGCGCGAGATGCTCGACGCCCAGCGCCAGCGGGTCGATCTGATCAGCCAGCTGGCCGGGGCGATCGCCGAGGGCGGCGACTTTGATGCGGTGGTCGAGGCCAACCGCGCCGAGCTGACCCCCGAGTTCTTCGCCACCCTGAGCGCCTTCATCGGCTCGACCCCGCCGAGCCAGGCCGACACGCGGGCGCTGCTGGAGCACGTGCGCGACCGGCTGGCCGATGAGTTCGGCGACATGTCGCCCGGCGCCGGGGACGACGCCGAGCTGGCCGAGGCGCTGGACCGGCTGGCCGCCGCGCCGGACGAGGACCTTGAGGCGACGGTGGCCGAGCTGCGCGCCTTCATCGACTATGGCTTCTTCGAGGCCTGGACGCAGCGGATCGAGGCGCAGGAGGCCGCCGGCGACACGGCCGAGGCCGAGCGGCTCACCGCCCGCCGCGACGCCATCCTCGCGATCGTCGAGGAGCTCGACCGCCAGGCCCAGGAGATGTTCGAGGCCGGCAGCGGCCTGCTGCGCGAGGTGCTGGAGGCGGAGGACCCGATGGCCGCCCTCCACGCCCGCGCCGAGCAGGTGAACGAGGCCTTCCTGATGGTGCTCTCGGCCAACGTCGGCGCCGCCCAGCGCGCCGGACGCGAGGACGTGGCCGAGCACCTCGACGCCATCGCCCAGGAGGCCGTCACGATCATCCAGGACCGCCTCACGCCCGAGGAGCGATTCATCAACGAGCTGCTGCTCCTCGAGACGCCCCAGGAGGCCACCCGGCTGCTGCGCAAGAGCGTGGCGAAGATCACGCCCGACTTCGTCAAGCAGCTGAACGCCCTGGCCGACCAGGAGGAGAAGCGCGGCAACAAGCCCTCCGGCGAGCGCCTGCGCCAGCTGGCCCGCGAGTCGGGGGCGATGCTCTTTTAATGTTGAATGTTGAATGTTGAATGTTGAATTGCAGGCATTCAACATTCAACATTCAACATTCAACATTTGCTATGAAGCTCCTTCTCCTCCGTATACTCGCTGCTCTGGCAAAATTAGGCGCTCGCCAAAGATCACCTATCCGCCGCGTCCTGGTGATCAAGCCCGACGCCCTGGGCGACGCGCTTCTGGCAACGCCGGCCCTGCGCGCGCTGCGCCAGGGGCTGCCCGACGCCCGGATCGCCGGCGCGGTCGGCCCCTGGTCGCGGGTGATCTGGGCGGGCAGCCCCGACCTCGATCTGCTGCACGACCTGCCCTTCCCCGGATTCAGCCGGGCGGGCGGCCCCGGCGGTGCCCTGCGGCCCTACTGGCTGCTGCTGCGCTACGCCGCCCTGCTGCGCCGCCAGGGGTACGACGCCGCCCTGCTGCTGCGCGACGACCACTGGTGGGGCGCGGCCCTCATCGCCCTGGCCGGCATCCCGCGCCGCGTCGGCCACGCCCACCCGCTCTGCGCGCCCTTCCTCACCGACGCCCTGCCCTACGACCCCGCCGAGCACGTCAGCCGGCAGAGCCTTGCGGTGGTAGAAAAAATAGCTGCTCTGCACGCTGGAAGCGTAGCTTCCAGCGTGCAGAGCAGCTATCCTCTCCGCTTCGCGCCATCGCCTGCGGATCAGGCCTGGGCCGACCGGTGGGCGGCGGCGCACCTCGCCCCCGGCGAGCGGCTGGTGGCCATCCACCCCGGCGCGAGCGGGCCGACCAAAGCCTGGCCGCCGGAGCGCTGGGCCTCCCTGGGCGACGCCCTGGCCGGGCGGGGGGGGCTGCGCGTCGTGCTCACCGGCGGGCCGGCCGAGGCGCCCCTGGCCGCCCAGGTGGCCGCCCTGATGCGCCGCCCGCCGCTCAGCGTGGCCGGGGCCACCGGCGTCGGCCAGCTGGCCGCCCTGCTTGGCCGGGCCGCCCTCATCATCGGCGGGGACACCGGCCCGCTGCACATCGCCGTCAGCCAGGGCCGCCCGAGCGTTCACCTCTTCGGGCCGAGCGACCCCGGGCGCTTCGGGCCGTGGGGCGACCCGGCCCGCAACCTGGTGCTGCGGGCCGGCCTGCCCTGCAGCCCGTGCAGCAGCTTCGACGTCTGCCCGCGCCACACCGACCCCGCCGAGTGCATGGACCGCATCCCGCTCGCCCAGGTGCTCCGCGCCGCCGACTCCCTGCTCGATATATAGGCCGGCGCCCCCCGCTGTAAAGCGTTGACGCCCCCCCGCCTATCTGCTATAATCATTAAATCTTCGTTCATTGTGACCATAGGTGTGTGCTACGTAGCACGTCGAAGCGCGGCGGGGCGGGCGTGTGGCTGCACCCAAAATCCGCCCGCCCCTGCGGATACTGTTTACAAGATTTACACATGGCCAGCGCCCTCGCCCCGCATCCTCCCGCAGCCGCAACACAATGATGTGAGCACCACACGTATGCCGCCCCGGCACCTCGCCGCGGGCGTATGCGCCAGGGGCCGCACAGCCTCCTGGTTTGCCCGCTCGTGCAGCCCCCCTATCGGAAAGGACTCGCCCCATGCGTCTAGGAGCCCTCTCGCCGAAGCGAAGCGCCGCCATCGCCCTGATCATGGCGATGCTGCTGGCGATCCTCGCCGCCTGCGGCGGCGCGCCCGCCGCGCCCGCCGCGCCGACCGCCGCACCCGCCGCAGATGCCCCCACCGCCGCGCCCGAGGCCCCCACCGCCGCGCCGGCCGCAGATGCCCCCACCGCCGCGCCCGAGGCCCCCGCCATGGCCGAGGTCAGCCGCGCAGACACCCTGATCCAGGCCCAGGACCTGACCGACATCATCACGCTCGACCCGGCCGTGGCCTACGAGTTCGGCGGCATCCTGCCCGTCGGCAATATGTACGAGACCCTGGCCTCCTTCATCCCCGGCGGGGACGGCAAGATCGTGCCGATCCTGGCCGATTCCTGGGACATTGCGAAGGACGGCGAGCAGTGGGCCATGACCTTCAAGCTCAACGCCGCAGCCAAGTTCGCCAGCGGCAGCCCCGTCACCGGCGATGATGTGATCTACTCGCTCGACCGGGCCATCCGGATCAATAAGTCGCCGGCCTTCCTGCTGATCGATGTCTGCCAGATCCCCAACGGCAGCATGAGCGCCCCCGACGCCGGCACCTTCGTGCTGAAGATCCCCGGCGAGGTCAGCCCGCAGGTCTGCCTCTCGGTGCTGACCAACTCGATCGCCTCGGTGGTCGAGAAGGCCCTCGTCCAGCCCAACGAGGGCGCCGACATGGGCGAGTCCTGGCTGAACGACCACTCGGCCGGCAGCGGCCCCTACGCACTCGCCAAGTGGGAGCGCACCGTCAGCGTCATCCTCGACGCCAACCCGAACTACTGGGGCGCGGCCCCGGCGATCAAGCGTGTGATCATCCAGAACACGCCCGACCTGACGAACCTCGTATCGTCGATCGAGACCGGCGACGTCGATATTGTTGATGGCCTCGGCGCCGATCAGATGGCCTCCCTGGAGGGGAACCCCGATATCACGCTGGTGAAGGGCCTCGATAACCAGCTCGCCTATGTCGGCATGAATGCCACCAAGGCCCCGCTGGACAACCCCGATGTGCGCGAGGCCATCCGCTACGCGATCAACTACGACGACATCGTCACCCTGCTGGGCGGCAGCGCCCAGACCGTCCAGGAGATCCTGCCGATTGGCTTCCTGGGCCACGCCGGGACGACCCCCTTCACGCAGGATATCGCCAAGGCCAAGGAGCTGCTGGCCAAGGCCGGCGTCGCCGAGGGCACCGAGATCCAGTTCACCGTGGCCACCGGCATCGGCCTCGGCGGCATTGAGTGGGCCACCCTGGCCGCCAAGATCAAGGACGACGTTGAGAAGACCGGGCTGAAGCTGACCATCCAGCAGCTGCAGGGCTCCGAGCTGCTCAAGCTCTACCGCGCCCAGGGACTCCAGATGATGCTCTACAGCTGGGGCCCGGACTTCCCCGACCCCGACACCAACGCCACGCCGTTCGCGAACTACGAGGCGAAGTCGCTGGCCTGGCGCAATGCCTGGGATGACCCCAAGGCGATCGAGATGTCGAAGGCCGCCGTGGCCGAGCTCGACCCGGCCAAGCGCGAGGTGATGTACAAGGAGCTGGTGGACTACGTCCAGCACAACGGCCCCTACGCCATGCTCTACCAGGCCACCCGCAACTTCGCCGTTCGCACGAGCGTCAAGGGCTTCATCTTCGACCCGGTCGACACCCCGTCCGAGAGCTTCTGGATCTATAGCAAGCAGTAGCGTATCGCAGACGATGGTCTGTTGGGCCTCGGCAGCGTGGCTGCCGAGGCCCAATAAACATATACCGTGTGGGGGCGGCCTGCCGCCTCCACACCCCCACCTATGACCAGATTCATCCTCCGCCGGCTTGGCGGCCTGCTCTTCGTCATGTTCGGCGTCTCGCTGCTCACCTTCTTCCTAGCCCAGATGGTGCCGATCGACCCGGTGGCAGCGGCGCTGGGTGGGAACGCCCGCGAGGATCAGATCGCCGCGTACCGCGAGCAGCTCGGCCTCGACAAGCCCGCGCCGGTGCAGTACGCGATCTATATGGGCCGGCTGTTTCGCGGCGACCTCGGCCAGTCCATCCGCACCCGCCGCCCGGTACTCGACGACCTGCGCGACTACCTGCCCGCAACGATCGAGCTCTCGCTGGCGGCCATGCTGGTCTCGGTGCTGATTGGCATACCCCTGGGTGTGCTGGCCTCGCTGCGCCGCAACTCCTGGACCGACGCACTGGCCCGCATGTTCGCCCTCGTCGGCGGCTCGATGCCGATCTTCTATATCGGCCTGCTGGCCCTGGGCGTGTTCTGGCGTCAGCTGCGCTGGCTGCCTGGCCCCGGCCGGCTCGACGCCGCGCTCAGCGCGCCGGCCCGTGTCACCGGGCTCTACACCATCGACGCGGCCCTGGCCGGGAACTGGACCGCGCTGGCCAACGCCGCCGGCCATCTGGTGCTGCCGGCCCTGGTGCTCGGCTACTTCTCCGCCGCCGTCCTCCTGCGCATGACCCGCTCGGCCATGCTTGAGGTGCTCGGCCAGGACTATGTGCGCACCGCGAAGGCCAAGGGCCTCAAGGATCGCGTCGTGGTCACGCGACACGTGTTTAAAAACGCTATGCCGCCCGTGCTCACCACCGTCGGCCTCACCTTCGGCTCCCTGCTGAGCGGGGCCGTGCTCACCGAGACGATCTTCAGCTGGCCGGGGCTCGGGCGCTACGTCACCACATCGATCACGAACCTCGACTACCCGGCGGTGATGGGCGTGACCCTGGTGGCGGCGGTCGTCTACCCGCTGGTGAACACGCTGGTGGACATCGGCTACTCGCTGATCGACCCGCGCGTGCGGATAGGTTGAGCGCTATGGCAAACACCCAGACAACTCTGAGCACGCCCGCCGCGGGCCGCGCCGGCGGCGAGCACACTCCGCTGCGCATGTTCGTGCGCCGCTTCCGCAAAGAGACGACGGCGATCATCGGGCTGGTGATCATCATCATCTTTGTGGCCCTAGCCGCCCTGGCCGGCCTGCTCAGCCCCTACCCGCCGCTGGAGCAGCATATCTCGGACAGCCTGCACGCCCCCTCGCTCGATCACCTCTTCGGCGCCGACAAGCTCGGGCGCGACGTCTTCAGCCGCATCCTGTACGGCGCGCGGATCTCGCTCTTCACCGGCCTATCGGTGGTGCTGATCGCCGCCAGCGTCGGCACGCTCATCGGCACCGTGGCAGGCTACATAGGCGGATGGTGGGACGAGGCGATCATGCGGATCACCGACATCTTCTTCGCCTTCCCTAGCCTCATCCTGGCCATGGCCATCGCCGGCGCGCTCGGGCCGAGCCTGCAGAACGCCCTGATCGCGGTCGCCGTCGTCTCATGGCCGGTCTACGCGCGGCTGGTGCGCGGGCAGGTGCTGGTGCTGCGCGACCAGGAGTTCGTCCAGGCCGCGCGGGCGATCGGCGTGGGCGACGCCGGGATCCTGCTGCGCCACATCCTGCCCAACACGCTCTCGCCGCTGCTGGTGCAGGCCAGCTTCGACATGGGCGGCACCATCCTGGCCGTCTCCGGCCTCTCGTTCATCGGCTTCGGCGCCCAGCCGCCCACCCCCGAGTGGGGCGTGATGATCAGCGAGGGCCGTAACTATATCACCGCCCAGTGGTGGCTGACCCTCTTCCCCGCCATCTCGATGCTGCTCGTCGTCACCGGATTCAACCTGGTGGGCGACGGCCTGCGCGATATCCTCGACCCGCGGCTGAATAAGTGATGGAGGGCGCACAGTGAGGGTGTGGGAGAGCTTTGCTCTCCCATAAAAAAAACTGATTGTTAGCGCGAATAAGCGCTGGGTAAACCTGGGAGCCATCAAGCCGACGAGCAAGGCTGCATACAGAATCTCTGACAGCAAGGAGGCTGATCATGAGCACGACATTCTCTTCGCCCCATGACTCTCCTCACGTGCCCGCCGAGCAAGAGGTACGCTACTGGATGCGTACGCCTGCTGTCACGATCAACCTAGCCGCGCCGCTGAGCGACGCCCTGGCGCTGATGCGCGAGCACGACGTCCGCCGCCTGCCGGTGGTGATCGACACCAGCGAGCTGCGCGGCATGATCACCCAGGGCGACATCCGCGGGGCCGATATTATGCGCGTCGCCGGCCTCGACCCGCTCGATATCGCCCAGGCCCTGCGGCACGTCAAGGTCTACGAGGTGATGACCAACGACCCGCTGACGATCACGCCCGAGACCGGGCTGCGCGAGGCGGCCATGCTCATGATCGAGAACAAGATCGGCGGGCTGCCGGTGGTCGATGATCAGAACCGGGTGCTCGGCATCATCACCGAGAGCGACCTCTTTGAGACCCTGGTGCTCCAGCTCGATAAGGCGCAGGATGATATGGCGTAGAGGAGGGATATACCCTCTCTACCGTGTCTCGCCCCAACGAGGTTCGTGTATAATCGGGAAGGGTAGGGACAGCCAACCTCGTGGTGAATCCCTCTGTACGAAGGAGTAATGTTTATGGCCAAGGTTCAGATCAGCAAAGGTAAGTTTGACGGCATCCAGGCGTGCGCCGACGCGAACGGCGTGATCGCCGCCGCCGCCATGGACCAGCGCGGGTCGCTCAAGAAGGCGATCGCCAAAGCCCGCGGCTCCGAGGTCGACGATGCGGCGCTCACCGAGTTTAAGACCTGCGTGACCCGCGTGCTCACCAAGCACTCCAGCGCCATCCTGATGGACCCGGAGTACGGCCTGCCCGCCCTTGAGCACCGCGCGCCCGGCACCGGCGTGCTGCTCGCCTACGAGAAGACCGGCTACGACGTCACGGTCAAGGGCCGCCTGCCCGACCTGCTGAGCGTCTGGAGCGTCCGCCGCCTGGCCGAGGCCGGCGCCGACGCGATCAAGATCCTGCTCTACTACAACCCCTTCGACGCCCCCGAGGTGAACGAGGTCAAGCACGCCTTTATCGAGCGGATCGGCGCCGAGTGCGCCGCCATCGATAAGCCCTTCTTCCTGGAGCCGCTGGCCTACGACGACGCGATTGGCGATGAGAAGTCCCTGGAGTTCGCCAAGGCCAAGCCCAAGTATGTCGCCGCCTACATGGCCGAGTTCTCCAAGCCGCGCTACGGCGTGGACGTGCTCAAGGTCGAGGTGCCGGTGAATGTGAAGTTCGTCGAGGGCATGAAGGTCTTCGGCGGCGAGGCGGCCTACACCCGCGAGGAGGCCAAGCAGCACTTTGTCGACGCCGCCGCCGCCTGCACCCTGCCCTTCATCTACCTGAGCGCCGGCGTCACCGACGATGTCTTCCGCGAGACGCTGGAGCTGGCCGCCGAGGCCGGCACGCCCTTCTCCGGCGTGCTCTGCGGCCGCGCCACCTGGCAGGACGGCGTCGCGATCTTTGGCAAGGAGGGCGGCCCCGCCCTCGAGGCCTGGCTCGAGGATCGCGGCGTCACCAACATCAAGGCGCTGAACGAGGTCATCGCCAAGGGCGCCAAGCCCTGGTGGACGGTCTACGGCGGCATGGACAACATCGAGGTCGTCGGCTAGCCGACGACCTCGATGCTGCCCTCTGGCGAGGGGGCACATGCTG
>NZ_JAIEWN010000011.1:117805-140433 GCF_019599295.1 Oscillochloris sp. ZM17-4 | reverse complement strand
GCGAAGCTCTCCCACACCCTCACCGTGCGCGTTGCTATCGCGCAAGCGCAGCCCTACGGCTGCGCTTGCGCGATTCTCACCAGAGTCCAGTCGGCGGCGATGATCCCCTGCGGCGTGAAGCTCAGCCCGCGCACCGTCGGTCGGATCAGGATGGTGATCTCGGGGTTGAAGAGCGGCAGCCAGCCCACCTCGCTCACCGCGATCTGCTCGGCCCGGTTGTAGAGCCTCAGCCGCTCGCCCGTCCGCGCCGGGTCGCTGATCTGATCGGCCTCGCTGGTCAGCTGGTCGAACTCGCTGCTCGACCAGTGCCCGTTGTTATAGGGCGAGTCGCTCTGGAGCTGGAGCGAGAGGAAGTTGTGCGGGTCGGGGTAGTCGGCCCCCCAGACGCTCAGGTACATCTGGAGGCTGGTCTCGGGGTTGGTCGGGTCGAGCACCATCGAGTCGAGGCGGGCGATGAACGCGTCGATCGGCAGCCCCTCCAGCCGCACCGCGATCCCAAGGGTGTCCCGCCAGTTGCGCTGGAGCGCCTGGGCGACCTTCTCGGTGTCGGTGTCGCGGCTGTAGGTCAGGCTCACGGGGGGCAGGCTCGACCCGGAGACATAGCCGGCGAGGCCGAGGGTGGATCGCGCCCCGAGCGGGTCGAAGCCGAGGGTGGTGATCGGCAGGCTGGCCCCCAGGAATCCCGCCGGCAGGATGCGCCCGGCCGGCGTGGCCTGGCCGGAGAGCGCCTGGCGCGTCAGGCTGTCCTTATCGACGGCCTGGGCGAAGGCCTGGCGCACATAGACATTGTCGAAGGGCGGGCGGCGGTTGTTGAATCCGATATAGCGCAGCACCGGCGCGCTGGCCGAGCGCAGGTCGGGCAGCCCGCGCACCTCGGACACCCGCTCGGCAGGGATGCCGCCCTGGATGCTGCCCATAATGTCCAGGTCGCCGGAGCGGTAGCTGGTGAAGGCCGCCGCCGTGTCGGGGAAGAAGATCAGCTCGACGTTGGCGACGCCGGGCGGGCCGGCCCAGTAGCTCGGGTTGCCCTCCAGCACCAGCTTCTTGCCGGCCTGGTGCTCCTTGACCCGGAACGGGCCGCTGCCGAAGGCCGTGTCGATCCAGCCGTCGCCGGCGGCCTCGATCTTGCCCGGCGGCACCACGAAGGCCAGGGCGTAGGTCAGCTGCGAGAGAAAGTAGCCCCGCGGCGAGTCGAGCGTGATCTCCAGCGTGCGCGCGTCGATGGCGCGCACCCCGCTCAGCGCCGGCGCCGCCTTCGTGTGCAGCTCCTCGGCGCCGACGATATGCTTGAGGAACTCGAAGGCGAAGGCCGTGCCCGTGTCGGGCGAGATCGTCCGCCGCAGGGCGTCGGCGAAGTCCTGGGCCGTGGCCGGCGTGCCGTCGCCGTAGGCCAGGTTCTTGCGCAGCGAGAAGGTGTAGACCGTGCCGTCGGCGCTCACCCGCCAGCTCTCGGCGCCGTCGCCGATCACCGCCAGGTCGGGGCCGAGGCGCACCAGGCCGCCGAAGATCAGGTTCACGGCGATGTTCGACTGGTAGTCGGCGAGGCGGGCCGGGTCGAGCCGGATAATATCGCTCACCCCCTCGACGCTCCAGCGCAGGGTGCCGCTCGGCGGGGTCGCGGGCTGCGGGGCGGGGCCGCAGGCCGACAGAAGAATCCCGGCGAGCAGGATCATCATGAGCGAGACGCGTCGTTGAGAGTCTGTGATCATCATTCAATTGCAGATTGCAGATTGCAGATTGCAGATTGCAGATGTCGCGACACCTGCAATCTATAATCTACAATCTGCAATACCTAATCGCCCAGCGTAAACCCAAGGGCGCCGGCGAGCTCGCGCAGCGCCGCCTGGCATGCGGCCACCTCGCGGCCGTCGGCGGCGGCGCGCACAATGTTGCCGGCCATAATGTGCAGCACCGCCAGGGCGGTCGGCGTGTTCAGGTCGTCCGCCATCGCGGCGGCGAACTCCGCGCGCGGCACCTCGGGGTGCAGCGGCATGCCCTGCCCGCCCGTCGCCGCCAGGGCGTCGCGCATCAGCCGGGCGGCCGCCCCGCTGCCGGCGACCTCGGCGGGGTGGTAGTCGAACTCCTCGCGGTAGTGCTGGCTCAGCAGGTACCAGCGCAGGGTGTCGGCGCTATGCTCGCGCAGGGCGTCGCGGGCGAAGACCAGGTTGCCCAGCGACTTGCTCATCTTCTCGCCGTCGAGCCAGACCAGGCCGGCGTGCATCCAGATCTGCACGAAGGGCCGCTTGCCCGTCACCGGCTCGGTCTGGGCGATCTCGCAGGGGTGGTGCGGGAAGAGCAGGTCGGCCCCGCCGCCGTGGATATCGATCTGCTCGCCGAGGTAGCGCGTGGCCATCGCGCTGCACTCGATATGCCATCCCGGCCGGCCCATGCCCCAGGGGCTCTCCCATGTCGGGTCGCCGGGCCGGCCCGTCTGCCAGAGCACAAAGTCGAGCGGGTCGCGCTTATGCGGGTCGGCGGGGTCATTGCCGCGCTGGTTGGCGGTGGCCAGCAGCTCGTCGTAGCCCATGCGGGCCATCTTGCCGAAGCCGGGGTCGGTCTGCACGCTGAAGTAGACGTTGCCCTCGGCGACATAGGCGTGGCCGAGCGCGATCAGCCGCGCGACGATCGGGATGATCGTGCCGATCTCCTGGCTGGCCCGGGGGAAGTAGGTCGGCATCAGAATATTCAGGCCGCGGTAGTCCTCAAGCAGCTGCGCCGTCTGGCGCTCGGCCAGGTCCTGCCAGCGCTCGCCGTCGCGGGCGGCCCGCTCGAACAGCGGGTCGTCGATGTCGGTCACATTCTGGCAGTAGCGCACCTCGGCGCCCTGCCAGCGCAGGTAGCGGATGAGCACATCGAAGGTCATGAAGGTGCGGGCGTGGCCGATATGCGTCGTATCATACGGGGTGACCCCGCAGACATAGAGCGTGACTGGCCGATCCTTCGGGATGACAAAGGTATCCTTCTCGCGGGAGAGCGAGTTGTAGAGGCGCATAGAGGCTCCTGATTGCTCGGCTGCAGATGGCTGATCAGTGGCTACCGCATGTCACCCTGAGCGAAGCGAAGGGTCCCGGCCGGGATTCTTCGCTTCGCTCAGAATGACATGCATGATAGAGGTAGCGCTTCACTCATTCGGTATTATATCGCGTCGCCGAAGGTTGTCCCTCCGGTGGTGAGCTGGGCCTCGTAGGCTGCGCCGCTGATCGTGCGCTGGGTGACGAGGATCGTAATGTCGTCGTGGGGCTCGGCCCCATCGGTGAAGGCCAGCACCGAGTCGAGGATGTGCCGGACAATATCGGCCACGCTGAGCCGCTGGGGCATGCTGGCGACGAGGGCCTCGAGTCGCTCAAAGCCATAGAGCTCATCGGCGCGGTTATGGGCCTCGACGATGCCATCGCTGAGGAAGATCATCGTGTCGCCGGGCGCGAGGCTGACCTCCACATCGGGGTAGTTGGCGGGCAGGAGCGTGCCGATCGGCAGGCCGCTCACATCGATGAAGCGGCAGCTGCTGCCGCCATCGGGGAGCGCGCGCACCAGCAGCGGCGCGATCATGCCGGCGTTCGCCACCGCCATCTGCTGGCGGGCGGGGTCGTAGATCGCGATCATCAGCGCGGCGTTCATGTGGTTCGCCTGGAGCCGCGGCTGGAGCGCCTCGTGGATGGCGATCAGCATGGCGCCGGGGTGGTCGAGCACCCGCGCCTGCGACTCCAGGGTCGAGCTGGTGAGCGCCATGAGCAGGGCGGCGGCTACCCCCTTGCCCGAGATATCGCCGATCGCCACGGCGGCCCGGCCGCCGGGCAGGGCCATGTAGGTGTAGAAGTCGCCGCCCACCTCGCTAGCCGGCAGGGAGCGCGCGTGGACGGTGAGCACCTCGTTCTTCCACGGCGGGCTGCTGGGCATCAGGCCCATCTGGATGTCGCGGGCGAGGATCAGGCCGTGGCGCAGGCGCTCATTCTGGTCGGCGATCTCGTGCAGGCTGACCTGCAGCCGCTCGGCCATCTGGTTGAAGGTGTCGGCCAGCTGGCTCAGCTCGTCGCGGCCGCCGACGATAATGCGGTGCTCAAGCCCGCCGCCGCCCAGCTCGCGCGCGCCGGCCGCCAGGGCGCGCACCGGCAGCACGATCCGGCGGGCCTGGTACAGCGCCCAGGCCAGGGCCAGCGCCACCACCAGCGCCACCACCAGCGCCAGCAGGAACACGCTGCGGTAGCAAGGACAGAGAGCGAGGGGACAGTGCCGTCACGCATATTCCGGGCGATCTGGCTGATGCTCATCGCCGCGCTGATCGCCGCCTGCGGCCAGCAGCCGGGCGGTGCCGACGGCGGCACCGCCACGCCCGAGGCGACGGCTGCGGCCGCAGCCGACCTGTCGCCCGACAGCGGCAAGACCCTGCTGCGCGTCGGCACGGGCGACAGCGGGGCGGGGCTGGAGCCCCACCGCCAGATCATCGCCCGCTTTGAGGCCGAGAACCCCGACATCCAGGTGCGGCTTGAGCCGGTCGGCAGCGGCGACTACTACCAGCTCATCCGCGACCAGATCGACTCCGGCGACCCGCCCGACATCCTGCAGATCGGCGACGACGCGGTGCCCTCCTTCGTCGAGCGCGGGGCCTTCCTGCCGCTGGACAACCTCATCGCCGGGGCGGAGTTCCCGCTCGACACCAGCATCTACCTGCCGGGCGTGCTCAACCCGGGCACGTGGGCCGGCAAGCAGTACCTGCTGCCCAAGGACTACACGCCCCTGGCCGTCTACTACAACAAGAAGATCTTCGACCAGTTCGGCGTGGCCTACCCGCAGGACGGCTGGACCTGGGAGGACTTCCTGGCCACGGCGCAGGCGCTGACGAAGGACACCAACGGCGACGGGCAGACCGATATCTGGGGCGCGCAGCTGCCGGGCTCCTGGGCGCCCAACTTCGAGTACTGGTCGGCCTCGGCCGGCGGGCGGCTGGTCAGCTCCGAGGGGCTCGGCTTCATCGGCTACATGGACTCGCCGCAGAACGCCGAGGCGCTCCAGTTCTACACCGACCTCTACCACCTGCACCATGTCGCGCCGATCACCGCGAGCCTGAACCCCTTCGACCCGAGCAACAACCAGTTCGCCAGCGGCGCCGCCGCCATGCTGCTCTTCGGGCGCTGGCCGCAGGCCGGGCTGCGCGCCAACCCGCAGATCGACCTGGGCGTGGTCGGGCTGCCCACCGGCCGGCGGCGGGCCAACATCCTGCTCTGGGGCGGCTTCGGCATCTCGGCGCTCAGCACGCACCAGGACGCCGCATGGCGCTTCCTGCGCTTCTACGCCGGCGAGCCGGGGGCCCAGGTCTGGAAGGACTGGGCGCTGCCCACGGTGCGCTCGGTGGCCGAGACGGCGGGCATGACCGCCGACCCGATCGAGGGGGTCTGGCTGAGCGAGCTGAACTACCTGGTGCCGCGCGCCTACACCTCGATGCCGATCTGGCCGACGGCGGGCGAGCCGGCGGTGAGCAAGCTGCTCGACCGGGTGATCCGTGACCGCGATCTCGACATCTCGCTGTCGCTCTACGAGGCGGCGCAGGACGCGCAGGGGGCGATGATCATACAAAAGTAGGGGCGCAGCACGTACTGCAGGATGCCGCCGTGGATGTAGTACTGGATCTCCTGGGGCGTGTCGATCCGCACCAGAGCCTTGAACTCTGTGATGCCGGCCGGGCCGGTCGCCCGCACCGTCAGCTCGCGGCCGTCGGCGAAGCCTGAGGCCACCGCGTCGGCCAGCCCGACCACATCGAAGGTCTCCGTGCCGCTCAGGCCGAGGGTGTCGGCGCTCTGGCCGGGCAGGAACTGGAGCGGCAGGATGCCCATGCCGACCAGGTTCGAGCGGTGGATGCGCTCGAAGCTCTCGGCGATGACGACCTTGACGCCCTGGAGGTACGGCCCCTTGGCGGCCCAGTCGCGCGAGGAGCCGTTGCCGTACTCTTTGCCGGCCAGGATCATCAGCGGGGTGCCGTCGGCCTTATACTTCATGGCCGCGTCGTAGAGAAACATCACCTCGCCGGTGGGCAGGTAGGGCGCGTAGCCGCCCTCGGTGCCAGGGGCCAGCTTGTTGCGCAGGCGCACGTTGGCGAAGGTGCCGCGCACCATGACCTCATCGTTGCCGCGCCGCGAGCCGTAGCTGTTAAAGTCGGGCGTGTCCACGTCGTGCTCGAACAGGTACTCGCCGGCGGGCGACGTGGCCTTGATGCTGCCGGCCGGGCTGATGTGGTCGGTGGTGATGCTGTCGCCCAGGAAGGCCAGCACGCGCGCGCCGCTGATCTCGGCCACCCGCGCCGGCGGATCCTCGGACATCGCGTCGAAGTAGGGCGGCCGGCGCACGTAGGTGCTTCGGTCGCTCCAGGCGAAGCGGTCGCCCTCGGGGATGGCGATGCCCTCCCACAGCTCATCGCCCACGAAGACCGTGCTGTAGCTGCGCTGGTACATGTCCGACTGGATAGCGGCGGCGATCGTGTCGCGCACCTCGGCCTGGGTCGGCCAGATGTCGCGCAGGTAGACCGGCTTGCCGTCCTTGTCCTCGCCGAGCGAGGCGCTGGCCAGGTCGATGTCGATGCGCCCGGCCAGGGCGTAGGCCACCACCAGCGGCGGCGACATCAGGTAGTTGGCCTTCACATCCTGCTGGACGCGGCCCTCGAAGTTGCGGTTGCCCGAGAGCACCGAGGTGGCCACCAGGTTGCCCTGCTCGATCGCCGCGCTGATCTCGGTCGCCAGCGGGCCGGAGTTGCCGATGCAGGTGGTGCAGCCGTAGCCCACCGTGTTGAAGCGCAGCGTGTTCAGGTAGGGCGTCAGGCCAGCCTTGTCCAGGTATTCGGTGACGACCTTCGAGCCGGGGGCCAGGCTGGTCTTCACCCAGGGCTTGGTGTCCAGGCCCCGCTCGACGGCCTTCTTGGCCACGAGGCCGGCGGCGACCATCACCGAGGGGTTGGAGGTGTTGGTACAGCTGGTGATCGCGGCGATCACCACCGAGCCGTGGTGCAGTGCGTAGTCCGTATCGGCTACGGCCACCGCGCTGGCCTCCAGGTCGGCGAGCGGCTGGGGGGCGCCGGGGTTGAGGATCAGCGGGACGGCGTCGTGGAAGGACTTGTTGACGCCGGTGAGCGGCACGCGGCCCTCGGGGCGCTTCGGCCCGGCCACGCTCGGCTCGACGGTCGAGAGGTCCAGCGCCAGGGTGTCGGTGTACTCAGCCTCGGGGCTGCTCTCGTCGTGGAAGAGGCCCTGGGCCTTCATGTAGGCCTCGACCAAGGCCACGCGCTCCTCAGAGCGGCCGGAGAAGCGCAGGTAGCGCAGCGTCTCGGCGTCCACCGGGAAGATCCCGCAGGTCGCGCCATACTCGGGGGCCATGTTCGCGATCGTCGCCCGGTCGGCCAGAGGCAGGGCGGCCAGGCCGGGGCCGAAGAACTCGACGAATTTGCCGACCACGCCCTTCTTGCGCAGCATCTGCGTGACCGTCAGGACGAGATCGGTGGCGGTGGCGCCCTCGGGCAGCGAGCCGGTCAGCTTGAAGCCGACCACCTGAGGGATGAGCATGGAGACGGGCTGGCCGAGCATGGCCGCCTCGGCCTCGATCCCGCCGACGCCCCAGCCAAGCACGCCCAGGCCATTGATCATCGTCGTGTGGCTATCAGTGCCGACCAGGGTGTCGGGGTAGGCCTGGGCCGGCCCGGTGGCGCGCGGGTTCTCATCGGAGGTGAAGACCACGCGGGCCAGGTACTCCAGGTTCACCTGGTGGACGATACCGTTGCCGGGGGGGACGACCTTAAAGTTCTGGAAGGCCGTCTGGCCCCAGCGCAGGAAGGCGTAGCGCTCCTGGTTGCGCTCAAACTCCAGGTCGCGGTTGATCAGCAGGGCCGCCTCAGAGCCGTAGGAGTCGACCTGCACCGAGTGGTCGATCACCAGCTCGACCGGCTGGAGCGGGTTGATCAGGCCGGGGTCGCCGCCCATGGTAGCCATCGCATCGCGCATGGCGGCCAGGTCGACGACACACGGCACGCCGGTGAAGTCCTGGAGGATGACGCGGGCGGGGGTGAAGGCGACCTCCTTATCGGGGGTGGCCTGGGGCTGCCAGCCGGCCAGGGCCAGGATGTCATCGGCGGTGACGGTGCGACCGTTCTCGGTGCGCAGCAGGTTCTCAAGCAGGATGCGGAGCGAGAAGGGCAGGCGGCCGAGGTCGATGCCGCGCTGGGCCAGGGCGTCGAGGCGATAGATCTCGTACTCATTATCGCCGACGCGGAGGGTGGACCGTGCGCCAAAGCTGTTGGTCATACAAATGTCTCCTCTGACGTCTATGAGGGGCGTCGTCGCTAGTAGAGGATAGTGAATGGCAGCACTGATTATAGCACGCAGGGATACAGCATCTGGAAGAGCGACGACCGACGACCGACAGCTGTCGGTCATCGGTCGTCGCGGTGCGACGTGCCGCCAGAGACGCGAGCCAGCGCAGATTCAAGCAGCCTTTTTAGACAAGATGCTGCGTGCTGTCTCATCGTAACGCCCAACCCCCGACTCCCAACTCCTACCCCCTGCGCTGAAAGCGCACTAGCGCCGAGGGAGCGCGCGCCAGATAGCGTGGCCGACTGCGGCGAGCGCGCCGAGGGCGAGGATGGCCAGTCCGGCCACCTGATCGAATGCGGCGGCCTGATCTGCGGGGAGGGCGAGCCGGTAGATCGCGGCGTGGGTGCCGCAGGCGTAGGCGAGCAGGGCGGCGCTGATCAGCGTAGCCCGCCGCTGCGACCAGATGCTGGGCAGGGCGGCGGAGAGGATCGCGCCGATCAGAAGCATGCCGACGGCGAGCCCGGCGAGCAGGCTGGTCATCATCTGCGCGCCAAGGAGGGAGAAGAGTGCCGCCCCCGGCAGCGCCCCGAGCAGCAGCAGCGCGGGGGCAACCTCGGAGCGGGCGATAGCGGCTTTGAGCTGGGAGATCTGTCGGCTGAAGCGATCCATGGGCGTGCCTTATGGAGTGTTGGGGGCATGTATGTCACGCCGATCCTAGCACAGCGCAATTAAGGGGCCGTATCCGCCGGCCAAGAGAGAGTTGCCAAACTGGCCCGGCTTGGGTATAGTAAGCGGCGTACGGGGCTGTAGCTCAGTTGGATAGAGCAGCGACCTTCTAAGTCGTTGGCCGTGCGTTCGAGTCGCACCAGCCCCGCCAGCGCTGGGGCTGCCCGTTGTCAGAAAGGAGTATAACGCCCGTCAGAAAGGAGTATAACGATTGCCAGAAACTGGTATATCGCACTACGCTCTCGGGCGCTCTCGCGCATCACAATCGGGTAAGCGGTGAACCCTCGCGGCGACACTGAAAGCTCGATTTTGGCGCTTTCTGCAACGGTCACAACAACGGCTGGCATTTGACGCATTGCATCAAATGCCAGCCGCTGTCATTTCTAGGAGTGTTGAAGCAGCCCTGAAGGGGTCAGTTAGGGAGCTTGAAGTTGAGCACTTGCTCGACCATTGACCGGGTAATCAGGCGATCTTCACGAGAACGAGGGCCGAGCAGCCGATTAAAATGTCGGGTGCGCGTATCAATACTCTTCCAGTCACCAGCCGTGACCTTCCAGAATTGGCGAATGATCACCTGGAAGTGTTGTATTAACTCTGGCTCAAAGGATGCGCCGATATCCTTGAACACTGGGGTGATCACTGCTTCATAGAACTCCTTCGATACCAGCGGTCGCAACTCAATTGGCTGCTCCACACCAGATTCGTCAATGCGTGCCTGTTTGAACAGTCGTCCCATTGGCTCGTCCTGCCCTTCGCTCAGCTGTAACTGAGCACCAAAGATCAGTCCGATCTGGTTGTTGAGACGAGCCCGCATCCGAAACAGCAACTTGACTGTCTTCGCATCGAGACGGTGGGCGTTGTCGATGATAAGGGTGCGGACATCAAGGCGCTTCAGCTCAAGGCAGATCTCTCCGAAAAGCCAAAGCAGCTGGCGTGATGAGTAGAGGGACTGCTCCTCACGGTACCATCGAGGCAACGCACCATTGCCGCCGACCTGCCGTGCGAGCTGAGCAAGGCTGAACATGATCGACGACAGCATGGTTGCGGTGATAGGGGCGGTTGTATCGGCACCAAGCGTATTTTTCTCTGTCTCATCGTAGTCAGCGTAGAGCACTGGCGCTCGATGAATGTCGATACCACACACTTGCTGGCGGTACTCGGTCGCAAAGTACTTCAGTAGAAACGATTTCCCCGTACCTGCCTTGCCGAGCAGGGTCATGACTAAGAGCAGATCGAAGCTCGTGCCGGCGTTGAGTGCGCTGAGAATCGCATTGGTATCAGGGTAGGCAGCATCCGGCGTGGTCTTATCGACCTGATTCTTGTGAGGGATAAATCCGCGAAGCCCGAGCATTATGGTTTCGCCTTGCGCTGCATTTCAGCAATAAAGTTGGGAATGTCAATATCGTCTTCGGCCTCTGGTGGTGTCACTGGTGCTGGTTGAGATGCCGCATTACCACGTCTCCGCTTCTTTCCACTACTGACTTCTGCTGTAGAGGGTTCCTGCTGCCCTAGCGAAGCGGCTTCAGCTAGAAGTGGCTCGATCTCAGGTGAGATCGTCCCGGTCGTGATCTGCTGCACAACATCAGGCTGATCCTGCCCCGGCTGCGATACATCAGCATTGGGTGAAGGAGGTGCCATATCAGCGCTATCAACTGTTAGTGCGGTCGTCCCGGTCGCAACCTGCTGCACAATCTCAGGCTGATTCTGCCCCGGCTGCGATACATCAGCATTGGGTGAAGGAGGTGCAATATCAGCGCTATCAGCGGCTGCTGTAGGTATATCAAGTTCGCCGCCAGTGCTGCCTGCATCTATCCTATCCTGGCTCTCGGCAGACTCATGTGGGTAGAACTGGCGGTTTCGGCGTAGCCCATCGATAACCAGAGGGGCATTGGCGCTCCTGAGAATAGTCCGCATGAAGAAATCGCCCAACTCAGCGCCATCGCCATGCTCAAGGCGATGCTCGACATCCATCAGCATCTTGTTGTGGCGTTGCCATGAGAGGCTACGCGATTCCGCAGGCACTGCAAGTTCCCACGTCGCTTCATTGTCAAGGCTAAAGAGGACAAGCCGCTGTGGGGGAGTCCCTCCAAGTTCAAAGACACATAACTTGATGTCGGCTTCCTTCTTCTTCTTTGCTTCAAGTTTAGAGCGCCGAATCGAGAGATCTGCAAACCGCTCATAGAGACTCGGATCAGGTCTAGCGCCAACATATGAAACACCACCGAGCGGAAACCAGCAATCAGGATCTTGCCGAGGCTCGCGTGTATCTCGCCACTGGCTTAAGGCAAACATTGCGAGGTTTGTCGGCGAGGGGGCTGTTAGCATAAGATTCGGCCCTTCATTCCAGCGAGCAATACGCGACGGGCCACCCTTGGGATCATCATCATTGTTCCAATGCCATACATACTGGGCAAAATCGGTTCGTAGAGCCGCAGCAGCCGTGAGATTCTTGCGACTTTTCTTCCTGCTACGGCGAAAGTCACGTTCGCGAACATAATATGGTTGGGTCTTAAGAAAGCCATCCATAATCTGTTGTGAGACCTCGATGCCACCACCTCCGCGTGCCCGATACCTTCGTCGGTAGACGATACGCGTAGGATCTTCACCAGGAGCAATCATGAAATGTTGGTGATGCTTGATCTCTTTAAACCCGTTGTCCGCATAGTATGTACGGTAGCGTCCACCTATCTCAAGGCAAGAACGTGCTACGGTTGCGCGGCACAGCTGCCCATCAAAGTTCTGGGTTTGTTCCTCGCCTTGATCGTCAATGAACTTCACAAAAACCAACTCCCAACTGGTGATCCGCTCGGTGGCATCATCGACGACCAACATGGCATGAACGGTCGATTCGACTCCATCGTTATCTACGACAACCGGGAGCGGTCGGATATCAAACTGACAACGGTCGCCGGGGCCACGCACACTCGCACGGTTCGCGATAGCAGGGAGGTGCTCTTGAAGCACCGAAGCATCACCCTCATCAGCGACGGCAACACGTGCTGCGTGGCGCTCCTCGTAGTCCTTAATAATGCGATACGTTGTTCGCTGGCTGTGAACTGAGCCGTATGTCTGCTCAACAAGCGAATGAATCAACCGCTTCTCAATAATGTTGTCAATTTCACTGTAGTTGCCAGCACCATCACGTGAGAGCCACTTGCGATTCACGCGAGCCTTCTCAATCGCGTCAATAACCTCAGGTGAAGATTGCCGGCCTTTTGGGCGACCAACAGGTTTCGGTGTATGGGCGCGCATATAGTCATGATCGGGGAAGAATTCGCAGTATATTCGCTGGTTGGCAATGCTCTTGCTGATCCATACTTCAGCGTAGCCATGTGCGTCGGCCACTTCGGCAAGCATTCCAGGCGGCAACTGGCCAAGGGTGTCTTGTAACTGCCGGAGATTGAAGATGACCTCTGCGAAATCTTTGATGCGATTTCGCTCACCCTCATCGATGATAAGTGAGAGTTCGATACCAGGGCGAGGTGGTTTACTCTCTGCTGATCGATTCGCTGGCTGTTGTTTGTCGAAGGATGCCCGCTTCGCCTTCCTTCGCTGGAATTCCCGAGGGATAGGAGTAAACGCATTCGCCGGGTGTTCACCCTTATGCGCCGCATGGTATCTCTGGTATTGAGCCATAGCTTCACGTACCTCAACCAGAGTCTGGTGGAACTGCACGGCCGCTTGTTCCAAGGCTTCATCCAATAGCGCGCTGCCCTGCTTCTGTTCGGCATCCACAAGGGCTTGGATGCATGCAGCATAGGTAATCAGCGAATCGCGCTCGCGCTTCGTCAGCTTGGAAATGTCCGTCCGGCGATGTGGCCCAAGCTGCTTGCCACGGTTGCTCTTGCCTGCTGCCTTCGTGAGGTGACGATGCTTTGCCATACCACAAGCTCCTATCGCTCGCGTAGATAGTGTAGTTCTGCTCCCAGAGCACTTGGCAGTTCGACAAAGAGACCTCTGCTCGTTGGCACGTTGTGTGGTAGCGGCGCCGGTAACGGATACTCTCGACTGTGAAGGAACATGCGCTCGTATTGCTGAAGGCCAGAGCCCTCATACCGTCGTCCAAGCCTTGTTATCGCACCTTGAACGACTTCAACTATCTCCCCAATGCGCGGTAGCAGCCACCCGGCCGCTGGCGTGTCGTGCCCAGGCATCACTACGCCATGCCGAGCGATCTCATTCCAGACGGGGGATGGGCTATGTCCCAGAAAGGACGTCTTGAGGATCCACGACTCCAGAACACGCATCACGCGGCTCGGTGTGCGCTCGTCAGGCCGCAGCTGTTTCGTGATCTCCGCGAAACCCTTGCCCGTGATTTTCTTCAGGAGCTTGCCGATCTTGTCCTTTACCAGCTGTGATCGCGGCTGAATCAGCACGTCACAGAGCAGGTAGTCGGCGGCGCGATCAAGGTCGGCTCGGTCGCCGATGAGTAACTCCTTCGACACGACAACCTGCTCTGGGAGGCCCTTGACAGGCCAGTTCTCTGCGCCAGGGTGCCAGATCGCTTGATAGAGCGCCAGGCATACCTCGCGAATGGTGGGTGCCTCAACGCTCGGCCAGGCCGCGAGCGGAAGGGCACCGTTGGCCTCGATTACGAGCGTCAGGTGGCTGCCAGCACCAACGGGTCGACCGAGCGCATCACACAGGGGGAATGGTGCGGGAAGGGAGATGACGAACCACCGTTCATGCAGCCTCGGTGCGCTAGCTAGGGTGAGGGTGCCGCGCTGGCGCAGCCGAACGGTCGCCTCGCCCTGCCCGCCATGCCAGAACGCCGGGCGGGGGATGGCATTGAACACGGCGCGGGCGAGGAGCGGTGAGATTGGGTTGGGCAGGTCCAGCGCTCGTCGGTACGTATCGAGCTGTGCCATCAGTCGTGGCCAGGGCACGCGCCCGTCGAGTCGACCGTATTTGATCAGCCGGAGCCACGAGCGCACGCGCGGGTCAAGGCAGTGCATGCGTTGATTGCGGGGCAGCAGGCCCAGGGCACCGTAGGTAATCAGCTCGCGTAGGAGAGCCTCTGCCTCGCGTTCGTCCACGTTACTGAGCTCGGCGAATGCCTTGATCAGAACTGTGGCTGGCTTTGGCTTGCGGGCTGGGCTAATACGCGGCATCTGGAGACGGCCTACCGCTCGGCGTGGTCGCTTCTGCTTGCGACGCCTAATGATCGCCGCGAGCCCGAACCGAAAGCGTCGGCTCACGCGTATCCGCCGCGGGTTAGAGGGGTGCTCGGTGAGCAGGGGCACCAGAGGAAATGGCACGCCGCTGCGCCGGATCGCCGCATAGAGATGAAAGACCAGAACCTCGATATATGCCTGGTCGTCTTCAGCCAGCGCAGCGTAGTTGTCGCGCAGGATGCGCCGTAGCTGGAGCTGCTCGTAGCGCTCAACGGCGAGGACCTGATCATCGCCGCTATGGCTGCGGTAGGCGACGATCTCACTGAGTCCGCCGTGAAGCGTGCGCTCAACCAGCGCCTGTGCCTCGATCGTCGTGTAGCTGTGGTGCTCAACCAGCACCTGCACTACGGTCGCACGACGACGCGTACCGAAGGCTTGCGCTAACCGCCTCCGATATTCGCTGTTCCTCGGCTCACTCAGCAGCCGGATGCACCAGGTTTTGGGCTCTGCCGCCTTCCAGGCGCGTGCGAGGGCCACAATATCAATGTGGAGTTGAGGCCAGATGACGGGTGAAGAGAGCGCAGCGATGCGTTCCCGATGCGATTGCAGAAGCAGCAGTTCATCGGTGTGAGCATAGTCCGAACTCGTGAGGAGACCTACATCGTGGTGCGCGAGGTAGGCGAGCACGACTCCGCGCGCCAGCCCGGCGGCGCGCTGCTCACAACGCCGCCATGCCTCGACAACAAGCGCTGCTGTCTCCTTGTCGCGACAGAGCTGGCGGGCCACCAGCTGGCTCACCCGATGGCTGTGATGTGGGATTGCGTCCAGCAGGCTGCGGGCTGAGTCAATGATTTGATCAGCGGGAGGGCGCTGGTACTTGCTGGTGGTCGGGTCGAGGACATCGAAGCTGCCTGTTCGATAGAGTTGAGCTAGCGTGGTCGTCTCGGCGGCCTGGATGAGATCCAAGTCACGGGCGAGCGGAAGCAGAAACTCATCGAGCCAGGCATCGCGCCCGCGGCTTCGCTGATCGAAATCCTGTGCTGAGGTGCGGCTTACTGCACGCTCAAGCTGGATCAGCCAGTCTTGTCGCTCTAACTCACCGTCAATCGCAGCTGCCGCCGATGTAGCCTGCCAGCGTGTGAGGTGCTCCCGGACAATCGGCCTGCGTGCCTCAATGATCGACCAGGCTGTCGCGTCAAACAGCTGATCATTGGACTGATCGGGTTGGGCCATGTGCTGTCAATTCAATTATGGGGAGAAGGGGCTACCAGAATGATACGCATGAATGTTCCATCCGTCAACCACAGGCGCTCGTACGCGCATACATCACCAGCCCGTCTCTCCGGTTACAGATGAGCGGCTCAGATCCCCGCCCGGTCGATGGCGTCGCGCAGATCGTCGTCGTCGGGCACCGTGTAGATGCCGGTGGTGCTGAGGCGCGAGTGGCCGAGGACATGGAGCAATTACCCGACAGCTCCAAGCGTAACTCCTTCGCCGCTTGTAGCTGTTCAGAGCTAGATGGTAGACATTCAATGCTGTACAGCGTCTTTCAAGAGGCTGTGTGCCTTTATACAGCAACATTCACTCTAAAGGCTGTGTTACAATTTCGGACAACGCAACAGCCCACTCACGCCTGCCAAGCAATCGAGTGGGCCGTGCGGTCGCCAATAATTTGTGGTGCGCCTCAATCCTAGCACACGGGGGAACCCGTGACAAGGCGTGACGGCGCATAAGTAGGCCGCCGCTATGCCTTCTGCCCCTGCCTACGCGGACCTTGAGCTTCATCTCATTGCCGAAGCGCCGCACACCTACCGGGTAGACGTGCGCTTTCGCCTCGCGTTATCCATTATCGACACGCATCTGATCGCGGGTGAGGCCGCCAGGGTCGTCATTAACCAGGTGGCACTGGACGAGGTGTGGCCAGATGTCGATGCCTACGGCCAGCGCCTCGCCAGGATGCTCTTCGCCGACCTGCGCCTGCAGGCGGCCTTTACCAAAGCCCGCGACCAGGCCGAGGGCGCACGCCAGCCGTTGCGCGTCTGCCTGCGCCTCGATATGACCGATGTGGCCCTCCACGCCCTCCGCTGGGAGACGCTGCATGACCCGACGGGCAGCGGGCGCCTCTTTACAAGCGAGCGCGTCATCCTGTCGCGCTATATCGACAGCCCCGACACCGGCCCGATTGACCTCCGCACTCCCCGACAGCTTAAGGTCCTCATCGTCGTTGCGGCGCCTACAGATCTGAAAAAATACAAGCTCGCGTCGATCGATGTCACCGGCGAGGTGAAGCGCGCCCAGACGGCGCTTGGCACGTTGCGCTCGACTGTACTAACACGCGATGCGACCGGAGCTCCAGTGACTTTGACTGCCCTTGGCCAAGCGCTGCGCGACGGTGTAGATGTGCTCTACCTCGTCGCGCACGGGCAACTGATGGACGGGAAACCTTCCCTCTGCCTGGAACGCCAGGATGAGACTGCCGTTTGGGCCGACGGCGAGCAGCTGGTGCGGCAGATCGCCCAGCTCGCTCGTCGGCCGCTGCTTATTGTCCTGGCCTCCTGCCAAAGCGCTAGGCACACCCAAGATCAGGGAGCGCTCGCTGCCCTCGGACCCCGCCTCGCAGGGCATGGCGTGGCTGCGGTCGTTGCTATGCAGGGCAATGTGAGCATGGATACCGTCGCCCAGCTGGTGCCTGCCCTATTCCGCAAGCTGCGTGATGCCGGGCAGGTTGATCTTGCAATGGCGTACGCTCGAGCAGCCGTTGTCCACCAGCCCGATTGGTGGATGCCCGCCCTCTTCCTGCGCGTGCGGAGTGGGCAGATCCTTGAGCAGCTATACACCCCCGAACAGCACCTGCCCAGCCCATTCCGCGGTGCCGTCGTCCGTATGATAGAGGAGTACGAGGCGATCTTTGGCGGGCGAGAGAAAGAGCTGGCAGTGCTGAATACCTGGCTTGACCACGACATCCGGCCATACGCTTTCCTTCACGCACCCACCGGACGAGGAAAGACCGCCCTGCTTATCCATTGGGTTGCCCGTGTGCAGCAACGTGGGGATTGGAACGCCATTTTCGTACCTATCAGTCTACGCTTTCAGACGGCAACAGCTGAGAGTGTCCTTGGGGCCTTGGCCACGGCACTAGCCGCATTTCATGGCGAGCGTGAGCGGCTCACCACCTATAACACTTCACCGGATCAGCTGCGTCCACTCATCGCCGACTACCTGCGCCGCGCTCCTGATGATGGTCGGCGCCTTCTTGTGATACTTGATGGGCTTGATGAAGCTGTTGGCTGGCATATCGGGCGAGAACTCTTTCCGTGGGAGCCTGGATCCTATCTCCGCATTGTCGCCTCAGCGCGTCAGCGGGCGCAGATGACCCGTACGGACTGGTATGAGCAGCTCGGCTGGCGGGTTGGGCAGACCGCTGACCTGGAGCTCGCCGGATTACGCCGTGAGGCAGTGACTGATATTCTGCGACGGATGGGCAACCCCTTGGATACCCTGGCCAAGGATGTGGATCTGCTCAGTGAGATCACGCGTGTGAGCGAAGGCGATCCGCTCACGATTCGCTACCTCGTAGAGGCTCTCAAAGATGGAACACTCGCTCCTGGCAAGCTCGTCAGCCTGCCGCCAGGTCTGGAAGCCTATATACGTGTCTGGTACAAAGAGCTCGAGCAGAAGAGTAGCCGTATTACAGCGGTGTCTGCACTCCTGAGTCTCTGTGCGATCGCTCTGGGTCCGTTAACAAACAACGATATTCAGCGTCTCGCGCCAGAGCAGCTGAGTCAACAAGATGTACTCAATCAGGCCGTTGAGGAGGTAGGGCGCTTCATCATTGGCGACGGCAGCGAGCAGGGTGGCTATATCTTTAGCCATCCACGCCTACGCGAGATCTTTGCTGAGAAGGTTCGCTCGCTAGCGGAGCGCCGGAACATTCGCGAGCGCTTCATCGCTGATGGGCGAAAGTTGCATGAGGAGTGCGTGCGTCCAGTACCCGCCTATGTGCGCCAGTTCTGGATCACCCACCTTGCCGAGGCAAATGAATGGGATCTGGTAAAGCAGGTGCTGACCGAGGTAACCGAGCAGAACGAGCGTGTTGAGCAGTTTTGGTCTGCGACGCGATACACTGCTGAGGGAAGTTATACTGGCTATCTGGCGGATCTTGATATGCTCTGGCGTCACGCGGAAGAGTGTGGTGAGGTTGCTACTGGAATAAAGTGTGCGCTAATCATGGCCAGTATCCGAAGTTTGAGCGGAAACCTCACCCCTGAACTCCTGATGGGGCTGATAACCGTCGGCACAATGGACGGCCGCTGGAGTATGGCTGCGGCCCTGGAACATGTCCACCAAATGCCGGATGCGCACCGACAATTAGCAGCCATCAGAGCACTTATTACGATCCCAGTAACCATTTCATACGTTCAAGCTCTGGAAGTTACTCGCGCCATTGTCGACGAGCAGAGCCGGGCCTTGGCCCTCAGCGAGCTCGCCCCCCACCTGCCCGATGCGCTGCTGCCCAGCGCCCTTGAGGCCGCCCGCGCCATTGTCGACGAGCAGAGCCGAGCCTTAGCCCTCAGCGAGCTCGCCCCCCACCTGCCCGATGCGCTGCTGTCCAGCGCCCTTGAGGCCGCCCGCGCCATCACGAACGAGCAGAGCCGGGCCCTGGCCCTCGGCCAGCTTGCTCCGCACCTGCCAGCACCAGACCAGCTAGTCACCTATCAGGCTGCCTTTGAGGCTGCCCACGCCATAGCGAACCGGTGGAGCCGGGCCCTGGCCCTCGGCCAGCTCGCTCCGCATCTGCCAGCACCAGACCAGCCAGCCGCCTATCAGGCTGCCTTTGAGGCTGCCCGCGCCATCGCAAACGAGCGGAGCCGAGCTTTGGCTCTCGGCCAACTCGCCCCCCACCTGCCCGATACGCTGCTGTTCAGCGCGCTCAAAGCCGCCCGCGCCATCGCAAACGAGCGGAGCCGAGCTTTGGCTCTCGGCCAACTCGCCCCCCACCTGCCCGATACGCTGCTGCTCAGCGCGCTTAAAGCCGCCCGCGCCATCGCAAACGAGCACGGTCGGGCTGAGGCCCTCTGTCAACTCGCCCCCTACCTGCCCGATACGCTGCTGTTCAGCGCACTCAAAACCGCCCTCGCCATCGCAAACGAGCGGAGCCGAGCTTTGGCTCTCGGCCAGATTGCTCCGTACCTGCCAGCACCAGACCAGCCAGCCGCCTACCAGGCTGCCCTCGAGGCCGCCCTCGCCATCTCGAACAAGTTGGGTCGAGCCTTGATCCTCGGTGAGCTCACCCCGCGCCTGCCAGCACCAGACCAGCCAGCCGCCTACCAGGCTGCCCTCGAGGCTACCCTCGCCATCGTGGACAAGCGGAGCGGGGCCTTAGCTCTTAGCCAACTTGCCCCCCACCTGCCTGATACGCTGCTACCTACTGCCCTCAAAGCCGCTCACGCCATAGCGAATGAGCAGAGCCGAGCTGAAGTCCTTGGCAAGTTCGCCCCCCACTTGTCCGATGCACTGCTGCCTACTGCTCTCAAGGCCGCCCGCACCATCGCCGACGAACAGAGCCGGGCCTTGGCCCTCAGCGAGCTCGCCCCCCACCTGCCCGATGCACTGCTGCCCAGTGCCCTTGAGGCCGCTCGCGCCATAGTCGACGAGCCGAGCCGGGCCTCAGCCCTCGGCCAGCTCGCTCCGCATCTGCCCGATGCGCTGCTGCCAACTGCCTTCGAAGCCGCCCGCGCCATCGCCGACGAGCCGAGCCGGGCTGAGGCTCTCAGCCAGCTCGCTCCGCATCTGTCAGCAGCGGACCAACCAGCCGCCTACCAGGCTGCTCTCGAGGCCGCCTGCGCCATCGCTGACGAGCGGAGCCGGGCCTCAGCCCTCGGCCAACTCGCTCCGCACCTGCCCCTCGTGCTCTTGCCCAGCGCCCTTGAGGCCGCTTGCGCCATCATCGATGCAGAGAGTCGGGCCTCAGCTCTCAGCCAGCTCGCTCCGCATCTGCCCGATGCACTGCTGCCCACTGTCTTCGAGGCCGCCCGCGCCCTCGGAAACGGGCGGGCCCGGGCTGGAGTCTTGGGCCAGCTCGCTCCGCGCCTGCCCGATGCGCTGCTGCCGAGCGCTCTTGAGGCCGCCCTCACCATTGCCGACGAGCGGAGCCGGGCCTCAACCCTCGGCCAACTCGCTCCGCATCTGCCCGATACGCTGCTACCGACTGCCTTCGAGGCCGCCCGCGCCATCGCGGACAAGTGGAGCCGGGCCTTGATCCTCAGCAAGCTCGCCCCCCATCTGTCAGCACCAAACCAACCAGCCGCCTACCAGACTACCTTCGATGCCGCCCGCGTCATCGCGGATAAGCGGAGCCGGGCTGAAGTCCTGGGCCAGCTCGCTCCGCACCTGCCAGCACTAGACCAACCAATTGCCTACCAGGCTGCCCTCGAGGCCACCCGTGCCATTGCCGACGAGCGGAACCGGGCCTCAGCCCTCGGCCAGCTCGCTCCTCACCTGCCTCTCGAGCTTTTGCCTAACGCGCTTGAGGTCGTCTGCGCCATCTCTGATGAGCAGCGCCGAGCTGAAACCCTCAGCCAGATCGTTCCCTACATTGCTGCTTATAAAGTACCAGTTCAGATTTGGAGTTCAACACTCTGCTCGCTCGCCACGTACGGTCGTAGCGGCTTTCTCACGAGCCTTGCTGCTCTGAACCCCTGGCTTGTCACCCTAACCAAACCAGAAGAGCGGGTGCAGATCACTCAGGCGATCATCGCAGTTTGCCGTTGCTGGCCGTGAGTCATCATACAGAGGAGGGCGAGTTCACCCCGCTGTGTGGGCGAAGGACTATTGTGCAGTGCTCACATGAAGCTGCAGCTACAATACAACCTAGTGCCGGCGATCTACAGCAGCTTAAAAGTCATTGGATGCCTGAGCTCATTGGTCACAAGTTAAGGGTTTTACCGCTTTGTCAAGCCATGCGTCCAGATGCCGTAAACCGCCCCTTACGAGCCGAGCGCGATCTCAGTCGCAGCCGCCGCTGCCCAGAGGCGATATGCGGCATCACAACGGGAAGCTTGACAAGGCATCAGAATGCTTAACTTGTGAGCTATGGCCTGAGCTGAGGTTACGGGCTCTTGGTTATCAAATCCCGGCCCGCTCGACTGCATCACGCAGGTCATCGTCGTCGGGCACGGTGTAGATGCCGGTGGTGCTCAGCCGTGAGTGGCCGAGCACGCGCTGCACCTCGCTGAGGTCGGCGCCGCGGCGGAGCATACGCCGGGCCAGCGAGTGGCGCAGGGCGTGGGGCGAAGCCGCCTCAAGCTGGCTGGCCATCTGGGTAAACTGGCCCGCCCGCTCGACGCGCGGCTCTTTCTTCGCCGCCGCGCGCAGCTGCTCGGCGGCGCGCTGGCAGAGTATGGCGATACGATGGCGCACGAGGCGTGTGCTCATCCCCGGCACCAGTGGGTGGCCCTGCTTCGTGCGATCCTGGGCGACCAGCAGCGGCTCGCGCTCAGCGTCGCTGCCGATGGCCGGCAGGCCATCAGGACAGCGCAGCTCGTGGAGGTAGCGGCGCAGCAGAGCTACCGCGTCGCTGTGCAGGGGGATGCGTCGAGTCTTACGGCCCTTGCCCCGCCGGACGATCACATTCCCCGCATCCAGATCCAGATCGCGCAGCTGCACATCACAAGCCTCCTGGGAGCGCAGGCCCGCGTAGGCGAGCAGGGCGAGTAGCGCGCCGTCGCGCAGCCGAATGTGCGACTCCTCCTCGGCCTGCACGGCGCGCAGCACCGCATCGACCGCATCGTCGGGCAGGGAGCGCGGGCCGTGTTCCTCCAGCGGCAGATCGCGCACGCCCTTGGCCGGGTTCTCTCTGAGCAGCCGCTCAGCCACGAGCCACTCCCCGAAGCGGCGCAGCGTCGAGAGCCCGCGGTTGATCGTCGCCGGCTTGCGCTCTTCGACATCCTGGCGGTGGCGCACCCAGGCGCTGATGTCTTTCGCGAGGAGCTGCGTCGGGTCGAAGACGCGACCGCGCTGCTCCTCCCACCAGCGAGCGAAGGTCGCCAGGTCGGCGCGGGCGGCGCGCTGCGATGCTGGCTCACGTAGCGTGGCTAGGTAGCAGTCTGTGGTCGCGTTCAGCATCGGCATCAGGTGTCCTCAGCAGGGCGAATAGTCACTTCTTCGCGCCATCCGCCCGTCCCATCGGAGATTCGATTCATGAACATGAGCTCGCCGGTTGGCTCAAACGTATCCGGGTCAACACAAATCCAGCCCTGCTCGTTCGCCTCGGCGATGATCGCCGCGATATGTGCCTGACGCTCCGGCGTCATCACGGGCGGCCATGGGCCGAACCACGCCTCTCGGCGCTCCGGCGAAAGATCCAGCTTGTCGGCGATTGCCAGCCGGCGATCATCGGATAGCTCGGCATCGCCGCAGATGAGCCGCTCATAGAAATCCTGGCTCAGCCCAAGCCAGGCGGCGAAGTCGGCGACGCTCATCGTATGCTGCCGGCGCTGCG
>NZ_JAIEWN010000011.1:98636-117705 GCF_019599295.1 Oscillochloris sp. ZM17-4 | reverse complement strand
TTGCACATGCCCTGCCGAACACTTGGCCTGATCCCCTGTCCCCTCGCATCAGAGAGTATAATGCTGACCATGACAGAGGCGTCAAGCGAGGAGATATGTCATGGAAGCACGAGTGTACAAGAACTTCATCGGCGGCGAGTTCGTCGAGAGCAGCACGGGGAAGACCTTCGAGCGCCGCAACCCGGCCGACACCCGCGAGGTGGTCGGCGTGTTTCAGGACAGCGGCGCCGATGACGTACACGCGGCCGTGGCCGCGGCAAAGGCCGCCTACCCGGCCTGGAGCCAGGTGCCCGCGCCGCGCCGCGGCGAGATCCTGCTCAAGGCCGCCGAGATCATCCAGTCGCGCAAGGATCGCTACAGCCAGGATCTGACCCGCGAGATGGGTAAGCCGCTCTTCGAGGCGGGCGGCGACATCGTCGAGGCGATCGGCATGGCCCAGTACGCGGGCAGCGAGGGCCGGCGCATGCACGGCGTCACCACGCCCTCGGAGCTGCCCAACAAGTTCCAGATGAGCATCCGCCAGCCGATCGGCGTGGTCGGCCTGATCACCCCCTGGAACTTCCCGATGGCGATCGCCTCGTGGAAGATGCTGCCGGCGATCGTCTGCGGCAACACGGTGGTGATCAAGCCCGGCGAGGACGCCTCGATCAGCACCTACAACCTGGTGGAGTGCCTGGTGGAGGCCGGCCTGCCGCCCGGCGTGGTCAACATCGTCACTGGCTACGGCCCCGGCGCCGGGCAGCCGCTGGTCGAGCACCCCGACGTGCCGGTGATCTCGTTCACCGGCAGCACCGACACCGGCCGGCTGGTCTACGAGCTGGGCGCCCGCCAGATCAAGCGGGTCAGCCTAGAGATGGGCGGCAAGAACCCGCTGATCGTCATGCCCGACGCCGACCTGGACCTGGTGATGGAGGGGGTGGTCTGGGCGGCCTTCGGCACCACCGGCCAGCGCTGCACGGCCACCAGCCGGCTGATCGTCCACAAGGACGTGGCCGGGCCGCTGGTCGAGCGGATCGTCGCGCGGGCGCAGTCGCTGCGCGTCGGCGACGGGCTGCAGGCCGAGACGGAGATGGGCCCGCTGGTGAACGAGAAGCAGATGAAGCGGGTGCTGGGCTACATCGAGCTGGGCCAGCAGGAGGGCGCCACCATGCGCTGCGGCGGCGGGCGGCTGACGGAGGGCGCGCTGGCCAACGGCCACTTTATCCAGCCGACGGTCTTCACCGGCGTGAGGCCGAGCATGCGCATCGCCCGCGAGGAGATCTTCGGGCCGGTGCTGAGCGTGATCGAGGTGGGCAGCCTGGATGAGGCGATCGCGGTGGCGAACGACGTGGCCTACGGGCTGTCGGCGTCGATCTACACCCGCGACATCAACGCGGCCATGCGGGCCATGCTGGCGCTCCAGGCCGGCATCGTCTACATCAACGCGCCGACCATCGGCGCCGAGATCCACCTGCCCTTCGGCGGCGTGAAGGCCACCGGCAACGGCCACCGCGAGGCCGGGCCGACGATGATGGATGTGTTCAGCGAGTGGAAGAGCGTCTACATCGACTACAGCGGTAGCCTCCAGCGCGCGCAGATCGACCTGTAAGGGCGCAGCAGCAAAAAACCGGGGTGGCGCAGAGCGCCACCCCGGTTTTTTGCTGCTGCGCCCTTACGCCGGGAGGGCGTTGTTCGGCCCGCTGAGCTGGCCAGCGTTCTGGTTCTGGTTCTGGCTGCCGCTGTCGCGGGTCATGTCGATCGTCAGGGGCTTGACCCGGCCGAGCAGCTCGGCGAGCTGCTCGCCGTCGAGCGACTCAAACTCCAGCAGGGCGTTGGCCATATCGTCGAGGACGGCCCGGTTGGTGATCAGGATCTGGAAGGCGTTCTCGTAGGCCTGCGAGGCCAGGCGGCGCACCTCGCCGTCGATCTGGATGGCCACCTCGTCGCCATAGTTGCGCTGCTCGCTGATCTCGCGGCCGAGGAAGATCAGCTCCTCCTTCTCGCCGAAGACGATCGGGCCGAGCTGCTCGCTCATGCCGTAGCGCGTGACCATCGAGCGGGCGGTGCGGGTGACGCTGATCAGGTCGCCGGAGGCGCCGGTGGTGACCTCCTCGGGGCCGAAGACGATCTCCTCGGCGGCGCGGCCGCCCAGGGCCACGGTCATGTCGGCCTTGAAGTAGGCGATGCTCTGCAGGCCGAGGTTGTCCTCGTCGGGCAGGAACAGGTTGTAGCCGCCGGCCCGGCCGCGCGGGATGATCGTGACCTTCTGGAGCTTGTTGGCCCGCGGCATGGCGCCGGCGACGATGGCGTGGCCGGCCTCGTGGTAGGCCACCACCAGCTTCTTGCGGTCGCTCATCACGCGGGAGCGGCGCTCGGGGCCGCCGAGGGCCACGCGCTCGATCGAGTCCTGGAGCTCGGCCATGCCGATCTTCTTCTTCGAGCGGCGGGCGGAGAGGATGGCCGCCTCATTGACGGCGTTCATCAGGTCGGCCCCGGAGAAGCCGGGGGTGAGGCGGGCGATCACCTCCATGTTGACATCGTCGGCCAGGGGCTTGCCCTTGGAGTGAACCTTGAGGATGTCGATGCGGCCGCGCACATCGGGGGCGTCGAGCACCACCTGGCGGTCGAAGCGGCCGGGCCGGATGAGGGCCGGGTCGAGCACGTCGGGGCGGTTGGTGGCGGCGACGACGATCACGTTGGTGTTGGTGTCGAAGCCGTCCATCTCGACCAGGATCTGGTTGAGGGTCTGCTCGCGCTCGTCGTGGGAGCCGCCGAGGCCGGCGCCGCGCTGGCGGCCGACGGCGTCGATCTCATCGATGAAGATGATGCAGGGCGCGTTGCGCTTGGCCTGGTCGAACAGGTCGCGCACGCGCGAGGCGCCCACGCCGACAAACATCTCGACAAACTCGGAGCCGGAGATGCTGAAGAAGGGCACGCCCGCCTCGCCGGCGACGGCGCGCGAGAGCAGCGTCTTGCCGGTCCCGGGGGGGCCGACCATCAGCACGCCGCGCGGGATGCGCGCGCCGAGGGCGGCGAACTTGTCGGGGAACTTCAGGAACTCGACAACCTCGGTCAGATCCTGCTTGGCCTCCTCCTGGCCGGCCACGTCGGCGAAGGTGATCGTCGGCTTGTCGCCGGCGAACATGCGCGCGCGGCTCTTGCCGAAGGACATGGCCTGGTTGTTGCTGCCCTGGGCCTGGCGCATGAAGAAGATGAAGAAGCCGATCAGCAGGATGGTCGGCAGCAGGATGGTGAAGATGCTCAGCAGGCCGCCCCAGGCCGGCGCCGGCTTCACGGTCACGAACAGGGTCTGCTTGCCGTTCTCATCGGCCAGGGGCACGCCGTAGTCGGCCAGCAGCGTCATGATGCTGTCGCTCGACTCGAGCCGCGAGCGGAAGGTGGAGTTGTCGTTGTAGGTGACGATGATCTGCTCATCGCCCGCCTGGGCCTCGATGTCCTTGATCCGGCCCGCCTTGGCCGCCGCGATCACCTCGGCGATACCCTTCTCGCTCGTCTGGCTCGATGTCTGGCCAAAGTACTGGAAGAACAGCGCCAGTGCGGCAACCAAGATGATCAGATAGACGAAGCTATTTTTAAGCCAGCGATTATCGCCCATTTGCTCGATCCGCCTCTCTCAGGGGGCTACCGCCCCGTAAACCTACATTCCGGGTACGCGCGCAACAATCTGATAACGTGTGCATTATATCATTTGCGATCCGGCCATTCAAGGGAACCAGATCACACCCAGAGTGTAATCTAGCTTACGTCGGGGGCCGCGGCCGTAGGGCCGCACAGACGAGATAGAGGAGGGGCGTGAGGAGGGGCAATCCCCCCCCACGCCCCGCACGCCTCCGACCTGATGATCGCTAGCGAAACATGATGGGCAGGAAGGTGTGCAGCCCTACGAGGGGAAGCACCTCGGCGCGCAGCCCGCTCGCGTTGTGGTGGTGCAGCAGCAGCACCCCGCGCGTCGAGGTCATGTCCAGCCGGCCCAGGCTCACGGTGAGCGGGATCTCGGTGCTCGGGAGATCCGCGTAGAACGGCATCTCGCTGCTCCCCATCGCATACGTGACCCCAGGGTGCTGCGGGTCGTAGCTCAGCACCGCGCTTAGGTCATACGGGACGTAGTCGGTGTTTGAGGCGGAGAAGACCTGGTACGTGAACGCGCTGCTTGCGCTCGTCAGGCCCATGTCGGCCGCCGACACCGCCAGCACCACGACGTTGGTGCTGAAGAGGTTCGTGTTCATCTCGTCGGGGCTGAACCCATTGAGGTAGTACTCGGGGATCAGGCTGCCGTCTATGCTCCCATCGGGCTTCAGCTTCGCCAGGTAGGTGATGGCGACATCGTTCGGGTCGCTTGTGCCCGTGCTCGATGAGAACAGGGCGTAGTCGGTTACTCCGTCGCCGTTGGTGTCGAAGTCGATCTCGAAGTAGACCTCGTTCGGCGATGCCCAGTCGTGGTAGGTGCTCAGGCCGAAGTAGAGGGTCGAGTCGGTGATCGTCGTGGTCGCGCTCATATCGTTGGCCACGCCGACATACTGTAGGTCGTTCGCGCCGCTCACCACGCTGGTCGCCGTCATGCGCGGGCTGATGTCTTGCAGCTCGAACATCGAGACGAGCGAGGCCGTCTTTGTGGGCGTGCTCGACGCGCTGATCCCGCTGCCGGCCAGCCCGACCGTGCCGGTGAGCGTGCTGCTGTCCTTGAGGTGAAGGTTCAGGCCCGTGCTGGCCATGGCCGAGGTCAGCCGCGGCGCGGCGTAGATCGGCAGGTTCACCACGGAGTCCGCCGAGACGATCTGCCCACGGATCTCGCCGGCAGGGTTAGCGGCGGTGTGGAAGTTGATATACAGCCCGCCCGCGAGCAGCAGCGCCTCGTCCTCTGCGCTCAGGGTGATGCTCCCGCTGAACGAGGTGCCCGGCGTGATCGACGTGAGCGGGTCGACGATCGCCCCATTCAGGCCGGCCGCGCCACGGTGGATATGCGCGGACGTCGGGGTGAGCGTGCCGCCCTCGTTCACGGTGACGACATAGTCGAGGGCGTTGGTCGCGTCGGTGTAGGTGAACTCGCCGCTGGCGGCGAAGGCGCTGTCCACCTGCGGGTTCTCGTAGTAGCCACGGATGTTGGCTGTGTAGGTGCTCACAGCCGCCGGGGGCGAGAGCGTCAGGTAGCCGGTGGCGTCCGAGATGAAGAAGCGCGCGCTACCGTTCTGGGCCGCCTCCATCGTCGGGTCGAGCACATTATCCATCAGCGCCGGGTCAGCGCTGATGGTGACGGTCGCGGTCTTCGTCTCGCCCGCAGCCAGCGTGAGCGAGGCGGGCGAGACGGTGTAGCTCACGCCGGGGATGACCGTGGCGGGGGTGTAGGAGAGGTTGTAGGTGCCGGCGGCCGCGCCGCTGTTCACAATGCTGACAGTGCGTGAGATCGTCGTCGCGCCGCTCACCTCCAGGTTGCCGAAGGAGACACTCACCAGATTGGGCCTGGCCTGATCAAAGGCGATAACCTGGTTGGCCGTGGCCGCAGGCAGATCTATCTGGCCGGCGCCGACGCGGGCCGGCCCATAGATCTGCGTGCCCGCCGCGAGGCCGGAGCGAATAGCGCTATCGGCAGTATTCATCGCCAGCGCCTTGAGCTGCGACGGCGTCCACGTGGGGTAGATCTGGCGCAGCAGGGCCATCGCGCCGGCCACGTGCGGGGCGGCCATTGAGGTGCCGCTCAGGGTCTGTCCCTTATCCCCGCTTTGAACCAGGGCCGAGAAGATGCCGCTGCCGGGGGCGGCGATGTCGGGCTTGAGCATGCCGTCGCGGCGCGGCCCGCGCGACGAGAAGCTGGAGACCATGCCGGACTGCTGCGCGTCGCTGACGAGGATGCTGCTGGCGAGCGCCCCGTCGAAGGTGACATTCAGCCCGGTCAGATTCGCCTTCAGCGTGGCGCCGGTTGCGAGCGAGGTGCTGACCGCAGGGATGACCGCGCTGCCGGTGATCGCGAGGTCGAAGACAGCGCTGTTATCGACCAGGATCGCGCCGATGCCGCCGGCCGCGACCACATTCCCGGTGCGCGTCACCGATCCGCAGGAGCCATCGGTCCAGTCCACGATCACGACCTTGCCATTGATCGCGGTGGCCTCGCTGGCGCTGTAGGCCGCGCAAGCGTCTTTGTTACTGGCGGGATAGTAGACATCTCCCGTCACCGTCGGCTTGGTGGCCCAGTCGTAGGCGACAGAGAAGAGGGCCGGCAGATCGCCGGCGATCACCGGCGGCGCGTTGACCGTGAAGCCATCGAGCACGCTGTCGGGCTGGGTGGTGCTGGCGACCGAGATCACGCTGTCGGCAGTGCCCGGGCTGCCGGTGATGTAGTTGGAGTCGGCGCTGTTGCCGGCCGAGGCGACCACGATCACGCCAGCGGCGACCGCGTTCTCCGAGGCGACGGAGGTGGAGTCGTAGTTCGAGCCATAGCCGCTGCCGAGCGACATGTTGATCACATCGACCCTGTCGTCGAAGTTCCCGTCGCCGTTCGGGTCGACCGCCCAGTCGATCGCCGCATCTGTCACGTCTGTCGAGCCATCACAGCCAAACACGCGCAGGGCGTAGAGGCTGGCCTCTGGGGCGACGCCGGGGCCGATCTTGAACGCTGTGCTGTAGGTCGTCGCGTTGTAGGGGCCGGCGTAGGTCGCGCCGAGGGATGTGACGCCATACCCTGCGGCGGTGCCGGCGACGTGGGTGCCGTGGCCGACGGTGCCGGGGTTCGGCAGCAGGCAGTCGATCGGGTTTGCGTCGGGGGCTGGGGTGCTTGACGAGGCAACGTTGGCATCGTAGGCGTCGCCGACGAAGTCGTAGCCGCCAACCACCTTCGTGGTGAAGACAGGCGCGCTCGTGTCGGTGACCCCGGCGTAGCTGCCGGTGCCGCCGAAGTCCTTGTGGACATAATCGATGCCGCTATCAATGATCGCGATCTTCACCCCGCTGCCGGTGGCCGGGCTGGGAATGCCGGTGCCGGCCCACAGGGTCGGCGCGCCGATCAGCGGCACGCTGCCGGTGTTGTCGATCGTCTTCGTGATCAGCGGGTGGATCGCCTTCACCCCCGGCAGGCCAGCCAGGTCGGCGAGCTTCGCGG
The DNA here is from genome assembly GCF_019599295.1 of Oscillochloris sp. ZM17-4. Lineage (GTDB taxonomy): Bacteria > Chloroflexota > Chloroflexia > Chloroflexales > Chloroflexaceae > Oscillochloris. The sequence goes on along the minus strand of NZ_JAIEWN010000011.1, from coordinate 110,615 downwards.
CGTCAACCTGCACGCCGATGCCGTTGTACACGCGCTGGGTGCGATAGATCACGCTGGCGTCGAGCTGGGCGAGCGGCGCGAGCATGCGCTGCTGGGCGCGCTCAATGCGGTTGAGCTGGTCGCGCGCCTGGCTGTTGGCGTCAGCCTCCGCCATACCGCGCGTATGTGCGGCGGTGTAGGTGACGATCGACGGGGCGTCGGCCAGCTCAATGACTACCTTGACCGGGCCGGCGTGCGGGATCCGCGCGTCGATCAGCGCCGGGCGAGCGGTTGATAGCGGGGCGTTCATACCGCCGGGTGCGGGGGGTGTTCTTGCGGCCGCCGTGGCGAGGGAGAATGAGGCGAGGACGAGCGTGAGTGTGGCGAGAAGCGCCCACGTGGATCTGCGAGAGGCTGGCAACATCGTGTCTCCTTACGTGGCTCTGTTGGTGCAGTGTAGATATAGTAGCCACATAAGGAAAATAAGCAAATAGCTGTCCAATGCTGAGGGTGTGGGAGAGCCAAGCGCTCCTATAAAAAGCTGGTGCTGCTGCGGCGCGGCTTCGCCGCGCCGCAGCAGCACCAGTGCGGCATGGGCCAGGATGGCACAAACAACGTGGATGTTTAGCGCCGCGCCCTACCTGGCGCGGATGTCGGCGATCGCCTGCTGGATGCCGAAGAAGGCGGGGCGCGGCGACCAGTCGGCGTTGAAGATGCTGAACGAGCCCTGCTCGTTGTTCGGGTCCTTGCCGCTCTCGGCCTGGAGCACGGTGAAGTTCAGGTTCCAGAGGAACATGTTGCTGACCCAGGGGTAGTTGGCGTAGGTGTAGGTGATCGCGCCGACGATGTAGTCGCGCTGGGCCTCGTAGCTGACCTGGTTGCCGAACTCGTAGCCGGGGGTGCTGTTGGGCGTGGCCCAGCCGTACTCGGTGATCCAGACCTGGTGGTCGCCCATGCCGGCCTGCTCCATCACCCGGCGCTGGTTCTCGATGTGGCGGAAGTAGAACGACGGGTCGTCCGTCCAGCCCTGGGCCTGGCTGGGGCTATCGGGCCAGAGGGTCTCGGGCGGGTTGGCCGATCCGCCGGGGTGCAGGGCCTGCACATCGAAGTAGTCGCGGATCATGCCGCCCTTGTAGGCGTACATCGCCCTGAGGTAGGAGAGCGTGTCCATAGCGATGCTCGGGTCGTTGGTGGCGGTGGAGGCGGGCGCGCCGGCGGCGACGATGATCCGCGGGTCGGCGGCCTTGATCGCGGTGTAGGACGCGGCCATAATCTCCACGAAGCGGCCGGGGTCGTCGGGGCTGATCTGGCCGCCGTTCTCGTAGGCCAGGTTCTGCTCGTTCCAGATCAGGATGGCCTGGACGCGCCCGCTGTAGCGCTGGGCGAGGGCGCCCGCGAAGCGCGCCAGGGCCGCCGGGTCCTGGGGGAGGCCGTCGCTGCCGTTGGCGGTGTGCCACGTGGGCGAGCGGGTGATATTGATCATCAGCAGCATGCCGGCGGCGTGTACGTCGGCCACGATATTGTCGAGGTCGGCCCAGAAGTACTGGCCGCTGGCGTCCTCGATGTCGCGCCAGTGGATCTGCTGGCGGAACCATGTGAAGCCGGCGGCGCGGGCGTTGGCCAGGGCGGTGGCGCGGTCGGTGTAGTAGAGGTGGCCGACCACGCCGAAGTTGAGCTCGGTGAGGGTGAGCGGGTAGGGCAGTCCGCCGGGGCCGTCGCGCACCACGGGCATCGGCGTGAGCGGGGCGGCGGCCGGCGCGGGGGTCGGGTCCGCCGCCGGCTCGGCGGCCGGCTCGGCGGCGGGCAGGCCGATCTGGAGCGGGCCCTCGTCCTGGCCCTGGGCGATCACCTGGGCGGTGGGCAGCGCGCCCACGGGCAGCGCCACGCCTGTGGGCGCGGCCCCGCAGGCGCTCAGCAGGGCTATCAGGATCATGCCGGCCAGAGCGATGGCCAGGTTGTGGGTCAGGGTGGTTCGGCGCATAGCACACCTCGTCTGTGGTGATTCGGCTATCTACATGAGTAAACGCCGCGCCGGCTCACAGGGGGGTGAGCGGCGGCTGACGAGGGTGTGATGTTGGGGCGCGGCGCAGGGGCGCAGCAGCGCGGCGCTGCTGCGCCCTTACGCTAGCGCCTCACGAGCGGCAGGTAGGTCGTCAGGGGCTCGGGGGTGTTCTCCAGGGCGAAGCTGGCCGTCAGCGGGCCGCCCGCCCCGTCGGCGCGCGCCGTCACCTGATAGGCGCCGACGTCCCCGTTGGCCCGCGCCGTCACCCTGGCGACGCCGTTCTGGTCGGTGACAGCGACGCTGCCGCTCGGGAATGACGCGCTCGCCCCGCTCGCCGGTGCGCTGAAGGTTACTGTGATGCCGCGCACCCGGCGGCCATCGCTGTCCGTCACCGTGGCCTGAAGCTGGCTGAGGAAGGATGTGCTCACCACGGCGCGCTGCCCCGCGCCACCGCTGGCCGCGAGGGAGGTCGGCCCGGACAGCGTGTGGTGGAAGTCGACGTTCGCCGCGCCGATCGGTGTGGATGTGGCCGTGTCGGACAGGCGAATCTGGCCGTACCAGGTATCGCCCTGGCTCGATGTCGGCGCGTCCATGTGCAGGGTCAGGCTCACCGCGCCGCCCGCGCTCGCCGCCGGCGCCTCCAGGCTAAGGTTTCCGGCGTCGGTCTTCGGGACGACCGCCGTCAGCAGTGCGGCCGGGTCTGTGGCGCCGGGGGCCGACCCCCGGTAGTTCTGGACCTCGACGAAGTAGGTGCCGGCGGCGGGGCCGTCCAGGCTACAGTACTCCTCCACGGCCTCGGTGGCGCTCTGGCAGACAACTGGGTCGGCGCTGTCGTCCTCGCCGTTCTGGTTTAGGTCGTAGACGACGAAGATATCGATATCCTGGGAGGTTGAGGATTGCACCTCGGCCACCAGGCGGGCGGTGTTCGCCGTGACGGTCAGCACCGTCGTGTTGTCCAGCCCGCCATCTGCGATACTGAGGTCGCGCCTATCTCCCTTTGCCATGCCGTATACCTGCACGCTCAGGCTGGCGTAGGGGATGGTGCTCATGGAGAATGTGTCGCTGGCGACGTGCGTCTCTGATCTGATGATGCGCGTAGCGGGCAGGTCGCTCTGCCTGGGGAGCGCCGCCACGGGGAAGCTCGCGGCGGGGGCCAGGCCGCCGGAGGCGGCAAATGTCGCGCGGCCAAACACATAGGTGTCGAAGGGCTGGGCGCGCACATCCATGGTGAAGGTGACCACCTGAGAGGCTGATGCCGGGATGGTGAAGCTTGGCGGCGTGACCGTCAGGGAGGCCGTGTCCGTCGAGGCCGTCCAGGTCACCGGGGTGTCCAGCGCATTGTGCAGGGTACGCACCCACGTGCAGCTGCTCACGCAGGCCTGATTCGCCATGCTCGGGGTATTCAGGGCGCGCGGGTCGCCGCCGGCGTCAGGGTCGGCGGCGCTGAAGTTAGCCGGGGTCTCATCGAGCACGAGGCCGGCGCGGGCGGCGAGGCCCACGCGCACGCGCCCGGCGCCGCTGTCGAAGGGCGTCGTCGGCGTGCTGCCGTCCTCCTTCGTGATCGGCGCGAGGGCGGTCGTCATCAGGGCCGACTGGATCTGGCCGGGCGTCCAGCCGGGGTGGAGCCCGGCCAGCAGGGCGGCCGCCCCGGAGACGTGGGGCGCGGCCATCGAGGTGCCGCTCTCCAGCGCGTAGTCGGGCGTGCCGCCGCCGCTGTTGGCGTAGGCGGCGAACACACTCACGCCGGGGGCAGCCAGGTCGGGCTTGAGCACGGCGGCGCTCAGGCCCTCCGCCGGCCCGCGCGAGCTGAAGGCGGCCATGATGTCGCCGCCGGGAGAGCGGCGGTTGTGGGTGGCGGCGGCGACGCTCAGCAGCCACGGGCTCAGATGAGCCACCGTGCCGGGCGTCGGGCCGCTGTTGCCCGCCGAGGCGCTCACAACGATCCCGGCCGCGCGGGCGGCGAGGAAGGCCTGCTCGATCGGGTCGCCCCAGGGGCTCTCGCCGCCGCTGATCGAGTAGCTGATCACATCGACCTTGTCGGCGATAGCCTGGTTCACGGCGGCGAGCAGGGCCGCGCCGGGGCAGCCGGCGCTATAGTACCAGCCGTTAAGATACCCGCAGACATCGTAGGCGATGATGTTTGCGTGCGGGGCGACGCCCGAGATACGCGGGTAGGTGACGCCATTAGAGGTGACGTTGGTGAGCACATTGCCGGCGGCGGTGCTGGCCGTGTGCGAGCCGTGGCCGCCCTCGTCGTTGGGGCTCGGCTCGCCGGTGTCGAAGTTCGAGATCGGCGCGGTGTCGCTGAAGGTCCACGCGCCGATCAGCTTACTGTTGCAGCTGATCGCCGGGTTGTAGCCCGAGGGGTTGCCCTGGGCGCGCGTGGGCAGGTTGGCCGGGTCGCACGCGCCCCTGTAGCTCCCCTGGCCGAGCGGGTTCAGGTGGCGATAGCCGTCGCCGCCCACCTCGGCGAAGGATGGGTGGGTCGTGTTGATGCCGCTGTCGATCATGCCGATGATCACGCCCTCGCCCTGGTAGCCGGCGATGGCGCCGCGCAGCTCGCCGCCGGGGTGGGCGGCGGTGTGGATGTTCACGTACAGCTGGCCGGCCCTGAGCAGGGACACGTCGGCGGGCGAGAGACTCACGCTGTCGGCGTAGGTGCCTGCGGTGGCGCTCGGGGTGAGGGCGACCACCGTGCTGTCGTTAGTCGCCCGGTGGATGTGGGCGGCGGTGATTGCGGCGGCGGGGCCGCTGACCTGCACGGTGTAGGACAGCGCGTCGCCAGCGAGGCTGAAGGTGCCGCGCCCGCTGAGGTCGCTGCTCACCGGGGGCGACTCGTTCTCGCCGAGGATCGTCGCCGCGAAGACCCCGCTGGCGCTGCCGTCCCAGATCGTGTCGGCGCCGATCCAGGCCGGGCCGGCGTCGGTGTCGAGCTGGTAGATCTGCTCCGGCTGGACCGAGGCCACATCGGGGAGGCTGGCGATCTGGCGGGCCTGGGCGGCGGTCAGCTCGACGGCCATGCCGTTGAAGGCGGTGTCATAGGCGTAGATCACGGGCGGGCTCGCCCCGATCCGCCGGGCGATGGCGGCGAGGGCGCGCTGGCGCCCGGCGGCCAGTCGGTCCCGCTGGGCGCGCGCCGGCTGGCCCGCGAGGTCGAGGGACTGCGCGCCCCCGCCCCCGGCGGCGAGGGCGGCGAGCGGCGCGCCCCGCAGCCCGATAATGTAGCGGCCCACCTGGGGCGCGCTCGCCGCCGGGGCCGGCTGGAACACAAGGGCGAGGCACACCACCATCAGCAGGGCGAGGATGCCAGACCGGGATGCGGACATAGACGGGCTCTCCTTCGGAAGCAGATGTGACGGGGACAGGGGGCAGGGGACAGGCGACAGGGGATAGGGGACAGGGAACAGGGAACAGGAGGGGCGCTGATGCGATTCGCCTATCCCCTATCCCCTGCTCCCTTATTCTCAGCTGAGCAGCACAAAGGCCACGGCGATCAGCGTGAGCAGCAGGAGCGCGGCGGCCAAAGCGGCGAGGGCCATGCGCTCGGGGTTGAGCAGCGACCAGTCGCCGATCAGCTCGTTATCGAAGCCGACGAAGTAGAGCCGCTGGGGCTTCTCATCGAGCAGGAAGTCCATCTCAGTGATCGTCGCGCCCTGGATCTTCAGCTCGGCGGAGGCGAGGCGGGTGTCCTCGCCGGCCTCGGCGATCGAGGCGCGCAGCAGCTCGGCCAGGGGCGACACGCTATGCCAGCGGCCCTCGTAGGGCGTGATCGGCGCGCTAAAGACCGGCTCAAGCCGCTCCTTGATCGCCAGCTGGGGCAGGTCCTCGATATCGTCGGAGTTGCTCCACGCCTTGGCCCGGCGGGCGTAGGTGAAAACCTGCTCCTCGACGATGTTGCCGGTGCCGGCGCAGTTCTGGCACTTTGCCTTGCCGTAGCCCCGGCAGGAGGGGCAGGTGACAGAAAGGGTCTCGTTGGTGATGCTTTTATCGGGGTTGCTGACCTTGCTGACCTTCTCGACGGTGCCCTTCCCCTGGCACTCCTTGCAGTGAATCTTGCTGGTGCCGCTGCAGTCGGGGCAGGTGATGACGCGCATCGAGTTGGGGAGGACGAGGTCCTGCGCCTTCACGGCCTCGAAGGTGCCGGCGGCGGGCACCTCAACGCCCCAGACATCGGGGGTGAGCTGGGTGGAGCTGCGGTCGTCGGGCTTCTGCGGGCGGGTGCGCGTATGGGGGGTGCCGCGTGTCTCATAGAGGGTGCGCAGCTCATAGAAGTAGACGTTGTAGCTGACGATCTGCTCGGGCTGGACGAGCTGGCCGAGGGCGCGGCGGCGGAAGAAGCCATCACGGCTCCAGCGGCTGAGCAGGCGGCGGATGACATCGCGGCGGTGCAGGTCGTCGGCGCGCTTGCGCGATCGGGCGAGGAACTCGGTGAAGGCCTCATCGAGCTGCGTGCCGAGGGCCGTCTCCAGGGGGTTCTCCAGCCACTCGGCGCTGGACTCCCAGCGCGACTCCTCCATATCCACGGTGGCCAGGTCGATCTGGGCGCGCAGGGCCAGGCGCAGGGCGGCGGCGGCCGCGCCGGCGGCGGGGTAGCGGGCGGCGGGCTGGGGCGCGAGCATCCGGCGCACCACCCGGTCGGCCGGGGCGAGGCTGGGGTCGCGCGCGGCCAGGCTGGGCAGCTCGCCGCCGGGGGCGGGCGGCACCTCGCCGCTGAGCATATGGTAGGCCACGGCGCCGAGGCTGTAGACATCGAGCGCGGCGCCGGCCTCGCCCCTTGCGAGGAGCTGCTCGGGGGGCGAGTAGGGGGTCAGGTAGTCGGCCTCGTCGATATTGCTCAGGTCGGGCGTGTCGGGGCTTGCGGCCAGGCTGAGGTTCGAGAGGTAGGCCGCGCCCTGCGGGCTGACGAGGATGTTGGCCGGCTGCACATCGCGGTGGAAGACCTGCTCGGCGTGGAGGTAGTCGAGGGCGGCGGCCACCTGGGCGACCACGCGCACGGTGAGCATGGCGTCCTGCGGGCCATCGGCGAGCAGCGCGGCGAGGGGGCGGGCGTCGATCTGCGGGGTGACGAGATAGTCGCCGTACTTCTCATCGTGGCCGGCGTCGATCACCGGGAGCAGGCTGGGGTGGGCGAGGCGCGCGGCGAGGCGCCCGGCCATCTGGAAGCGGCTGGCCGAGATCCAGTCGTGGCGGCGCAGGATATGCACCTGCACGGGGCGGTCCAGCGTGAGGTGGCTAGCCCGGTAGACGGTCGCCAGCTCCTCCTGGCCCAGGCGCTCGTGGAGGCGATAGTTGCGCAGCTCGTAGGTGGCGCCCTCGCCGGCGGGCTTCGGCTCGGGGCGGGCGCTGGCTCGCGGTGTGCTCATAGTGCATAAAGTATACACCCTCGGGCGGAATTGCAGATTGTAGATTGCAGATTGCAGATTGGAGCCAATCTGCAATCTGCAATCTACAATCTGCAATTCATCAGGCCGCCGCGAGCTGCTCCCACTGGGCATACTTCTCGGCGAGCAGCCGCTCAAGCTCGGCGTACTGGGTGCCCAGGGAGGTGAGCTTCTTCACGTCCTGCCCTGCGCTGGCCTTGTCGAGGGCGCCGCGCAGCCGGCCGAGCTCCTGCTCAAGCGTGTGAGCTGGGCCAGGGCCACCCGCGAGCGCTCGCCGCCGCTCAGGTCGCCCACGCGCTTGAAGACATCGTCGCCGCTGAACAGGAAGCGGCCGAGCAGGTTGCGGGCCGCCGGCTCGCCCAGGCCGGGGCTGACGCGGGTCAGCTCCGCCAGCACGGTCGACTCCATATTCAGCATATCGTGGCCCTGGGCGTAGTAGCCGATCTGCACCTTGTGGCCGAGGCGGGGTGCGCCCTGGAGCGGGCTGAGCTCGTTGATCAGCGTGCGCAGCAGGGTCGTCTTACCGGTGCCGTTGGGGCCGAGCAGGGCCACGCGCTCGCCGCGGTGGATCTCCATGCCGTCGGCGCGCAGCAGCACGCGCGGGTCCGACTCGTGGCGGCGGTCGCCGGGGAAGCCGATCACCAGGCCTTCGAGGGCCAGCACCAGCTCGCCGCTGCGCAGCTGGGTGTCGAGGAAGAGCCGCAGCTTGGCCTGCTCCTGCGGGCGGGCCACCAGGCTATCGCGCTTGAGGCGGTCGAGGCGCTTCTCGCGGCCCTTGGCCTCGCGGGCGCGCTGGCCGGCCTTGTAGCGCTGGATGAACTCCTCGGTCTTGGCGATAAACTCCTGCTGGGCGTTGAACTCCTTGAGGCGGCGCTCCAGGCGCTCGGCCTTCAGCTCCAGGTACTTGTTATAGCCGGCCGGGTAGTCCTCCAGCACATTGAAGGCGATCTCCATGGTGCGCTTGGTCACCCGGTCGAGAAAGTAGCGGTCGTGCGAGATCACGATCAGGGTGCCGTCCCAGCCGCGCAGGAAGATCTCCAGCCACTCCAGGGCCTGCATGTCGAGGTGGTTGGTGGGCTCATCGAGCAGGAGCAGGTCGGGGTCGGAGAGCAGGGTGGCGGCGAGGGCGGCGCGGGTCTTCTGGCCGCCGGAGAACTGGGAGAGGCGCTGGCCGTACTGCGACTCGTGGAAGCCGAGGCCGTGGAGGGTGCGCTTGATGCGCGGCTCGACCTCGTAGCCGCCGCCGTGCTCAAAGTGGGACATCAGGTCGCCGTAGCGCTCCATGGCCTCGGCCCAGCCGGGGGCGCTGGTGTCGGCGATCGTCGGCTCCATGGCGGTGATCTCGGCCTGGAGCTCGGCGAGGTGGCCGAAGGCGGCCTCCATCTCCTGCCAGAGCGTGCGGTCCTCGGCGAAGCGCACCTCCTGGGCGAGGTAGGCCACGCGGGTGCCGCGGGCGGGGGCGATCACGCCGCCGTCGGCGCCCTCCATCCCGGCCACGATCTTGAGCAGGGTGCTCTTGCCGGCGCCGTTGATGCCGACCAGGCCGATCTTGTCGCCCTTGGCGACCTGGAAGCTGATGCTCTTGAAGATCAGCTCGGCCCCGTAGTATTTTGTCAGCCCGCCGACGCTCAGCAAGGTCATGAGGATTCACCTATTACGATTGCAGATTGCAGATTTGGCAGCATACAGCTCATCATACCACGCGTGCGTGATCGGGTGTTGCGCGACCCGCGTGCGATGGCAATCCATGCGTAGGGGCGGGCCTCGTGCCCGCCCTCGGCGCGTGGCAATGGAGCATTGCGGATCACAATGCCGCATTGTGGTGCGCCGGATCGCATGGCGGGCGGCCACGAGGGCCGCCCCAGGACACGGATGTTCCCCTACGGCCGGCCATCGACCATGTTCGCCAGCAGCTCCACGAGGTGGCGGGCCTTCGTCGCGCTGCCCCTGCGGCTGAGCCCCCCGGCGATCTGCGTCATGCAGGAGGCGTCGCCGGTGACGATCAGGTCGGCCTGAGACTCGGCGACTCCGGCGAGCTTGTGGTCGAGCATGGCCTCGGAGATCGCGCCCTGCTTGACGGCGAAGAGGCCGCCGAATCCGCAGCACTGGTCGCAGCCGGGCAGGGGGCGCACCTCGGCCCGCGCGACGTGGTCGAGGAGGGCGCGGGCCTGTCGGCCGAGGCCGAGGAAGCGCAGGCCGTGGCAGGCGTCGTGGTAGGCCACGCTGCCGTCGTAGCTGGCGCCCACATCGGTGACGCCCAGCACATCCACGAGGTACTCGCTGATCTCGTAGGTGCGGGCGACGAGGTCGTCGGCGGGGCCGGCGTAGGGGCTGCGCTGGAAGAGCTCGGGGTAGAGGTGGCGGATCATGGTGGCGCAGGAGCCGGACGGCATCACGATATCGCCCTGGCCGCGCAGCACCTCGATCGTGCGGCCGGCCACCGCGTAGGCCTCGTCGCGGAAGCCGGCGTTAAAGGCCATCTGGCCGCAGCAGGTGAGCCCGCGCGGCACATGCACCTCGACGCCCTGCGCCTCGAGCAGGGCGACGGCGGCCTGCCCGATCCCAGGGTAGACCTGGTCGACGATACAGGTGACAAAGAGGGTTGCGCGCCGCCGGCCTGGCTTCGTCGTCACGGCGAGATCTCCTTATTGGGCAGGGTGGCAAGGGTGCCCCGATTATACCAGACGATACGGGCCTGCCTAGCGCCCCTCCAGGATCGTCGCCAGGCGGGCGGCAAGGCCGACGTAGCGCTCGGGCGCGAGGGCGAGCAGCTCGGCCTTCACCGAGTCGTCCACCGCCAGGCCGGCGACGAAGGCCCGCAGGTCGTCCATCGTCATGGCCCGGCCGCGCGAGAGCCCCTTGAGCGCCTCGTATGGCTCGGGGTAGCCCACCCGCCGCAGGATCGTCTGCACGGCCTCGGCCAGCACCTCGGGGTGGGCCGACAGCTCGGCGAGCAGCAGGTCGCGGCGCACCGAGACCTTGCCCAGGCCGCGCAGCAGCCGCTGGGCGCCGAGCAGGCTGTAGCCGAAGGCCGCGCCCATGCTGCGCAGCACCGTGCTGTCCGAGAGGTCGCGCTGGAGCCGCGAGATCGGCAGCTTGCGGCTGAAGTGCTCCAGCAGGGCGATGGCGATGCCCAGGTTGCCCTCGCCGTTCTCGAAGTCGATCGGGTTCACCTTGTGCGGCATCGTCGAGGATCCCACCTCGCCGGGCTTGGGGGCCTGGGCCAGGTAGCCGTCGCTGATATAGCGCCAGCAGTCCTGGCTCAGGTCGATCAGGACGCTGTTCGCCCGCTTGATCGCGTCGCAGAGGGCGGCCAGGGTGTCGTGCGGCTCGATCTGGGTGGTCAGCAGCACCGGCTCCAGGTCGAGCGAGCGCACGAAGGCCGCGCTGAACTTCTGCCAGTCGACCTGGGGCAGGGCGGCGTAGTGGGCGGCGAAGGTGCCGGTGGCCCCGTTCAGCTTGCCGGTCAGCTTCACGCCGCCGACATCGGCGACGGCGCGGCGCAGGCGTGACAGGAAGACGTTCATCTCTTTGCCGAAGGTGGTGGGGGTGGCCGGCTGGCCGTGGGTGCGGGCGAGCATGGGGGAACCCGCCTCGGAGAGGGCCAGCTCGCGCAGGCGGGCCTCGATCTGGCCCAGGGCGGGCAGCAGCACGGCGTCGCGGGCGTCGCGCACGAGCAGGCCGTAGGAGAGATTGTTCACGTCCTCCGAGGTCAGCGCGAAGTGGACGGCCTCCTTCCACGCCCCGAGGCCCATGTCGTCCATGCGCTCGCGCAGCCAGTACTCGACGGCCTTGACATCGTGGTTGACCCTGCGGTCCCAGGCGGAGATCGCCAGGGCGTCGGCGTCGCTGAACTGGCGGTAGAGCGCGCGCAGGCCGGCCTGCTGGGCGGTGTCGAAGGCCGGCACGAACTCCACCCGCGCCGAGCGGGCCAGGAAGATCAGGTACTCGACCTCCACCCGCACGCGGTAGCGGAACAGGGCCGCCTCGCTGAAGTAGCTGGACAGGGCGGCCACATCATCGCGGTAGCGGCCATCCAGCGGCGAGATCGCCGCCAGCCGGGCCATATCGTCGGTCATCTACAGCTCCTGAGAGAAGTATGGGAAGCGGATCTTTTTCATTGTCCCATCACGCTCCCATGTCACCCTGAGCGAAGCAAAAGGTCTTCCCATCCACGCGACTGGAAGATGCTTCGCTGCGCTCAGCATGACATGTCACCGGGATACGTAAAAATTCCCACTTCCCGATCACAACATCACAAAGACAAGGTCCGTAGCAGGCTTGGGCGTTTGCCGCCGCGCAGCCCTCACCCCAGCCCCTCTGAACCCTTGTCGAAGGCCATAATACAACCTTTGGGTCTTTATGTCTTTGTGCGCAGTGCTGCAAAAGGAGCGCAGTGGCACATGCACGCTGAGCGAAGCGAGGTGACCCGACCGGGACTTCTCGCTTCGCTCAGCGTGAAAGGAGGCACGGTATCAATCAAGATTTGATATTACACCTGCGGCGGGCCGCCCGGCGTGTAGGCGCGGGCCACCTCGGCCAGGCGGGCCACGCCGGCGGCGATCAGCTCGGGCGAGGAGTAGGAGAAGTTCAGGCGCAGGGTGTTGGCCACGTCGC
>NZ_JAIEWN010000011.1:94436-98536 GCF_019599295.1 Oscillochloris sp. ZM17-4 | reverse complement strand
GTACCCAGCGCTTATTCGCGCTCGTAAAACCTTTCTGTGGCCCGCTCGCTTTGGTAGCGCGGCCCCTGCTGCGCCCCAACTAAGGATCTCGCAGATGCAACCACAACCACCACAGGGCGCGCGCGTGCGCCTGGTGCGCCTGCTGGGCGGCTTCCGCGCCCTGCGCGTGCGTAACTACCGGCTCTACTGGATCGGCCAGCTTGTCTCGATGACCGGCTCCTGGGTGCAGGTCACGGCCCAGGCACTGCTGGTGCTCAGTCTGACCAGCTCGCCGCTGGCGATCGGCCTGGTGGCCACCTTCCAGTTCCTGCCGGTGATGCTGCTCTCGCTCTTCGGCGGCGTGGTCGCCGACCGCGTGCCGCGCTACCGCATGATCCTGGTGACGCAGACCCTGGCCATGATCCTGGCGGCGATCTTCGGAGCGCTGGTCGGCTCAGGCCTCATCCAGATCTGGCACGTCTACCTGCTGGCCCTGCTCCAGGGCGTGGTGAACGCCCTGGACACGCCGGTGCGCCAGGCCTTCGCCGTCGAGCTGGTGGGCCGCGAGGACCGGCCGAACGCGGTGGCGCTGAACTCGATCGTCTTCAACGGCTCGCGGATCATCGGCCCGGCCCTGGCCGGCCTGCTGATCGGCCCGCTGGGCATCGCCGCGATGCTCTACCTGAACGCGGCCAGCTTCCTGGCGGTGCTGCTGGGCCTGCTGCGCATGGATGTCAGCCAGATCGTGCAGGGGCCGCGCCGCCCGGCCCGCGTGCTCAGCCAGCTGCGCGAGGGGCTGGCCTACACCTGGCGCACCCCCGAGGTGCTGCTGGTGATGATCCTGATCGGGGCGATCGGCACCTTCGGCTATAACTTCAGCGTGACCCTGCCGCTGATCGGCGGGTTCATCCTGCACACCGACCCGGCCAGCTACGGGCTGCTGGGGTCCTTCCTCGGCCTCGGCTCGCTCGCGGCGGCCATCGCCAACGCCTACATGGGCAGCTTCACCCCCCGGCGCATGATCATCGCCGCGGCCGCCTTCAGCCTCCTGCTGGGCGGCGTGGCGGCCAGCAGCACCTTCGCCATCTCGTCCGCCCTGCTCTTCGCGCTCGGCTTCGCCGGGATCAGCTTCACCACGGCGGCCAACACGGTCATCCAGCTGCGCGTGCCCGACGACCTGCGCGGCCGGGTGAGCAGCCTCTACTTTATGCTCTTCGCCGGCAGCACGCCGATCGGCGGCCTGCTGATCGGCGGCGCCGCCAGCCTCTTCGGCGTGCCCAACGCCCTGCTGCTCTGCGCCGTCCTCTGCCTAATTGGAGTGGGCGCGGCCGTCGTCTACCAGCGCAGCATCCCGCGCGATCCGGCGGCCGAGCAGCTCCCGGCGTAGCGGACTCGCCCCTGGCCTCACACCAGCTGAAATTGAGCAAGCCACATACGCGCCGCCGCCAGAGCGCGTTGGAACGCCATGCGCGGCAATCTGCAATCCAAAATCTGCAATCTGAAATGGGATCACTCGGCCAGCAGGCGCTCGACCTCGCTGGCGATCACCGCATCGGACATGGCCCCTCGGTAGACGGCGCGCACCACACCCTGGCGGTCGATGAAGAAGCTGGAGGGCAGGCCGCTGGCCCGGTAGGCCGCGTGGACGCGACCGTCGTCGAGCAGGGCCGGGAAGCTTAGGCCGCGCGCGGTGAAGAAGTCCGTCACATTTGCGGGCTGCTCGTTAGCCGTCACCGCCACCACCGTGAAGCCCTGGCCCGCGTAGCGCGCGTAGGCCGCCTGGATCGCCGGCATCTCGGCGCGGCACGGCGGGCACCAGGTGGCCCAGAAGTTCACCAGCACCACCTGGCCGCGCAGCCCCTCCAGGCTGACCGGCACGCCCTCCGGCGTCGATAGGCTGAAGGTCGGGGCCAGCTTGCCCACCTCCGGGGCCATGTCGGAGGGGACGCTGGCGACGGGGCGGGCGACCGTCGTCCCGATCAGGGCGACCACGCCGACCATGATGGCGATCGCGGCCAGCCCCCAGGCGGGGCGGGCGAGCAGCCGCCGGGCGAGCCCCCGCCGAGGCGCGGCGCGCCCGCGCTGCCCGCGCGCCCCGTCTCGATCCGATGTGTCGTGCGTAACGTGCTGTCGCATATATGTCCTGCCTATCTCGTGGCGCCGCCGACTCTTCGATGCAGCGCCCCTGCCCGTGGTTACGGGCAGGGGCGTTGTCGCGTGGCAACTGTCTCAGTGGAGACGTTAACGCATGGGCTGGCGGCGATCGCCTAAAATACTAGGTGCCGCCGCCAATATGTTACGCGGCACGCCGGGAGGAGCCACCGATGCGAAAGACAACCGGGCCATCGCTCAGCGCGCGCGATCTGCACGCGCCTGAGGCCCACGACACAGCCCCCGCGGGGATCATCGACGTGGGCAGCCGGCTGCGGACGCTGCGCGAGGCGCGGCAGCTCTCGATCCGGGCGCTGGCCGAGATGAGCGGCCTGGCCGTCAACACGCTCAGCCTGATCGAGAACGGCAAGACCTCGCCCAGCGTCAGCACGCTCCAGCAGATCGTCGTCGCCCTCGGCATCCCGATCAGCACTTTCTTCGAGGCCGAGCAGCCGCGCAGCCGGCTGGTCTTCCTCAAGACCAGCCAGCAGCAGATGACGGCGCTCACCCACGGCACCCTGGCGGACCTCGGCGCGGGCATGTCGCAGCGGAGGATCGAGCCGCTGCTGATCACCCTTGAGCAGGGCGCGGGCAGCGGGCCGCAGCTGATCGCCCACCCCGGCCAGGAGTTCATCCTCTGTCTGGAGGGCCGGGTCACCTACACCGTCGAGGGCCAGCGCTATGAGCTTGACCCTGGCGACAGCCTGCTCTTCGACTCGACGATGCCGCATAGCTGGGAGAACACCGAGGAGCTCCCGGCGCGCGCCCTGCTCGTGCTCTGTCCGTGATGTTGTGTGGCAATAGACATACGTAATGCTGTCACCCTGAGCGAAGCGAAGGGTCCCGACCGGGATTCTTCGCTTCGCTCAGGGTGACAGGGCGCCCTCACAGCGTTACGTCTGCGGTATTGCCTTATATGGAACCAGGAGACTCTATGTACCGATCCCATAAGCTATCGGCTATCGGCTATGTCATCGCCCTACTCGCCGGCCTGCTCGCCCTGCTCGGCGCGGGCGCGGCCCATGCCGCCGACCCGGCCGTCCACGCGGTGCTCTTCTTCTCGCCGACCTGCCCCCACTGCCACATCGTCATGGAGCAGGTGCTCCCGCCGCTCCAGGAGCACTACGGCGACCAGCTGCGCATTCTCACCGTCGATGTCACCCAGCCCGACGGCCAGACGCTCTACCAGGCGGCGGTCACGACGTTCGAGATCACCGAGGATCGGCTCGGCGTGCCGGCCCTGGTGCTCGGCCAGGAGGTGATGGTGGGCAGCGAGGAGATCCCCGCACGGCTCCCGGCCATGATCGTGGCGATTCTGTCGGCCGGCGGCAACGGCTGGCCGGCGATCCCTGGCCTCGACGCGCTGGTCGGCCCGGACACGACGCAGGCCGATCTGGCGCCCGCGAGCGCCCCTGCGCTGAGCCCCTTCCAGCGCGACCCGCTGGCCAACGGGCTCGCCGTCATCCTGCTGCTGGCGATGCTCACCGCGGTGCTGTCGGTGCTCTTCAGCGCCCGACCGCCCTTCGCGCGGCCGCTGCCGGCCTGGCGCGAGCAGGCCGTCCCGGCCCTCGCGATCATCGGCATGGGCGTGGCCTTCTACCTGGCCTCGGTGGAGCTGAGCGGCGCGCAGGCGGTGTGCGGGCCGGTGGGCGACTGCAACACGGTGCAGCAGAGCCCCTACGCCCGCCTGTTCGGCGTGCTGCCGATCGGCGTGCTGGGCATCGTCGGCTATGTCGCCATCCTGGCGGCCTGGGCGCTGCGCCGGGCCGGCGGGGGAGTCGCCGACATCGCGGCGAGCGCCCTCCCCGCGCTGGCCCTCCTCGGCACCCTGTTCTCGATCTACCTGACCTTCCTGGAGCCCTTTGTGATCGGGGCGACCTGCATGTGGTGCCTCACCTCGGCCGCCCTGATGACGGCGCTGCTGCTGATCACGACGCAGCGGCAGCCGCGCGCGGCGCGGCGCGGCCGGC
>NZ_JAIEWN010000011.1:80550-94336 GCF_019599295.1 Oscillochloris sp. ZM17-4 | reverse complement strand
CCCCCGGCTACGACCCGGTCTCGGCCACCGGCCAGGTGGCGGGCGGCTGCACCCTGGTGGCCTTCACCACCGGGCGCGGTAGCTGCTTCGGCTTCAAGCCCGCGCCGAGCCTGAAGATCGCCACCAACAGCGCCACCTACCAGCGCATGCGCGGCGATATGGACATCAACGCCGGCCGGGTCCTGGAGGGCGTCACGGTCGAGGAGGTCGGCCGCGAGATCTTCGAGCGGCTGATCGCCCTCGCCTCGGGCGAGCCGAGCCTCAGCGAGGCCCAGGACATCGGCGAGGAGGAGTTCAACCCCTGGATCCTCGGGGCGACGATGTGAGCGCAGGTTGACGGCAGCGGCGCCACGCGCACCGCGCAGCGCTACCTATCAGGAGCTAGACATGCTGACCTACCAGCTGCTACACCCCGAGATCCTCGCCGGCCTCGGCGCGGCGGGCCACGGCGCCCAGATCCTGATCGCCGACGGCAACTACCCGCTGGTGACGCGCAGCCACCCGGACGCCCGCCGCGTCTACCTGAACCTGGCCCCCGACCTGGTCAAGGTTACCGATGTGCTGCGGGTGATCGTCGGGGCGACGCCGATCGAGGCGGCCCACGTGATGGTGCCCGACAGCGGCCCCGAGCCCGACATCTTCCCCGCGTTCCGCAAGCTGCTGCCCGAGATCGAGCTCCAGGCCCTCGGGCGATTCCAGTTCTACGACGCCGCCCGCGGCCCCGACCTGGCCCTCGCCATCGCCACCGGCGAGCGCCGGATCTACGCCAACATCCTGCTCACCATCGGCGTCATCCCGCCGAGAAGTGGCCGCCGCCGTCCCGCGTGATCGGCACCCGCCCCGACGCCGCCAGGCTGCGCGCCACTCCCCAGACGCCTACGCGGCCGTGCCGCGTAGGCGTCCGCTGCATCGCTAGTGCAGATTCAAGCAGCCTTTTTGCACAAGATGCTGCCTGCTGTCACATCACAAGGCCCAACCCCCAACCCCCGACTCCTAACCCCTGCGCTGAAAACGCGCTAGAAGACGAACGGCAGCAGCCGCCAGGTGCGCCGCATGTAGTCCGCGTAGGCGGGGAAGGCCTGGAGCAGCAGGCCCTCCTCGTAGCGCAGCTTGAGCAGCAGGTCGGCCAGCAGGATGGCCCAGAGCAGCCAGCGCCACCAGAGCGGCGCGGCCAGGATCAGGCCGAGGCAGGCGATCAGCAGGCTGCTGTACATCGGGTGGCGGATGAGCCGGTAGGGCCCCGCCTCGACGAGCCGCGCCCCGGCGCGCACGTCTGGCAGCACCGAGAGCTCGCTCAGGCGCATCGCCAGCACGCCCCAGGCCCCCAGCAGCAGCCCGCACGCCACCAGCGCTAGCGGCCCCAGCGCGCTCGGCGCCGGCCCGCTGAGCGCGATCAGGCCCAGGCACAGAAACTGCACTGTTACGAATAGGTACGACTTCCACGAGGTCATAGGTGGCTCCAATTTGACAACTCCCAGCGCCAGTGCGATAATCCCGCCTTATTGAGACAATGTTTCATTTACTACAGGTAAGGGACCATGAGACACAGGTATCTACTGCCCATGCTCGCGATCGCAGCCCTCGCCTTAGGCGCGTGCGGACAGACGCCCGCACAGCCCGCCGGAGACCGCCCGCGGGTGGTGGCGAGCACCAGCATTGTAGCCGATGTGGTGCGCCAGATCGGTGGCGATAAGATCGCCCTGAGCACCCTGGTGCCGGTCGGCACCGACGCCCACAGCTTTGCGCCCGCGCCCCAGGACGTCGTCACCATCAGCGAGGCCCAGATAGTATTCGTCAACGGCGCCGGCTACGAGGCATTCCTGGAGCCGCTGCTGAAGAGCGCCGGCGGCAGCGCCGAGCTCATCGAGCTGGCCAAGGGCATCACGCTGCGCGAGATGAGCGCGCAGGAGCTGGCCGCCGACGATGACCACGCCGACGAGGGCCACGCCGACGAGGCGGGACACGACCACAGCGGCGACGACCCGCACACATGGACGGACCCGAACAACGTGAAGTACTGGACCTCGGCGATCAGCGAGAGCCTGAGCCGGATCGACCCGACCAACGCCGGATTCTACGCGGCCAACGCGGAGGCGTATAATATAAAGCTGAGCGAGCTGGACGCCTGGGCCGCCCAGGAGTTCGCCACCATCCCGCCCGCGCAGCGCCTGCTCGTCACCGACCACGCCGTCTTCGGCTATCTGGCCGACCGCTACGGCCTGACGCAGGTGGGCACGATCATCCCGGGGGGCAGCTCGGCCGCCGAGGCATCGGCGCAGGACCTGGCCGCGCTCCAGGATCAGATCCGCAGCCTGGGGGTGAAGGCGATCTTCGTGGGCAATGTGTCGAACCCCAGCATGGCCGAGCGCCTGGCCCAGGACACCGGCGTGAAGCTGGTCACCGTCCTGACCGAGTCGCTCACCCCGCCCGACGGGCCGGGGGCGACCTACATCGACTACATGCGCTCAAACGTGAGCACGATCGTCGGCGCGCTACGCTAATGTGATTGCAGATTGCAGATTGTAGATTGCAGATTGCAGAACCAGGCGCTCAATCTGCAATCTGCAATCTACAATCTGCAATTCCTCAGGGGAACCTATGGCGCTCCTACGCGCGGTTGAACGACCCGAGACCATGATTAAACTGGCCCCGGCCCTGGAGATCTGCGGCCTGAGCGTGAGCTATGGGGCCGGCCTCGCGCTGGAGGGCGTGAGCTGCGCCCTGCGCGAGGGCGAGCAGGTCGCGGTGGTGGGGCCGAACGGCGCCGGCAAGAGCAGCCTGTTCAAGGCGATCGTCGGGCTGCTGCGCCCGAGCGCCGGCAGCATCCGCCACTTCGGGGCCGAGCAGGCCGACCCGAGCTCCGTGGCCTATGTGCCACAGCGCAGCCAGGTGGACTGGCGCTTCCCCGTGAGCGTGGCCGATGTGGTGATGATGGGCCGCGTCGGACGGGTCGGCCTCTTCCGCCGCCCCGGCGCCCGCGACCGCGCCCTGGTGGCCGAGGCCCTGGAGCTGGTGCGTATGACGGACCTGGCCCGCCGCCAGATCAGCGAGCTCTCCGGCGGCCAGCAGCAGCGGGTCTTCCTGGCCCGCGCCCTGGCCCAGGAGGCCCGGCTCCTGCTGATGGACGAGCCGCTCACCGGCCTGGACGCGCGCTCCCAGGACGAGATCTTCCAGATTATGGAGGACCTGCGCCCGCGCCGGGTGACGGTGCTCACCGCCCTGCACGACCTGCAGCTGGCCGCGCGCCACTTCGACCGGGTGATGCTGCTGAACCGCCGGCTGATCGGCTTCGGCCCGGCCGCCGAGGTCTTCGCGCCCGACCGGCTCGTCGAGGCCTACGGCGGGCACCTGCACCTGGCCGTCACCCGCGAGGGCATCCTGACGGTGGCGGACACCTGCTGTGGGGATGAAATGTAAGGGCGCAGCAGCAGATGTGTGCCCCGGCGCTGTGCGCCGGGGCACACATCTGCTGCTGCGCCCCTACCCTGGACACCATATGTTTGACCTGATAACGGCGCCCCTGGCCTACTCGTTTATGCAGCGCGGCCTGCTGGCCGCCGTGATGGTCGGCGTGGTCTGCGCGGTGGTGGGCACCTACGTGGTGCTGCGCGGCATGGCCTTCTTCGGCGACGCGCTCTCGCACACGATCCTGCCGGGCATCGCCGCCGGCTACCTGCTCAACGGCGGGGACCGGGGGGCGCTCTTCTGGTGGGCGCTGGGCACCGCCGTGGCCAGCTCGCTCGGCATCGGCGCGATCAGCCGGGGGAGCAGGCTGCGCGAGGACACCGCGATCGGCGTGGTCTTCGCCGGCATGTTCGCCCTCGGCATCGCCATGATCTCCACCGTGCGCAGCTACTCGGCCGACCTGACCCACTTCCTCTTCGGCGATGTGCTCGGCGTGAGCGACGGCGACCTGCTGCGGATCGCGATCTTCGGCGGCCTGATCCTGCTCACCGTGGCCCTGCTCTACAAGGAGCTGACCCTGATCTCCTTCGACAGCGTGCTGGCCACCACCCTGCGCCTGCCGGTGCAGGCCCTGGAGTACCTGCTGCTCGTGCTGATCGCGGTGGCCGTGGTGGTCAGCATCCAGACGGTGGGCGTCTCGCTGATGCTGGCCGTGCTGGTGACCCCGGCGGCCACGGCGTCGCTGCTCACCCGCCGGCTCATGCCGATGCTGCTGCTGGCCGCCGGGATGGCCGCGATCTGCGGGGTGGTCGGTCTCTATCTCTCGTACTACCTGGGGGTGGCCTCGGGCGCGGCGATCGTGCTGACCTGCACGGCGATCTTTCTGATCACATGGGCGGGCAAGGCGATTGTAGATTGCAGATTGCAGATTGCAGATTGAGCCCTGTGTGCCCCAATCTGCAATCTGCAATCTGCAATCTACAATCTCGACAGACGGAAGGGGGCGAGGGCGGCGGGCGCCGCGCCGGAGGCGGCGGCCTCGGCCAGGAGCCGGCTGAGGATGGCCGCGTAGGGCATGCCGTGGCCGGAGAAGCCGCCGGAGAACCAGGCCCCGGGCAGGCCGGGCACGGCGTCGGCGATCGGCAGGTAGTCGGGGCTGAAGCCCATGGTGCTCGACCAGCGCAGCTCGACGGGCGCGCCGGCGAGGCTGGGGAAGATCCGGGCCAGGCCCTCGTCGAGGGCGGCCTGAACCTCCGGGCTGCCGCCGGGCTCGCGCACGCCCACGTCGCGGCCGGGGGCCACGGCGCGGAAGCCGCCGAAGATCACCCGGCCGTCGAGGGCCTGCTGGCCGTACTCGCCGGTGGGCGTGAGGCTGACCCCGAAGCCGCCGGGCAGCATCGGCGGGAGCGGGCCGGTGGAGAGGGCCTGCCCGCGCACGGGCGTGATCATGCCGGCCAGGTCGGGCAGCAGGTCGCCGCTCCAGGCGTTGAGCGCCAGGATCTCGGCGCCCAGGGGCGCGCCGACCAGACCCTCCACGGCCCGGCGGTCGAGCAGCTCGGCGGGGAGGCCGTCCTCGCGCAGCAGGGCGGCCGTCTGGCGGGCCGCGTCGAGGCCCTCCTCGCCCAGGGCCAGCGAGAGATTCCCGGTCAGGCGCAGGTCGCAGTCGATGCTCTCCTCGCGCACGATGTCGCCCATAAGCCCGTAGCCCTCCAGGGTCAGGGCGTAGATCGCGCGGGCGGCCTCGCGGCCGAAGCGCGCGACGGCGGCGGGGTAGCCCTCGGCGAGGCCAGAGACCAGCAGGCCGCCGTTGTGCCCGCTGGCCCCGGCGGCGGGGCCGGCGCGCTCGATCAGCAGCGGGGCGAGGCCGGCGCGCGCCAGCCAGAGGGCCGCGCTCGCCCCGTGGACGCCGCCGCCCACCACGGCCACCCGCGCCTCGGCGGGCAGGCCATCGTCGGCGAGCGGGGCGTGGCCTATGGATGCGTGCCAGTAGGAGATCATAGGGGATACTCCTGTAAGGGCGCAGCAGCGCGTACGCGCTGCTGCGCCCTTACAATCATCACCTTGCGGTGTTCGGGCTGACGCTGCTGAGCTGGGCGATCTGCTGGGCGCGGGCGCTGAACGAGGCGCTGGCCCGATCGATGTAGGCACGGGCCTCCTGGAAGCGCTGGGCCGCGCGGTTGGCGTTCGCCACGTTGTAGCCGCCGTAGAACTCCAGGATGGCGTCCAGGCCCTCGATCTCCAGCTCCAGTCCGCGCCGGTAGTCGTCGTGGGCCTGCTGGAGCGTGCTCGGCGGGCGCAGGCGGCCCATGTCGTCGTGGGCCGCCTGCACGGTGGCCCGCAGGCGCTGGGTGGCGGCCACATAGCCGACCGAGCCGCCGGGCTGGCTGGTGACGCTGCGGTAGTCCGTCGTCGCCTCGCGCAGGCCGGCGCGCATCGGCTCCACCGCGCCCAGGTAGGAGATCGTCAGGCCCTCGACCACCGAGAGCGGCTCGGCCTCCAGGATGGGCTCGATCGTCGGCGTGGCCGGGGGCGCGCTGGCAGCGGCGGCCGGCGCCTCGGTGACGACGGGCGTGGGCGCGGCGGGCTCGACCGCCAGGGCGATGGTGCGGTTGAGCGCGATCGCCAGGCCCACGGCGACCAGCGGGAAGAGCCAGAGCAGCAGGCGCGCCCGGCTGATGTCGCGCCGCCGTCGCCGCCACGAGACCCACCAGGACTCGGGGTGGTGCTGGGGGGCGGGCTCGGCGGCGAGGGACTCGGCCGGCTGGCTCAGCCCCGGGCTGGGCTGGGCGCCGCCCTCAAGCAGCTTGCGCTCCTCGAGCACCCGCAGCCCGCGCTGGGCGTGCTGGTTGGCCGGGTTGATCCGCAGCACCGACTGGAGACAGAACGCCTGCTGGCGCGGGTCCTCCAGCACGCCGCTCAGCCAGAGCCAGGCCCGCTCGTTGTGCGGGTCGAGCTGCAGCGAGCGCGTGAGCAGCCCGGCGGCCACGCGCTTCTGCCCGCCCCGGGCTGCGGCCAGCCCGCGCTCGTAGAGGCGCTGGGCCTCGCTGCTATTGGCTTTGACGGCGGTCTCTGTGGTCATTATAGATTGCAGATTGCAGATTGCAGATTGCAGAGCTCAGATATGTTTATGGGCAGAGCGCCCAATCTAAAATCTGCGATCTGCAATCTGCAATGCTAATGGTCCGGCAGCAGCGGGTTGATCGCCCGCTGGATGAGCGTCGGGTCCTCGACCATATTCTGGCGCACCGTCTCCCAGTACTCGGGCTTCTCGTAGCCCAGCTGCCAGATCGCGATCCCCGCCAGGTCCAGGTCCTGCACCGTCTTGATCTTCGACGCCAGGCCGGTCTTCGTCATAAACCAGACCTGGCGGGTGCCCTGGGGTGAGCGGTAGGTGAAGTAGCTCTCCTCGACGCGCCCGTTGGCGTTGCTCTCCATAAAGTTGACGGTGGCGCCCTGCTCGTCGATGATCTCCTGGATGATGCTCCAGGGCCGGGGCGTGGCCGGCCCGCTCGGCGGCCAGTCGTAGCCGTAGAAGTGGATGCCCAGCAGCACCTTGGCCGGGTCCACCACGCTGCGGGCGTATGCCGTGACCGACTCGATCCAGTAGGCCGGGGCGACGGGGCCGGGCGAGCCGCCGCGCCAGTGGTAGTCGTAGGTCATGATCCGCAGCTGGTCGACGTGCTTCCCGATCTCGGCCCAGTCCTGGAAGCCGCCGAGGCCGCCGTAGTCAGTGGCCTTGGCGTGGACGGCCACGGTGAGCAGCTTGTCGTTCTGGTGCAGGGCGGCGGCGAGCTCGCGCATGAAGGCCGAGAAGTCGTCGCGCAGCGAGCTATCGAGCGACTCGTAGTCGATGTCGATGCCGTCGTAGTTGCGGGCCAGCACCTCGTCCACAATATTCTGGATGTGGCGCGCGCGGCGCTGCGGGTCGCGCAGCACGGGGACGACGGCGCCGGGGTTCGAGGTGACATTATGGATCGAGGGGATGACCCGGACATTACTCGCGTGGGCCACCTGCACCAGCTCATCGTCGCGGGTGCCGTAGAGCCGCCCGCTGGAGTCGGTCGAGTACCAGAAGGGGCTGACGTCATCGATCACATCTTTGTTCGCCTCGAAGGACTCGCGGGCGCCGCCGCTGAAGCTGGGCGGCAGCCAGACGGCGATGTAGCGGCCGCTCTTCGGGTGGTAGCTCACCGGCGCCGTCTCGAGGTCGGTGGCGGTGGGCAGCGGGGTGGGCGGCACCGGCGTGGGCAGGATGATCAGCGGGGCGGAGGTGGCCACGGCGGTCGGCGTGACGACCAGCACCTGCTGGGGGCTCGACGCCTGAGGCAGGGGGATGCTGCGGGCCATGAGCAGCGTCTGAATGATCAGGGCGCCCGCCACCACGACAGCGACTGTATAGATCAGGCCGAGGGCGATAGTGCTCAGCGAGGCGGAGCGACGTATTTTCATTGGCGTCAGTAGGCCCCGAGCTCGCGCAGGCGCTCGTCGCTGATCCCGAAGACGTGGGCGATCTCGTGGAGCACCGTGCGGCGAACCTCGTCGCGCAGGGTGGCGGGCGAGCGAAAGTCGCGCTCCAGGGGGGACTGGAAGATAATGATCGTGTCGGGCGGGGCCAGCGTGTCGACGCTGCGCTCGGTGAGCGGGACCCCCTCGTACATGCCGTAGACCGACTGCCAGGGGCGCAGGTCGAGGGCCCGCCGCTGCTCGCGGCTGGGGCGCTGCTCGATGATCACATCGACGTTGGCGAGGTAGGCCTGAAATGGGGCCGGCAGGCTCTCCAGGGCATCGACGACAAGTTGCTCGAAGGCGGCGCTATCCATAGTGTGATTGTAGATTGCAGATTGTAGATTGCAGATTGCGCGTAGCCATCAGCTGCGCCCCACGACACAATCTCGCCCCCATTATACGGGCGCGCTGTTTGGGGTGTCAAGGGTTTCGGGCCGTCGGCGCGGCGTTCGGTTCGACAGGGCCACATCCCGGGCGGAGAAAATGCGCAACAACGCGTGGATAGCGCGGCCACACCAAGCGTATCCGTCGTCGGGCGGTGACAGCGGGTGCGCGAGAGATCGGCCCTGGTGCGGATGTACACCGCGCCGCACCTGTGGTAGATTCGCGCCCGGTGAGCCACAACGGCGACGTGGGGATGTGCGATGCCGCACCAGCAAGTCAGCACATCTATCGCCAGGGGCAATTATGTTCATCATCTCACACACCCGCGCGGCGCGGGCATGCCTGCTCGCGCTGATCCTCATCTACGTCCTCGGCCAGGGGGTGGCCCTGGCGACTGAGCCGTCCGCCGCGCTGGAGGAGGGGCCGCGCCACGGGAGCCGGCCGAACCTCGCCCGCGCCCCGGGGCCGAGCATCGCCCCCTACATCCGCCCCGACATGGCCCGGCGCATGGCCGCGCTCCAGCCGGCGATCCTGGCCGCCGCCCGCCGCCACAACCCGCGGGCGCTCTCGGGCATGAGCGACCAGGAGCTGGCCGCGGTGATCGCGACCATCCTCTACAACGAGAACTTCGGCTGGCTTGAGGACGAGATCGCGCCGCTGCGCGCCGTCACGCCGCTCTACCAGGACCTGCAGCGGCGGGCGAACGAGAGCCCGCTGGGCAGCAACTTCAGCGTGTGGCCGGCGAACCTGCGCCCCTCGGTGGCCCTGGAGATCCTCCGCCGCGAGCTGCCGCTCCCGGGCGCGCGCGTGGTCAGCGTGCCGGTGCGGGTGGCCGGCAGCCGGATCGACCCCGACGCCTACGCCTCACAGGAGGAGCTGTACGCCGCGATCACGCGGGAGATCAGCGGCGATGCGATGGCCGTGGAGTACCTGGCGGCGAACCTGGAGCGCGGGATGTACCGGGCGGCCGAGGAGGGGGCGCCGGTGAGCTGGCGCACGCTGGCTGCCTGGCATAACCAGGGCATCGTCAGCCCAGAGGCGATCAGGGCCAACGCGGCGTCCAGCGACTATGTGCGGCGGGCGGCGGCCTACCTGCCGGCGGCCAGGGCGCTCGTGCGCCGCAAGTCGTCGGCGCACCCGGGCATGGCCAGGCTCTAGGGGCGCCCACCGCCCCGACCCCTACGATGTGCTTAGCTGGAGGCACTCGCGGACAAGCCGGATCAGATCCTGGGGGACGACCTGGGGGTAGTAGTCGGTCTCGACCATAATCGCCGGCACATCGTCGCAGGCGGCCATACACTCCAGCTCGACCACATCGATCTCGCTGGGGTATGACGCGACAAGCTCTGCGACCGCGCACAGAAACTCTGGGCGGCTCCTGGTACACAGGCGGCACATGGTGAGTTGGATGGGCATTCGGCAGGCCTTTCCAGGTGTTGGGTTCGATCCATCGACGTGCCCCTCGCACACAGCTGCCCAGGCGTTCGATGCCTTCCCCGCGCGCGTATGCACATCATTGTATGGATAGTTTACACCTTTCATCACACATTTGCAATTGTCTTGCAAAGCTTATGCGCGACGCGCCGCACAATAGGGTATAATCACGGCACCAGCGGACCGCGGATCGCACACCGCCCATGCCACAGCGACACACACCTATGCCAAAGCGCAGCGCCCACCCCGCCACGATCAGCCAGGAGCGACACGCGGGCCTCGACATCAGCTACCTGCGCGCCGGCGACGCCGGGCCGGCCCTGGTGATGCTGCACGGCTGGGGCGCCTTCAAGGAGCTCTGGTGGATGGCCCTGCGCGACCTCGGGCGCGACCACCGCTGCTTCGCGATCGACTTCCCGGGCCACGGCGGATCGCCGATCGGCCGCGCCGACACGATCGGCGGCCTGGCCGACGCGGTCGCCGCCTTCTGCGACGCGCTCGGCCTGCGCGAGGTCGCCCTCTTCGGCCACTCGATGGGCGGCTGTGTGGCCGCCGAGCTGGCCCTGCGCCGGCCCGACCTGCTGCGCCGCCTGATCCTGGTCGACGCCGCCATAGACGCCCAGGACATGCCCTTCTTCGCCCGCACCTACCTGCAGCCCCACGTCGGCTGGCCGGCCCTGCGGGTGAGCCAGCTGCTCGGCCAGGCCTTCAGCCCACTTGGCGCGCGGGTGCCCCACGAGCACGGCGGCGGCTGGCTGCGGCCCTGGGCCCGCCGGGCCTCCTACCTGGCCAGATTCGACCCCGAGGGCCTACACCGCCAGCTGCGCTCGCTCTTCGCCAGCCAGGGCGGCGACCGCCTGGCCCAGATCGCCACGCCGACGATGGTGCTCAGCGGCCAGCTCGACGCGCTCGTGCCCGCGCCGCTCTCCCGCCGCCTGGCCGCGCGCATCCCCGGCGCCAGCTATGTCGAGATCCCCGGTGCCCTGCACAACCCGATGGACGAGCGCCCGCGGGCGTTCTGCCGCGAGGCGCGGGCGTTTCTGAAGGGGGAAGCCGCAGCCATCACGGTGTAGGGCCGAAGCATTGGGCGGTCGCGCCGCAGGCGCGACCGCCCAATGCTTCGGCCCTACGCGATCCCAACATACATCGGGATGAAGTAATGCCGATCGACCTCAGCCCCTACCGCAAAGAGATCCAGGTGGCCGGCACCGCGCCCGTGCGCCTCAGCGTGGTCGACATCGGCCCGCTTGAGGGGCCGGGACGCGGCACCGTGGTCTGCATCCACGGCTGCGCCGGCAACGCCGACCAGTGGGGGCCGCAGATCGCGCACCTGGCCCGCGACCACCGGGTGATCGCGCCCGACCTGCGCGGCCACGGGCTCTCCGAGGTGGTCCAGTCCAGCTACTCGCTGGAGGAGTTTCTCTGGGACATCACTCAGCTGCTCACCCAGCTCAGCGTGGACGAGCCCTTCATCATGCTGGCCCACTCCTTCGGCGGCCCGGTGGCGATCACCTTCGCCGCAAGCCAGCCCCAGCGGGTCAGCCGGCTGGTGCTGATCGCCACCGGCCCGGCCATGCACATCAACCCGCTGCACGAGTTCATCGTCAAGCTGCCGGTCTCCCTGGGCGCCCTGGAGCGCCTGCGCCCCGTGGTGATGCCCAAGACCTACGCGCCGGTGTTTGTGATCCAGAAGATCCTGGCCGGCACGCTCTTCCGCTGGGACGGCTACAAGGTGCTGCCGCGCGTCACCACGCCCACGCTGCTGATCGCCGGCCAGTGGGACTTTATCGCCACGGCCAGCCAGGCCGAGGAGAGCCGCCGGCTGATGCCGAACGCCCGCCTGGAGGTGGTGCGCTACACCCGCCACCTGCCGCACCTGGAGCGCCCCGACGCGGTGAACCGGCTGCTCGACCGCTTCCTGCGCGGGCCGCGCAGCTGGCGCGGGGAGGGGGGCGGATGATTCTCCGCCGCCCTGGTGTAGGGCCGAAGCATCTGGCCAGGAATGCCTCACCCCTCTCTAAATCCGTATCGGGCCAGATGCTTCGGCCCTACGAGGTAATGTATGGCATCTGTAGATCACTATGACCCTGGGGTGCCGCACCGCATCGAGATCGCCCCGGCGCCCATCCCGGCCCTGCTCGACGCGGCGGCCGAGCGATTCCCCGCCGCGCCGGCGATCTCGTTCTACGGCCGCACGGTCAGCTACCGCGAGCTGCGCGAGGCGGCCCGGCGCTTCGCCGGCGGCCTGCTGCGCGCCGGCCTCGCCCCCGGCGAGCGGGTCGTGCTCATGCTGCCCAATGTGCCCCAGGCCGTGATCTGCTACTACGGCGCCCTGCTCGCCGGCGGCATCGTCGTGCTGAGCAACCCGCTCACCGACGCCGCCAAGCTCACCCACGAGCTGGCCGACTCGGGGGCGGGCACGCTGGTGGCCCTGAGCATGTTCTCCGACCTGGTCGAGCAGGCCCGCGCCGCCGGCGCGGCGGCGCGGGTGATCTACACCAACCTCAAGGAGTACCTGCCCGCCACCCAGCGCGGACTCTTCACCATGCTGCGCCAGGGGCGCGAGGGCCACCGGGTGCCCGACGCGATCGCCCGCCAGGCGCTCTGGCTCCAGCACATGCTCGCCGACGCGCCGGGCGACCTGCCGCAGCTGCACGCCACCGACGACGCGGTGATCCTCTACACCAGCGGCACCACCGGCCAGTCCAAGGGCGTCCTCCACACCCACGCCAGCCTGCACGCCAACGCCCTGCAGACCAGCGCCTGGTTCGCCGGGGCCGCGCCCGGCGCCGAGCGCGTGCTCTGCGCGGTGCCCTTCTCGCACTCCTACGGCATGACCGCCTGCATGAACATGAGCGTCGCCCTGGCCGCCGCCATGGTCCTGCTGCCCACCTTCGAGACCCAGCACGTGCTGAAGGCCATCCAGCGCGAGCGGCCGACGATCTTCCCCGGCGTGCCGCCCATGTACGCCGCGATCAACGAGGTGCGCGGCGTGCGCAAGTACGGGCTCTCGTCGCTCAAGGGCTGCCTCTCGGGCGCGGCGCCGCTGCCGGTGGAGGTGCAGGAGGGCTTCGAGCGGATCACCCGCGCCCGTCTGGTCGAGGGCTACGGGCTCACCGAGGCCGGCCCGGCCACCCACGCCAACCCGATCTTCGGCGACCGGCGCTCCGGCACGATCGGCCTGCCCCTGCCCAACACCGAGGCCCGCATCGTCGACCTGCACAGCGGCGCGGACCTGCCCGCCGGCGAGGTCGGCGAGCTGCTGGTGCGCGGGCCGCAGCTGATGAAGGGCTACTGGGGGCGGCCCGAGGAGACGGCCGAGGCGCTCACGGCCGACGGCTGGCTGCGCACCGGCGACGTGGCCCGCATGACGCCCGACGGCTACTTCCAGGTGATCGAGCGCAAGAAGGAGATGATCATCGCCGGGGCCTACAACATCTACCCGCGCGATGTGGAGGAGGTGCTCTACGAGCACCCCAAGGTGATCGACGCCGCCGTGGTGGGCGTGCCCGGCCCCGACGGCCAGCCCGCGATCAAGGCCTTCGTGGTGCTGCGCGCGGGCGAGCAGATCAGCGAGGAGGAGGTCTTCGCCTTCCTGCGCGAGCGGCTGCACCTGCCGGTGATGCCGAGCAGCGTGGAGTTCCGCGCCGCCCTGCCGCGCACCTTCATCGGCAAGATCATGCGCCGCCTGCTGGTCGAGCCGCCGGAGTAGGGGCAAGTCGCGACCCGCCCCTACATACCCGTCGCGACCCCCAGCTGCCCCGCCAGCCGGCCCTCGTCGGCGAAGCCCTGGTTGAGGTGGCGCAGCACGCCCCGCGCGTCCACCACGGCGGTGGCCGGCACCGTCAGCAGGCCGAGCTTGTCGGCCAGCTCCGGGTGCTCCGAGACCGTGAGGGTCCGCACGTGTACGCGCTCGCCGAGCGACTCGCTCAGCCGGCGCAGGGCCGGGGCCTGGCGGGCCCGGCAGTCGGCGCAGCCGGGAAGGGTGAAGGCGACGACGGCGGGCACGCCGGCGGGCACGATGGCGGCGAAGGGCCGGTCGCCCTCCAGGGAGCGC
>NZ_JAIEWN010000011.1:72015-80450 GCF_019599295.1 Oscillochloris sp. ZM17-4 | reverse complement strand
GCCGGATCCGCCCACGGATGTTGCACATGCCCTGGGGGCTTTGCGGCGCAGCCAGATCGCTAACGACAGATATGTGCCCCCCCGCCAGGCCCGGAGTTATGCCGCATCACTTTCTGCCGATGTGAGGCGACGTGTAAACTGGGCACTTCCAGCTTGACAGGTTGCGGCCGGACGGCCCTCACCCCCCTTCCCCCTCGCCCGTGGCCTTCGGCCACAGGCGAGGGGGGGCCGCGCCAGCGGCGGGGGTGAGGGCCGTCCGACATCTCACCGCGCGGCGTAGGCGGCATCGAGCAGCTCGACGATATAGCGCACCTGCACATCCTCGCCGCGGCGGCGCAGCTCGCCGGCCAGCTGCAGGGCGCATCCGGGGTTGGCGGTGGCGATCACCTGGGCGCCGGTGCTGAGGGCGTTGCCGACCTTGCGGGCGCCCAGCGAGGCCGCCATCTCGGGCTGGGTGACGTTGTAGACACCGGCGCTGCCGCAGCAGAGCGAGCTCTCGGGCATCTCGCGCAGCTCCAGGCCGGGGATGGCGTTCAGCAGGGCGCGCGGCTGTGCGGTGATGCGCTGGGCGTGGGCCAGGTGGCATGGCTCCTGGTAGGTGACGCTCAGCTCCAGGCGTCCCAGGCCGGCAGTGTTCAGCTCGATGCCGGCCAGGAACTCGTGGACATCCTTGACCTTGGCGACAAAGGCCTCGGCCCGCCCGCGCCACGCCGGGTCGTCGTGGAGCAGGTGGCCGTACTCCTTCATCGTGCTGCCGCAGCCGGCGGCGTTGACGATGATCGCGTCTACGCCCAGGCCCTCGAAGGCGGCGATATTCTGGCGGGCCAGCTCACGCCCGCCGTCGAGGTCGCCGCCGTGGGTGTGCAGCGCGCCGCAGCAGCCCTGGCCGGGCGGCAGCAGCACCTCGCAGCCGTTCTTCTGCAGCACGCGGATGGTCGCCTCGTGGACCGAGCTGAAGGCGGTGCTCATGATGCAGCCGGTGAGCATGGCCACGCTGTAGCGGGGAGAGACAAGCCCCCCCCCTACGGCCGGGTAGATCTGGCCCTGGGGCACGGTGGCGGCCCCGCTCAGTGGCGGCAGCATCATCTCGGTGTCGGCCATGCCGATCAGCTTGAGCGCGCCGCTCTTGCGGGCGACCCACTGGACGCCGCTCTTCTGGTAGAGGGCCATGCTGCCCGAGAAGGCCCGGAAGAGGCGCATGTCCTTGAACAGCGCCCCGAAGACGGCCCCGCGCAGGGCGCGCTGCCAGAGCGGGCGAGGGGGAAGGGCTGAGGGCTGAGGGCTGAGGGCTGATGCTTGCTCAGCGGGCTCGATCTTCCCGGACTGACGGGCGTGCTCCAGCTGGACCCGGCTGGCCTCCAGGATGGCGCCGTACTGGACGCCCGAGGGGCAGACGGCCTCGCAGGCCCGGCAGTTCAGGCACTGGCTCATCTGCTCCTGGAAGACCTCGCTCTGCAGGCCGATCCGGCCCTCGTCGACGGCCTTCATCAGGTAGATCCGCCCGCGCGGCGAGGACATCTCCAGCCCGGTCTCGCGGTAGGTCGGACAGGACGAGAGGCACAGCCCGCAGTGGACGCAGGTGTTGATGATGTCGGAGCTGGGCTTATCGTCGCCGCTAAACGGGATCAGGGGGATGGTCACAGGTTACTCCTCAAGGCCGAAGCATTTCGATGACTGCGCTCCGCGCAATCATCGAAATGCTTCGGCCCTACGATACATATCACACCACATAGGCTCCGGGGTTCATCGTCCCGTATGGGTCGAGCTCAGCTTTGATCGCGCGCATCAGGGCGAGGGCGGCGTGGGGCGCGCCCCATGTCGGCGCGCCGGCGAGCAGTCCGTCCGGGCCGGCGAGCAGGTGGGCGTGCCGCCAGCGGGCGCCCAGGTCGCCGTAGAGTCCGGCGAGGTCAGCCAGGGCGCCGCGGGCGCGCAGGTAGGCCACGCCGCTCAGGGCGCGGGCGGAGACGCTCAGGCCCAGGCCGCGCCGCCCGGCCAGCGCCTCGGCGTGGGCCAGGGCCTCGCGCAGCTCGGCGGGGGCCGCAGACAGCCGGATCAGCGCCTCGTCGGGCGCGGTCGCGGTGTCGGCGACGGCGGCCGCCGCGTCCCAGAGGGCGTCCTCCTCGCCGCCCGAAAGCTCACGGGGCGCGGCGAGCCCACGTCTCTCAGCCAGCTCGGCCAGCTCGCGGCGGTGCCGCCCCACGGCGGCCGGGTGGCCCTCGGCACGCACCGCAATTGCAGATTGCAGATTGTAGATTGCAGGTTGAGCGCCCAAATCTGCAATCTGCAATCTGCAATCTGCAATATATTCGACCGCCGTGGGCTGGAGCTTGCTGGCGGCGATGTCGGCGGCCAGGGCGAAGGCCGCGTCGCGGCCGGGGCAGGCCACCAGCAGGGTGGCCGAGGCCTTCGGGCGCGGGAAGACCTTCAGGCTGACGGATGCGATCACGCCGAGGGTGCCCCGGCTGCCCACAAACAGCTTGGACAGGTCGTAGCCGGTGACGTTCTTGACCACCTGCGCGCCCAGGCGCGAGACGGTGCCGTCGGCCTCGACGACGGTCAGGGCCAGCACCCAGTCGCGCAGGGTGCCGTAGCCGAGCCGGCGCGGGCCGTCGGCGGCGGCGGCCACCAGCCCGCCGATGGTGACGTCATCGGGGCGGGCCACATCCAGCGGCAGGATCTGGCCGTTCTCGGCGAGGGTGGCCCGCAGCTCGGCCAGAGTCATCCCGGCCCCCACGCCGATCGTCAGGTCGTCGGGCTCGTACTGGAGCACGCCGCTGATCTTCCGCAGCCCCGCGCCCGTCGGGCGGACAGGCGCCCCGGCGCGGTGGCAGGCGGCGACGAGCTGGGAGAGCTCCTCGATGCTGGCGGGCATCTCTATTGCAGATTGCAGATTGCAGATTGCAGATTGTGGCTCCGTCTCTGCAATCTGCAATCTGCAATCTGCAATCCGCGCCCGGCGCGCGGCGGCCAGCGCGTGCGGGTTCACATCGGCGGGGAAGATCTTGCCGGGGTTGAAGCGGTCGTCGGGGTTGAAGATCGTATAGATCGCGGCGTGGAGCTGCATCTCGTTCGGGCTGAGCAGCAGCGGCAGGTAGTCCTGCTTCTCCACGCCGATGCCGTGCTCGCCGCTGATCACCCCGCCCTGGGCGATGCTCAGGTGCAGCACGCCGTGGGCGATCGCGTGGGCCCGCCGGACCTGCTCGGGGTCGCGCGGGTCGTAGAGCACCAGCGGGTGCAGGTTGCCGTCGCCGGCGTGGAAGACGTTGCAGACCTCCATGCCGTGCTCGTGGCGCAGGCGCTCGACGTGCTCCATCATCAGGGGCAGGCGGGTGCGCGGGACGACCGTGTCGACCAGGTAGTAGGCCGGGGCCAGGCGGCCGATCGCCGCCGCCACCGACTTGCGGGCTGTCCAGACGCGGGCCTGCTCCTCGGCGCTGCGGGCCGGGCGCAGGTCGAAGGCGCCCTGGCCCCGGCAGATCTCCAGGATCTCGGCCATGATGAGGTCGAGCCCATCAGCCACGCCGTCCACCTCGACGATCAGCAGGGTGGTGCCCTCGGCCTCGGGCAGGCCCAGGCCGTAGGCCCCGTTGACCGAACGGATAGCGTTGTGGTCCATCACCTCCAGCGATGTTGGGAGCGAGCCGGCGGCGATGATCCGGCTGACGGCGGCGCTGGCGGCCACCACGCTCGGGAAGAGGGCCAGCACCACGCGCACCGCCTCGGGCAGCGCGGTCAGCCGCACCATGGCCTGCGTCACCAGGCCGAAGGTGCCCTCGCTGCCGACCAGCAGGCCGGTCAGGTCGTAGCCGGCGGCCTCGGGCGCGCCGTCGCCGGTCCAGACAAGCTCGCCCGCGCCGTTGACGAACTCGACGGCGAGGATATGGTTGGTGGTGACGCCGTACTTAAGGCAGTGCGGGCCGCCGGCGTTGGTGGACAGGTTGCCGCCGATGGTCGAGGCGCGCTGCGAGGAGGGGTCGGGCGCGAACTGGAGGCCGAGCGGGGCGAGCCGGGCGTTCAGATCGGCGTTAACCGTGCCGGCCTGGACAGTGGCCCGGCGCGAGGCGGGCTCGACGGAGAGCACCCGGCCCATGCGGGCGGTGCTGACCAGGACGCCGCCGCGCAGGGGGATGGCCCCGCCGGCGATGCCGGTGCCGGCGCCGCGGGCGACCACCGGCAGGCCGGCGGACACGGCGATCCGCACCACCTCGGCGGCCTGGGCGCTGTCGGCGGGCAGGGCCACCGCCTGCGGCGCGTGCGAGACGATCATGCTCGCATCGGCGTCGTAGGTGCGCAGCGCGTCCGGCGCGGACACCACGGCCTGCGGGCCGAGGGCGTGGCGGAGGTGGTGGATCACGGTGTCACTATTCATTGGCGTCGGTGCCAGGTAGGGCCGAAGCATGTTGATGATTGCGCTCCGCGCAATCATCAACATGCTTCGGCCCTACGATACATGTCATACCACATACCGCCCTGGGCTGAGGCGGTTCTCCGGGTCAAACTCCTGCTTGATCCGGCGCATCAGGGCGAGGTTAGGGATCTCGGCGCCCCAGATCGGCGCCTCGGCCTTGATCGCGGGCGGGCCGGCGAGCAGCGCCAGCTGCGGCCAGCCGGCGAGCAGCTCGGCGTGGAGCTGGCGCAGGTCGCCCTCGTCGCCGTGGGCGCGCAGGTAGGCGATGCCGCTGAGGGCGCGGGCGGCCACGCGCAGGGCCAGGCCGTGGCGGGCGGCCAGGGCCGCGGCGTCGGCCAGCGCCCGCTCCAGGTCGGCCGGCAGGCAGCTCAGGCGCAGCAGCAGCTCGTCGGAATCCAGCGCGGCCGCCTGCGGCAGGTCGTTGATCGCCGCCCACACCGACTCGTGGGCATCGTCGCGCATCACGGTGACGCCGCTGGAGCCGGCCCGCTCGGCCATAGCCGACACATCGCGCACGTGGCGCTCGACGGCGGCGGGCAGGCCCTCGGCGCGCACCACAATTGCAGATTGCAGATTGGTGATTGCAGATTGATCCTGACTCGAAGGCGCAGGCGATGGTGGCGGCGGCGCGCGGGCGCGGGATCAGCTTGAAGTTGGCCGAGACGATGATCGCCAGGCTGCCCAGGCTGCCCGTGTAGAGCT
Source organism: Oscillochloris sp. ZM17-4 (assembly GCF_019599295.1). Taxonomy (GTDB): domain Bacteria; phylum Chloroflexota; class Chloroflexia; order Chloroflexales; family Chloroflexaceae; genus Oscillochloris. Next base: position 75,340 of record NZ_JAIEWN010000011.1, on the reverse strand, counting down.
TCATCATATCGAAGCCGCTGACATTCTTCACCACCATGCCACCCGCCTTGCTCAGCCGTCCAGTGGCCTCGACCACCTGCACCCCGATCAGCAGGTCGCGCGTGGTGCCGTAGCCCAGGCGGCGCGGGCCGTCCACGGCGGTGGACAGGATGCCGCCGATGGTCGAGCGGGAGGGGATGGGCGCGTCGAGGGGCAGCATCTGGCCGTTGGGGGCCAGGGTCCCATCGAGCTGCTCCAAGCTCATGCCGGCCTCGACCGAGATCGTCAGGTCGTCCGGCTCATAGTTGAGCACCCGGCTCAGGCGGGTGGTCTGCACAACCACAAAGCCGGGGGCGGGCGGGCGGCCCCAGGACTGCATCGTGCCGCCGCCGCGCGGCACCACCGGCAGGCCGGCGGCGTGGGCGGCCGCCACGACGTGGGACAGCTCCTCGACGCTGCCGGGGGCGGCCACCAGGGCCGGGGCGCGGCCCTGCACCGCGTAGGCGGGGTAATCGGCCGGGTTTTCGATCACATACGTCTCGCCGACGATGGCGGAGATCTGGGAGGTGAGGGGGTTCATTGGCGTGTCCCGTAGGGCCGAAGCATTCTGCTCTTTGCGCAGAGCGCAAAGAGCAGAATGCTTCGGCCCTACCACATTGTCATTTCAACTCGGCCCAGGCGACGCCCGCCTTACGCAGGGCGGCCAGCTCGCCGCAGCCGCGCCCCTTGGGGAAGACCTTGCCGGGGTTAAAGATGTCCTTCGGATCGAAGCTCTGGTGCAGGCCGGCCATCGCCGCCAGGTCGTCGGTGGAGAACAGGAGATTCATATAGTCCTGCTTCTCGACGCCGATGCCGTGCTCGCCGCTGATCACCCCGCCCTGATCGATGCTGACCCGCATCACGCTGGTGGCGGCCTCCAGGGCGCGCTGGTTCTGGCTGCGGTCGCGCCGGTCGAAGAGGATGATCGGGTGCAGGTTGCCGTCGCCGGCGTGGAAGACGTTGGCGATCGGCAGGTCGTACTCCTTCGAGATCCGGCCGACCTGCTCCATCGTGTAGGGCAGGCGGGTGCGCGGGACGACCGTGTCGACCAGGTAGTAGGTGGGCGAGAGGCGGCCCATCGCGCCGAAGGCGTTCTTGCGGGCGGCCCAGACCTGGTTCTGCTCGGCGAGGGTGCGGGCCGGGCGCACCTCGATCGCGCCGTTGCGCTGGCAGACGCCGGTCACCTCGTGGAGCAGCTCGTCGAGCCCGTCCTCGACGCCGTCGACCTCGATCAGCAGGGCGGCCCCGGCGCGCTCGGGCAGGCCGAGCTTATACATGTCGTTGACGGCCTTGATCGCCAGGCGGTCCATGATCTCCAGGGCGGCCGGCAGCAGGCCGCCGGCGATCACCTGGGAGACGGCGCTGGAGGCCCCGGCGATATCGGGGAAGAGCGCCAGCACCACACGGACGGCCTCGGGCAGGCGGGTGATCTTCAGCCAGGAGGCCGTGACCAGGCCGATCGTGCCCTCGCTGCCGGTGATCACGCCGGTCAGGTCGTAGCCGGGGGCGGCCGGGCTGCCGTCGCCGCTCCAGATCACCGACCCGTCGGCCATCACCATCTCGACGCCGTAGACGTGGCTGGCGGTGATGCCGTACTTGAGGCAGTGCGGGCCGCCGCTGTTGTTGGCGATGTTCCCGCCGACCGTGCAGGCCTTCTGGGATGACGGGTCGGGGGCGAACTGGTAGCCGTAGGGCTTGAGGTGCTGCGAGAGCTCGTAGTTGATCACGCCGGGCTGGCAGAGCACCCGGCCGTTGCGCGCGTCCACCTCCAGCACCTTATCCATGCGGGCGGTGCTGATCACGATCCCGCCGAACATGGCCGTGGCCCCGCCGGAGAGGCCGGTGCCGGCGCCGCGCGGCACCACCGGCAGGCCGTAGCGGGCGGCCAGCTGCACCACGCCGCTGACCTGGGCCGTGCTGGTGGGCAGCACCACCACCTGCGGGTCGCCGGTGTCCATCACGCAGCCGTCGGCGTCGTAGGTCATCAGGGCGTGGGGGTCATCGACGACGCCGCGCGGGCCGACGATCCGCCGCAGCTCCTCGACGAGTTGGGTGCGCTCCATGGCACGGCTCCTTATAGATCAGGGCTGCCGCCCTGGAAACCTCTATTGTCTCGATAGCGGGTGAGCTCCGCTCACCCGCTATCGAGACAATATCTATCATTGGTATGTGCGAGGGTATGCATCTATTGTAGCACGAGACGGGGGCGGATCAGCGCCGCAGCAGCGTGCGGACGCCGACGCCGAGCAGCAGGACGCCGACCCCGCCGAAGATCAGGCCCATGAACGGCAGGATGCGGGCGCTGCCGCGCTGGTTGGCGATATACTCGGCGCGCGTGCCGCCGAAGATCAGCTCGGCCTGGAGCTCGTTGCCCTCGGGGCCGGCCTGGATCATCCCCAGCGCCAGCACCGGGCGGCCGGCGACGAGTCCCGCGTAGCGCTTGGTGCCCTCGCCGCTGAGGCCATTCCAGTAGAGGACGCTGCCCTCCTGCCAGCTCGCGTGGGGCGTCGAGATGCGGTAGCTGTCATTCCCGATCTGGGCGACGCCCCCATCGAGGTCAACGAGCAGCGGCGGCGTCACCCGCTCGTCCTCCCGCCAGTCCGCGTCGCCGTCGCTGTCCTCCCCGTGGTACTCCTCGCGGGTGTAGGCGATAAAGTCGCGGAAGCGCGCCGGGTTGCGCGCGCTCAGGGTGCCCTCCAGCAGCGCCGCAGCCCCCGGCCGGCCGGCCTCAAGCCCGGCCAGCCCCAGCGGGGCCATGGCCGCGACCCGATCCGCCTCGGCGCTCGCATCGCGCGCGGCGAAGACCCCGAGAAACACGCCGACGCCCAGAAAGACCGCCCCCATCAGGCCGAGCATGAGCGCCTGGAGCAGGCGGCCGGAGAAGTTTAGAAGCTGCATGGTGGAACTGACCTTCTTCTTCAATTCAGTGCATAATGCACTACCCCCACCCCCCAACCCCCAACCCCCGATTTGCCGACGGCACACGGATGAGGTAGGCTACTATAGAGCAGGAACGGTAAAATGCAAGATGTACGATCTAAGGAAAGGCTCGTCTGTGAACTGGTTCTACGCGCAAGACATTGTAGCCTGGCTCGGGCCGGACCCGAACCGCACCTACCTGCCGATAGCTGAGCTGTGCGCGACCATGGGCCTGAGCGCATCCAAGGAGGAGCGCCGCCTGCGCGCCCACGCCGTGCTGTCCGGCGGCGCCCGGCGGCTGCCGGTCGAGACGGACACCGGCGATGTGCAGATGCTCTGCCTGCGCGTGGAGCTGCTGCCGCTCTGGCTGCTCACCCTGGACGCCAGC
>NZ_JAIEWN010000011.1:62721-71915 GCF_019599295.1 Oscillochloris sp. ZM17-4 | reverse complement strand
CGCCGCCGGGGCCTGGATCGTCGCGCCCTGCCCGCAGCAGGGCGCGTGCCCGCTGCCCGATGACGACTGGTGCCACTTCGCCCAGCGCATCGCCCGCAGCAAGGCCCAGCGCGCCGCCAAGGGCGCCGAGCTGGGCTACGAGGACGAGAAGTTCGCCTACCTGGCCGTGGCCCGCGAGCCAGGGACGCCGATCGGCGCGCGGGTGCTGCGCCGGCCCGTCGCCCGCCCCGGCCGGATCGAGCTGACCCTCTGCGCGCCCGAGGGCCTGCGCACAGAGACCGTCACCAAGGGCGACCGCGCGCGCTGGCGGGCGGCCAGGGATGCGGAGTGGGGCGACGCGCTGCCCAGCGAGTAGGCCTATAGCTCGTCGAGCTTGCGCACCATATCGCCCACGCGGATGCGCCCCGGCCGGATCACCTTCGCATTGATCCCGCGCAGGTTCAGCCGCTTCCCCTCGGGCGCGCTGATGAAGGCCAGGGCGTCGCGGCCGAAGCGCGCCAGAAACTTCGCGCAGCCGGTGTGGGGCTGCGCGGTCACGGCGACCACAGCCGCGCCGATGGACAGCCGGGTGCCGGGGGGCAGGTTCTCCGCGCCGAGGTCCAGGTCGACCACCAGCTGGTCGCCGGCGAGCGGCCAGCGATCCTCGCCGCCGGCGATCAGGGCCAGCAGGCGGGCGTTGATCAGGGTCAGCTGCATATCGGGGTGGGCCGCGCCGTCGGCGGTGCGCGAGCTGCCGCGCGCGCGCCAGTTGTCGCCGGACAGGCCATCGGCCAGATCCAGCTCGCCCTCGGCCAGCACCTCGCGCGCGCCCGAATCCGGCCGGCGCACGATCATCATCAGGGCCCCGGCGTCGGCCGGCGACTGGCGGATGGCCTCCAGGCCGGCCTCAAGCTCGACCATGGGCACGTGGGGCGTGTCGGACATAGGGGGTTCTCCTCGCAATACAGCAATTCGCCCGAACTAGGGTGCGGCGGATTGTTCTGCAATGAATTGTTCTGCAATGAATCGTCACCGCGTCGGGGCGGCCCTGGTGGCCGCCCACAACGCCAATCATCGCAGCAATGCCGGGCATTGCCCGCATTGATCTCGCCAATGCGGGCAATGCGGCGCATTAGGGGCGGGCACGCAGGCCCGCCCCGACGGCATTGCGTGCGCTGCGGTGCGGGAACATACGTCACACCCACCGAACTATACCACGGCGGCCCGCCCGATCAGACTCCTGGTATACTGGATTTATTGGGCTGCGCAGCGCCCAATCTGTAATCTGCAATCTGCAATCTGCAATCCGATACAAGGAGCGACAATGGGCCAGCGAGTGCTGATCGTCGGCGCCGGGCCGGGGGGCATGGCCACCGCCATGCGCCTGGCCGCGCGCGGCTACGAGGTGGAGATATATGAGGCCGAGGATCGCGTGGGCGGGCGCATGCGCGGCTTCGGCCTGGGCGACTACCAGTTCGACACCGGGCCGACCATCCTCCAGGTGCCGCGGATCTACGAGGAGCTGTTCGCGACCTGCGGGCTGCGCTTCAGCGATTACGTCAAGCTGACCCGGCTCGACCCGAACACCCGCATCGGCTTCTGGGACGGCACCCACATCGACCTGACCTCGGACATCGCCGCCTTCAAGGCCCAGCTTGCCAGCTTCGGCCCCGACCTGCCGGCGGCCTTCGAGCGCTGGTACATCGAGCACCTGGGCAAGAACGTGGTGGGCTACGGCCCCTACCTGGGCCAGCCGGTGCGCTCGCCCCTGGGCTACCTGCGCCCCGATGAGATCCTTGCCGCCCTGCCCTTCCGCCCCTGGGAGAGCCTCTACACCCACTTCAAGCGCTTCTTCGACGACGAGCGCCTGATCTACGCCCTGGGCTACCAGGCCAAGTACCTCGGCATGCACCCCACGGCCTGCTCCAGCGTGTTCAGCCTGGTCACGTTCCTAGAGTTCCACGAGGGCGTCTGGCACCCCGAGGGCGGCTTCCGCGCCCTGGCGAGCGGGCTCGGCCGGGCCGCCGAGGACCTGGGCGTCAAGATCCACCTGAGCAGCCCGGTGCGCCAGGTGATCGTCTCCGGCGGGCGGGCCACCGGCGTCGAGCTGATCGACGGCCGGCGCATTGCCGCCGACGCCGTGGTGCTCAACGCCGACTTCGGCCACGCCGTGAAGACCCTGCTGCCCGAGGGCGCCCGCGGCCCCTACACCGACCGCAAGCTGGCCAAGATGGACTTCTCCTGCTCGACCTTTATGCTCTACCTGGGCGTGGACCGGCGCTACGAGGAGCTGCCCCACCACCAGCTCTACCTCTCGCAGAACATCCGCCGCCACGACCCGCTCTGGGCCAAGAGCGCCGTCCTCGATGAGGACGACCCCTCGTTCTACGTCTGCAACCCGACGATCGTCGACCCGGCCAACGCGCCCGAGGGCCACAGCACGCTCTTCGTGCTGGTGCCCGTGCCGAACACCGCCTACCCGGTGGACTGGGCGGCCAAGGCGCAGAGCTACCGCGACCTGATCGTATCGCGCATGCCGCTGCTGGGCTACGAGGGCGTGGAGCGACACATCGTGGCCGAGCGCCACTTCACCGCCGAGACATGGCGCGACGACTTCCGCACCCATCTGGGCGCGGTGTTCAACCTGACCCACGGCTGGAGCCAGCTCGGGCCATTCCGCCCGCACATCCGCCACAGCGGGGCCGGCCGGCTCTACTGGATCGGCGGGGCTGTCCACCCCGGCAGCGGCCTGATGACCATCCTGGAGGCGGCCAAGAGCGCCGTCCACTTCATCGGCGAGGATCTGCCGGTGGAGCAGTAGGGGCGCGGCGCTGCCGCGCCCCTACTGCTCCACCGGCAGGCGCACGGTGAAGCGGCTGCCCTTGCCCGCCACGCTCTCGACCGACACGCTGCCGCGGTGCAGCGCGACGAGCTGAGACACCAGGGCCAGGCCGATCCCGGTGCCGTCGTAGCGGCGGGCCAGCCGGTTGTCGAGCTGGCTGAACGGCTGGAAGAGCCGCCCCTGGTCGACGTCGGTGATGCCGATCCCGGTGTCCCACACGGTCAGATCCACAAAGCTATCGCACCGGATCGCCAGCAGGCCGATCTTGCCGCCCTCGGGGGTGAACTTCACCGCGTTGCTCAGCAGGTTCAGCAGGATCTGGCGCATGCGCTGCGGGTCGCTGGGGATCAGGCCCACGTCGGGGGCGACCGTCAGCGTGACTGAGATACCCTTGCCCTCGGCCTCGGGCCGGATCAGGCGGGCGCACTGGGAGCAGACATCGCTCACCGAGACCATATCGAAGGCGAACTCGTGCTTGCCGGCCTCCATCTTGACCAGGTCGAGGATGTCATTGATCAGGCCGAGCAGCTGACGCCCGCTCTGATCCACAGAGCCGAGGGCGCGCTGCTGCCGCTCGTCGAGGGGGCCGTAGATCTCCTCCCGAAGCAGCTCGACGCTGCCGAGGATCACATTCAGCGGCGTGCGCAGCTCGTGGCTGATGCTGGACAGGAAGGCGTCCTTCATCTGGTTGGCCTGGCGCAGCTGGGCGTTGGCCGCCGAGAGCTCCTCGGTTCGCTCGGCCACACGGGCGGCCAGGCTGGCCCGCTCCTGCTCGAGCAGCAGCCGCTGCTCCTCGGCGCGCGCCAGCGCCATGTCGGTCAGATGGCGGGCCAGGGCCATGCCGCCCACGAGCACGATGGAGAGGCCAATATTGAACGGCTCGGCGTAGACCCCCGTCCAGCCCGCACGGGCGAGCAGGCAGAGGTAGCTCGTGGTCGCCGAGAGGATCACCCAGCGCCAGTCGGCGAGCACCAGGGCCAGCACCGGGGGCAACAGTATAGCCGCCGCAAACACCTGCGACACGTACGGCTCGGTGTGGATCATGCCGGCGCCCAGGCTGACCCCAACCAGCACCATGTAGCGCGGCCACTGGTATCCACGCCAGTAGAAGCCGAGGGCGACGGCGAAGACCAGAATGAAGATCAGCGCCCAGATCCGGTGAAAGATGAGCTGAGGGGTAGACAGAAAGTAGGAGGCGAGGAACACCTCCATAACAACGAGGAGCCAGAGCAGTGCAAGCGTCGCTCGGCGCGATAGGTACGACATATCGGTAGTGTGCTGTGGGGCGTCGGGGTGATGCCCCACAGGAATTGACCATAGGCACTGTGGGCTCATTGTAGCCCGCTCATATTACCCCCTGCTGGGGCGAAGCCCCATGCGCATCACGTCTAGGGCTGCCGCCCTAAAAACCGTGCTTGTTTTGCGGAAATATTGCCAGCTTCGCTGGCAATATTTCCGCAAAACAAGAGGAGAATGTGGGCTTACCTTGATACGCATGGGGCGAAGCCCCAGACCCTGCTTTTGTGTGGGGGTGGCGAAGCCACCCCCACACCCCCGCCTAGCGGCAGCCCTATCGTGATCGCTCGCCACCCCGGCCGGCGGCCCAGATCCCGGCGGCCAGCGCGCCGGCGCCCAGGGCCAGGGGCGCCCACAGCCGGCGCCGCGTGTCGCCGATCACCACCTTGGCCGTGTTGTAGCCGCTGGCCCCGAACACGCCGCCGCCCGGGTGGGTGCTGGCCCCGGTCAGGTAGAGCCCGCGCACGGGGGTACGGTAGCCAGACAGCTCGGGCAGCGGGCGGTACATGAACATCTGGTCGAAGCTCATCTCCAGGTGCATCACATTGCCCCGCAGCAGCCCGAGGCGCCGCTCCAGATCCAGCGGCGTCTGGACATAGCGGTCGATGATCTTGCCGCGCATGTTGGGCGCGTAGCGGTAGAGCACCTCCAGCACCGAGTCGGCCACCCCCTCGCGGATATCGTCCCACTGGCGGCCGCCGCTCAGCTCGTAGGGGAAGTACTGCGCCCAGAGGAAGACGGTGTGCTTGCCGGGCGGGGCCACGTCCGGGTCGATCGCCGAGAAGGTCATCGCGATCACCGCCGGGTCCTTGGCCGGGTTGCCCTGGATGTAGTCCTCGTAGGCCCGGCGCACGTGGCCCATGCTCGGGCTGAGCAGCTGGAGGCCGTGGTGGCTCTCGTGGGGCCGCCCGCCCGAGGGCGCGGCCAGGTAGTCGGGCAGCTCCTCGGCGGCGCAGCGCACGGTCATGCCGAAGCCGTTGCCGACCCGCAGGTTGTTCAGCCGATGGACCATGTCGCCCGGCAGGTGCTCGGCGCCGACCAGCTTGAGCATGGTGGTGAGCACGTGGGCGTTGGAGATGACGATCGGCGCGCTGTACCTCTGGCCGTCCTCGGTCTCGATGCCCTGGACGCGCCCGCCATGGACGATGATCCGCTTCACCGGCGCGTCCAGGGCCACGTCGCCGCCCATGCTCTTCAGGCTGCGGGCCATGGCCTGGGTGAGCATGCCGCTGCCGCCGCGCGGGTGCTTGGCCCCGCTGGTGTGCAGCATGGCGTGCCAGCCGAAGAAATCCCCGGCGCCGATCTCGTCCGGCGGCGGGCCACTCTGGGCGGCCAGCCAGGTCATGGCCGAGCGCATCGCCTCGCTCTCGAAGGTCTCATTGATCAGCTGGGCGTAGCTGGAGAACAGCTTGCGGCTGACCTCGGTGGCCCCGGCGAGGCCGCCGGGCATGCGCGGCACCACGGCGGCCACGCTGCCGAAGAGCCGCCCGGTAGAGGGCGGGTTGAGGAAGGCGCTAAACACCGCCTCGTTCAGCGGCGTCCAGTAGGCCAGGAACTGCCGGTAGGCCTCGGCGTCGCGCGGGCAGACCGTGGCGATGCTGGCGATGGTCTTCTCGGTGTCGCGGTAGAAGCTGATCGAGCCGCTGCCGTCGGGAAGCGGGTAGAAGGCGTAGGGGTCCATGTCGATATACTCCAGCCCGTGCTGCTCAAGCTGGAGGTCGCGCACCACCGGGGTGAGGTGGATCATAATGTGCGCGGAGGAGCCGACGTCGATCTTGTAGCCGGGGATGTCCTCCTCGGTGCAGACGGCGCCGCCGACGATCGGCCGGCGCTCGGCCACGAGGACGCGCATGCCGGCCCTGGCGAGGTAGCCGGCGCAGGTGAGCCCGTTGTGGCCGCCGCCGACGACGATCACATCGTAGTCTGTCTTCTGGGACATGGGTCTGCTTTCTTAGACAAGGGTACAGGGGACAGGGGACAGGGGACAGAGGACAGGTCAAGCACATCAGGAAGCGATGGGTAACGTAGCCTGACTTGCCCCCTCATGATCCGTGAGTTCCTTTCTCATATAGTATACGTCAGAACGCAGGCGCGCCGCCCTTCGGCCAAAAAACCGATCAGGGCGACTGCGTTACCGCGAAAGAGAAAAAGGAGTAGTATATCACAAACAAACGTGCTATACTCTCTTTCGGAGAGTACACATATGAAGTAGGGCGAGCAAGGAGTGCATGATGAGTAACGCAACGATTATGATCCCTGTTGATACCGCAACAGCGGCAAAATATTATGCGGCAACGGAAGAAGAGCGGCGGAAAGTACAATTACTTGTACGCCTGCTTTTCCGTGCAACCGCGATGCCTGTGGAGGGAACGCTGCAAAACATTATGGATGAAATGAGCGACGAAGCGCAAACTCGCGGATTAACACCTGAAATCCTTAATCAAATCCTGAGCGAACATGAGTAGTCGCTTTGTTATTGATACAAATACCATCGTTAGCGCCGCACTTTTTCGTCAATCCGTCCCGCGCCAAGCGGTAGATGCCGCACTTGCAGGTGGAATCGTGCTTGTTTCAGACGCAACGACGCTCGAATTAACCTCAGTGCTTTTGCGGAGCAAATTTGACCGCTATCTTTCAAGCGATGTACGAGAGCGTTTTCTGACAGTTTTCTTGCAGCAAACAGCACTTATTGAGATTATTGAGCCAATCACCGCTTGCCGCGATCCGAAGCAGGGGAGAGGATCTCTCGCGAATGTCACCCTGAGCGAAGCGAAGGGTCCCGACCGGGATTCTTCGCTTCGCTCAGAATGACCGCCATCACATATGAGGCCACTACCGATTGCAGATTGCAGATTCAATCTGCAATCTGCAATCTACAATCTGCAATCCTAACGCGGCGGCAGGTCGGCGGCGGGCGCGGCGGGCGCCGCCCCGGCCAGCGTCGTCAGGTTGACCGCCGTCGTGGCAGGAACCGGGCCGAGGATGTTGTTGTAGGGGCCGCCGTCGCGCTCGTGCGTCTCCCGCACGCCGCCGTAGGTTGTCGCGCTGCTGGCTGAGTCCACGTGGGCGTAGAGCAGCGTTCCTGCGCTGATCGGCCCGCCGGGGTTGCTGTAGTCGGCGCGGTAGTAGGCGTCGCCGACGGTGAGCGTGATCCGCGCGCCGGGGGCCAGCGGCGCGGTGACGCCCCAGGTCAGCCCGCGCGTGCCCAGCGCGTCCCAGGTGTCGTTGAGCTGGGTCGGAGCGCGGGTCGGGGCGATCAGCAGATCCACCCAGAAGGCTTCGCTTGTGGCCGCCGCCCCCTGGTTGGCGATGGTCACGGAGAGCTGCCCGCCCGCCGTGCTAATCTGCGCGACCACCAGGTCGGGCAGGGCCGGCGGCGGTGTCGGCACCATCACGAGTGACAGGTAGATGCGGGTGATCGGGGCGACCGGGCTGTACGTCCGGCTGAGCTGAGTCGCGGCGCTGTTGCTATTCCCCGCCGCGTCCGTGGCCACCCCGGCGGCGATATCCGCCGTCACCGCGCCGTCGGCCGCCGGCGTCAGGTCGAAGGTGTAGACCGTGGCGCTCACCGCCACGAAGTTGCTCACCGTCGCGTTCCCCGCCACGATGTCGTCCACGGTGAAGCCGGTCACGCCCTCGCTGAACGTCGCCGTCACCGGGATGGGGCTGGCGTTGGTTGGGTTGGGCGCCGCGCTGGTGAGGCTCACCGTCGGCGCGGTCTGATCCACCTGGATGATCACGCTCTGGCTGGGGATGGCGTTGACGAAGACCGTCAGCAGCGCGTAGCCGTCCGGGAAGGTGCCGAGCGCCTGGCTGGTGAAGCTGGTGTCCGACCAGCCCGCCGCCGGGTCTGGGCTGAGCCAGCGGGTCAGGCCGCCGTCGAGCGCGCGCAGCTGCACCAGCGGGTAGCCGGTGGCCGAGCTGTTCGCGCCGCCCGAGGATGCCTCCGAGATGCCCCGGAAGCCACTGCCGCTCAGGGCGATCGGGCCGCTCGCCACGGTGATCGGCGCGGTCGTGATCGTCGGGCGCCAGGTCGGATCGAAGCCGAGGCCGACATCGTACCGCTCCGCGCTACTCAGGTAGCCGCTGCTGCCTATGCCGCCGACGACCAGCACCTGCCCGCTCGCCAGCAGCGTCGCCGTGTGCCAGTAGCGCGCGCTGGCCAGGCTGCCGGTCGCGCTCCAGAGGCCCGTCGCCGGGTCGTACACCTCCGCGCTGCTCAGGCGACCGCTGCTGCCCAAGCCGCCGACGACGAGCACCTGCCCGTCAGGCAGCAGCGTCGCCGTGTGGCCGTAGCGCGCGCTGGCCAGGCTGCCGGTGGCGCTCCAGCTCCCCGTCGCCGGGTCGTATAGCTCCGCGCTACTCAGCTCGCCGCTGCTGCCTATGCCGCCGACGACGAGCACCGTGCCGTCAGGCAGCAGCGTCGCCGTGTGGACGTAGCGCGCGCTGGCCAGACTGCCGGTGGCGCTCCAGCTGCCGCTCGCCGGGTCGTACAGCTCCGCGCTGCTCAGGGTGCCGCTGCCGTCCCTGCCGCCGACGACGAGCACCTGCCCGCTCGCCAGCAGCGTCGCCGTGTGGGAGTCGCGCGCGCTGGCCAGGCTACCGGCATCGCTCCAGCTGCCGCTCGCCGGGTCGTACCGCTCCGCGCTGCTCAGGTAGCCGCTGCCGTCATAGCCGCCGACGACCAGCACCTGCCCACTCGCCAGCAGCGTCGCCGTGTGCCAGTAGCGCGCGCTGGCCAGGCTGCCGGCATCGCTCCAGCTCCCCGTCGCCGGGTCGTACCGCTCCGCGCTGCTCAGCACGCCGCTGCTGCCATAGCCGCCAACGACGAGCACCGTGCCGTCAGGCAGCAGTGTCGCCGTGGGCCTGTAGCGCGCGGTGGCCAGGCTGCCGGTGGTGGGGCTCCAGCGGTCCGTCGTCGGGTCGTACCGCTCCGCGCTGCTCAGGTAGCCGCTGCCGTCATAGCCGCCGACGACGAGCACCGTGCCGTCAGGCAGCAGCGTCGCCGTGTGAATGAAGCGCGCGGTGCTCAGGTTGTTGGTGGGGCTCCAACTGCCCGTCGCCGGATCGTAGCGCT
>NZ_JAIEWN010000011.1:18204-62621 GCF_019599295.1 Oscillochloris sp. ZM17-4 | reverse complement strand
ATTTTATCATGGCCAGTATTATCTACCACTAGCGCCCAGAGAAGATTCCAGAATGCGCAGCAGGCAATCTGCAATCTGCAATCTGCAATCTGCAATCACCCTACGGACTCCCAAGGAAAGGGACTATGCTCCGACTGAACCCTGCCGTTCTGCCCCTGCGCCCCCCCCGGCGGCCGCTCGCCGCCTTGATCATACTCCTGCTCGCTGCCGCCCTGTCCGCCTGCGCCGCACCCGACCCTGTGCTCACCGGCACCATCAAGGACGCCTACACGGGCGCGCCGATAAGTGCGGCCAGCGTGCAGGTCGGCGAGACGACGGTGACCACCGACGCCAACGGGGTCTTCAAGGCGCCGAGCTGGCGCAAGACGGACACCCTGGCGGTGACGGCGCCCGACTATGAGCCGGTGGCACTGCCTCTGGAGGCGCAGCCGCAGATCGCCGCGAGCGGCACGCTGACGATCACGCTCGACACCGCCCTGCGCCCGAACACGCTGCGCGGCGTGGTCAGCGACACCTTCAGCGGCAGGCCGCTGGCCGGGGCCGACCTGGCGATCACGGTTGATATCAGCACCACCCTGCGCGCCCAGAGCGCCGCCGACGGCAGCTACAGCTTCGAGGGCGTCCCCGAGCAGTTCAGCCTTGCGGTGAGCGCCCCCGACCACGCGCCCGTCGCCGAGCAGCTCAGCCGCACCACCAGCTACAGCCCGGCCCTGCGCCCGGATGTGCTCGCCGGACAGGTGACCGACCGCTTCAGCGGCGGGCCGGTCGCCGGGGCCATCGTCACGGTTGGCGCGGCCAAGGCCACCACCGACGCCGAGGGGCGCTATAAGGTCGTCGGCATCGCCGAGGGCGAGCAGACGGTGGAGATTGTCGCCGACGGCTACGCGCCGCTCTCTGAGGAGATCGGCCAGACGACCAGCCTGGACTCGGTGCTGCGCCCCGACACCCTGCGCGGCCGCCTGATCGACAAGGGCACCGGCGCGCCGATCGCCAACGCGACCCTGATCGCCACCGCCACCCTGCCCGGCACCGATGTGGCATATACGCAGGTCAAGGGCAGCAGCGACGGCAGCTTCACCCTCAAGGGCCTGCCCGAGCAGGGCTACCTCCAGGTGCTCTCGCCCGGCTACGCCAAGCAGGTGATCGAGATCAAGCCCGGCAACCTGCCCAGCGAGATCGCCCTCGACCGCTTCACCGTCAAGGCGCTCTACGTCACCGCCGCCGTCGCCAGCTCATCCAAGGCGCTCCAGGAGTATATCGACCTGATCGACACCACCGAGCTGAACACGATCATCATCGACATCAAGAGCGACCTGCGCGACGACCTGGGCATGGTCTACTATGACTCGCAGGTGCCCCTGGCCAAGGAGCTCGGCCTCTCTCGGGACTACATCGACATGCGCGGCCTCGTGCAGAGCCTCAGGGCCAAGGGCATCTATACCATCGCCCGCGTACAGCTCTTCTCGCATGATAACGTCCTGGCCGACGCCCGGCCCGACTGGGCGATCCACCTCAAGGAGACCGGCGAGGTCTTCGCCGACTACCCCGGCCCCGGCATCCGCTACGCCTACCTCGACCCGACCAACCGCAACGTGTGGGACTACAACATCCAGCTGGGCGTCGAGGCGGCCATGATGGGCTTCGACGAGATCAACTATGACTATATCCGCTTCCCCGACTGGTACGGCGACAAGGCCAGCTTCCGCGATACGCTACAGTTCTCCGTGCCGATCGACCCGGTCGATAACCCGGACCTGATGTTCAACACGCTGACCGAGTTTATGCAGCAGGCCCACCGCGCGGTCAACGGCGCAGGGGCGTATATGTCGATCGATGTGTTCGGGCGGGTGGTGCTCGGCCCCTCGATGACGATCGCCCAGGACATTGGGCGCATGGGCGCCTACACCGACTACATCGCCCCGATGGTCTACCCCTCGCTCTGGTGGCCCGGCGCCTTCGGCCTGGACTCGCCGGTGGACGAGCCGGCCGCCGTGCTGAACGCCGCGAACACCGCCGGGGTCGCGCAGATCCAGGATCAGTACGCCCGCCTGCGCCCCTGGCTCCAGGACCACACCGACCCCTGGGCCTACAAGGTGGTGCAGTACGGCCCGTCCCAGGTGCGCGCCCAGATCGACGCCACCGAGCAGTTCTCGCAGATCGACGGCTGGATGCTCTACGACTCGGCCAACGCCTACCGCGGGGCCTTCGGCGGCGCGGTCAAGCCCGAGAGGTAGCCCCGGCCCTCCCCCCACTGCCCCCTCTCCCGCTGCGGCGGGAGAGGGGGGCGACTCTTCTGATAGAGGTAAGGAAGCCCATGAGCCGAAGCGCCGCCCTCCCCCACCTCCTCGCCCTCGTGCTCGTCGCCGCCCTGCTCCCCTTCGCCGCGCCCGCCCGCGCGCAGCAGGCCCCGCAGGTGAAGGCGGACTCCTGGCAGCTGAGCGATGTCGCCGACTGGGAGGCCGGCGCGTCGAGCGGCCTGCTGATCACCAACAACGCCGGGGGCGAGCTGCGCCTCGCCGAGGACCAGGTCGCCGGGGCGTTCCTCTCGGCGCCCTTCGCCACGGCCTTCGCCTTCAACGCGGCCGGCGCCGTCTGGCACGCCGACCTGATCGAGGGCACCGGCGTGCGGCTTGAGCTGCGCGCCCGCGCCACCCCGCCGCCGCCCGCCGGGGGCAACCCCGACGATGGCTGGGGCGCCTGGCAGCCCCTTGAGAGCGGCGACGCCCGCTCCCAGGCCGACGACGGCGCCCTGGCCACCGCCGATGTCCTCGCCTTCCCCGCCGACAGCGCCTACCTCCAGCTGCGGGCCAGCCTGACCAGCCAGGTCGCCCGCGCCTCGGCCACGCTCAGCGCGGTGACGGTGAGCTATCTGCGCACCGCCCAGCCCACGCCGACCCTGGCCGCCGGCCTGCCGCGCCGCCCGATCCTCTCCGGCCGGGAGACGCTGACCCAGCGGCCGGTGCTGATCGGTCGCAGCGACTGGAGCGGCACCGTCGCGGCCGCCCAGCCCGCCCGGCGCGACCCGCGCGGCATCATCATCCACCAGATCGCCGCTGACCCGTCCGAAAGCAGCCTCGACCTGATGCGCGCCCTGCTGGCCTACCAGACCGATGTGCTGGGCTGGGACGATCTGGCCTACCACTATGTGATCGACGCCGGCGGCAACCTCTACGAGGGCCGCCTTGGCGGGCCGACCTCGGACGTGGGCCGGCTCTCGGGCGGCGATGTGACCATCCATATCGCGCTGGTCGCCCCCCAGGGTGCCGCGCCGAGCGCCGAGGCCCAGGGCGCCCTGATCGGCCTGCTGGCCTGGCTCGGCCAGGCCTACGACATCGCGCCTGCCGGGCAGCACATCGTACTCGTGGGCGACGCGCGCGCCCAGCGCCCCAACATCGCCGCCCACAGCGAGGCTGACCCAGCCGCAGCCGACCCGGCCCAGGCCACGCTCGCCCTGCTGCCGCAGATCCGCAGCCTGGCCGACCAGTCGACGGTGCGGGCGCGCTGGTACTTCGCCGAGGGGAATGTGGCCGACTACAGCGAGCGGCTGAGCTTTCTCAACCTCTCCGGCGCCCAGGCCGACGCGAAGGTCACGCTCATCCCCCCCGGCGAGCCGCCGCTGACCCGGATCGTCGGCGTGCCCGCCGGCGCACGCAGCGACCTCGTGCTCAACGATGTGATCTCGGGCACCACCTCGCTGCCAGCCATCGTCGAGTCGAGCGCGCCGCTCCTGGCCGAGCGCAGCATGAACCTGACCACCGATGTGGACGGCGGCCCCGGCATCAGCCGGCTCTCGCGGATCTGGTACTTCGCCGAGGGGTCCACCGAGGGCACCAACAGCACCTACCTGATCCTCTTCAACCCCCAGGCCGCCGCCGTCTCGGCGACGATCACCTACATGCGCAGCGACGGCACGCAGTTCGAGCAGAAGGTGCAGATTAGCGCGCGCGACCGGCTAGTGGTGGCGGTACACGATGTCCTGCCGGACGCCAGCTTCGGCGCGCGGGTGATCGCCGCCCAGCCGATCGCCGTCGAGCGCACCATGCGCTTCGGACGCAGCCCCGAGGGCGCGGCGCCCGGCCTGCACACCGGGCGCGGCATCGACACGCTCTCGCGGCGCTGGCTTTTTGCCGAGGGCACCACCGAGAATGGCTTCCAGATGCGCCTGCTGGTGCTTAACCCCAACGACCAGCCGGCCAACACCGAGGCCGTCTTTATGGGGCCGGACGGCGCCAGCGACGTGCGGCGCTACGCCATCCCGCCGCGCTCCCAGCTCGTGATTAACGTCAACGATGTTGTTCCCGACCTCGGCGTCTCTACTGAGGTGACTGCCGACCGGCCGGTGGCCGTGGAGCGGGCCATGACCTTCAACGGCGGCGCGGCCGGATCGGTGGGCGCCGGGGCGCTGGCCCCCGGCTACAGCTGGGCCTTCGTGGACGGGCGCACCCGCGACGCCAGCTACTACCTGTGCGTGAGCAACCCCAACCCCGCGCCGGCCACCGTGACAGTGGACTTCGTGTTCGTTGGCCGGAGGCCCCCGCGCTGCGACTTCAGTCGCGAGCGGGGCCACCGACGCTCCCAGGTTAACCCAGGACTTATTCGCGCTAACAAAAATTCCGCCGGGAGGCGGCGCAGGTTGTGGTACGATTCAGGGTATGACAACTACTGAACCTGCCACCACCGCAGCCGAGCTGCTGCGCGCCCGCTACGGTGCCGACCGCCTGCCCGCCGGCGAGAGCTGGAGCGCGGCGATCAGCGCGATCCTCCAGCACCGCTCGATCCGCAGCTACCAGGGGACGCCCCTGCCAGAGGGCGCTCTGGAGCTGCTGGTTGCCGCCGCCCAGTCCGCCTCGACCTCCTCGAATCTGCAGGCCTGGAGCGTGGTGGCCGTCGAGACCCCCGCGCGCAGGGGGCGCCTGGCCCAGCTCGCCGGCGACCAGGCCCACATCCGCCAGGCCCCGCTCTTCCTGGTCTGGCTGGCCGACCTCTCGCGCCTGGCCCGCGCGGCCGAGGCGCGGGGGATGCCGCACGCGGCCCTGGACTACACCGAGATGTTTCTGCTGGCGGCGGTGGACGCGGCCCTGGCCGCCCAGAACGCCGCCGTGGCCGCCGAGTCGCTGGGCATGGGCGTGGTCTACATCGGCGGGATGCGCAACCGCCCCGAGGATGTGGCCGCCGAGCTGGGCCTGCCGCCCGGGGCCTTCGCCGTCTTCGGGATGTGCGTGGGCTACCCCGTCGAGGACAGCGCGGCCGCGATCAAGCCGCGGCTGCCCCAGGCGGCGGTGCTGCACCGCGAGCGCTACGATACGGCGGCCGAGCCGGCCGCCCTGGAGGAGTACGGCCGGGCCATGGACGCGTTCTACGCCGAGCAGCAGATGCGCGTGCGCGGCGACTGGGTCGAGCACTCGGCCCGCCGGGTCGCCGGCCCCGAGACGCTCTCCGGGCGCGACACGCTGCGGGCCAGCCTGGGGCGGCTGGGCTTCCCGCTGAAGTAAGGGCGCAGCAGCGCCGCGCTGCTGCGCCCTTACGCTGAAGGAGCATCTATGTCTCGCGATATGCCAGCCCCGCTTGCGGGCTTCCCGTTTATCCACTGGCTCGACGTGCGCTTCCGCGACCTGGACTCGCTGGGTCACGTGAACAACGCCGTCTACGCGACCTACCTGGAGTCGGCGCGGATCGACTTCTACAGCCAGCTCACCGGCCTGCCGCTGGAGCAGCTGAACATCATCCTGGCCGAGCTGACGATCAGCTACAAGACGCCGGCCTTCTTCAACGACCGGCTGGGCGTCGGGGTGCGGATCGCCTCGTTCGGCACCAAGAGCTTCTCGATGGAGTACGCCATCGCCCGCGCCGCCGACGAGGCGCTGATCGCCAGCGCCCGCAGCGTGCTGGTGATGTATGACTACGCGGCGGGGAGGACGGTGCCGGTGCCGGATGAGCTCAGGCGTCGCGCGGCGCTTTAGGGCTTTCGCCCAGGGTATTACCGCATAGCAAAGGGTGAAATGGCTAGCTTCGCTAGCCATTTCACCCTTTGCTATGCATTATTTTTGCAGCGACACGACGAAGCTGGCCTCGCCGAAGGGCTGGTTCTTGAGGCGGACGAGGAGCGAGGAGGCGCTGCGGCTCACCGGCCGGTCGGACACAGACACTCCGCGCTCCTTGGCCCCGGGGGCCACCCGCATATTGTTGGGCTGCGAGGCATCGTCGGTGATCTGGTAGTCGTTGCCCAGGCTGTCGCTGATCTGGATGTTGTCGCTGCGCAGGGGGAAGCTGATCTCCTTGGCGCTGTTGTTCTGGACGCTCCACGTGAGGGTGATCTGGTCGCTGCACGTGGCCACCTGCTCCAGCGCCACCACCACCTCGGGCAGCAGGCCGGCGCTGCCCTCGCCGACCGCGACGCTGACCCAGCCGCCGCTCGCCCCGTCCCAGCGCTTGCCGACCAGCTGGTAGCTCGACCAGCGACATCCGCCGTCGGGGGCGTCGTCGGCGAGGGGCGCCCCCCCGGTGGGGACGCCGGTCACCTCGGCGATCGGCACGAGGGGCTGGTCGGCGTCGGGGATGATCACCTGGGCCGGGCGCATGATCAGGGCGATGAAGAGCACGGCGACCATCAGGGCGAGGCCGGCGGCGACCCGGCCGGTGGTGGTGCGCAGGATGCCCACGATCCGCTGCCAGAGGCCGGGCGGCGACTCGTCTTGTGGAGCTACCTCGATGGGCGGGGCGGGCGCAGGGGGCGGCGCATCCGGCTCGCTGATCACCCCGCGGATCACGGTGTTGATCTCGTCCCAGGGGGTGCAGTGGAGCATCTGCGGGATGGCCAGCATCTCATCGTCGGTGAGCTCGATCTCCGATGATCGCTCGGTGATCAGGTAGGCCGGCAGCTCGTCGAGTCCCTTCAGCTCGACCTTCCAGTCCAGCTCGATCTCCGAGCCCTCCTGCATCGTGGGCGAGATCACCACCGCGCGCTTGCAGGTGCGGAAGTCGATGTCGTTGGCCTTCTGCTGCGAGAGGAACTCGCGGCGGTGCTCGTTGAGGAAGTTGGTCAGGGCGTGGAAGTAGGAGATGACCTGGTTGTAGGGGTTCTTGCGGCCGGGGTTGAGCCGCTTGCGCTCGCCGTTGCGGCCCTCCACGAACCAGGGGCCGTTGACGCTGCCGATCACCCGCCCGTCGCAGTGCTTCAGCTCGACGATGAAGATCGCGTCGTGCTTGATGATCACCATGTCGACTGTCCGCCCGCCGACGCTAAAGTTGGCCAGGATCAGATGCAGGCCGTCCAGCCGGTCGAGACCGTTCGCCAGGGCCATGATCGCACGTCGCTCGTTGGGGTGTTCTGGCTTCTCGCCGATCCAGACTTGGACTGCCATACAGATTATTGTAGATTGCAGATTGCAGATTGCAGATTGCAGAGCTCAATCTGCAATCTGCAATCTGCAATTATGCATCGAGGGCCAGCGTCTTCCTCAGCTCCATCACCTGGTCGCGCAGGGCGGCGGCCTTCTCGAACTCGAGGTTTTTGGCGGCCTGCTTCATCTGCTTCTCCAGGTCTTTGATCAGCTTGTTCAGCTCGTCGCGCGGGATCTCGGCGATGATCGGCTTGGCCTGCGCGCCTTTGCCATTGACCTGGTACTCGCCGCGCTCCTCGGCCATCTTGCGCAGGCGGTCGGAGAGGTCGCGCACGCCTTTGGAGATGCCCACCGGGACGATGTTGTGGCGCGCGTTGTGGGCGATCTGGATGTCGCGGCGGCGGCGGGTCTCCTTGATCGCGGCGTCCATCGAGTTGGTGACGCTGTCGGCGTACATGATCACCCGGCCCTCCAGGTGGCGGGCGGCCCGGCCGATGATCTGGATGAGCGAGGTCTCCGAGCGCAGGAAGCCCTCTTTGTCGGCGTCGAGGATGGCGACAAGGCTGACCTCGGGCAGGTCGAGGCCCTCGCGCAGTAGGTTGATGCCGACCACCACGTCATACACGCCCAGGCGCAGGTCGCGCAGGATCTCGACCCGCTCCATGGTGTCGATGTCGGAGTGCAGGTACATCGTGCGCACTCCGGTCTCCTTGAGGTAGTCGGCCAGATCCTCGGCCATGCGCTTGGTGAGGGTGGTGACGAGGGCGCGCTGGCCCTTCTCGACCCGCTTGCGCACCTCGGACACCAGATCGTCCACCTGGCCCTTGGAGGGGCGCACCTCGATCATCGGGTCGACTAGGCCGGTGGGCCGGATGATCTGCTCGACGACCTGCTGGCTGTGCTCGCGCTCGTAGGGGCCGGGGGTGGCCGAGACATAGATCGCATGGTAGATATGCTCCTCGAACTCCTCGAAGTGCATGGGCCGGTTGTCGAGGGCCGAGGGCAGGCGGAAGCCGAAGTCGACCAGCGTCTCCTTGCGCGAGCGGTCGCCCTTATACATGCCGCGCACCTGGGGCAGGCTGATGTGGCTCTCGTCGACGAAGAGCAGGAAGTCGTCGGGGAAGTAGTCGATCAGGGTCCAGGGCGTCTGTCCGGGGCTGCGGCCGTCCATGTGGCGCGAGTAGTTCTCGATGCCGGAGCAGTAGCCGACCTCGCCGAGCATCTCCAGATCGTACATGGTGCGCTGCTTGAGGCGGGCGGCCTCCAGGACCTTGCCGTTCGCCTCAAGCTCGCGCAGGCGCTCGCCGAGCTCGTCCTGGATGCTGCGCACGGCGCCGGCGAGCTTATCCTTGGTGGTGACGAAGTGCTTGGCCGGGTAGATGTCCACGGCGGTGCGGGTGAGCAGGATCTCGCCGGTGAGCGGGTCGAGCTCGACGATCCGCTCGACATCGTCGCCCCAGAACTCGACGCGCACGGCTGTCTCGCTGTTGGCCGGCATGATGTCGAGGGTATCGCCGCGGACGCGGAAGGTGCCGCGGTGGAAGTCGATGTCGTTGCGCTCGAACTGCAGGTCGATCAGCTGGCGCAGCAGCTTGTCGCGGTTGCGCACCTCGCCGGCGCGGATGGGGATGACCACCTGGCCGTAGTCCTGGGGCGAGCCGAGGCCGAAGATCGCCGAGACCGAGGCGACGATCAGCACGTCGCGGCGGGTGAAGAGAGCCTGGGTGGCGGCGTGGCGCAGCCGGTCGATCTCCTCATTGATGCTGGCCTCCTTCTCGATGTACAGGTCCTTGCTGGGCACGTAGGCCTCAGGGGTGTACTCATCGTAGTAGGAGATGAACATCTCGACGGCGGCGTCGGGCAGGAAGTCGCGGAACTCGGCCCAGAGCTGGGAGACCAGCGTCTTGTTATGGGCGAGCACCAGGGTCGGGCGCTTGACCTGCTCGAAGATCCAGGCCATGACGGCCGTCTTACCGGTAGCCGTGGCCCCCAGCAGGGTCTGGTGGCGGTGGCCCTCGCCCAGGCCCTCCACCAGCTTTCGGATCGCCTCGGGCTGGTCGCCGGTCGGCGTATAGGGTGCCTCAACACGAAAGGTCATAGGGGCGCTCTTTATTCAGCAATGATACGTCAGAAGCCAGAAGCCAGAGGCCCGGTGGCGCTGCGCTGCGCCGGGGCGGCTGACTCCTGACTCCTGACGGCTATCAGTATTATAGCCTACCGTCACAGGTTTTGCATGGTTCGTGGGGCCGATCTTTTGTTCTAGTGGTCTGACTCTGTGATCATGAGGAGGGATTGGTGGCACCCGTCGGGGCGCAGCAGCGCCGCGCTGCTGCGCCCTTACTGGTGGCACCCGTCGGGGCGCAGCAGCGCCGCGCTGCTGCGCCCTTACTGGTGGCACCCGTCGGGGCGCGCAGCGCCGCGCTGCTGCGCCCTTACACCTCGTCGGGGATGAGCAGCGCCTGGGCCAGGCGGGCGATGGCGAGCAGGCCGGGGTTGTCGGGCGTCCAGTCGACTATGGGCATGCTGGCGCAGAAGGCGGCCAGCACAAAGCGCCGGCCGTCGGGCGCGGTGATGACCCCGGCGTCGGCGCGCAGCGCCTCAACCGCACCGGTCTTGCCGGCGTAGGCCCAGCCCTCGGGCAGCATGCGCGGGATGCCGGCGCGGTCTTGCTGGGTGGCCAGGATGTCCCGCACTGTGTCGGCGGCCGCGCCGTCGCCGAGCTGGCGCCGGGCGATCTTGACCAGCAGGCCGGCCATCTCGTCGGCGGTGGTGACGCCGAGGCCGAAAGGGATGCTCGCCGGGGTGTCGGGGCTGAAAGCGCGGCGCAGCAGGCGGGTCTGAGCCATGCCGAGGGCCTGGGCGCGGGCGTTGATCGCCTCGATGCCGACCCGGTCGATCAGCATGTTGGTAGCGGTGTTGTCGGAGAGGGCGGTCATCAGCAGGCAGAGGTCACGCAGGCTGAGGCTGAGCCCGGCGCCCAGCTCCTTGAGGATGCCGGAGCCGGCAACCTTGACGGCTTCAGCCAGGGTGATCGGCTCGTCCCATCTGAGCGCCCCCTCGTCGACGGCCAGGGCGATGTGGACAAGCATTGGCAGCTTGATCACGCTGGCCGTGGGCACGCGCTCGTCGGCGCGGTGGCGTGCCCAGATGCCGGTCTGCAGGTCGTGGAAGGCGAAGGCGATCTGTCCGCCCGCCTCGTGGGCGAGCGACTCGACGAGGTCGGGGGTGGACATGGGTGGCCTCTCTACTGTGGGTGCGACGTATAGTCTTATGTGGGCGGGCGGCCGAAGCCGCGCCGGGGGGGCCTGCGTCCGCCCGCCCGCCTTCGCGGGCGGTTCCGGCGTCGGCGCAGGACGACGCTCGGCGCGCAGCGCCCCGGCGACGCGGATTCAGCCGCCCGCCATGGCACCGTTGCAGAACCATGCGTCACACCCTCTATTGCGCGGCGGCGCGCCGCAGCCTGCGGAGTATTGTACACTCTGGGGGCGACTGCACAGACTGAAGAAAGGACATAAGCTCGGCTCCCACGCATAATCCGCTCGGCCAGCTGATCGGCCGCCCGCTGGCGGGATGGTCTCCGCCGTCGAGGCCGCCGTGCGAGCCCATGGCCGGGCGCTTCTGCCGGGTCGAGCCGCTGGATCTCGATCGCCACGCCGCCGACCTGCACGCGGCCAACCTGGCCGACGCCGAGGGGCGCATGTGGACCTACCTGGCCTACGGCCCGTTTGGCAGCCTGGACGACTATCTGGCCTGGGCGGGGCGCGTGGCCGGCGGCGACGACCCGCTGTTCCACGCGATCATCGACGGCGCGAGCGGGCGGGCCGTGGGGCTGGCCAGCTACCTGATGCGGCGGGCCTTCGCGCTGGGCTACCCGCGGGAGAGCTTGAGGAGGTCAACGCGGTGCTGGGTTAGTTGCGTGGGCAGGCGGGCGGCGCTGGTGAACTATCGCACCACGTCGCCCGCCGTGCTCAGTCGCACCAAACCAAAGACCTGCGGTAGTTGGGGGTCATCGATCGCGGGGACATAGCCAATGGTCGGTTTGGGCTCAGTGGCCGGGCGGCCGGTCTGCACGATCACGTAGAAGCTCTTACCATCGCCGCTGGCGAAGATGTGACGGCCATAGGAGCGGTAGGTCGTGACGCCGCTTTTAAAGTCGGGCAACGTCACGACCCCCTCAGGGTTGAGCGTCTCGTACTCGAAGAAGTAGACCTCGTTCTGGTCGGCGACGCGCCCCTCGTCGGCGTAGGCAAAGCGTGGCAGGGCAGCAATTGTACCGGTCTCGGTCACAAAGGCGGCATCGGCAACGCCCTTGAGCGGGCTGAGGCTCCCGGTATAGGTCATATCGCGCTCGCGCTCAGGCGCAGCCCGAAAAACGTTGGCGCAGGCGGTGACGATCTTATGGCCCTCGGGCGCGACCCACAGATCGCCGCACATCTCGTAGTCGCCGTGGTAGGGCGAGTCATAGAGCGCAACTGGCGCATCGCCTGAGATGTCGAAGTGCGCGATGTCGGACGGCGAGAGGCCGCGGTCGGCGGTGTAGAGGCTAGCGCTATCCGGGCCGAGCGCCAGCTGGGTCTGGGCATAGATCTGGTTCGATTGCCCAAGTACCTCGCGGCCACTGGACAGATCGATAGCGTGGATGGCCGACCATTGATCGCGCGCCGGCGAGACATAGACCCGGTTATTGTCGGCCAGGACGAGGCTGGAAGCCTGGGCGCTGAGCTCCAGGCTTTTTTCAACCTGCCCGCTGCGCAGGTCGACGATCGTGACCCGAGCGTCGTGACCAATGGCGGCCCTAGCTCCGTCGCGGCTGATGGCGAGGGCGGTGGCCGGCTTGGGCAGATCCACCTCCTGGGTGCTCCCGTCGATCGGGTTGACGATAAAGAGGCTGGCTGTACTCTCCTGGATCAGCAGCAGGCGATCGATGGCCGGGCTGTAGGCCGCGTCGAGGACGCGATACGGTAACGGCTGCACCTCGCCGATAACCGTGGGAAGCGGCGGGCGTGCGGCCGGCGCGGGCGCCGGGGTTGGCCAGTTGCTTGCCGCCGGCCGGCTGACAGCGGCAGGCGTACCTCCGGCCGTTGTCGTCGTGCTCGCCCCGCCCGGCACAGCGGCCCAGCGTATCCAGATGAGCGCCAGTACCAGAACGATCGCCGCGCCGATAACCGGGGGCGGCACGCGCTGGCGGCGCGGGTTCGGTCGCGCCGTCCGATAGACCGTCTCGGCCGGGGCAGCGGCTGACGGAATCGGGGGCGTCCGCGGCTCGGCGACGACCGTCGGCTGGCGACCCTGCGGCTGCTCGATGGCTGAGGGCGCACTGATGCGCCGGGTGACCGGGGCCGGCGCGTCGAGCAGCTGGCGTAGATCAGCGGCCAGCGCCCCGGCCGACTGATGGCGTGCAGCGGGGTCTTTCGCCAGCGCGCGGTTGACCACGGCGACCCAGTCCGCGGGAAGCTCGGGCCGGAACCGGCCGATATCGGGGATAGGCTCGGTGATGTGGGCCACCAGCACGCCCAGGGGCGTATCGGCCTGATAAGGCAGGCGGCCGGACAGCATCTGGAAGAGGGTCACACCTAACGCGTAGACATCGACCAGAGCCGTGAGCCCACCGGGGCGCGAGATCTCAGGGGCCATATAGTCAGGCGTGCCGATGTTGCCGCTGCCAGTGAGCTGCGCGGTGGCCTCGCTCAGCCGGGCGATGCCGAAGTCAGAGAGGTACGGCGCGTCGCGCTGGTCGAAGAGAATGTTGGCCGGTTTGATGTCACGGTGAATGATCCCGCTGGTGTGAGCTTCGTCGAGGGCCAGGGCCAGGCTCTGGATAACCCGGGCCGCATCGGGAAGGGCCAGCGGTCCATTGCGCAGGCGGCCGGCGAGGGATCCGCCGCTCATATAGCGCATCACCAGGAAGGGCTGACCGTCTTGCTCGCCCAAGTCGTAGATCGGCACGATCGCCGGATGATCGAGCGCAACGACCGCACGAGCCTCACGTAAGAAGCGGGCGCGGAACTCAGGGTCGTGGAGGAACTCGCGGGGCAGAAGCTTCACCGCCACCTGGCGGCCTACCTGTGGATCCTGGGCGAGGTAGACAGTAGCCATTCCGCCGCGGCCGATCTCGGCGATGATCTGGTAGCGCCCGATGCTGGATGGATGCATAGAGGTGTGGATGGTAGGGTGAACATACTACGGCAACGCTCCAACGTTTCCAGATGTAGTATAGCATCGTAGGATACGTTGTCATGCGAGCGCATCCATGCAAGACGCTTTTGGCAATACCGCAGAAGTCACGCGGTGGGGCATCGCCCGCCGGGGGGCTGAAGCCCCCGGCTACGGTTCTGCGAAGGCCGCCTGCGCGGCCTGTCTGAGGCCGCGCAGGCGGCCTTCGCAAACCCTAAGCCCGCCCGTTTACGGGCCGGGCGCGGTCAGGTCACCGCGTGACTTCTGCGGTATTGCCAATACACATTTATCTTCTGAGCTTGGCGGCGAGCTGGGTGTAGAACTGGCCGCTGGGGCGTAGCCGCAGGAAGGTGCAGACCTGGGCGCTGCGGCGCGCCATCACCTCGTCGCCCTCGCGCAGCGGCAGGTTATTGCGCCCGTCGATGGCGATGCTGGAGTTGTCGCGGCTGCGCAGGGCCATCGTCACCACCGCGGCCTCGTGGAGCACCATCGAGGGCACATTGGTCAGGTGCGCGGCGATCGGCACCAGCGCCAGCGCCCGCGAGCGCGGGTCGATGATCGGCCCCCCGGCGGCCATGGCGTAGGCCGTGGATCCGGTGGCCGTGGCGACGATCACCCCGTCGGCCATGTAGGTCGTCAGCGGCGAGCCGTCGATCAACACCTCGACATTGATCACCCGGCTCACGTCGCGGCGCGAGATGACCACCTCATTCAGTGCCACAAAGTCCAGGATGTGCTCGCCCTCGCGCCAGAGCGACGCATCGATCAGGGCGCGCTCGTCGTGCCATCCCCCGCCCTTCAGCAGAGTCTCCATGCCCTCGTACAGCTCTTGCGGCCCGATCTCGGCCATAAAGCTGAGGTGCCCGAGCGCCACCGGCAGCACTGGCAGGCTGGTGGGGAAGGCCAGGCGGGCCGCCCGCAGCACCGTGCCATCGCCGCCCATCGCCACCATCAGGTCGGCGTCGTCGAGCAGATCCGGGCTCTCGCGACACTCCTGCGAGATGCCGCGCCATACATCGATCCCGCGCGCGGTCAGCCACTCGGTGAGCTGGGCCGAGTGGATGATCGACGCCTCTGAGAAGGGGTTATAGATAATGGCGATACGCTGCATTGCGCGCTCTCCCAGTTGCAGATTGTCGATAGTAGATCGCAGATGAGGGCAGGTATCTTGGATGTTGGGCGAGACACACAGCGCATGGCATTCTTCTGCACCAAATCTGCAATCTGCAATCTGCAATCTGAAATCTTGTCTTAGGATCAAGCATACCATGGATCGTGAAGGCCGACAGGGAGGGTGCTATAATGCGCCATCTCTGAACTGACCCAGGAGCATACACACCTATGGATGAGTTACGCATGACATTCCTGAAGCGGCTGCTGGGCACCCCCGGCCCCTCGGGCGATGAGGCGGCGGCGGCGAAGGTCTGGCGCGACGAGGCGAAGGGCTTCGCCGATAGAGTCTCTACCGATGTGGGCGGCAACAGCTACGCGCTGATCGAGGGGGCCGGGCCGCGGGTGCTGCTGGCTGGCCATATCGACGAGATCGGCCTGATGGTCAGCTATATCGATGAGGGCGGCTACCTCTCCTTCTCCACGATCGGCGGCTGGGACGCCCAGGTGCTGGTGGCCCAGCGGGTGCGCCTGCTCGGCCACGCCGGCGAGGTGATCGGCGTGATCGGCAAGAAGCCCATCCACCTGCTCAAGCCCGATGAGCGCGGCCAGGCCAGCACGATCGAGCGCATGTGGATCGACATCGGCGTCGATAGCCGCGACGAGGCGCTAGAGCGTGTGCGGGTCGGCTGCGTCGGCGTGATCGACGCGCCGCTCTACGAGCTGCCCCACGGCCGCATCGTCAGCCGCGCGCTCGACAACCGTATCGGCGCGTTCACGGTGCTGGAGGCCCTGCGCCTGCTCAGCCAGGATCGCCCCGCCGCCAGCGTGGCCGCCGTGGCCACCGCCCAGGAGGAGATCACCTTCGCCGGGGCCGCCTCCGCCGCCTTCAGCTTCGACCCGCAGGTGGCGATCGCCGTGGATGTGACCTTCGCCACCGACCACCCCGAGTCCAGCAAGCAGCAGTACGGCGATGTGAAGCTGGGCGGCGGCCCGGTGCTCTCGCGCGGCTCGGCCAACAGCCCGCTGGTCTACGCGCGCCTGGTCGAGGTCGCCGAGCGTGAGGGGATCGCCTACAGCCTGCAGATCTCCCCGCGCTACACCGGCACCGACGCCGACGCCATCCACAAGGCCCGCGGCGGCGTGGCCACCGGGGTCGTGTCCATCCCCAACCGCTACATGCACTCGCCCAACGAGATGGTGGATATGGCCGATGTGGCGGCCGCCGCCCGCCTGATCGCCGCCTTCGTGCGCAGCATCTCCAGCGCCGACGAGTTCATCCCGGCGGCGTAGGGACGGCGGGGGCGTAGCAGCGCTGCGCTGCTACGCCCTTACGAACCCAGGATCTCCCCCGCAGCCCGCAGCCCGCTCTCGATCGCGCCGTGGACGGTCTGCGGGTTGCTGTCGTAGGCCGTGGCCTCGCCGGCGAAGAAGAGCCGGTCGCCCTCGGGCGCTGCCAGGCCCACCCGCGCCTGGGCCGCCCCCGGCGGCACGTGGGCGTAGCCGCCCTGGGCGTAGGCGTCGGCCGCCCACGAGACGCGCCGGGCCATCAGGCAGCGCGGCAGCGGGTCGGCCGCGCCGAGCAGGCCGCGCAGCTCCTCCAGTCCCAGGCGCAGGGCCGCCTCCTCGCCCAGCCCGTCGATCGCCTCGGCCCGGCCGGCGGTGACGTAGCAGGCGATCACCGCCGCGCCCTCCCGCCCGTGGCCCGGCGTCCACCAGCGGCTCGCCGCCCCCAGGTGCGCCATGTAGGTGAGCCCCTCGTCCCAGAGCGGCTCGTCGAAGCGGTAGATCAGCTTGGTGGCCGCCGCGCTGCGCAGCGCGCCGATCGCCCGCAGCTTGGCCTCGCCCAGGGGCGGGGCGAAGCGCAGCGCCCCGGCCCTGAGCAGGCTCGCCGGCAGCGTCACCACGCAGCGCTCCGCCGTGAACAGCCCCGCGCCCGTCTCCACCTCAACCCCGCGCGGCCCCCGGCGGACCAGCTGCGCCGGGGCGCCCAGGGTGATCGCCAGGCCGCGGGCGAGCCACCCCAGCAGCGCGCCGTAGCCCTCGGCCACGCGGAACTCCAGCGGGCCGGCGCGGTCGGCGCGCATCTCGCGGGCCAGGTCGGCGCAGCTCAGGCCGCCCAGCGGCGCGCAGCATGTCTGCGCCAGGATGACGTCGGCGATCTCTAGGGCCTGCCCATCGAAGCCCCGCCCGCGCAGGTAGTCGGCCAGAGATATGTCGGGGACGCCCTCGCCCCAGGGCGTGGCGGCCAGATCGGCGTAGGCCGCCTTGATCGCGACGATGGTGTCGCGCGGCCCGGCGGGCAGCTCGCCCAGCGGACGGGCGGGCCCGCCGTCCGCCCAGCGCATGCGCCCGTAGCGATCCACCGGGATATCGTGGAGCCCGGCCTCGGCCAGCAGCCGCCGGGTGACGGTGGCCTCGCCGTGGATCAGCTCGGCGCCGAGCTCGATCGGGAAGGGCGCCAGCCCCTCGGTCGTCCAGATCCGGCCGCCGATGCGCTCGCGGGCCTCGAGCACCCGCACGTCCGCCCCGCCGTCGTGGAGCCTTCTGGCCGCCGCCAGCCCCGCCGCCCCCGCCCCGATCACGATCACCTCGCTGTGCATGTCGTTCGCCGTTCGTCGCCCCGCCCACATGGGCAGGGGCGAATATGAGTATTCTCAGGTATCATCAATATAATCTGGCGCTCTTCTTTTTCAATGCTCACATGTCCACTCCCATGAATAAAATACTCATCCTCTTCGCCCACCCGGCCCTGGACAAGTCGCGCGTACACCGCCGGCTGATCCGCGCGGTGCCGGACCTGCCCGGGATCACCGTCAACGACCTGTACGACGCCTACCCGGACTTTGACATCGACGTGGCCCGCGAGCAGGGGCTGCTCGCGGCACACGACCTGATCATCCTCCAGCACCCATTCTACTGGTACAGCACGCCGGCGATCATCAAGCAGTGGGAGGACCTGGTGCTGGAGCACGGCTGGGCCTACGGCTCGCAGGGCGCCGCCCTGCGCGGCAAGCGGCTGCTGAGCCTGATCACCACCGGCGGCGCGGCGGCGGCCTACCGCCACGAGGGCTACAACCGCTTCACCGTGCGCGAGCTGCTCGCTCCGATCGAGCAGACGGCCTACCTCTGCGGGATGGAGTACCTGCCGCCCTATCTCATCCAGGGCACCCACCGCATGGACGAGGACGAGATCGAGCTGGAGGTGGGCCGCTACCGCCAGCTGCTCGCCCTGCTCCACGCGGGCCGGATCGACCTCGATGCCGCCCGCGGCCAGCCGAGCCTCAACCCGTCATTCGACCGGGCGATCAGCCAGGAGGTGCCGACATGAGCAGCGAGAGCTTCCTCGCCCAGGCCTTCATCTACCTGGCGGCCGCCGTGGTGGCCGTGCCGATCGCCAAGCGCCTCGGCCTCGGCTCGGTGCTGGGCTACCTGCTAGCCGGGATCGCGATCGGCCCCTTCGGCCTGCACCTGGTGGGCGCCGAGGGCCAGGACGTGATGCACTTCGCCGAGTTCGGCGTGGTGATGATGCTGTTCGTGGTGGGCCTGGAGCTGGAGCCGGCCCTGCTCTGGCGGCTGCGCGCGCCCATCCTCGGCCTGGGCGGGCTTCAGGTGCTGCTGACCGTGCTGGCCGTGGCCGGCGTGGCCCTGGCCATCGGCATGAGCTGGCAGGTGGCCCTGGCCATCGGCATGATCCTGGCCCCATCTTCAACCGCGATCGTGCTCCAGTCCCTCGCCGAGAAGGGCGTCCTGAAGACCGAGGGCGGCCAGAGCGCCTTCGCCGTGCTGCTCTTCCAGGATATCGCGGTCATCCCGATGCTGGCCCTCTTCCCGATGCTTGCCACCGCGCCCCACGGCGGCGCGGAGGATGCCGGCCACGCCGCCGAGGCGACGACGCTGGTGGGCGGGCTGCCCGGCTGGGCGCAGACCCTGGCGGTGCTGGGGGCGGTGGCGGCGGTGGTGCTGGCCGGGCGCTTCCTGGTGCGCCCGGCCCTGCGCGCGATCGCCGCCGCCCGCCTGCGCGAGCTCTTCACCGCCGCCGCGCTGCTGCTGGTGATCGGCATCGCCCTGCTGATGACCGCCGTCGGCCTCAGCCCAGCCCTGGGCACCTTCCTGGCCGGCGTGGTGCTGGCCAACAGCGAGTACCGCCACGAGCTGGAGAGCGACATCGACCCCTTCAAGGGGCTGCTGCTCGGCCTCTTCTTCATTGCCGTGGGGGCGTCGGTGGACTTCGCGCTCATCCTGGCCCAGCCCCTGCTGATCGCCGGCCTGGTGCTGGCGATCATCGCCCTGAAGTTCGCCGTGCTCTTCGGCCTCGCGCGGGCCTTTAAACTCAGCCTCGACCAGGGGCTGCTCTTCGCCTTCGCCCTGCCCCAGGTGGGCGAGTTCGCCTTTGTGCTCTGCTCCTTCGCCAACCAGCAGGGCGTCCTCGACACGACGATCACCAGCCCGATCGTGGCCGCCGTGGCCATCTCGATGGCCCTCACCCCACTGCTGCTGATCATCAACGAGCGCCTCGTGCAGCCGCGCGTCGGCACGCTCCGGGGCGATGCGCGCGAGGCCGACGCGATCAACGAGCGGTCGCCGGTGATCATCGCCGGGTTCGGCAGCTTCGGGTCCACCGTCGGCCGCCTGCTGCGGGCCAACGGGGTCGGCTCCACCGTCCTCGACATCGACTCCGACCGCGTCGACCTGCTGCGCCGCATGGGCCTGAAGGTCTACTATGGCGACGCCTCGCGCTACGACCTGCTAGAGACGGCGGGGGCCGGCGAGGCCCGCGTGCTGGTGCTGGCCCTCGACAGCCCCGAGAAGACGCTGGAGCTCGTCCACACGGCGCGCACGCACTTCCCGCACTTGACGATCGTCGCCCGCAGCTTCGACTGGCCCGACACCCACGCGCTCTACGCCGCCGGGGTGAGCCACGTCTACCGCGAGGACATCGACACCGCCGTGCGCAGCGGCGCGGACGTGATGCGCCTGCTGGGCATGCACGGCGCCACCGCCCTGCGCGCGGCCCAGGCGTTTCGCCACCACGAGGAGGCGGCACTGCGCGAGCTGACCGGCCGGGACGATGACAAGGCCGGCTATGTCAGCATGGCCCGCGAGCGGATCGAGGCACTGGAGCGGCAGATGCAGGCCGACCGCGATGCGCCCGCCCTGACGCGCGACTCCGGCTGGGACGCCGAGTCGATCCGCGAGGAGGTGCGCTCCATGCCCGCGCCTGCGGCGTAGGGCGTGGCATCACGACCGCTCAGCTCTGGTACACTATCAGGGGTGCTGCATCGTGCAGACATCTCTTGTCAATGTGGACATCAACCATGTCATCCAACCTCGACACACAGCTGGCGACCTTTCGGGCGACGCACCGGCCGGTGCGCGCTCGCTTTGCGGGCATCGAGTGGAGCTATATTGTCGGAGGGAGCGGGCCAGATACGCTGCTGCTGCTGCCCGGAGCCCCTGGGATCGCCGAGATGGCCTTCCCCTATATTGTGGCCTTTGAGCGGCATCGCCGCGTGATCGCCCCGAGCTACCCGGCCGATATCGGCTCGCTCGCGCAGCTGCTCGACGGGCTCGACGGCCTGCTCGCGGCCGAGGCCGTCGACGGGCCGATCCACCTGATCGGGGCGTCCTACAGCGGTATGGTGGCGCAGTACCTCGTCTGCCGCCACGCCGGCCGGGTCGCCAGCCTGCTGATCGGCGACACCGGCGTGCCCCGCCCAGATCGGGCGCTGGCGCTGCGGGTCGTGATCGCTGCGATCGCGCAGATGCCGCGCCTGGGCCTCCACGCCACCCTGGCCGCCGTCCTGGCCTACGTGCTCAAGGGCGATACGCCGAGCCACTCATTCTGGCAGCGCTACTTCAAGGGCGTGGTCGCCATCCTCACCGTGCCCGAGTTTGTGAACCGGGTGCGCGTCATGATCGACATGGATCGCCAGGGGCACCTGATCCGCCCGCCCGTCTGCTGGGATGGCCCGACCCTGCTCCTGGAGACCGCCGCCGACCCGCTGTTCTCGTCGGCCGAGCGTGCGGGCCTGCGCGCGCGCTACCCCCACGCCGAGACTCACACCTTCCACAGCCGGGGCCATATCACCGCGCTCACCCGCTTCCGCGAGTACATCACGGTGATGGAGGAGTTTCTCGCGCGGCAGCGGCCGTAGGGCGGCGCGCGCCGCCCTACGGCCGCTGGTAGGGCCGAAGCATTCGCACCCCATGCATGTGCGACACGCAGATTCATCCGGTGCGAATGCTTCGGCCCTACGGTGCCCCCGGCGGGCGGCGTCGCACAGGGTTACTTCTGCGGCATGGTATATTATGGATGATAGTAAGAGTTCATTGGCGTTTCGTGTGATATATACGTCCGCCTCCGTAATGACGGGGTGGCAGATCTGCGGTATGATGACATACTACATCAGGCGTACCCTATGTGCTACGCCCTGTCTCTACAGTGCGGAGGCGTAACCATGCCATCACCGACGGGCCCACTCGTCCCCCTGCTCGGCGCGCTGCTCGTCGCCGAGGGTGTCATCACCCAGGAGCAGATTAACGCCGCGCTGATGATCCAGCAGCAAGACTACCCCGATGAGCGGCTGGGCGAGATCCTGGTGCGCTGCGGCTATGTCTCGCGCAACGATCTTGAGCAGGCGCTCTCCCAACAGCAGGATCTGCGTGAGTCGCTGATGACCATGCTGGACACCTATGAGCCACCGCAGGCAGACATGCGCGCCCTGGTGCTCAGCCACCGCTCCGAGCGAGCCCTGTGCGCCTTCCTGGAGAGCCGCGGCGTCGCCGCCGATGTCGTCTCTGCGCTGCCGACACACAATGGCCAGCCGAGCTACGACCTGCTCCTGATCGCCTCCGGCGACGACGCGCACCTGAGCACTGGCGTATCAGCGGCGGCCACCGTCGGCCTGCTCCCCCCGAGCGCAGCCGATGAGCACCTGTCGCCCTACACGGCGGCCCTGGCGACATGCTACGTCGATCAGGCCCGGACCAACGCGAAGCTGCGCAGCTCGGTCGAGCAGCTGCGGCATAACGACTTCGCGATGCAAACCGTCGCCACCCTGATCCGCAGCGTCACCAAGGCGGCGACCGCGCAGGACGCGCTGCTCAAGCTGATGATGATCGTCCGCGACCTGATCTCTGTGGAGGCGGGGACTCTGTTTCGCCTCGACCCCTCAGATAATCGACTCGTCTTCGAGGTGGTCCTCGGGCCCTTCCAGAATGAGCTGAGCCAGCGTCGGCTGTCGCTCGACCGCGGCATCGCCGGGTGGGTCGCGCGCGAGGGCGAGTCCCTGCTGATCCCCGATGTGCGCCAGGACTCGCGCTTCGAGGCGACGTTTGACAAGCAGACCGGCTTCCAGACAAAGTCGATGCTCTGTGTCCCGCTCGTCGCCCTCGGCCAGGTTCGCGGCGTGCTCCAGCTGATCAACAAGATGGACGGCGAGTTCACCGAGAGCGATCTCTCGCTGCTGCGGATCACCGCCGCCGTGGGCGGCATGCTGCTGCTCTTCGAGGCCCTGGCCTCGGTGTCATCGCCAAGCTGGCTCGGCGATCTCTTCTAGCCGCTATGGGCAACCCGACGGCCCTCTATCTCCCGCTGCTCACCAACGCCGACCCGGCGGTTCGCCGCCAGGTCGGCGTCATTCTCCTTGCGACCTACGGCGAGCGCGGAATCACCTACCTGCGCCGCCTGCTCGACGACCCCGACCCCGAGGTGTGCCGGCAGGCCCGCGCCGCGCTGCTGTCGCTCGCCGAGACGAGCGGGCTGCATATTGCGCTTGAGCCGTTTCGCGGAATCTACGTGCGCTGCCTCGGCGAGCTCCAGGTCTTCGTCCACGGACGTGAGGTGCAGCCGCAGGACTGGTCTCAGGCCGAGAGCGGGCGGGCCGGGGGCCGTAAGGTGCAGGGGATCTTCGCCTACCTCGTCCACTGCGGGCGCCGGGGCAGCAGCCGGGCCGATCTGGCCGAGGCGGTCTGGGGCGGCAGCGTGAGCGCCGCCAGCTTCTCGCGCACCATCGGCGCCCTCCGCCAGATGCTCACGCAGCTCGGGTCGCCCGAGTTTGCCGTGCAGGCCCTTATCGTTGATCGCGATCACTGTGCCCTGAGCCCCGGAACCTATCTGTGCGACGCCGACCACTTCGAGCGCACCTATGATCTGGCAACCCAGCGCGAGGAGCAGTCCGGCATCGTGGAGGCGGCCGCCCTCTACCACCAGGTGATCGCCCTCTACGATGGCCCGTACATGCAGGCCATCCCACGCGCGAGCGACTGGGGCGCCGAGCGGCGGATGATGATCGACAACAGCTTTGTGATCGCCGCCGAGCGCCTGGCCAGCCACGCATGGGAGCAGGGCAACGATCGGCAGTGCGTCCTCTTCTGCCGCAGGGCGCTCGAGATCGACCCGACGGCCGACGATGTGGTCGCCATGCTGCTCCGCGCCTATGATCACCTCGGCCTGCGAATCGACATTGAGGACACCTACCGGCGCTACATTGAGCGATCCGGCGTGGACCCGGGCTGCGAGCGGGAGGATGCCGCCGTCGCAGCCTACATCGCCATCGGCGAGGCTGCCCAACTCTGATCCCTGTTGCAAACTCACCTCCCAGTGGGGGTGCGGGGGCGGCTTCGCCGCCCAAACCCAATACAAAACCGGGTCTGGGGGCTGCGCCCCAGAGCTTTGCACCAGCCCTGCCGTCGCTACCGAAAGATCACCGAAACCCCCTCTTTATACTAGCTCCAGAGGTGTCGTGGACACATGACGACACTACTGAGCTAGCTGGAGAGGAGCATTCTCATGAACCGCACCCATCTATCCACTGCGTTCTCACTATTCGCGGCTCTGGTGCTGCTCACCTGCAGCTCGCCCGCAACCCCGAATGCTGCCGCCGCCGCCGCCTATGTCGACCCCGCGCTCGCAGCGCAGACTGTCGGCCAGGTCAGCGTCATCGTGAGCGGCAGCAATGTCGCTCAGGCCGTCGAGGCGGCCGGCGGAACCGTAACCGATGACCTGTGGCTGATCGACGCGGTGGCCGCAGATGTCCCGGCCTCGGCAGTGCGCGCGCTGGCCAGCGCCCCGGGGATCGTCTCGGTGGTGCTGAACTATGGCGTCACATCCTCGGACTGGGATGGCTGGGTGACAGACCTGCCCCTGCCGAGCGTGTGGGACGGTCGCCCTGACGTGCAGGCCACATCCGACCCGAAGGTCTGGAATGTCGTGAACCCGGTGCCGATCGATATCGGCGCGGACACGCTGCATAGCACGCTGCTGCGCTCCGGCAAGCCGATCCGTGGCGATGGCGTGACGGTCGCCCTGGTTGACTCGGGTATCTACTTTGACAAGCAGGTGCGCGCCACCCTCGGGAGTGTCGTGGCGAAGCAGTTCGTCGGCCAGGCCGACTTTGTCGATGACACCTGCGCCACCGTCACCAAGCAGCGTGGTAAGACGGAGCTGGTAGGCACCCAGGGCAATGGCTACTGCTGGCTGAGCCACACCAACACCGCCGACGGCTACGGCCACGGCACCGCCGTCGCCAGCATCATCTGGAACAACTTCACCGACAGCAACACGGGCGTCACCCTCGGCGTCGCGCCGGCGGCCGACATCCTCAGCGTGCGCGTCCTCGGGGACGATGGCACGGGCACCTATGCGACGGTGATCAAGGGCATCCAGTACGTGGTGAAGAACAGCAACCGCTACGGCGTGAAGGTGCTGAACCTCTCGATCAGCGCGTCCGTGTCGGTCCCCTACTTCGTCGACCCGCTGAACCGGGCCGTCGAGCAGGCCTGGGCGCGCGACATCGTCGTCATCGCGGCGGCCGGCAACAACGGCTCGGCCCCGGGCAGCGTCACCGTGCCGGGGAACGACCCCTACGTGATCACGGTCGGCGCGGTCGATGAGCACCGCACGCCGGGCTACTGGGCCGACGACACGATCCCCGACTGGTCGGCGGCTGGCCCCACCGGCGATGGCTTCGTCAAGCCCGATATCATCGCCCCTGGCGTGAACATCATCACCTTTATGTACAAGGACCCGCAGGACCCGACGCAATCCCAGCAGATCGTGCAGATCCACCCGGACAGCGCCGTCACCACGAGCCTGTTCCGGATGAGCGGCACGAGCATGTCGGCCGCGGTGGCCTCGGGTGTGGCCGCGCTGACCTTGCAGGCCAACCCCAAGCTCACGCCGGATCAGGTCAAGTACCGCCTGATGGCCTCGGCCCGCCCGGCGGTCGTGGGCGAACCGGCCGAGCTGGTCTACCCAGTCTTCCGGCAGGGCATGGGCCGGATCTGGGCCCCCGACGCGGTTCTGGGCACGTTCAAGTCGAAGGATGCCGCCAATGCTGGCATGAATATCAAGGCTGACCTTAAGCACGGCTTCCTGTCGGATCGCGATCTGACCTTCCACTACCAGGGCCCGGTGCATATGGCGCAGAGCGATGACGGGACGGCGCAGCTGTACTACATCGGCTTTGCCGATGGCCGCTCCCTCGGCCTGGGCGCCTGGTCCGGACAGGACGGCTGGCTGAACGAGGAGATTCTGGCGAGCCGCAAGCTGGTCTGGGTGATCGGCGGCGCGCCCCTCGGCGACTCGGACCTGGCATGGGTGGGCGGCACGCCCCTGTCCACCGACGCCACAGTAGACGCGAGCCGCAAGCTGGTCTGGGTGATCAGCCGCATGATCTGGGACGGCGAGGCGACCTGGCTGGACGGCGAGCTGAGCGGGCAGGCGGTGACCTCGATTGAGCCAAGCCGGCGGCTGGTCTGGGTGATCGGTCGCACCGAGTGGGACGGCGGCACGACCTGGGCCGATGCGGTGATCGAGCCGAGCCGGCGGCTGGTCTGGGTGATCACGATGGATCCGAACGCGGCCACGATCACAACGACGAGCTGGGTGCAGACGCCGTAGCGATGGTGTAGCTTGAGGTATGCCTAACGCAGCGCGCGAGCGGGAGACTCTCCCGCTCGCGCGCTGCGTTGCTGAGTCACACATATTCGCCGAGGGCGGCGCGAGCGCGGCCAAGGTCGTAGGATGCCCCAAGCCGCGCGAACTCCTGGGCCGCCTCGGTGAGGATGGCGCGCGAGTCCTCGACCTGAGGGTCGAGCGTGCCGAGCGACAGCAGGCTGAGGGCGAGCTGGTAGTGATCGCCGCGCTGACGGCAGCGGGCGATGCTCTCGCGCAGCAGCGCGCCGGCCTGATCGGATGCGCCTTGGAGCGCGCAGATCTCGCCCAGGCTACGCAGCGCCTCCGACTCCAGCTCAGCCAGGCTGGCCGCACGCGCCGCCGCCAGGCCCTCCTCAGCCAGAGCTCGCCCGCCGGGCACATCGCCGCTGCGGGCGATCAGCAGGGCGCAGAGCAGGTGAAACTGGATCGTCTCATCCTCGCCGACCGCATCCATATGGGTGGCGGCGTTATCCAGGTAGCGCCTCGCCTCGCCCAGGTGGTTATGGAGAAGCGCCAGGTGGCCAAGGCCCAGGTCGGCGCGCACGACGCCGAGCTCCTCCCCCAGCCGCTCGCTGATCGCCCGGCTCTCGACAAAATCCTGGGCGGCGCGGTCATGGTCGCCGAGCGCCATACGGGTGTGCCCAAGGTTCGCGAGGGTCAGCGCCTGATCCGGCATATAGCCGATCTGGCGCCGCAGATGAAGCGCCTGCGCGAGGCTCTCAACTGCCTGCCCCCAGCGGCCCTGGGCGTAGTAGAGGCTCCCCAGGTTATCATAGGCGGCGGCGGTTCCAGGGGCGTAGCCGATCTCCTGGTAGATCGCCAGGCTGCGCTCGACATAGCTGACAGCCTCGCCGAGACGGTCGCGCTCGTAGTAGACGCCCGCGAGGATGCGGTAAAGGCTGGCGAGAATGATCTGGTCGGTCTCAGGGCCCGTCTCGTGTACGGCGGACTCGGCCAGGGCCAGGGCGGCATCGATCTGCCCCTGGCGCAGGTAGACCGAGGCGAGCCTGTAGGTGAGCAGGCGCCACGCCGGGCTACGGTCTGCGGGGCCGAGGAGCATCAGGCCGGACTGGATCGTATCAGCTGCGGTGTCGAGCTGCCCCTCGCGGGTACGCACATCGGCCAGCTCGCCGAGGACGGCGACGCTGCTCGCGCGCCACATGTCAGGCGGCAGGCCGCCCACAAGCAGCCGCTCGCGGGCCTCTTCCAGGGCCGTGCTGGCCTCGGCGAAGCCGCCGAGGTACTTCAGAGAGCGGCCGAGCCCGATGCGCGCGCGGACGGCCTGCTCGCCGTGGCCCGCCGGGTACTGCTCGATCAGCGTGATCGCCTGCCGGTAGAGCTGTGCGGCCGTGGCGCTGGCGAAGCGCCGCTCGCCGCGCTCGGCCGACTCGATCTGGTAGGAGATCGCGAGCTGTGGCGTGGCGCTCTCGGCGTACTGGTGCGCCAGGACATCGCTCCGCTCATCGGGCTCCCAGCAGCTCTCGGCCACCACCGCCTCTGCGATCAGCGTGTGCATCTGGCGGCGGTCACGGCGCAGCATCGTCTCGTACACCGCGTCCTGGACGAGGGCATTCTGGAGCGCGTAGCCCGGCTCCGCGCGCACGACGCGGGTCACGAAGCTACGATCTTCGAGATCGCGGAGTCGCTCGCCCGTGAGCTGCACCGCACCCCCATCGAGCCGGGCCAGCAGCCGCAGGGGCGCCGCACGGCCGATCGCCGCCATGCGCTGGAGGGTGAGCCGCAGATCGATCGGCAGCCGGTCGAAGCGGGCCAGGATCAGGTCGCGCAGGCTGGGGGGCACGCTGCCGAGGAGATCGCCGACATGGGGGGCGATCTCCCAGCCGCCCGCGCCGAGCGTGAGCCCGCCCTGCTCGATCAGCATACGGATAAGCTCTTCGATATAGAACGGGTTGCCCGTCGCGCGCTCAACGATCTGCAGGGCCAGGCCGGTATCAGATCCGGGCGGGCGCTGGAGCAGCTCGCCGATCATGGCGAGCCCCTCTGTCTCGCTGAGGGCGTTCAGGTGAACCTCGCAGATCTGCGACTCCACGTCGGCGATGAGGCTGTGCGCCAGCGCGATCTCGGAGGCGCGCAGGATCATGACCAGGCACAGCGGCGCCTCGTGGGTGGTCTCCAGGACGTAGCGCAGCAGCTCGCGCGAGGGGTCGTCGGCCCAGTGGAGGTCGTCGCAGATGAGCACCAGCGGGGCGGTGCGCGCCTCCGCGAGCAGAGCCAGACGAAAGGCGGTCTGCGTCTGGAGCTGGAGCATGCTCGGCTCAAGGTCGGCCAGGCGGGTCGTCTCGGAGTGGAGCTCGACCTCGCCCATGGCGTGGCGCAGGTAGGGCAGGATGTCGGCCGGGGAGAGCCCCTGGCGCTGGAGGAAGGCGCTCTGTCGCTCGTCGCGCACGTCGGGCGGGTCGGCCGGCCCGACACCGATCAAGTCGCGCAGCAGCTCGCCGGCCAGCCAGAGTGGCGTGTTGCGGGTGTGTGAGCGACACGTCGCCTGGATGCAGCGGATGGGGAGATCATCGAGCCTGCGGCGCAGCTCGGCCACGAGGCGGCTCTTCCCGACGCCGGCATCGCCGGAGATCAGG
Organism: Oscillochloris sp. ZM17-4; assembly: GCF_019599295.1. Lineage (GTDB taxonomy): Bacteria > Chloroflexota > Chloroflexia > Chloroflexales > Chloroflexaceae > Oscillochloris. The sequence goes on along the minus strand of NZ_JAIEWN010000011.1, from coordinate 34,461 downwards.
GCGGCCCGCCGCCGATGGTCGTCGCAGATCGCGCCAATATGGGACTGCAGCCGATCCAGGTCGGCGGCGCGGCCGATCAGGGGCGCGCGCAGCCCGGCGATCCCGCGGAGCGACCCGGGCTGCGCGGCCGGGCCGAGGGGCCGGTAGGTCTGGAGCGGCTCGCTCACGCCCTTCACGTAGAGCGGCGGCATCGGCTGGAAGCTGAACAGGGGCGCGGTGCGGGCGTAGGTGCTGGCGCTCACCAGGACGGTGCCCGGCTCGGCGGCCTTCTCCAGGCGCGCCGCCAGGTTTACGCTATCGCCGAGCACCGTGTACTCGCCGTGGCGCTCGCCGCCGATCATGCCGGCCACCAGCGGCCCGCTGTTCAGCCCGATCCGCACCTGGAAGGTGGCGCCACGCTCCTTGGCCAGCCGGGCGCGCAGGGGCGCCAGGGCCTGCTGCATCTCCAGGGCCGCGCGCACCGCGCGCTCCGGGTCGTCCTCGTGGGTGGTGGGGACGCCGAACAGGGCCATCAGCCCGTCGCCGGTGAACTTGTCGATCGTGCCCTCGTAGCGGTCGACCACCGCCGCCAGCAGGCGCATCGTCTCGTCCATCCACGCGAAGACCTGCTCGCTGTCCATGGTGTGCGAGGCCGCGGTGAAGTTCGTCACATCGACGAACATCACCGTCGCCTCGCGCTGCTCGCTGGCGAGGTCGGCGCCGGGCAGGGTGTCAAGGCGCACGCCGCAGTAGCCGCAGTAGCGGTGGTCGTCGGGCACATGCTCGCTGCATGACGGGCACTGGCGCATGGTGATGCTCGCTCGTGCGGTTACAGGTTGGCGATTGTAGATTGAGCGCAGCGCATCCAGGTGTGATCGGCCCTCTGCTCCACGTCCAAAATGCTGCCTGACACTGCACGATACGGTATGGCGTGGATCACCAAGGTTCAGATATGCACTATAGCACTCGGCGCTACGGCTGAGAATAGGCCTGGGCTCGGCGGCTCGCGCAGCGCGGGCCTCACAGTATAAACGGAGAAATCGGGGCGGCTGCGCTGCATCCGCGCCGAGGGTGTGACGTATGTTCTTGCAGCGTATCCCGGGGCGGGCGGCTGAAGCCGCGTCGCCAGGGCGCTGCGCGCCGGGCGTCGGCCTACGTATTCGCGCTAACTATTTTTTGTGTCTCTGCGTGGAATTATACCGCGCCGGGGCGAGACGCGCGCGGGGGCTATGCTATAATGCCAGGGTTATGCGGTGGACGCGGGGGCTAGAGATGGACGACTTTGCGCAGCTCGACTACTACGAGCTCTTAGACATACGCCGCAGCGCCTCGGCCGATGAGATCAAGCAGGCCTACCGCCAGCAGATGCGGCGCTATCACCCGGACCGGGTCGCCGGCGCCTCGCCCGAGGAGCAGGCCTACGCGAGCCGGCGGGCGCTGCAGATCAACGCGGCATACCAGGCGCTGAGCGATTTTAGCGCGCGGGCGGCCTATAACCGCAGCCTGGGCGGCGGGGCGTCCTCCCCACCCAGCCCGCATCCGATGCCGCAGAAGCCGCGAGATCACCAGGCGGAGCTGTATGATCGCGCCCGTGAGCACCTCGATGCCGGGCGCGCGCTCCAGGCCGTCGCCACGCTGCGCGAGCTCCAGCAGCTGAACCCCTTCTACCGCGACAGCGCCGCGCTGCTGGCCCAGGCTGAGTCGATGACGCCCCGTAAGCCGCCGCCGCCGCCCGCGCCGCCCGTGCCCGACCGCAGCCGGCGCGCCCTGCTGCTCGGCGGCGTGGGCGGCGTGCTGCTCGCCGCCGTCGGCGGAGTCGCCTGGTGGCTGCGGCGCGACACGGCCGCCGCCTCGCCCTCCGCCGCGCCCACGGCGGCGAGCGCGTCAGACCCCACGAGCGCCGCCGTCATCGCCGCCGCCGCGCCCACGGCGACGCCTGCGCCGCCGACGGCCGCCCCCACCAGCCCGCCGCCGACAGCCGCCCCCACCAGCCCGCCGCCGACGGCTATACCCACCGCCGCACCCACGGCGACGCCAGAGCCGCTGGCCGAGGACGGCCGGCTGGTCTACGCCGAGGAGTTCCGCGGCGACGCCTGGCCGACGACCTCCGGCAGCGGCTGGAGCGTCGCCAGCGGCGGCGGGGCCTACACGATCACGACCGCCCCCGGGCTCGGCAATATCTGGGCCTACCGCACCAGCCCCGCCGGCGAGGATATCTTGCTGGGGGTGGATGTGGCGGTGAGCGGCGGCGAGGCCGGGCTTGTGCTGCGCTTCAGCGACGCCGGTAGCTACCTGGCCTTCCTCGTCAGCCCCGCTGAGCGTAGCTTCCGCCTGGAGCAGCGCGTGGCCGGCCGGGTGGCCTCCGTGATCAGCGAGCGCAATCTGGCGGTTCTCTCCGGCGTCGACGCCAGCAACCGGCTGGTCGCCCGCCTTGAGGGCGACCAGATCGAGCTGCGGGTCAACGGGCGGCAGGTGGCGGATCTCACCCTCGCGGCGCCGCCACCCACCTCGCAGTACGGGATGCTAGCCGTGGCCGGCGCCGGCCCGGTCGAGGCGACGTTCACCAAGCTCAGCCTGCGGGCAATCGCACCGTAGGGACGCAGCGCGCTGTGTCCCTACTCACACGCCCATGGGCTCCTCGCCCACGCGTGTCGGCGACAGCACCGCCCCGATTGCTGCGATCAGGGCGCGCATGCTGACTGGCTTCGCGAGGTAGGCGTTCGCCCCGGCCGCCAGGCAGCGCTCGCGATCACCGGGCATTGTGAGCGCCGTCAGCGCGATGATCGGCACCGTCACGAGGGCGGGGTCGGCCCGGATGTGCCGGATCGCCTCCAGCCCATCCATCCCCGGCATCTGGATGTCGAGCACCGCCACATCGGGGTGCGCTTCCCGCACGAGGGACACCGCCTCGCCGCCCGTGCGCCCGACGGCGACCTGGCATCCCCGCGCGGTGAGCAGGCCGCGGTAGAAGGTCAGGGTGGGCTCGTGATCGTCGACGAGCACCACCTTCGGCGGCTGAGCCCATACGTCAGGCACCGCCGCCGCCGCCGCCGCCGCCGCCGCTGCCGCGTGGGTGGCCTGTGGTGCGGCATTATCGCCCTCCGACCAGGGCATGTTGACCGTAAAGCGGCAGCCGTGGCCGAGGGTGCTCTCCATGCAGATGCTGCCGCCGTGCAGATCGACCAGCCGGCGCACCAGTGCCAGGCCCAGCCCCACCCCGCTGTACTGCCGTGAGAGCTGCCCGTCTACCTGGGTGAAGGGCTCAAAGAGCCGGGCGTAGTCGGACTCGGCGATGCCGATGCCCGTGTCCCACACCACGAACTGGATCTGCGCCTGCCCCGCGTCGGCCAGCACATCGAGTCCAGTCATCCCCCCCGCCGGGGTAAACTTCACCGCGTTGTCAAGCAAGTTCACCAGGATCTGGGTCAGCCGGCGCTCGTCCGCGATCAGCCCCTCCACCCCATGCTCAACGCTGCGCCGCATGCGAACGCCCTTCCGCTGCGCGGCGTCCTGCACATACTGCAGCGCCGCCTGGCAGAGGGTGTCCACATCGATCGGCTGGTGATAGAGTGTCTCATGGCCGGCCTCGATGCGGGCGAGATCCATGATGTCGGAGAGGATCGCCAGCAGGTGCCGCCCGCTCTGGATAAGCGTGCCGAGGGCCTGGCGCTGCTCGGGGCTGATTGGCCCGTAGAGGTCGTGCTCCATCGCCTCGCTGATCCCCAGCATCACCGAGAGCGGCGTGCGCAGCTCGTGGCTCATCATGGCGAGGAACTCGTCCTTAAGCCGCAGCGCGCGGGTGAGCTCGGCGTTGGTGCGGCTGAGGGTCTCGGTGTGCGCCTGCAAGGCTATCTCAGTCTGCTTGCGCTGGGTGATGTCTTGCCCCGTCATGACTCCCAGGATGAGAGTGCCGTGCTCGTCGTAGACCGGCGTTCCATTGAGGGCGAGCCATCGCTCGATACCCTGATCGGCAGATCGCAGGCACAGCTCAAGGCTCACAAACGACTCGCCGCGAAGCAGCCGATCCTCCGGCCAGCTGCCGCTGGGCAGGAACTGGCCCTGCGCGTTGTAGCGGCTCAGCTGGACTGCGCCGTGCAGATCCGCCATCTCTGGGTAGTCGCGGTCACTTGTCAGGTCGGCAAGGCGGAGGCCGGCCGCATTAATCAGCGCGATGGCCCCATCTGGCTGAATGGCCATCACCCCCTCGTGCATCGTGCTCACAATCGCCGCGAGCTGCTGGCGCTCATACTCCAGGGCGCGGGCGGAATCCCGCTCTGCGGTGATGTCTGCGAACATCGTGTAGACCTGCGATGGCGTCGTCTCCCCAGGCCGGAACTGCGGTACAGCCTGGATGCTCAGCCAGCGATGGCCAGCGGACGTGGGGAGCGTGACGCAGAGCACCACATCGCGCACCGCATGTCCGGTGCGCAGCGCGACAAAGCAGGGGAGCTCCTCTTTGGGGAAGGGTGTCCCATCCTCGTAGAAGGCCTCCCAGCCTGGATCGAGGACCGAGTGACTCTGGATCCGGCTGAGATCCAGGCCCAGGATGCGCACCGCCGCCGGGTTGGCCGCGATCACCCGCCCTTCGCTATCTTGGTAGATCACCCCCTGGGCCATGGTCTTGAACAGGCTGCGATAGTGCGCCTCGCTCGCGCTGCGCGCGTCCTCGGCCTGCTTGAGCGCGGTGATATCTGTGGTGGCGATCACTGCCCGCCAGTCGGGCAGATCGACCGGCACCGCGCTGACGCTGGCCCAGCGCACCTCGCCCGTCTCGATGCGGAATCCATTCTCAACAACCGTCACGGACTGGCGCTCACGGAACACCCGCGAGCGGGCGAGCTCCTCCATCGGCCTGGTCGTCCCATCAGGCCGGAAGTACTCGCGCATCAGGTGCGCCCCCTGAAGCAGACCGGTGCGATCCATGCGCATGATCCGCTCCATGGCCGGGTTCACGTAGATGAGCTGTTCCTCCGCATCAAAGATGGAGATGCCGACAGGGAGGATGTCGATCAGCGTGCGCAGCTTCTGCTCGCTGGCCCGCAGCGCCGCCTCGTCGCGCCGCTGCTGAGAGAGGTCGATGATCATCACCCCGACGCCGACCGTTTTGCCCGCCGGGCGGGAAGCGACGGGGAACAGATTGATCTGCCAATCACGGGCGATCACGTCGAGCGGCGCGGGCAGGTTTTCCAGCTCCAGATCGCGCACCGCCGCGCCGGTGGCGAGCACCTGGCGCATGAGCGGCTCTAGCTGCTGGGCCGTATAGGGGATCACCTCTGCCGGCGTGCGCCCGAGGTGGTCGGCGGGCGTCAGCTGGTTGATCGCGGCCATCGCGGGGTTGACGATCTGGTAGCGTAGCTCGTGATCCAGGTAGGCGATCCCCATCGGCGCACTGGAGACGAACGCGTTGAGCTGAGCGAGGGCGACCGCCGCGGCCTGGTGTGCGGCCTGCGCATCCGCCTGAAGCTGCTGCTCCGCGCTGATGTCACGGGTCACGCCGACCACACGCACCGGCTGGCCGCTGGCGTCGAGCTGCGCCAGCCCGCGCAGCTCAAGCCAGCACAGGTCGCCCTCCGGCGTCGCTATGCGCAGCTGGAGCAGCTCAGGCGCGCTGCCCCGCAGAGTCGCCTCCAGCGCCCGCTCAACCAGCGGCAGATCGGGGGGGTAGATCTTCGCGCGCAGATCGTCGATGGTGTGCGCCAGATAGCTCTGGGGTATGCCAAACGAGCGCGTGACGTGTGCGGAGTAGGTCAGCGCGCCGGTGGCAACATCCCACTCCCAGGCGATCAGCCCGGCGGCGTCGAGGGCGAGTTCCAGCCGCTCCTCGCTGGCGCTGAGCGCGGCCCGCAGGCGCGCATTCTCGGCGCGCAGCTGCTCCAGAGCCTCGGGGGTTGAGGAATCCATAGGAGACCCCTTTCTGGGCCAAGACAAGATTGTAGATTGCAGATTGCAGATTTGGTGCAGTAGAATGCCATTCACGGCATCAAATTGTAAAGCAACCTGAAACCTTGTCCAAAACGCAATACCGCAGCGATGCGGTCTGTGTGCGCCATGCACCACCGGAGTATAGGCTATCAGGAGATCTGATTATATCAGTTGTACAGAGGTGTTTCGCACAGTTGCCATTCCGAGCGCGCAAGGAATCTTAACGGAGATGTACAACCCCCAACTCCCAACCCCCGCCCTAGTCGATCGGCTTGAGGTTGGCCAGGATCGCCGCGCGCTGCGGCTATAGGAAGGGCGCCAGGCCCGCAGGGCCACGTCATTGTGGTACCGCCCGGCTAGAATCTGCGAATGCCGCCTGCGCGGCATTCCAAAGCCCACGCAGGTGGGCTTCGCCAAGCACGAGCCCGCGACGTCAGTCGCCGGGCGAGCGGATGCGGGAACAATGACGTGGCCCTGCCATGCCCGCCCTTGCGTTGACACGCGGCCCCCGGCGGCTATGATTGCGCCAGCGCATACAGATCGGGAGTACCTATGCCAGCCACTATCAACCTCCAGATCGCCCTGGCCACGCTCGGCCCGCTGCTGCGCCGGCAGCCGGCCATGGTCATCGCCGACAACCTGGAGAGCATTCTGCCCGCCGGCGCCGCCCCGCTGGACGCGGGCGGGCGGGCCGAGCTGTGGACGACCCTGCCCAGCCCCTGTCCCTCAGGAGATCTAGGGGCTACCGAACGTCTGGGCGATTGCGGATGCGGCGCATGGCGTTGGGGTGGCCTTTGGCCCTCACCCCCCAGCCCCCAGCCCCCAACCCCCAACCCCCAGCCTAATCGATTGGCTTGAGGTTCGCCAGGATGGCCGCGCGCTGCGGCTCCAGGAAGGGCGCCAGCACGATCTTCTCGCCCAGCGTCGCCTCGTCCTCGTCCACCGCGAAGCCCGGGCCGTCGCTGGCGATCTCGAACAGGATGCCGTTCGGCTCGCGGAAGTAGAGGCTGCGGAACCAGTAGCGGTCGACCTTGCCGCTGTTGGGGATGCCCAGGGCCTGCAGCCGCTCGGCCCAGGCGTCGTACTCCTCGAAGCTCGGCGTGCGCAGGGCGACGTGGTGGACGCCGCCGGCGCCGGGCTGGGCCACCGGCAGGCTGGGCTGCACGGCCACGTGGATCTCGGCGTGCGCGCCGCCCGGCCCCATCTCGTAGACGTGGACGGTGTGCTGCGGGTTCTCCAGGTGCGGGTAGGTGCGTGCCGGGCGCATGCTCAACACCTGCTGGAGCACGCTGTCGGTCGGCGCGAGGTTGGGCACGCTGAGCGTGATCGGCCCCAGGCCGCGTACCTGGAAGGCCGCCGGCACCGGGCTGCGCTCCCAGGGGTGGGCCTCGCCCGCGCCGCCGTCGTCCACCAGGGCCAGGCGCTGGCCCTCCGGGTCCGTGAAGTCCAGGGTCAGCCGGCCGTCGCGCTCGGCGAGCTGGCCCGTCTCGACGCCCTGCGCGCGCAGGTGCTGGTCCCACCAGACCAGCGCCTCGCCGCCGGCGACCCGCAGCGCGGTGCGGGTGATCGCGCGCATGCCGCGCCGCTCGCGCGGCACCGCCCAGTCGAAGAAGGTCAGGTCGGTGCCGGGGCTGCCCTTGGCGTCGGCGTAGAACAGGTGGTAGGCCCGCACGTCGTCCTGGTTCACGCTGCGCTTGACTAGGCGCATGCCCAGCGTCTGCGTATAGAATCGGTGGTTCTCGCGGATCTGCGCGGAGACCGCCGTCAGATGATGGATTCCTGTCAGCTCCATGGTGATCCTCCCTGGCTCGTGGTGGCTGTGGCGTTGTTCCACAGGAATAGTTTAGAACTAAACTATTGCAATGTCAAGCATGCGGCACGCCCCAGACCTTTGTATCAGCCCTGGCATGTGTAGCAGAGCTACCCCCAACCCCCCGCCTGGCGGCGACGTTGCATCAGCCCTGCGAGAAGTGACGAATCTGTTACATAAAGAGCGCTACATGTTGCGTACTTACTACCTCACATGATATACACTAGAGACGAATGAAAAGCCGCTGACTATCAATAAGACTATGCAGAGTTTCAGCGCACGGTTCGAAGAGTTGCGCCAGAGCTACGTTGTCCAGCTCGCCGAGAAAGCTGCTCAGATGGCCGACGACTGGAAGAAGGTCGAGGCCGGGGCGGCGCATCCGGCGACCCTTGCTGGCATCCAACAGGTAGCACATAATCTTGCGGGCACGGGGAGCACCTTCGGATTCCCGCAGGTGAGCGCCACCGCGCACGGGATCGAGGCGGCCCTACGCCAGATCATGGGCGGCGACGGCGGCGACATGCTGCGCGTCAAGGTGCGCGACCTTATCCACAGCCTTCAGCAGATCGTCGCTGGCGTCGTAGACCCTGCACCCGCCGGGGATATGCCGTCGGCCCCCGCCACAGCCGCGGTGGCGCATATCTACTTCCTCTGCACCGATGCCGATGAGGGCACGTCCATCGCCGCCCAGGTGGCCAATTTCGGCTACGAGACGCACGTCTTCAGCCATATCGACGAGCTACAGGCCACCGCGCAGGCCGCCACGCCCGACGCCCTCGTCCTCGATATCGCCTTCCTGGAGCACGCCGACATCCGGGACTCCATCGACCGGCTGCGCCATCTGCAGGCCGTGCCGGTGCCGCTGATTGTAATCGCGTCGCACGGCGACTTTGCTGCCCGCCTCCACGCCGTGCGGTCCGGCGGGAACGCCTACTTCACGCGCCCGATCGATGTCGGCACTCTGGTCGACCAGCTCGACAGGCTCACCGAGCACCGGCGATCTGATCCGTACCACGTCTTGATCGTGGACGACTCGCGGCTTGTGGCCGACACCTACGCCATATTCCTGAGCGCCTCCGGCATCCACACCACGGTCATCACCGACCCCACCGTCGTCAGCGAGAAGCTCCATGATCTCAAGCCCGACCTTATCCTGATGGATATGTATATGCCGGGCTGCGAGGGCCGCGAGCTGGCCGCTGTCTTGCGGCAGCAGCCTGAGCTGCACAGCATCCCGATCGTCTACCTCTCGGCTGAGATGGATCGGGGCACGCAGCTTGCCGCGATGGACGAGGGCGGCGACGACTTCCTCACCAAGCCGATCAACCCGGGCCACCTCGTGGCCGCGGTGACGAGCCGTATCCGCCGCGCTCGGGTGATGCGCAGCCAGATGCTGCGCGATAGCCTGACCGGCCTCTTCAACCATAGCGTCACCGAAGATATGCTGGCCCGCGAGGTCTCCCGCGCCCGCCGGAATAAACGCCCGTTCTCGATGGGGCTGCTCGACCTCGATCACTTTAAGCAGGTGAATGACCGCTACGGCCACGCCGCCGGCGACCGGGTGCTGAAGAGTCTGGCACGCCTGCTCCAGCAGCGCCTGCGTATATCGGATCTGATCGGGCGCTATGGTGGCGAGGAGTTTGTGGTGCTCATGCCCGAGACTGATGAGCAGGGCGCCTTCAATGTGCTCGACGCGATCCGCGAGCGGTTCGCCCAGGTGCGCCACCGCTCCGGCGATGCCGAGTTCAGCGTCACGCTCTCCGGCGGGGTGTCCAGCCTCCAGTCCTCCGATGACGCCACGACCCTGAGTGAGAGCGCCGACACCGCGCTCTACCAGGCCAAGCATCACGGGCGCGACCAGATCGTGCTCGCCACCCGCAACTTGCTCCGCAACGACGTGACCTTCGGGCAGGCGCCGGCCACCGTGATCGAATCAACGATGATCCTTGGGGTCCAGGCGCATGTGCTGGTTGTCGATGATGACCCGTATGTGCGCGATATGCTGAAGCACTGGCTCGGCTCGGCGAACTACGATGTTCAGTTCGCCTCGCTCGGCCGCGAGGCCCTGACCATGGTGCCGAAGATGAACCCTGACCTGGTGCTGCTCGATGTGCTGATGCCCGATGTCGATGGCCTTGAGGTGCTCGACCTCCTGCGCTCCAGCGGCTGCGATGCAGCCGTGGTGCTCACGACAGCCTACGGCTCCGAGCGAATCGCCGTAAACGCCATGCGCCGGGGCGCCGACGACTACCTGCGCAAGCCGATCCAGGCCGAGGAGCTCCAGACGGTGCTCAATCGCAACCTGGAGCGCCTGCGCCTGCGCCGACAGAACAGCGCGCTCCAGCACCAGCTAGAGGAGCAGCGCCAGAAGCTCGACCTGGAGCTCGCCCGCGCCGGGCGCGTCCAGATGGACTTGCTGCCCCGCCAGATGCCGCGCCTGCCCGGGTTCACCCTCGCGGCCCGCTGTATCCCCTCAAGCCTGGTGGGCGGCGACTTCTACGACTGGCACAGCCCCGGCCCTGGCCTGCTCAACCTGACCTTCGGCGATGTGATGGGCAAGGGCATGCCGGCCGCCCTGCTGATGACGACGGTGCGCGCGGTGATGCGCTCGGTGGGCCGGCAGACGCCGCCCCTGGTGAACCTGCGCTACGCCCTCACCGCCCTCGACTCGGACCTGAACAATGCGCGGGCCTTCGTGACGATGTTCCACGCCCAGCTGGATCTCGTCTCGCGGCGGCTCTCGTTCATCGACGCCGGCCACGGCCTCGTCTTTGTCCGGCGGGCCGGCGGCGGCGTCGAGACTCTCAGCCCGCGCGGGGTGCCCCTGGGGGTGCCATCCCGCGAGCCCTACGCCCAGGGCGAGGTGCAGCTGAACCCGGGCGACGCGCTGATCCTCTTCAGCGACGGGCTGCTCGACACGTGGCCTGCCCTGGCCGACAACCACTTGATCCTGGCCGAGTTGCTCAGCGACGATGTCCAGGCCCCGGCGATGGTCGAGCGCATCCTGGCCCTGCCGGCCCTGGTCGGCTCGGTGATCGACGACCTGACGGTGGTGGCCCTGTCCTGCACCGCCGAGTAGCTGCGGCGCAGGACGGCTGCACGAGCGAGAGCATCAGCCCAAGATAGCGGCCAGCGCGGCGTCGGTGTCGCCCAGGTCGGACAGCAATGCGTCGGGGCCGTGGGCGGCCAGGTCTTCCCGGCTATACGGCCCTGTGGCGACGGCCACGGTGCGGGCGCCGTTGGCCTTGCCGCAGGCGATATCGTTGGGCGTGTCGCCGACGATGATGATCTGCTGGCCGGCGAAGGCCCGCCCGTAGCGCCCGGCGGCGCGCCTGGCGGCGATCGGCACCAGGGCCGCGCGGTCGTAGTGGTCGTCCCCGTAGGCCCCCGCCTCCAGGTCGAGCAGGTGCAGCAGGCCGGTACACTCCAGCTTGATCCGCGCCGCCGCCGCGATATTGCCGGTGAGCGGAGCCTGTCGCGCCGTGGCCCGCAGGGCCTCCAGCAGCGCCGACACGCCGGGGAAGACCTGCGAGCGCTCGCGCAGGGCCGCGCGCTGGAGCTCAAGCCCGGCGCCATAGGCCGCCGCGAACTCGTGGAGCCGCTCGGCCACCCCGTCGCCGCCCAGGCTCGGGAAGCTCTCGCGGATGATCAGCCAGTCCGTCTTGCCCGCGTAGGAGGTGCGTTCCATCGAGGCCGAGGGGCCGACCACCTGGCGCATCGCCGCGCGCATCGCCTCGGCCGCGATCCCGTCCGTCGTCAGCAGCGTCCCGTCCACATCCCAGAGTATCAGCCGGTCCATGCTAGATCCCCACAGCCTGCGCGTTGTCCGGGGCCACGAAGCGCCGCACCATACGCGTCAGATCATCAAGGTCGATCGGCTTGGCCAGAAAGGCGTCAAAGCCCGCCTCCATCGTGCGCGCCCGCTCCTCCTCGCCAAGCCCGCTCACCGCGATCGCCGGGCGGCGCCCGCCATCGGGCAGTGTCCGCAGGGAGGCCAGGATCTCCGGGCCGTCCTGGTCGGGCAGGCGCATGTCGATCAGGTAGAGCTGAAAGCTCTCGCGCCGGGCTATGTCGATGGCCTCCGCTCCCTCGCCAACCACCACCACCTCGTAGCCCTGGATCTCCAGGTAGTGGCTGATCACCTGCTGCATCAGCGGGTTGTCGTCTACGAATAGGATCCGCATCGCGTGCGCCTCCCCGCTGAACCGTATGCCTGCCCGGATTATACCTGACTCGGCGTATTGGTGGTAGCCGGCGGATTCGCCGCCAGGGCTTCTGCAACATCCTGCGCTTCGCCCCATGCGCATCAACTTTAGGGCTGCCGCCCTAAAAACCGACGTTGTTTTGGCCAACATGGCCAGCTTCGCTGGCCATGTTGGCCAAAACAACAAGAGATGACGTGCTATAACGTATCCGTGGGAGATGCCCTCGTATGCGGAGGAGCGACCTACGATGGAGATCGTCCAGACAACCCTGGCCCGCTGCGGCGGAAGCCGAGGCGCCGTGGTCGTGATCGATGTGCTGCGCTCGTTCTCGACCGCCGCCTACGCCTTCGCCGCCGGCGCGCGCCAGATCTACCTGGCGGAGTCGCCGGAGGACGCATTCCAGCTGCGCGAGCGCCTGCCCGGCGCGCTCACCATGGGCGGGGTCGGCGGCGGCGGGGCGATCCCCGGCTTCGACCTCGACAACGCGCCGTCGCGGGTGCCCGGCCACGACCTGGCCGGCAAGACGCTGATCCACTGCACCGCCGCCGGCATCAAGGGGCTGCTGCGCTGCGCCGCGGCCGACCCGCTGCTCGCCGGCAGCCTCGTCTGCGCCGCCGCCACCGCGCGCCTGCTGCTGCGCCTGCGCCCCGCCCACGTGACGCTGGTGGTGACGGGGGACTGGTCCGACCGCGACGGGGACGAGGACCGGGCCTGCGCCGACTATCTGGCGGCGCTGCTGCGCGGGCAGACGCCCGACCCGCGCCTGTTTGCGGCGCGGGTCGCCGCCTCCGACTTCGGGCGGCGCTTCGGCTCCCCCGCGTACCCGGCGCTGCCGGCCGCCGATGTCGCCTACGCCGCCGCCGTCGACCGCTTCGACTTCGCGATGCCGGTGCGCCGCGAGGCCGATCGGATGCTGCTGGAGCCGATCAGCCCGGATACGATGGCCCGCTGGCGCGCGGATTAGCCCAGCGCCCGCTGGAGCGCCCCCGCCAGCTCCGGCGGGTCGCTTTTCCCCACGATCACCTCGGGGGTGCCGTGCCAGGCCGCGCAGCCGCGCAGGGCGCCGGCCAGCCCGGCCACCAGCTCGTCGTCGGGCTGCACCCCCGGCTCCAGGTGGACGGCCTTGACCTCGAAGATGCCCTCGGCGCGGTGGGCCTTCGGGTCGAGCCGGCCGACCAGCCGCCCGCGGTGCAGGATGGGCAGGGTGAAGTAGCCGTAGGCCCGCTTGGCCGCCGGGGTGTAGACCTCGATCCGGTAGAAGAAGCCGAACAGCTCGTGCGCCCGCTCCCGGTCCCAGACAACCGGGTCGAAGGGCGAGAGCAGGGTGGTGACGGTCGGCGTCAGCGCGCCGGCCGCCGCCTGCTCCAGCAGGCCCAGGTTGTCGGGGTGGACGAGCGCCGGCTCGCCCCAGCCCTCCACCTCGACCGACAGGAGCGCGCCCGCCTCGGCCAGCTTTGCCAGCTCGGCCATGCAGGCGCGCTTATCCTTCTGGCGGTAGTAGTCGTGTACCCAGCGGGCCGGGGCGACGCCGAGGGCGCGCACGCCGCGCAGCAGCAGCTCGCGGCGCACCGCGTCGGCGCCCGGCGTGTCGGCGTCGTCCCAGCCGGGCAGCACGCGCTCGCTGAGGTCGTAGACCCGGTGGAAGCGCTCGCGACGGGCGATCATCAGGTGGCCCAGGTCGAACAGGCACTCCAGGGCCGTCTTGGCGGGCTTGTGGTCCCACCAGCCGCCGCCGCCGCCCTTGCCGTCGAAGTCGGCGACGCGCAGCGGCCCCTCGGCGCGCACCCGCGCGAGGGCGGCCTCGGTCGCCTCGGGGTGGGCGCGCGCCCACTGGTAGGCCGAGTCCTGCTCGACGCGCTGGCTGAGCATGCGCCGGCGGAAGAGCCGGTAGTCCTCGACCGGCAGGAAGCAGGCGGCGTGGGCCCAGTACTCGAAGAGCGCGCCCTCGGCGAGCAGTTCGTCGAGCCAGGCCGGCTCGTACTGGCCCAGGCGCGCCCAGAGCACCAGGTAGGGGCTGCGGGCCACGATGTGGATGGTGTCGATCTGTAGCGCGCCCATGCGCCGGATGGCGGCCAGCACGTCGGCCTTGCCCGCCGGCGCCCCCGGCGGCGTCAGCAGGCCCTGGGCGGCGAGCAGCATGTGGCGAGCGGCTTCGGGGGTGATCTTCATAGTGGGGGTTGGGGGTTGGGTATCACATACCTCCATCATACCAGCATTACCTGACAGAATCGGCCCGCTTTGCGGGCGGGCGCCCGCCGCGTAGGGCATGTGCAACGTCCTGCGCGCCCCCCCGGCTGGCGACTGACGTCGCGCCGGGGGGGCGCGCTGCGCCGGGCGTCGGCCTGCGCCGACGCCGGATCCGCCCACAAGGTGGGCGGTCGGCCGCAGGCCCCCGCGACGCGGCTTCAGCCGCCAGCGACGTTGCACATGCCATGCTCCCCCGCGCCCCTCCCTTTACATCATCCCGCCCGGCGGATATACTCTCTGATCAGAAATCGCCGCAGTATCAGGATAGTCCATGTCTGCCTCCCAGCTCCCCCTGGCCCTCGCGCAGCGCCACTATAACCGTCAGCTCTTCGCCGACCGCTACCTCGACGAGACGCTGCCCCGGCGCGATGCCTGGCTCGACTTGGCCGATGAGGCCGCCCCCGCCCTCGCGCGGGTCCGCGCGCTCCTCGCCGCCTTCACCCCCTCGGCCAATGAGGCGCAGACGGAGTATGAGCTGGTGCGCCCGCTGCTGGAGCTGCTCGGCCACGCCTTCGAGGTTCAGGCGAGCCTGCACACCCCCGCCGGCACCAAGAAGCCCGACTATGTCTTCTACCAGGATCACGCCGCGCTCCTGGCGAATAAGGGCCGCGCGCTGCGTGAGGCCGACCTCGGCGCGGCCTTCGCCGTCGGCGACGCGAAGTACTGGGGGCGCCGGCTCGATGTGTCCGGTGCCGGCGAGCTCGATGAGATCAGCCGCGTCCCCGCCCGCCAGATCGCCTTCTATATGCTGCATAGCGGCGTGGCCTGGGGCATCCTCACCAACGGCCGGCGCTGGCGTCTCTACCATAGGGACACCGCCCGCCGCGAGGAGATCTTCTATGAGGTGGACCTTCAGGAGCTGGCGGACTCCAACGAGCCCGAGGCCTTCCTCTACTTCTACGCCTTCTTCCGCCGCGCCGCCTTCGCCCCGGCGCTGGGCGATGCGCTCACCCTCGACGGCATGCTCCGCGAGAGCGTGGACTACGCCCGCGGGGTGTCTGAGTCGCTCAAGGCCCAGGTCTTCGACGCGCTGCGCCACCTGGCCCAGGGCTTCCTCGACTATGGCCGCAATGGGCTGCATCTTGGCGTCGGTACGGGCGCAGCAGCGCCCGCAGAAGGTCCAGATGCGCGGGCCACATCCACGGACGCTGCTGCGCTCCTCCACGTCATCTATACGAACAGCCTGATTGTGCTCTACCGGCTGCTCTTTGTGCTCTACGCCGAGGCCCGCGAGCTGCTGCCGCTGCGCGAGAGCCTGGCCTACCGCGATGACTATAGCCTCTACGCGCTGGCCCGCGATGTCGCCCGGCGCATCGATAGCGGCATGACTCTGCTGGTCGATACGGGCCGCACCTGGGCCAGGCTGCGCGACCTGTTCGAGATCATTAACCGCGGCAGCCCGCCGCTCAAGGTCGCCACCTTTAACGGCGGCCTGTTCGACCCGCAGCGCCACCCCTTCCTCGACCGCTACACCGTGGGCGACGCCCAGCTCCAGCTGGCTCTCGATAAGCTGGCCCGCGTGGTCAGCGCGCAGACCGGCCTGCGCGAGTTTATCGACTACCGCGACCTGGCCGAGCGCCACCTGGGCACGATCTATGAGGGGCTGCTGGAGTATCACCTGGAGAAGGATGAGGGCGGAAGGATGAAGGATGAAGGCAGCGCAGCAGGCGCAGACTCTTCATCCTTCATCCCTCATCCTTCATCCCTCATCCTCGTCAACGACAAGGGCGAGCGCCACCGCACCGGCTCCTACTACACGCCCGACTTTGTGGTCCAGTACATCGTTGAGCAGACCCTGCGCCCCGTCCTGGATGCGGCGGTGGCCGGCGCGGCCACGGACGCCGAGCGGATCGCGGCGGTGCTCGGCGTCAACTGCGTCGACCCGGCCATGGGCAGCGGACACTTCCCGGTCGCGGCGATGGAGTTCATCGCCCGCTACCTGGTGGAGATTGGGGTGACGCCGCCGGACGAGCTGGGCGACGACTCCGACCTGGCCTACTGGAAGCGCCGGGTGGCCCAGAGCTGTATCTACGGGGTCGATCTGAACCCGCTGGCGGTGGACCTGGCCAAGCTCTCGCTCTGGCTGGCCACCGC
>NZ_JAIEWN010000011.1:16633-18104 GCF_019599295.1 Oscillochloris sp. ZM17-4 | reverse complement strand
GGGCTGGCCCGCGGGGCCAACCAGGACACCAGCTTCTTCGGCTACACGCTCCAGTACGCGCCGCTTGAGCAGATCGACGCCAGCGGCACCGAGCCGCGCTCCGACCTCTACGCCCTGGCGGCCACGCTCTACCACCTGCTCACCGACCGCGCGCCGGCCAACGCGCCGGTGCGCGCCGAGGCCCTGCTGGCTGGCCGGCCCGACCCGCTGCGCCCGCTGGTGGATCTGAACCCCGAGGTGCAGCCGGAGCTGGGCGATGTGTTCGACCGCGCCCTGGCGATCGGCCGCGAGGCCCGCCCGCCCTCGGCCGCCGCCATGCGCCTGGCCCTGCGCGATGCGAGCGACCAGGTTGCGCATACCTTTATCGGCCCGACCTCGGTCGCGCCGCGCCGCCCGTCGTTCCCCTCGGCCACGCCTGCGCCTGCGGCCGACCGCCCGCTCAGCATCGGGTGGGAGCAGGTGCGCGACGCCGCCGGCCAGCAGTGCGACTTTGTGCTGCGCGAGCTCCAGGGCAGCTCGCGCCGCCTGGGCACCTACATCCCCGAGGCCTATGTGCTGCTACAGGCCGCCGAGGAGGAGCTGTCCGAGTTTCTCAGTGGATCTAGCGGCGCGCTGATCTTGCTCGGCGACTCGGGGGTGGGCAAGACCTGCCTGCTGGCCCGCTGGGCCGGCGAGCTGCGCGAGTCGGGCGACGCGGTGCTGCTCTACCGCTGCGGCGGCTCGCTCGGCCCCGAGATCGACCGCGAGATTGCCCGCGACCTGGGCCGCGAGCTGCCCGAGCTGCTGCTCGGCGACCTGGGCCAGATCGCACAGCTGGCCGCCGCCGCCAGAAGGCGGCTGGTGATCATCTTCGACGCGATCAACGAGTACCGCAGCGGCGCCCAGGCCGGCCCTGAGGCGCTGCTCAAGCAGATCGACGGCCTGGTGGGCCGGGTGGCCGGCCCGCACCTGCGGGTCGTGCTCAGCTGCAACAGCGCCACCTGGGCCCAGCTCGACCGGGCAGGGGCCACCCGGCTCTTCTGGGGCGCCTACCACTACGCCGCCGACGGCGAGCCCGCCCTGCGCCTGGAGCCCTTCGCCCCCGCCGAGCTCTCCCTCGCCTACGAGCGCTACCGGCGCTTCTTCCAGCTCCAGACGCCGCTGGAGGGCCTGCCCCTGCACCTGCGCGAGCGCCTGCGCAAGCCCCTGCTCCTGCGCATGCTCGCTGAGTCCTACCGCGACGGCCCGGTGGTGGTGGCCTCGCGCGGGCTGAGCCTGGGCATCTTCCGGCGCTTCTTCGACGAGCGCGTGCGCCAGCGCCGCGAGCAGCTCTTCATCGAGGAGCTAGCCGGCGAGGTGCTGCGGCTCGGCCAGGCCGCCGCGCCCATCCGCGACCTGGCCCGCAACGACCAGCTGCGCGATGACCTGCTCAGCGATGACCCTGACTCGGCCTACACCCGCCTGCTCGATGGCGGCGTGCTGACCGAGCTGA
>NZ_JAIEWN010000011.1:7492-16533 GCF_019599295.1 Oscillochloris sp. ZM17-4 | reverse complement strand
CGCGGTGATCGGCGGCCTGCTCGCCCGCGTGCGCAGCTTCCCGCTGGCCTGGGACGTGGCCCGCACCGCCCTGCTGATCTACCGCCAGCCCGAGGGCTTCGCCGAGCTGGCCCAGTCGCCCGATGTGGAGCAGCGCGAGCTGGTGGTCGAGAGCCTTGTCGAGCTGTACGCCGACGAGCCGGCCGCCGCCGGCGAGCTGATCAAGCAGCTCTGCCAGCGCGACTCGGAGGAGGCCCGGCGCACCGGCCTGAAGGCGGCCTACTATATCGGACCGCGCGCCCGCGAGATCTTCCTCTGGGCCGCCGCCAAGGGCAGCCCCGCCCTGCGCCGCGTGGCCCGCGACGCGCTCTACCTGATCTGGCGCGGCGACCCCGACTTCACCTACGGGCTGCTCAAGGACCTGGTCGGCAAGGTTGGCCCCGGCGCCCTGCGCGACCTGCGCAACATCGTGGAGTTCTTCTTCGAGCTCTCGGTGGTGATCTATATCAACCACTGCGACCGGCAGGACGTGATCGACCGCACGGTGGAGCTGTACTACGAGCTGGCCAAGCAGCGCCTGCACCTGGATATCCTCAACACCGGGCTGTTCGGCAAGACGATCGAGGACCTGATCTTTCAGGCGGTGGCCAGCGCTTTCTCGCAGCCCATCCTCGACACGATCATGCTCTCTGAGGTGATGCCGATCGACCAGTTCTTCGCCCTGCCGCTTGAGGAGCGGGCGCTGCTGGTGCGCGCCGCGCCCCTGTTCGACCCGGCGACTCCCCTGGCCGAGCACCTGGGCACGATGGAGGCGCTGCTGCGCGGCGGGAATATCTTCTTCAACCTGGTGGGCTGCGCCCAGCTGGCCATCCACGCCGCCGAGAACTTCGCCGTCGCCGAGCCGCTTGTGCGCAACCTGTTCGAGCGCCTGCCCGGCCCCGGCCGGCTCTGGGTGCTGCTCAGCTTCTCGGCGCTGATGCCGAGCACGCCGCCGGCCTGGGCCCCGCTGATCGAGCAGCTCACCGAGCGCATGTTCGGCGAGCACCCCGAGATCGTCTACGGCGAGGCGCCCGGCCTGCTCGGCCAGCTCGACATCCTGCTGCTGCCGCTCGGCCTGGCCTACGGCAAGGTCGGCCAGACCATGCCGGCGATCGAGCTGCTGCTCCAGGACGGGCTGCTGCGCGGGGACGACCGCCAGATCGCGCGCTGCGTGGCCGGCCTGGCCGCCGTCGGCTTCTACTACCCCGAGCCGACCTTCCGCCTGCTCGGCGACCTGCTGGCTGGCCTGGAGCCCGCGGCCTACCCGGACAGCCTGGTCACGACCCTGGCGACCATGCGCACCCTGCACCTGGACGGCGTCGATGTCTTTATGGGCCGGGCCGGCCTGAGCGACGACCTCCAGCGCCGGGTGTCCGCCGCCGCCGACACCGAGCTGGTGCGCCGCTTCATCTACTGGCTGGGCATGTTCAACCAGGTGGTCCACTCCTGCACCTACTACCCGAAGATCCGCCGCCAGATGGCGATGTCGGCCATGGATATGCTGGCCACGGCTCGCCAGCCCAGCGAGTTTATCGCCGCCTACACGGCCAACGTCTTCCGCATGCTGCGCGAGGCCGGCTTCCGCCTGAGCGAGTGGACGACACCATAGCAAATGTTGAATGTTGAATGTTGAATGCTGAATGGTGCATGAGGTGAGCAATTCAACATTCAACATTCAACATTCAACATTCAACATTATGATCGACGCCTACAGGTTCTTCAGGTTCTCCGCCTTCGGTGCCACGGCGGTGCTGCCGCTGCTGGGGGCGGGGAGCGTGCGGCCGCGGCTGGGCCTGCGCCCCGCCCTGGGCCTGCTCGGGGTGGCGGCCGCCTTCCACGCCTTCGCCTATGTGCATAACGATGTGTGCGACCTGGAGCTCGACCGCAGCCAGCCCCTGCGCGCGGAGTACCCGCTGGTGCGTGGGGATGTCTCGCCGCGGGCGGCGCTGGCGGTGGCGCTGGGCTGCGTGCCGCTGGCGTTTGTGATCGACGCATGGCTGCTGGGCGACGAACGACGAGCGACGAACGGCCAACAACCGATCTCCCATCCACCTTCATCCTTCATCCTTCATCCTTCATCCCTCTTAGCATCGGCGTTTGCCCTGATGGCCGCCTACAACCGCTGGGGCAAGGCCTGCCCCTTCCCGCCGGCCACCGATCTGCTCCAGGGGGCGGGCTGGACGCTGCTGATCGCCTACGGCGCGGCGGCGGTCGGGCGGCCGGCGGGCCGGCTCACCGGCGCGCTGATGGCCTACGAGCTGCTGCTGATCCTGATGGTCAACGGGGTACACGGCGCGCTGCGCGACATCGGCAACGACCGGGGGCGCGGCGCGTACACGACGGCGATCATGCTGGGGGCTGCGGAGACGCCCGACGGGCTGCGGGTGCCGGCGGGGCTGCTGGCCTACGCGCTGGCCCTCCAGGCGGGGCTGCTGGCCCTGCCGCTGTGGGCGGCCACCGAGAACCTGGGCAGCTACCGCGCCAGCCACGGCACTGTGGTCGCCTTCGGGGTGAGCGGCACCGTCGGTCTGACGGTGGCCCTGCTCGCTGAGGCGGCGCGCGGCGGGGCCAGGCCCGCCGATGTGGGCATGCTGCACCTGATCCTGCTGCTCAGCGCCCCGGTGGCCCTGGTGGCCCCCGGCCTCGGCCCGCCCCTGCGCGCCGTCACCCTGCTCGCCCACACGCTGCCGCTGCTGGCCAACGGCATGACCTACGACGCGCTGAGGTGGATCTGTGGGAGCGGGATACCGTCCTCGTTGTCGTAAGGGCGCAGCAGCGCCGCGCTGCTGCGCCCTTACAATCCCTGATCGCCGACACAGGTCGGCAGGCCGTCGCGGTAGCTGGGGTAGCGCGGCGTCACGCCGAGCTCCTCGCGCATGCGCCGGTTGGCCATGCG
Source organism: Oscillochloris sp. ZM17-4 (assembly GCF_019599295.1). Taxonomy (GTDB): domain Bacteria; phylum Chloroflexota; class Chloroflexia; order Chloroflexales; family Chloroflexaceae; genus Oscillochloris. The sequence continues at coordinate 13,619 of NZ_JAIEWN010000011.1, read as the reverse complement.
GTGGGAGACCGCCGCCATGTCGGCGAGGTCGGGCGGCAGGGGCGCGGGGCGGCCGCGCAGGCGGGCGAGCGCGCCCAGCGCCCAGACCAGGGCGCGGGCGGCGGCGGGGGCCATGGTCGGCGGGGGCGGGCCGCCGAGCAGGCGGGCCAGCTCGCCGTAGAAGTCGCGGATCAGGGTCGGCTCGTCGTCGGCCAGGTTGTAGATCTGGCCGGGGCGGCCGCGCTCGGCCAGGGCGCGCAGCCCGGCCACGGTGTCGTCGATGTGGATGTAGCTGGCGTAGCCGTGGCCGCCGCCGATCAGCGGGAAGCGCCCCCGGCGCACCTGCTCGGTCATCAGGTTCGGGCTGCCCAGGCCGTAGACCCCGGCGATGCGGGCGACGATCACGGGCAGGCCGACGCGCGCGTGGGCGCGCAGCAGGAGCTGCTCGGCCTCGGCCTTGGCCCGCGCGTAGTGGAAGGCTGGCTCCGGCGGGGTGTCCTCGCCCAGCCAGGCGTCGCCGCTGGGGTAGAGCGCCCCGCTGCCGGCATAGATGATCGTGCGCACGCCAGGCGTGCCGGCGCAGGTCGCGGCGACCGCGCGCGCGCCCGCGACGTTCCCGCGCACGATCTCCTCGGGCGTGCCCAGGGCCGAGCCGGCCAGGTGGTAGACCACCTCGACGCCGCGCAGGGCCGCGACCAGCGCGCCGGCATCGCCCACGTCGGCGGCGACCGTCTCGACGCCGAGGGCGGCCAGCTCGGCCAGCCGCGCCGCGTCGCGGTCGAGGCCGCGCACGGCCAGGCCGTCGGCGCGCAGGGCGCGGGCCAGGTGCCGGCCGATGTAGCCGGCGCATCCGGTGATCAGAATCATCGCTTTGCTCGCTCCATCCTATTGCTCGTCAGATCGCGCATCAGTATAGCACCGGCGGTGCTGGCTGTGTCTGGGGACTGGGAGAGGGGTAGACGTATGTTCTTGCAGGCGCCCGGCACCCGCCGGGCCGTAAACGGCCGGGTGCCTCGCATATGCGCCGAAACCATGATACCGCTGGCGAATTCCAAAACGCCCTTCTGACCTACGAGTTCCACCGCTGCCTGATGCAGCGGTGGCGGACAACTGCGACAATTCGCCAGCGGTATCAACCATACGCCACACCCGTGATCGAGGGTGCGGCGTAACCGGCGAGCCTGCCGGTTTAGTCGGCGAGCCTGCCGGTTTAGTCGGCGAGCCTGCCGGTTTAGTCGGCGAGCCTGCCGGTTTAGTCGGCGAGCCTGCCGGTTTAGTCGGCGAGCCTGCCGGTTTAGTCGGCGAGCCTCCGGGTTAAGGCGGCGCAACTTCTGGTTAAGGTGGCAGGCCCGCCGGGCCGCCCGGCGCGTAAACGGGCGGGCTTACCTAATGCCCATACGTCGGCTGCGCTGCGCCGGCGTTGTGCAGGGCGATTGTAATTTTTTTTCACAATAAATAATAATAGTACATTAATGAGCGGTCTGTATTGTTAGGGTGCCAGGCACTGATCGTCAACCATTTGCCTACCGTTCCTCTATGTGGCGATACATACAGTATCTGGGTTCACTTCGTGACGGACAGGCTACCGAATTCATTACAGGAGACCGTCAATGGAAGCCGGACACCCTCTACAATCGCGCGCGCGCACGCGTCTTTCCGCCCTGCTGTGCATTGTGCTGACGCTGAGCCTCTGGGGCCTCGCCCCGGTCGGTCGCGCCCAGGCGGCGCTGCCGACGCCGGAGGCGCCGTCGCTCTCGGCGCAGCTGCGCGCGGCCTTCCCCGCGCTGGCGCCGCAGCTGGCCGCGCGCGCGTCCTTCGCGCCCGCGACGCGCGATGTGGCCGGCCAGGCGCTGGCCGGGCTGGTGCCCGCCGCCGACCCGCTGCCGCCTGAGGGCATGCTGCCGGCCGAGCGCGCGGCCTGGCTGGCGATGGCCCGCCGCAGTGCGCCCGCCGATGGGCTGAGCGCCTTCTTCCCGCAGCGCTTCAGCGACCCGCTGATCGTGAGCCAGGGGGCGGCGCAGGTGCGGCTCCAGGCGCTCGATGCCGCCTCGGTCGCGGGCGCCGTCGAGGACGGCGCGCTGGTGTACCGCGAGGCCTACCCGGCGACGGATAGCGTCTACCTGGCTGGCGACGGGCAGGTGAAGGAGCTGCTGTATCTGCGCGACGCCGGCGCGCCGACGCGCTTCGCCTACACGCTCGACGCGGGGGCCGACGCGCAGGTGACGCGCGACGGGGCGGGCGGCGTGCGGGTGGCGACCGCCGGCGGCACGCTGACCATCGCCGCGCCCTGGCTGGTCGATGCGACCGGCCGGCGCTCGACGGACGCCGTGCGCTGGGAGCTGGCGCCGGGGCGTGCGGATGGCCCGGCGCGGCTGACCCTGGCCCTCGACCCGGCCGGCCTGGCCTACCCGCTGCTGATCGACCCGACCTGGGGCACGATCACCAACACGCTGGCCAGCGCGCGCACCGATCACACGGCGACGCTGCTGGCCAGCGGGCAGGTGCTCGTCGTCGGCGGCTCTGGCAGCAGCGGCTACCTGAGCAGCGCGGAGCTGTACGACCCGGCGACGGGCAACTGGAGCGCTACCGGCAGCCTGGCCACCGCGCGCCGCAGGCACACGGCGACGCTGCTGGCGAGCGGGCAGGTACTCGTCGTCGGCGGCTCTGACGGCAGCGGCTACCTGAGCAGCGCGGAGGTGTACGACCCGACGACGGGCAGCTGGAGCGATGTCGGCAGCCTGTCTACCGCGCGCCAATACCACACGGCGACGCTGCTGCTTGACGGCACGGTGCTCGTCGTCGGCGGCTCTGACGGCAGCGGCTACCTGAGCAGCGCGGAGCGCTACGACCCGGCGACGGGAAGTTGGAGCCCCACCGATAGCCTGGCCAGCGCGCGCGGCATTCACACGGCGACGCTGCTGGCGAGCGGGCAGGTGCTCGTCGTCGGCGCTATCGAATGCTATACTGGCTTCCCAGCGCACCCGTGTTGCCTGCGCCGGCTACGCACCAGGATAGTGCCATGAAGCCCTCCTCGCCGAAAGCCCCCTCGCATAGGACGTCGGCGACGTTCTACCCGTTCAAGCTCCGCATCCTCAAGCTGCTGCTGACATGCGGGGTGAGCGCGCTCCTGGCGATCTGGGCGCTGGAGTCGCTCTCGGGGCTGATCATCCAGCTCGACCGTGTCGCCTACCCGATCATGGCCGCCGTCTACGCCTCGAGCCTGATCGCGATCTCGCTCAGGCCACAGACCCTGTTTATCGCCGAGAAGATCAGCTTCGTCACCCTCGCCCTCTATGTGATCATCCAGCTCCTCAGCATCGTCCTCGACCTACAGACCGACTCGTCGCTCTACAGCATCGCCACGATGGTCCAGTGGGTGCCCCTGGTCTACATGACGGCGTTTATTTTCTTCGAGACGCGCCATGCCATCGGCATCTCGATCATAATCTACCTGACGCTCCTCGTGCCGATCATCGCGCTGCTCCTGCTCGGCGGGCTGGCGAGCGCACAGAGCGATAGCCACGCTATCGTGATCAACCTGCTCTGGGCGCACCCGGTCTACATCGTCGCCCTCACGAGCATCGCCTGGCTCAAGGCGCACCTGGTCGCGGCGCGAGATGACGCCAGCGTGATGAGCACGGCGGCCAATGTGGACTACCTGACCGGCGTGGCGAACCGCCGCGCCGCCGCCCACGCGCTCCAGGCAGCCCTCGCCGAGGCGCAGATGATGGGCAAGGATCTGGCGGCGCTGCTGATCGACATCGACCACTTCAAGCAGATCAACGACCGATTCGGCCACGACGTGGGCGACTCTGTGCTCATCGACCTGGCCGCCGCCCTGCGCAGACAGCTGCGCGACAGCGACACCCTGGGGCGCTGGGGCGGCGAGGAGTTCATCGTCATCGCCCGGCAGGTCGCCCCCGCCGAGGCGGCCGCCCTGGCGGATCGGCTGCGCCTGTCGATCGCGCAGCGCCCCGCCCCCCAGCCCGCGCCGATCACGCTCAGCCTGGGGGTGTCCTCCGCGCGCCCCGACGACACGCCGGAGTCCCTGGTCAAGCGGGCCGACGAGGCGCTCTACCGGGCCAAGCAGGGTGGGCGCAACCGGGTGGAGGTTTGGAGCGCGGAGTAGCGCGGAGGTGTTCCTGGCAGGCACATGCCGCACTGGCTCTGCTGCGGCGCGGCTACGCCGCGCCGCAGCAGAGCCAGTTTTTTTGTGGGAGAGCTTCGCTCTCCCACACCCTCACCGTGCGGCCCCAGCCTAGAACGGGAAGAAGATCGGCACGGCGACCAGACAGATCAGCAGCACGATCAGCTGGAGCAGCAGGCCGGCGCGGGCGTAGTCGGCGAAGCGGTAGCCGCCGGGCGAGAGGATGAGCGTGTTGACGGGGGTGGCGATCGGCGTGGCGAAGGCGGTGGATGCGGCGATGGCGGCGGCCACCAGCAGCGGCTCGGGGTTGACGCCGATACGCATGGCGGCCTCCAGGGCGATCGGAGCCAGCAGCACCGCCGTGGCTGTGTTCGAGATGAACTGGCTGAACAGGCTGGTGAGCACAAAGACCCCGGCCAGCAGGGCGAGCGGCCCGGCCCCGCCGAGGGTCGTCGTCAGGGCCTCGGCGATCAACGCTGCGCCGCCGGTCTTCTGGAGGGCGGTGGCCATCGGCAGCATCGCCGCGATCAGCACCAGGCTCTCCCAGCTCATGCGCCGGTAGACCCCGGCGATCGGCGTGCAGCCGCTCAGCACCATGGCCACGGCGGCCAGTAGGGCCGCCGTGACGGTGGGCAGCCAGCCGAGGGCCATGGCCGCCAGCATGGCCAGCATGATCGCCACGGCGGCGGGCCAGCGCGGCGAGAGCTGCTCGCTGGCCCGCTCCTCAAGCTCGCGCGGCACCGAGGCCACCACAAAGTCGCCGAAGTGGCGCTGCTCCTGGATCACCGGCTCCAGGGCCTCGGCCGACCCGGCCACCAGCAGGGTGTCGCCGAAGCGCAGCGGCTCGTCGGCCAGGTCGCCCTCAAGCGGCTGGCCGAGGCGCTGGAAGCCCAGCACGGTGACGCCGAACTCGCGGCGGATGTTGGCGTCGGCGATCGTGCGGCCGATGAAGCGCGAGCGCGGGTTGAGGGCCACCTCGATGATGTGCAGGTCGGAGCTGATCAGCTGGCCGCCGCTCGCCGCCGGCAGCTGGTCGAGCCCCTGCTCGGCCACCAGGCCGGCAACGCGGGCGGCGGGCGCCTGCACCTCGATCAGGTCGCCGACGGCCAGCCGGCTCTCGGCGTTGGCCGGGCGCGAGGGGCCGGGCGCGGGGCGGGCCGGCGGCCACGCCTGCACCGCCACCACGGTGGCCCCGTAGCGGGCGCGCAGGCCGCTCTCGGCCAGGCTGCGCCCGGCCAGGGGCGAGCCCGCGCGCACTCGCAGCCGCGAGATGCTGTCGGGCATCAGGTAGGCCGCCGAGAGCTCGGCCAGCGAGATCTGCGAGCGGCCCGCGCCAGCGGCGGGGTCAACCCGGGCGGGCAGCAGGCGGCGGCCGGCCAGGGCCATGAAGGCCACGCCGGCCAGCAGGATGATCAGCCCGATCGGCGTCATGCTGAAGAAGCCCAGGGCCGGCCGCCCGGCGGTGACGAGGGCCTCGCTCACCACCAGGTTCGGCGGCGTGCCGATCAGGGTCAGCATCCCGCCGATCAGGGCGGCGTAGGCCATAGGGATGAGCAGGCGCGAGGGGCTGAACCCGGCGCGGCGGGCCAGGCTGACCGCGATCGGCATCATGATCGCCACGGTGCCAGTGGAGCTGATGAAGGCCGAGAGCGGCGCGACCACCAGCATCGTCACCGTTAGGACGCGCAGCTCGCTGGTGCCGGCCACCCGCCCGAGCCAGCGGCCCATCGCGGCGGCCACCCCCGTCTGAAAGAGCCCATCGCCGACCACGAAGAGCGCGGCGATCAGCATCACGGTGGAGTCGCCGAAGCCGGCGGCGGCCTCGGCCGGGGTGAGCAGCCCGGCCAGCAGCAGCGAGAGCAGGGCCATGAGCGCGACCAGGTCGAGCCGCAGGCGGTCGCTCACAAACAGGGCGATGGTGGCGGCCAGGATTCCGAAGACGATCAGGATGTCAGTGGTCATTTATGTAATCTCGGCGATCCGCGCGGCGGCGGCCCGCAC
>NZ_JAIEWN010000011.1:0-7392 GCF_019599295.1 Oscillochloris sp. ZM17-4 | reverse complement strand
CCTCCTGCCTCCTGCCCTCCGCCTCCCGCCTCCTGCCCCGCGCTTCCTGCCCCCCTCTCCTCCCACAGCGGCCGCTCGCGGATCCGGCGTAGGGCGGGCCAGCCGTAGAGGCGGGCGAGGAAGCGGGCGTAGCCGAGGGCGGCGGCGGCGAGGCTGTGCTCGGCGGCCACGAAGGCCCGCGCGCGCGCGCCGAGGGCGGCGGCCGTGGCGGGGCTGTCGAGCAGCAGCCGGCAGTAGGCCAGGATGAGCTCGCCCTCCGACGCGTCGGCGTCGACCTGGGCGGCCACGCCGGCGGGCAGCTCGGCGAAGGAGCCGACCGCGCTGACCAGGGTCGGTCGGCCGGCGCCTAACAGCCGTAGCAGGCTCGCGCTGGTCTCCCCTGCGGTGGGGTGGCGCAGGTTGATGCAGATGTCGGCGGCGGCCACATAGTCCTCGAACTGCTCGCGCGGCGCGTAGCCGGTGACGGTGACATGCTCGGACAGCCCCATGCGCCCGATCAGGCCGGGCAGGTCGTAGTTGGGCGAGACGCTGCCGACGAGGATGTAGCGCGCGTCGCGGCCCTCGTCGCGCAGCAGGCGCAGGGCGCGCAGGGCCGGCTCGACCCGCTTCCAGGCGTTGATGTGGCCGAAGCTGGCCAGGATATCGGCGCCCTCGGGCAGGCCCAGGCGGGCGCGGGCATCGTCGCGACTCACCGCCGCCGGCAGCGGCACGCCCATAGGCACCACGGCCGAGGGCAGCTCGGGGCGGATGGCGGCGGCGCGCGCGGCCACGTAGCGGCTGTGGGCGATCAGACCGCGGGCGGCGGTCAGGACCGGCTCGCAGCAGGGGAAGTCGAATGCGGCGTCGGTAAAGCGCGATCGGATCATGAGCTGGGCCATGTGCGCGCCGGGCTCGCCGTAGCGCGCGGCCATGGCGCGCACGTAGATCTGCACGTCGCGCTGGACGTTGGCGGCGTACCAGAGCATAAAGTGGTGCAGCACCAGCTCGTGCATGACGATCACGCCCGGCATGCGCTGGGCCGCGCGCCAGATCCCGGCGTGGGCCGGGCTGTTGCCCATGTGGTAGACGATGCCGTCGTAGCGGCGGCGACGTAGCTCGCGCGGCAGCCTCCGCAGCGGCAGCACCTCCAGGTGCGCGGCCAGATCGGGGTTCGTGGGCCGCAGCCCGTCCTCGACGAACAGCGTGATCTCGGCGTACTGCCCCAGGTAGGGCAGCAGCTCCTCGCTGTAGTCAGAGATCCCCGACGGCGCGGGGTTGACCGGCGAGCAGTAGGCGATTCGTGGGGTGTGCATGGCGCTATTATAAGGGAACAGGGGATTAGGGGACAGGGGACAGGGCGCAGATCGGTCGCCCCCTGTCCCCTGTCCCCTGTCCCCTGCCCCCCAACTTGTACACTTTGCCCAATAGCGCTTGACAGAACGTAGACAACCTAGTATCATTTACGTTAATACCTAACTGGCGTTTAACTATTCTGCCCTGGCGCAATGATGCCCTGACGAGAGCTCGACGACATGAGCTCCCGTTCTTTGCGTTAGACAAGGCCTCAGCATACGTTACAGTTCAGGCAATTGCACTGCATCAGGATGCGGTATTTCTGTACCCTGTACCCTGTACCCTGTACCCTGTACCCTTGTCTTAGGCGAAAGCGCCACCCTGCCACACAACCCGCACGACCTCGTCCTCATACGGCCCGCGCCGGGCGTCCCACCGAAGAGCCCCGGCAAGCCCCCACTCGCGCGAAGACGCGCACCGGGGGCATTTCGCTATCCGCCGCAGCGCTGCGGCTCCCAGATGACGCGACGATGACGCTCGCCAATGCCTCAGTGTGCTGAGGGCAGGCGGGCGTTTGGTTTTGTCGCATTACACGTGTTCGCCGCTCCCGTAGCGCCGCAGCACGTCCCGCAGCTATCGGCTATCGGCTATCGGCTGTCGGCTATCGCAGGCCAGCCAGTGTAAGGGTACAGTGATGCAACTTCCTGAGCGAGACCTCCACGGCCTCTATGACCCCCGCTTTGAGCACGACGCCTGCGGGATCGGCTTTGTCGCCCAGATCCACGGCGCGGCCGCCCACAGCACGCTGACGATGGCCCTTGAGGCGCTCTGCAACCTGGAGCACCGCGGGGCCGTCGCCGATGATGCGAAGACGGGCGATGGCGCCGGCGTCCTGGCGCAGCTGCCGCGCGAGCTGCTGCTGCGCGAGCTGGCGGCCCAGGGACTCACGGCCGACCCAGACCGGCTCGCCCTCGGGATGTTCTTCCTCCCCCAGGACTCGGCCCAGCGCGAGGCCTCCCGCACGATCATCGCCGAGGCCCTGGGGTCGCGCGGGTTCGCCCTCCTCGCCTGGCGCGACGTGCCGGTCGACCCGGAGGTCCTCGGCGACCGCGCCCGCGAGGCGATGCCCCACATCTGCCAGGCGATCATCGAGCGGCCCCATGGCGGCCCGGCGACCACCTGCGAGCGTGGCCTCTTCCTGGCCCGCAAGCAGATGGAGGCGGCCTTCAGCGCCCAGGGCCTCGCGGCATACGTGCCCTCGCTCTCCTGCCACACGGTCGTCTACAAGGGCCTGCTGCTCGGCAGCCACATGGCCGACTTCTACGCCGACCTGCGCGACCCGGCCTTCGTCACGGCCCTGGCGGTCTATCACCAGCGCTACTCCACCAACACCTTCCCGACATGGGAGCGCGCCCAGCCCTTCCGCATGCTCTCGCACAACGGCGAGATCAACACCGTGCAGGGCAACGCCAACTGGATGCGCGCCCGCGAGGCGGCCCTGGTGCTCCCCGAGGACTTCCTGCCCGGCAGCGCCGACGCCTCGGCCCTGCTCACGCCGGTGCTCGACACCAGCGGCAGCGACTCGGCCCAGCTCGATAACGCCCTGGAGCTGCTCGTGCTCGCCGGGCGCGACATCCGCCACGCGATGACGATGCTGGTGCCCGAGGCCTGGGAGAAGATCCCCGACCTCAGCCCGGCCCTGCGGGCCTTCTACCAGTACCACGCCTGCCTGATGGAGCCCTGGGACGGCCCGGCCGCCCTGACCTTCTGCGATGGCAGCGTGGTTGGCACGACCCTCGACCGCAACGGCCTGCGCCCGGCCCGCTATATCGTCACCGACGACGGCCTGGTGATCTCCGGCTCCGAGGTCGGCGCAGTGAGCATCGACGACTCGCGGATCGTCCATAAGGGCAAGCTCGGCCCCGGCCAGATGATCGCCGTGGACACGGCCACCGGCCAGCTCTACACCGATGAGGATATCAAGGGCCGCCTGGCCGCCCACCAGCCCTACGAGCTCTGGCTCAGCCAGCACCTGCAGAGTATTGCAGATTGCAGATTGCAGATTGCAGAGGGCGAGGACAATCTGCAATCTGCAATCGACAATCTGCAATCACTTCAGATGGCCTTCGGCTACACCTCCGAGGAGCTGAATGTGGTGCTGCGGCCGATGCTCAGCAGCGGCCACGAGCCGGTGGGCTCGATGGGCGACGACACGCCCACCGCCGTGCTCTCACAGCTGGAGCTGGGCCGCCCGCTCTTCCAGTTCTTCAAGCAGCGCTTCGCCGAGGTGACGAACCCGCCGATCGACTCGCTCCGCGAGGAGCTGGTGATGTCGCTCAGCGTGGCCGTCGGCACCCGGCGCAACATCCTCGCCGAGACGCCCGAGCACGCCCACCTGCTCCAGCTCACCTCGCCCATCCTCAGCGACGCCCAGATCGCCACGCTGCGCCGGGTGGACGACCCGCTCCTGCGCAGCGTGACGGTCTCGTCGCTGATGCCGGCGTCCGGCTCGTCTATGCCCGCTGCGGTGGCCCGGCTCTGCCAGGACGCCGAGGCCGCCGTGCGCGGCGGCGCGGCGATCGTGATCATCAGCGATAAAGGAGTGGACGCCGACCACGCGCCCATCCCGGCCCTGCTCGCCGTCGGCGCGGTCCACCACCACCTGATCCGCACCGGCCTGCGCTCGCTGATCAGCCTGCTCGCCGAGACCGGCGAGCTGCGCGAGGTACACCACCTGGCCTGCATGGTCGGCTACGGCGCCGAGGCGATCAACCCCTACCTGGCGCTGGCCAGCGTCCGCCAGATCGCCCTCGACCGCGACGCCCTCAAGGAGCGCACCCGCGAGGGCACGACCCCGGCCGACCCGGCCGACCCGCGCACGCTGACCCTGGCCGATGAGGCCGAGCAGCACTTCACCCACGCCCTGGAGAAGGGCCTGCTGAAGACCATGTCGAAGATGGGCATCGCCGCACTGGACAGCTACTGCGGCGCCCAGATCTTTGAGGCCCTCGGCCTCGACCAGGAGCTGGTGGACCAGTGCTTCGTCGGCACGCCCACCCGCGTCGGCGGGATCTCCTTCGCCAAGCTGGAGGCCGATGTGCTGGCCCGCCACGCCCGCGCCTTCCCCGCCGAGGACGTAGGGACAGAGCGCGCCCCGTCCCTGCCGCACCCCGGCTTCTACAAGTTCAAGCGGGACGGCGAGAACCACGCCTTCAGCCCGCCGGTGGTTCACGCCCTGCACAAGGCCGTCCAGAGCCCGCACGCCCTCAACGGCGACAGCCACAGCGACACGCCCTCGGCCGCGGGCTACGCGACCTACCAGCGCTACGCCGAGCTGGTGAATGGCCGCGTGCCCACCGAGCCGCGCGACCTGCTCGATCTCCTGCCGGCCGGCGCGCCGGTGCCGCTCGATGAGGTCGAGTCGATCGACGCGATCGTGGCCCGCTTCTCCACGGCGGCCATGAGCCTCGGCTCCACCAGCGCCGAGTCGCACGTCACGCTCTCGATCGCCATGAACCGCCTGGGCGGCATGTCGAACAGCGGCGAGGGCGGCGAGGCATCCGAGCGCTACAAGGACGAGCGCAACAGCCGGATCAAGCAGGTGGCCTCCGGGCGCTTCGGCGTGACGCCGGCCTACCTGGCCAGCGCGACCGAGCTCCAGATCAAGATGGCCCAGGGCGCCAAGCCCGGCGAGGGCGGCCAGCTGCCCGGCCACAAGGTGAACGAGGAGATCGCCAGGATCCGCCACACCGTGCCCGGCGTGGCCCTGATCTCGCCGCCGCCCCACCACGACATCTACAGCATCGAGGACCTGGCCCAGCTGATCTACGACCTCAAGCAGGTCAACCCGAACGCCTTCGTCTCGGTGAAGCTGGTCTCCACCTCCGGGGTGGGCACGATCGCCGCCGGCGTGGCCAAGGGCTACGCCGATGTGATCCTGATCAGCGGCTACAACGGCGGCACCGGCGCCGCGCCGCTCAGCAGCATTAAGAATGTCGGCATCCCCTGGGAGCTTGGCCTCGCCGAGACCCAGCAGACCCTAGTGCTGAATGGGCTGCGCGAGCGGGTGCGCCTGCGCGCCGACGGCGGACTGAAGACGGGCCGCGACCTGGTGGTGGCCGCGATGCTCGGCGCCGACGAGTTCTCCTTCGGCACGGCGGCCCTGGTGGCCGAGGGCTGCATTATGGCCCGCGCCTGCCACAATAACACCTGCCCGGTCGGCATCGCCACCCAGCGCGCCGACCTGCGGGCCAAGTTCCCCGGCAAGCCCGAGATGGTGATGTCCTTCTTCCGCTACCTGGCCCAGGAGGTGCGCGAGATCCTGGCCTCCCTCGGCCTGCGCTCGGTCGATGAGGCCGTCGGCCGGGCCGACCTGCTGCGCCAGCGACAGACCGGCTTCGTTGGCGCGGACCTGCTCGACCTGAGCCCGGTGCTCGGCGCGGCGCGAATGCTCGACGGCAGCCCCATCCGCCACGGCGGCCGGCCCAATAAGCTGCCCGGCGGGGAGAGCCTGCACGACCAGATCATCCACGACACCAAGGGCGCGCTCTCGGCCCGCGGCCCAGCCAAGCTGCGCTACACCATCCGCAACCGCGACCGCTCGGTGGGCGCGCGGCTCAGCGGGGCGATCAGCCAGATCTACGGCGACAAGGGCCTGCCCGCCGACACGGTCACGATCGCCTTCCAGGGCAGCGCCGGCCAGAGCTTCGGCGTCTTCAACGCCCCCGGCGTCACCCTGAACCTGATCGGCGAGGCCAACGACTATGTCGGCAAGGGCATGGCCGGCGGCCTGATCACCATCGCCCCCGACCAGAGCGCCCGCTTCGCCTGGCACGAGAATGTGATCGCCGGCAACACGCTGCTCTACGGGGCCACCGGAGGCGAGCTCTACGCCGCCGGCCAGGTCGGCGAGCGCTTCGCGGTGCGCAACTCGGGCGCCACCGCCGTGGTCGAGGGCATCGGCGACCACGGCTGCGAATATATGACCGGCGGCACGGTGGTGATCCTCGGGCACACGGGGCGCAACTTCGGCGCCGGTATGACTGGCGGCACAGCCTATATCCTCGATGAGGTAGGCACCCTGGCACAGCGCTGTAACCCGCAGCTGATCGAGCTGCGGCCCCTGAGCGCCCGCGATGAGCCCCGCCTCCAGCAGCTTATCCGCCGCCACGCCGAGCTGACGGGCAGCCCGCGCGCCTCCGAGATCCTGGCCCGATGGGACACCTACCGCGGCCTGTTCCGCACGGCGATGCCCCGCGAGGCGGTGGCGAAGATCGAGGCCGAGGCTGAGGGCACCGAGGAGCGCCCGGTTAAGCAGCACGCCGCGTAGATGACCGGTAGATAGAGGGGCGAACGCCGTTGGCGTTCGCCCCTCTATCATATCCGGCGCGCACGCACACCGTAGCTGCCACATCCCTCCACCGCTTCTCCACACTCCCCTGCTAAACTGAGGCTGTCAGATAGATAGCCCCCGGCCGACTGGCCGGACAGCCTGTAGAGGAGAACTCCAATGAAGCGCATCACACTCTTTCTGGTGGCGACGATCGCGATAGCCTTCGGTGCCCTGCTCGCCCTCGGCGCGAGCGCGGCCTTTGCCCAGGGGCCGCAGGGGGCGGCGACGGATGCCCCGATGACCCAGATGATGGGCCGCGGCCACGGCCAGATGGGCGGACAGCAGGATCAGATGACCGGGGCGCAGGGCCAGATGATGGGCCAGGGCCACGGCCAGGGCCAGGGCCACGGCGACGGCACCGGCACCGGCACATGCGATGGCACCGGTGCGGGGTCTGGCGACGGCACCGGCACCGGCACATGCACCAATGACGCGGATGGCGACGGCGTCTGCGACAACACGGGCCAGGGCCAGGGCCACGGCCAGCGCCGCGGGCCGAACCGGTAGATGGGATGGCAGCAGAGCCGACGCACACGCCCCGCGCATCTCGATGCGCGGGGCGTGTGCGTCGGCTCTGCGCTATAATGACCGGGGCTGATGTTCGCCCGAAGGGAGCGTAACCGATGCAGACCATCCTTGTGGTAGATGACGACCACCAGATCGTGCGGCTGGTGGGCTCCTATCTGGAGCAGGCCGGCTACCGCGTGCTGACGGCCTACGACGGCGAG
>NZ_JAIEWN010000109.1 GCF_019599295.1 Oscillochloris sp. ZM17-4 | reverse complement strand
GCTTTGCCACGTCCAGGGTCGCGCAGAGGCCGGCCAGGGCCGCGCCCGAGTAGGTGTTGCCGATCTGGGGCGAGAGCAGGCCGGGCGCGATCTGGGCGTCGCTGAAGCCCAGCCGCTTGGCCACCGCCTGCGGGAACTTGGCGTTGGGCTGGTGGAACACCGCGTAGGTGAAGTCCGTGGGGGCGCGGCCGAGGTCATCGAGCAGCCGGCGGGCCGCCGACTGGATCGTGCGGAAGTAGGCCGGCTCGCCGGTGAAGCGGTTGCCGTGCATCGGGTAGGGCCGCTCGGCGCGGCGGTAGAAGTCGGGCGTGTCGGTGACATAGGAGATCGTGGCGTCGATCGTCGCCAGCGCCTGCTCGGCCGGGCCGACCAGCAGCGCCGCCGCGCCGGCCGAGGCGGTGTACTCCAGGGCGTCGCTGGGCCGGCTCTGGGCCGTGTCCGCGCCGATCGCCAGCACGTAGTCGGCCATGCCGCTGCCGACCATGGCCATGCCCGCCGTGAAGGCCTCGCTGCCGGCCTTGCAGGCGAACTCCCAGTCGGCGGTGCTCACCCAGGGCGTCGCGCCGAGGGCCTCGGCCACGACCGTGCCCGAGGGCTTGACGCTGTAGGGGTGGCTCTCCGAGCCAATCCAGACCGCGCCCAGGCGGTCGGCGGACAGCTCGGCGCGGGCCAGGGCGCTGCGGCCCGCCTCGATCGACATCGTGATCGTGTCCTCATCCGGCCCCGGCACGCTCTTGGCGTCCACCGGCACCCCGCCCTGCCCGTCCGTCCAGATCCGCGCGATCTCCTTGGCGGCGATCCGATAGCGCGGCACATACACCCCGTAGCCCACCAGTCCCACCGGGCGAGTCGGCTTCATCATCGCGAATGCTCCTATTCGCGGGCGCAACGTAGGGACGCAGCGCGCTGCGTCCCTACGTTGCGCCCGCCCTCTTAACCTTACGGGTGCAGCTCGGCCACGAGCTCCTCGGCGCGGGCCGGCTTGATATTGCGCTCCTCGACCATGCGCCGGGCGATCTCATCGACCAAGGGGCCGTGGGCTCCGGCGGCCATAGCGATCTGGCGGGCGTGCAGGCCCATGTGGCCCTGCTGGATGCCCTCGGTGGCCAGGGCGCGCATCGCTGCCAGGTTCGAGGCCAGGCCGGCGCAGGCGCAGATCCCGGCCAGCTCGTCGGCTGTCTTCACGTGGAGCAGCTTGAGCGACACCTGGGCGGCCGGGTGGACCTTGGTGGCCCCGCCGACGATGCCGACCGCCATGGGCATCTCCAGCGTGCCCACCAGGTTGCCCTCCTCGTCGCGCTCCCAGGTGCTCAGCGAGGTGTACTGGCCACTGCGCGAGGCGTAGGCGTGGGCGCCGGCCTCGATCGCCCGCCAGTCGTTGCCCGTCGCGACGATCACCGGGTCGACGCCGTTCAGGATACCCTTGTTGTGGGTCGTGGCCCGGTACGGGTCCACGGCGGCGAAGGCGTAGGCCCACATGATCCCCTCGGCCACCTCCTCGCCCGAGAGCCCGTCGCGCTCCAGGGCCGAGACCGGCACCACGCAGCGGGCGCGGGCCAGGCGGCGGTCGCTCAGGTTCGAGAGGATTCGCAGGTAGGCCTTCCCGCCGGTGAGCCCCTCGAGCAGCGGGGCGATCGCCTCACACATGCTGTTGATCGCGTTGGCCCCCATCGCGTCGCGGCAGTCGACGATCAGGTGGACGACCATCATCGCGCCCATGGGGCTGCTGGGGAAGTAGTGAACCTCCACATCGCGGGCGCCGCCGCCGAGGGTGACGAGCGAGCGGCTCTGGGCGTTGGCCAGCCGCAGGATCTCGGCCTTGTGGGCCAGAATATCGACTCGGGCGCTGTTCGGCGCGGCGACGTGGACGAGCTGCACCTGGCCGATCATCAGCGGCTCGCTGGTGCTGGCCTCGAAGCCGCCGCCGGCCCGCACCATGCGCGCGGCGTAACTGGCCCCGGCCACAATCGAGGGCTCCTCAACCACCATGGGAATCAGGTAGTCGCGCCCATTAATCTGAAAATTTGTCGCAATCCCTAGCGGCAGATTGTATGTGCCGACCACATTCTCAATCATCTTGTCGGCCCGCTCGATCGTGAGCACGCCGTGTCCACCGTGGAGCGCCTTTAGGTCTTCATCGACCAGTCCGTCGAACGACTTGACCATCTGGAGCCGCTCAAATGGGTTGAGCTGGTAGAAGCCTTGCAGCCGGGAGTTATTGGTGCCCATAGATCCTCTTCACTGCGCTCGTGACATGATTCACAACGTGTGTGACTGCGAGCGATTGTAGCACGGGATCGCCTCTCAATGGCATGAAAAAGCTCTCAAAACCTATCATCCCGCTGTCTGAGGCTATCAGAGGGGTGGTACAATGCCCGACATGCGCTTATTGGTCTGGCTCTTGCTGCTGCTCGCCCTCGCCGGCTGCGCCGCCTCGGGGGGCGTCGCCGCAGCCACCCCGCTGCCTCAGCCGACGATCCCCGCCGTGGCCGAGGTCCTGGCCGACCCGCCCACCGATCGGGTTGAGGTGATCGGCTACCTCTATATCACCGGCGCCGGGACGGCCCTGGCAGGCGGGCTGAGCTTCAGCCAGGCTGACCCCCACGCGCCGCTCGCCGCGCCGGGCTCGATCTGGATGCCCGACCCGCCGCCCCTCCCCGCCGACGCGCCCGTCGAGTCGGCCGGCGCCACGCGCTACCTGATCGTCCGCGCGCAGGGCCGGCTGAGCGCCCGGGGCAGCTACGGGCCGGGCGGCAGCTACCCCTACCAGATCTCCGAGGTCATCCTGGAGCCCCTGGGCGCGCGCGACCTGAGCATCGGCCTGCTGCTCGCCAACAGCGGCATCTACGACAACCAGCCGGTGCGCCTGTCGGGCCAGCTGCTCCTCGGCGCGTCCACCGCCCTCCTGGTCGACCGGCTCGGCAGCGGCGGCGTGCCCGAGGCGAGCGCGCAGCAGATCAAGCTGATCGGCCCGATCGTGGACGAGCCGCTGCGCGCGCGGCTGACCGCGGCCCCCGGCGGCGCCGCCTACTTCGGCCCGGTTCAGATCATCGGCATCTGGCGTCGCAGCAGCCTCTACCCGCTGGCGATCATCCCCGCACGGTGAGGGTGTGGGAGCGCTTCGCTCCCATGCGCATCAGCGTTAGGGCGGCAGCCCTAACGTTGATGCGTATGGCATCACTCCCCCACAAAAAACTGATGGCGCTGCGGCGCGGCTTAGCCGCGCCGCAGCGCCATCAGCTTTACTCGGCGTCGGGGGAGCCAGGGGGTCTACGACCGCTCCAGGGAGCTCGGGTGCGGCGTCTCGGGGGAGGGGTACTGTGCAAGCCGCACCCACCCCTGCTTGATCGCGTAGATCACCGCCATCGTGCGGTCGTTCACCTGGAGCTTCGAGAGGATCGCGGTGATATGGTTCTTCACCGTCTGCCCGCTGATGCTGAGCTCGTTGGCGATCTCCTTATTGGAGAGGCCGCGGGCGATGCAGTCGAGGATCTCGATCTCGCGGCTGGTGAGCGGCGCGAAGAGCGCGCTGGTCTGCTCATCCTCAGTGGCGGCCAGCTCGCGGAACTGGTGCAGCACGCGGGTGGCCACGTTCGGCTTGGCCAGCACCGAGTCGTTGATCAGATAGCGCCCGGCGGCCACGTTGCGGATGTAGTAGAGCAGCTTCTCAGGGTTGACATCTTTTGAGGAGTAGGCGGCCGCGCCGACCTTGATCGCCTGAAAGAGCTGGTCGTCGTCCTCGTAGACGCTCAGCACGATGATGCCGGTGCGCGGGTCGCGCCGCTTGATCACGCGGGCGACCTCCAGGCCATTCAGGCCGGGCAGGTTAATATCCACGAGCACCACATCGGGGCTGAGCTTCTCGGTGAGCTTGATCGCCTCCTGGCCATTCTCGGCCTCGCCCACCACCTCCATATCGTCAGCGTCCTCCAGGCTCCAGCGGATGCCCTGGCGGAACAGCGGGTGATCGTCAATGATCAAGACTTTAATCTTTGCAGGCGTCGCCATCATCATCCCCTCTCATCTCGGCGAAATTGGCATGCTCACGGTCACCTCTGTCCCGTGGCCGGGGCGGGTCGTCACCAGAAAGCGCGCGCCCACAAGCTCGGCCCGCTCGCGCATGCTGGTCAGACCCCAGCTCTCTCGGCCGGCCCGGCGCGCCACCTCGCGGGTGTCGAACCCCGGCCCCTCGTCGCGCACAACGAGCAGGAGCTGGCCGCCGCGGGTGGTGAGCATCACGTGGACGGGGGCGCCCTTGGCGTGCTTGTGGGCGTTCTGGAGCGACTCCTGGACGATGCGGTAGAGCACGATCTCGGTCTCGGTCGGCAGGCGCGGCAGCGTATCAGCCTCGAAGCTCACCTGGGCGCTGACCGTGTCGTGGTAGCGGCGCACGTAGTCGGCGAGCGCCCCGGCGAGGCCCTGCTCGTCAAGCTTGCCCGGCCGCAGGTCGGCGATGAATCGTCGCACCTCGGCCAGCCCCTCGCGGGCCGAGCCGCCGAGCTGCCCGAGCACCTCGGCCAGCCGCTCCACGCGCTGGGCCTTGAGTAGGTTCTGGCAGTGCTCCAGCCCCATCAGGGCGTTGGCGAGCACCTGGGCCGGCCCGTCGTGTACCTCACGCGCCAGGCGTGAGCGCTCCTCCTCGCGCCCCATGATCGCCTGGGCGCGCAGGGCCTGCACCCACGGGTCGCCCGGGTCGCCCTCGCCGCTGCCGCTGAGCGTGGCGCTGCTCATGTCGATCTGGCGCACCAGCTGGTCGAGCTGGCGCAGGGCGCGCCGGCCGCCCTCATACTCGCGCGTGAGGGTCTCGTGGCTCGCCCGGAGCTGCTGCTCGCGCTCGGCCAGGCCCGCCGCCGTGGGCAGCCCGCGCTCGGCGGCGAACCGCAGCTGCATGCTCGCCTCGTCCAGCATCCGCGCCGACTGGCGCAGGTCGAGCTCCACGTGGGCATAGCGCTGTAGCGCCGACTGGTGGAGCTCGCGTAGGCGGGCCAGCTGCTCGGCGACTATCCCGTGGGCGGCATCAAGCAGCGCAGATGGCTCGGCGCTCACAGCTCCCTCTCCATTCTGTCGATCTGTAAAGTGGCCTCAGTATAGCACAGCGATTAGGGCGGC
>NZ_JAIEWN010000108.1 GCF_019599295.1 Oscillochloris sp. ZM17-4 | reverse complement strand
AAAGACCTTTGCGGAGACGCGCGGCACCCCGCTTTATGGCCTCAAACGACCGCTGTGGATGGTCCTGCTGGTGTTGGCATTGTTGGCGGGCGGGTGTCCCATTCCGGCAATCGTGTTTGCCTTTGGCCTGGATGAGCGCACGGTGGCGGACTGGCAACGGAAGGCGGGAGCCCATGCGAAAGCCATCCAGGAACAGGTCGTCTGTCAGGGTCAGGTCGATGTCGGCCAGGTGCAGGGCGATGAACTGTACGTCAAGACCCAGGGGGGCACGGTGTGGATGGCTACCGCAATGCGTGTCTTCTCGCGGCTGTTCCTTTGGGGCGCGGTCGCCCCGCAGCGGGATACCGACCTGGTCACGCAGGTGATCAGCCATGTGCGGGCGGCGGCCCAGGTCGGGCGTCCGATCCTCTGGGCCGTCGACGGATTTGCGGCGTGGACGAGCGGAATCCTGCGGGTCTTCCGTGACCCCTTGCGCACGGGCACGCGCGGCCGTCCCCGCTTGGTGGTCTGGGCCGACCTCCATATCGTGCAGGTCGTCACGCAGTACACGGGACGCACGCTCAGCGGCGTCGACCGTCGGCTGGCGCACGGCTGCATGCGCTGCGCCCAAGCGATCATGCAGGCCACCCAGGTCACGCTCGGGGTGATCAACACCGCCTACATCGAGCGACTGAATGCCACCTTTCGCACCTGGCTGCCTGCCTTGACCCGCCGCTCGCGCACCCCCGCCCGGCAGGTGCCGCACCTCGAAGCCGCCATGTTCTGGATGGGCGTCGTATACAACTTCTGCCGTATCCATGCGACTCTCCAGGGAACGCCGGCGATGGCCGCCGATCTGACCGACCATGTCTGGTCGATACGCGAACTCTTGTACTACCGGGTCAGGCGTGAGTAGCTCCACGCCGTTTTGTGGGGCTACCCAATGTTACGCATCTGGCTGACAAGCAGCGTGTCTTCACCCTCACCCCCGAAGAGATTGCTCTGATCAACCCGAACACCCGCACCGCGCCGGTCTTCCGCACCCGCCAGGATGCTGAGCTAACCAAGAAGATCTACCGCCGCGCCCCGGTGCTGGTGAACGAGCGTACTGAGGCAAATCCTTGGGGTGTGCGCTTTATGGCCATGTTCCACATGTCCAACGATAGCCACTTGTTCCAGAGCGCGCCGGGCGAGGGGCTGCTGCCGCTCTATGAAGCCCCTATGTGCTACAGTAACCTTGGACAGATCGCCACCCGGAAACCCGTTGCATTGAGGGCGGACGAAAGGACAACCTGATGACCACGAACCAAACGACCGCCTCCCCCACGACGCCCGAGCGGCCATCGACCGAGGCCCAGCCACGCCAGGGAGCCTGGACCGCCGCCCAGCGGCTGGAGATCCTCACCGAATACGAGTCCTATCCGAAAGGTGATCCCCGTCGCGGCGAGCTGCTCCGCCGCCATGGGCTCTACACCTCGCACATGTCGAAGTGGCGCGCCCAACGTGATCATGGGGCCTTGGCCAGCCTGGAGCCCCGCCCGGCGGGTCGCCCGGCACAGGCCCGTGACCCACAGCAGGATGTGATCGCGCAACTCCGACGCGAGAATGCGCGCCTCCAGGCTGAGCTGGAGAAGACGCAGATCGTCATTGAGATCCAAAAAAAAGTTGTAACACTGCTTGGTCTGACGATGCCAAGCCCGCCGACCGGCGAGCGGTGATGCTGGCCGGTGCCCAGGAACTGGCCCCCACGGTGGGGGTGGCCGCCGCGTGCGCCGCGCTGGGCATGCCTCGGAGTAGCTTCTACCACGCCCAGCGCCCGGAACACCCCGTCGAACCAGCCCGTGGTCGGCCCCGTGCGCACCAGGCGCTGAGCCCAGCGGAGGAACAGGTGATCCGTGAGCTGCTCAATAGTGAACGCTTTGTCGATCAGGCACCGCGAACCATCTACGCCACGCTGCTCGATGAGGGTTTCCACTATTGCTCGTGGCGCACGATGTACCGCATCTTGAAGCAGGATGCGGCCACCCGCGAGCGGCGGGCACAGCGTCGGCGTCCGGCCTACACTGCCCCCGAGCTCCTGGCGACCGGCCCCAACCAGGTCTGGTCGTGGGACATCACCAAGCTGCGCGGGCCGACGCCGGGCATCTGGTACAACCTGTACGTCGTGCTCGATATCTTCAGCCGGAAGATCGTCGGTTGGTTGCTGGATGAGCGCGAAGAGGCCGCGCTCGCCGAAATCCTGATCGCGGAGAGCTACATGCGGGAGGGCGTGCAGCCCCAGCAGCTCACGCTGCACGCCGACCGGGGAGCGCCGATGACCGCAAAGACCCTCTCTGCGCTGCTGATCGACCTGGGCGTGGCCCAGTCGCACAGCCGACCGACCATCTCGGACGACAACCCCTATTCGGAGAGCCAGTTCAAGACGATGAAGTACGGCCCCACCTATCCTGACCGCTTCGCCAGCCTGGAGGCGGCTCGCATTTGGATGCGCTGGTTTGCCGACTGGTACAACCACGAACACAAGCACAGTGGGATTGCGCTCCTGTCGCCCGCAGTCGTGCATAGCGGACGGGCAGCAGAAGTGATTGCCACGCGTCAGGTCACGCTCGATGCCGCGTATGCCGCCCACCCCGAGCGGTTCCCGCGCGGCCGACCCATCGCGCCGCAGCTGCCAACCCAGGTAGGGATCAACCTGCCGCGCCCCAGCGCTGCTGCCCCCACACCGGCGACACCGGAGCCCCTGCCGACGGCGGCCCCGGTGTCAAGGGTCTCAGCCGCGCAGCGGCCCCTTGACACCGGGGCCGCCGTCGGCCAGCCTGCGCCGGAGGTGCCGGTGTGGGGGCCAGCCACGCTCCATAATACGCCCAGATCACTGTCCAATGGCACTTGACACATTCCGAGCCAAGCTGCTGCATCAGTTTACGCACCGCTGGGCCACCTATGAAGGTGAGGCAGCCCGCGATATCACCACTAATGAGCTAACCAATTCATCAAAGAGCGTCACCCCGCGCTACTGGGTGCCCACAACTGCCGTCGCCGAGCGCTTGGCTGGGCGCTGGGATCGCACCTGGCTAATTGGCTTCCGTAATATTGTTCGAGTTACTGACGAGCGCACTTCAATTTTTGGTTTCTTGCCATTGGTCGCTGTTGGTCATTCGATGCCGTTGATGTACTTCTCTTCTTACACTAGACAAGGTTTCAGAAGGGCCGAATCAGAGTAACAGTTCGTAGTGTGGGCTTCAGCCCCCTGTGGCCCATCTGGCGCGCTGAAGCGCCCACTACGAGCCTCGCAAACTGTAAATCGCCTACGAACCTTGTCCTACCCTAAAAGTGCTGTGCCTTGTGACTATATTTAATAGCTTCCCCTTTGATTATGTGGTGCGACAAAAAGTGGGTGGTGTGAATTTTACCTTCGGTTATATTTACCAACTCCCCGTCCTCCCCCCCGACCGCTTCACCACCGAAGACATCGCCTACATCGTCCCGCGCGTGGCCGAGCTGGTCTACACCGCCTGGGACATCAAAGCCTTCGCCGAGGACGTGTGGGACGAGGCAGACGAGCCGCTACGGGCAGAGCTGCTGCGGCGCAGCGCGGCGTGCAACGCGGGCGCGCCAACTGAGCTGTTCCCGCCGACCCCAGGCATCAACGAGGAGGGCAGCCTTCAGCCCTCAGCCCTCAGCCCTCAGCCCTTCCCCCTCCCGCCCTACCGCTGGGACGACGAGCGCCGCGCCCTGGCCCGCGCCGAGCTCGACGCGCGCATCGCCAGGCTCTACGGCCTCACCCGCGACGAGCTGCGCTACATCCTCGACCCGGCGGACGTGTACGGGCCGGACTTCCCCGGCGAGACATTCCGGGTGTTGAAAGAGAAGGAAACCAAGCTCTACGGCGAATACCGGACACGGCGGCTGGTGCTGGAGGCGTGGGATAGGGATGAAGGCAAAGGACAAAAGGTAAGGCATGTTTCAGAATCGGGCATTTCCGCTTGACAGTTCGTCCGAACGGCTTGTAGCAAAACTCCCTGTGCTGTATGGTTGATGTACCGCATCCACCATCAAACACAGGGAGAACCCGATGGGTCAGACGCATGCTAGCACACCCGACCAGCGGATACAATGGGCCAGTCAGATGCTTGCACACGATCATGAGTATGGCTTTGTCAGCGCGCTGAGCCGCACCGTCGGCGTGTCGCGCCAGAGCCTGTATACCTGGAAAGCGCAGGCCCGTGCGGCGCTGGAACAGGCCTTTACCGACACCACCACGACCACGGTGGTGTCGCCAGACGTGGCGTGCCAGATCCTGACCCTGCTCGTCGAGAGCCATAGCAGCTACGCCAACATTCAGGTGTGCCTCCGCCGTCTGACCGGCCAGCAGGTCAGCATCGGCACCATCAGTACCGTGGTGCAGGAGGCCCAGCAGCGGGCGCTGCGCTGGATGGCCACGCACGCCCCTGCCAGCATCCGCGCCCTGGCCTTGGACGAGATCTATGCGAACAACCGGCGTGGCGCGTACCTGAATGTGGTGGATACGGTCAGTTGGGCGGTCTGGGCGGCGGAAGGTCCCCTGCCCGTGGACGCCGAAAGCTGGACCCTGGTCTTGTGGCTGGCCCAGGATCGCGGGCTGCGCTGGCACAGTCTGGTGAGCGATGGTGGTGACGCGATGGGTTCGGCGTGTCAGACCGTCGACCCCAACCGACGTCCGGGACGTGACCATTGGCACCTCTTCCATACCGTCAGCCAGGTGCAGCACCGCCTGGCGCGCCAGCTGCGCACCCTGGAGGAGCGAACGCCCACGGTCGTCCGCCAGGCCGCGCGGATCGCGGCCGGCAAGAAACCGCGTGGCGGGAAGCCGAAAACTGATGTGACCGCGCACGAGGCCGAGATCATCCACCTGACCCGGACGGTCGCGGAACTGCACGCCTGGAGCAGTATGCTGCGCGATGGGTTGGCGGTGGTGGCGCTTGACCGCACGGGCATTCAGGATGAACCGTGTCGTCAGGGTGAACTGCAGGCCGCCCTGGAGCTGTTGGCCGAGCTGCAGGTGACGGCACCCAGTGGCGTGCAAGGCGAACTCAAGCGGCTGCACACCCATGTGCGTCTGGCGGCCCCCGCGCTGCTGACGTTTGTGGCGCCGCTGGACGCGGTGC
>NZ_JAIEWN010000107.1 GCF_019599295.1 Oscillochloris sp. ZM17-4 | reverse complement strand
AGCTCTCCCACAAAAAAACTGATTATGCTGCGGCGCGGCTACGCCGCGCCGCAGCATAATCAGTGCGGCATGTACCTGCTGGGCACAAACAATCATGGTTTTTAGGGCGGCAGCCCTAACATCGATGCGCAAGGTGGTGAATCCCCAGGATGTGGCAACAGCCCTGAGCTTGCCCGTTCTATATGAGAAGCCCTTTGTGGGATATGCTATCCTGACACACAGCAGAAGATGATCGAGCCACCGAGGTTCCATATGGCACAACGTATCCTGGTCGTCGACGACAGCCCGATGAACATCAAGGCCGTGGCGCTGGCGCTAGAGGCCGTGGGGTATGAGGTGATCGAGGCCCGCGATGGGCGCGAGGCCCTGGAGCGGGCGGGCGCGCTGCTGCCCGACATGATCATCCTCGACGTGGAGATGCCCGAGATCAACGGCTACGAGGTGTGCCGCCGCCTGCGCCGCATGCCCGCCTTCGCCACCCGGCCGATCATGATGCTCACGGCGAACAACGCCCTCCACGAGCGCGTCCAGGGCCTTGAGGCCGGCGCCGACGACTATATGGCCAAGCCCTTCGAGGCCGAGGAGCTCCAGGCCCGCGTGAAGGCGCTGCTGCGCCGGGCCGCGCCGGCGCCTGTTGCCATCGCCACCGCCCAGGGCCGGATGATCGCCTTCTTCTCGCTGCGCGGCGGGATCGGCACCTCCAGCCTGGCCGCCAACCTGGCCTCCGGCCTGAACCAGCTCTGGGGCGGCGGGAAGGTCGCCCTGGTCGATATGGTCTTCACCGGGGGCCACAGCGCCCTGATGATGAACCTGCCCCTGCGCACGAGCTGGAGCGACCTGGCCCTCAAGCCGGCCGAGGAGATCGACGGCGAGGTGCTCGACCAGGTGATGCTCAGCCACGCCTGCGGCCTGCGCGTGCTGCCGGCGGCGCCCCGCCCCGAGGAGAACGAGCCGATCACCGCATCCAAGGTCGTGAGCGTCCTCAACGTGCTGCGCGCCCACTACGACTATATCGTCCTCGACATGCCGCACAACTTTAATGAGACGACCCTGGCCGCGCTCGACGCCGCCGACCAGATCGTCCTGCTGCTCGGCCCCGAGATCGGCTCGGTGGTGGCCACAACCTGCGCCCTCGATGTCTTCGAGCAGCTGGGCTACCCCGCCGATAAGATCACCCTGGTGCTGAACGCCACCTTCGAGCGCGGCGGCCTGCCCCGCAAAGACATCGAGAGCACCCTGAGGCGCCCCCTCGCCGCGATCATCCCCTACGCCGGCGAGCTGTTCACGAGCGCCCTCAACCGCGGCGTGCCGCCCGTCCTCGAGATCCCCACCAAGCCGCTCGGCGCGCTGCTTGAAGACTGGTCCTTCTCATTCAGCACCGAGGAGGATGCCAAGCGCCCGGTCGAGCGGCCCAACCCCGCTCTCCAGCGCGTCATCCAGCGCCTTCAGCAGCGCCGCAAGGCCCGATCCTGATACTATGCACTCCCAGGGGGCACCGCCATGCCGTCTCTACCCGTCAGCCGCCCGCGGCGCGCCGCGGGCAGCGTGCGCGCCCGCGCCGCTGAGCTTGCCCGCAAGCTGCGCGCGAGCGAGGATCGCTACAATGTCCTGGCGGGTGAGACGCGCCGCCAGGCCGAGCTGCTCGCCCACCTCGACCAGGTGCGCGGCGCGATCGGCCGCGAGAACACGGTCGATGAGATCTTCCGCGTCGCCGTCGAGGCAAGCGCCACTACCTTCAGCTACCCCGCGATGGCTATCTACACGCTTGACAGGGGCACCCTCACGCTCAGATACGCGGTCGGACATGTACCGTCCGCAGGCCAGATCCTCAGCACCAGCATGCCGCTGGGACACGTCGCCGCCACCGGCAATCCCCTGCTGATCGTCGACACCGAGTCTTGGCCCGAGCGCCTCGACCTGGAGCCTGGCGTCGCCTCGACGATCACCGCGCCCCTCCAGGTTGGCGGGCAGGTGGAGGGCGTCCTCCATGTGGAGCAGCGGCGGCCCTACGCCCTGGGCCCCGATGACCTCTTCCTCCTGCTCACCCTGAGCGACCATATCAGCAAGGCGGTCGACCGCACCCGCATGCGCGGCGACCTCCAGCGAACCGTGCGCGAGACGCTCGCCCTCAACCGGGTGATGAGCGCGATCTCCTCGGCCACCGACACCCGCGAGGCCCTGCAGATGATCTGCGCCGACCTGGCCGACGCCTTCGGTGTGCCCCAGGCCCTCTGTGCTCTGCTCAACGCCGACCGCACCTCGCAGACGGTGGTGGCCGAGTACCGCGACGCCGACGGCCCCTCGGTGATCGGATCGGTCATCCCGGTGCGCGGCAATCTGCTGACCCAGGATCTGATCGCCCGTCGCCAGCCTGTGGCCCTCTCGAACCTGCCGATGAACCCGCAACCCGGGGCCGGCAAGCGCAGGGGCGACCCGCAGAGCCGCGTCTCGCTCCTGGTGGTGCCGGTCCTCGTCCACGACCAGGTGATCGGCACGATCGGTCTCTCATCGGCCGAGTCGCACATCTTCACGCCCGAGGACATCGCCCTGGCCCAGCGGCTCTCCACCACAATCGGCCAGGCCCTCAGCAACCTGCGCCTCAACGAGGCGCTCCAGGGCGAGCTCACCGAGCGCATGCGCGTCGAGGAGGCCCTGCGCCAGTCCTCGGCCCGCGTCAGCAGCATCCTGGAGAGCATCGCCGACGCCTTCTTCGCCGTCGATATCGACTGGAACTTCACCTATGTCAACGGCGAGGCCGAGCGCCTGCTCGGGCAGCCCGCCGCCGCGCTGATCGGACGCCCGCTCTGGGAGTCGCTCCCCGGCGACACTGGCCAGCGCTACGCCGCGCTGTACCGCAAGGCCGTCTCCAGCCAGACCCCGCTGGCCACCGAGCTCTTCTACGAGCCCCTGGGCCGCTGGCTGGCCGTGCGAGCCTACCCCTCGGCCGATGGGCTGGCCGTCTACATCCAGGATGTCACCGCCGCCCGCGAGTCCAAGGCCGCCTTGGTGGAGGCGAAGGAGGCCGCTGAGCAGGCCACCCGCGCCCGCAGCGAGTTCCTGGCCAACATGAGCCACGAGATCCGCACCCCGATGAACGGCGTGATCGGCATGACCGGGCTGCTCCTCGACACCCAGCTCAGCGAGCGGCAGCGTGAGTACGCCGAGACGATCCGCTCCAGCGGCGAGACTCTGCTGACCATCATCAATGACATCCTCGACCTCTCGAAGATCGAGTCGAGCCACCTTGAGCTTGAGCAGCAGCCCTTCGAGATCCACGAGTGCGTCGAGTCGGCGCTCGACCTGGTGGTGACGGCGGCCCACGCGAAGGGGATCGACCTGGCCGCCCTGATCGCGCCCGATGTCCCGTCGGTGCTGCTGAGCGATGTCACCCGCCTGCGCCAGATCCTGGTGAACCTGCTTGGCAACGCGGTCAAGTTCACCTCGGCCGGCGAGGTGACGCTCCAGGTGCGCCGCGAGCACGACCCGGCGCTGGATGAGCGACATGCCCGGCTGATCTTTGAGGTGCGCGACACCGGGATCGGCATCCCGACCGACAAGATGGACCGGCTCTTTCGCGCCTTCAGCCAGGTGGACGCCTCGACGACGCGCACCTACGGCGGCACCGGGCTGGGCCTGGTGATCTGCAAGCGCCTGAGCGAGATGATGGGCGGCGGGATCGTGGTGGAGAGCGCGCCAGGCCAGGGCAGCACCTTCCGGGTGAGCATCGTGGCCGAGATAGGCGCCGAGGATGATCTCTCCTACGGGATCGATATGGCCCTGGCCGGACGCCAGGCCCTGATCGCCGAGGCCAACCCCACCGCCCGCGCGATGCTGGCCGCAGAGTCCGCCAGGTGGGGCATGGGCGTGCGCGAGGCCGCCTCCGCCGCCGAGGCCCTGGAGCTGATCGCCGGCGGCGCAGGCTTCGACGTGGCCCTGATCGACGCGCGCCTGACGACCGCCGATGGCACCGCGCTCGCCCTCGACCTCCAGCGCCGCCCGACCACCGCCGACACGCCGATCGTGCTGCTCTCGGACCTCGGGGCGAGCCCGAAGGCCCTGCCGGCCACATTCGCCGCCCACCTGCACCGGCCGATCAAGCGGCGTCTGCTCTACCGCGCCCTGCTCGAGGCGGTGGGCGCCGCCGAGGGCGTGGCCTACGCGACCGAGGACGAGGAGGAGCCGGAGTCGCCTATGGCCGAGCGGGCGACGGCGCGAATCCTGCTCGCCGAGGACAACGCCGTAAATCAGCGGGTGGCCCTGCGCACCCTGGAGCGGCTTGGCTACCGCGCCGACGTAGCTGGCAACGGCCTGGAGGTTCTGGAGGCCCTGGAGCGCCAGCCCTACGACGTGGTGCTGATGGATGTGCAGATGCCTGAGCTAGACGGACTGGAGGCCACCCGGCGCATCGTGGCCCGCTGGCCGGCCGGCCAGCGTCCGCGGATCATCGCCATGACCGCCAACGCCATGCGCGGCGACCGCGAGCGCTGCCTGGAGGCCGGTATGGACGACTATATCAGCAAGCCGGTGCGCATCGAGGAGCTGGAGGCGGCCCTGGAGCGCCTCGGCACCTCAGTCGCCGACACCTCAAGAGAGGCCGCCGCCCCCGCCGCGCTGATCGACCGCGGCGCCCTCGACCGGCTCCAGCAGAGCCTCGGCGGCGGGGATCCGGCCACCGTGATCGAGTTCATCGACCTCTTCATCGCCGAGACGCCCACGCTCCTGGGCGATCTGGGGCGGGCGATAGTGGACGACCGCGCCGACCTGGTCAAGCGGGCCGCCCACACCCTCAAGTCGAACGCCGCCCTAGTCGGCGCCCGCGCCCTGGCTGAGCTCTGCCGCGCCCTTGAGGACGCCGCCCACAGCCCGCCGATCGCCGACATCGACGAGCGCCGCGATCAGATCTTCGTTCGCCACGCCGAGACGGTGGCGGCCCTGCGGGACATCCGCGCGGAGCTGGCGACATCGCAGACATGATCGTCACCATGCCTGAAAGACGTAACGCAGAGAGGGGTAACAGCGGTACATCGATATGATCGCCGATCATTGAGGTACCGCCATGCCCTACGACGCGGGGCGCCACCACCGCCGATCCATCCGCCTGCCCGGCTACGACTATCGCCGGCCCGGTGCCTACTTCATCACGATCTGCGCGCAGATACGGGGCGATCTGTTTGGGGAGATCATTGGTGGCACCATGGCCCCAAATGCCTATGGCGAGGCGATAGCCACATGCTGGGAGGCAATCCCCCGCCATCATGCGCGGGTAGCCCTCGACATCTTCGTGCTCATGCCCGACCACCTGCACGGGGTCATCCTCCTCCACGGCGAGGCACCGGAGCGTAAGCCACCGCCGGCGGGCAGGCCACGTGGGACGGTGCCTGGGTCGATCCCGGCGATCATCCAGAGCTTCAAATCCGTATCGACCCGCACGATCAACCGCATGTGTGGGACACCAGGCGCACGGGTCTGGCAAGAGGATTACTACGAGCACATCATCCGCGATGAGGCGGACATGGATCGCATCCGCCGATATATCGCGGAGAACCCGTCCCGTTGGCACCGGTGATCCCCCGCCCCGCCGCCGCGCGCATCCCCATGGGGCCACATATCCCCG
>NZ_JAIEWN010000106.1 GCF_019599295.1 Oscillochloris sp. ZM17-4 | reverse complement strand
AGATAGGAACATTTGAGCTGTAGATGCCCGGCCGGCCCGAGCGGTGCTGTGCCACTTGCCGCTGGTGGATCGCAGGGCGTGGCGACAGGGCGTGGTGCCGGGTGCGGCAGGCCGAGCTGCCCGAGGCGCTGACGGAGGCGGTGCGCATCTCCTACGATCGGGAGGCGCACGAGACGGAGGTGGTGGAGCTATACGAACGGTTGCGGGCGGGGTAGAGGTTCAGGAGCGGATCGCCCCGCGCCGGTCACATCCGGCGCGGGGCGGAGGGAGGCAGGGCGAGCGACGCCCTGCCGTCCGCGGGGGGAGCTTCCCAGCACCCTCGCGGTACAGAGACTATAGCGAAAAAGGAGCCGCCCGTCAGTAACCGCTTCGCGAACCTGACTGTGCAGGAGAAGGAGGAGCTCGCCAGCGTGATGCGCGGCCTGGTGAAGGGCATCGACGGCACGCTGCGCGACATCGGCAAGAGCGTGAAAACGGTCAGCGGCGCCGCCGTCCCGTTCAGCAGCCTCGACGATAACGATGACATCTGCGGCTACCTGGACTACATCCACAAGAGCCTGACCGATAACGCGCTGCTGCCGCGCCGCGCCGGGCAGGCCGAGCGGGCATCCGCACAGCCGCAGTATGTGGGAGAGGATGAGGCGAGCTACAACGACCAGCGCCCGCGCGTCGATCGTCGTTGACGAGCTTCAATGTGGACGTGATGGTGATCGCCGCAGTAGGGATCGTCATACTGGTAGGGCTTGGCACGCGGTCGTTTCTCAGCTATCGGCGCGAACGCCAGTTGCTGCGCGATGCCCGATCTCGCCTGCACGAACGTGTGCGACAGATACACGCGCAGAGAAACGAGGAATAGCAATGCTTGGATACATTATCGCGCTGCTCGGTGGCGTCTGCGTCGGGGCGTTGATTGTCCACATAAACACTCGCCCGTGCCGAGGGCAGGGCGAGAGGGCGTTATCTCGGCGCTACCGGGAGTTCCAACGGCTGCGGGTCCACACCAACATCCTGGCCTGGGGGGCTGATGATCGTCCGGTGACTGGCACCGCCTATCGCGTATGGGCCACGGTCAGTTCGGTCGATGATGAGGGGATCGCGGTGCGGTGGGCCTCGCCACTGCCCGTCGCGTCGAACGGGGTGGTGGCGCAGCGTCCAGTGATTTCGGAGGTCTACAGCTGGTCCGATCTGAACAATCGCAGGTGGTGGCAGCCGCTCACCGCCTGGTACTGAGAGAGACAATCACGATGCACACGACGACCATACCCACAGATTGCCCGCCAGCGGAGGAGGTGATCGACCCGCGTGCGGCCTACCGCAGCCTGCTGGAGCTGCTCCGCTGGGCCAGCGCCAGCGCGAGCGGGCGGCTGGATAGCGACGCGCGGTGCGGGGAGGATTTCCGCAGGTTACTCGTGGAGCTGCGCCGGATCGTGCGCCCGTGGCTGTGCCAACTCGCCGAGGCGAAGCGCGGCCGAGCGGCGGCCGAGGCGGCGGCAGATGAGGAGCGAGGTGCATTCCTGCGGCTGAGCCACACACACACGAGCTGGTGGCAAGCCATCGAGCGGGCGGGCATCGAGATCCGCCCGTCGCTCGACGGCTGGAGCTACCGAGTGCCGGCCATCGCCGACACCTGGGATGGACCGTACACCGCCTCGGATGCGGCGCTGGCGGCGGCTATCGCCGCGCTCATTGCCCGCGCCGTCGCGAGCGACTGATCGGACACGCGCCGGATCGGGGCGATTTCCGGGTTTCGGGTTTCCCGCACACGCCCCGATCCGCCCTCCTAGAGCGGTTTTAGAAAACGCTGAAAACGCTGAAAACCGCATCAGGGATGGGAGAAATCACGAGAAACCGGGGAAGGGAAATCGGGGCGGTTTTCCCTCCGTTTTCCCGCCGTCGCGCACGAAGCCCTTGGGAATTGTTGGGAATACATATTCCCAACAATTCCCTCGTCGGAGCCGGTAGCCGTATTTTCTGGGAATATATATTCCCAATAAATCAATCACAGAGGAAGATATCCATGCAGACGACCCAGACCGCTGACCAGACCATCATCGGCGCCCCACAGGGCAGCATTCTCGATATTGTGGCCCGCGCCTGGGCCGAGGGGCAGGCTCCGACCGTGAGCTTGCGCCCAACCGTGAGGATCGGCAGCGTGACGCTCATCCCGGTGGCGATCGACAACGGCAACGACGCGCTCAAGGGCGCGGCGCTCCACGCGACGACCGACGCGCAGGGAGTGAGCCACACGACGCTGCGCACCGTTCGTATCCCGACGGCGTTTGCGCCAGCCGAGCAGATCCAGGGGACGCAGGAGATCACCTACACCTGTGAGGGCATGTCCTTCTGGACGGGCGAGACCGCCCTGCGGCACCAGGGCGGCTCGCTGCGTATCGGGCCAACCCGCCAGCGGCTCGACGATGATCGCCAGCGCTGGTTTATTGGGGCAGGGATCGTCGAGCTGCTGCGCACGGCCGGCTACGAGCCTGGCGAGTACCAGATCGCGCTGTGCCTGGCGGTGCCGAACACCGAGATCATCATCGAGGGTGACGACGCCAAGCCGACCGTG
This sequence comes from Oscillochloris sp. ZM17-4, assembly GCF_019599295.1. GTDB lineage: Bacteria > Chloroflexota > Chloroflexia > Chloroflexales > Chloroflexaceae > Oscillochloris. Next base: position 3,106 of record NZ_JAIEWN010000106.1, on the reverse strand, counting down.
GAGCCGCGCACGCTCGATGCGCTCACGAGGTACTTGAAGGGGAAGGTGTGGGAGATCGGGCGCACGGATGACGAGACCCGCACCACGCCGGAGACGTGGACGATCCGAGTGGCTACGGTGCTACCCCTGGCCCAGACGGCTGGGACGGTGGTTGCGGTGACCCGCGCGCCCAACGGCAGGCAGATGCTTAACCTGGACGCCGGCGGCATGCGGGTGATCGACATTGGCGGGGGCGACCTGCACGTCTGCGAGGTGTCGTTCAAGCCCTCGCGGATGATCAACCGGCGGCCGGGCGACGGCACGATCCGCATCGCCAAGGCGCTGCGCAACGACCCGAAGTTCACCGGCCTCATCCGTGGCGATGTCGAGGCCCAGCAGGCGCTGGTCGGTAAGCAGGTGATGAAGTCGGGCCGGTGGGTGAATATTTCCGCCGATGTGGCCCGGGTGGTGGCGAGCAACGGCCAGGAGATGCTGGCCGATGTCCTCGGTGAGCTGCGGGATAGCCGGCAGTTCGTCACCATTACCGGGGGCGGGGTGCGGCTGCTAAACGGTCTGCTGACCGATGTGCTGGCTCACGAGGCGAAGCAGGCGGGCCAGGACTATCTGCTGGTGGACGGCCCCCTCTCCAGCCTGCTCAACGTGATTGGGGCGCTGTTTGGCCTCATCCACCGGGCGGCAGGAAAGTAGGCCGACACATGAAGGACGCAAAGCAGCCCGCGCCGCACACATCCCTGGCGGCGCGGCGCGGGCGGCCGCCAGGCGACCGCAGCACCTTCGGGCGGCTGCGGATTACCGTAGATGAGCGTGATCAGGCAGGGGCGATCCAACCGCTCTATCCCGAGGTCGATAACGACTCCGACCTCGCCTACCGGATCTGGCGCCGTGGGCTCCAGATCGACCTGGCCCGGCTGGTGAGCCTGGGCGGCACCATCCCCGCGGGGATGACGGAGGAGGCGCTCGCGATGCTGATTGCCCAGGATCTGCTCCACTGTCTGCCGCTGCTGCGCCGGACGGGCGTGCTGGCGACCTTGCAGATCGAGGTGTCTGACGGGTCGACAGGACTGCCCCCCGTTGATAACGCCGTTGAGGATGAGATCGCGGACGATGCGGCCGACAGCATTCAGGGGCTGGGCGGCACCGATTTTCTCTAGACCGTGCGGGAAGAGGTTGCCTGATGCACTATCGAGTCAGTTATTTGCGGCGAGCACATCCGAAGTGCGAGTCCTCGATGCGCCGCGCCCGCGTTTCCTCTGCCGGGGTTGAAACCCCGCAGCTCCCACGCGGGTTCTTTTCGGTGGAACCGGGTCGTCGAGGCGATCCGCGATGATGGCGATAGCTTCACTATCGAGGGCGTCCAGTTCCTCGACCCGATCACCGGGTTGATCACCGTGTTTGCGACCAACACCACCACGAAGAATATCCAAGCCGCAGCCCGCGCCGCGCAGTGGGCGCAGGCGGATGGCTCTGGCGCGTAGAGAGGATCGCAGGGATATGCCATCAGTCGATAAAGACCTATCGCCAGCGGGGGTGGCGAAAGACGACCTGAGATACATCCCCCCCCCAGGCGCACGGGGGCATCGCCCGGTCGAGCCTGACGGGGATCTGCTGGCGGATCTCATCGCCGGTGCGCCGGCCAGAAGGGCTGAGCCCGCCCTTGAGCCGGCCAGAAGGGCTGAGCCCACCCCTCCTGCCAGAAAGGCTGAGCCCGCCCCTGAGCATGCCAGAAGGGCTGAGCCGGTCAGGGTCTATCACTCCGAGCCTGAGCCGGATGTGGTGGACACGGGCCTAGACTGGTGGAAGCAGGTCTTCGCCGAGTTCGGCGCGTTCGTGATCATTGGTGTCCTGCCCTACGCCGTCGATATGGCGTGTACCGTCTTCGGATTCACACGCACCATCCTCCCGGCGACCGACGTGGGGCTGCTGCTGGCGACGGTCCTGCACATCTTCATCTCACTGGGGCAGCGCCACTTCCTGCGCCAGCGCGACCGCACCTTCGTAATTGGTGCCGTCCTCATCATTGTCAATACGCTCACCAACGTGTATGGTATGATTACCATCGCTGATCGCTACCGCCCAGGTGCGCTCGGCGACCTTCCCCGCAGCCCCGGCGCGTGGCTTCCCGCTCTGTGGCCGGTGCTCGTCGCGAAGCTGCGGGAACAGATTGGTACCAGCACGCCGGAGATCGTGGTCGTCTGGCCGGCATGGTGGCCCGCCGCCGTGGTCATCACCTTGGCCAGTGGCGCGGTCGCCTTCTACGCTGAGGTTCTGCTCGTCCGATTCTACCGGCGGGTGCGCAAGGTGTGGAAACGGCGCCCTGCCTAGCCGTGGGGATAGTATGTCTCACCACCTGCTCCCGATGCTGGCGTCGGCGGTGCTGCAGCAAACAGCACCGCCGACCGCCGATCCCACGGACGGTCTCCTGGTCGGCGCCCAGGGCGTGGGATTCCTGCTTACGCTGATCGGCATCATCGTTTCGGTCGCGCTGACGATCAAGGGGCAGCAGGCGTACATTGGCCGCCTCAAGCGGGATCGCGAGCGCATCATCGCCGAGGCTGCCGCGCGGGAGCAGCAGATCGTCGCCGAGGCCGCCGCGCGCGAGGATCAGTTTCGCACCTATCTCGGCGCGATTGATGCGGTGACCCACCAGAAGGCGACCGACCACCTCACGCGTTCGCGCCCGGCGGAGAACCCGCCCCCGGGGATTGTGCCCACGATCCGGGATCTCGTCTCGTACGAGGTGGCTGCCGAAGATCCGTTCATCTTTCCGGTGGGCTGGAAGCAGGCGCATAATCGCCCGCCGAATGCGATTGGCTACTCGCTGTGGCCCGCGAGCGAATACTTCTCCGGTCACATCGCCATCTCGGGCGAGACCCGCTACGGCAAGGGCAACCTGGCCTTCCTGATCCTGGCCACGCTCTGTCTGCGCCTGACCACCGCGCAGCTCCAGGTGCTCGCCATCGACCCCAAGCGCGACTTCGCGCTATGGCGGGGGCTGGCCCACAACTGGCGCGAGCCGGTGCTGGGGCGCGACCCGGCGACCATCCAGGCGGCGATGGCCGCCCTGCGCGCCGAGCGCGAGCGGCGCGAGGTGCTGCGCGAGCGCTGC
>NZ_JAIEWN010000105.1 GCF_019599295.1 Oscillochloris sp. ZM17-4 | reverse complement strand
GCCGCACCCTGGCCCGCCGCCCCGATATGCTCGCCCGCGCCTTCGCCCAGGGCCAGCTCGACAAGAGGGATCTGGCCTACCTCGCCGAGCTTGGCTGGGCGCCGTAGGGCGGGGCGATCTCCTTTGACAAAACCTTTCCCCCCGGCTACACTACGCGTATTCCTGGACTACCCCTACCTATGTGGCCCGCACAGGCACCGCAGCCTGCGGGCACTGGCCGCAGCGCTCCAGCGGCTCGTCGTCACCTTATCCTGATACGCTATACAATGAGGAGCATGTGGCCGAGAAGCCTCTCCCCTCACTCCAGACGGCGGCCACATCTCCGGTGCCCGCCGCGCCGTCATACGTATCCGCCGCCCTTCGGCGCGCGCTGCCCGTCGTCGGCGCGGTGGTCGCCCTGCTGATCCTCTGGGAGGCCAGCAAGCTGGCCTTCGGGATCTCCGACCAGCGGCTGCCCCACCTCGGGGCGATCGTCGAGGCCATGCTCACGCGCACCCAGGGCGGCAGCGGCAACATCCTGCTCGTGCAGACGCTGCTCAACGCCTGGGCCACCTTCCGGGTGGCCCTCGGCGGCTTCCTGGCCGGCGGCCTCATGGGCTTCGCGCTGGCCGCGATCTTCATGGGGCTGCCGATCCTTGAGCGCGGGCTCATGCCCTATGTGATCGGCTCGCAGATGGTGCCCATCCTGGCGATCGCGCCGATGGTGGTCGTCGGCTTTGGCCGCATGGGCGCGCCGCCCTGGGTCGCCAAGGTGATGGTCGCCGCCTACCTGACATTCTTCCCGGTGACGATCGGCATGCTGCGCGGGCTGCGCGCGCCCTCGCCGATGAGCCTCGACCTGATGCGCTCCTACGCGGCGAGCCCGGCCCAGGTCTTCTGGCGGCTGCGCATGCCCACCTCGCTGCCCTACCTGTTCACGTCGCTGAAGGTGGCCGCCTCGGCCAGCGTGATCGGGGCGATCGTGGCCGAGCTGCCCGCCGGCGCCCGCGAGGGCATCGGCGTGATGATCCTCACCTCGGCCCAGTTCTACAACTCGCGGCCGCCCGCCCTCTACATCGCCATCCTGGGCGCCGCCCTGGTCGGCGTGGTCTTCTATGGAATGGTCGCCCTCGCCGAGCGGCTCGTCGTCCGCGACCGCGCCGCCGAGGGCTAGCCCTCTGGGGCTGCGCCCCAGACCGCTTTGTGTTGAGCTTGGGCGGCTTCGCCGCCCAAGCTCAACACAAAAAGATCGCGGGGGAGGCGAAGCCTCCCCCGCACCCCACCGGATTGAGAGCTATGAGCGACGCAATCATCGAGTTCGACCGGGTGAGCAAGATCTACCAGAGCGGCGGCGGCCCGGTCACCGCGCTGCACGACGTGAGCCTGAGCATCGCCGACGGCGAGTTCATCGCCCTGATCGGGCCGAGCGGCTGCGGCAAGAGCACCCTCATGCGCCTGGTGGGCGACCTGGAGCAGCCCAGCGCCGGCGGCCTGCGCGTGCGCGGGAAGACGCCGCACCAGGCCCGCCTCGACCGCGACTACGGCATCGTCTTCCAGTCGCCGGTGCTCTACGAGTGGCGCAGCATCCGCAAGAATGTCGAGCTGCCCCTGGAGATCATGGGCCAGCCCGGCCCCAAGCGCCACGCCCGCGCCGATGAGCTGCTGCGCCTGGTGGGCCTGGGCGACTTCGGCGACGCCTACCCGCACCAGCTCTCCGGCGGCATGCAGCAGCGCGCCTCCATCGCGCGCGCCCTCTCCTTCGAGCCGGCCATCCTGCTCATGGACGAGCCCTTCGGCGCCCTCGACGAGATCACCCGCGAGCGCATGCAGCTGGAGCTGCTCGGTATCTGGGACGGCGGCGACCAGCGCACCACGGTGATCTTCGTCACCCACAGCATCCCCGAGGCGGTCTTCCTGGCCGACCGGGTGGTGGTGATGTCGCCCCGCCCCGGCCGGGTCGAGCGGGTGGTGCCGATCGACCTGCCCCGCCCGCGCAGCTTCGAGACGCGCGAGGACCCGCGCTTCTTCGCCCTCGTCACCGAGGTGCGCGAGGGGCTGCGGGAGCATTAATAATGTTGAATGCTGAATAGAGCCTCTGGGGGTGGAGCAGTAGCTGTAGAATACGAGGGTAGTGATGTCCAGCATTCAACATTCAACATTCAAAATTCAACATTTCCTCCCCCCGATTCTCACCTTCGCCCTGGCGATGGCCGCGTGGGAGTCGCTGGTGCGCGGGTTCGACATCCCGCTCTACCTGCTGCCCGCGCCGAGCCAGGTCGTCGCCACCTTTATGGAGCGGCCGGTCTACCTGCTGGGGATCGGGCTCGCCACCTTCGGCAACGCCCTGGTGGGCAGCCTGATCGGCTGCGGCCTCGGCTGCCTGGTGGCCGCCGCCTGCGTGCGCTGGCCCCTGGCCGCCGACGGGCTGGTGCCGCTCTCCGTGGCCGCCAGCGCCGTGCCGATCATCGCCCTCTCGCCGCTGCTCGGCATCTGGCTCGGCAGCATCAGCCCCGCCTCGAAGGTCGGCGTCGTGGCGATCATGACCTTCTTCCCGACCCTGGTGAACGTCTACCGCGGGCTCAGCTCGCCGCGCGCCGACTCGCTCCTGCTCATGCGCTCCTACGCCGCCCGCCAGCGCGACATCTTCCTGAAGCTGCGCGTGCCCGCCGCGCTGCCCTTCCTGTTCAACGCCCTGCGCATCTGCGCCTCGCTGAGCATGATCGGCGCGGTGGTGGCCGAGTTCTTCGGCGGCCCGCAGAACGCCCTCGGCGTGTATATCAAGACCCAGGCCGGCATCCTGCGCACCGCTGAGGCGTGGTCGGCGATCGTCGTGGCCTGCCTCTTCGGCCTGCTCTTCTATATGGCGGTCGTCGCCATCGAGCGGCGCGCCCTGCGCTGGAAATTGTAGATTGCAGATTGCAGATTGCAGATTGATCTGGTCAATCTGCAATCTGCAATCTGCAATCTGCAATCCGGAGAAAGGAGGTTCAAGGCACCCAAAGCGGCGATGTTCCCGTGCTCTCTCTACATCAGTGTGATGCGTAAGGAGACCCCCGTGCAGATGCGCAAATTCCTCGGGCTGTTCGCCGTGATCATGATGCTCGGCAGCGCCCTGGCCGCCTGTGGCGGCGCCCCGGCCGCCCCGGCCGCCCCGGCCGCCGCCACCGAGGCCGCCCCGGCCGCCGCCGCCACCCCCGACAAGGTGACGCTCCAGCTCAAGTGGGTCGCCCAGGCCCAGTTCGCCGGCTACTTCGCCGCCCTTGAGCAGGGCTACTACAAGGACGAGAACCTCGACGTCACCATCCAGAACGGCGGCCCCGACATCGTGCCCGAGCAGGTGGTGGCCAGCGGCCAGGCCCAGTTCGGCATCGACTGGATGGCCAGCCTGCTCGCCACCCGCGAGACCGGCGCGCCCCTGGTGAACATCGCCCAGGTCTACACCCGCGCCGGCATGCGCGCGCTCTCCTGGAAGGAGAGCAACATCACCTCGCCCGCCGACTTCAAGGGCAAGAAGGTGGCGGTCTGGTTCGGCGGCAACGAGTACAACCTGCTGGCCACGCTCAGCAAGTACAGCATCAACAAGGACAGCGACCTGACCCTGGTGCAGCAGCCCTTCGACATGAACCTGCTGCTGAACAAGGAGGTGGATGCGGCCGCCGCGATGACCTACAATGAGCTCTACCAGGTGCTCAGCGCGGGCCACACGATCGACGAGCTGAACATCCTCGACTATAACGCCGAGGGCACGGCCATGCCCGAGGATGGCATCTTCGTCAGCGCCGACTGGCTCAACGCCGACGCCAAGAACAAGGACATCGCCGCCCGCTTCCTGCGCGCCTCCTTCAAGGGCTGGGCCTACTGCCGCGATAACGTCGACGCCTGCGTCGACTACGTCCTCAAGCAGGACAGCGGCGGCGTGATGACCAAAGAGGCCCAGAAGTGGCAGATGGATGAGGTCAACAAGCTGATCTGGGGCGACCCGATCGACCCGAACACGAAGATCGGCTACCTCACCCCCGAGCTGTTCACGTTTGCCGCCGACACCGCCCTCTCGTTCGGCGTGATCAAGCAGGCCGCCAGCCCCGACGCCTACACCCACGAGATCTGGGATATGGCGACGAAGTAGTGACCGGTGACAGGCTCCCGTAAGGGCGCAGCAGCGCTGCGCTGCTGCGCCCTTACATTGTGTCAGGAGGTACTCATGGAATTCGGCATCACCCTCAAGCTCGACATGCTGCCCGACCGCAGCGTGGCCCTGACCAAGCAGGCCGAGGCCGCCGGCTTCGGCTACGGGTGGGTGTTCGACTCCCACGTGCTCTGGCAGGAGCCCTACCCCATGCTGACGCTCATGGCCAACGCCACCGAGCGCATGCGCCTGGGCACCTGCGTCACCAACCCCGCCGTGCGCGACATCACCGTCACCGCCAGCACGCTGGCCACCCTGAACCTGATCTCCGGCGGCCGCATGGACCTCGGCATCGGCCGGGGCGACAGCTCGCGGCGCGTGCTCGGCAAGCGCCCGACCACCCTCGGCGACCTTGAGGAGGCCACGCTGAAGATCAAGGCCCTGGCCACCGGCGTCGCCATCCAGCACGATGACCAGGATGTCCATATGCCCTGGGCGGTCTCGTCGGCCCCGCTGCCGATCTGGCTGGCCGGCTACGGCCCCAAGGTGCTCACGATGGCCGGCCGCATCGCCGACGGGGTCATCCTCCAGCTGGCCGACCCGGCGCTCATCCGCTGGTTCCTGACCTTCGTCCACGAGGGCGCCCGCCAGGCCGGCCGCGACCCATCCAGCATCAGGGTCATGGCCGCCGCGCCGGTCTGGGTCTCCGACGACCTGCCCGCCGCCCGCGACAAGGTGCGCTGGTTCCCGGCCCTCGTCGCGAACCACGTGGTGGACCTGATCGCCCGCTACGACCAGGCCCAGCTGCCGCCCGAGCTGACCGCCTACGTGCGCGGCCGCGAGAGCTACGACTACCAGAAGCACGCCGAGGTGGGCAGCAGCAACGCCGCCTTCGTCAGCGACGAGGTGGTCGACCGCTTCTGCATCGTCGGCCCGGTCGCGGAGCAGCGGCGCCGCCTGCGCGAGCTGGCCGACGCCGGGGTGACGCAGTTCAACATCTACCTGATGTCGGGCGACGAGGAGCAGTGCCTAGAGGTCTACGGCCGCGAGATCGTGCCGGCGTTTGTGTAGGAGGCTGGGGCCTGCGGCCCCAACCTGCTTTTAGTTGGGTATTTGGCGGCTTCGCCGCCAAATACCCAACTAAAAATAATATGGGGCGGCTTCGCCGCCCCATACCCCACCGGTAGGTGACAGCAAAGGAGCTTGCGATGTCCACACTGATCACGGGCGGCACCGTCGTCACGGCGGGCGACACCTTTACGGCCGATGTGCTGATCGATGGCGAGAAGATCGTCGCCGTGGGCTCCGGCCTGAGCGGCGACAGCACGATCGACGCCGGCGGGGCCTACGTCATCCCCGGCGGGATCGACGTCCACACCCACCTCGACATGCCCTTCGGCGGCACCACCTCGTCCGACGACTTCTTCACCGGGCACCGGGCGGCGGCCTTCGGCGGCACCACCATGCATATCGACTTCGCCATCCAGCCCAAGGGGGCCTCGCTGCGCGAGACCCTGGACATCTGGCACGGTAAGGCGAAGGGCAAGGCGGCGATCGACTACGGCTTCCACGTGGCGATCACCGACCTGCGCGACGAGGTGCTGGAGGAGATGCAGCACACCGTCGCCTACGGGGCCACCAGCATGAAGCTGTTCATGGCCTACAAGGGCGCGCTCCAGGTGGACGACACGACCCTGTTTAAGGCCATGCAGCAGGCCGCCGCGCACAAGCTGCTGATCATGGTCCACGCCGAGAACGGCGACGCGATCGACGT
>NZ_JAIEWN010000104.1 GCF_019599295.1 Oscillochloris sp. ZM17-4 | reverse complement strand
GCGACCCTATCGATCCCGCGCAGGTCGAGCAGCCGGCGCGCGCCCGTCACCGGCGAGACGGCGACGACCATGAGCGGGAAGGTGCCGCCCTCGGGGGTGCGGCCCATGGGCAGGCGCTGTCCGATCTCGGACAGGTCGCGCAGCTCGCGGGCCACAAATGCGCCGCAGTAGACGATCCAGTCGAACGAGGCCCGGAAGGCCACCGTATCGCCCTTGGAGCCCAGGCTCTCGGCGGTGTCGCCGTGCGCGCAACCGATAAAACTCAGGCCAAATTTCCGGCCCTCTTTGAGCAATCTGATCATCAGCCGCCCCGGCGAGTCTTGGTCCTTGCCGACGACAATCTCGCTGGTGACGCTGCCCCATTCGTCGGATGCCAGCGTGAAGGGGGCGAAGCGGGCGTGTGCATCGCTATTGAGCGCCTTGGCCCGCCTCGTCAGCTCGGCCTCGGCGCGCAGCAGGGCGGCGTAGATCGTGGCAAAGTCGCGCCCGCCGCCGAGTACCTTGGCGTTGGCGGGCCACTTGCCGGGATGGCTGTGCGGGTCGAGCACGTAGCAGCGGCGCTGACGGTGGGCCAGGATGGCCTGGAGCAGGGTGGTCTTGCCCGAGCCCCGGTTGCCGACGATGAGTAGGTTGTCGCCGGCGGCCAGCTCGGCGAGGGTGATCATCGGCAGGGCGGGGGCGTCATTGCCAGTCTCGGCGAGCGGGTGGTTGTCGCCCCAGGCGGGCAGCAGCGGCGGCTCCGGCTGGCCCCCCGGTCGCGCGGTCAGGCCGGGCAGCAGCGCCCGGGCCAGGCGGCCCTCGGCCAGGCGGCGGTCGACCCCGATCGCCGTCAGCGTGTCGGCCGCGCTCGCCGCGATGCCGGACGAGCGGCGGACGAACCACTGGCCGAGCACAGCGAAGAAGGCGACCGGGTGCAGCGGGGCCACGAAGAGCAGCAGCCCGAGGTCGATCAGGTCGAAGGGGTGGCGGGTGTGCTGCTCCATCGTCAGTCCCCTGTTGCGACGGCGGCGCGACGGGGGCCGCCCATGAAGGTCTTGAGCAGCAAGGCCACGGCGCAGACGGCGAGCACGACGAAGGCCAGCTCTAAGCCGATCGTGGCCACGAAGAGGAGGGCGGCGCGGGCCAGCCAGAAGAGCCCGGTGCCCCAGAAGCCGCCCGCCTCGGCGACAAACCAGGCCCGGTTGGGCTCCATCAGGGCCTGGACGCGCGGGTAGTCGGTGTAGGCGTCGATGCAGATCGCCGCCCAGAGCAGCCAGGCGGCGGGGGCGACGCCGTAGCGGGCCAACACCGGGGAGCCAAGCTCGATCAGCGTGAACAGAAGTAGCCCGCCGAGCAGCGACCAGCCGAAGGCAGCAGGGTCGAAGAAGGGCACGCCGGCGCCGGCCACGATAGCGGCCTTGGCCTCGCCGAACACACGAGTCGAGTCGAGGTCAAGGAACCAGATCCAGGGCCAGAGCACATAGCAGCTCAGGCCAAAGATCAGGGCCAGCAGCAGCGACGGGATGCCGTTGGGGATGGAGCGGACGGCGCGCAGGGCGTTGCGCAGCTGCGCGGTGATGTCGATTGACTCAAAGAATCGGTCCACAGGTGATCTCCTTGGAGCCGGATTGCCCGACGTCTTGTTGCGGGGGCGAACCTCAGCCGCCTACGGGTCATGTCGCAGCGGGGCCGGGTCGACGCAGGAGTAGCAGAACCGCTCCCCCATAGTGCGTAAGTTGTGATCAAGCAGTTCGCCACAGTTGCCGCAGTGGAGGCGCAGGTGGGCCTGGAGCGCCTCGTGGATAGTGTCTACGTCGGCGGTGGGCGGGGGGGGGCGAGCAAATCCTCCACCAGTGCGCGCAACGCGCGATAGCCGATGGTGTAGCGGTCACGATTAATCATGGTTTGTCCTCCCAGACGAGCGGGCGCCAATTCGCAGGAATGATTTCATCGCGTAGGGCGGCGCGGATCATGCCCTGGTGCTCGTGGCCGGCGCGGAGGACGTGGCAGCGCCGGCAGAGTGTCCGGAGGTTCGCAATCGCGTTTGATCCGCTCTTGCTGAGCGGGATGATGTGGTCGATGTGGGCGACCTCCAGCGGGATGGGCGGTGCGCCAGCGCAATAGGGTCCCTGGCAGCGCCCGCGATCGCGTTCCCAGACCTGCTGGCGGCGCAGGGCCCAGATTGCGGGCGGGAGGCGTCGATGTCGTTTCATACGTGTGCTCCGGGGCAGCGGGCAGTTGTCGTGCTGCCCGCCGTTCCATGCCTTGTCGCGCTATGCCTTGCCATGCCGAGCCGAGCGGTGCGCAGCGGTGCGTTGCCGTGCCGTGCCAAGCCATGTAAGACGGTTGGAGATTAGGGAAGGTCATCCGTGATGGCGAATGCGGTCATGGCAAAACGCCCGAATCCGATACTTCTGCCATTGCCGATCCCGACGAGGCGACCCGCATCGATGATCACGGATTCCATCTCGCCACGCGCGACAACGGTCTTGTCCCATTGGATGTGGAACGTGAGGGTCCATCCGGTCGCTGCTGCGATGCGATAGCGGATATTCCTTGCCTTCGTGCCAGGGTTTCGAACGGAGCGGATGTCGAGGTAGATTGGAGCACTCGGGTCGGTAGAGATGGGATTAGGGAGCTGGAGATGGGGCAGGATCATGCGATCGTCGAGGATTTGGAGCGTCGACGCAACGGCGGGCTGCAGCGATCCCCGGCCCTTCTTGGAGAATCGGGCTCCGTCGCGCAGGCAGGCAAATGCATAGGATCCCGGGAGGTAGAGTTGCTGATCGGGGGTGATCAATAATGTGCGTTTCCATTCCTCAGGATCGTTGCCTGCGACGCCCGATCGCTCGCGTTTCTCCAGCGGGATGGCGTCGGGGCCAAAGGCGTGCCAAAGCAGCGGGCGGACGCCGGTGATGGAAATCCGTGCCGTGAGGAGATTCATGGATATGCCTCAGTTCGTGTCTGTGGAGTGCGTCGCCCACATGCCGAGGATGTCCTCGACCGCCACCGGGTATCCGAACGCGCCCAGCCACGCGGCTTGCGCGGCGGCCTGCGCGTCACGCTGATCGGGAGACAGCGCGGCGATGAGATCCTGGGCGGCTGCGGGTTCGAGCAGGGCGAGGATCTCGGGGTCATAAGGAGCGTCGTCGGCGTTGTTGCGGGGCGGGCGGGCCAGGGGCGGGCGCGGACAGCCGGCGATGAGGGCTCCCCACTCGGCGCGCACGCTCTCGACGCCTACCCCGCAGAGGTGGGCGTGGGCGTGGGCCTGGGCCGCACGGGCGGCGGGGCGCATGGCGGCGAGGATCGCCGCAGCGCGCGCTGGGTCGTGGCAGAGCAGCGAATCGAGGATGGTCGGGGCGAGTGGTGGGGGTGGTGGCGCGGGCTGAACCTCGGCAGGGCCGAGGCTGAATGGTGGGGGTGGTGCCATGAGGCAACCTCCGGTATCGTTGCTCCGCAAAGTCGGCGAGCATCGACTGAGCCAAGGGGCATGATCAGACCCGCAAGACTCAAAACAGCGCCCCACTGCTGTGCAGGCGCCGCCGGAGGTCCCCGCGATGCATGGTATCATCGCAGGTAGCCCTTTGACCTGCCCTAATCAGGTTGTGGGGTTAGCGGTCGTTTGGGTGTTACCAGCACCCGGCGACCGCGATCAATAAGGCTATATTACTCTATTTACAGAGTAATGTCAATGAATGTCAAATATTACACCTTACGTGATTCTATATACTCATCAACAGCGGCATAGGTCGTGACCCACTGAGATCCTATTTTCTTTGCTCGCAATCGGCCCTTTTTGACATAATCGTGAATTGTACCTCGCTCTAGTTTAGCGTACTCTGCGGCTTCAGAAAGGGAAATAAGGCTTCCAACTTCTAACGGATCGGGCCTGCCTTCAAGCGGCGGGAGCAGCGGCGAAGGCTCGGGGATGGGCGGCGATTCGCGCGGCGGGGGCGGTGTGCGCGCGACCTGAAAGTCGCGGCCCAGGGACTCCACATCACCGCGATGATAGAGAATGCGCTTGCCCGCTCGGCGGGTGCGCAGACGCGCTCCCTTGCCCTGCCCATAGCGGCTGGCCTGGCGCGATGAAAGATCCAGGAGGGCGGCGACCTCCTCGATGGTGATGTAGTCGGCGGTACTATCGCTCATATGCGGCTATGGTACGGCGTGGGGCGGGGGGCGTCAACGGGAACAGATGGGCGTGCGTTACGAGGCAGCGAGCTGCGCATCAACCCAGACGAAGCTGCGGATCTGCGGCCATGATAGCATGGCGGGGCCAGGGGCGATCGCTGCTGCGCTTTGCTATAATGCGGGCAGAAGATACCGGAGGGACGCGCGATGGATTGGAGTGAGCAAACACAACACCGCTTCGACGACCTGCGCCAGCGTGAGCTGATCGGCCCGCTCAGCGCGGAAGAGCAGCGCGAGCTTGCGGCGCTCCTGGCGATCCTTGACGCTGATGAGGCCCGCACCCTCGCGCCGACGCTTGCGCGTATGGACCGGGAGGCGGCGCAGCGCGAGGCACAGCTTACGGCGCTTCAGATCCGCAACGAGGAGCTTGCCGCGCTCGCAGTCCAGCATGCGCAGCTCCTCAGCGAGGCGAAGTCCTGGCTAGCGTCGTTTGAGCAGCGCCGCCTGGTGCTCCAGGATCGCTACACGCGCCTGGCGGCGGAGCCACTGCCTACTGATCTGCGGCCATGAGCCTGGCGGCGGATCTCCGCGCAGGGGTGCGTGAGCGCTTTGCGGGGTGCTGCGGCTACTGTGGCGTGTCCGAGGCAGATGTTGGCAACGATCTGGAGATCGACCACTACCGGCCACGGGCGCACGGCGGCGGGGATGATCTAGACAATCTTGTTTATACGTGCTCGGCCTGTAATCGATTCAAGAGCGCCTACTGGCCGGGCGACGACGCCCCAGATGATCTGCGTCTACTCAACCCGAACCGCGATGACCTGAGCGCCCACATTGATGAGACAGTGAGCGGTCGCCTGGTTGGTCTCACCCCGCGCGGCTGGTTGCATATCCGCTGGCTGCACCTCAACCGCCCGCTGCTGGTGGCCCTGCGCCAGCGGCGGCAGCGCGCCCAGCTGATTGCAGAGGGTCTCAGCCAGGCCCAAGATAGTGCGGCGTTCCTTCAGCAGCGTGTTGCGGTGCTCGAGCGTGAGCTGGCTGATCTGCGGGCGATCGTGCAGCGACTCGCGGGCCTCTCCGACCCGCAGTAAATCGCATAGCGCGCCCCGGAAGGCCCGTGCCCGCGTCTCCTGCTCCAGCCGCGCGACCAGCGCCGCTGCCCTCGCCGCCTCGGCCTCCGTGCGGCCCCGCCGCGCCCGCGTCGGCCCCTCCTCCCCTCTGCGCGGCCTCCGCCGCGCATCCCTCCCCCCGCGCCGCCGCCGTCCGACCCCCGCGCCGCACCCCGGCGCGTCCCCTCCTCCCTCCAGTAAGGAAAGTGTAAAAGTATTTCGGGGGTCGCAGGGGGCGCAAGCCCGCCCGAAAAAACACAAAATGAGGAGGGGAGCCTATATATTTGTCGGGCTCCAAAAACGGCACTTTTGCTCGTTCCAATGCGGAAAAGGTATCAGACCTAATTGACACGCTGGTGACACGCTGGTGACACGTAATTGACGCGCTAATGACACGTCCAAAAATACACGAAAATAGGTAGGAAACGATTTACAAATATTCGTTCTCATTCCTCGCCCTCCGCCGCTTCCAGCGCGTAGATGATGTCCGCGATCTGCATAAAGTCGTTCGAATCTTCGCGTGAAGTACCACGCTCCTCCTTTCTGCTAATAGCGGCGGCCTGCACCTTATCGGCAACGATGCATCGCCCGATATGGTACGGAAAACTGCGCATTACCGGCAATGAGATGTGGGACACGAGCGGTGTTCATTGCCGCTACCGCCCGGAAGCGGCAATGTG
>NZ_JAIEWN010000103.1 GCF_019599295.1 Oscillochloris sp. ZM17-4 | reverse complement strand
AGCACCATCGACTGGATGGCTCGGCTCGCGTCGGAGACGGCATACTCCGTGTGCTCGATCAGCACGACGATGGCCAGCGGGGCCTCAGCGATATACGGGCCGGAGCGAGCCAGCGCGCCGATCTGGCGGAGGGTCTCGCGATCCTCGACCACGATGAAGTGCCAGGGCTGGCCGTTCATACTGCTACCGGTCAGCCGCCCAGCGTCGACGATCTGGTGTACCAGAGTCGCCGGGACTGGGCGATCCTGGTAGTGCCGCACTGCCAGGACGGTGCGGACGGTCTCAAAGACATCCATGCGATAGCTCCTTGTGGGTAGCGTTGTTCATGCACATCGGTAGCAACCGGCGTGCCGCAGCATTGGGGGTGCAGGCATGAGTTGTCAGGCAGCCGCAGGTGCCGCCTCAGTGCGTGCCTCACGCTGTCGATAGGGCCGCCGAGGGGAAGTCAGTATGAGCGGTTGTGATAGACAGATCGTACCGTCTTTGTGAGGAGCGCTCAACTCACTGTCAATTCATGCCTGCACCCCAGCATTGGTATAGACTGAGCGCCATGATCTACCGCTGCCGGCGTCTCGGTGTCTCAATGTATCTTCTCTTGCGTGTTTTCCCCGCCCCACTAACGCCACGGCCCACGATCCGATACCGGGGCGATACCCCTTCGGGTGATTGTCGCGCGTGGTTATATCTAATTTGTGCCGGTGTGGTATCCTTCCTGAAGCCGTTCCTACGACGGCCCGGTCGTGCGAGGGTGGCCCCCTCCGCGCGCAGCCGGCCCCGCTCCCCGCCATCAGGCACACCGGGGCGGCGCCGCCCCTGGCGCGAGGTGCCCCGCCCATCCTCGGCCGCGCACCCTCACAACCTGGCGCAACGAGCAGTTTTAGACTGCTCTGATCTTTCTCTCTCCCACATTTCTCTCTATCGGGGCGTCTTGCCCCACCCTACCTGCACACCATCTGTGACACAGATCGCTGTTGCGGGTCTTTTTGCGTTTTGCGCCTCATCGCACACCCCGCCCAGGGGGCTGTCACCCGTACAGCCGCCCGATGGGCGGCATCACCACCAGGAGCTGTTCCATGTCTACGTCCCCAACCGTCACCCGCACCTACCGCGCCGCTATCCGCCTCGGTGAGGACTACATCACCCTGGAGGAGACGATCACCCTGCCGCTGGACGCCGGCGACGATGCGGTGCAGCGCGCCGTCGACCTCGGCTGGCGGATCTACACCGCCCAGCACGAGGCGGTGGCCCAGCAGGCCTCCCAGGTTCGCGCCGACACCCCAGCAGCGCCCGCCTCCGCGCCGAAGCCCGCCAGCGATAAGCAGCGGGCCTTCATCGACACCCTGGCCCGCGAGGTGGGCTGGGACGGCGACGCCCTGACCGCATTCGCGGTCGCTCAGGGGGTCGACTCCTGGGAGACGATGAGCGCCGCCCAGGCCGCCGCCCTGATCGACGCGATCAAGGCCCAGAAGGCCGAGCAGGAGCAGCAGCAGCGCGCCGAGATTGACGGACGCCAGGCCGGTGGCCGCACCACGCGCCGCGCCGACCCCGCGACGCATGCCCAGGCCCGCCAGGCGCTCGCCGAGGCCGAGCAGCGCACCGGCGCGGGCCAGCCCCGTCAGGCGCTGCCGCCCATCGGCGACCGCATCCGCAACCCCAACGACCCGGCCAGCGAGGCCCAGATCACCAAGATTGTTCGCACCGTTGAGCGACTCAACGACGCTGAGCTCCAGCAGCTTGCGCCGCAGATCGCCACCGTGCTAGGCTACCAGCGCGTCGCCCTCAAGGGGCTGCGCGACTCGGCCACCTGGCCGTACCTGCGCGATGAGGCCGAGCAGGCCCACCGGCTCACCAAGGGCCGGGCCTCCCAGATCATCGCACTGCTGGACACGGCGAACGCCGAGAAGGTCGCCGCCTAGCAGCGGCGTCCAACGCTTCACCACCCCATAATCAGGGGGCCGATCTACGAGATCGCCCCCGTGGGGCATCTAGATCGGCCCCCTTCTGAAGGAGGCTCCCGTGACCCTCGCACCCACCTCTACTACGCTGGCCGCCGAGCCGGTGGCATCGACCATCCCCTTCGACCTCCCCATCCCAGTGTTGCCCACCGACCCGTTCGGGTCGCTCTCCCTCCCCCGCGGCGGCGTCGCCGTCTCGGAGTGGAGGGTGCGCCTGGCGCACCTGCGGATGCTCGCCTACTACAAGGTGCCCGCCGCTGCCAAGGAGCGCACGGCCCAGCAGCGCCCTATCGGCAACCAGCTCGACAAGGCGCTCGCCATCGCGCTCGACCCAGCGCTCTGGGAGATCCACGACGACCATGTGGTCATCATCGGATCGGAAGGTGACCGCTATCGGGTCACCCCCGAGTTCTGCCAGGGCTTCTCCTGGTCAAGTAAGGGCGGCAAGGCATCGACCATCTGCAAGGGCTCCATGCGGGCCACGAGCGGAATGTGTAAACATCAGATGGCCGTCGAGTACCTGCGGCTGGCCCAGGAACTGGAGGCCCCACAACTGGCCCTGGTGCCTACCGACGACCCCTCCCCGGCGATCGCCGAGGAGGACGCCCTCACTGAGATCGCCCGGGCCGAGATCTTCGGCCCCGAGCTGTTCGCCATCCTCGGCCGCATCCGCGTCAAGCAGCGGAAGGTCGCCGAGGGGGATGTCGATCTGCTGCTGAGCGCCGACGACCAGCTGGTCGCCGCGAACAGCGGTGTCTACGGGGCGACCACCCCGGCCACCATTGTCAGCGGGGCGATCTGCTCCCTGACCGCAGCCGAGTTCGCCGATCTCTGGTCGGCGATCAACAGCGATGCCGCCAGGGACGCGCTGAGCCTGACGATGGCCATCCAGACCGACTCCAGCGGCTCCGGGCTGCTGGCCGTCACCGGCCCCGGCCTGAATGTCGCCGTCGCCTGCATGGCGATGCCCTGCTGATCACAATAGCCGATAGGCCGATAGCCGATAGGCCGATAATCCGCTCCCTTCGGAGGCGCCCGTGGCCCCCGTTGGATGGGGCTATGGGCGTCTCGATCTGCATCACAGAAAGAGGCTCCCTGATGCCCCTCAGCGATACCACCACCGTGCGCCCGTACCACCCCGCCCGCTTCGTCGGGCAGATCCAATACGAGGGCGCGGCCACCATCCACGTCGCCGCGCTGGCGACCCACCCGGATGGGGCGGTCGTCATGCTCAACCTGGTCGGCCACGACACCGCCATCAGCAGCCGCATCGCCGCCCTCTTCCTGGGCGACAAAGACATTGCCTTTGTTCCTGATGAGGAGCATGGCCCCTGGCAGGGGCCGCGCCTGCTCAGTCGTCTGACCAACCACTACACGCAGACCTCCCGGCGCCTACAGGGGGTTGGGCGGATGACGGCCAACTATTTCGTGCGCAGCAGCGGGCTGCGCCTGGCCTTCAACCTCCAGTCAACGCCCGATATCCCGCCACAGCTGCTCAAGCTGAAGCAGGAGGGCGAGTCGGATGATGCGCCTGCGCCCCTCGCTCTGACCGAGGATGACACGAAGACGCCCCCGAGCTGGCGCTACGTCTGCGCCACCCAGGACGACGGGGTGAGCCCGACACCGAGCTACGGTGCCTTCATCGGAACGCTGGTCGGCATGCGGGCGATCATCCTCCGTGCGCGCCAGCCTGAGCTGCGTCCCGTCGCCCGCGCCTGGGCCGATGCGCTCTGGGAGCGCGGGCGGGAGCGCGGCCTGATCGAGCCGCTCCCCTCCGCTGGGATCGCCGCATGGGCGATCCGCGACTCGCTGCTCCACTGGAACGCCCTGGTCAGCCGGGGCGTGACCGATGGATGGCTGCCCATTCCGTCCCGCACCGTGCGGGACGAATCCTTCGTCCTCCCGGCGGCAACCGCCGTCGCGGCTGACTAGCGTCGCTCTCCCTCCCACCACACGCCGGGCGGCACCCTTCCCCGGCGCGGGGGATGACTGCCCGGCTCCCCAGCGAAAGGAGCCGATCATGGCGAATGGACTGCACCGCAACCTCGCAAACGAGGCGTTTGTTCGTACCCCACCCAGCGAGACCCAGAAGGTGGTCAACCACCTCCTGAGCACCAATGGGCCGTTCACCGTTTTCGACCCGACCGCCGGCGAGGGTGACTTGCTCGCCCCCTTCGCCGCGCTGCCGGACGCCACCCTCGTCGGGGTGGAGCTGCACCGCGTGCGCGCTGAGGCCGCACAGGCACACCTCCCCGCCGCGACGATTCTCACCTCCCCCATCGAGGCCGTCCGCTTTGATGGCCCCTTCGCGCAGGTGCTTGCGCTCAACCCGCCCTACTTTCTCCAGAACGGGCGGCGGGCTGAGTACACGATTACCAAGCACGCCCTTGATCAGCTCGTGTCGGGAGGCATCGCCTTCGGCGTCTACCCAGCGCGCAGCGCCTGGAACGCCGATATGGTCGGCCTCTGGGCGCGCTGGTTCACCGACATCCAGGTCTACCGCTTCCCTGACGGCGACCCTACAGCCGATGAGGCCGCGTTCCAGCGCTTCACGCAGATTATCGTGATCGGCGTGAAGCGGGCGCAGCCCCTCCCCGAGCCGGATGTGGTCGTGGTCGCGCGCCTGCGCGGCTTCCGCTACCGCAAGCCCGATGCCACGCACGAGAGCTGGTGGGCTGGCGGCACGCCGCCCCCGGTTATCCCTGATGCCCCTATCGCCCAGCCCTACCAGGTGCCTGGCGGCCTCATCGCGCCGCAGTACACCTTGCTCAATGCCGACGACGCCCAGCTGCTCACCGCCCTCTCCACCCACGGGGTTCACCTCGAACCCGGCTGGGCGGAGGATACGACCTTTGCCGAGGAGGGTGCCATCCCGCCCTCGGCCATGCCCATGCTCGGCCCGGCCCACATCGCCGCAGAGATCCTCACCGGAATGTTCGACGGCGAGCTGGTGCTCGACCGCTATGTGATGACCACGTTCATCACCTTCGAGGCTGCGCCCGTGCCGATTGACGAAGAGCAGGCCGAGAAGGGGGTGACGGAGATGACCCGCACCACCGACCACCCGATCATGGGGGTGATCGACCTGCGCACCGGCGCGGTGCGCTACCACGTCGGCGCGACCGATGCCTTCGCCTTTCTCACCCCGCTGCTGCCGCAGCTGACCCCGCTGGTACTCCAGCGCCGCCGTCCCCGCTACCTGCCCGATACGGTGCAGGATTGGGAGCTAGCGACGATCGCCCGGATCGGGCTCGATAAGACCCTGCCCAGCGCCACCCACGCCGGCCTGGCTATCCCGCAGATGCACCGCACCCTCGCGATGTGGCGCATGCTCAACGGCCACGCCTGATCTCACGTTCTCGTCATGCTTGTGTATCGCCCGGCCCCAGGGAGCACCCGCTGCGCCTCTGGGCGGGCGCACTCCCTGGAGCCTTACCTACGAAAGAGGCTCCTGTATGGCACACCGCACGCGCATCCATGCCAGCAAGCAGATCGGCTTTCAGGGCTCGCCCGGCTCGGGCAAGACCCGCCAGGCCATTGCCCTGACCGCCCTCTTCGCCCGGCGCTTCCACGGTCGGGCCGCCGAGTTCCGTGGCCAGCCGCTGCCCACCTGGGCCTACCGGCTCATCCGGGCCTGGCGCAACAACCCCCACGTCACCGGCGACGCCCCCCGCGCCCTGCCCATCGCCGTCTCGACCCCGATGCGGGTCACGACGACCTGGGAGCGCGAGTTCGCCGGTGCCTACCCTGAGGCAGAGGTGGTGATAATCGGCACCTTCCGCGATGTGGATACCTGGATGCGTCGGGCCGCCGAGTCGTCGGCCCCCGTCGTCGTCGGGGTCTTCTCGCAGTCCAAGACCCGCGCCTTCAGCCTGGATTGGGAGCCAGCGCTCATCACCCGCACGAAGCGGACAACGGTTTCCGTCATCTCCGCGCGGCGCGCCCGCTGCGCCGTGCCGGTGCAAGATGCCTGCGGCATCACCTGGGACATCCCCGCCGGAGCGCCGCTGA
>NZ_JAIEWN010000102.1 GCF_019599295.1 Oscillochloris sp. ZM17-4 | reverse complement strand
TCAAAACCCTTCAAAGCGGGTCGGTGATGCGCTGCTCCAGCGGTTACGTGTCCACAAACGATTGGGCGAAGTTTCAAAACCCTTCAAAGCGGGTCGGTGATGCGCTGTAATGTTATCAAGCTTCTGGTGGCAAGGACTCTCTTCGTTTCAAAACCCTTCAAAGCGGGTCGGTGATGCGCTGTGGGTCGCATGCGCGGCGATCTGGGTCTGGCGCATTGGGAAGCTGTATCGGCACTCCAACCAATGCCCCCCTTCCCTGATAGGATCCTGCGTTCTGGTCGATCTAGGTGTATGTTCAGTCGGCACATGCATTCTAGCAGGTCAGCAGTGGGAGGTCAAGCCTATCATGTTGGGGCCAGTATCTCGCCGCAGGGACACAGCCTTCGCCGCACATGATCGCCGTGCGCCGGCAGATGATCGTCTTGCGGTCACGTGGGCACATCATGCCAAGAAAATATCAGCTATCGGGCTCGCGCGCGACCATTTTTGAGATCATCACTATCAACTGTCGCCTTTTTTCGTCAACTCAGCGGTTTGCGCTCAGCATGACAGAATTGTCCTTTGACAGCGCCCATCCGCTTCGCTATACTTCGAGATAGCCTCGGACAGCTGCGCGCTCCCGCGCGCTGTTCCGCATGTGTTGGCGCTCGCTGTGTTTGCGGAGATGTGGACTCAGGGCACAGGCTCCTTGGATAGTGCGCGGCGCGCTCGTCTGCGCTGGCAGCGCCGCCC
This sequence comes from Oscillochloris sp. ZM17-4, assembly GCF_019599295.1. GTDB lineage: Bacteria > Chloroflexota > Chloroflexia > Chloroflexales > Chloroflexaceae > Oscillochloris. The sequence goes on along the minus strand of NZ_JAIEWN010000102.1, from coordinate 5,389 downwards.
ACATCTCCGCCGTATCGAGAGGTGTCCATGGTCGCAATCCTGGCCGAGCCGGACCGGCTCGCCGCTGATCTGCCCGCCGCCACGCCCATTTCGCTCGACACGCTGATCCAGGAGGTCGCCGACGAGGCCGCCGGCTGGGTGCGCGAGCTACGTGTGACGATCGGTCGGGCCAGTGCGCTCTGCGGGCTCAAAGAGTCGCAGATCCGCTACTTCGAGGAGCTCGGCGCGCTCCAGCCGGCGACGACGACCGGCCGCGCCGGGGCCAGCCGGCTCTACGGCATCGCCGACCTGCGCCGGCTGCGGGTGCTGGCGCTGCTCGCCGCAGACTACCGGGCCGCTGAGGCGGCCGAGATGGTGCGCCGCCACGCCGATGCGATCGACCATGATCCGCTGATCGCGCTCAGCACCGCCATCGCCCAGGAGCGCAGCGCGGTGGCCGACGGCTTCTTCCTCGCGCGCATTGTCAGCCAGATCATCGCGGCGATCCAGGCGGAGATTGATCGGCGGGTGGAGTCTGTGGCCGGGACGCGTCCGCTGCCTGACACCTGCCGCCCGCCCCAGGTGCTTGGGCTGATCTACCCCGGTACGCGTGTCTTCGACGGGCCGCTGCCGCCGCCCGCCGAGGTGGAGGCCTGCGCCGCAGCGCTCCGCGATCACCCGGCGGGCGCCCTGATCGCCCTCTGTCGGCCGCCCGTCGCAGTCGATCCACTTAGCTGGGCACCAGAGCTGCACCGATCCACCGGCTCCGACAGCCAGACCTTGCTCTTCTACAGCCCCGAGTCACGCCCGATCGCCGACCTTCGCGATGCGGCATTCCAGGCCTACGTCCCGGCGGGCGCGCCCGAGCAGGGGCTGCTGGTTGCGCTCAGCGCCCCTCCCTCCGACACGACCCTGGACCCGGATTCGCTTGCGCCGGGCCGCGCCCTGCTGCTCGACCGCCTGCTCCAGCTGGCCCACGCCATTTTTCAGGATTTTCGCCGGGCCGCCCACGGTCGCAGCTATTATCGCTACCGCTCCGACGGCTTCCCGCTCGACCTGACCCGCCAGAGCTATGGCGATATGCTCGCGCTGATCGTGGCCGCGATCTTCCCCGGCGATGACGCCGGCATGGCGGCGCTGCTCGTCCCCGATGGCCTCGACCAGCCGCGCAGCCTGGCCATCCTGGCCCACCACCACTACGATGATGAGGGCGACCTGCTGGCCCGCGCGAAGATCGCATTGGAGGGCAGGGGGCAGGGGCTCTGCGGGAGGGCCTATGTCTCGCGCGAGCCCTACGTCTCGCTCCACGTGGATCTCGATGGCCAGAAGGTGCGCTATGCGCCCGAGGAGGGCAGCCGGGTGGCCCTGGCCGTGCCGCTGGCCGCGACCTGGGGTATCTCACCCTTCGGCGTGCTCTACCTGGCCTCGCGTAGCCCCGGGCAGACCCTGGACAGCGCGGCGATCTATAGCGCCCTGGTGATCGGCGATATCCTCAGCGAGCTGCTAGGCCGCTGGTGGCTGACCCGTCTGCGCCGCCAGCAGGACGCCCGCCTGCACGGCCAGATGCCGGCGATGCTGGCCTGGCTCGACAGCCTGGACGCCCACGGCCCCGGCTTCGCCCGCGGCGTCCAGGCGGTGGTGGATCGCTGGGCGGCGGTCAAGGATGCGCCAGACCCGGCGGACCTCGACGCCACGCTCGCCCTGACGGTGATCGATATCAACCACTACCGCGAGATGATCCAGGCCCGCAGCAATGAGCCCTTCCCGCTCTATGCCCAGCAGCACGTCACGGCGGCGGTCAGCCGCGTGCTCGGTCCGGACGCCGACTGCTACTGGTTCGGCAACGACCACGCGCTGCTCGTGCTGCACGGCTGCGACAGCGCCCAGGCCACGGTGATCGTGCGGCGGGTGGTCGACCAGGTGGCGGTGAGCCCGGTGCAGCGCCCGGGCCGCAGTGGTACCAGCGACCTGATCACGGTGATTGGGGCCATCCGCGCCATGAGCTACCGCAGCCTGCGCGATCTCGCCTGCGGTGATGCGGGCACCCTCCGTCAGCAGATCGCCCTGGTGATCGACCTGCTGCGCACCCGCGCCGGCCACCCGGAGACCCTAGCGCCGGGCGACCCGATCATTCTTGTGAGGTGATGTCGAAAGATTGGTCGATTTCGCCGCATTCACACCACATCATCTCGAAAAACGCTTGATTCTGCCCGAGCGCTGTGCTATGATAGGCCAACCTACACGCTCGGCGCGCGCCGCGCACGCACCCGAGGGGGAGCAGCAACCATCACCAATGGATGCGGCTCCCCCTCGTCGTCCCCGTGAAAGGAGGACGGGCATGGAGATCGGCACCCGGCAGACAGAGCGCTGGCCTCAGGAGCACCAGCACACGGTGTTTATTGGTACGATCGGCGGGATGCGGGCGATTGTTCGTGGCGCAGCGGCGATCTGGAAGGTCGGCAATATGGGCGTCCCACAGCTCAAGCGCATGCTCAGCTACCTGGTGGCCCACGTCGAACACGCCATCCATCGCGATGACATCGCCGCAATCGGCAGCCGGCGATCACAGCCGCTGGCGCGGGCGACGAACCTGTCGAGTGCGATCAAGCGCCTGATCCAGACCTGGCATATGGGGCCCGCCCTTCGCGACCGGGACGGCTATCTGACGCTAATGCGCCACACGTCTTGGATCAGCGATACCGACCTGATCGAGCACCACGCTGCGGCGGCGGCGCTGCACCTCTCCACGGGCGACGCCGACGCTGCGCTGGATGCGCTCCAGCAGGCCGCCGCCTACTGTGGCGGCATCTATCTCCCCGACTACGATGTGCCCGACTATAGCCTGCGCGAAGATCAGTATCACTGGCTGTACTACCAGCGCGATATCTTGCACCGGCTGGCCCGCCTGCACCTCACGCGCAATGCGGCCCAGGAGGCGCTGCCGGTCGCCCAGAAGACCGCACGCCTTGGCGATAGCGAGGCCGCTGATGATCTGCTCCTGGCGGATATCTATGCGGCACTCGGCAACGCGCGCCTGGCGGACTATTACACCCACAAGGCCAGGCGGCGCCGTGACTAGTCGCTACCTGTCACGATTTTCTCAGCTCTCTGGCACCATAGATGCCAGAGAGCTTTTATTTTCTCGAAAACCCATGCGGCGATCATGCACATGTCATGACACAGCGTGTCATACTCCTCCCATCGGCATCAGCCAATGGCGCCCAGGCCGGGCGCAGGAGGACAGGTATGACCTTGAGCATCGACATCGCCGCGCTACGGCGCTTCGAGGCGACGGCCCCGGCGGCGCCGCCCGCCGCCCCGCCGGCCCCGGTCGCCGGCGACCTGCTGCTGATCGGGGCGGGGAACTCCGGCGAGACGCTGGCCCAGCGCATCTGCGCCCTGGCCCTGGGCGACGGGCTGCGCCTGGCGGCCTGCGGGCTGAACAACGACGGCCTGGCGCCCCGCCCGCTGCGTGTCCGCACCCCTGACGGCGGCGAGGAGCTGGTGGAGCTGAGCGAGCGTCTGCTCTTCGGCGGCGACAACCCGCGCGACCGGCTGCGCGACGAGCCGCTGCTGGAGCGGCGCTACGCCCTGCTGCTGCGCGGCATTCCGGTCTTCGAGACCTTCCCGCGCGCGGGCTACGGCGGGCACGGCCACCCGGTGGTCTCGGCCCTCGACATCGACCTGAATATCGGCGCGGTGCAGACCTTCCGGGCCCGCCGGCTCCGCCGGGTGCGCGGCGAGGATGCGGTGGGCGGGCGCAGCGACTGGGAGCGGCTGCTGGCCGCCCACAAGCGCCAGTCGGCCGTGCGCAGCCGGCGCCTGCGGGTGGTGGTCCTCGGCGGCGGCAGCGGCTCGATGGGCAACGCCGGCCACCAGCTCCTGCCCTACCTGCTGCGCCACCTGCTGCGCGAGGCCGGCGTGACCGACTACGAGCTCTGGGGCGTCGTGCTCGGCCCGCAGGCCTTCAGCGGGCTCACCCCCTACACCCGCCACAACTACCGCGCCCTCATCCAGGCCCTCGACCGGCTCACCCGCGACGGCCAGCGCCGGGCCTACCTGAACGACCTGGAGATCGCCATCCAGGCCCCGCCCTACGACCGGGTCTTCCTGCTCGACGACCCGACCCTCGGCGGCGGCGACGGGCGGGTCGCCGAGGCCGACCTAGAGCGCTTCCTGGATCGCGCGGCCCTGAGCCTCTCGCTCATCCTGGCCCGCGGCACGGTCTGGCCGACGATCGCGAGCCACCTGGCCAACGACGATGTCTCCGGCTCCGATGGGCGCATGCGCTACCTCCATACCGTCCGTGCGGCGATGGCAGACGTGGATCGCCCGCAGCTCACCGCCGCCCTGGCCGACCGGCTAGAGGTTGCGGCCCTCGATGCCCTGGCGGGGCGGCTGGCGCAGTGATGTGATGTGATGCGTGCTATCTGAAAGGAGCAATTCCTCATGCAATCTCCATTGATTCTGAGAGTCCCGAACCTGCCGGCAAACCCGCCGGACGCGCCGGGCAAAACCTTCTGCGCCGCCGCTGACATTGGCGACGACCTGGCTGAGCAGGTGACGCGTGATGGCGCAGGGCGGCCCTTCACACCGGTGGCACTGACCGCCAGCGATGACCCGGCCGAACTGGCCGCCCAGTTTGAGCTGCTGATGCGCCCCGACGCCGTGGGTGGCGGCGAGACCCTGATGCGCGACAACGGTGAGCGCATCGGCAATGCGGCCCTCGCCCGACTGCATCGACGCCTGGCGATGGCGAGCGAGGTCGCCGCGCTGCGGCCCTTCCTCGCGGATCTGGGCCAGGAGCTGAGCCGATTGCGCGCCCGCGTCGCGCAGCGCATCAGCGAGATCGAGCGCGAGCTGCATGCCTGTCAGGGCGCCCTGCGCGGCTGGCAGGCGGCGACCGGCCAAGAGCCTGGCCTGCTGCGTAATGTGGTGGGCTGGTTCCTCGGCGGCACCGGGCGGATCGCGCTGCCACAGGCCGTGTCCCTCTGGAATGAGCGTGAGCGGCTCACCCTCTCCCGTCACGCATGTGCCACAGCCCAGGCCGTGATCGGGCGGCTGGCTGATGAGGTCGATACGTTCCTGGAGCAGCAGGAGGCGCTCCTCCACGCCGCCGAGCGCGCGCTCCGTGTGGCACAGGGCCGACGTGCCGAGCGACATCCTGGGGCGGATCGCTATGCCCCCTGGACCTGGCAGGGCAGCCCAGCCGTGATCGCCGATCAGCTTGCCGGCCAGGCCGGGGGCGAGCGTCTGCTGGCCGCGCTGCTCGCCCAGATTGCCACCGCTGGCGCGGCGGCGGATCTGGCGGTGTCCGCCCGCGCCCTGGCCGAGGCCGAGGCCGCGCAGATCGTCGGTGCCCTGACCCTTGCCGATGCCATTGTGGCGGAGGCGGGCAGCGCGGTGCTGG
>NZ_JAIEWN010000101.1 GCF_019599295.1 Oscillochloris sp. ZM17-4 | reverse complement strand
GCTCGATTTCGGCCAATAGTGGCACCGCCGACGAAGCCATCGGCGCGTTTCTACCCAGTGGCGGGGTGGTCTATCTGGTCGTCATCAGCGCTGAGGGCGCATCTGGCGCGCCCTATACCCTGAATATTCAGATCCAGCCTGGGCCGACCGCAACTGCCGCAACGCAGCCGGGAACCGTGGCGCTCAATCACACATTTGATCAGACAGTGCGTACATTGTTCATTCAGCATAGTACGCGCATGCAGAGCCGTTACAGCACATTGCCTGGTCAGAGTGTGGCGCTGACCAGTCTGTCCAATCTCTTGAGCCCAGGCAGCCAGATACTGACCGATAGCCATGGCGTACTGATCGACTTGGCGACTGATCTTGACCCAGCGGCTGCCAGTCGGCTTGCCGGACTCTACGCTCAGTGGGATGCCCGCCCCGATCAGCCGATTCTGGCCAATGCCACCGCAGGTCAGATTTGGCTGGTGATTGATGAGGCTATCCGGCTACGCTATCCCAATATCACCGATCTGGTGATCACTGGCGGCGATGAGGTTATCCCGTTCTATCGCACGATTGATGAAACCACGATCGGTAATGAGCGGGCCTATGTGGGCGATCTGGATGCCGAGGGTGCCGGGTTAAACCGGGCCACTGCGCTAGGCGGCAGTCTGTTCTTCCGCGGCTTGAAAACCGACAATTTCTATGCCGACCGCAAACCGACACCCTGGCGCGGGCGCCAGTTGTTTGTGCCTGATCTTGGCATTGGGCGGCTGGTAGAGTATCCATCCGAGATTGTCAGCTATCTCCAGGCGACAGTAAACGACCCGGCGGCGACGCGCTACATCATTCAGGCAGGCAGCGCCAACCCGGCACTGGTAACTGGCTATGACTTCCTGAGCGACTCGAGTAGCGAATTGGCAGATATCCTGGCGGCGGCGGGCGCGCCGGTGACGCGCCTGATTGGTGACACCTGGAGCGCATCTGAATTCACCAATCTCTGGTTCGGCGGGCAATTCAACCAGATCGCCAATAATTCGGCCTACAGTGGGCTGCATACGCCCTATGGGCTCATGGCGCTCAACAGCCATTTCAGCCATATCGAAGTATTGCCGGCCGATTACCTGAGCTCGGGGGCAAGTGTATTTGATGTCGAACCGCTACAGAATGCCACACCGGCCAGCCCTGGCGATGCCTACTTCCGCCGCGGTGGCCGCCCGACGCTGATTTATTCGGTCGGCTGTCACTCCGGGCTGAATGCGTCCGACGACTCTTTTATCACGGTTCGTTATCGGGCCGACTTCGCCAGCGCGATTATGCGCAATGGTGGCAACCTGATCGGCAACACCGGCTATGGCTATGGTGATGATGAAGTGGCCGGTTTCAGCGAACGGCTACAGATATTGTTTACCAATCAGATGTTACGGCCTGGCCAGCCATCGCTTGGCGCGGCGCTGGCACAAGCCAAGCAGCGCTATCTGCGCGACCGGGGTGTGACTAGCTTTAGTGTCTATGATGAGAAGGTACTGAGCGAATGGACATTGTATGGTTTGCCATATCTGCGGGTTGACGCTGCCACACCCCAGACAGAGGTTGAAGCAGGGCCGCTGGTGCTGACACCGCATCAGGCGCATGGCCTGATGACCCAGCCCGATCCGGCGAGTGGCGCGCCAACGTTTACCCGACTCATTACCATTACAACCAGCTTCCAGCTTGATGCGGCTGGCTTTGGCAGCATACTGCGTGCTACCAGTGTTATTGCTGATAGCATGCGCTCTGCGACAACAACCGTTGTCGGGGTGGATCAAGCCGCCTTGGGTCAGCCGGTGTTGCCAGCGCTCAGCTATGATCTGACATTACTGCCGGGAAGCGGGCCGCTGCCAGCCGAACCGCGTAGTGTACGCCTGCGGCAAGCGACCACTCTGCCCGATCTGACCAACTTTGATCCCTACGTGACGACGCCAATCACCCAGGAAAGTCGCCTGCGTGCGAATGATCCGATCCTAACGGTAGCAGATGTCTGGCTGCCGGATCAGCCGTATGGGGTGCAGCGTACCGTGAGTGGCGACACCGCAACTGACAAATTGCTCGTCTTGCCAGCACAGTTTCGGGCAACAGGATCGCGAACGGGTGCGCTGCGACGCTACCAGCAAATGGTGCTTGAGATAACCTATCTCGACCCAAATGTGGCAAATGACTCCTTGCTGAACGATGATATGCCGCCGGTGGTGAATGGCGTAACGATGACGGAAACACCGACGGGCGTGAGTATCAGCGCGGAGGCATATGATGACACAACCGCAGGATCATATCTGCAAGTTGAGGTGGCATGGACGAATGATGGATCAAGTTGGCAAACTATTGCATTGCCCTATCTTCAGGATCGGCGATATGCCCAGCAAGTGGCAATAACGAGTATGCCACGTGAAGTAGTGGTGACCGCGCACGATGCAAGTGGAAATATAGCCATGGCGCGAGTACCATTGACCATACATCAGGTTTACCTGCCGCTAGTGCGTCGCTAGTACTACAACGAGACTTGTCATTCCGAGTACCTGATGGCCCGTAGCCAGTGGTGCCGGGAGCAATCCGTTGTTGTCACCCTGAGCGCAGCGAAGGGTCGCGGCGCAAACAGAGCGCTGGTCTCGTCGACAAGTCCGGATTTCTCTGTCAAACTGAGTAGCACTGGCACCGCCGTTCCCTCTTGGCCAGGAGCTGCCATGGAAGCGACCCTCGCCGAGCACGTCCCAGCCTTTCTCGGTGCCATGGCCCGCGTGGCGCGGCTCCGGCCCCATACCCTGCGCGCCTACCGCTACGAACTGACCGCCGCGGCCGTTGCCCTGACCAGCCCCATTGACCAGCTCACCCTGGTGGAGCTGGAGCGCTGGGCAAGCCGCGGCGCGGTCGCCCCGAGCACCATCGCCCGCCGCACCGCGACCCTCAGCCGCTTCTTCACCTAGGCCGTCCGCCATCAGCTCTGCACCGTCCACCCCCTGGCCGTGCGCGAGCCGGCCCGGCAGCGCCAACAGCTCCCCCGCCCGATCGAGAGCAGCACCGACCGCACTGCCCTTGATCAAGCGATTGCCGGTGCCCCTCAGCCCTACCAGCTCCTCTTCACCCTGCTGCGCGAGGCCGGTATGCGCGCCGGTGAGGTGCTTGCGCTGAACCTGGGCGATGTCAGCCTGGCCGCCGGGCGTGAAGGACTCCGCGTGCGCGACCCCAAGAACGGCACCGAGCGCGTAGTCGTCCTCGGCCCGACGTCGACGCCCCGCAGCCTGCGCATGCTCCGCAGCCACCTCAAGACCCTCGCCGGCCAGCCGGCCCACGTCCCCCTTGTCCGCTCGCCACGCGGCACTCGCGTGAGCTACGACGCCCTGCACTATCAGTGGCGCCGGGTCTGTGAGCGTGCGCAGCTTGTGGACGCCGCTGGCGCACCGCGCTACACCCTGCATCAGCTCCGTCACACCCGTGGCAGTGAACTGATCGAGCAGGGCCAGCCGATGGAGATCGTCCAGCGCGTGCTCGGCCACCGTGACCCGCGCTCCACCCAGGGCGACGCCGCGCTCCATGACGACCAGGTGCACGCTGCCTTGGAGCAGGGGCGACGCTAAGCGATGCCCGCCGTTCAGGACACCGCTTATCCCCGCCTACGCAGCACCATCACGCCCGCCGAGCTTGAGACCGTCTACACGCCCGCCCCCGCCGAGCTCGCCTTTGCCGATCAGGTGGCCCGCTGAGGCCGCGCCCGCCTGGGGCTCCTGGTCAGTCTCAAAGTCTTCCAGCGCCTCGGCTACTTTGTTTCCCTGGACACCGTGCCAGATGCCATCGTGCGGCATATCGCCCGCGTCACCCGCTCCCACGTGCGCCTTGCTACCCTCGCTGACTATGACCGCTCCGGCACCAGAGCGCGTCACCGGGCGGCCATTCGGCGCTATCTCGACATTCGCGCCTGGGGCGCGGCGGGCCGCCATGTAGTTGTCCAAACCGTTGCCCTGGCCGCCCAAACCAAAAATGATCTGGCCGACCTGATCAATGTGGCGCTGGAAGAGTTGGTGCGTCAGTGGATCGAGTTCCCGGCCTTCTCCACGCTCCTGAACACCACACGGCGCGTGCGCACCATCATGGGGTGATCGTACTTTTTCCGGGAAAAGTTCCGCTAAGAGCGAAGGGGGCTTTTGACCGTCCTGGTGCTGTAAAGTACTAATTTGTTCACGCATCGTAGCAGCGTTATATTGCAACCCCCTTCCCTTCGTCGGAGAATCGTTGACGTAGAATCATACAATCCCACTCTCTTTACACGATGTCGAAACCGCTACCGAGTAAAGAAGGCTCACACACGCCTGGTTCGTCGCAGAATCTCCCTTCTCGGTCGAGTTTTTCCTTTGCGCTGCGCGTCACAAGCGTGCCCTGATCTGAGAATCGCGTTGGGATGCGATGCCGATGACGGGCAGCGCGTGCTATACTGGGCACGTTCCCTCCCAAAACTCGTCGCAGAACACTCGCGCCTCTGCAGGAGGCCGCCATGCCCGCGTATTCTCTCCGTGACAACGACCCCGAGTCGCTGCGCGCCTTCGTCGCCACGCTCGGCCGCCGCGACCCCAAGACCGTCGCCGCCTACCTCTCCTCCCTGCGCTCCCTGATCGCCTGGCTCGCCACCCAGCCCGACGGCAGCCCCTTCCGCCCCGATGTGCTCACCGTCACCGCGCTCCAGGGCTACGTCGACCACCTCACCGCCGCCGGCCAGCAGCCACGCACCCGCGCCCGCGCGCTGACCGCCATCTCTCGCTTCTGTAAATGGGCCATCGACGCCGGCCAGCTCACGCGTAACCCCGCCCACGCCATCGAGCGGCCCACCGTCCCCTCCCTCAGCCCCACCGAGCTGACCGCCGAGCAGCGCACCATCCTCAAGACCCTCGTCGAGCGGGCCGACTCGCGCCGGCTCGCCGCCATCTTCGCGCTCGGCTACTGGGCCGGCCTCCGCATCAGCGAGGTCGCCACCCTGCGCATCGACCACTGCGTGCTCACCCAGCGCGCCGGCGCGATCACCATCGTCGGCGCCAAGGGCGGCAAGACCCGCACCATCGACCTGCACAACGAGGCCCGCAAGGCCCTCGTCGCCTACCTGACCCTGGACGCCAGCGCGACCGAGGCCCGCGAGCCCGACAGCCCCTTCGTGTTCACCAGCCAGCGCGCCGCCGCCCTGCGCCGGCGCGACCAACCCGACAACCTCTCGCCCCGCGGCATCGAGCACTGCTGGCAGCACCTCAAGGCCCAAGCCACCCACGCATCCTGGCCGCGCATCCAGGACGTGACCTTCCACGATCTGCGCCACGACTTCGCCCACCGCGCCCGCGGCGCCGGCTGGACCCTGGAGGCGATCGCCCTCTACCTCGGCCACCAGACCAAGGACGGCGCTCCGGCCATCGCCACCACCGCGCGCTACACGCTGCCCACTCGCACCCAGATCCGCGAGCAGTTGAAGACGCTGCCCGGCTAGCGGCCGGGCGTGCGTCCGGGAAACGTCTATGGCGTCGCATAGCCCCGCGCTCCTCACCACGGCGCAGCGCGCGCTGCTCAGTCGGCTGCCCGACGACTTGCCCGACCGCGACATCGCCCGCTTCTACACGCTGACGCCCGCCGACCTCGCCTTCATCTGCCAGCATCGGCGCAGCGTCAACCGCCTGGGCGTCGCCGTGCAGCTGTGCATACTGCGCTACCCCGGCCGGACGCTGATGAGCCTGCCGGACGTGCCCGTGCGCGTGCTGCGCGCCATCGCCCAACAGCTCGATATCGCGCCCGCGGCCTTCATCAGCTACGGCGGGCGCCGCACCACCTGCTACGAGCACCTCGACGCGATCAAAGCCCACTATGGCTACCGCACCTGGACGTGGCAGGATGCCCGCGCCGTGATGCGGGCAATCGTCCCCCAGGCCCAGGCCAACGCCCAGGCGCTGCCCCTGATTGAGGCGGCCCATCAGCAGTTCCGCGAACGGCGCATCATCCTTCCAGGCATCGCCACGGTCGAGCGCCTGGTGTGGGGCGTGCAGCGCGTGGCGACCCGCAGCGTGGAGCGCCTGCTGACCCGCGATCTCACCGCCGACCAGCAGGCCCGGCTCGACGCCCTGCTCGTCGTCGCCGCCGACGCCCCGCGGCCGACGCGCGGCAGCATGCCGCTCACCTGGCTCCGTGAGGAGCCCGGCGACCCCTCCCCGGCCACCCTGCTCCGGCTGCTCGACCAGCTCACGATCCTGGCCGACCTCGCCCTGCCGCCGCTGCCCCCGACCCTCCATCGTTCACGCTGGCGCCAGCTCGCCCGCCAGGGCGCCCACTATCGCCCCCAGCCGCTGCGCGTGCTTGAC
>NZ_JAIEWN010000100.1 GCF_019599295.1 Oscillochloris sp. ZM17-4 | reverse complement strand
CAGCGATGTTGCAACCGCCCTGTTCGCCATAGTACGCGCGGTGATCTGGCTCCCCTGCTTGTGGTATCATGGGTGTACCGCCCAGCCCTAATACCAATATGCGTGCGATGGCGCACCACGCCGTGAGCAGACGGTGTTCAGTGTGGAACCTGATGATTGTGCGTGAGGAATACGCCTGTGAGTGTGCGACGTGTTATCCAACGCCTGCTCTTCCTTGTCCTCGTGATCTGGTCTGCCTCGACGATTACCTTCTTCATCCCGCGCATCTCGCCCAAGAACCCCATCCGCGAGCGCTTCGCTACGCTGGCGCGCACCGGCGGCTTCTCGCCCGGCGACCTTGAGGCGATCATCGCCTCGTACAACGAGAAGTTTGGGCTCGATAAGCCCCTGATGCAGCAGTACTTCGACTATATCGGCGGCATCGCGCGCCTGGATCTGGGCGTATCGCTCAACCTCTACCCGAAGACGGTCTGGGATCTGATCCTTGAGTCGCTGCCATGGACGATCGGCCTCCTGCTGGTCACGACGGCGATCTCGTTTGTGCTCGGCAACCTGCTCGGCGCGGCGGCGGCATGGCCGCGGGCCCCCGGCTGGCTGCGGGCGATCGCTACGCCGTTTGTGCTGCTCCAGGGTGTGCCCCCGGTGCTGCTCGGGATCTTCCTGCTCTTCTTCATCGGCTTTAAGCTGAAGCTGCTGCCCCTCGGCAGCGCCTACTCGACCGGCGTCGTCCCCGACTGGTCGCTCAGCTTTATGCTCGATGTGCTCTCGCACCAGATCCTGCCGGCGCTCTCGCTGATCCTCGGCTCGGTCGGCGGCTGGGTGCTCTCGATGCGCGGCATGGGTGTGACCATCCAGGGCGAGGACTATGTGAACTTCGCTGAGCACAAGGGGCTTGAGGGCACCACGATCTTCCGCGACTACTACCTGCGCAACGCGATGCTGCCCCAGGTGACCGGCCTGGCGCTCGCCTTCGGCCTGGTGATCACGAACGGTATTGTCGTCGAGACGCTCTATGGCCTGCCCGGACTCGGCCAGGTGCTGATCGCCGCCATCCAGTCGAATGACTTCCTGGTGATCTATGGGATCGTGCTCTTCATCACCATCGCCGTCGCCTCGCTGATGGTGATCGTCGAGTTCATGTACCCGCTGCTTGACCCGCGGATCAGGGAATAAGAGAACAGGGACAATTCCTCACCATCACCTTGGAGAAACCAATGGCAACAACGACCGCAATGGCGCAGCCTGTTGAGCGCCTCCAGCCAAGCAGGCTTGTCCTGATCGGGCGCTACCTGCGCCGGAATAAGAGCATGATCTTTGGCCTGGCGATCCTGCTCTTCCTGGTCGGGTTCACGGTGATCGGCCTGCTCACCATCGACCCGAAGCACGCCTACCCGCTGGCCGTGAAGTCGAAGCAGCCGCCGAGCTGGCAGTACCCACTCGGCACCGACTTTTTTGGCCGCGATATGCTGGCGGCGATGGTGACGGGGATGTGGCAGACCGCCCTGATCGGCCTGCTCGCCGGTGGCATGGGCACCATGATCGGCGTCTTCCTCGGCTTTATCTCGGCCTACTTCGGCGGCTGGATCGACGCGCTCGTCAAGGGCGTCTGCCAGATCCTGACGCCCATCCCGGCCTTCCTGATCCAGGTGGTGATCGCCGGCTCGGTCGATAAGCGCTCGGTGACGATCTACACGATGGCCTTTGTGGTGGTGCTGCTGGCCTGGATGGGGCCGACCCTGGTGATCCGCTCCCAGGTGCTGACCATGAAGGAGCGGCAGTTTGTCTCGGTGGCTAAGCTCTCTGGGGTGAACGATATCGAGATCATCTTCAAGGAGATCTTCCCCAACCTGCTGCCCTTCATCGCCGCCGCCTTCGTCACCCAGGTCTTCGTGGCCGTCTTCGCGGCCTTCTACCTCTCGGTGCTCGGCCTCGGCCCGCTGCGCGAGCCGCTGATGGGCAACCTGATCTGGGCCGCCCAGGGCCAGTCGGCCTTCTTCAACGGCTGGTGGTGGTGGCCGATGTGGCCCTCCCTGGGGATGGTGCTGATCCTCAGCTCGTTGGCCCTGATCAACATGGGCCTCGATGAGCTGGCCAACCCGCGCGTGCGTCGCACGGAGTAGGCCATGCGCGCCGGACGATGGACCGCCGAGCCGGATGAAGAATCAGCCCAAGAAGCGAGACCTAGCATGACCCCTGTTCTTCAGGTCAAGAACCTCCATGTGACCTACTACACCGACTCCGGGCGGGCCCGCGCCCTCGACGATGCCAGCCTGACCCTTCAGGCCGGCGAGAAGATCGGCCTGGTGGGCGAGTCCGGCTCGGGCAAGAGCACCATGGCCCTGGCCATGATGCGCATGATCAAGCCGCCCGGCCGGGTCGAGTCGGGCCAGGTGATCGTCGGCGACACCGACCTGATGTCGCTGGACGAGGAGGGCATGCGCAACGCCCGCCTCAGCAAGATCGCCTACATCCCCCAGGGCGCGATGAACTCACTCAACCCGGTCACCCGCATCGGGTCCCAGATGGACGACGCGATCAAGGCGCATAACCCCAAGGCCAGCAAGAGCGAGATCCAGGAGCGGGCCATGCTGGCCCTCGAGTCGGTCGACCTGAAGCGCTCGGTCTACCGCATGTACGCCCACGAGCTCTCGGGCGGCATGAAGCAGCGCGTCTGCATCGCGATCAGCATCCTGCTCAAGCCGCAGCTGATCATCGCCGACGAGCCGACCAGCGCCCTCGATGTGGTGACGCAGCGCCAGGTGATGGAGACGATCGACCATATCCAGAGCCAGATCGGCTGCGCGGTGATCCTGATCGGCCACGACATGGGCCTGATGGCCCAGTTTGTCGATAAGGTGGCGGTGATGTACGCCGGGCGCCTGGTCGAGGTGAGCACGGTGCGCGAGATGTTCACCGACCCGAAGCACCCCTACTCCCAGGCTCTGATCAGCAGCCTGCCCAGCCTGGAGAACAAGGGGGTCTTCCAGGGCATCCCCGGCCTAGCGCCCTCGCTGCTGCGCCTGCCCTCGGGCTGCGCCTTCCATCCGCGCTGCCCCCAGGCGATGGACCGCTGCAAGACGGATCGCCCCGAGCCGCAGGATCTCTCCGGCGGCCGGCAGATCGCCTGTCACCTCTACTCGTGAGGGGACAGGGGACAGGGTACAGGGGACAGCGGACAGGGTGCAGGCGGAGCCTATAGTCCTTTCCCCTTCCCTGTCCCCTGTCCGCTGTCCCCTGTACCCTAAAAGGCAACATCTATGGCAGAGCTGCTTGAGTTCCAGAATGTCACAAAGATCTACTCGCGCGGGCTGATCAGCAAGCAGTCGACCACCGCGCTGAATAATGTCTCGCTGAAGCTGGACGAGGACGAGCCGACCATCCTGACGGTGGCCGGCGAGAGCGGCAGCGGCAAGACGACGCTGGCCATGCTGCTGCTCGGATTCATCGAGCCGTCGGCGGGCACGATCTTCTACAAGGGCAAGGATATCACCAAGCTGCGCGGCGAGGAGCGGATGACCTTCCGCCGCGAGGTGCAGGCGGTGTTCCAGGACCCCTTCGCGGTGTTCAACCCCTTCTACACGGTGGACCACCTGCTGACGGTGCCGATCGAGAAGTTTCGGCTGGCCAAGACCAAGGCCGAGGCCAAAGACCGCATGGAGGAGGCGCTGACGGCGGTGGGCCTGCGCCCCGAGGATATCCTCGGCCGCTTCCCGCACCAGCTCTCCGGCGGCCAGCGCCAGCGCATCAATGTGGCCCGGGCCCTGCTGCTCAAGCCCAAGCTGCTGGTGGCCGATGAGCCGGTCTCGATGGTGGACGCCTCGCTGCGGGCGACGATCCTGGAGACGCTGCGCAACCTGCAGAAGAACTATGGGGTCTCGATCATCTACATCACCCACGACCTGACCACGGCCTACCATATCGCCAAGTCGATCATGGTGCTCTACCGGGGCAACCTGATGGAGGCCGGCGATGTGGACACGGTGATCAAGACGCCGCAGCACCCCTACACCCGCCTGCTGATCGACTCCATCCCCTGGCCCGACCTCAGCCGGCGCTGGGGCGAGTCGGCGGCGCTGGTCAAGGAGTCGGAGATCTCGGACCACGGCGACGGCTGCCGATTCTACGCGCGCTGCCCCCACGCCATGGAGAAGTGCAAGGCTCCGCCGCCGCTCTTCCGCATGGAGCCGCACCAGGCCGCGTCGTGCTACCTCCACGACCGCTTCCCCGAGATCTCGCCGGACCACGTGTATGAGCTGCTGCCCGTTTAGGCAATGGTGAATGCTGAATGCTGAATGTTGAATGGCACACATTCAACATTCAGCATTCAGCATTCAATATTGAATTGTATGAAGGTCGCAAACATTTCCCACGAGGGCTTCGCCGCCATCCAGGTGGACACCGGCCCGCTCGCGCTGACGGTCATCCCCGAGCTGGGGGGGAAGATCAGCAGCCTGCGCGACACGCGCAGCGGCCGCGAGTGGCTCTGGCGGCACCCGCGCATGGCCTACCGGCGCGTGCCCCACGGGTCCTCGTATGTGGCCGCCGCCGACACCGGCGGCTGGGACGAGTGCTTCCCGAGCGTCTCGGCCTGCGCCTACCCGGCGCTGCCCTGGGCCGGCGTCCCCGTCCAGGATCATGGCGAGCTCTGGTCGCAGACGGCCGCCACGCAGATCGATGTGGGCGACGAGTCCGTCAGCCTCCACACGCGCTGGCACGGGGTCATGCTGCCCTACCAGTTCGAGCGCACGATCCGGCTGGATGCTGGCTCGGCTCGGCTCAGCATCGCGTACCGGCTGAGCAGCGCGGCCGACGAGCCGCTGGCCTGGATCTGGTCGGCCCACCCGCTGATCGCGATCGAGCCGGGCATGGAGCTGTCGCTGCCGCCCGGGGCCCGCTTCCACTCCGGGCGGCGCAGCGGCCTGCCCTTCCCCCGGAGCATCCCGTCCGCGGGGGGCGACGTGGACCTGTCCCGCCTGCCCGCGCGCGACGCCGGCGCGTCGATCAAGCTCTGGAGCGCCCCCCTCACCGATGAGGGCTGGGCCAGCCTGCGGGCACCCGATGGCGCGCTCCACATGCGCTGGGACGTGGCCGAGATCCCGCAGGTGGCGGTCTGGCTGAACCTCGGCGCCCACGCCTTCGACGGCGGCGAGCCGTACTACAACATGGGCCTGGAGCCCTGCATCGGCGCGCAGGACTCTCTGGCCGACGCGGTACACGCCTACCACCTGTTTGAGCAGCTGCTCCCCGGCGGCGCGCGCGCCTGGCGGCTTGAGGTGGAGCTGACTCCATAGCCGATAGCCGATAGCCGATAGCCGATACGTGTTTCGGCTATCGGCTATCGGCTATCGGCTATGATGCCCGGCTATCGGCTATGATGCCCGGCTATCGGAGTGTGCATGAAGATCACCGATGTCACGACCTACATCGTGGGCAACCCCTGGAAGAACTGGGTCTTCACCCGCGTGGACACCGACGAGGGCATCCACGGCATCGGCGAGGCCACGCTGAACGGCTTTGCCAAGACGGTCGATGCGGCGATCAATGAGCTGAAGGGCCTGGTGATCGGCCAGGACCCCTTCGACGTGGAGAGCCACAGCCTGCGCCTGTTTCGCGACGTCTACTCGGACGGCGGGCAGATCCAGGGGGCGGCCCTCGCGGGGATCGAGTTCGCCTGCTGGGACATCATGGGCAAGGCGACGGGCCAGCCGGTGTACCGGCTGCTCGGCGGGCGCTGCCACGAGCGACTGCGGGCCTACGCCAACGGCTGGTACCGCGGCCCGCGCGAGCCCGAGAGCTTTCACGAGAAGGCCAAGGGCGTGGTGGCCCGCGGCTACACCGCCCTGAAGTTCGACCCCTTCGGCGCGGCGTGGCGCGCGGTGGACCGGCCCGACTTCGGGCTGGCGATCGCGATCATCGCCGCCGTGCGCGACGCGGTCGGCCCCGATGTCGATATCCTGATCGAGGGCCACAACCGCTTCAGCGTCCACACGGCGCTCCAGCTCGCCGAGGCCATGGCCCCCTACCGCCCGACGTGGTTCGAGGCCCCGGTGCCGCCCCAGCGGATCGGCCAGATGGCCGAGGTGGCGCGGCGCAGCCCGGTGCCGGTGGCCTGCGGCGAGGACTACTACAGCGCCCAGCAGTTCAGCGAGCTGCTCTCGCACGACGCCGTGCATATCATCCAGCTGGAGCCGCAGTACCTGGGGATGACCGTCTCCAAGCAGGTCTGCGGGATGGCTATGGCGGCCAACGGGGTGACGGCGCCGCACAGCGCGCAGGGGCCGCTGTGCTCGCTGGCCTGCGCCCACCTGAACACGGCCACGCCGAACTTCTTCATCCACGAGATCTTCGACGACTTCAACGACGCGTGGAGCCAGGGCGTCCTGACCAACCCGGTGCGGGTGGTCGATGGCTACGTGGAGCTGGGCGAGGGCCGGGTGGGCTGGGGCAGCGACCTGAACTACGAGGAGATCGCGCGCCACCCCTACAGCCCCAACAACCTGCTGCCGCTGTTCCGCGACGGCTGGGAGCGGCGCGAGGGGATTCGCTAGGGGCGCAGCGCGCTGCGCCCCTAGCGCGCCGGGTGATCACCCAGCCACAGATCGTCCTGCGCGAGTCGTGCGCGCCGGCACCTCTGGTGTGATGTGCGATGTCTTACACCCGCCTTTTGTTGGGGTTGGGCGGCGAAGCCGCCCAACCC
>NZ_JAIEWN010000010.1:111162-152755 GCF_019599295.1 Oscillochloris sp. ZM17-4 | reverse complement strand
TAGATATTCGGCGCGTAGTCGGCCGTAATCGGCACCTCCAGCAGCTCGGTCGTCCCGGCGATGCTGAGGATGCGGTGCGAGATCACCTCGCCGCGCTCGATCGTCAGCAGGGCCGTGCTGCCCTTGTAGGGCGCGGTCACCAGGATCTTGGCCGTGTCGCCGGGCTTGTAGCTGGTCTGGTCGGCGATCAGGTCGATCCGGTTCGAGTCATTCACGCCCCAGAAGGCGTCGCCGCCGGCGGCCCAGACGAAGGCGCTGGACTGCACCGTCCGCCCGCCGTCGTCCTTGCCCGTCGCGCCGATCCGGTAGGAGCCGGCCTCGCGCGGGGTGAAGCTGATCTGCGCCCGGCCCTGGGCGTCCGTGGTGGCCGGGATGGTCTGCTGGAGGGTGTCGGTGTAGGCCGAGGTGAAGTAGAACTGGCCGTCCGGCCCCTGCTCGCGCACGCTGTACCACTCGCGCTGGTAGACGCCCACCTCCACCGCGCGCCCGGCCACCGGCTGGCCCTGCGGGTCGAGGGTGATCAGGTCAACCTGCTGCGGCTGGCCGATCTGGGCCACGTAGCCCGCCGGGCGCAGGCCGAGGTAGAAGGCCCCCACGTGCAGGCGCAGGTCGCCCTGGCCGGCGATCACCTGGCCGTCGATGTCGGTCACCTCGATGTCCAGGGTCAGCGCGCGGCTGTGCGGGTCGCTGGCGGTGCCGGCCGGCAGGCTCAGGGCGAAGCGGCCCTGGGCGTCGGTGGTCGCCTCGCCCTCGGCCACCAGATCGCCGCCGCTGGCCGGCGGGCCGTCGAACCAGCGGTACGAGGCGTAGGCGTCGTCGAGGTTCTCGAACTGGTAGCCCGGCGCCGCGTCGGCGCTGAAGTAGTAGGGGTTGGCCAGCAGCCGCCAGTGCAGCGGCGCGTTGGCCAGCACGCCCCCGGCGAAGTAGCGCGCCGTGGCCGTGGCCACGATCGGCTCGCCCATCAGCACGTCCTCGCGGTCCGGCTGCACGCTGATCTCGAAGACCGGCTTGCGGTACTCGGCCACGCCGAAGCTGCCGTAGGTGCCGTAGTAGGAGCTGTCGCCCACGAGCTGGGCGCTCATGAAGTAGCTGCCCAGGGGCGCGTCCCCGCTCAGCGGCAGGTCGGCGCTGAAGGTGCCGAACGGGCTCAGCTCCAGGGTCGAGGAGTAGACCTGGTTGCCGTTCGAGTCGCTGACGGTCAGGCTGGCCAGCCGATCCGCGCCGGGAATCGTGTAGCGCCCGTCATCGTCAAGGCGCAGCACCCCGCGCATATGCACCGGCTCGCCCGGCCGGTAGATCGGCCGGTCCGTGCTCAGGCTGCCCACCACGGCGGCCCGGTCGATGCTGGCCGGCAGCGAGAAGCTCCAGGGGTCGATGCCGTCGCTCCAGACGGTGCTGCCGAAGGCGAAGGGCGCGCCCTCGGCCGACCAGATGTAGATCGGGTCGTAGGGGTTGTCCGCCGCGTAGTCCGCCTGCACCACCCCGTCGGCGTCCGTGATCCCCAGGCTCGCCACCTCGCCCATGCGCTGCCCGCCGTCCGCGTAGGTCATGGCCGCCGCCTGGATCGCCTGGCCCGCCGTCGGCCTGCCGCTGGCCAGGTCCACCGCCCAGACGAAGAGCTTATCCGCGCTGCGCTTGACCGTCAGGGTCGTCGGGCTGACCAGCATCAGCTGGCGCTCGACCTGCCCGGCCCCGCGAGCCTCCAGCAGGTAGGCCCCGGCCTCCAGGCTGCCCATGTCGAGCAGAGTCAGGTTGACCCGGTTGCGCGGCCCCTGCGGCGCGAGCGTGTCGCTCTTGATCGCGCCGCCCGCCGGCGCGAAGGCCCGCCACTGATCATCGTCCTGGGTGGCCGCGACCAGCGCGCCCAGCCGGGCGCGCTCCACCCGGTAGAGGTCGTAGCTCACGCTGTCGGTGTTCACCGTCTGCAGCGGGACGCGCGCCGGCGCGTAGCTGCTGTAGGTCATCATGCGGCCGCCGCCGACGAGGTTCAGCGAGGGCGGCAGCGCCGCGGTGCGGAAGCTGATCGTCGTGTCCTGGCCCAGCGTGCTGCCGTAGAGGTCGCTCGCCGCCGCGCCGACGGTGATCGTGTAGTCGCGCTCGGCCTCCATCGTCAGGTAGAGGGAGAGCTCGCCGTCGTAGGTTCCGGTGTAGACCTCGGTCGGCTGCGGGTCGATCGTCAGGCTCTTCTGCACCGAGGCCCAGTCCATCGGCTCGCTGAAGCGCAGGTTGATCGAGTCGTTCGGGCTGACGCCCCGCGCGCCGCTGGCCGGTGTGCTGTCGAGCAGGGCCGGCAGCGGGGCGACGGTGAAGGTGGCCGAGAAGGGCTGGGCCAGGGCCGCGCCGCCCTGGGCGGATCGCGCGCTGGCGCGCACGATCAGGCTGTAGATCGCGCCGCGCGTCAGCGGGGCGGCCGGTGTGAATGTCACCGTGAAGCCGCTCACATAGGGGTTGTCGTAGTTCTGGCCGCCCTGGCGGAAGACCTGGGCCGGCTTCGCCGCCACCGACAGGCTTCCCGGCACGCTGGCTCCGCTGGGGTCGAGCAGGGCTACCGCCCCGCCCAGGCTGCCCATGTCCATCGGCTGGTTGAACACAATGCTCAGCGGCCCGCTCGGGCTGGCGAATGCCTCCCCGTCGGCCGGGAGCGAGCCGTAGGCCAGCGGTGCCACCGTGGTGAAGCTCCAGCTGAAGGCGTCGCGCAGCTGCCCGCCGGTCTGGTCGGCCAGCCCGGCCGCCACGCTGGCGGTGTAGGTGGTGGCCGGCTCCAGCGGCGTGGTGGGCGAGATAATGAAGGTGCTGGTGTCCAGCCAGCGGCCCACGCCCGCCACCGCCGGGCTGATCGTCAGCGGCTGCGGCAGGCTCGCCTGGGCCGAGGGGCTGACCAGGGCCACAACCGGGTGGTTGAAGTGGACGGCGATCTGCTGGGTGGTGGTGATGATGTCGCTGGCATCGGCGGCCGGGATCACTTGGGCCACGCTCAGGTCGCCGATCACGCCAAACTCCCAGCTCAGCGGCTGGCTGTTGATCGCCGCACCGCTCGCCGCCAGCACCCCCGGCTGGATCGTCGCCACGTAGCGCCCGCCCCGCGTCAGCGCCGAGGCCGGCTTGAAGATGAAGCGGTCGGCCTGAGAATCCACCGTCCCCGCCACCGGCGCGCCGCTGGCCGCGTCGGCCAGGACAAAGCGCTGCGCCGCCGAGGCCACGTCCACGCCCCGGGCCAGACGCACCTCGACCGGCTGGCCGGCCGCCACGTCCTGCTCCTGGTCGAAGGGCCGGGTCGAGGCCAGCACGCTGGCCGCCGTGCTGAAGCCCCAGCTGAAGGGCTGCTCCATGCGCGCCGCGCCGTCGGCGCTGACCTGGGCCGGCACCGTGACGGTGTAGCTCGTCGCCGCGCCCCAGCCGCCCTCGGGCGAGAAGACATAGCGCGTGGGCGAGAGCCACTGGCCCGCCCCGGCGATGGCGGGCGTGAAGGCCAGCGGCTGCGGCAGATCCGCCGCCTGGCGCGGGTCCTCGGCCGCCGCCCGCACCTGCTCCGCGCTCACCACCGGTGAGTCGAAGATCACCGTCAGCGGCGCGTTCGCCGCGATCTCTTTGGCCCCATCCTGCGGGCCGACCTCGGCCACCGCCACGAAGGGCTGCGTGGTGAATCCCACGCTCACCGGCTGCTCCAGCTGCCGGCCAAAGCTGTTCTTCACCGCCCCGATCGTCAGGCGGTAGCCCGCCCCGTAGGCCAGCCCGCCCTCGGGCCGGATCGTCACTGTGGCACCCGAGGCGCTGGCCGCGAAGGCGGCCGGCGGGTCGAGCTGGATGGCATCTGCGAGCGAGGACTCCTGCACCGGCTGGTCGAAGGTGATGGTGATCTCGGCCTGCGGGTTAGCGTGGTCCGACCCGTCGGCCGGGCTGACGCTGAGCACCTGCGGCCCGCGCAGCAGCTGCGGGCCGACGGCGACCCCGCCGCCGATCAGGCCGATGACGGCGAGCACCGCCAGGGCGATCAGCCCGCCGCGCGGTGTGAGAAGAGAGCGAAGACGGCTCATAACATCCTCCCGGTGGGGGTATGGGGGCGGCTTCGCCGCCCCCACAATATTTTTTGTTCTGGTTTGGCGGCGAAGCCGCCAAACCAGAACAAAGAGCAGGTCTGGGGCGCAGCCCCAGAAGGCCTTATCTGATCACCGTAAAGCGCACCTCGGCGCTGCGGGCGCCGCCCGCCTCGGCCCAGGCCCGGTGCTCGCCCGGCGCGAGCTGCCAGAAGGCGTGGTAGGGCGGCCCGCTGAGTTGTGCAACTGGCTCTCCATCAATGACGATGGTGAGGGCCGAATTTGTTCCCCCGCCGACCGCCTCGATCACGATCTGCTGGCGATCCGCCGGCACCCCCGCGCTCATCCGGTAGACCGAGCCGGCGGCCGGGCTGATCAGGGTCGGGCCGGCCGCCACATCCCCGGCCGATACATTGGCTTGCGGGGCTGTCGGCGTGGGGCCGCCCTCCTGCCGGCAGGGCTGGGCCGGCGGCGCGGGGATGCCGTTCTCCCGGCCCCAGGCCGCCGCCTCAGGCGGCAGCCGCCGGAAGATCCGCGTTGTCGTTCTGGCGGCCGGGTAGCCCGCCGGGGCCAGGCAGCCCAGCAGCCGGTCCACCCGCAGCGCCACGTGGGTCGTGTCAGGCTGGCGCGGCTCCGTCCCCGCCACGAAGCGCTCCAGCCGGGATGCGGGGCATGCCGGCCCCGGCAGCATCCCGCCCTCGGCGCAGACGCTCAGCTCGACGATCCCCGCCGGCCGGGCGAAGTCGCGCGCCGGCAGGCCACGGTGCGCGGCCAGCATCACATCGTGCCAGACCGGCCCGGCCCCGCTGATCCCGCTCACGTCCTTCATCGGCTCGCCGTCGGCGTTGCCCACCCACACCCCCACCGCCCGGTCCGGCGTGTAGCCCACCGTCCAGTTATCGCGCCAGTCGGTCGTCGTGCCCGTCTTCGCCGCCGCCGGCCGGCCGATGTCCAGCGGGCTCTCGACGCCGAAGGCCCGCATCCGGGCGTAGCGATCCGAGAGAATGTCGCTGATCAGGTAGGCCACCTGCGGCGAGAGGGCTGGCTCAGGCCCGGCGTGCCCCGGCGTCGCCGCGCCAGAGATTGACATAACAGAATAGGGCGTCACCCGGCTGCCGCCGTTGGCGAAGGCCGCGAAGGCCGCCGTCAGCTCCAGGGGCCGCAGCTCCCCGCTGCCCAGGGTCAGCGAGAGCCCGTAGCGCGCCGAGTCCTGGCCGAGCGAGGTGATCCCCAGGCGCTGCGCCATCTCCAGCAGGGCCGGCACGCCAATGTGGTCAAGGGCGCGCACCGCCGCCACATTCGAGGATGTCGCCAGGGCCTCGCGCAGGCTGAGCGGGCCGTGGAAGGTCGAGTCATAGTTCTCCGGGGCGTAGGGCCGGCCCTCGCGGGTCGCAAACGAGCTCGGCACATCGAGGATCGTCGTCGCCGGCGTCCAGCCGCGCTCCAGGGCGGCCGCGTAGGTCAGCGGCTTGATCGCCGAGCCTGGCTGGCGCAGGGCCAGGGCGGCGTTCACCTGCCCGGCGCTCGCCCGGTCGGCGAAGTCCGGGCTACCCACCATCGCAAGAATCGCGCCATCGCGCGGGTCGAGCACCACCACCGCGCCGCCGCTCACCCGGTGGGGCAGCCCGCCGTCGCGCGGGCTGCTCAGCCGCTCGATCTGGCGGCGCAGGACCTCCTGGGCCGCGTCCTGCAGGTCGGCGTCCAGGGTCGTGGTGATCGTCAGCCCGCCGCGCAGCACCGTGTCGGGGCCGAGCGCGGCGGTGAGCGTGTCGAGCACATAGCCCACAAAGTGCGGGGCGCGCATCTCCGCCGCCGCGCCATGCAGCTGGAGCGGCTCGGCCTTGGCCCGCTCAGCCTCCTCGGCCGTGATGAAGCCCTCGCGCGCCATCGCGTCGAGCACCTGGGCCTGGCGGGCCGCCGCCAGATCGGGCTGGCTGAACGGGTCGTAGCGGCCGGGCGCCTGGGGCAGCCCCGCCAGCAGCGCCGCCTCGGCCAGATCCAGGTCGCTTGCCGGCTTGCCGAAGGTGCGCTGGGCCGCCGCCTCCACCCCATAGCTTAGGCCGCCGTAGTAGACCTGGTTCAGGTACATGGACAAGATCTCGCCCTTGCCAAAGCTGGCGCTCAGCTTGAGGGCCAGCACCGCCTCGCGCAGCTTGCGGCCGAGGCTCTGCCGCTGGGCCTCGCGCGGGTCGAGCAGGATCGTCCGCGCCAGCTGCTGGGTGATCGTCGAGCCGCCGGCCACGATCTCGCCGCTGCGCAGGTTCTGCCAGGCCGCCCGCGCGATCCCGCGCAGGTCGACGCCGGGGTTCTGGTAGAAGCTCGCATCCTCGACGGCCACCGTGGCCTGCTGGAGGGCCAGCGGGATCGCGGAAAGCGGCACCGGCTGCTGCCGGCCGCTGAGCGGGTCGGGCACCGCGTAGAGCAGCCGGCCGCCCCGGTCGAGGATGCGCGTGTTCCCCAGGCTCGCCCGCGCCCAGATCTGCCCCGGCTCCGGCAGCGGCGTGGAGACCCACAGGTAGCCGCCAAACAGCAGCCCGGCCAGCAGCAGCAGCCCAGCGATGCGCAGGGCCGGCCGCCATAGTCGGCGTGTCGCAATAGTTTGTGCTCTGGGCTGGCGTGCCATCACTCAACACTTAACACTCAACACTCAACACTCTGCCCGAATCATAGCACTTTGTTCGCCGGTCGTACTCTGATAGCCAGATTATGCGTAGCTATCAGCTATCAGCTATCGGCTATCAGCTATCGGCTATCAGCTATCGGCTATCGGCTATCTCCTCCCCGTGCTATAATGCCGCCGGCATTCGTAACGGCATACAGTAAGGAGTGACGTGTGGCACACCAGTGGAGCAGCCCGCCGGCGCTGACGATCGACAAGACCAAGACCTACAAAGTTACCATAGATACCACTAAAGGCGATATCGAGCTCGAGCTCTATCCCCAGAGCGCCCCGCTGACCGTGAACAACTTTGTCTTCCTGGCGGGCCAGGGCTTCTACAACGGGCTGAAGTTCCACCGCGTGATCAGCAACTTCATGATCCAGGGCGGCGACCCCACCGGCACTGGCAGCGGCGGCCCCGGCTACAAGTTCGCCGACGAGGTGCGCGGCAACCCGCTCACCCACCAGACCGGCGTGATCTCGATGGCGAACGCTGGCCCGAACACCAACGGCAGCCAGTTCTTCATCACCCACGCGCCCCAGCCCCACCTCGATGGCAAGCACACCGTCTTCGGCCGCGTCACCAGCGGCATGGATGTGGTCAACGCCATCCGCCAGGGCGACGTGATGGTCGATGTCTCTGTCGCCGAGGCGTAGCTGCGCCCGGTGAGGGTGTGCGAGAGCGACGCTCTCCCACACAACACAAATGGTGCAATACCGCAGAAGTCACGCGGTGACCCGACCGCGCCCGGCCCGTAAACGGGCGGGCTAGGGTTTGCGAAGGCCGCCTGCGCGGCCTCAGACAGGCCGCGCAGGCGGCCTTCGCATTGGGCGCCCGGTGACGATCTGCGCGTCCAGGGCGGCAGGGACGCCGGTTGCGCCAGTGCTATCCTTCCATCCCGGGGTGCCCCAGATCCAGTCGCCCGCGTTCAGCGCGCCGGGCTGGTTCGGGTAGTCGACTGGCGCGGTTCCCAGAACTGGCCAGGGAGCCTCCTCAAAGCCCGATCCATAGTTGCCCTCGCCGCTCAGCGAGTTCACCAGCGCCTGCCCGCTGGTCGCCGGGATGCCCCCTGGCGCAAAGCTCTCGTTCCAGCGCAGGTAGGCGAAGCCGCCGGGCATGCTGTCGGTGGTGACGTAGAGTCGGCGCTGGATCTGGCCGTTGCTCAGTACCTTGTACTCGTTGGGGTTAGTCGTGTCAACGCCGAGATTGTTGAAGGTGTCCCCCGTGATCGTCGCCGTGTCGATCCCGATCGGATAGACCCCGGTGCAGGGTTCTGTCGGCGTTGTCGTCGCGGTGGCGGTGGCGGTGCTGGTGGCGGTGGCCGTGAGGTCGGTCGGCACCGGGGCCTGGCCTTGACCCGAGCCATCGCTGACGAGCAGTGGCAGGTAGACGGTATTGCCCGTGTCGGCTCGGGCGATACTCAGCAGCGTGGCGAAGGCCAGTAGTGCGGTCAGAGCCATGAAGAAGCGACGATGGTGCGGCATAGCGTTTCTCCTACGATTCCACCATGAAGGAGTATAACCGGAGAATTTGCTATGTAAATACCTGTACGGGTGACAGTTTTTTTAAGACGTATTGAGCTTTTCTATCTGCCCCCCTTATCGCAGAACCCTACAGCGCCTCAAGCGCGGCGCGCACGAGGGCGAGCTCTGCGGCAACCTCGTCAAGCGCCGCGCCGGCATCGCTCAGACCGCCATCCGCCGCGCGCCGCTCCAGATCGCGGCAGAGGGCCTCCAGCGCGCGCGCCCCGAAGGTGTTGGCGTTCGATTTGAGCGTGTGCATGGCCCGGCGCATGGTGGGTCGGTCGTCTCGCCCGATCGCCACGCGCGCGCTGGCCAGGAGCGCGTCGCCGCTCTCGATGAACGTCCTGATCAGCGCGGGCATGACGGCGACGCCCTGATCTCCCAGGGCGCTGGCCAGCTGCTGGATGACGGCCCTGTCGATCGCCTGGGGCGCGCTGTCGGCCGCCGCACCATGGGTGCTCTGGGGAGTCATGGGTGATGGATCCTGTCCTGGGTGGCGCTCAGCCAATTGCTATGCGAAATCCGAAGCTGCTCCCCACGCCGGGTGTGCTGCGGGCCAGCAGCTTGCCGCGGTGGGCCTTGATGATGCAGCTCACCAGCGCCAGCCCCATCCCCAGCCCCTCTACGCCGCGCTGCACGTCGTCGCTCGTCTGCGCGAACACATCCCAGATCGTCTCCAGCTTATCCTGGGCGATCCCCGGGCCATCATCCTCAATCATCAGCGTGAGCTGCCCGCCCTGCGCCGCGCAGCTTAGGCGGACATGCCCGCCGGGCTGGCTAACCTTGATCGCGTTGTGTACCAGGTGATGGATCGCCTCGCTGAGCTGCTCATGATCGACCGACATCATCGGCAGCGGCTCGGCGATCACATAGCTCAGCTCCACCTCCCGCGTCTCGGCGAGGCGCTGGAGCGGGGCGGTGCTCTCGCGGATCATGGCGGCCATATCAGTCGGCTCGGGCTGGGGCGCAGTGAGCTTGCTGACCAGCGACGCGTAGCTGATCACGCTGTCGATCATCTGTCGCCCCGCCGCCAGCTGCCGATCAAGCTGGCCCGCCTCCACACACACCTCGGCCAGCATCTGGCGCTCGGCGTAGCGCTGGATCAGCTGGGCCGTGAGCCCGACCGAGACGAAGGGGCTGCGCAGCTCGTGGGTGATCTTGCCGATCAGGGCCGACTTAAACTGGCTCTCCTGCTTCAGCTGCCGCTCGCGGGCCTCGACCTCGCGCGCCATCTGCGTGAAGA
Organism: Oscillochloris sp. ZM17-4; assembly: GCF_019599295.1. Lineage (GTDB taxonomy): Bacteria > Chloroflexota > Chloroflexia > Chloroflexales > Chloroflexaceae > Oscillochloris. The sequence continues at coordinate 143,295 of NZ_JAIEWN010000010.1, read as the reverse complement.
CGCGGGCCAGCTGGCCGAGGGCGTCCCCGCGCGCCGCGACCGGCCCCAGGCTGGCGGCATCGAAGCGCTTGGCCTCGATCGCTGCGGCAGCGTCGGTGATCCGGCGCACCTGGTGCAGGTACTCGGCCTCCTGGTCGTGCAGGCGCTTGGCCGCCAGCGAGGCGTTGATCCGCGCCCGCAGCAGCATCGGGTTGAAGGGCCGGGCCAGGTGATCGGTGGCCCCCATCTCGATGCAGTGCGTGATGTTCTCCATCTCGTCGAGCGCCGAGATCACGATCACCGGAATGTGCCGCAGCTCGCTGTCGGCCTGGAGCAGCGTGAGCACCTGGAAGCCATCCATCTCGGGCATGAGCAGATCCAGCAGCACGATGTCGAAGGGCCGCTCGCGCAGCATCGCGATGGCGGCCAGCCCATGCTCCGCCGTCTCAACCTGATGGCCCTCCTGCTGAAGCTGGATGCGCAGGATGGTGCGGTTGATCTCATTGTCATCGACGACCAGGATCGTTCCAGGGTATGCTGGCATTGCTCGCTCGGGGTGTGGGGAGAAGCTGTGGGTGTGGCCGCCGCTCGTTCTTGAGGCCATGTTCGCACGTGCTCACGAGCATAACAAGGGCGTATTACCAGTAGGGGAAGAAAAAGGGCACGGCATTTTAGCGCATTATGAAGAGGTTTCTTGTGCATTCGGTGTTCATGCGCTGTGTTGCGGCGTTCTCTATTGACGTTGCCCTTAAGGTGTCTATAATGCAATCTTAACACACCCCTTTCCAAATTCACCGCCCATCCCGCCCACCCCCAGGGCGGCCTCGACGGTCCAGTCAAGGAGGACAACCATGCGAGCGTATGGCCCGGAAAGGATCCACAATATCGGCATATTTGGTCACCTCGGCAGCGGGAAGACCACGCTGGCCGAGGCAATGCTGATGACCGCCCACGCCATCCCGCGCATGGGGCGCGTCGAGGACGGCTCGACTACGAGCGATTACGATCCCGACGAAGCCCGCCGCGGGATTTCTGTGTCCCTCTCTGTGCTGCCCCTCGAATGGCACGATGACAAGGTGAACCTGATCGATGCCCCCGGCTTCGCCGACTTCGCCGGCGATATGGCCGCCGCCATGCGTGTGATCGACGGCGCCGTCATCGTCCTCGACGCCTCCGCCGGCGTGGAGGTCGGCACCGAGATCGCCTGGGAGATGGCCATCCAGAACAAGGTGCCGCGCCTGATCTTTGTCAACAAGCTCGACCGCGACAACGCCAACTTCTACCGCACCATCGAGCACGCCCGCGAGGTTCTCGACGCCGCTGTCATCCCGATGCAGATCCCGATCGGCACCGGCAAAGATTTTCAGGGCCTGATCTCGCTCCGCCAGCAGCGTGCCTGGCTCGTCTCGCCCCAGCACGACGGCGGATTTGTCGAGGCCGACGTCCCCGCCGAGATGAACGCGCTGATGCACGAGTGGCGCACCGCGCTGATCGATAAGATCGCCGCAACCAACGACCACCTGATCGAGCGCTATCTGGAGGGCGGCGAGGATGCGCTGACCCTCGATGAGCTGCTGATCGGCCTGCGCACCGGGATCGCCGATGGCTCGATCGTCCCCGTCTTCTGCGGCTCGGCCACCGAGGTCGCCGGCATCGCCCAGCTGCTCACCGGGATCGTCGACTCGATCCCCTCGGCCGCCCGTAAGCTGGTGCATGTCACCGACATCAACACCGGCGCCGACTTCACGCTCAACGCCGCCAGCAGCGAGCCGTTCAGCGCCCTCGTCTTCAAGACGGTCTCCGACACCTACGGCAGGCTCAGCTTCTTCCGGGTCTACAGCGGCGAGCTCCACGGCAACACCAGCCTGCTCAACTCGCGCACCCGCAAGGAGGAGCGCGTCGCCCACGTCTACAGCGTGCGCGGTAAGGAGCAGGCCGAGATCGATGTGGTCGGCGCCGGTGATATCGGCGTGATCACCAAGCTGGTCGATACGGCGACCAACGACACGCTTAGCACCGCCGCCCACCCGCTCCAGCTCGACCCGATCAGCTTCCCGGCTGCGCCCTTCGTCGCCACCGTCAAGCCCCATAGCCGCGCCGACCTCGATAAGCTCGGCGTCGCCCTCGGCCGCATGATCGAGGAGGATCCCATCCTCCGCACTGACCGCGACCACCAGACGGGCGAGACGCTGCTGATCGGCCTCGGCGAGAGCCACCTGGGCATTGTCGCCGAGCGCATGAAGCGCAAGTTCGATGTCAGTATCGACATTGAGCTGCCGCGCATCCCCTACCGCGAGACGATCCGCGGCAAGGCAGAGGCCCAGTACCGCCACAAGAAGCAGACCGGCGGCGCCGGCCAGTTCGCCGATGTTAGCCTGCGCGTCGAGCCGCTGGAGCCCGACCCTGATCGCGAGGATCCGCTGGAGTTTGTCAACGCGGTCGTCGGCGGCGTGATCTCGCGCGGCTTCATGCCGGCGATCGAGAAGGGCGTGCGCGAGGCTATGGCCGACGGCGTCCTCTCAGGCTGCCCGCTGCTCGACGTGCGCGTGGCCGTCTTCGACGGCAAAGAGCACCCGGTCGACAGCAAGGAGATCGCCTTCAAGAGCGCCGGCAAGGAGGCCTTCAAGCTCGCCGCCGCCAAGGCCCACCCGGCGATCACCGAGCCGATCTACCACATGGAGATCATCGTCCCCGACCAGTTCGCCGGCGATATCATGAGCGATATGAGCACCCGTCGCGGGCGCGTCCAGGGCATGCTGCCCGCCGGCAACGGCAAGACGACGATCACCGCCCAGGCGCCGCTGGCTGAGATCCAGCGCTACGCCACCGACCTCAAGGGGATGACCCAGGGCCGCGGGCGCTTCTCGGTGGCCTTCGACCACTACGAGGACGTCCCGCCGCACCTGGTGGATGGCATCATCGCCGCCCACAAGAAGGATGTCGATGCGGCCCACGCGCACTAGATCACTGCGCCACTGAGGTGATCAACAAGCGGGGTGGTCGATGCCTAGCATCGACCACCCCGCTTTCGTTCAATGCGCGGCTCTGGCACGCACCTTAGCGGCTCAGTGATCTACGGCGTGTAGATGTAGCCCTGCATGGTGGCCTGGTAGGTTGCCATGCCGCTCGCGTCCGGATCGCCGAGCTGCTCGATCGTGCCGCTTATCGGGCTCGGCGGCGAGTTGGGGTTGACCAGGGTGCCCTCGCCATACTGCGCCTTCGCTGTCGTCGCGAAGGCTGCGCGCAAGGCGTTTGTGATCTCCTGGTTGCTCGATCCGGCGGGGACCTGGATCGTCACGGTGATCTGCACCAGTTGCGAGGTCAGGTTCGTGGGTGCGCTGGTCGGCACCAGGTTGGTCAGCGGGGCCAGGTAGGGCTCGGCCCAGGCCGGGCGGGCCACGTACACGTAGGCGCCCAGGCCGATCGTGGCCACCACCAGCAGCGCGATCATCCAGCTGACAAACGCCGCGATGCCGGCCAGAAGGCCGCGCCGGCGTCGGGCGGGCTGCTGCGGCGAGGGCGTCGGGACGGGCGGCCGCTGCGGCGTCGGCTGCGGGGGCGGCGTCGGGCGGGCCGGCGCCGGCTTGGCCGCCGGGGCTGCCGCGCCGGCCATCGCAGGGGCGCCGGACACCTGGGCCGCAGCGGCGGCCGGCAGCGTCACCGTCGGCTGGGCAACCCGCACCTGGGCCGGCCGGCGCGCCCGCTCGGGGCGCAGCGCGTCCCAGAACTCGGTCATCGTCGCGAAGCGGTCCTGCGGCACCTTCTGGAGCGCCCGCTGGAGCGCCTCGCTCGTGCGCTTCGAGACGCTGGAGTTCACGCTGTTTGCCGGCGGGAAGTCGAAGGGCATCTGCTCCGTCGGGTCGCGGCCGGTCAGCAGGTGGTGCAGCGTCGCCCCCAGAGCGTAGATATCGGAGGCGGGCGTGGCCAGCCCCTGGTACTGCTCGGGCGGGGCGTAGCCCGGCGTGCCGATCTGCGTGCCGCGCTCGGTGGGCTTGAACAGCTTGGTGATCCCGAAGTCCACCAGCTTCACGCCGCCCGAGGCATCCTCGATCATCACGTTCGAGGGCTTCATATCGCGGTAGATCAGGTTCTTGCCATGCAGGTACACCAGCACATCGCAGATCTGGTCGGCGTAGGCCAGCACCTGATCCTCGGGCAGCAGGCCCCGATCCTCGGCGATCTGCTCTAGATCCTTGCCGCGGATAAAGTCCATCGTCAGGTAGTGCCGGCCCTCGTCGGTGAAGTGGCTGTAGATCCGCGGGATGCGCGGGTGGCTCATGCCCTTCAGCAGCTCGGCCTCGGCGTTGAATCGCTCGATCGCCTCGGTGCGCTCCTTCGGGTCGGTGAACTTGTCCAGCATCTCCTTGATCGCGAAGACCTGGCCGCTCTCATCGATCCCCTCGTAGACCGCGCCCTGCCCACCCTGCTTGATCACGCGCGTGATCACATAGCGCCGGCCGTCGGTCGGCTTATCGTTATTCAGCACAATATCGCTGCCGCAGTGCTGGCAGAAGCGGGCGCGGCGCAGGTTCTGCTTATGACAGATCGGGCAGAGGATCTGGTTGACCTCAGCCATAACGCTCCAGATAGGCTTGGCGAGGGCGACGGGCGCTCCTGCCGTTCGGGCATAGGTGGGCATCGTGCCGCCTCCAGGGTAGCATAGGCGGCACCTCCCGGCAAGGGCGGCCGCACATCCTATCTACGTCTGTGACGGCCATTTTGTTGCATATACGCGATGCCAACCCCCAACCCCCAACCCCCAACCCCCACCTCCCACCTACGACCAGTCCTTCATCCGGTAGCCTAGCCACCCCATCGCCGAGAGGTCGTCCCGCCAGTTCTCGCGGACCTTCACCCACAGCTCCAGGAAGACTTTCTGGCCCAGCATCAGCTCGATATCCTGGCGGGCCGAGCTGCCGATCCGCTTGAGCATCGTGCCGCCCGCGCCGATCAGGATGCCCTTCTGGCTATCCTTCTCCACATTGATCGACATGCGGATATAGGTGGCCGCATCCTTCTGCTCCCACTCGTCCACCTCGACGGCCACGGCGTGCGGCACCTCCTGCTGGATGAAGTAGAGCACCTTCTCGCGCACCAGCTCGCCGGCCAGCTGCTGCTCGTTCTGGTCGGTCACCTGATCGGTCGGGTAGAGCGGCTCGCCCTGCGGCAGGCGGGCCACGATCTCATCGAGCAGCTGGCTCAGGCCGTGGCCGCGCCGCGCCGAGATCGCCAGCTCCATCGCCCAGCGCCCCAGGTCGCGGTACTCCTCCATGTAGGTTGCGCCCCGCCGCGGCGGCACGTCCACCTTGTTGAGCAGCAGCAGCTTGTGCCCGCGCGCGCGCTGCACCTGCTCGGCGATCTTGCGGTCGAGCTGGCTGGGCGGCTGGCTGATATCGACCATAAAGCAGATCACGTCGGCGCCCGGCAGGCTGCGCTCGGCCAGGTCGACCATAAACTTGCCCATCTTATGGCTCGGCTGGTGGATCCCCGGCGTGTCGATGAACACCACCTGCGCGTCCGGCCGGCTCAGGATGCCGCGCACCGGCACCCGCGTCGTCTGCGCCCGCGGCGAGACGATCGTCACCTTCTGGCCGAGCAGCTGGTTCAGCAGCGTGCTCTTGCCGACGTTCGGCTTGCCCACCAGGGCCACGAAGCCGGAGCGGAAGCTGGCGCCAGGAGGCAGGTGGCCGGAGGCAGATGGCAGGTTCGAATCCTGCGTCCCGCCACCTGCCTCCTGCCCCTCGCCACCTGCCTCCTGCCCCTCGCCACCTGCCTCCTGCCCCTCGCCACCTGCCTCCTGCGGAGCAAACACCACCGGCCCCTCGCCGGCCTGGGGCTCCTCATCGAGGGCGACCATCGCCGACGTCAGGTGGGCCAGCCGCTCGGGGGTCAGCCACGATTCCGGCGGCGCCAGCTCCACCCCCAGGATGCGCTCGTCCTCGTCCAGGTCGAGGATCGCCGTCTGCTCCAGCGGCTCTGCGCTCGCCGCCACAGCGCCCGGGACCAGGATGGAGAGGAATCCAGTCTCCATATCCAGCCGGCCGAACTCATCGTCAAGGGCCAGCGCCAGCTGGTCGAGCGTGATCTCATCGTCCAGGTCAAGGCGCAGGCCGACCACCTGGCCGGCGTCGTCGAGCAGCAGGCTGGCCGGGTACTCCAGGGTGTAGACCGCCTGGCCCGCCTCAAGCTCGGTGAAGTAGGCGTACAGGGTACACGCCTCGGGATCGTGCGAAAATTGCAGCATAGTCTTTCTATAATCGTGTGTGGGCGCACTCGCGCCCCAGAATCAGTGCCTCAGTGATTCAGTGCCTCAGTGCTCTTTGGCTGGGACGCCGGCTTGGCCGGCTCCTCCTGCTCTCTCGTTGTCGTCGGCGGCGACGCCGGCGGCTCCGGCTGGTCGGTCATCTTGCGGTAGAGGTAGCTCAGCAGGATGCGCACCACCGCCGCCAGCGGGATCGAGATAAAGAGGCCGAAGGCCCCGCCGAGAGCCCCGCCGGCCAGGATGGCGAAGATCACCATCGCTGGGTGCAGCCGCACCAGCGGCCCCATAATATTCGGGATGATGAAGTGGTCCTCGATCTGGCGCAGCAGGAAATAGATCGCGCCGACCATCGCCGCCAGGCCGAGGCCCGACAATCCGAACGGGATCTCGGTCTGGAACAGCGTGGCGGTGATCGCGATCCCCGCCGCCGACCATGGCCCGATGATCGGCAGGATCTCCAGCGTGCCCGAGGCCACCGCGATCACCAGGGCGTAGGGCACCTGGAGGATCGAGAGCGGGATATAGAGCAGCACCGACATGATCACGATCAGCAGGAGCTGGCCGCGAATATAGGCGCTGAACACCGCATCGATCTGCCTGCCCAGGCTCCCGATCTCATCGCGGTAGGGCGCCGGGATGAGGTTCGATGACCAAGTTTTTAGCTGGCCGGCCTCAAGCAGCAGGTAGAAGGTGATGATCAGGTACACCAGGATGTAGATCACCGTCTCCAGGGCCGAGAAGACCAGCCGCGGCACATTGCCGCTCATCCAGGCACCCATATCGCGCACCACGCTGATCAGCTGATCTTCGAGGGGCGCCAGGTCGATCACAAAGCCGCCCAGCTCGATCTGCTCGCGGCCCTCGAAGAAGCTGCGGATCTCATTCACGAGCTGTGGTGCGGCGCGGGCCATATCGCGCGTCTGCTCCACAATAATCGGCCAGATCCAGATGAACAGGCCGTAGAACAGCAGAAAGGCCAGGACATACAGCACCACGATCCAGATCGCCCGGCCCATCCCCGTGCGTCGCTGGAGCCAGGTCACCAGCGGGTTGAAGAGATACGCGGTGATAATCGCCCCGATGAAGGGCGGCAGCACGTGCCTGATATGTTGAAAGAACAGGATCGTTAGAGCGACGATCACCGCCGTCGTAATAAGCTTATAGCGCGCCGAGAAGCGAATCGGCACTGACTCCTGCGACATAGTCGATCCTCTATAGCGGCGGGAAGAATCATTGAGCCTGTCGCAGCAAGGTGCGAGCGCAGCGAGCCACCAGATTCAGTGCCTCAGTGGCTCAAGCATTCCGCTTCAGTGCTCTCATGGGGCGTCGTCGTACCACACAGACACTAAAAACAGCATGCCCCGACCACCGCGCGTCGAGCCATGCTGACTATTATACCGCGTTCAGCTGTTTCAGGGCGTCACATATCGGAGGATGCGCGCCGCAGCGGGATATCCGCCTTCAGATGGTCATTCCCCTCGCCGCGCATCAGCGTCACCTCGATCTGATCCGGGTCAACCGATGGTAGGTATCGCGCCAGCACTTCGGCGATATCGAGCTTCATCTGCTCCTTCATCTCCGGCGTGAGCTTATAGCGGTCGTCCACGAGCACCGTCGCCAGGCGCTCCTTGGCCACATGGGCGCTGCGGTCGCGCCGCCCGCCGAATATCGAGTCGAAGAAGCCCACTGCTGTCCCTTTCCGCTACGAGCGGCGCCGGCCGAACATCCCTAACAGCCGCTCAAGCACGCCCTGCTGGTCGGTGATCGCCATAAACGGCACATCCTCGCCGCCGAGGCGCCGCGCAACATTGAGGAAGGCCCGCCCGGCGAGCGAGCCCTGGTCGTAGACCACCGCCTCGCCGCGGTTGGTCGAGGTGACGATCGCCTCGTCGTCGGGGACGATCCCGATCAGGTTGATCGCCAGCAGCTCCAGCACATCCTCGACCGAGAGCATCTCGCCGCGGTTCACCAGCCTCGGCTTGATCCGGTTGACGATCAGGTGCGGCGGCCCCTTCTCGGCCGCCTCAACCAGGCCGACGATCCGGTCGGCGTCGCGCACCGCCGAGACCTCGGGGGTGGTCACGATCACCACCTCGTCGGCACCGGCGATCGCATTGCGAAACCCGCCCTCGATCCCGGCCGGGCTGTCGATCAGCACGAAGTCGAACTCCTGGCGCAGCTGGTTTGTCAGCGCGATCATCTGGTCGGGGCTGACCGCGTCCTTGTCGCGGGTCTGCGCGGCGGGCATCAGGCAGAGCTCCGGCAGGCGCTTATCTTTGATCAGCGCCTGCCGGAGCCGAGCGCGGCCCTCCACCACATCAACCAGATCGTACACGATCCGGTTCTCCAGCCCCATCACCACATCGAGGTTGCGCAGCCCAATATCGGCGTCGATCACCGCCACCTTCGCCCCCTGCATGGCCAGGGCCGTCCCAAGGTTTGCGGTGGTGGTGGTCTTGCCGACGCCGCCCTTGCCCGATGTGATTGTGATGACACGCGCCATCCTCTATCCCCTTTTCGGCCCTTCCCAAGGCTCAACGACAATTCGGCCATCCTCGATCCGCGCGGTCTCCGGCCCGAGCCGCCCCACACCATCGGGCGTCCGGGTGATCTGATCGGCGATCCGCAGCTGTGTTGGCCGCAGCTCCAGCGCACACACCACAGCCTCGGCATTCCCCAGCGCGCCCGCGTGGACCAGGCCACGCATCCGCCCCCAGACCACCACGCTCCCGCCAGCGATCAGCTCGGAGCCGGGGTTGACATCTCCGATCAGGGTGATATTCCCGTGGTGACGCAGCACCTGGCCTGATCGCAATGTCCGTGTCACCATCATCCCGTCGCTCTCGGCGGCCGGCGCAGGCCCGGCGGGCTCCTGGTAGCGCGGCAGGGGGCGGGCCGTCACCCCAGACGCGCGGGCGGCGTTCCGGCTCTCGCGGGCGGTCGCGCCCAGCGACTCGATCTGCACGCCGTAGTGCTGGAGCAGATCAAGGAGCGTCGCCATCTGCGCATCACTCAGCGCCCGATCACCGATCTCCAGGGTCAGCCGCGCTCCGGCGAAGAAGCCGCTGTTCTGCGTGATCTGCTGCTTCAGGGCTTCCGTGAGCACCTGCCAGTCAGCCGTGTCGTCGAGACGAAGCCGTAGCCCATCGCGACCTCCTTTGATGCTGATCAGGTCGCTCATGCTCCTGTGTCCATATTTGAACGGGTGATATCTGTTAATTATAGCATAGGAAGGGCGAATTGCGCGCCTCGCTGATCCGCATTGGCCTTACACTCTTGATAATTGCAGATTGCAGATTGTAGATTGTAGATTGGCAATACCGCAGAAGTAACGCGGTGAAGCGTCATGTCATTCTGAGCGAAGACATGGTTTCAGAAGCACTTGACAGTTTGGCGTCGCTTACCGTCGGGCGTGAGGATCGGTCCGAACTCGGCCGTCCCCGTCTTTCCGGCGATGCTCAGGCCCGAGCACTCGTCGCGCGCGGCGATGTTGAGCCCCTCCGTTACCGACTGGCGCATGCCCTCGCGGATCACCGCCAGGTAGGCCGGGTCCACCGGCGCCTTCGCCCGCACCTCCGGCGTGATCGTGCTGACCACATTGCCGTCGCTGTCGGTGATCGCGCTTACCACATGCGGCCGGTAGACGGTGCCGTCGGTGGCCACCGCGCCGGCGGCGGCCACCAGCTGGAGCGGCGTCACCTGGAGGTAGCCCTGGCCGATCGCCGTGTTGTAGGTGTCGCCGGTCGTCCAGCTCTCGCGCAGCGTCTGGGCCTTCCAGGTCTTCGTCGGCACCAGGCCGGGCGCCTCGCCGGCGATGTCGACGCCCATCAGCCGGCCCAGGTTAAACCACGATAGCCCCTCGACCAGCCGGTCGATGCCGAGCCCCTCGGTGCGGAAGGCCTTGTCATCGATGTTGACCACCTGATCGTTGCCGCCAGCCACCGAGGCGAAGAAGACGTTTGAGGAGAGCCGCAGGGCGTCGACCACCGTCAGCTCGCCATTGTCGCGGCTGCGCACCGAGTTTGGCAGGATGAACTCGATCCCGCTGCGCTCGATCAGCCGGAGCAGGCCCGGGTCGCGCAGCTTGGTCTCGGGGGTGATCACCCCATCCTGAAGCGCCGCCGAGCCGACGAACTGCTTGAGCGTCGAGCCGGGCGGGTACTGCCCGGCGATCGCCCGGTCGAGCAGCGGCGCCACCAGCGGGTCTTCGGGCGCAAGAAGCGCCTGGAGATCCGCGACGCGCGCCGGGTCCACCCAGACATTGTTATCGTAGTCGGGCACGCTCACGATCGCCAGGATGCGCCCGTCGCGTGGGTCGATCGCCACGGCGATACCATTCGTGATCGGCCGATAGTTGCGCTTGTAGTCCTCTTTGACGTTCTGGCGACGTCGCTCGCCCTCGGCGATCCAGCGGCGCACGATCTGCTCAACCTCGGCCTGAAAGGCGACATCGATCGTCAGCACAAGGTTATCGCCGTTCTGGACGGGGCGCAGGGTGCTGGCTGGGCTGGCCGGGCGCTCCAGCGCATCCACGAGCAGGGTCTCGATCCCCGCGACGCCGCGCAGCTGCGCCTCGTACGAGGCCTCCAGCCCATCCTTGCCGATCCGGTCGTCGCTCTGGTAGGGCGGCTGCCCGATGCTGCCGGGGTCGATCTGCTTGCGGATCAGCCCGCACCTGCTCGCGTGGCTGATCACATTGCTTAGGCTGGTGAGCCAGGAGCTGGCCGGGTTCTCGGCCACAAGCTCGCACTCGTTCACCCGGCCGATGTAGCCGAGGGTGTGCGAGAGTGAGGGCACTGCGGCGCTCGCTGGGTAGCGCCGCCGATAGCCCTCAACCACCAGCACGCCCGGCAGGTAGTTGCTGTTCTCACGGATCACCAGGGCCAGCTCCGACGAGATATCCTCCTTGATGATCAGTGTCTCGTAGCGCCGGATGTCCTGCCGCTCGATCTGCTGCTCGATCGGATTATTGATACGCAGCACATCGCTATAGGTGCGGGACAGGCTCAGGGCACGCAGCGTATCGTCGGGGGCAATGGTGACGGTCAGCGGCGAGCCGGCCGTGATGGCGGGGAGCGTGGCGATGCCGCGCAGATCATCCCGCAGGCCGGGCCGCACATCGAGGGCGCTGGTGGGCGAGAGCGTCAGGGTGCTGGTGAGCGTGGCAATCTGACTGACCCGAGCCAGCACCATATCGCGCCGCTCCGCATCCTCGCTGCGCGAGGGCAGCCGCCCGGGGACGATGGCGATATTGTAGATCGGCACGCTCTCGGCGAGCAGGGTGCGCCCGTCAGCGGCGAAGATCTCACCACGCCGCGGCGGCACCGTCAGGTAGCGCCGGTTCATCGTCTCAGGGGTCTCGCCAAAGCGCTGCTGATCGCCGGTGATGATCTGGAGCTCGTAGAGCCGGCCCACGAGCACCACCACCATGAGCAGCACCGCCACTCGCAGCACTATCAGTCGTGGCATCTGGTGCCAACCTTCCCGGAAACTCGTTGTCTACAGCTGCCCGCGCAGGAACCAGCGTAGCATAAAAAAGGTCGGCAGAGTCAGGATGATGGCGACGAGCATACTGGGGAGGAGCGCCACGCGCGCGGTGCTCTCCCAGTCGATCGGGCCGGGCTGGAGCAGGAGTGCCAGCACCAGTTCATAGATCAGGCTTGACACGAGTATCGACAGCAGTGGGAGGATCGGCCCCTCGATCCGCAGGCGACGGGTGAGCGCAGCGACAGCGAGGGAGGCCAGCAGAATAGCGAGGGCGTGGCTGCCAAGAGGCGTCGCCGCAAAAACATCGAGGGCCAGGCCGCCGTAGAGCGCCCAGCGCAACCCGCGCATCACCCCGCTGTCGGGGAACGCCGATCCGACGCCGATCAGCGTACGGCAGATCGCCAGCACGAGAATCAGCGGAGCGCTAAACCCTAGCGGCGTGGCCAAGAGCGTCACCTGCACCAGGGCGAGAACGCCAATGGCGAGGATCAGCCCGACCTCACGCGCCAGCAGCTCCTCTAGTCGTCTTGGTTGAGAATCACCCACACGTAGCGTACCTGATCGGGGTCGACGAAGGGTCGCAGCTCAGCAGACTGCACCTGACCGCTGGCAGCGACCGTATCCACCGAGCCGATGGGGATATTTGCCGGGACAGCCGCGAGGTCAAGATCCACGTGGAGCGAGCCGGTGAGACCCGCGCTGACCACCGAGTCCCCCGGCGCGATCTGGGTGCTGCGGTCGATCTGCCCAAGGGTGAGGCGTGATCCGCGCTGCCACTGGCCCTGGGTGAGCCCGAGGCTGGCGATTGTGCCGTGGATCACACGGGCGCTGATTTGGCTGCTGACATCGGTGATAAGTAAGACCTCGGCGGTGTGGGCGCTGGCCGTCTCGATAACCCCCACTAGTGCGGCGGGGCCACCGGGGTTCTGGCCGATCACGGCCATGCCCACCGTCACCCCGTCGGCGGTGCCGCGAGCGATCGTCATCACCCGCCGGCCGGCGTCGGGCGGGCGAACCGTCACCTCGGCTCCCAGGAGGGTCCACGGCTGCTCACGCTGGATCTGGAGCTGCTGGCGCAGGAACTCATTCTCCACCCCAGCCTGCTCCAGGCGCAGATTATCGGCCTTCAGCTGGCTGTTCTCCTGCTCAAGGCTCTGGATGTGTGCCTGGAGGCCCGCCTCGCTACGGGGTGCAGCCGCCAGATCATTCATCGCATCACGGAGGCCCGTGAGCTGCTGGGCGATCGGCGCGACGACCTGTTGGGCAAGCAGCCTGATCGACGTGATCATGCCCTGGCGGTCGAGGACGATCAGCGCCCCGGCGACGAGGCACAGCACCACAGCGAGCACAAACGGCCGGCCCGAGGCCGGCGTGTTGGTGCGATCGCGGCGCAGCTTGATCGGCCGGTCATCGTCGAGGTAATTGCGCATAGACGAATGTTGAATGTTGAATGCTGAATGTTGAATGCCGGACATTCAGCATTCAGCATTCAACATTACAACTTGGCTCTTCGGCTGCTCTGGGTGCGGGCGAGGATATCCTGGTAGACCTTATTCTCAAAGTTCTCGACCATCTTGCCGGCGCCGCGGGCGACACAGGAGAGCGGGTCCTCGGCGACGTAGACGGGCATGCGCGTCTCGGCGGCGATGCGCTTATCAAGGCCGTGGAGCAGCGACCCGCCGCCGGCCAGGGTGATCCCGTGCTCCATCACATCGGCCACCAGCTCCGGCGGCGTCTCCTCAAGGGCGGCGCGCACCTCGGCGACGATCGCATTGATCGGCCCGGCGATACCCTCGCGAATCTCGACGCTGCTCACCTCAACCGCCTTCGGCAGGCCGGTGAGCAGGTCGCGCCCGCGCAGCACCACCTTGATCTCCTCTTCGAGTGGGTAGGCTGAGCCGGCGGCGATCTTGGCCTTCTCGGCCATGCGCTCGCCAATAAGGAGGTTATACTCACGGCGAGCGAACTGGATGATCGCCTCGTCGATCTCATCGCCGGCGGTGCGGATGGAGTGGTTGATTACAATCCCGCCGAGCGAGATCACCGCCACCTCCGTTGTCCCGCCGCCGATATCGACGATCATCGAGCCCATCGGCTCCTCAACCGGCAGGCCAGCCCCGATCGCGGCGGCCATCGGCTCCTCGACCACATAGGCCTCGCGCGCCTTGGCGTTCAGAGTCGCGTCGCGGGCGGCCCGCTTCTCAACCTCCGTCACCCCTGAGGGCACGCCGACAATCACCCGTGGCCGCGGGTCCATCAGGCGCACTGATGAGTAGGTGTGGGCCTTCTTAATGAAATAGGCCAGCATCTTCTCGACCACGTCGAAGTCAGCGATCACGCCATCCTTCAGCGGGCGCACGGCGATGATGTTTGCCGGCGTCTTGCCGACCATTGCCTTGGCCTCAGCGCCGACCGCATGGACCTGCTTTGTCTTGCGGTCGATCGCCACAACAGACGGCTCGCTGATCACAATACCCTTGCCACGCACATGAACTAGGGTGTTGGCGGTGCCCAGGTCGATCCCAAGATCGCGGCTGAAGGCACCAAACAGCGAGTTGATCGGGTTAAAGCCCACGTAATATACTCCAGAGATGAAGGTGTGTGTTTGTGTAGCGGGACATCTTCACATCATCCGCATGATGTTCGGCATCGGATTATAGCATAGCTGACCCCATCTATCGCGGAACGCCCTGCCGCGTAGGCTGATAAAAAACTGATACCGCTATTTGACTTTTGCTAGGCTTTGTGAGACAATAGCCTTGTCGTACACATGAGGCGACACTCCGTCAACGCGTGGGCAACAGCCGTGTCAACGTCGGTTCCTGTCGGCATCATCCGGTCTATCAGATACATCGGATCACGGCGCTGCTGCTAGTGCTTCTGGCTCGTTATGGGCCGGAAGATTTTTATTGTTGTGAGCACGTCGGTATTGCGCCCAGTATATCCATTTACCGCGATCGTCGGCCAAGAGCGGCTTAAGCGCGCGCTCATCCTCAACGCGGTCAACTCACGAGTTGGTGGCGTTCTCATCCGCGGTGAGAAGGGTACCGCCAAGTCGACGGCGGTGCGCGGCCTCGCTCGCATCCTCCCCTCGATCACGGTCGTTGCCGACTGCCCCTATAGCTGCACCCCCGATCGGCCCGCCGGGCTCTGCGGGAGCTGCCAGATGCGGCTGGCTGGCGCAGATCTGCCCACGCTCGAGCGGCCTACGCGCCTCGTTGAGCTGCCGGTCTCGGCCTCGGAGGATCGTGTTGTCGGGTCGCTTGACCTTGAGCACGCGATCACTGAAGGCCAGCGCCGCTTTGAGCCCGGCCTGCTCGCGCAGGTCAACCGCGGGCTGCTCTATGTCGATGAAGTCAACCTGCTTGATGATCACCTCGTCGATCTGCTCCTCGACGCCGCAGCCATGGGGATGAACACCGTTGAGCGCGAGGGCGTGAGCATCTCGCACCCATCGCGATTCATCCTTGTCGGCACGATGAACCCCGAGGAGGGCGAGCTGCGCCCGCAGCTGCTCGACCGCTTCGGCCTCGCGGTTGAGGTTGTCGGCCTGACGGATATCCCCTCGCGGGTGGCGGTGATCGAGCGGCGCATGGCCTATGAGTCCGAGCCGCAGAGCTTTATGGAGCAGTGGCAGCGCAGCGAGAGCGAGCTCGCCGAGCGGATCGCAGTCGCCCGCGACCTACTGCCGCGCGTGCGGATCGAGACGGCGGATATGGCGGCGGTTGCGGGGCTCTGCCTTGAGCTCGGCGTCGATGGCCACCGCGCCGACCTGACGATCCTGGAGACGGCGCGCACCCACGCGGCCTGGAGCGGCCGGCTTGCCCTGAGCGCCGAGGACATCCGCCTCGCCGCCGAGCTGGCCTTGCCCCATCGGATGCGCCGCCAGCCCTTCGCCGAGATCAAGGTCGATGAGCAGCGCATCGCCCAGATCCTTGAGCGCAGCGGCAAGCCCGCTGATGGCAGCACCGGGGATGATGTAAAAAAAAAGTCTGACGTAGGTGATCCGACGGAGACGGGCGAGGGCGGCGACGATAACGACAGTAGCTCCGGGGGCGGCAGCGTCGCCCCCCTGGGCAGCGCCGGGTCGAGCGAGAGCCAGCAGTCTGGCGACACGAGCGCCGGCGGCAAGCAGATCGACGCCGACCATATGTTCCGCACCCGCCGCCTCGAGAGCTCGGCCGACCGGAAGCAGCGCAAGTCGCCGGGCAAACGCTCGCGCACCCGAACGACACGTAAGCAGGGCCGCTATATCACAAGCCAGATGGTTCCACGCGTTACGGACCTGGCGCTCGACGCGACCCTGCGCGAGGCCGCGATCTACCAGCGCAAGCGACGCGCCGAGCTGATGCACCAGCCACACACCCCCCATCGCCGCACCCCCAAAGTGCTGATCACCCGCAGCGACCTGCGCCAGAAGGTGCGGGTGCGCCGCACGCGCAACGCGGTGTGCTTCGTCGTCGATGCGAGCTGGAGCATGGCCGCCGAGGAGCGCATGCAGGCGACGAAGGCCGCCGTCCTGTCGCTGCTGCGCGACGCCTACCAGCGCCGCGATCAGGTCGGGCTGGTGAGCTTTCAGCGCGACTACGCGCGCGTGCTGCTGCCGCTCACGAACAGCGTCGAGCTCGCGCAGCGCCGGCTTCAGACGATGCCAACGGGAGGGAAGACCCCCCTGGCCCGTGGTATGCTCACCGCGTACGAGCTGCTCGAGCGGGCGCGACGCCAGGATGATGAGATTGTCCCGCTGATGGTGCTGCTCACCGATGGACAGGCGAATGTCGCCATCGGTAACGCGCCACCGCAGCAAGAGGCATATGCTATCGCCGATCTGATCGCCGCGCGCGATATTCGCGCGATTGTGATCGATACCGAGCACCCGAACTTCGAGCGGGGGCTTTCACGGCGGCTGTCTGAGCACCTGAAAGGGCGCTACTATCGGCTCGAAGATCTCCACGACGATGGCCTGGTACAGGCTGTCCGACGGCAGATGCAGATATCATAGGAATAGCAGGTTTGTCGATCAACGCAGGAGGGATTCAGGAGATGACCGATCAGGTACGTAGGGACGATGTCGCTGAGAGCGAGCTGCTTGACACGCTGCTCGACGCAGCTGACGCTCCGGCGGCTCAGGCCGACGCCACCACGCCGGAGACCGCGGCGGGGGAGGCGACGGCACAGCCTACCCCTGAAACTGAGGCTCAGGCACCCGCTGCTGAGGCGGTGTCGGAGGCGTCGGACGCTTCGGAGGCTGTCGCCGAGGCGGAAGGGGTTGAGGCTGCTGTTTCAGAGAGCGCCGCTTCGGAGGCTAGCGATGAGGTCGCTGCTTCGGGGGCCGGTGATGAGGGCACCGCTTCGGATGCCGGCGATGCGATCGCCGCTTCGGATGCCGGCGATGTGGGTGCCAGCTTTACGCCGGTTGCCGAGGAGAGCGGCCGCCCGCGCCGCCTCAAGGATCTCCAGGCCGGCATGGAGCTTGAGGGCAGGGTCACGTCGATCGCGCTGTACGGGATCTTCGTGGATGTGAATGTTGGCCGCGATGGCCTCGTCCACATCTCGGAGATGAGCGACACCCGGATCGATACGCCGTCTGACCTGGTGCAGATCGGGGATACGGTGAAGGTGCGGGTGAAGAGTATCGATCCTGATGCGCGGCGGATCAGCCTGACCATGCGCTCGCAGGAGCGCAGCGAGGGCGGCCGCAGCCGCGGCCGGCCGAAGCGCGTCGAGGTCGACAAGGATAAGATGACATCGCTGAAGATCGGCGATGTCGTTGAGGGGACGATCACTGGCTTCGCGCCCTTCGGCGCCTTCGCTGATATTGGCGTGGGCAAGGATGGCCTCATCCACGTCTCTGAGCTGGCCGAGGGCCGGGTCGAGAAGCCTGAGGATGCGGTCAAGGTCGGCGAGCAGTTCAACTTCAAGATCCTGGAGATTGACCCCGATGGCACCCGGATCAGCCTGAGCCTGCGCCGCGCCATGCGCACCCAGCGGATGCAGGGCCTGGAGCCCGGCCAGGTGCTTGATGGCACCGTGAGCGGCCTGGCCCCCTTCGGCGCCTTTGTGGACATCGGCGTCGGCCGCGATGGCCTTGTCCACATCTCGGCGCTCTCGTCGAGCCGCGTCGGGAAGGTTGAGGACGTGGTGAAGGTCGGCGATAAGGTCACCGTCCGGGTGATCGAGGTTGACCAGCAGAGCAAGCGGATCAGCCTGACCATGCGCCTCGATGACTCGGAGCCGACGAGTGGGAGCTACGATGACGAGCCGCAGAGTCAGGTGATCCCGCGCACCGGCCCCGGCGCGGCACCGCGCTTCGCCGCCGCCGCCGCCGCCGCCCGCGAGGGCCGCAATGATCGGGGCGACCGCGGTCGGGATCGCCGCCGCACGTCTCAGCCCGCTGTCCCTGAGACCTACAGCACCGAGGATGACACCGAGGAGTTTGTGGGCGATGCGACCCTCGAGGATCTGCTGAGCAAGTACGGCAGCCCCACAAATAGTCGGCGTGATCGCAAGAAGGATCAGGTCGATATCGAGGACGAAGAGGAGACAGCAGGCAGCGGCAGCCGTCAGCGCGACGCCATCCGGCGCACGCTGCAGCAGGTCGGGCGCGACGAGTAGCAAGATAGCAAGGCGCGCGAGTGATCGCGTGTCCCTTGTGTGTGGAGGGGCGGCTTGCCGCCCCTCGCATCTTTCTGTCGCGCGGCCCCAGGGCCATTTGACACTGTCGTAGCGCGACGGGTATAATGTCTAGCGTTTGTCTATAAAGCATAGCGCGCGCGTTAATGCGCGTAGAGGAGCATACAGATGCCGAAGCGAACATGGCAGCCGAAGCGTATCCCGCGTCGTCGTAAGCACGGCTTCCTCTCGCGGATGGAGACGAAGGACGGTCGTGAGGTGCTGCGCCGCCGTCGTATGAAGGGGCGCTGGAAGCTGAGCGTGAGCGATGAGCGCCGTGGCGTTCGTGGCGGGCACCGCTAGATGGTGCGCTGTTGGGGTGCAGTGTGTAAGATCGACCTGGTGTCACATCCTCCCTGCACCCTGATTGGTACGGTATGAAGCGCGCCTATCGTCTGCGCCGGCCTGACCAATTTCGGCGCGCACGGCGCGAAGGCCGGACGTTTTCTTCCCCGCTTCTCCTGCTCAATGTTGTTTCCGGTCGCCGCAGACGTATACGGTGCGGGTTTGTTGTCGGGAAGCAGATCGGCATCGCGGTGCGACGTAATCTTGCGAAGCGGCGCCTCCGTGAATCGGTGCGGATTGCCCTCCCTCACATCACCCCTGGCTACGATCTCGTATTTGTGATACGTAGCGCAGCTATCATCGACACTCCATTTATCATGCTCCAGCGTGCTGTGGAAGAGCTATTGCGCCGGGCTCAGGTCTGGCGGCCTTCCCCATCGCTAGATGTGGCGACACCATCTTCTGGGGATTCGACTCATCCCCATACTGGGCACTAGAGGCTTGTACTATGGGTGGAATCTGGTCCGCATTTGTTGGCCTGCTTGAGCAGACCTTGCTCTGGTTCAGCACCACGACCGGGAGCGTTGGCTTTGGCATCATCATCTTCACGATCTGTGCCCGGCTGATCATCCTTCCGCTGACGCTCACCTCGCTGCGCTCGAGCCGGAAGATGCAGCAGATCCAGCCCCTGATCAAGGAGCTGCAGCGTAAGCACGGCAAGGATCAGCAGAAGCTCCAGGAAGAGACGCTCAAGCTCTACCGCGAGTATAAGATCAACCCGGTCGGCGGCTGCCTCCCGGTGCTGCTCCAGCTGCCGATCTTCTTCGGCGTGTACCAGGCCGTCTACCACCTGATGGTCGAGGCGCAGCGGGTGAACCTCAGCGCGGGCGCGAAGGCCGCCCTTGAAAATCCGAGTGTCGCCGCGCTGTTCGACAGCAACCATCTTTTCCTCGGCCTGTTCGACCTTGGCAAGACGGCCTTTGGGCCGGGCGGGCTTGGCTTCGCCGCCCCGATCTACCTGGTGCTGCCGGTGCTGTCCATCCTGCTCCAGCTGATGCAGACGACGATGGCGACCCCGCGCACCCAGGACCCGCAGCAGAAGGCGATGACCCAGGCGATGATGTTTATGCCGCTCGTCTTCGGCTATATCGCCTTCACGTTTCCCACCGGGGCGGTGCTCTACTGGGTGGTGAGCAGCCTCGTCGGTGTGGTGCAGCAGTACTTCACGTCGGGCTGGGGCTCGCTGGCGAACTACCTGAAGTTTCTTCCGCCTGATAGCGGCCCCGCCGCGCCCTCACCGCTTACTCCGGCGGTGGTCGTCTCTTCTGGAAGCGGTGAGCCCGGATCCACGCTGAGCGTTGCCGCACAGCGTGCGGACTTCTGGTCGGTCATGCGCCCGCTGACCGAGACGGAGACGCAGCCTGAGGCTGATGCGACAGAAGAGGCAATTGATGATGCGCGACTCCAGGGTCGTGCGCCAGAGAACCCGCGCCGGCCACGGCGACGGCGCTAGACCTGTGACGATCGCGGCAGTTGTGGTGGAGAGCGCATCAGCTCTCCCCATCTTTCCTAGTTGCAGCGTTATGATCATCGCTGATCTGCTCTCCGAAATGTTCATGGAGAGCGTGTCTGAGAAGCGAGGAGCGATATGAAGAGCATCGAGATCAGCGCGCGAACGGTCGCAGAGGCCGTTGAGCTCGCACTCGCGCAGCTCGGTAAGGATCGCGACGAAGTTGCTATCGAAGTGCTGGAGTCCGGCGAGTCGGGCGATGAGGCACTGGTTCGTGTAACGGTCGTGGACGATGATGCCGATGATGCTGAGCCTGAAGAGTCAACGCCGCCGCAGGCTGATAGCGCCCCGGTTGGGGACGAGCTTGGCACTGTCGCTCGCAAGATCCTTGAGGATCTTCTTGAGCGCATGGATATTCACGCCTATGTGACGGCCGTGCTCTCCCGTGTGCCTGGTCAGAAAGGTGACATTGAGGAGACCGTGACGCTCCACGTCGAAGGCGCGGATGAGGAGGCGATGGGGCTGATGATCGGCCGGCGCGGCGAGACGCTGCGATCGCTGCAGTTCCTCCTGAACCTCCTGGTGAGCCGTCGGGTGCAGAAGTGGCCGCAGGTTGTCGTGGATGTCGGCAACTATCGCCAGCGCCGCCAGGAGTCGCTTGAGGGCCTGGCCCGGCGTATGGCTGAGCGGGTGCGCCAGACGGGGCGCCCGCTGATGCTTGAGCCTATGGCCGCCTACGAGCGCCGCATCGTACACCTGGCGCTTCGTGAGGACAAGAGCATCTATACCGAGAGCTCTGGCGAGGGTGAGAACCGTAAGATCGTGATCTACCCCGCAAAGTAGCGCGGGCTGATCTACGCGGGCAGGAGGCTGGGGCATACCCGGCCTCCTCTTGATTCGACGAGCAGCGTATGCCCCCAGAGTACCTGGTCATCGGTGACCTGACCCGCGATCTGCTGCCCGATGGCGGTAGCGCCCTCGGCGGGACGGCGCGCTACGCGGCGATCACGGCCAGCCGTCTTGGTGTCCGTGCGGCGGTTCTGGCGGCTGGAAGCCCTGGGTTCATCCCCGGCCTGCCTGCGGGCGTGCAGGTCGCGCTTGTGCCCTCGGATGCGCTATCGACGTTCGAGAACCACTACACGCAGCACGGCCGCGTGCAGCTCCTGCACGCGCTCGGCGCCCGGCTGCGCGCCGCCGATGTGCCGCCGGCGTGGCGCTCCGCTGCGCTCGTACACCTCGGCCCGCTGACGGGCGAGTTTGGGCTGGAGCTCGCCGACGCCTTCCCCGACGCGCTCATCGGCGTCACGCCCCAGGGGTGGATGCGCGCGTGGGATCTGCCCCTGCCCGCGCCCATCCGGCGCGTGGTGTGGCGGCCCGACCCGGCCCAGCTGCGCCGCGTCGATGCGCTGGTGCTCAGCATCGAGGATGTGGGTGGGGATGAGGCGCTGGCGGCGAGCTACGCGCGTGACTGTCGCCTCGTGGCGGTGACTCGTGGGGCGCGCGGCGCAACCCTCTACATCGGCGGCGCGCCGCACGAGATAGCCGCCTTCCCGGCGGATGAGCGCGACCCGACGGGCGCCGGCGATGTGTTTGCCGCGTCGCTACTGCTGAGGCTGCGCGAGACGGGCGACCCGCTCGCCGCAGCCGCCTTCGCCTGCGCCGTGGCCGCCTGCGCGGTGGAGGGGCGGGGCGCTACGACGGTGCCCACCCGCGCAGAGGCGATGGCGCGGCTCACCGCCCATGCGCGGCACGACACGCCAGGCTTGTAGGCGGCGGACACAACGCTGCGATCAGATGGCGCGTTCCTGGTCAGCGAACAGAATAATCTCACTGGCGATGATCTCGGTGGTCGAGCGCTGTCGCCCATCACCCTCGGCCCACAGGCGCGTCTTGAGCCGGCCCTCGATATAGATGTGGGCGCCCTTCACCAGCGAGCGCTGGCAGAGATCGGCGAGCTGATCCCAGGCGACGACATAGAACCACTCGGTCTCTTGGTGGGAGATCCCGGTGGACGATCGCCAGGATCGATTTGTGGCAACGCGGAATGTCGAGATGACGCTGCCGTGGGCCGTGCGGCGGAGTGTCGGGTCGGCGCCGAGGCGCCCCGTGAGCTGAACCTTGTTCAGGTCTCGCGCCATGTGTCACCTGTGGGTAGAATCGCACATTTGATCGCATTCAGTGTACGAGATACCACAGGAGTTGTCAAGCGCGCAGGCCGACGCGCCGACGTCATCACCGCTCATCGCCGCCCTGGTCGTCGGTGTCGCTCCAGCGGTAGCCGATCCCGCGCACCGACTGGATATACTGTGGCCGGTGGGGGTCCGGCTCAAGCTTTCGGCGGAGGCGCACGATATGCGGGCGCATGACCGTGCGCGCCTCATCCTCATCCATCTGGCTGCTCTGGAACGACTGGATCAGCTGGTTGCAGGAGATCACCACCCCCGGCTGGCGCACCATGGCGTACAGGATCGCAAACTCGGTGGGGGTGAGATCGACGGGCTGCCCGTCCATACGCGCCACATGCTGCTGCACATCGATCATCAGGGGGCCGGCGCGCAGGCTTGCGCTGGGCGTCGGCTGCGGCGCTGCCCCCCGCGCGGTGTCGAGACCCTCATCCTCGACAAGCGCCTGGAGCTGCTCGTACATCGTGCGAATGCGCTCGGTCCGCTGCTGGCTGACGCGGTGCTGATCAAGAATGTCCGCCACACGTGCCTTCAGGACGTCCATCCTGATCGGCTTGAGCAGGTAGTCGGCGGCATCGTTGCGCACCGCCTCAATCGCGCTGGACATCGACCCGTGCGCTGTCAGAATGATGATGGGGAGGTTGGGCCACCTGCTGCGGGCGGTGCGCATGACCTCGACCCCGTCATCATCCCCGAGCTGGAGATCTAGCAGCATCAGATCGGCGCCGGTCTCCTCAAGGATGGTGAGCGCCTCGGCGCGGCTCGCCGCACGATACACGCGGTACCCGGCCTGGCGTAGTGCGTCCCCGAGGACTCTCCGCACCAGGGTCTCATCATCAACCACTAACACCCGGGATGATTCCATCTCTCTCTCTCTGCTCATATGTGCGCCGAGCCTCACACGATAGGCGCGCCGCCGCACACGTAGGATCACGCACTCCTCTGCGCACGATGTGGCCGCCACGGCCCTGCGTCATTCCACGGGAACTGCATGATGATCGTGGTGCCCTGGCCGAGCTGGCTGGAGATCTCGATGTGGCCCGTGTGCTGTGTGATGATCTGGCGGCTCAGGTAGAGTCCCAGTCCCACGCCCTGAGCCTTCATCGAGCGGAATGGCTCAAAGATATGGGCGAGCTGATCGGCGCTCATGCCAACGCCCGTGTCGCGTATGATCACCTGGCAGATTCGGTCGGTGGGCTTGTGCACCGTGCTGACATGGATCTCCCCGCCCTGCTCCATCGCCTCGTGCGCGTTGAGCACAAGGTTTAAGAAGACCTGGCGCAGCGCGTCGGGCTGGCCGGTGATCGGCGGCAGCTCACCATCGAGGTGGAGGTGCAGGCGCACTCTTGTGCGATCAAGCTGGTGCTGGGTAAACTGCCCCACCTGACGGATGATCTGGTTGAGATCGACCGGCTCCCAGACAATCTGCGGCGGCCGGTAGAGATTGCGCAGGCTCGCCATCGTCCGCGCCATGCGATCAAGCTCACCCAGCGCGAGATCGAGGTACTCATGGCTCAGCGGGCTCAGGCCTTGATCCTCGCGGCAGAGCTCCAGGCAGCCGAGCGCGCTCTGGAGCGGGTTCCCCACCTCGTGGGCGACGCTCGCCGCCAGGCGCCCCAGGCTGGTGAGCTGCTCGTGTACGAGCAGCCGTCGCTGGAGCTCCTCCTGCTGGGTGATGTCGCGCCAGCGCTCAAGGCACTGCTCTGCGGTGCCTTGGGGGCCTGCGATGGGGGTTCGCTCAACGGCGTACCAGCGCTGCTGTCCCATCATATCGCTGCTGAGCACGCGCCAGCTCGCCGCGATGCTGGTGAATGCCTCCCCCTCGGCGAGCGCGAGCGGGACACCGCTCTCCGATGGCCCCTGCGGGGTCAGGCTGAGCTCAGACTGCTGCATCAGATCGCGCCAGAGCTGATGGTAGCGGCTCCCAACGGTCTCGCGCGGCATGCGCCCGACGATGCTGCGGCAAAATGTGCTGTTGGCCGCCAGGATCTCGCCATCTGCGTCGAGCAGCAGCAGGCCCTCGGGCAGGTGGTCGAAGACAAGCCGCAGCAGATCGCGCGACCGCTGGAGCTCATCGGTGCGGCGGCCCACCAGCGCGCCGAGCTGCTCGGTGTGCTGCCGCTCGGCCTGAAAGCGAAGGCTCAGGCTGATGGCCACGCTCGTCTGGGCGACGATGCCCTCCATCAGGAGCAGATCGTGGTTGGTGAAGGCGTTTGTGTGCTGGGCGTAGACGGTCAGGCTCCCCAGTGCGTCCGTATCCTGGCGCAGCGTGAGCACGATCGCACTTCCCGTCTGGCTGCCGCCGCCGGCCTGCCAGCGCTCGGAGGTGCTCACATCGGCGAGCACGGCACTGCTCGTGGTTTGCTGCACCCATCCCTCCATGCCGTAGTCGAGCATCTGGGCGATCCGTGGCGGATCAAGCTGCTGGAGGTGCCGATTCTCCCAGCGCATCCCGAGTCGGGTTGGGCTTTCAGGGGGCGAGAGGATGATCGTGGCGCTATCGATGTTCAGGCTGCTGCCAAGCACCCGCAGCACACGCTCGGCGATCATCGTTGTGTCGAGGCTCTCGCACAGCTCAATGGAGATCTGGGTGAGCAGCGAGGTGCGGCGCAGCTGGATCTCGAGGTCGCGCTGTCGATCACGCAGGATATCGCGCATCGTGTGGTAGCTGTGAGCGATGGTGGCAAACTCGGCGGGCATTTGGCGGGGTAGGGCATACTCCAGATCGCCTTGGGCAACCGCATCCAAGGCCGCGCCGACCTGCTGCAGGGGCGTGACGAGGGCGCTGCTCTGCGTGTAACGTATTGCCGCGACCACCGCACAGACGGCGAGGATCGCGGCGATGCCGAAGAGTGTCGCCGGGCCTTGTGTGGTGATTACGACGAGCAGAATAGCGACGCTATAGCCAAGCGTCAGCTGCAGATGGCGTGACATAGGTACAGCCCTGGTGTAGTACGGGGCCATCGCGCGGCCCCTGTGATGTGGTGAGCATCAGGATAGTATAGTGCTGTTAGGTTATCGGGGCAATGGAATGATCACGTGATCGTTGTGGTTCTGTTGTACACGGATGGCCCGCGCCCCTCTATACTGGTGCTGTGGAGATGCCCGACGAGCGCTACGGGCGCTGGCCCAGGGCGGTACTATTCAATAGGTGAAAGGAAATATACCATGGCCTCACGACAGGAGCAGATTACGACGGTGCTTGATCACTTGTCCTCCAATGCTGGCACCGATGTCTCTGGTGTCGCTGCGGTGAGCATGGATGGGATCGTCCTCGTCTCGAAGATGTCGGCCGATGTGAACGCCGACCGCGTCGGCGCCGTGGCCGCCACGATGATGGGCGTGACGCGGCGGGTGTCGGGCGAGCTGAAGATCGGTATGACTGAGGAGACGATCATCAAGGCCGATAACGGCCTGTTCATGGTGCTCCCGGCGGGCGACCAGAGCCTGCTGGCGGTGAACCTGCGCCAGGGCGCCAACCTCGGCCTGGTGCGGATTGAGGCCCGCGACGCCGCAAAGGCGATTGCCCAGATCCTATAGAAATACCACGTGGGCTGCTGTCCCTCGACGTGGCGATCTTCAAGCAGTCGTACGATGATAATCAGCTCACGCACCTTGCTGAGCTGGGGGGCGGTGAGCGGATGGCCCGGCGTCAGCTGGCCGGCATCTAAGTGGCAGATGGGGGAGTGTGTGGGGAGGGGGGGCCAGCCCTTCCCCACATGTGTACGGAGGGCCTCCATGGCACTCGAAGGCACACTGCAAGATATGTCCCTGAGCGACCTGTTTCAGGTCTTTCGTATGGGGCCAAAGACTGGGGTGCTGCTCCTTACGAGCGGCGCCGAGCGCGGGATTATCTATGTGGCTGCGGGGCGACTGATCGACGCAGCGGTAGTGAGCGGCCCTGAGCGCACGGTTCTCGCGTCCCATGATGAGGGCGTGATTCGTATGCTGCTGTGGGATGATGCAGATTTCACCTTCCGCCACTCGCCTGCTGTCCTAGAGCGACCAGTGCATATTGCGCATGACAGCGAGTGGCTTGTGCTTGAGGGGATGCGGCGGCGCGATAACCCGGCCCTCGCGATGCCCTACCACACGATCACCCTCGACACACAGCTCCAGCTTTCGCCGCTGCCCAGCAGCGCGGAGAGCGGGGTGAGCCTCGATGTGAACCAGTGGCGCATTCTTAGCCAGGTCTCCATCGCCCCGAGCCTGCGCGCTATCTGTGATGCCACCGGGATCAGCGTAGACCAGGCGATCCGCACGGTGGCCGAGCTCATGTCCATCGGCCTGGTTGAGATTGTCCCGCCGGCGGTGCCGAAGTCCAAGCCACGCCCGCGACTCGATCTGATGACATCACCGCAGGGTTCGATGATGGAACCGGTGTTGGCTGGCGCGCGCTCTGGAGAAGAGGGTCCGCCAATGGTTGGCCGAGGTCTGCTCGACGCGATTATGCGGCGCGTCCGTGGGCTGTAGGTGAAAGGACAACCTGACCATGCAGCCGCTGAAAATCGTCATCACCGGCAGTTACTCGGCTGGAAAAACCCAGTTCATCCGGACAATTAGCGATATTGAGACGGTCTCTACCGATTATGCGGTGACCCTCGATGAGGAGCGCGAGCTCAAGCGTGAGACGACGGTCGCCCTCGATTTTGGCACGATCGCGATCAACGAGAAGCTGAACCTCTACCTCTTCGGAACACCTGGCCAGGAGCGCTTCGACTTTATGTGGGAGCACCTGAGTATCGGCTGCCTGGGCTATGTGGTGATGGTTGACAGCTGTCGCCCCGGGCACTTCGCCGAGACTCAGCGGCTCATGGCCCGCTTCGCCGATATTACCGACGCGCCCTTTGTGGTGGCCGCTAATAAGCAGGATGACCCCGCAGCCCTGCCAGTGAGCTATGTGCGGCGGCGTCTGGGCGTGTCGATGGATGTCCCGGTGCTGCCCTGTATCGCCAACGAGCGTTCGAGCGTCAAGATTGTCCTGCTCTCGCTGCTCAAGCATATCGCGGCGCAGCACCAGGAGGAGCACGTCTGATACAGGGGGACAGGGGACAGGGGACAGGGTTCACCCCTGTCCCCTGTCCCCTGTCCCCTGTCCCCTTGCTTATCGTCCCAGGTGGTAGGGCACGCTCGTCACGACGACGCCCTTGTTGAACATCAGGGCCGTCTTGATCAGGATGCCCGTCTGGTTGTGCAGCAGGTGCTCCCACCAGTGGGCGGGCACAAACTCGGGCAGCACGACGGTGAGCACATCGTCGGTGTAGCGCGAGTCGACCTCCTGGATGTAGTTGAAGAGCGGCGTGATCAGCGAGCGGTAGGGCGATTCGAGCACCACCAGGGGCACATCGCAGCCCCAGTCGATCCAGCGCTGCTGGAGCTTGGCCGTCTGATCCGCGTCGAGGTTGACATAGACCGCAGTGACATTATCGGGGGCGATCGAGCGGGCGTACTGTAGGGCCGGGAGCACGCCACGGTGGATGCCGCTCACCAGCACAATCGATGTGTGGCGGCGCAGCGGGATCGGCAGGTCGGCGCCCTCAAGCGAGAGCTGGCTGGCCACGCTGCCGTAGTGCCGGTTGATGCTGTTGAAGAGCAGCACGAGCATGGGGATGAGCACCATCACCACCCACGCGCCGTGGGTGAACTTGGTGACGGCCAGCACCACCAGCACGACGGCGGTGAGGACGGCCCCCATCGTATTGATCGCCGCGCCGCGCCGCCACCCCTCCTCCTTGATCCGGAAGTGGCGACGGACCATGCCCGACTGCGAGAGCGTGAACGAGATGAAGACGCCGATCGCATAGAGCGGCAGCATCGCGATCTCATTTGCCTGGAAGAGCACCACCAGCATCGCCGAGAAGAATCCCAGCGCGAGGATACCGTTCGAGAAGACCAGCCGGTCGCCGCGCGAGGAGAACTGCCGGGGCAGGAAGCGGTCGCGCGAGAGGAACGAGGCCAGTCGCGGGAAGTCGGCGTAGGCGGTGTTGGCGGCCAGCACCAGGATGAGCGCGGTGGCCGACTGGATCACAAAGTAGATCGGCCCGTTGCCGAAGATCGTGCGGGCGATCTGCGAGAGCACGGTCTCGTGGGTCAGCTCGTTGGGGATGGCGCCGTGGGCGTGGGCCAGCCAGGTGATGCCGAGGAACATGCTGACCAGGATGGTCACCATCCAGGTCAGCGTGGACGCCGCATTCTTCGACTCGGGCACCTTGAAGGCGGGGACCCCATCGCTGATCGCCTCGATCCCGGTGAGGGCGGTACACCCGGCGGCGAAGGCCCGCAGCACCAGCCAGATGCCGATCGTCTCACTAACCGGAACCTCGGGCAGATCCTGGACGACCGGCTGCGCGCCGAAGAGCAGGTCTACGCCGATGCCGTAGGAGACCAGGGCCAGGATGCTCGCGATGAAGACGTAGGTGGGCACGGCGAAGATCACGCCGCTCTCCTTGACGCCGCGCAGGTTGGCCAGCGTGACGAAGAGGATGCAGACGAGGCCGATCTCGACGGCGTAGTCTTTCACCCAGGGCGCGCCCCAGGTGCTGGCCAGCGAGGTGATCGCGGCCACGCCGGCCGAGATGCTGACGGCCACGGTGAGCACGTAGTCGATCAGCAGGGCGCCGGCGGCGATCAGGCCGTAGATATTGCCCAAGTTCTCGCGGGCGACGATGTAGCCGCCGCCGCCCTTGGGGTAGGCGCGGATGGTCTGCCGGTAGGAGAAGGCCACCACCACGAGGAGCACCGCGATGCCGGCGGCGATCGGCAGCGAGAGGCCGAGGGCGGCCGCCCCGCCGAGGATGAGGATCGAGAGGATCGCCTCGCTGGCGTAGGCCACCGACGAGAGCGCGTCCGACGAGAAGACGGCGAGGGCGGTAATCCGGCTCAGGCGCTCGTTATGCTGATGCTCGGTCGCAATGGGTTTACCGACAAGAAACCGCTTGATCTGGCCCACCATGACACCATTACCTTCATAGCCCGCGCCTTCCCAGGGCGGGATCTGCTGCTCGGCCGCTAGAGACAACAAAAAAACGCCTAACCTCGGCAGTCGGCGTGCTGTCGGCTGTCGCACTTGGCTATTGGCTTGTTCGCTGGCTGTGTTCTACTGGGGTAGGGCCGCTGCTCCGCGCCCTTATGCGGCGATGATCATAGCACGTTGGGTGTGCCGCGTCAACACGTAGCGCGGGCATCTACAGGGCTGTTGCAACGCCCCTGGCCCCCGGCTGGCGGCTGGTAGTCGCGCCGACGAGGCGCTGCGCGCCGGGCGTCGGCCTGCGCCGACGCCGGATCCGCCCACGGAGGTGGGCGGTCGGCCGCAGGCCCTGCGGGCGCGCGTTTACTCGCCCGCTGACGTTGCTCATGCCCTGCGGGCATCTGTGGCATACGCCTGCCCATCATCAAGGATCGCCGACGTTCGGCCAGGTGGCGCGCTGCATGTGGGCGCGGGCGTAGGCGATGGCCTCGGCGCGGTCCTTGAGCTTGAGCTGGCGGATAGACTCGCCGGTGTGGTACTTGATCGCCCGCTCGCTGTAGCCGAGGATGCGGCCGATCTCTTTGTAGGTGTTGCCCTGGGCCAGCAGGGTGAGGATGCGGATCTGGTGGTGGGTGAGGATGCTGGATGGGTCGGGCTGGAGGGCGCTGTCCTGGCGCATCTGGCTGGCCAGGGCGCTGAGCACCCGCTGGGCCAGCACCGGCGAGAGGGCCGCCTCGCCGCGCATCAGGCCGAGGATGTACTGGCTGAGCTGGTCGATGTCGACGTCTTTGAGCAGGTAGCCGGCCGCGCCGTGCCGCACTGCCTCGAAGAGCGTGTCGTCGTCCTCGGCGACGGTGAGCATGACGATGCGCGCGTCGGGTCGCTCGTCCATGATCGCGCGTGTCGCCTCGAGGCCGCTCATCTCGGGCATCTCGACATCCATCAAGATAATGTCGGGCTGGAGCGCGCGGGACTGCCGGATCGCCTCCTGTCCGCTGCCCGCCACGCCGGCGACAGTGAATCCACGGCTCACCAGCAGCCGGTGGATCACCTGGAGGAAGAGCCCGTTGTCGTCGACGAGCAGCAGGCGGATGCCGCTGCGGGGCTGAGCGTCGCCGCCGGCTGCGGGGCGCGGGGTGAGCGCCCCGGCCGTACGCATGCTCACGCTGCGCTGGAGCAGGTCGAAGGTGCGCTGAAGATCCTGCGGGGCGGTGGCGTTGAGTAGGTTGCTGTGGGTGAGCAGGCCAACAAGGTAGCCGGCGGAGTCGACCACGATGAGCCGCCGGACGTGGGCGCGGTCGAGGGCCTGGTGCGCATCCCAGAGGCTGGCGTCGGGCGTGATCGTGATCAGCTGGGGGGTGATCTGCGCGCGGGCCGGGGTCGCGGCCAGGTCGATCTGGGCCGCGTGGGCGCGGGTGATGTCGCGATCGGTGATCATGCCGAGCGGCCGCGCCCCGCCCTCCTCGACGGCCACGACCACCACGCTGCTAACCTTGCCCTCGCCCATGCGCCGGGCGATGCTGAGCAGCGACTCCTCGGCCCCGACGCTGATGACCTCTGTGCGCATCGCCTCGGCCACCGTGCGCATGTGGATGAGCATCGCCGGGGTCATCGCAGCGCAGATGCTCTCCTGTGAGATCATCCCGGCGATCGAGCCGTCGGCGTTGCGGACGATCAGCTGGCCCGTCTGGTGCTGCGCGAGCAGCCGTAGCGCGTCCAGGACGCCATCGGGCGCGTCGCGGGCGATGCTGATCAGCGGGCGGCCCGCCGCGGCGTCGAGGGTCAGGCTGTCGGGCGCAGGGCCGTCCGCGATCATCTGCACCACGTCGTGGATCGTGAGCGTGCCCGTGATCTGGCCCGCCGCTCGGATGAGCGTGAAGGTGGCTCCCTGCTGGTTGAGCTGCTCTATAATGGCGCGCACGGGAGTGCCGAGATCAATGATCTGTAGGTCGGTGTTGGTGACATCGTCGAGGCTTGGGAGGAAGAGATTTGGGTTCGTTGAGTTCATGCTGCTCACAGGATAGCTCAAGGGGCAGAAAAAACGCCCTCCGCTGCCGACAGCCACAGGGCTACACAAGAGCGCCGAAGGTAGTGGAGAAGTGGGAAGTGGCGACGTATACGTATTGTATATCTGAACGGCATATATGATAGTACCAAGAGGTGAAATCATGATAACACACTGTTGCTTTATGGTGTGTTGCCCGATTTTTGCCCCCTCAAGAGCGCGTACAATAGAGCGCGGAGCCACTGAGCCGCTGAGGAGGACTATCTGTGAGCGAACCTGAGGACAGCCTGCGCCTGATCACCGCGCCCTTCGCCCCGCTGGTCGACCGCATTATCGCCGAGGCCACGGTGGTCGATGACCGCATCCTGAAGATCGACCACTTCCTCAACCACCGCATCGACCCGGAGCTGATGCGGGTGATGGGCAACGAGCTGGCCGGGCGGCTGATGCGCTTTACGCCCGACCTGCTGCTGACGGCCGAGGCCAGCGGGATCGCGCCGGCCCTGGCGGTGGCCCTGTCCACCGGGCTGCCAATGGTCTACGCGAAGAAGTACTCGCCTGAGGTGGAGGCGCCGGCGCTCTCGCGGGTCGTGCCCTCGCCCACCAAGGGCGGCGTGGCGCGGCTGGTGATCGCGCAGCGCTACATGCCGGCCGGGGCGCGGGTGGCTCTGGTGGACGACTTCCTGGCCAACGGGCGCACGGCCCTGGCCCTGGCTGAGATCGTGGCTGAGGCGGGCGCAGAGATGGTTGTGGCGGGCTTCCTGGTTGAGAAGCTGTTCCAGG
>NZ_JAIEWN010000010.1:94554-111062 GCF_019599295.1 Oscillochloris sp. ZM17-4 | reverse complement strand
ACCCGGCGATCGCCAAGACCCTGGCCGAGTCCGACCTGACCAAGGCCACCGCCGCCGACAAGGGCAATGTGTTCATCCTGGCCCCCAACGATGACACCTCCCGCGCCATCGGCGACACCTTCAAGACCGACAAGGACGTGACCAGCTACCTGATCACCGGTCAGGACGCCGCCCCGGCCTCCGTACAGTACATCATCGACGGCAAGCAGTCGATGACCGTGTTCAAGGATGTGCGCACCCTGGTCGCCGACTCGATCAGCGCCGCCGTCGCCCTGCTGACCGACACGGCCCCGGCCGCCAAGGGCAGCTACAACAACGGCAAGATCGACGTGCCGGCCATCCAGTCCCCGGTGGTCACCGTCGATAAGGCCAACGTCAAGGCCGAGCTGTTCGACTCCGGCTACTACAACACCAGCGACTACACCGGCCTGTAGATCACTGAGCCGGATTGAGACGCTGAGACGCTGAGGTTCATGCCTCTTGCGGAGTGGTTGACGGCGAGCCGTCAGCCACTCCGAGTATTCCGAGTATATTGTTCCCTCGCGCGACCGCCCGGCAACTGAAGTCGCGGGCTGATTCTTCGGCGAAGGCCGCCTGCGCGGCCTCAGCCAGGCCGCGCAGGCGGCCTTCGCCAGGATCTCAGCCGGGGACTTTAGTCCCACGGCGCCGAGGCCGGACGACAATGACATGGCGCTTATATGGGCCATTGCGGGCAATGCCGTGGGGTTGCTCACTTCCCCC
The DNA here is from genome assembly GCF_019599295.1 of Oscillochloris sp. ZM17-4. Lineage (GTDB taxonomy): Bacteria > Chloroflexota > Chloroflexia > Chloroflexales > Chloroflexaceae > Oscillochloris. Next base: position 110,321 of record NZ_JAIEWN010000010.1, on the reverse strand, counting down.
TGAGCGGCGATAATAGCCCTGCCCCTGACGTGGTGCTCAATGGCCGACCACCAGCCGCCTGCCCGGCGTGATGAGCGATGGGCATGATCGAAAAAGCGAGACTCGCAATGAATACCCCCCCAATCCTGGAGATGCGCGGCATCACCAAGGAATTCCCCGGCGTGAAGGCATTAGACAATGTGAGCTTTCGTGTCGCCCAGGGTGAGATCCACTGCCTCGTCGGCGAGAACGGCGCGGGCAAGTCCACCCTCATGAAGGTGCTGAGCGGGGTCTACCCCCACGGCACCTACAGCGGAGACATTCTGCTCAACGGGCAGGTGCAGAGCTACCGGGGCATCCGCGACAGCGAGCACGCCGGGATCGCGATCATCTACCAGGAGCTGGCCCTCATCCCCGAGCTGACCGTCTACGAGAATATCTTCCTCGGCAACGAGATCCGCAACGGCCCGATCGTGAACTGGAACGAGACGATCAAGCGCGCCGGCGAGATGCTGGCCAAGGTGCGGCTGAAGGTGAACCCGGCCGCGAAGATCAAGGATCTGGGCGTGGGCAAGCAGCAGCTGGTGGAGATCGCCAAGGCGCTGAGCCGCAACATCAAGCTGCTGATCCTCGATGAGCCGACGGCCGCGCTGAACGAGGACGATAGCGCCAACCTGCTCGACCTGCTGCGCGGCCTGCGCGATCAGGGCGTGACATGCATCATGATCTCGCACAAGCTCAAGGAGGTGCTGGCGATCGCCGATACCGTCACCGTGCTGCGCGACGGGCAGACGATCTGCACCCTGGACGCGCACAAGGGCGAGGTCTCGGAGGGCGCGCTGATCAAGCACATGGTCGGCCGCGAGATCGACAACATCTACCCGCAGCGCGAGCACAAGCAGCCCGGCGATGTGGTGCTTGAGGTGCGCGGCTGGAACGCCTACGACCCGGCCCTCGGCCGGGAGATCCTGCACAACGTGAGCATGAATGTGCGGCGCGGTGAGATCGTCGGCGTGGCCGGGCTGATGGGCTCGGGGCGCACCGAGCTGGCCCTGAGCATCTTCGGAAACCCGCTGGGCTACCAGGTCAAGGGTGAGCTGCGGGTCAAGGGCGAGCAGCGCAGCTTCCGCGACCCCGAGGCCGCGATCAAGGCCGGCGTGGCCTATGTGACCGAGGACCGCAAGGGCAACGGCCTGATCCTCATCCAGGATGTCAAAGAGAACATCACCCTGGCGAACCTCCAGGCGATCGCCAAGAACAGCATGATCGACGGCAACGCCGAGATCAAGGTCGCCAACGAGTACCGCACCTCGCTCAACATCAAGACGCCCACCGTCGAGCAGCGCGTCTCGAACCTGAGCGGCGGCAACCAGCAGAAGGTCTGCCTGGGCAAGTGGCTGTTTGTGAAGCCCGACCTGCTGATCCTCGACGAGCCCACCCGCGGCATCGACGTGGGCGCGAAGTACGAGATCTACACGCTCATGAACCGGCTGGTCGAGCAGGGCATGAGCATCATTATGATCTCGTCGGAGCTGCCCGAGGTGCTGGGCATGAGCGACCGGGTGTATATCGTCTCCTCGGGCCGGATCACCGGCGAGCTGCCGATCGCCGAGGCGACGCCCGAGAAGGTCATGCACCTGGCGACGAACTAGATCACTGAGACAAAATTTCAGATTGTAGATTGCAGATTGCAGATTTGGTGCAGGAGAACGCCACTCACGGCATCAAACTGTAAAGCAACCTGAAATCTTGTCGGTATAAGCCTGTGAATGTGCTGCCTCCAATCTGCAATCTGCAATCTGCAATCTGCAATCCCACGAGGAGTATCTGGGATGTTTTTCCAGGATCTACAGAAGGTACTGCGGCAGAATATCCGCGAGTACGGCATGTTCATCGCCCTGTTCGTGATCATGGGGATCTTCGCGGTCACCACCAAAGGGATCTTCCTCTCAGCGCGCAATCTGAGCAACCTGCTCAACCAGACCGGCTACATCGCGGTGCTGGCGGTGGGCATGACCCTGGTGATCGTCATCCGGCACATCGACCTGTCGGTGGGCTTCCTGGCGGGCTTCCTGGGCGCGGTGGCCGCGATCGCCCTGAGCAGCTGGGGCATGCCGGTCGTCCTCGTAGTGCCGATGGTGCTGGCCATGGGCGCGATCGCCGGCCTGATCACCGCGCTGCCGGTGGCCCAGCTCGGCATCCCATCCTTCGTCGCCTCGCTGGCCGGCTGGCTGATCTACCGCGGCTTCCTCCAGCTGGTGACGGAGGGCACCGGGACAATCATCATCTCGAACGAGGCCTTCAACGCGATCGGCAACGGGTTCATCCCGGACATCCCGAACATCGGCATCCTGAACGAGACACATAAGCTGACGCTGCTGGCCGGCGCGGTGGCGATCGTGCTGTTCATCATGAGCGAGATCAGCCGCCGGCGGAACCAGGAGGCCTACAACTTCGAGGTGCTGCCGCCCGCGATCTTTACGATCAAGCTGGTCTTCATCTCGGTGCTGGTGGCCGCGATCACCTGGGTGCTGGCGAGCTACCAGGGCATCTCGTGGACGGTGGTGATCATGCTGGTGGTGGTCGGCATCTACCACTTCATCACCACGCAGACGGTGCTGGGCCGGCACATCTACGCGGTGGGCGGCAACCCTGACGCGGCCGAGCTGAGCGGCATCAGCGTGAAGCGGATCATCTACATGGTCTTCGGCTCGATGGGTCTGCTCTCGGCGCTCTCGGGCATCCTCTTCGCCGCGCGCCTGACCTCGGCCTCGACCACGGCGGGCACGCTGTTCGAGCTGGACGCGATCGCGGCGGCCTATGTGGGCGGCGTCTCGGCGGCCGGCGGCGTGGGCCGAGTGACCGGCTCGATCATCGGGGCGCTGGTGATGACCTCGCTGATCAACGGCATGAACCTGATGGGCGTGGGCATCTCCTCGCAGTACATCGTGCGCGGCGCGGTGCTGGCGGGGGCGGTGATCTTCGACGTGGCGACGCGGCGGTCGAGCAAGTGATCACTGAGGCGCTGAGGCGCTGAGGCACTGAGCTACAGTATAGGTCTCTTGGGGAGGGCGTAGGCCTCCCCAAACCCCTCCCCCTTCCCCTATGGCACGTGATGTAGCGACATCGACATCCCCGCCGCGCTGGCGGCTGCTGGTCGCCCGCCAGGAGCTGGTGATCCTGGCGCTGCTGCTGCTGGTCTCGGCGGGGCTGAGCCTGCTGACCGGCAATTTCTTCGCGGCGACGAACCTGCTCAACCTGGCGCGGAATGTCTCGTGGTTCGCCGTGGCCGCCTTCGGGGTGGGCATGGTCATCCTGATCGGTGGGATCGACCTCTCGTCGGGGGCGGTGATGGCCCTGGCGGGGCTGGCGAGCGCGCTGCTGCTCCAGCTGGGCCTGCCGATCTGGCTGGCGGTGCCGGTGGGCCTGCTGAGCGGGGCGCTGGTCGGGCTGTGCAACGGCGTGCTGGTGGGCATGTTCAACACCCCGCCCTTCATCGTCACCCTGGGGATGATGGGTGTGGTGCGCGGGATGACCTTCAGCCTCTCGGCCGGGCGGCCGGTGCGCGACCTGCCGCCGGCCTTCCGTGCGCTGGGCCAGGACGACGTGTGGGTCGGGCCGCTGCTGGTGCCGCTGCCGCTGCTGACGATGGTCGGGGTGGCGCTGCTGGTGTCCCTGCTGCTGCGCTCGACGGTGCTGGGGCGCTATATCTACACCCTCGGCCGCGACGAGCGGGCGCTGCAGGTGGCCGGGGTGCGCACCGAGCGGATCAAGGTGGTGGTCTACACCTTCAGCGGGCTGCTGGCGGCCTGCGGCGGCATTATCATGACCTCGTGGCTCGGCGTGGCCGCGCCCACGGCCGCCGCCGACTACGAGCTCGACATCATCGCCGCGGCGGTGATCGGCGGCACCAGCCTGTTCGGTGGCGAGGGCAGCGTCTTCGGCGTGGTGCTGGGCGCGCTGCTGATGCAGGTGGTGCGCACCGGCATGGTGCTGCTCGGCTTCCCGACCTACCTCCAGGTGGGGGCGATCGGCATGATGATCATGCTGGTGGTGCTGATCGATAACTTCCGGCGGCGCAGGCTGTCGCGGTAGCGAGCCGTAAGGGCGCAGCAGCGCGGCGCTGCTGCGCCCTTCCTCCGGTGATGGGCGAGTAGGCATGAGCAGGCTGTGGACACTTGGGATACTCGTGATTGTTCTGCTGGCCGCCTGCGGGCCGGCGGCCGGCTCCGGGCGGCCGACGATCACGATCGCCTGGGTTCACAAGAGCCTGGGCAACCCGGTGTTCGAGCTGGGCAGCCGGGGGGCGCAGGCCAAGGCCCGCGAGCTGAGCGCCGGCGGCCCCTACGAGGTGCAGCTGATCACGGCCGGCCCGGTGGCCGCCGACGCGGTCGAGCAGGCCCGGGTGATCGAGGATCTGATCGCCCGCCAGGTGGATGGGATCGCCGTCTCCTGCAACGACCCGACGGCCTGCGTGGACCCGATCAACCGCGCGGTGGCGGCGGGAATCCCGGTGATGACCTGGGATAGCGACGCGCCCGACAGCCGGCGATTCACCTACCTGGCGATCGACAACTACCAGGCCGGCTGGGAGGCCGCCCGGCTGCTGGTGGGCGCGATCGGGCCGCGGGGCAAGGTGGCCATGCTCACCGGGGTGCCGGGGGCGCTGAACCTGGAGGAGCGCGCGCGCGGCTTCCGCGACGGCCTGGCCGCCTACCCCGACGTCGAGCTGGTGGCGACCGTCTTCAGCAACGAGGACATCAGCCGGGGGGTGCAGGGCGTCGAGGAGGTGATGCAGGCCCACCCGGACCTGCGCGGCTGGTTCTACGTGGGGCTGTGGCCGCTCTTCGCCGACCGCGGCTCGATGCCGCTCTGGGAGGCGGCGACGCAGGCGGGCACCCTGAAGACGGTGGCCTTCGACACGCTGCCCGTGGAGCTGAACCTGCTGCGCGAGGGCTACCTCACCGCCCTGATCGGCCAGAAGTACTGGGGCTGGGGCTACGACTCGGTCCAGATCGTGTATGACCGGATCGTCCACAAGGCGGACTACCCGCCGTTCATCGACACCGGCCTGGATATTGTCACCGCCAACAATGTGGACGCGATGATTCGCGCCTGGGACACCAACGACTTCCAGACGCCCCTACGGCGGCACACCACCTATGGAACCGATCCTCCAGTGCATTGGCTTAACCAAACGCTTCGGCACGCTCGGCGCCCTCGACCGGGTGAGCTTCAGCGTGGCCCCCGGCGAGGTCGTGGGCATGGTGGGGCGCAGCGGCGCCGGCAAGTCGGTGCTGGCCGAGCTGCTGGGCGGCCTGATGGCCCCCACCGACGGCGAGGCGCTGATCGACGGGCACCGGCTGCGCTGGCCCTTCCGTGCGCCGGCGCACGGCGTGGCGGTGGTGCCGCAGCGCCCCGTCCTCGCCGAGCGGCTCGACATCACCGCGAACATCTTCCTCGGGGCCGAGCTGGGCTGGCCGCAGCGCCTCGGCTGGCTGCGCTTCCCCGACCGGCGGCGCATGGATCAGCTGGCCCTCGACGTGCTGGCCCAGCTTGAGCTGCCGGTGGAGACGCTGCGCGCACCGGTGAACCAGCTCTCTAGCGAGCAGCGCCAGCTGGTGGCCATCGCCCGCGCCATGGTGATGCCGGCGCGGCTGATGATCCTCGACGAGCCGGCGGCCCTGCTCAGCTACAGCTTCCAGCAGCGCCTGCTGGCCCTCATCCGCAGCTGGCAGCGGCAGGGCGTCGCCGTCATCCTGTCTAGCAGCAGCCTCGACCATATCTTCGCCGTGACCGACCGGGTGATCGTGCTGAACGAGGGCCAGAAGGTGCTGGACGCCCGCACCGACAGCACCAGCCGCGAGCAGATCGTGGCCGCCCTGATCGGCCAGGGCGAGCGCCAGCAGCTCACGCCGATGATCTGGGCGCTGGAGAGCTACTACAGCGCCCGCGAGCAGTCTGAGCGCCTGCGCCTCCAGCAGCGCCGCCTGGAGCGCGACCTGGCCGCCCAGGACAGCCTGAACCAGCAGCTGATCCAGCAGCTCGCCGAGCAGGTGAAGTCGCTCGACCAGGCCAACCTGGCCCTACAGGACGCCCAGCGGCGCCTGCTGACCGAGCGCGAGGGCGAGCGCAAGTACCTGGCCCGCGAGCTGCACGACCAGGTGATCCAAGATCTGCTGAGCGTGAACTTCCAGCTTGAGGATCTCCAGAGCGATGCGGATGAGGAGTCGGGGCTCTCGCAGGAGCTGGCCGAGGTGCGCCTCAGCATGCGCGCCCTGGTAGACGACGTGCGCCAGATCTGCGGCAACCTGCGCCCGCCGACGATCGATAGCCTGGGGCTCGGGGCGGCCCTCCAGTCGTACACGCGGGACTGGGCGGCGCGCACCGAGGTGGCCGTCAACCTCCAGGTGGACGAGAGCCTGGGCCGGCTGCCCGAGGAGCTGGAGCTGTCGATCTTCCGCATCGTGCAGGAGAGCCTGTCGAACGTGCGCAAGCACGCCCAGGCCCGCGAGGTGACGGTGCGCCTTATCTCCACATCGCCGCGCGCCCTGGGCATCACCATCGCCGACGACGGCACAGGCATGCGCTCCGGGCTCGACCTGGCGGCCCTGGCGAACGCCGGCCACTACGGGCTGCTCGGGATCAGCGAGCGGGTGGCCCTGCTCCAGGGCAAGCTGCGCATCTACAACCGGCCTAGCGGCGGCCTGGCGATCGAGGCCGAGATCCCGCACCCGCGCGCCCCCGGCGCGCTCCCTGATCGTCGCCGCCGCCAGGTACCAGTGCTCGCGCAGCTCCAGGGGCCAGGCGGCCACGTGCGGGGTGAGATCGCGCAGGGTCTCAGCGTCGCCAACCCAGGCCAGCGCCTCGATCGCCTTGCGCCGCAGGTAGATCGGCTCCCCGTCACTATCGCTCGCGCGCCGGTCCACCGTGAAGCGCCCCAGCGCCAGCGGCCGGATCCTCCGCCCGGCGGCGATGTCCTGGATGAGCTGCTTGAGGGTCGGGCCGGGCCGCCCATCGCCAAGATCGAGCTGCCGCTTCTCGATGCCCATGCCCATCCATGCCAGGCTCTGGAGCGCCTTGCTCTTAATCGTCTGGCTGGGGTTGGTGACCAGGAGCCCGATCAGCCAGCAGATCACCTCGGGGCTGGCCGCGCGCAGGCGGCCGGCCAGGTAGGCGAGCTGCTGGGCCGCGCTGTTCGGGATCGTCTGCTTACGCTGCACCAGCACCGTCAGCAGCGGGGCCACCTGGCTCGGCTCGAAGAGAGTCAGCGCGTCGGCGGCCGCCCACATGGTGTCCTCCCAGTCAGGGCTGATCCGCTCGTCGGCGGTGTCGGCGGGGCCGAGGATCACCCGCAGGAGCTGGCGGGCGTCCAGCAGCTTCTTTCCCTCGCTGTCGATCATGTCGCCGAGGGCGAACGCGGCCAGGGCGCGCTCGGGCGGGTTGGGCGAGTTGCGCAGGATGTCGCGGAACTCTGCGCGCCCCTCGGCCCCGTGATTCCAGATCCGCATCAGGCGCACCAGCATCTGATCGTTGCGGATGTCGGCGATCGAAGGCATCGCGCTCGGCTCCCCGCCCGCACCATCGGCCAGCGATGCCATGTCGGGCCGCCCATCGGTGAGCAGCAGGCTCGGCAGATCATCGCGCGGGCCGTCGCTGCCCAGCCCCAGGTTGCCTGGCAGGTAGATGTTGCGCAGGGCGCGGGCGGCGGCGATCCGCACGTTGGTGTACTCGTAGCGCGGGCCGCTGCTCGTCTTGCGGACGCGGTCGACCAGGAGGCGGCGCAGCTCGTGGCGCACCTGCGGGTGGCTCAGGCGGCCGAGGGCGATGGCCACCTGCTCGCGCCGATCGGCCGCGGGCTCACGGTCCGCGCGCAGCCGCAGCACGCAGGCGTCCAGCAGCTCATCCCGCAGCGCCGCGGGCAGGCGCGCATCTTGCTCGGGGGGAAGGGCCTCCAGGCTGCGGGCGGCGATCAGGGCGTGCGTGTAGCTCCCCGCGCGGATGGCGGCGGCCAGGCTCTCGAAGAGCGGGGCCGGGTCGCTGATCAGGCCGGACAGGGAGTAGATCACATCCTCCCACCAGATCTGGCGCTTGGGGCTGCTACAGAGGCTGATGATGTCGCGCGCGCGCTCGGCCAGGTCGGGGCGGGCGGCGAGGGCCACGGCGGCGCAGTAGGACTGAACCGCCGGGTTGACGAAGCGGGCCGTGCCCACGCCGACGCCGATCAGCAGGCGGGCGTCGCAGAGCTCCCGGTAGAGCTCCTCCAGGCCGTAGTCGCGGTCGCGGCGTATCTCGGCCAGGATGCGAAACACCTCGCTCAGCGGCAGCTGATCGATATGATTCCAGCGGCCATACCACGCCAGGGCCACCAGGCTCTCGCGGGCGACATCGCCGACGCCGTAGCGCGGCGGGAGGCCGCCAAGCGCCTGGTCGAAGTGCTCCTGCACCAGCTGGTTGCGGGTCAGCCGGGCCTGCGGGTCGCCGGCCATGCGGACGTAGATCATCGCGAGCAGGCTCATGTCGCTGGCCAGGGCCAGCAGGCGATTCTCACGGATCTGGCTGAAGATCTGGTAGGCGCCGCGCTTCTCGCGCCGGCTGATGTAGCGGAAGATCTGCTGCTCGGTGAGCGGCTGGATCACCAGGACGTGGGCGCCGACGAGAGCGTGGGAGGGGAAGCTCTCCTGCGATGAGGTGATCACAAACTGCTGGTCAGGCATGCGCGCGGCGAGGGCGCTCAGGTCGTTGGCGAGATCGACACGCGCCTTCGCGGGGAGGCTGTCGAGGTTGTCGAGCAGAAAGATAGCGCGCGGGCGGGTGTAGCTGGCCCGGATCACGCCCGGCGGCCGGAACAGCTCGCTCAGGGCGAGCCCGAGGGCGGCGTTGGCGGACTGGGCCTGCTCCACAATATGCCGCGCCAGCCGATCCGCCCCGCGCTGGGTCTCGTATCCGGTGAGCGACACCATGACCCCCGGGGGGCGACTCGGATCCTCCGTCACCTTCAGGGCCAGATCGTAGGCGAGGCGCTGGAGGATCGTCGTCTGCCCAGAGTGGGGCGGCCCGATCACGGCGGTGACCGTGCTGTAGCCGCCGGCAGGCGCCTCGCCGTGGCGGTGACGATCACCGAGCCGCCCCTGCTCAAGGATGCGGTGCAGGGTCTCGATCACGCTGACGCTGGCAGGGGCGTCCTCGGGGCGCGAGCGCACCAGGCTCCAGTTCTGCCCAGGGGACACCGCCAGCACGCCGGACTCGATGAACTCCGGGCCGCTCCAGCGCACGTACGTGGGGTCCGCCAGGATCGACTCGATATACTCAAGCTGCGCGTTTGGGGTGAAGAGCCGGCCGCTGAGCGAGCGCATGTAGAGCGCCGGCGTCGTCCAGCCGATGTCATCGGCCGCGTAGACGCGCCGCCGCGCCACATTGACCGCCACGTCGATCAGCCCCTCGCGCAGCAGGTGCTCGCTGAGGTGGTAGGTGAAGCGGCGGGCCAGGGTGATCTCGACCAGGCGCTGCATGGCCAGCACCGCCGAGACGCCGCCGCTGATCACCAGGCGCGCCGCCAGGCTGTTGATCGTCCGGCTGGCCGATGTCACGGCGCTATTACACGTCACCAGCACCACCATCGCCGGCCGGTGGCTCTCGGGGAGCTGCTGCATCAGGCTGACGAGATCCTCGGCGGGGTAGAGCCGCGACTGTCGCGTCTCCGGGTTCTCAAGGATCAGGCACGACCCGTACTGGTGGTTGTAGGCCGCGTGGCCCATATAGAGCAGCACATCGTAGCCATCAGGCCGCGCGCCATCAATGCCGCCCTGGGAGATGGCGTCCTGAAGCGCCCTGGCAGAGGCGACCGGCAGCACATCGTAGCTGAACTGCCCTGAGCTGATGATCGGGCTGAATCGGGTGCGGAAGTCGCGCTCCTCGCTCTCCCGGCCGACGGGCGCGAGCCCCTCCCAGCGATCCGCGAGGTCGGCCGGATCAGCGATGGCGAGCAGCAGGCGCACGGGGCGGTGGCGCACCGGCTCGCCCTCATCGAAGTCGGCGTTCTCGATGTAGCGCGAGAAGGCGATCCGCCCGTCTGTGGCGATCGGGCGCGCGGGCGACATGCCGCCGCTATCGTCGAAGTGCAGCAGCTCCCAGGGCACGGCGTGGATCGCGGGCGCCGCCGGGTCTAGGGCCAGCCGCAGCCGCAGGATCCGGTCGCGCGCGACGGCCGCGGCCCACGCCTGCTGAAAGGCGACCGAGAGCCTCCCGCTGAACAGCCGGTTGAACAGGTCGAGGCCATGAGCGACGAGGGCGCCCGCATCATTGGGCGCCGGATCAACGTAGTCGTCGATCTGCAGCGCCTCCTGGGCGTGGACCCGGCGCCCGCCCTCCATCCACATCTCGACCATATAGGCGTGGTCGCCACCCACATCGCTTCGTCGCACCCGCACCAGCAGATCATCGAACGCTTGCATGATCCCCCCAACCCCCAACCCCCAATACTAGGGTGTGACGAAAGTTTCTGCATGCGGGCGGGCGGCGTCGGCGCAGGCCGACGCTCGGCGCGCAGCGCCCCGGCGACGCGGCTTCAGCCGCCCGCCAGAGCCCCGCTGCAAGACTATACGTCACACCACCAATACTACCGCACTTTGCGCGGCCCGCGGGCGGCGTGCTATACTGCCGCCGTTCTCTGCGCGGAAAGCGAGGCCCCAGTGACCACACGGCAGCATATCTGGCATCTCCTGGTCACCTGGCTGGCGCTCCTCTCACTGGCAGGCTGTAGCGCCGGCGCCGCATCGGTTGCCGGAACGCCAGCGCCAACGGCCGGCGCGGGCGAGCGCGCAAAGACCGTGCTCGTGCTCTGGCACTCCTGGCCCAACCCCGAGGATCGCGCCCTCGCCGCCCTCGTCGAGCGCTATAACCGCAGCAACCCCGCCGTGCAGATCATCCTCCAGGCCCACTCGGTTGCGGCGATCACCTCCGATCTCGCCATGGCCGTCTCCGAGGGCGGCGGGCCGCACATGGCCATCCTGAAGAGCCACACCCTCGGCGGGCTGGCCGATAGCGGCGCCCTGATGCCAATGGGCGACCTGATCCCGGACGCCGAGCTGAGCCAGCTGCTGCCGGCGGCCCTCGGCAGCACCCAGCTCCAGACGGGCGCGGAGCCCGCGCTCTACGGCGTGCCGCTCACCTTCGACACCCTCGCCCTCTACTACAACAAGGCGAACTTCGCCGCCGCCCCGCCCGCCGACACCACCGCGCTGCTCGCCGTGGCCCGCGGCCTGACCGACACCCGCAGCAGCCCGCCCACCTGGGGGCTGGCGATAAACCTCAGCCTCGACCGCACCATCGGCTACCTCTACGCCTTCGGCGGGCGGATCTTCGATGAGAACCGCGACCTCGTGCTCGGCCTCGATGGGCGGATCGGCGCCGAGGCCTGGCTGGGCTGGGTCGAGAGCCTGCATAGCGACGAGCGCATCCTGGCGAGCACCGACGGCATCGCCGTCGATAACGCCGTGATGACCCGCGAGGCCCTGATGACCTTCGACTGGTCGCACGCCCTGGGCGCCTACCGCGAGCTCTGGCAGGAGAATGTGGGCGTCGCACCCCTGCCGCGCCTGAGCGACGGCGACCGCGCGCCACAGCCCTATGTGCAGAGCGATGCGGTGGTGCTGAACGCCCGGATCGGCGCGCCCGAGCGCCAGGCCGCCGTCGACTTCATCCGCTACCTGATCAGCGCCGAGTCCCAGGCGGATCTGCTGCGCGCCGGGCGCCAGCCGGCCCTGCGCAGCCTGGATCTGGCGTCGGTCGAGGGGGTTGACCCTCAGCTCCGTGAGGCCGCCCTCGTCTTTCGCGACCAGGCCGCGCAGGGGCAGCCTATGCCGAATAGCCGCCAGGCGAACGATGTCGTCTGGGGCGCGCTCTCGGATATGCACGCCAATGTCCTGCGCGGCCTGCTCGACCCCGAGCAGGCCGTCTCCGAGGCCGATAGCGCCCTGCGCGAGCGGCTGGGCCTGCCGCCCACCCCCTGACATCGACAGTAACAGAGGCGTGTTATAATCTACTACTATAGCTAATCATTACACTTCATAGCCTGTCAACGTACGGCTTTGCCGATTGCCACCCAGCAAACTAGTTGCCCAGGCTCTGGAAATGTAGTAGAATAAGCCAAGACGGCCGTCAACTGCGGCCCGTATGATCCTGGCACCAATTGCCAGTTCGTTCTAGCCTCTGCTCCAGAACTGCTGACGGCCCCTAAGGAGGATCTGAATGGCAAGCAGAACCGAAGAGATGGTGCGGCATCTGAAGGCCTTGTCCATGAACACGCCCGACATCGAGGCGTCGGCGGTCGTGAGTGTTGATGGCCTCATCATGGCTTCGGCGTTGCCGGCGGATGTTGAGGAGGACCGGGTCTCGGCGATGAGCGCGGCCATGCTGTCCCTGGGTGAGCGGATCGCCAATGAGCTCCGCCGTGGCCAGCTCGACCAGGTCTTTGTCCGCGGCGAAGATGGGTACGTGATCCTGATGGCTATCGGTGAGGAGGCGGTGCTCACCGCGCTCGCTCAGAGCCGCGCCAAGCTCGGCCTTGTCTTCCTCGACATGCGCCGCACCGCAAATGAGCTGATTAACCTGGTCTAGCCAGGGATCCTCCAGAGGTCATATCGACAAGGGTCGGACACTATTGCCCGGCCCTGTTTGATTCTGCCCGCAGGGCTTCATCCATAGCTGGTCCTTTGGTGTTGGCGACGATGTCGCCAACACCAAAGGACCAACGCCCCCTACACTACCTCAGCGCCTCAGCGCTCTACTCCCCGAACAGATTCCCCAGGTTGATGTTGGGACCATTACCGCCGCCGCTGCTGCTGCCGCTGCTCGGCAGGTACTGCGCGATCTTCTTGGCCAGGTTCATCGCCGGCATCGTCTGGAGCCAGACGCGCCCCGGGCCGCGCAGGGTGGCCAGGAAGAGGCCCTCGCCGCCGAAGAGGATGTTCTTAAAGCCGCGCACCATCTCCACGTCAAACTGCACCGTCGGCTCGTACATCGCCACGTGGCCGGTGTCCACCTTCAGCATCTGGTTGGCCTCCAGCGTATACTCGACGATCTCGCCGTCAAGCTCGACGAAGGCCAGGCCGGGGCCGGTGAGCTTCTGCATCACGAAGCCCTCACCGCCGAAGAAGCCCGCCCCCAGCTTGCGCCGGAAGTGGATGTCGAGCGTCACGCTGCGCTCGGCGCACATGAAGGCGTCCTTCTGGCAGATCATCTGCTGGCCGGAGCCCAGGTTCAGCGGGACGATCTTGCCGGGGAACTCGGCCGAGAAGCCGACGATGCCGTTGCCTCCCTGCGAGGTGAAGCTGACCATGAAGATCGACTCGCCGGAGAACATGCGCTTGAAGGCGCCGCCCAGGCCGCCCTCCATGTTCGTCGCCATGTTGATGTTGGCGCTCATCCAGCTCATGCCGCCGCGCTCCGAGAAGACCGTCTGACTCGGCGGCAGCTCGATCACCACGGCCTGCATGGTGGTACCGATGATCTTGTACTGCAGCCCGCTGGCCCCCTGGCCCGCGCCGACCACCGCCGGGTCGGGCAGGTCGATCCGCTCGCCGGGGCGGTTATCGTAGACGTCGGCCATCGACTGGGACTCGCTGCCGCCGATACCGGGCGGGGTGGGCGCGGGGGAAGCCACGACCGGGGTGCCGCAGGTGGTGCAGAATCGGGCGTTGGGGGCGAGCTCAGCGTCGCAGTTTGTGCATCGCATGGGGCGTTTCTCCTATGCTGTACGCGCGCGGGGGCGCGACATCGGCCATCTCCACCAATTGTACGTGTGTCGGCGGGGTTTTGTTTCCTAGACAGGGAACAGGGAACAGGGGACAGGGGACAGGGGACAGGCGGAGCGAATCCGCACAGGATGTGCGTAAACAGTATCATAAAGCGCCCTGGAAGCCTTGCCTTGGAGAGCAAAAAGGGCCACGAAGCGCTTGGTGGTGCTTCGTGGCCCTTCTCCTGTCGCCTGTCGCCTGTCCCCTGTCCCTACTGCTGGCCGCCCCTGCTCAGGGTGGCAAGGAAATCGACATTCGTCTTCGTCTTGGCCATGCGGGTCAGCATCAGCTCGGTGCCCTCGTTATCGCCGAGCATGCTCACCATACGCCGCAGCGTCCAGACCTGGCGCAGCGCCTCGGGGCTGAGGATCAGCTCCTCGCGGCGGGTGCTGCTGCGCTGGATGTCGAGGGCGGGGAAGATGCGCTTCTCGGCCAGCTTGCGGTCGAGGTGCAGCTCCATGTTGCCGGTGCCCTTGAACTCCTCGTAGATCACATCGTCCATGCGCGAGCCGGTGTCCACCAGACATGTGGCGATGATCGTCAGCGAGCCGCCGCCCTCGATATTGCGGGCGGCGCCGAAGAAGCGCTTGGGCGGGTAGAGCGCCACCGGGTCGATGCCGCCGGAGAGCGTGCGCCCGCTGGGTGGCATATCCAGGTTGTAGGCGCGGGCGAGGCGGGTGATCGAGTCCATCAGGATGACCACATCCTGGCCGCCCTCGACGAGGCGCTTGGCGCGCTCCAGGGTCATCTCGGCGACCTTGGTGTGGTCCTCGACCGGCTCGTCGAAGGTGGACGAGATCACGTCGCCCTTGACGCTGCGCCGCATATCGGTGACCTCCTCGGGCCGCTCGCCGATCAGCAGCACCATCAGGTGAATATCCTGATGGTTCGAGGTCAGGCCGTTGGCGATCGCCTTGAGCAGCATCGTCTTGCCGGCCTTGGGGGGCGAGACGATCAGCCCGCGCTGGCCGCGGCCGATCGGCGCGATCAGGTCGACCAGGCGCGTGTGGAGCAGGTTCGGCTCCGTCTCCAGCTTCAGCTGCTCGTTGGGAAAGATCGGGGTGAGCTGGTCGAACGAGGGGCGCTTACGGGCCGTCTCCGGGTCAACCCCGTTGATCATCTCGACGCGCAGCAGCGAGTAGAAGCGCTCGCTCTCCTTGGGGGGGCGGATCTGGCCCCAGATCCGGTCGCCGGTGCGCAGGCCGAAGCGGCGGATCTGCGACTGTGACACGTAGACATCGTCGGCGCCGGGGAGCATGCGATCACCGCGGAGAAATCCGAAGCCGTCCGACACGATATCAAGGATGCCATCGCTGAAGGTGTTACCCTGCTCCTCCGATTGTGCCTGGAGCAGCTTGAAGATCAGATCCTGCTTTTTGAGCCCGCTAAAGCCGGTAATATCAAGTTTGCGGGCCATCTCGCGCAGGTCGCTGAGAGTCTTTGACTCTAATTCTGCGACATTCACGACGTGTTTCTCCTTGGCGGTCACCATGGTAGTCTGAGGATTTAGGGGCGCTTGTGCGGGCGCAATACGGCGCGGGAGAGTGCGTGCAGGGGCAACCGCCCATTACACCTACCCCAGCTCAACAGCTGAGCCGAAGAGGCGCGCAGGGCAGGACACAGGGTGTCACTAGCGCTGCACTGGGACGTACGTACCTACGGGCATGTGGTGTGGAATAGTATGTGTGAAGGCCAGCGAATGGCCTTCAGATACGCCGCACAGTGGGCTACGCGGCGTTGGCGCGACAGGTGCTATTGGGACACGGAAGGTTGGGGAGTGACGGTCGATGTGGCTGCTGCAACACCGACGCAACTCGAAGAGGTTTGCAGAGATTCACCCTGCTCCTTGCGTAAGTATAGCATAAGTGTCAAGAACATGCAAATCGGATCGACTGTGATACTGTGATCTACAGCAGCAGATCGTGCAGCGCCACAACCGTATCGGCCACCGCGAGCGCGCCGGCCGACATGAGCTCGGCGCGGCTGCCGTAG
>NZ_JAIEWN010000010.1:84991-94454 GCF_019599295.1 Oscillochloris sp. ZM17-4 | reverse complement strand
CCGCCGATGACCGTGAAGTGTCGGGCGATGCCGAAGTGCTCCAGGATACGCTGGGCGAAGATCTGCGGCTTGGAGGTGGCCAGGCAGACGGCGCACCCGGCGGCAGCCAGGTCCCCCAGCAGCGCCGGGATGCCCGGGTAGACGCGGTTCTCGAAGATGCCGGTGGGGCCATAGCGCTCACGGTAGAGGGTCATGCCCTGCTCGACGAGGTCCTGATCTCCATCGAGGACACTGGCAAGCGAGGCGCGCAGCGATGGGCCGATCCAGCCGCGCAGCACCTCGTCGCTCAGCGGCGGGCGGCCCAGCTGCTCCAGGGCGTAGCGCACGCTGCGGGCGATCCCCTCCAGCGGGTCGGTCAGGGTGCCGTCGAGGTCGAACAGAACGGTCGGGTAGCGTAGTGTGCTGCTCATAATGGCTAGTATAACATCCCCTGCACGCCGCAAGACAGCGTGCTATACTGAACACATCCCCTCACACATTACTCCAGGCGTATATACGTGACCCACCGCACTGAATGATGGTGGGTGGTTTTTCGGGGAGAGATAGGCCCGCCCCGAACCCCTCCCAGCGGACCTTCAGGACAACAATACGTGACGTGCAGAGAAAGGTAGCGCAGACCATGCTCAGCTCGATCAGCGATGTGCGTGAGATGTTGAGTGCCCAGCAATATATCGCCTCCGACGAGATCAGCACCTCGATGTTCCTGGCCGATAGGCTGGGCAAGCCGCTGCTCACCGAGGGCCCGGCCGGCGTCGGCAAGACCGAGCTGGCCAAGGCGTGGGCGGCGGCCAACGGCCGCGAGCTCATCCGCCTACAGTGCTACGAGGGCCTGGATGAGACCAAGGCGCTCTACGAGTGGGAGTACGCCAAGCAGCTGCTCTACACCCAGCTCCTGCGCGATAAGCTCGGCCAGGTGCTCGGCGACTCCACCAGCCTGCGCGAGGCCGCCGACCGCCTGGCCGGCGAGGAGGAGGTCTTCTTCTCCGAGCGCTTCCTGCTGCCCCGCCCGCTGCTCAAGGCGCTGATGAGCGAGAAGCCAGTGGTGCTGCTGATCGACGAGATCGACCGCGCCGACGCCGAGTTCGAGGCCTTCCTGCTCGAGATCCTGAGCGACTTCCAGGTGAGCATCCCCGAGCTGGGCACGATCAAAGCCAAGCACATGCCGAGCGTGCTGCTCACCTCGAACAACACCCGCGAGCTGAGCGAGGCGCTCAAGCGGCGCTGCCTCTACATCCACATCGGCTACCCCGACCTGGAGGCCGAGCTGCGCGTCGTCCAGCTGAAGGTGCCGGGCCTGAGCGCGAAGCTGGCCCGCCAGGCCGTGGAGATGGTGCAGCGCCTGCGCGGCATGGACCTGAAGAAGCACCCCAGCGTCAGCGAGACGCTCGACTGGGCCAGGGCCCTGCTGGAGCTGAACGCCAAGCAGCTCGACAAGAGCACCCTCGACAATACGCTCAGCGTCCTGCTCAAGTACGAGAGCGACCTGCAGCGGGCCAAGCGCGCCCTCCAGAGCGGCGGAGACAAGCCCGAGCGCGGGGATAAGGGCGACCGCCCGCGCGGCGGCTATCGCGGCAACGAGTGGAATAACTAGGTGCTCGGTGTAAGGGCGCAGCAGCGGACACGCGAGCCGCTGCGCGCAGCGGCTCGCGTGTCCGCTGCTGCGCCCCAACGGGAGGCATACACCATATGGACCGCCGAATCACGCAGTTTATCGCCGGCCTGCGCGCCGCCGGGGTGCGCGTCAGCCTCGCCGAGAGCGCCGACGCCATGCGCGCGATCGAGCAGGCCGGCATCGCCGACAGAGACTTCTTCCGCATGGCGCTCCAGGCGACCCTGATCAAAGACCGGGGCGACACGGAGACCTTCCAGGAGCTCTTCCCGCTCTACTTCAGCAGCGACGCCCCGCCGCCCATGCAGCAGGCCGGCGGCGGCCAGCTCTCCGAGGATGAGCTGCGCCAGCTGGAGCAGATGCTTGAGGAGATGCTGCAGCACATGACGCCCGAGCAGCTGGCCGAGCTCTTCCGCTCGATGATGACCGGCCAGCAGCTCTCGAACAAGCAGATCCGCGACATGCTCAGCCAGGTCAGCCCGCCACATATGACCAGCCCGCGCTACCAGCAGTGGATGGCCCGCCAGGCCATGCGCGAGCTGCAGTTCAGCAAGCTCAGCCAGCTCATGCGCGAGCTGCTGGAGAAGCTGCGCGAGGCCGGCATGAGCGAGGAGGCGATCGCCGCGATCATGCAGGCCGCCCGCGAGAACCAGCAGTCCCTCGCCGACCAGATCGGCCAGCAGGTTGGCCAGCAGATGGCCGACATGGCCCAGGGCCAGGGACAGCAGCCGCCCCGCCGCCGCGGCCGAGCATACTGGGCGGTGCGGCCTTTAGTTAAGGCACTATAACCCCCGGTTAGTTCTCGCTTTCCCACGGCAACGACACAAGGTACTATATTGTGTGTAGTCAGCAATCTGAACTACATATATGTCATAAGACGCGAGGCGGCACGCCCGCCCTGTGTTGGAGGACGCCTTGGTTGCCACCACGATGCATGTGGCCAGGATTGGCCCGAACGCGATCATCCAGACGATCGCGGCCCTGCGTGAGTCCTACGCCCCCGAGGAGCTGCCGGCGCTGCTCGCCGGAGACGCTGCAGGCTACCTGAGCGAGCTGCCCCACGCGATGATCCCGGAGTCCGATTTTCACGACCTGGTCAGGCTGCTCGTCGCGCGCATGGGCGGTGAGCGGGCGGGCGAGATCCTGTACCGCTCGGGCGAGCGCACCGCCGACTACGTGCGGGCCAACCGCATCCCGGCGCCCATCCGAACCGTGCTCGGCCTGCTGCCCGCGCCGATCAGCCTGCGCCTGCTGCTGCTCGCGATCAGCAAGCACGCCTGGACCTTTGTGGGCAGCGGGGTCTTCCGCTTCGGCCTTGGCCGCGCGCCCTCGGTGAGCATCGGCAGGCCGGACGATCAGCGCGCGGCCGACATCTCCGGCGCGCTCTGCCGCTACTACAGCGGCGCCTTCACCCAGATGCTGCGCCGCGTGGTGAGCCAGCGCATCGATCTGCGCGAGACCGCATGCCAATCCCACGGCGGCGACGCCTGTGTCTACCAGATAGTACTCTAGGGTCTTCCCTCATTGTAAGGAGCAGAGCCATGCGGATCATGATGATCCAGCCGAACTACCACGCGGGCGGAGCGGAGATCGCCGGAAACTGGCCGCCGAGCTGGGTGCCCTACATCGGCGGCGCGCTGAAGAGCGCCGGCTACGAGAATGTGCGCTTCATCGACGCGATGACCTTCCACATCGACGACGACAAGCTGCGCGAGATCATCCGCATCAACAAGCCCGACGTGATTATGGCCACGGCGATCACCCCCATGATCATCAAGGCCCAGGCGACCCTGAAGATCGCCCGCGAGGAGCGCCCCAACGCCAAGCTCATCCTCGGCGGCATCCACCCGACCTTCATGTACACCCAGGTCTTCAGCGAGGCGCCCTGGATCGACTACATCGTCCGCGGCGAGGCCGAGGAGATCATCGTCGAGCTGATGCGCAGCATCGAGGCCGGCTCCGACGTGAAGGACCGGGCGACGATCAAGGGCATCGCCTACCTAGAGAACGAACAGGTCATCGCCACCCCGGCCGCCGACCCGATCGCCGACCTCGATGTCCTCACCCCGGACTGGAGCCTGCTGGAGTGGGACAAGTACATCTACGTGCCGATGAACGTGCGCGTGGCGGTGCCAAACTTCGCCCGCGGCTGCCCCTTCACCTGCCGCTTCTGCTCGCAGTGGAAGTTCTGGCGGCGCTACCGCGCGCGCAACCCGATGAAGTTCGTCGATGAGATCGAGACTCTGGTGCGCGACTTCAAGGTGGGCTTCTTCATCCTGGCCGACGAGGAGCCGACGCTCAACCGCAAGAAGTTCACCGCGCTCTGCGAGGAGCTGGCCAAGCGCAAGCTGCCGGTGCTCTGGGGCATCAACACCCGCGTGACCGACATTATGCGCGACAAGGCGCTGCTGCCCCTCTGGCGTCAGGCCGGCCTGATGCACATCTCGCTGGGCACCGAGGCCGCCGCCCAGATGAACCTGGAGGTCTTCCGCAAGCAGACGACGATCGAGCAGAACAAAGAGGCGATCAAGCTCATCCAGGACGCGGGCATGGTGGCCGAGGCCCAGTTCATCATGGGCATGGAGAACGAGACGCCGGAGCTGATCGAGGAGACCTACCGCTACGCCCTCGACTGGAAGGTGGACATGGCCAACTGGAACATGTACACCCCCTGGCCCTTCGCCGAGCTCTTCGAGGATCTGGGCGACCGGGTCGAGGTGCGCGACTACTCGAAGTACAACTTCGTCACCCCGATCATGAAGCCCGACCTGATGGAGCGCGAGGATGTGCTCAAGGGCGTGCTCCGCAACTACGCCCGCTTCTATATGCGCAAGGCCTTCCTGGAGTACCCCTTCATCAAGGACAAGGAGAAGCGCAAGTACATGATGGGCTGTCTGCGCGCCTTCGCCAAGACGACCTTCGAGAAGCGCTTCTACGACATCGGCCGCGTGCATATGCGCGGCGGCTCGATGGAGGTTGACCTGGACTTCGACCAGACCCGCGTCTTCACCCTCGATGAGATCGCCCGCATGAAGGAGGAGCACCCCGAGCAGGTGGCCGACACCACCTTCGGCGGCGCCATCCCCGCGCGCTACGACCCGGAGCTGATCAAGCACCAGGCCGAGAACGACCTGAACCTGCCGCTGGAGCCCGCCGCCGCCGCGGAGTTCGGCACCCGCGACACCAACAAGCAGGTGGGATGCTAGGGTGATTGGCGATTGCAGATTGCAGATTGCAGATTGAGCGCAGCCCCAGGGCTGCCTCATTCTGCATCAGCATATACCCATAGATGGAAACTACTATGTCTGATGTGATTATCTCGCCAGAGCTGCTGGCGCGCTATAACAAGCCGGGGCCGCGCTACACCAGCTACCCGACCGTGCCCGCATGGACGGGGACCTTCGGCGAGGCGGAGTACCGCGAGGCGCTGGCCGACGTGGCGGCCCGCCCCGACGACGCCCTCTCGGTGTATGTCCACCTGCCCTTCTGCGCCGAGCACTGCGCCTACTGTGGCTGTAACGCCACCGTGACCCGCCGCTCCGATGTGGTGGACCGCTACCTGGACCGCATCGAGCGCGAGCTGTCGATGGTGACGCCGCTGCTGGGCGGGCGGCGTCAGGTGGTGCAGCTGCACTGGGGCGGCGGCACGCCGAACTTCCTCAGCGAGGCGCAGATGATGCGCCTTGTGAACCTGCTGTCGGACAACTTCGCGATCGACTGGGCCGGCGAGATCTCGCTGGAGATCGACCCGCGCATCGGCACGGTCGAGCAGCTGGCGCAGATCCACGCCATGGGCTTCAACCGGATCAGCCTGGGCGTGCAGGATATCAACGTCGATGTGCAGGCGGCGATCGGGCGCATCCAGCCCTTTGAGCAGACCGAGAAGCTCTATCGGGCCTGCCGCGACCTGGGCTTTGCCAGCGTGAACCTGGATCTGGTGTACGGGCTGCCGCTGCAGACGCAGGACGGCTTCCACAACACGCTGAAGGCGATCGGCGAGCTGCGCCCGGACCGGATCGCCTGCTTCAGCTACGCCCACGTGCCGTGGGTGAAGCCGCAGC
This sequence comes from Oscillochloris sp. ZM17-4, assembly GCF_019599295.1. GTDB lineage: Bacteria > Chloroflexota > Chloroflexia > Chloroflexales > Chloroflexaceae > Oscillochloris. Next base: position 88,784 of record NZ_JAIEWN010000010.1, on the reverse strand, counting down.
AGAAGGCGATCGATGCCACGAAGCTGCCCGACACCTACACGAAGTTCAGCATGTTCCGCATGGCGATCGACACGCTGGCCGAGACCGGCTACGACTGGGTGGGCATGGACCACTTCGCCCTGCGCGAGGACGAGCTGGCGGTGGCGGCGCGCGAGCTGCACCTGCACCGCAACTTTATGGGCTACACCACCCGCCCGGCGCCGCACATGCTGGCCTTCGGCATGAGCAGCATCGGCGAGCTGGCCGGGCGCTTCGCGCAGAATGAGCCGCACCTGGGGCGCTACCAGAAGATGGTCGACGCCGGGCAGCTGCCGGTGGTGAAGGGCTACAAGCTGAGCGACGACGACCTGCTGCGGCGCACGGCCATCCTGCACCTGATGTGTAACCTGGAGCTGCCCTACGATCTGACGCGCGCGGCGTTCGGCGTGGACCTGCGCGACGCCCTGGGCGACGACCTGGATCGCCTGGAGGCCTACGTTGAGGATGGCTTCGTGGAGCTGCTGCCCGACCGGGTGCAGGTGACGCCACTGGGCCGCTTCTTCGTGCGCAACCTGGCCATGGAGCTCGACGCGCACCTGGCGAAGACCGCCGAGCGGACGGTGTTCTCGAAGACGGTGTGAGCGTGAGCGTTCGCTCACGCTGTCTGTACGCGGGCATGCGCCTGCGGCAGCGTGGAACTGTCGATTTTTTATCGGGCAGGCCGACGCCGCTGGCGTCGGCCTGCCCGATAAGGAAGAGTTGAGGATTTAGATGACAAGCTACGACTGTGTCGTGGTTGGCGGCGGGATCAGCGGCCTCGGCGCGGCCTACGGGCTGCTCCGGCAGGGCGCGCGGGTGCTGCTGGTTGAGGCGTCGGCGCAGGTGGGCGGGGCGATCCGCAGCATGCGGACGGAGGACGGCTACACGCTGGACTGCGGGCCGAATACGGTGACGAGCAAGGATGTGGCGCTCTGGCAGGCCTTCAGCAACCTGGGGGTCATGGACAAGCGGCTGACGGCCGACCGCAGCGGCGCGCGGCGCTACATCCTGCTGAATGGTAAGCCTGAGCTGATCCCGATGTCACCGGCGGGCCTGGTGAAGACGCCGCTGCTCTCGATGCCCTCCAAGCTGCGCGTCCTGGCCGAGCCGCTCATCCCGCGCACGCACCTGCCCGACGAGAGCGTCTCCGCCTTCTTCTCGCGGCGGGTCGGCCACCAGCTGGCCGACCGGCTGGTCGACCCCTTCGTGTCGGGGGTGTACGCGGGCGACCCGAAGTCCACCTCGGTCAGGGCGGCGTTCCCGAGCATCTGGGAGGCCGAGCAGCGCGGGGGCAGCATCGTGCGCGGCATGATCATGGGGCGCAACCGCGCGCCCAAGAAGCCGAAGGGCGAGCGCCCGAAGAGCGTGCTCTTTAACTTCACGGGCGGGCTGTCGACCTGGCCGCAGGCGGTGGCCCGCGCCCTTGGCGACGACAATGTCTGGCTGAACAGCCGCGCCCGCGCCGTGCGCCAGCAGGACGGCGGCTGGGAGCTGACAGTGGAGCGCGACGGGAAGACCGAGCTGGTCAGCGCCGATATCGTGGTGCTGGCGTCGCCGGCTGCGGTGACGGCCGACCTGGTGGAGGGTATGGACGCGGCGGCCGCCAAGGCGCTGCGCAGCATCCCCTACCCGCCGATGGCGGTGGTCCACCTGGGCTACAAGCGCGAGGCGATGGCCCACCCGCTCGACGGGTTCGGCGTGCTCTGCCCCTCGGGCGAGGGCCGCAAGGTGCTCGGCATCCTCTGGTCATCCACCCTGATCCCCAGCAGCGCGCCGGCCGGCCACGTGCTGACGACGACCTTCGTGGGCGGGGCGCGCATCCCGGAGACGACCCGCCAGAGCGACGCGGATCTGGTCGCCATGGTGATCCGCGAGCACGAGCAGATCCTGGGCGCGCGCGGGAAGCCAGCGATGACCCACCTGACCCGCTGGGAGCGGGCCATCCCGCAGTACACCGCCGGCCACTCCCGGCGCATGCTGGCCCTGGTGCAGCTTGAGGCGGAGAACCCCGGCCTGTTCCTGGTGGGCAACTACCGCGACGGGCTGAGCGTGGAGAAGTGCTGGGACAAGGGCATCGCCCTCGGCGAGCAGCTCGCCCGCCAGGGCCAGCTGCGCCAGTGTACGCCGACCTCGGCCTTTTGAGGGGCGCAGCAGCACGAGGCCGCCCTGACGCTTTGCGTCAGGGCGGCCTCGTGCTGCTGCGCCCTTACGGGCAGCGAGAGCGATCCCTCGTTAGAGAATGAGCCCCAGGCTCTCCAGCCAGAAGCGCAGGTAGGACATCGCGCCGAGGATGATCAGGGTGGGGATGATCGCGACGGTGGCGGGGCGGGCGAGCTGGCGGATGCTGGTGATCTTGCCCTCGTAGCCCATGAACAGGCTGGTGAGCAGCAGCGAGACCAGGTAGAGCACGCCGGTGATGCCGAAGAAGGCGGCGAAGGCCAGGGGCCAGAACATGAAGCCCAGGTTGGCGTAGATCGCGGCCAGGGCCAGCAGGTCGATCGCCATGATCCCCAGCAGCTCCCACCAGCTGCGCAGCACGGGCACGCCGTCCTCCACGTCCTTGCGCAGGGTCATGTTGAGCACAATGTGGAGCATCACTGCGATCGAGATGCCCATGCCCATGCCGGTGAGCGTGCGCAGGAAGTTGTCGGGCGCGTAGAGGCTGGGCTGGCCGATGTCGACGAACAGCGAGTTGAAGCCGTCCACGCCCATGAACACGACAAAGAGGATGAGGGCGACGCTGATCGGCCAGGGCGGCACGCGCCCGGCGCGGCCGCGCCCGATGGCGTAGATGTAGCCCAGGGTGAGCAGGAAGCTCATATAGATCCCGCTGTTGCGTGCGCAGAGCGGGAACTGCATGCCGCCGAGGAAGATGTTGTGCTGCTGGGCGCAGACCCCGTGGACGACGGCGTACATCTTCCACTGGAGGGGCACGCCGGGGCTGAAGAGCAGGGCCACAAGCAGCAGCGCGCCGACGCCGGCGAAGATCCAGCGCCAGGGCACCTCACGGCGGAGGCGGCCCTCGACCTGCGTGATCTGCTCAAGCGCCGCGCGCTCCTGCCGCTCGGCGATCTGCTGCTGGGCCAGGCGGATAACTTCGTCTGCGCTGTTCTCGCTCATTGCAGCCCATCCATGTGCTTGCTGAGGAGCGCGGGCGAGAGCGCGCCGAGCTGCTTGCTGCTGATCGTGCCGTCGCTGTTGATAAAGTAGGTCGTCGGCAGGCTGGTGGCCCCGTAGCGGTCGCCGATGTCGCCGGCGATGTTGGCGATCAGCGGGAAGGTGACGCCGATCTCGTTGCCGAACTTGGCAATGGCGGCCGGGGCCTCGTTGCGGTTCACGGCGAGGATCACCAGGTCGTCGCTGTTCTCGTCCGCCGTCTGCTGGAGCTCGGGCATCTCTTCGCGGCAGGGCATGCACCAGGTAGCCCAGAAGTTCACGAGCACGCGCTTGCCGCGCAGCTCGCTGAGCTTGTGGACGCTGCCGTCAGCCATGGTGTAGTTGAAGTCGGGGGCGACCTCGCCGTCGGCAGGGCGCCCGCCGCCCGTGTCGATCATGGCGCTCTGGGTGGCCAGGGCCACCGTCCCCACCTCGATGGTGGGAGTGGGTGCCGCCGCGGGCTGGCTGGCGCTGCAGGCGGCCAGGGCCAGGGCCAAGATGGCCAGGGCGATTGTGGCGCTGAGGGTTCGCAGGATTGGCTTCATACCGATATTATAGATCAGCCAACTGGGTAAAGGGAAGACATGTTGGGGCGCAGCAGCGCGAGCCGGCCCTGTCA
>NZ_JAIEWN010000010.1:75305-84891 GCF_019599295.1 Oscillochloris sp. ZM17-4 | reverse complement strand
ATCGCCAGGCCCAGTCCCGAGCCGCCGGTCTGCTGCTGGCGCGAGGCGTCGGCGCGGTAGAAGCGCTCGAAGATATTCGGCAGGTGCTCGGCGGCGATCCCGCTGCCGGTGTCGGCGACGCTGAGCAGGAGGTGCCCGCCCTCTACGCCGGTGCTCATCAAGATCGTGCCGCCGGCGGGCGTGTATCGCAGGGCGTTGCTCACCAGGTTGCCGAGGGCGCGGCTCATGCGCTCGTAGTCCACGCTGACCTCGGGCAGCGGCCCGCTGGCCCGCGTGACGAGGCTGACGCCGGCCTGCTCGGCGCTGTGGCCGTAGGTCTCGGCCACGTGGGCGAGGATCTGGGCCGGCTCGGTGGGCCGGCGCTGGATCGGCAGCTCACCGGCGTCGGCGAGCGAGAGCGTGTGCAGGTCGTCCACGAGGCGCTGGAGGATCTGGGTCTCGTCGTAGAGCACGGCGAAGCGCTCGGGCGTGGGCTTGAGCACCTGGTCGCGCAGCGACTCGAGGTAGCCCGAGATCACCGTCAGGGGCGTGCGCAGGTCGTGGGCGATGTCGGCGGTCATCTGGCGGCGCAGCTGGTTGGCGTGGGCGATGTCGGCGCTCATGTGGTTAAACTGAGTCGCCAGGTCGCCAAGCTCATCGCGCGAGCGCACCACGACCTGCCGGCCCAGGTCGCCGCCGGCGATCTGGCGGGCGGCGGCGGTGAGCTCGTGCAGGGGACGGGTGATCAGACGTGACAGGAGCACCCCGAGCACGACGGCGATCATGGCGGTGGCGGCGGCGGCGATGGCGAGGGCCGCGTCGGTGCTGGCGATATAGCGCTCCTGGGCCGGGTCGCGGGTGGCGGCGTCGCGGGGGGTGAGGGCCACGGCGATGATCTGGCCGCCGCTGCGGATCGGCGTGGCGGCGGCGAGGGCCGCCGGGGCGAGGGTATCGCCGGCCTTGTAGCTATCGATAGGGATGAGTACCTGCCCGGCGGGGTCGGCCAGCCCAAAGCGGATACTCAGCTGGTCCTCGTGAGGTGGCAGGCCGCCGGGCGGCTGATCATCTGGCGGGCGGCGGTTGGTGCGGTCGCGCATCCACTGGCTAACGCCGCTGAGGCTGCCGTTCGCGACATAGTAGTCGAGCACCCTACCGGCGAAGAAGTCGCGCTGCTGGCCGACGACAAAGGCGTCGAACTGGGTGTTGACAAACTGGCGCACGAAGATCGCCGCCAGGACGGCGCCCGCCAGGCTAGTGATCAGGAAGGCCAGCACGAGTTTTGAGCTGAGCGATCTCATAGCTATGCAACCTGTCAGCTGCGGCCAGAGACGCCTCCGCAGCATAGGGGTGAGTTGGGGCCGCAGCTGACAGGTTTACTGATCAACCCGACAGCGATAGCCAACCCCAAAGACCGTCTCGACATAGCGGGGCTGGGCCGGGTCGGGCTCAAGCTTCTTGCGGATGTTGCGGATGTGGACGTCGATGGTGCGCTCGACGCCCTCGTAGTCGTTGCCCTGGAGCCGCTCCAGGAGCTGCTCGCGGGTGAAGACGCGCCCGGGCGACTCCATCAGGGCGGCCAGCAGCTCGAACTCCGAGGGGGTCAGGCCGATCGCGCGGCCGGCCACGCTCACCCCGCGGGTGGCCCGGTCCAGGCTCAGGTCGCCCACGCGCAGCAGCTCCTCGGGGGCGGCGGCCTCGGGCGAGGTGCGGCGCAGCACGGCGCGGATGCGGGCCAGCAGCTCGTGCATGCCGAAGGGCTTGGTCACATAGTCGTCGGCGCCGAGCTCCAGGCCAACGACCTTGTCGGACTCGGCGACTCGGGCGGTGAGCATGATGATCGGGATCGTGTGGCGCTTGCGGAAGACCTTCATGAACTCGAAGCCGTCGAGGTTGGGCATCATCACATCGAGCAGGATGAGGTCGGGAAGCTCGCGGCCGGCGACCATCAGGGCCTCAGCGCCATCGCTCGCGGTGATCACGCGAAACCCGTTCTCGCCCAGGTAGTCTTTGAGCAGCGCCCGCACGTTGGCGTGGTCGTCCACCGCCAGGATTGTCTTGGCCATCAGGTTTTCTCCTCCTTCGCTGGCCCAAGTATAGCAGGCCCGCGTTTAGATTCGCTATAGGGGGCGCGTAGGCCTAGAGTAGCCAGGGCGATACGGGCGCGCCGACCGAGCGAGCCTTTGCCGTATAATGGCACAGCGGCAATGATGGCGTCATCAGGCGCCGCGGCGACCCCAAGGGTGAGGAGAGCCTATGCTGAGCCAGATCGAGCGGCTGATCGCGCTAAAAGGCGCCGACCTCTTCGCGAGCACGCCCGAGGAGTCGCTCGCCGAGATCGCCGACCTGCTGGTTGAGGAGGAGTACCCCGAGGGGGCGCTGGTCTTTCACAAGGGCAACCTGGGCACAAGCATGTACCTGATCGTCGAGGGGCTGGCGCGGGTCCACGATGGCGAGCACACCCTCAACACCCTCGGCCCGCGCGAGGTCTTCGGCGAGATGGCGGTCCTCGACCCGGCGCCCCGGGTGGCCTCGGTCACGGCCCTCGATGACCTGCTGCTGCTGCGGCTCGACTACGATCTGCTCTTCGACCTGCTCAGGCACCAGCCGGGGATCGGGCGCGGCCTCATCCGCGTGCTGACCGGGTATCTGCGCTTTAGCCCTGGGAGCCGTCACTCGTGTGACACGCGGACGATCTGGGAGCGGCGGAAGGCGATCGCGGCCTGGGCGGCGCCGTAGCGGGCCTGGGCCTTGGTGAGGATCACCCCATCGTAGCCGTTGCGGTCGAGCCACCACTCGGCGGCCGGCTCGGCCTCCATGGCCATGCCGAGCTCGCGGGCCTCGGCGCGGATCTTCCTGAGCTGCCTGACCCAGGCGGCCATATCGCAGGTGTAGGGCCGCATAAGCTGCACGCGGAAGCGGTCGCCCGCGCCGAAGTCGATGACCCCCTGCGGGAGGATGCCGCGCAGCCGGCGCTCGAATAGGCCGACTGGGGTGAGCACGATCCCGCGGCCGACCGGCGTCTGCGCCTGGGTCGGCGTCGTCACGCCATTGAGGTGGTAGACCCCTGGGGCCTGGCTGCCGGCGGCCCAGCGCTCGGCCTCGGCGGCGGGCATGGTGGCGACCTGCTCATCGTAGTCGGAGACGCGGGGCACGCGGGGCGGGGCCATAATCTGGATCTGGGGCAGGGGGATGTCGTCGCGGGGCGCGCCGTCGGGGCCGACCCAGGCGGCCTCCAGCAGGCGCATGGGCGCATCGTGGTGGGCCAGGTAGCGGAAGCCGCGCCGCTCGCGGCCCTCCTTCCCGCGCGAGTCGGCGCCGATGCGGGCGCGCAGGCGCAGGCCCGCGCCGCAGCCGGGGGCGGGGAACCACTCGATCGCGGCGCTGAAGCGGAAGATCGCCCGGCCGTCGGGCTGGTCCTGGCTGCCGTCGGCCTGCCAGCCCTTGCCGACCAGGCCGCTCCAGCCGCCCACCACGGCCCGCAGCGGCGCGTAGATGGCCAGCACGGCGTCGGGGCCGGGCGGCTCGTCGAGCACCCAGAGGCCGGGCGGGGTGGCCCCCGATGTGGGCAGCTGCACGGTGCCGCCGATCACGCTCTGCTCGACCCCGGCGTTGCCGAGGCGCACGGTCGGAGCCGGCTTGCCCTTCTGCCTCTGGGTCCGCGCGGCGCGAGCCGGCTCGCGCCGCGCGGGCGGGGGCGCGGGCGGCGCGGGCGCGTCGCGGGGCGCGACATCGCCGCCGCACTCGATGCAGAAGCGCGGCTGGCCGGGCGGCAGGCCGACACCGCAGTGGCGGCAGAACTTGGGCCAGGGGGGAGAGGATGTGCTCATTGGATTTCCCTTCGACCAGTGCGGATCTTTCTAATCGTCCCGTCGTGATGCGTGATGCGTGATCCGTAACTCGGTCACGCATCACGCATCACGCATCCATCGGGATATTTAAATTCTTCCACTTCCCTGATTCATCGCCCAGACATTGCCCTATTATACGCTGCCGGGTAGGCCGGCAGGGAAGATCTTCCCTCCCCCCGGCGGCAGAATCCCCTGGGATAGGCGGCCCGGCTGCGCTATGGTGCCCTGTGGCACATGGCCGCCGCCCTATCGCAGTGAGGAACCCGCCCAATGCTCTCGCAGATCATGGAGACTGTCCGCGTCTGGATCGAGCAGATCATCGCCGCCCTCGGCTACCCCGGCATCACCGTGGTGATGCTGGCGGAGAACCTCTTCCCGCCCATCCCCTCCGAGCTGGTGATGCCCTTCGCCGGCTTTATGGTCGCCCGCGGCACGTATAGCCTCTTCTGGACGGTGTTCGCCGGCACGCTCGGCTCGGTGCTCGGCGCGCTGGCCCTCTACTATGTCGGCATGTTCGCCGGCGAGCCCCTGGTGCGCCCCTTCTTCCGCCGCTACGGCCGCTTCTTCCTGCTGCGCGAAGCCGACCTCGACCGCACCCTGGCCGCCTTCGACCGCCACGGCGACATGATCGTCCTCGGCGGGCGGGTGGTGCCCCTCGTCCGCAGCCTGATCTCGCTGCCGGCCGGGATGAACCGCATGCCCATCGGCCGGTTCCTGCTCTTCACCGCCGTCGGCTCGGCGGCCTGGACGGCCCTGCTCACCACGGCGGGCATGATCCTCGGCGCCAACTGGCAGCTCGTGCTCGGCGTGGTGGACCGCTACCAGAAGCTGGTGGTGCTCGCCATCGCCCTGGCGGCGATCATCTTCGTCGCCCGCCGCGTGCTCGCCATGCGCCAGCCCTCCGCCGAGGCGGCGGCGGATATGTGATACGATATGCATACACCCTGCTGCTGAAAGCCTCCGCTATGACCCGCCGACCCGCCGCGCGCCGCGCGCTGCTGATCCTGATCACCCTGAGCGTCGCCCTCAGCGCGCGGCCGGCCGCCGCGCGCCCGCCCGCCGCCGTCAGCGTGCGGGTTGACCCGGCGCGCACGCTCACCCTGAACGGCAGCTTCATGGGCCTGGGCGCCGAGGACGACAGCAACCTGCTCTGGAGCGGGCCGAACCGGGCCGCCGGCGCCCGCCCCGCCGCCGATATCGACGCCTATGTGAGCCCGCGCCTGCGCGCGCTCGCGATGCCCCTCGCGCGCAAGTTCATCGATGTGAGCTGGTTCGCGCCCACCCCCGAGGGCTACACCTGGGATAGCCCGGCCATGCGGGCGCTCTACGCGAACCTGGCCGTCCACCGCGCCGCAAACACCAAGATCATGCTCACGATCTGGTCGCTGCCGCCCTGGCTCTCCGCCGGCCCGGCCGACGCCAGGGACAGCGAGCTGCGCCCGGCGCTGCCCTTCCCCGACCCGGCCCACGAGGCGCGCTGGGCCGATCTGACGGCCGACCTGCTGCGCCACCTGCGCGGCCTCGACGGCTCGGGCCTCCGCTTCAGCAATGTGGCCTATGTGGGCGGGCCGAACGAGCTGGCCGGCACCGACGCCGCCGGCCTCGTGCGGCCCCTCGGCCTGCTGCGCGAGCGCCTGGCCGCATCTGGCCTGGGCGATGTGGCGATCTTCGGCCCCGACAGCTTCGTCGAGGAGCTGCTGATCGCCCGCGACACGCCCGGCCTCGACCCGCTGCTCGACCTGTACGACTTCCACTACTACGCGGCCGCGCCGCTGGAGGCGGGCTTCGTCGCCGCCGCCGACCGGCTGGCCGCCGCCGTCGCGCCGACCGGCAAGCAGATCTGGCTGACCGAGTTCGGCGAGCTGACCGCCAAGAACGACGACTGGCGCTCCCTGCCGATCTTCGCCATCGGCGGGATGAACCACGGCCTGGCGGCCCTGGCGGTCTGGAACGTGCAGGACCAGATCTACAACACGACGAACATGCCCGAGTGGGGACTCTGGGGCGTCTACGACAGCGGCTACGCCCTAAAGCCGGCCTACTACGCCTGGCAGATGATGGCCGCCCACCTGCCCGACAAGGCCAGCGTCTACGGCCACAGCTGCGACCGCGAGCAGTGCCCCGGGCTGCGCCTGGCCGTCCTCGGCGGCCTCGGCGGCGCCCTGGCGGTGGTCGCCTACAACCTGGCCGACACGCCCCAGCAGCTCAGCCTCGACCTGGGCGGCCTGACCGTGCGCCGCAGCCTGGGCCGCTACACCCTCGACCCGGCGGCCCCCTCGCCCGCCGGCCTGTCCATCCCCCGCCAGGACGCGCCCGCCCTCGTCGACGGCGTCCTGCGCGACAGCCTGCCCCCCGGCGCGCTGGTGGTCTACGCCACCGACCCAGCGGTCTACTGCGCCTCCCAGTCCGCCAGCACCCCCTGCGGCGCGGTCGGGCGGTAGCGTATGGTACACTTGCGCCAGCACACATGGCGGCGCAAAGGAGCGGAGCGATGATCACACCCAAGCAGATGGCCGACGCCTACGGGCGCAACGTGGCGATCGTGAAAATGCAGACCAAGGACATGTCCCACGCCGAGAGCCTCATCCAGCTGCCCTTCCGGGCCAACTGCATGAACTGGATCGTCGGGCACATCATCACCAACCGCAATGTGATCATGGAGCTGCTCGGCGAGGGGGCGGCCCTGGATAAGGGTCTGGCCGACCGCTACGCCCGCGACTCGGACCCCCTCGGCTCCGATGACGACGGCGCGCTGCCGCTGGTGCTGATGCTCGGCGCCCTGGAGCGATCCCAGGAGAAGCTCAGCGCCGCGCTGGGCGCGATGAGCGACGAGGACATGGACCGCGAGGTCGTCGGCCCCGGCGGGCGCACGACGCGCCTGGGCAGCGCCCTGCTCTTCCTCTACTTCCACGACACCTACCACACCGGGCAGACCGAGATCATGCGCCAGGCCAGCGGCAAGGACGACAAGGTCATCTGATGGGCCGCGGACGCTACCCCGCCCGGCTGCAGGTCGAGCCGCCGCCGCCCGAGGTGGCCGCGCGCTACCTGCTGATCTGGCCCAGCCACGAGGTCTACGCCAGCCCCGAGTCCTTCCCGCCGATCAGCTCGCCGGGCCTCTTCGGCGACGGGCGGCCCCTGGAGATCGACATCGGCTGCGCCACCGGCGAGCTGGCCATCGCCCTGGCCGAGGCCCGGCCCGGGGCCAACTACCTTGGCGTGGACATCACGCTGAAGCCGCTCTACAAGGCGGTGGAGACGGCAGCGGGGCGCGGTCTGCCCAACGTCACGTTTCTCCAGAGCGACATGCTGCTGGCCTACGGGCGCATCCCCGCCGGGGCGCTGCGGGCGGCCTACGTCCACTTCCCGGCCCCGCTGCTGCGCCCCCGCCACCGCAAGGCGCGCCTGGTGGCCCCGGCCCTGCTCCAGCAGATGCAGCGCGCCCTTGTGCCCGGCGGCACCCTCAGCTTCATGACCGACCAGCCCGACCTCTACGCCGAGCTGCTGCGCCTGCTGCCCGCCGCCCCCGGCCTGCGCCTGCGCGACCCGGCCGAGCACGAGCTGGCCCTCTCCGACCTGCTCAAGTCGCACTACCACCGCCGCTGGGAGGCCCAGGGCAGGCCGATCATCCGGGCGGAGCTGGAGAAATGTTGAATGCTGAATGTTGAATGCTGAATGTGCGGCATTCAACATTCAACATTCAGCATTCAACATTCAACATTATGGACTGTCGCGCCGGCTGCGGGGCCTGCTGCATCGCCCCATCGATCTCCTCGCCCATCCCGGGGATGCCTGCGGGCAAGCCGGCGGGGGCGCGCTGCGCCCAGCTCAGCGCCGATAACCGCTGCCTGATCTTCGGCGCGCCCGAGCGCCCGGCCGTCTGCGCCAGCCTGCGCCCGACGCCCGAGATGTGCGGCGCCAGCGCCGCCGAGGCCATGATCGCGCTGACGCGCCTGGAGCAGCAGACTGCTCCAGGCGCGTCAGCGCAGCCCAAAAAATATTGAATATGCTGCGTGTGGCTGTGCTACGCACAGCCACACGCAGCATATTCAATTACTTAATCAGCGGGGCGACCTCCTCGGCGAAGGTGTGCAGCGGGGCGTGGTCGTAGGCCACGCGCGGGAAGTAGGTGATCACATAGTTCACCCCCACGTCCACCTTGGCCTGGATCTCCTCGGCCACCTGCTGCGGCGTGCCGACGATCGCCTGCTGCCGCATCTGCTCGACGCTCCAGCCGTAGGTGGCCCGCACCTTCTCGGTGGCGGCGGCGATGTCGTCGTCGGGCTTCACGAAGACGATGTTGACGTTGGTGGACCTGATGATCTCGTCGTAGCTGCGGCCGAGCTTCGCGCAGTGCTCGCGCAGCACGTCGAACTTATGGCTGAGCTGATCGGGGCTGCCGCCGACGTTGCAGGCGTTGCCGTACTGGGCCACCAGCTTCAGGGTGATCTGCTCGCCGCCGCCGCCGATCCAGAGCGAGGGGTAGGGCTTCTGCACGCCCTTCGGCTCGTTGATCGCCCCGTGGATCTGGTAGTACTCGCCCTCGAAGCTGGCCTCGGGCTCCGTCCACATCTTCACCAGGATCTGGGTGGCCTCGCGGAAGGCCCGCATGCGGTCGCGCGTCTCGGGGAAGCCGTAGCCGTAGGCCTTCCACTCGTGCTCGTACCAGCCCGCGCCGATCCCGTAGTAGAGCCGGCCGTGGCTGAGCACGTCCACCGTCGAGGCGATCTTCGCCGCCAGGGCCGGGTTGCGGTAGCCCAGGCAGGTCACCATCTGGCCCACCTTCACCCGCTTGGTGTCGCGGGCCAGGGCGGCGGTGATCGTCCATGCCTCGAACACCGCCTCGTGCTCGATTCGCGGCACGGTGTGGAAATGGTCGTAGACCCAGACCGAGTCGTAGGCCGGGATGGCGTCGGCGGCCTGGGCCACGGCGGTCATCGCCTCGTATTTCTCTACCGGGTCGGCGATCTCGATCAGGTCGAGTCGCCAGCCCTGCGGCGCGAACGTGCCAAACTGGACAGCCATGATCTCTCCCCTGGCGACGCGACAAGGCGATCGCTAGGCCTAGACCTTGCGATACAGCCGTAACACGCCGCACGATTGGAACCAAAACGCTAGTTTCATGCGTATTATAGTACAGGAGAGCACAAAGTAGTGGGCGCGGCGTCCACGGCGTTACAGAAGTGTCACCCTCCAAACAGGTCGGTGTAACAAAGTTGCGGTATGATAGATGTGCGGGCATAATGTTCGGCCTTGACGTACACCGCAGTACGGGCCGGGTATCGCCCACGTTCTCCGCTCTGGATTGGATGTCGGCGCGGAACAGCCACCATCGCCCCCTCACCCACACACAGCGCCCCGGCGCACGGCTGACCGATATCCACAGAAAGGATCTCGCTGTGACCGATATCGATATCGAGGGCATGAGCGTCTCGGAGCTCGAACGTCTGCGCGATGCGGTGAACCAGCGCCTGCTGGAGCTGCGCTATAGCAACCGGCACACCCTCCCCGAGCTGCTGCGGATGCTCGAAGACCTGAAGAGCGCGCTGGACGACCAGGGCAAGGAGTGGCGCTCCCTGGAGCGCTGGCAGTGGATGGACGGCCAGATTCGCTTCTGGCTCAACCCGACCGACCAGGTGCGCTACCAGTCCGGCTGGTACACGATCGATGAGCTGATGCTCTGGGCCCGCAACCGCGGCCCGGTCCTCGTCCCCGAGGAGGAGGAGGATATCGAGGAGGAGCCCTGGACGGAGATAGAT
>NZ_JAIEWN010000010.1:64951-75205 GCF_019599295.1 Oscillochloris sp. ZM17-4 | reverse complement strand
CGCGGGCCAGGTCCAGGGCCTGGCTCGCCAGCGCCGCGCCGACCATGCCGGTGAGGATGACCAGCACGGCGGTGAGCGAGGGCAGCCCGCCGATCGCCTCGGCGATGCCCATGGCGATCGGGGTGGTGATCGACTTGGGGGCCAGCGAGCGCAGGGCCTGGTCGGAGAGGCCGACGGCCCGGCCGATCAGCACGGCCGAGGCGATGCCGGTGGCCGAGCCGACCACCAGGGCCGCCAGTCCCGGCAGCAGCACCTGGCGCAGCTTGCGCTCGGCCTGGTAGAGCGGGATGGCCAGGGCCACCGTGGCCGGCCCCAGCAGGAAGTGGACGAACTGCGCCCCGGCGAAGTAGGTCGCGTAGGGCGTGCCGGTGACGCTCAGGATGATCACCAGGGCCACGATCGAGAGCAGCACCGGGTTCAGCAGCGGCGGCGCGCCCAGCCGCCGGGCCAGCGCCACCGCCACCTGGTAGGTCGCGATCGTCGCCGTCAGCCAGAGCAGCGGGGTCTGGGCCAGGTACACCCAGATCGAGACGATCTGATCGCTCATTGCGGCCCCCTGCCTAGCCGGATCATGCCCTGCATCACCAGGGCGGTGACGAGCAGCGTGATCAGGGTGCTGGCGACGATCGCGATCAGCAGGCGCCACCAGTCGGCGGCGAGGAGCTGGAGATGGACGATGACGCCGACGCCGGCGGGCACGAACAGCAGCGAGAGATTGCCCAGCAGGCCCTGCGAGGCCCGCTGGAGCGGCTCGGGCACGCGGCCCCGCGCGCGCATGGCGATGAACAGCAGCAGCATCCCGACCACCGGGCCGGGCACGGGCGCGCCCACGGCCCGCACCAGCACCTCGCCCACCAGCTGGAACGCCAGCAGGGCTAAGAGCGCGTTGACCATATCACTACTTCCTGTCTCTCTAGCGTATGGCTGGATGTGGGAGGCTTTGCCTCCCACATCCAGCCATACGCTATACTGTCGTGCGGCGTAGCCGCACCCACACCCTCACCGAAAGGTGCCGACGATGCTCTCCCCGTACTTCGGGCTGGACCCGCTCGGCCCGCCCTTCGTGCTCTTCTCGGCCCAGCACCTGCTCGGCGCGGCCGCCGTGATCCTCGCCGCGCTCACCGTCGCCCTGGCCGCGGCCCGCCTGCCCCCGCGCCGGCGCGCGGCCCTGCGCTGGGGGCTGGCGGCCTTCTGCGTGGCCAACTGGCTCGGCTGGGACGCGTGGCAGCTGGCGAACGGCGTCTGGTCGCCCGCCTACTCGCTGCCGCTGCAGCTCTGCACGCTCTCGGTGCCGGTCTCGGCGCTGATGCTGGCCACGCGCAGCGCGCAGATCTACGAGGTGCTCTACTTCTGGTGCCTCGCCGGGGCCACCCAGGCCCTGATCACGCCCGACCTCCAGGCCGCCGGCTACAGCTTCCCGCACGTCCGCTACTGGATCTTCTTCACCTCGCACGGCAGCATCTACCTGGCCGTGGCCTTCGCCTCGGCGGCGTGGGGCTTCCGGCCCACATGGCGCTCGCTGCCGCGGGCCTTCGTGGCCACGAACCTGCTGCTGGCCGTCGTCGGCCTGGCGAACTGGCTGACCGGGGGGAACTATATGTTTATCGCCCGCAGGCCCGAGTACCCGACTCTGATCGACGCGCTCGGGCCGTGGCCATGGTACATCATGTCGCTGGAGCTGATCGCGGCGGCGGCCTTCGTGCTGGTCTACCTGCCCTACGCGGCCTGGGACCGGCTGCGCCCTGCGGATCACGGCTAGGCGCTGCTGCCCGGCGCAGCGCCTCGTTCCCCCGCCGATAGGGGATTCCCCCTAGCCCGGCTGGGGGAAGCCGCTCAACAGGATGGGGGGGGCGGGGGTTGTTGGAGTGGGCACCTGATTCGTATACTTGGGCTATATCCCACCACATCCTGAAATGGCAGGTAGCGCCATAGTACGTGTACTCCGCATTTGCGGGAGAGGAGGTGCGCCCAGATCAAGCTCGTCCATAACCGGTACGATTCACTGAAGAATGATTCAACTGTCTAGGAGGACACACCCATGCGGTCCAAAGGCGCCGTACTGATGCTGCTGGCACTGGTTGCCACGTTCGTTCTCGCCGCTTGCGGTGGGACACCCGCCGCCGCCCCCACCTCTGCCCCCGCTGCCGACTCCCCCACTGCCGCCCCTGCCGCCCCTGCCACCGCCCTGGCCGTCGGCATCGTGCTGCCGACCAAGGACGAGACCCGCTGGACCCAGGACGAGGCCCGCTTCAAGGAGGCCCTCGATAAGGCCGGCTACCAGGTCGAGATCCTCTTCAGCGAGAAGGACTCGGCCAAGGAGAAGGCCAACGTCGAGACCCTGCTCACCAAGGGCATTAAGGTCCTGATCATCTGCCCGGTGGACGGCACCGCCGCCGCGGCCTCCGCCGCCGCCGCCCGCGCCGCCGGCGTGAAGGTGATCTCCTACGACCGGCTCATCCGTGAGACTGACGCCGTCGACTACTACGTGACCTTCGACAGCCTGGCCGTCGGCGCGCAGCAGGCCCAGGCCGCGACGACCGCCCCGGCGCGCACTCCAGCGCCCCCCGCGCCGGCGGATCGCCCAACGGCCGGCGCGACGAGCAGCCGCCCCGCCGCGATATCCGCCCGACCCGCCGGTCGGCGTAGGGACGCAGCGTAGGGACGCAACGTAGGGGCGGGCGACAATGTCGCCCGCCCCTCGCCACATCGGCGCGTCCTAAGTCCGCATCCTGCGTCCGCGCCGCGCCCCTACGCACCACGGCACAGAAGGTCGCGCACCATGGTGTAGGTGAATGGCTTCTGCAAGAAGCGCACCTGGCCGGCGAGGCCATGGTCGCGCACCAGCGACTCGCTCGGGTGCCCGCTCATCAGCACCACCGGCAGGCCGGGGCGCATCGCCAGGGCGGCCCGCGCCACGTCGACGCCGCTCATGTGCGGCATCGTCATATCGACGAGCAGCGCGACCAGATCACCCTCCGCCTCGCCGAGGGCGGCCAGGCCGGCGGGGCCATCGTCGGCCTCGCATACGCTGAAGCCGAGGCGGGCGACCATCCGCACCAGCACGGCGCGCACCGACTCCTCATCATCAATTATCATCACCCTGCCGCCCGAATCGGGCGCGACGCCCTCGCCCGAGGGCTGGTATGTGTGAAGCATAGATCTACCCTGTTGTAATAGCATCGTATCTCCCAGATCAGGGTACCATAGGGCCATTACATTGCGCGCAGCCGACGAGATGAGAGGGATGCAGATGAGCCACAACGAGGACACGTACGAGGTCGCGATCATCGGCGCGGGGCCGATCGGGCTGGAGCTAGCGGTGTGCCTGCGGCGCACGGGGGTGCGCTACATCCACTTCGACGCCCGCCAGATCGGCTACACCCTGACATGGTGGCCGCGCAACACGAGCTTCTTCAGCACCACCGAGCGGCTCGCCATCGCCGGGGTGCCCATCCCGAACAATCACCAGCAGCGCATCACCGGCGAGGAGTACCTGGCCTACCTGCGCGCCGTGGTCGAGCAGTTCGACCTGCCCCTGCACACCTACGAGCCGGTGGCCGAGATCGCGCCGGCGGGCGAGGGCTTCGCGCTGACGACGCGGCCCCTCGCCGACGAGCGGCGATACCTGGCCCGCCGGGTGGTGCTGGCGATCGGCGATATGGAGTACCCGCACCGCCTCAACATCCCCGGCGAGGATCTGCCCCACGTCTCACACTACTTCCGCGACCCCCACGACTACTTCCGCCGCCGGCTGCTGATCGTCGGCGGGAAGAACTCGGCGGCCGAGGCGGCCCTGCGCTGCTGGCGGGCCGGCGCTGAGGTGACGATCAGCTACCGCCGGCCGCAGTTCGACGCGGGCCGGGTGAAGCACTGGATCCTGCCCGACCTGCTGGCCCAGATCGAGGCCGGCACGATCCGCTTCCTTCCCGCCACGGTGCCGGTGGAGATCGCGCCCGGCCACGTCGTCCTGGCCCCCGCCGACGGCGATGGCCCGCTCATCCGCCACGAGACCGACTTTGTGCTCCTAAACACGGGCTTTCGGGGCGACCAGCGCCTGCTGGAGATGGCCGGGGTGGAGCTGCGCGGCGACAACCGGGCGCCGGCCTTCGACCCGGCGACGATGGAGACGAATGTGCCCGGCCTGTTTGTGGCCGGCACGGCGGCGGCCGGCGTCCAGCAGCGCTACAGGCTGTTCATCGAGAACTGCCACGAGCACGCCGGCAAGATCGCCCAGGCGATCACCGGGCGCTGGCCGGAGGCCCTCGGCAACGCGGCCGGGCGGAACTACGAGCTGCCCTTCGAGCAGATCCAGGCGAACTGAATTCTTCATAATCTTTAGATTGACATTGCCAGCTACGCTGGCAATGTCAATCTAAAGATAATAAAGGAACATCCGCTGTTCCCTGAAAGGCCCCCCGGTGAGCACCAACCACACCGTCTACTACGAGCTGCGCGACGCGCTGGCCGGGGAGGGCTGCGCGATCTGTGGGCTGGCCCTGCGCGGGCTGCGCCGCTATATGGAGGGGCTGGCCTACGAGGCGGTGAACAATATCGCTATCCGCGCCGAGCTGCGGGCGGCGCGGGGGTTCTGCGCGCCGCACGGCCTGATGCTGCGCGAGGTGCGCAGCGCCCTGGGCACGGCGATCATCCACCGCGATATTGTGGGCGCGGCGATGGGCGCCCTGGAGTCGTCCGGCGGCGGGTCGGGAGGCGGGCTACTCGGCCGGCTTATGGGCGGCCAGCCCCGCGGCGGCGGCGCTCTGGCGCCCCAGGCCGGCTGCCCGGCCTGCGCCCAGCGCCGCAAGACCGAGGAGGTCTACCTGGGCACCCTGGCCGCCCGCATCGCCGACGCGGAGCTGCGCCAGTCCTTCGACGCCTCGGCCGGGCTGTGCCTGCCGCACCTGCGCGCCGCCCTCGGCCGCTGCGGCCCGGCCGCCTTTGGCCAGCTCAAGGCGGCCCAGCTGGGCGTCTGGGGCCGCCTGGCCGGCGAGCTCGATGAGTTCATCCGCAAGTGCGACCACCAGTTCGCCCACGAGGAGATCGGCGCCGAGGCCACCTCCTGGTCGCGGGCCTCGCTGCTGATCTCCGGCCACCCGCTGCTCGGCCTGGCGCACGATGAGGTGTAACTATGATTGCGCGCCTTCGGCGCGCAATCATAGCGGCGGGTGAGGAGCGCGCAGCGCCGCCAGGGTTGGCCCGAGCTGCTCGGCGGCCCAGGCGGCCTGGTCGCGGGTGGGGTACTGGCGGTAGTCGCACTCGATGATCAGGATCGCGCCGAGGTAGAGGTCGTAGAGGTGGCGGCGGATGCGCCCCTCGGGCGTGGCCAGGGCGTCCGGGCCGTAGCCGGCGCTGAAGGCCGCCCGGGTTGTCAGGCGGCGAAACTGGAACTCCATCAGCGGGTCGCCCCAGAGCGCCCGCTCGAAGTCGATGATCCCGGTCAGCGCGCCGGTCGCCTCGTCCACAAAGATGTTGCCATCCCAGAGATCCCAGTGGACGAGGCGCGGCGCGCGCACCGCGTCGAGGGCGGGGGCGGCGGCAGCGATCAGCGCGCGGATCTGCGGGTAGGGCAGGGGCAACGTCGCGCCGACCGCCTCGCCGTCGGACAGGGCACCCTCCAGCAGAGCGGTGAACACCTCGCGCCAGCCGGCGCCGGGCGCGGCGGGGGCGGCCAGGGTGCCGAAGGCGTCGCCCGCGACGGCGTTCAGCTCGGCCAGCAGCGCGCCGACCTGGCGGTCGATGCGGGCCTGGGCATCCTCTGACATCGCGCCGCGCAGCTGGTCGAGCGGACGGCCCGGCACAAACTCCATCAGGTAGTAGTCGCTGGGCAGCAGCGTGTGGCTGTCGTCGTAGGCCAGCACGCGCGGGCGGCGTTGAACATCCCGCCGGTGAGCGGGGTCAGGCCGACGATCGGCTGGCCCAGGCAGCGCTCGACGATCGCGCGGGCGAGCTCCGGGCCGACCTCGGTCTTTGATATGCTGCGCATGAGCCCTCTTCTCGCTGCAACGTTCGACTCACACAGGCGCACTATTATAGCGGGCGCAGTGATGAATGTTGAATGTTGAATGCTGAATGCTGAATGCTGAATGTCGCGCCAGGGTATTCAACATTCAACCTTCAACATTCAACATTCGGCGCTCCGCGCCGCCAGTTGCGCCGATCCGCGCCGGCGTGTACCATAGCGCCGCCAGGCTGTTTGGAAGAAGGAGGAGCGATTGGACATCCTTGAGAACCGCGACCAGTGGGAGGCCACCTTCCGCGCGGGATGGCTGGCCGAGTATCAGGCAGCCGGCAGCTTCAACTGGAAGATCTACAACCGGGCGAAGAATACGCTCGCCCCGGATGGCCCGGCGGTCGATCTGAGCGCGAGCCGGCTGCTGCTCATCTCCTCGGCCGGCGGCTACCTGCCGGCCAGCCAGGAGCCCTTCGACGCCGAGAACGCCCTGGGCGACTACCGCATCCGCGCCTTCCCCGGCTCCACCCCGCTCAACACGATCGCCTACGCCCACGACCACTACGACCACGCCGCCGTGGACGCCGACCCGCAGGTGCTCATGCCCCTGCGCCACCTGGAGGATCTGGTCGCCGAGGGGGTGATCGGCGAGCTGGCGCCCAATGTCATCAGCTTCATGGGATACCAGCCCGATCTCACCCGCGTGCTGGACGAGCTCATCCCGGCCATCCTGGATGCGGCCAGGGCCGAGGGGGCGCGCGCCGCCCTGCTGGTGCCCAGCTGACCACTCTGCTCCCAGTCCGTCGGACTGGTCGCCCGCGCTCTTGAGCTCGCCGGCATCGCCACCACCCTCACCAGCTGGAACGCCGGCTTCACCCGCCCGACCATGCCGCCCCGCGCGACTTTCACCCGCCTGGGTCGCGGCGCGACCCTCGGCCGCCCTGGCGACGCCGCCCAGCAGCGGCGCGTGCTGGATGCAACCCTGGCCCTGCTGGCCCAGTCCGCGCCGGTCGAGCCGGTGCAGCTCGCCGAGAGCATGGAGTGAATCTGTAGCGCTGCCGCCTTACAACCTGGTGTATAGTTTGTGGAGGTTTCCAGCTTCGCTGGCAATCTCCACAAACTCTATGATCATCGGGAGAAGTGTCTTATGTCCACCAACCTCACGGCCCGGCCCGAGTGGCGGGCGCTGGAAGATCATTACGCCAAGCTCGGCCAGACCCACCTGCGCGAGCTGTTCGCCGCCGACCCCAGCCGGGGCGAGCGGCTCACCGCCGAGGCCGCCGGCCTGTTCCTCGACTACTCGAAGCACCGCGTCACCGATGAGACGCTCGGCCTGCTGGTGGGGCTGGCCGAGGCCTGCGACCTGCGGGGGCGCGCCGAGGCCATGTTCAGCGGCGAGAAGATCAACATCACCGAGGGCCGCGCCGTGCTGCACACCGCCCTGCGCGCCCCGCGCGATGCGAGCATCCTGGTGGACGGCCACAACGTCGTGCCGGATGTCCACGCCGTGCTCGACAGCATGGCCAGCTTCAGCGCGCGCGTGCGCTCCGGCGAGTGGACGGGCCACACCGGCAAGCGGATCAGCGCCGTGGTCAATATCGGCATCGGCGGATCGGACCTCGGCCCGATGATGGCCTACCAGGCTCTGCGCCACTACAGCCAGCGCGACATCACCTTCCGCTTCGTCTCGAATGTGGACGGCACGGACTTCAGCGAGGCCGTGCGCGACCTCAACCCGGCCAGCACGCTGTTCATCGTCGCCTCGAAGACCTTCACCACCCTGGAGACGATGACCAACGCCCGCAGCGCGCGGGACTGGCTGGTGGAAACCCTCGGCGACGAGGCCGCCGTGGCCAAGCACTTCGTGGCCGTCTCCACCAACGCCGACGCCGTCGCCGCCTTCGGCATCGACACCGCCAACATGTTTGGCTTCTGGGACTGGGTGGGCGGGCGCTACTCGATGCTCTCGGCGATCGGCCTCTCGACCATGATCGCCATCGGCCCAGAGGGCTTCGGCGAGCTGCTGGCCGGCGCCCACGCGATGGACGAGCACTTTCGCAGCGCGCCCCTGGCCCAGAACCTGCCCGCCCTCATGGGCCTGCTGAGCGTCTGGTACAGCAGCTTCTTCGACGCCGACACGGTGGCCATCCTGCCCTACGACCAGTACCTCAACCAGTTCCCGGCCTACCTCCAGCAGCTCACCATGGAGAGCAACGGCAAGCGGGTGACGCTGAGCGGCGTCGAGGTGGACTACCAGACCGGGGCGATCTACTGGGGCAAGCCAGGCACCAACGGCCAGCACTCCTTCTACCAGCTCATCCACCAGGGCACCAAGCTCTTCCCCTGCGACCTGATTGGCTTCTGCAAGAGCCTGAACCCGCTGGGCAACCACCACGACCTGCTGATCGCCAACATGTTCGCCCAGAGCGAGGCCCTGGCCTTCGGCAAGACCGCCGATGAGGTGGCGTCGGACGGCACGCCGGCCTGGCTGGTGCCCCACCGCACCTTCCCCGGCAACCACCCGACCAGCACCATCCTGGCCGAAAGGCTGACCCCGGCGGTGCTCGGTGCCCTGGTGGCGCTCTACGAGCACAGCGTCTTCACCCAGGGCGTGATCTGGGATATCGACTCGTTTGACCAGTGGGGCGTGGAGCTGGGCAAGGTGCTGGCCGGCCGGATCGCGCCCGCGCTACGCGCCGAGGGCGAGCCCGAGCTACACCACGACAGCTCGACCAACGCGCTAATCCGGCGCTACCGCGCCAGGAAGTAGCCCCGTGAGATCACCGCTGTAAGGGCGCAGCAGCGCGGCGCTGCTGCGCCCTTACGCCTTCGCGTACAGCAGCGCCATGCTCGCCAGCAGCAGCCCCGCGCCGAGCAGGCCGAGCGGGGCGAGGCGCTCGCCGAGGAAGGCCACGGCCAGCAGGGTCGAGCCGAGCGGCTCAAGCAGGGCGAGCGTCGTCGAGACAGTGGCCGATGTGCTGCGTAGGCCGCGCAGGTAGAGCAGGTAGGCCCCGGCGGTGGGCACCAGGCCCAGGTAGAGCAGCAGGCCCCAGCCGGCCGGCGGGTAGGCCAGGGCCAGGCCGCCGGAGAGGGCCAGGGGAGCCAGAAGCAGCGCGCCCAGGCTGAAGGCCAGGGCGATCGGCTGGATGGGGTGGTAGCGCGGCGCCACCGCCCGCCCGGTCATTGCCACAATGCTGTAGGCGAGGCCGGCGCCCAGGGCCAGAGCCGCGCCCGCCAGCGTGCTCGCCAGGTCGCCCGACTGCGGCGCGCCGCCCACCAGCAGCGCCGTGCCCGTCACCGCGCCGCCGAGGGCCAGCAGCGCCGCCCGGCCCAGGCGCTCGCCGAGGAAGATACGCGACAGCAGCGCCGTGAGGATCGGCGCGCTGCAGATGTTGATCATCACCGCCGCCGCCACGCCCAGGCGCGGGATGGCCGCGAAGTAGCAGACCTGGTAGGCCGCGAAGGCCAGCCCCATCAGCGCGATCACCCACAGGTCGCCCCGGCGCACCCGCAGGAAGCTAGGGCCGACCATGGCCCGGCCCAGCACGAGCAGCGCCGGCGCCGCGATCAGCAGGCGCAGGAACCCCACCCCCAGCGGGTCGGCCGGGGCCAGCCGGTAGAGAAGGCTCACCGCAACGCCGATCGTGCCCCAGATCAGGGCCGCCCCCGCGATCATGCCCATCCCCGCGCGCCTGTCGCCCGCCGGCGCGATCATCTCCGCTACGGCCATCGCTCCTGCTCCTTATATAATCATACGGTCGCGATGGAGTGCGCCAGCTTTGCTAGCGCGCTCCACCGCGACTTACACTGTGATTGTCCGCATATTTGTTGCCAGCAACAACACTGCGCACGGTGAGGGTGTGGGAGAGCGAAGCTCTCCCACGAAAAAACTGCAATACCGCAGAAGTCACGCGGTGGCGCATCGCCCGCCGGGGGGCTGAAGCCCCCGGCTACGGTTCTGCGAAGGCCGCCTGCGCGGCCTCAGACAGGCCGCGCAGGCGGCCTTCGCAAACCCTAGCCCGCCCGTTTACGGGCCGGGCGCGGTCGGGTCACCGCGTGACTTATGCGCTACTGCAAAAAAAACTGATTATGCTGCGGCGCGGCGGAGCCGCGCCGCAGCATAATCAGTGCAGCATGTGGCTGATGGGCACAGATTGTCCGCATATTGTAGCGCCGGAGGGCTATGCTGCGGCGTACAAGCTCGTCACCCCCGGTGATCTTCTAGCTACGGGTGGGGGAGCGCACAAACGAAGCACCCGCCCTGTCCCCTGTCCCCTCTCCCCTGTCCCCTCTCCCCTGTCCCC
>NZ_JAIEWN010000010.1:45299-64851 GCF_019599295.1 Oscillochloris sp. ZM17-4 | reverse complement strand
CAGGGGCGCGCCGAGCGCCCGCTCGATCATCCGCACCTCCGCGCCGTCCTCGGGTGTCACCAGGGTGAAGGCGTCGCCGGTGCGGGTGGCCCGGCCGGTGCGGCCGATCCGGTGGATGTAGGCGTCCGCCGTGTCGGGGATGTCGTAGTTGATCACGTGGGAGATCCGCTCGACATCGAGGCCACGGGCGGCGATGTCAGTCGCCACCAGGATGCGGAATCGCCCGTCGCGGAAGCCATCGAGCGCGAGCTGGCGCTGATTCTGCGACTTGTTGCTGTGCAGGACGGCGGAGGTGTGACCCTCGCGGGCGATCTGCTGGAGCAGCCGGTTGGCCCGATGCTTGGTGCGGGTGAAGATCAGCACCGACCCGGTGTCGGCCTTGTGCAGCAGGTCGAGCAGCAGGGCCGTCTTGCGGTGGGGCGCCACCGGGTAGATCGCGTGGGTGATCGTGTGGGCCGGGCGGACGATGCCGATCTGCACGAGCTTCGCGCCGGGGGCCGTGGAGGCGGCCAGGCTCTTTAGCTCATCGGGCAGGGTCGCCGAGAAGAGCATTGTCTGGCGGCGGGTGGGCAGCGCCTCGAGGATGCGCTTGATGGCCGGCAGGAAGCCCATGTCGAGCATGCGGTCGGCCTCGTCGAGGACGAGGGTCTCCACACGGTCGAGGCGGGCGGTGCCGCGGCCCATATGGTCGAGCAGGCGGCCGGGGCATGCGACGACAATATCGACCCCGGCGCGCAGGGCGCGCTCCTGGGGGATCATGCCGACGCCGCCGTAGATCGGGGCGCTGCTCAGGCCGGTGCCCTTGCCGAGCACAATGATTGACTCGTTAATCTGCTCGGCCAGCTCGCGGGTGGGCGTGACGATCAGGGCGCGGGTGCCGCCCTTGCGGCCCTGGAGCAGGCGGTTCAGGATCGGCAGGACGAAGGCGGCCGTCTTGCCGGTGCCGGTCTGGGCGAGGCCGATCAGGTTGCCGCCGGTGAGGGCGATGGGGATAGCCTGGGCCTGGATGGGTGTCGGCTGGGCGAAGCCCTGGGCGCTAACATTTGCCATCAGGGTCGGGTGAAGCTCAAAATCCGAGAAATTCAACGGGGCTCCTTGTGGGGCGGCCGGGGGAGACGTGGGGGTGTCTATAGCGGCCGGCTGGGTGCGCCGGCAGGGGTCGTCGGCGCGGGTAAAGAATACAGTGGCGAAGACACGCCGCGAGGCGCGGGGGAGGCGGGTGTCGGCATTGCGCCGGTCTCCCGCGCCCCCGCGCCTCTGCGGAGCGTGTTACGCCGTCGGTTTAGTAGCGGTCGCGGCCGCCACCGCCACGGTTGCCGCCACGGTCGCCGCCGAAGCCGCCACGACCGCCGCCGCCGCCGCCGCCGAAGCCGCCGCGGCCGCCGCGGCCCTTGTCCTCGGCCTCGTTAACGCGCAGCGGGCGGCCATCAACCTCCTGGCCGTCGGTGGCGCGGATCACGACCGTCACGTCGTCAACGTCGATCTCGACGAAGCCGAAGCCGCGCGAGCGGCCCGTATCGCGGTCATTGATCACGCGGGCGCTCTGCACGTCGCCGTGGGGGGCGAAGATCCGCTCGAGCTCGGCGTCGCCGACGCTCCAGGGGAGGTTACCAACAAACAGCTTGACCAGCATCTACAGTTCTCCTCTGCGCGCTGCGCAGACGATTGTGGTGGCGACATACAGCTGCCGCCATCCTGCGAACAATACCATCCCGTTCAGCCGGCACCCGGGGGTGAGTCGGGTGTCTCGCTCCGGCGATCCACAACGTACATCCTTCGAGCGAAGAGGTTCTGTCGAGCGACCAGGGGACTAACGGGAGTCTCTGATGCGGGTCTCGCAGTGTTACGTTGAGCAAACATAGCTATCATAGCATACTTCAACGAACATGCAAGCTTCTATTCAGATAAGAGCATGCGGAGGATAATAACGATCTTATTTCTGATCTCTCTGGGTGTGATGGCGCCCCATTGGCCACCGCTATGCGGATTCAGGGTATGATATTTGCAGTCGTCGGCCCCTAAGCCCTGCGCGCTAGCGCACGGAGGAATATGCAGCAGCTGCGCGTCCGCGTCACTGCCCGCCCCGTCTTCGCCGCCGCCGCGCCCTGGATCTTCGTGCTGCTCTGGAGCACCGGGTTCATCGGCGCCCGCTTCGGCCTACCCTATATCGAGCCGTTCACCTTCCTGCTCATCCGCTTCCTGATCGCCGCGGGCCTGCTGGCCGCGATCTCGCTGGCCCTGCGGGCACCCTGGCCGCGGCCCGCGCAGCTCGGCCACATCGCCGTGGTCGGCCTGCTGCTACACGCCGGCTACCTGGGCGGGGTCTTCTTCGCGATCGACCACGGCATGTCGGCGGGGGTCTCCTCGCTGATCGTCAGCCTGCAGCCCATCCTCACCGCCGTGATCGCCCAGCTGGCCCTGCGCGAGCCGGTGGCCGGCCGCCAGTGGATCGGGCTCGTCCTCGGCTTCGCCGGCGCCGGCATGGTGCTCGCCGAGAAGATGCTCGCCCCCGGCGCGGCCGGCACTGGCATCACCGGGGCGACCCTGGCCGCCGCCCTGATCGCCCTGCTCAGCACGACGTCCGGCACGCTCTACCAGAAGCGCTATGGCGGCGGGATGCCGCTCACCACCGGTACGTGCATACAGTACCTGGCTGCCGCCGTCGTGATGCTGGCCGGCTCCTTCGTCTTCGAGCAGCGCGCGATCACCTGGGCTCCCCAGCTCTTCTTCGCTATGGGCTGGCTGGTGTTTGTGCTCTCGCTCGGCGCTATCCTGCTGCTGATGACGCTCATCCGGGTTAGCTCTGCCGCCCGCGTCAGCAGCCTGTTCTACCTGGTCCCGCCCGCCACGGCCTTTGAGGCCTACCTGATCTTTGGCGAGCGATTCGGCCCGCTGGCCCTCGGCGGCCTGGCCCTGGCCTCGCTGGGCGTGGCCCTAGTCGTGGCGCCGACGACGCACTGAGGGGATGTGTCGGCTGCCCGCGTAAGGGCGCAGCAGCCCCCGCGCATCCCCGGTCGGTGAGGTATCCGTGGCTGCTGCGCCCCTTCTGGAGGTATCTGTATCATGAATGAGGAATCCCTGCGCGCCCTGCTCGACGATGTCCGCCAGGGGCAGGCGAGCACCGACGATGCGCTTGAGCGGCTGCGCCGCCTGCCCTTCGAGGACATGGGCTTCGCCCACCTGGACTCGCACCGCGCCCTGCGCTCGGGCTTCCCCGAGGTCGTGCTCTGCTCCGGCAAGCGCACCGAGCATGTGGTGGCGATCATGGCCCGCCTGGCCGAGGGGCCGGGGCCGATCCTGGCCACCCGCGCGGCCCCCGAGGTCTTCGATGCGGTGCGCGCGGCCCTGCCAGCGGCGCGCTACCACGACCTGGCGCGCGCCATCGTCTACGAGCCGACGCCGCTGCCGCGCCGCCCCGGCCGCATCCTGGTCATCTCCGCCGGCACCGCCGACCTGCCCGTCGCCGAGGAGGCCGCCGTCACCGCCGAGGTGATGGGCAACACAGTCGAGCGGCTCTACGATGTGGGCGTGGCCGGCCTGCACCGCCTGCTCGGCCACATCGACCAGGTCATGTCGGCCGATGTGCTGATCGTCGCCGCCGGCATGGAGGGCGCCCTGCCCAGCGTAGTCGGCGGACTGGTGCGCCGCCCGGTGATCGCCGTGCCCACCAGCGTCGGCTACGGGGCCAGCTTCGGCGGGCTGGCCGCACTGCTCGGCATGCTCAACAGCTGCGCCGCCGGCGTGACCGTGGTCAACATCGATAATGGCTTCGGCGCAGGATTCGCCGCCAGCCTGATCAACACGCGCCCTGCGGCGGGCGCGTGAGCGCGCCGGCAACTGCTTGGGCATAAACTCCCTGGGACTGCGCCCCAGATCCCACTTTTGTTCGTGTTTGGCGGCGAAGCCGCCAAACACGAACAAAAAAATGTAGGGGCGGCGAAGCCGCCCCTACACCCCACCGAGGAGACCCCCTATGACTATCGATAGCGAGCTGGAGCGAGCATACGACCGCCTGCGGGCGGTGCTTGAGGAGATGGGCAGCGTGGTGATCGGCATGTCCGGCGGCGTGGACAGCGTGCTGCTGGCCAAGGTCGCCCACGACGTGCTCGGCGAGCGCGCCCTGGCCGTCACCGCCGACTCGCCCTCGCTGCCCCGGCGCGAGCTGCGCGAGGCCGAGGAGCTGGCCCGCCTGGCCGGCATCCGCCACCTGGTGGTGCCCACCGCAGAGGTGGCCGACCCGCGCTACGCGGCCAACCCGACCAACCGCTGCTACTTCTGTAAGAGCACGCTCTTCGCCCGCCTGGACACGCTGGCCGCCGAGCGCGGGATCGCATGGGTGGCCTACGGCGAGAACCAGGACGACATGGGCGACCACCGGCCCGGCGCGGTTGCCGCCGGCGAGCACAACGTGCGCGCGCCG
The DNA here is from genome assembly GCF_019599295.1 of Oscillochloris sp. ZM17-4. Taxonomy (GTDB): domain Bacteria; phylum Chloroflexota; class Chloroflexia; order Chloroflexales; family Chloroflexaceae; genus Oscillochloris. The sequence goes on along the minus strand of NZ_JAIEWN010000010.1, from coordinate 60,431 downwards.
CTCAAGGAGGCCGGCCTGGGCAAGGCGGCCATCCGCGCCCTGGCCCGCAGCCTCGGCCTGCCCGTCTGGGACAAGCCGGCCTTCGCCTGCCTCGGCTCGCGCTTCCCCTACGGCATGACGATCACGCCCGAGAAGCTGGCCCAGGTCGAGGCCGCCGAGGAGGTGCTCTGGCAGCTGGGGTTCCGCCAGTACCGCGTGCGCTACCACGACGACCTGGCCCGCATCGAGGTGGCGGCCGAGGATATGCCGCAGCTGATCGCCCACGCCGCCGAGGTGGCGTCGCGCCTGCGCGCCGAGGCTGGCTTCCGCCACGTCACCCTCGACCTGGCCGGCTACCGGCGCGGCAGCATGAACGAGGGGCGCGTCGAGGCGATCTCCCTCGTCGAGCGCTGAGCGAGCGCGATACGCCTACCGCGATGAGCGGGTGCTGGTGACTGATCGGGATGACCGCGAGGAGCCGGAAAAAGTAAGCTGCCACCACTCCCGATGCACCAGGCGGCGAACTTCCTCGGCGCGCAGCTGCTCGCTTGATGCCACGGACTGGGCGATAACCGGCTCGGGCCTGGCGGCATCACCGCTCGTGTCGGTTACGCCGAATGCTACCCAACCGGCGGCGGTGGCGGTCACGGCGGCAGTGGCGAGTGCAGTGTTGACTGTCGTGACGAGGCGGCGTCGGTTCGGGTTCCGGCGAGCCATTGGGCGCTCCTCGCTGTAGGTTTCGGTTTGCGTCGTCATAGAAAGAAGGATCAGGCGGCCATACGCCTGGCCGGGCGATTGCTCACCTGCACCCGGTAGTAGGTCAGCGCCACCAGGCTGATGCCGCTGGCCGCGTAGGCCCACTGCGCCCAGATCGCCCCGCTGTCGCTGCCGCTCCACACCCCGTGGGCCAGGGCGAGCCCGAAGAGGCCGAAGCTCAGGTAGTGGATCACCCGCCAGGCCCGCCCGCCGATCCAGCGCCGCACGTAGAAGGTGAAGGTGACTGGGATCATCAGGTAGAAGGCCAGTTGGCCCAGGCCGACCTCAAGGGGCCGGTACGCCGTGCTGGCGAAGGGCACCAGCACCTGCGTCAGGCTGTAGCCGATGTAGTGGTCGCCCAGCAGGCTCAGGGCGTGGATGGCCGCGAAGGCCAGGCCAAGCAGGCTGGCGTACTCGTGCAGGTCGGAGACGGTGGGGCCGCCGGGCCAGGCCCGCGCCATGCGGTTGGTGATCGCCAGGCCCAGGGCCATCGACCACCAGATCAGGCCGTAGGAGACGAAGGCGCTGGCCCGCGTGAGGTACCAGAAGCTCTTCTCGCCGAGCAGGCTGGTCGCCATGCGCGCCCCCACGTCGGGGAAGAGCGCCGCCAGCACCAGGGCGACGCCAAGCATCAGCACGAGGGCCAGCAGCGACATCAGCACCGGCAGGGCCACGCCCGCGGCGGCGGTGAGGTCGTCGTCGGCGGCGGGCGGCCGCGCGATGGCGGCGGGGCGAGTCTGCGGTGTGGGTGTGGGTCGCTCGACATCGCGTGGGGACAGGCTTGCCATAGTTCGCTCTCTTGATCCTGGCTATGATCGACAATCGCTCACTGCTCGGCTGGGAGAGGCGCGGAGAGGGCTTGTCCCTCTCCGCAAAAACCTTGTGACCTCTCCGATGTGCTCGGGCGAAGGGCTATCGCGACGAGCGCGAGCGGGTGATCGGCTGGCGGGGCTGCGGGATGCTCTGCGAGAACGAGCTGCTGGGCGCGGTCTGCTGCTGCTGGCTCTGGCCGAAGCTGCCCGACGAGGGGGCGCTGTTGCCGAGGGCGGGCTGCTGCTGGCTCTGGCTGAAGCGGTTATCGTCGTCGCCGCCGAAGCTGAAGCTCTCATGCCCATCGCGGTGATGGCGGGAGCTGAAGAGCTGCTGCTCGGAGGGGATCGGCTGCGCGACGGCCGGCTGGGGCTGGGCGGCGGCGGCGGCACTGCTGGCGTCGGCCATGCCGAAGGCGGCCCATCCGGCGGCGGTGGCCGTCACCGCGGCGGTGGCCAGCGCGGTGTTGAAGGTGGTCACGATGATGCGGCGGTGCGGGTTAGAGCGGGCCATATGGGGTCTCCTCAGTGGGTTCAGGTGCTTGGCGCTGCCGCACACGGCGGCGTGCGCGATATACGTATCATAGCCGACAGATTTTAAGAAACTCTATAGATGATCTAAGCGCTGGATGAGACCTCTTGCCTCTTGACAGCTGGTTGGTTTATGCTATGCTTATTTTGCAAGTTCACTGAACTATATAATTATGCCAAGGCGAGACGGCATGGACCATCTGCTCGAGAAGGCCACCCGCCAGCACACCAAGGACCACAACAGCCGGCTCGTGCTGCGCACGATCTACGAGTACGGCGAGATCAGCCGGGCCGCGCTCGCGCGCCTGACCCAGCTGACCCGCACGACGGTCTCGGATGTGGTGGGCGATCTGATCGCGCGCGGGCTGGTGGAGGAGGTGGGCCACGGGGCCACCGGGGTCGGCCGCACGCCGATGCTGCTCAGCGTGGTGGACGACTCCCGGCTGGTGGTCGCGGTGAGCGTGACGAACGACGAGATTCACGGCGCCCTGGTGAACCTGCGCGGTGGCCTGCGCCAGCAGGCCCGCATGACCCTGACCGACCACGGGGGCGCGGCGGTGCTGGCCATGATCTACGCCATGATCGACGCCCTCGCCCGCGCCGCCGAGCAGCCCCTGCTGGGGATCGGCATCACCACGCCCGGCCTGATCGACCCGGCCACCGGCACGGTGCTGCGGGCGATCAATGTCGGCTGGGAGGACCTGCCCCTGGGCGCGCTGCTCCAGGAGCGCTACGGCCTGCCGGCCTCCATCGCAAACGATAGCCAGACCCTGGCCCTGGCCCGCTATATGTTCGGCGAGCCGGTGGACACGCCGAACCTGGTGCTGATCAAGGTTGGACAGGGCATCGGCGCCGGGATCGTGCTCGGCGGCCACCTCTTCGCCGGCGATGGCTACGGGGCCGGCGAGATCGGCCACATGGTCGTCGTGGACGATGGCCCCCCCTGCAAGTGCGGCAACCGCGGCTGCCTGGAGACGGTCGCCAGCAGCGCGGTGATCCTACGGCAGGCCCGCGCGCTCGCCGCAGACCCGGCCTCGCCGCTGCACGGCATCGCGGCCCTAACAATCGATGATGTTGCCCGCGCCGCCCGCGACGGCGACGCCGGGGTGCGGGCGATCGTCGAGGCGGCCGGCCGGTACCTGGCGATCGCGGTGGCCAACATTGTCAGCGTGCTGAACGTGCGCCAGATCGTGATCAGCGGCCGGGTGGCCCCCCTGGGCGACCTGCTGGGCGCGGCGGTGCGCGATGAGCTCGGGCGGCGCACCTTGCCGGCACTGGCGAAGGGCACCCTGGTGGAGGTTGTGGCCATGGGGCCGGACGCGCCCCTGGTGGGCGCCGCCGCGCCCCTGCTCACCTACGATCTGGGCCTGGCCCGGCTCCAGCGGCGGGCCGACATCGACGACGCATAGATCTTGACGCGGAGGCGTCGCCTCCGCCACAACCCACCGGCTGGTGGAGCTGATGAGGCAATGATGCTCAGACTCTACGCGGAACGCTACCCCGCAACCTGCTCGACTCGGTTGTACCCTTCTGTCTGTCCCACTCGCTTTTGTCGAGGAATGGGGTTGCCAGCACTTCGTGCGCGCCGAGCTGCGGGCGTGGCTGCGCGCCACTACGGCTCGGCCGAGCTGCAGACCTTGGCCACCCTTGCCCGGGCCGAGGCCGGGCTGAACACGATCATCGAGCGGCTGCCAGGCTTCGCCGGCCGCTACCAGATCGCGCCCGGCAGCACGCACCTGCCCTGGGGGCGCAGCTTTGCGGTTGACGTTGCGCTCAGTGGGCTCCAGAAAGGGGGTGGTTGAGCCGCGCCAAACCGGCCATACGGCCACACGACCTGGCCCCTGTCCACGAGTCTCCGTGATCAGATCTAGCTAAAGAAAGGGTGCTCTCATGGCGATCTCTCGACGCGAATTCCTCAAGGCGACCGTCGCGGGCGGCGGCACTGCCTTCGCCGGCCTCGTCCTCGCCGCCTGTGGCGCACAGACTCCCGCCGCGGCGCCCACCGCGGTGCCCGCCGCCGCGGCGCCCACCGCGGCGCCCGCCGCCGCCTCTGCAGGCGCGAACCCGCTCAACGTCGCCGCCGGCGAGGTCGACGGCGTCTTCTTCGCCGGTGGCTTCGGCGACGACTATATCAAGTACACCGGCACGCTGGTTGAGAAGGCCCACCCGGACGTCACCGTCAAGATCCAGAGCGTCCAGAAGGTGACCGAGTCGCTCCAGCCGCGCTTCATCGCCGGCACCCCGCCGGATGTGATCGATAACTCCGGCGCTAACCTCATCCCCATGAGCGACCTGGTGACCGAGGAGCAGCTGCTCGACCTGGCCCCGCTCCTGTCCGCCCCATCCTGGGACACCCCCGGCAAGACCTTCGGCGAGACGCTGTTCCCCGGCTCGCAGACCAGCGCGATCTTCGGCGGCAAGCAGTACGGCATCAACATCGCCTACACCATCTCGGGCATCTGGTACTCCAAGCCGGGCTTCGCGGCCTCTGGCTACACCTACCCCAAGACCTGGGATGAGATGCTGGTGCTGTGCGAGCAGATCAAGAAGGACGGCAAGGCCTCGCCCTGGACCTACCAGGGCAAGTACCCCTACTACATCTGGGGCATCGTCTGGAACATGCTGGTCTACTACGCCGGCGGCGACGATGTGATCAAGAAGCTCGACAACCTTGAGCCGAACGCCTGGAGTGACCCGGCCATCCTGCGGGCCACCGAGGACTTGTACCAGCTCTGGGACAAGGGCTACATCCTGCCCGGCACCGCCGGCCTGACCCACACCGAGTCGCAGACCGAGTGGCTGAAGGGCAGCGCCACCTTCATCCCCTGCGGCAACTGGCTTGAGAACGAGATGAAGACCGTCACCCCCGCCGGGTTCGACATGACCGTCGCCAACATCCCCGGCTACGCCGACGGCAAGGGCGACCAGAACGCCGTGAACGCCAATGGTGGCGAGACCTACGTCGTGCCATCGAAGGCCAAGAACACGGCCGGCGGCATGGAGTACCTGCGCGCGCTGCTCTCCAAGGACTCGGCCAAGTACTTCGCCGAGAATGTGCGCGCGATCATGCCGGTGGTCGGCGGTACCGATGGCGCAACGCTGTCCGAGGGCATGAAGGCCGGCGTGGCCCTGGCCACCGCCTCGAATGGCGTGGCGATCAACATGAACTTCACCAACTGGTACAGCCAGCTCAACAAGGAGATCGAGCAGCGCACCGGCGAGCTGATGACCGGCACGATCAAGCCGGCCGAGTTCATCACCGCCATGCAGAAGGCCGCCGACACCGTCGCGGCCGACCCGGACATCACAAAGTTCACCCGCTAGTGCGCCGTCGGCGCAGGGGTTAGGAGTTAGGAGTCAGGGGCACGGATGCCCCATGCGCATCACGTTTAGGGCTGCCGCCCTAAAAACCGATGTTGTTTGTTGCCAGCAACAACACTGCGCACGGTGAGGGTGTGGGAGAGCGAAGCTCTCCCACGAAAAAACTGATGGTGCTGCGGCGCGGCTACGCCGCGCCGCAGCACCATCAGTGCAGCATGTGCCTGCTGGGCACAAGCAACAAGAAATTTCGGTGAGCCGGAGGCTTAACGTGTTGCGCATGGGGCACGGATGCCCCACAACGTATGATTCACAGGTACGCACCTTGGAGAAACGCTTATGGACCGTGGAAAGAACAGGCTGATCGTCTCATTCCTGGCTCTCCCCGTCGGGCTCTACACGCTCTTTGTGCTCATCCCCTACTTCTCGGCCCTGATTTTCGCCTTCACCCGCTGGAGCGGCCTGTCGCAGAACATTCGCTTTAATGGCGCGAACAACTTCATCAAGCTCTACCGCGACGAGAAGTTCTGGAGCGCGCTGTCGCACAACGGGATCGCGCTGCTCATCCTGCCGCCGGTGATCATCGGCCTCGCCCTGTTCTTCGCCTTCCTCTTCACCCAGGGCAAAGGGGTCGCCTTCTCTCGCTTCTTCCGGGTCGCCTTCTTCTTCCCGCAGGTGATGTCGGTGGTGGTGGTGGCGGTGCTCTGGAGCTTCATCTACCACCCGACGATCGGGCTGCTGAACGCGCTGCTGGGCGCGGTCGGGCTGACCCAGTTCGCCAGCTTCCCCTGGCTCGGTGATCGCGGCACCGTCTTCGGCTCGGTGCTGGCCATGGTGGTCTGGCAGTCGGTCGGCTTCTACATGGTGCTGTTCGTCGCCGGCATGCAGAGCATCCCGGTCGACTACTACGAGGCGGCCAAGATCGACGGCGCGGACTCGTGGACGATGTTCTGGAATGTGACCGTGCCGCTGCTCTGGGACACCATCCGCACCGCGATCATCTTCCTGGCGATCGCCGCGATGGATCTGTTCGCCCAGGTGACGGTGATGACCAACGGCACCGGCGGGCCGAGCCGGGCCGCCGATGTGGTGCCGACCTACCTCTACTCAACCGCGTTCAGCGACGGCCAGTTTGGCTATGCCACGGCCATGGGGCTGGTGCTGCTGATCCTGGTGCTGGCCCTGTCGATCATCAGCCTGCGCTTCACCGCCCGCGAGGCGCTTGAATACTGAGAAGGAGCGAACTATGGCCAGCGTGACCACCAGCCAGAAGGCGGCCGAGTCGAGCGACAATGCCCTCTCGATCGGGAGCATTGTGCTTAAGGCGTTCATCTATCTTATTCTTGGCGTCTGGGCGCTGATCGTTGTCTTCCCCATGCTCTGGGCGCTCATGACCTCGTTCAAGACCGACCAGGAGATCTTCTTCAGCCCCTGGTCGCTGCCCACCACGCTCGTGTTCGATAACTTTGTGCGCGCCTGGACCACCGCGCGCCTCGGCGAGTACTTCGTCAACACGCTGATCATCGTGATCCCGTCGCTCTTCCTGACCCTGCTGCTCTCGTCGATGGCGGCCTATGTGCTGGCCCGCTTTGAGTTCCGCGGGCGCAACCTGCTCACCTATCTGTTCCTGGTCGGCATGATCTTCCCGCTCTTCCTGGCCCTCGTGCCGCTCTACTTTGTCACCCAGAAGCTGGGCCTGCTCGACACCTACCACGGGCTGATCCTGGTCTATGTGTCCTTCTCGCTGTCGTTCACGATCTTCTTCCTGATCAACTTCTTCCGCACGCTGCCGAAGGAGCTGGGCGAGGCGGCGACGATCGACGGCGCGAGCCAGTACGATATTTTCTTCCGGATCTACCTGCCGCTGGCGAAGCCCGGCCTGATCACCATGGGCATCTTTAACTTCCTCGGCCAGTGGAACCAGTACATCCTGCCGAATATGCTGATGATCACCAACGAGGATAAGAACACGCACTATGTGCTGTCGCAGGGCCTCTACTACCTCCAGGCGAAGCAGTTCTACGGCAGCGACTGGAGCGGCCTGTTCGCGGCAGTGGTGATCGTGATGATCCCGACCCTGGTGGTCTACCTGATCTTCAACGACCAGATCGAGCAGGGCATGACCGCCGGCGCGGTGAAGGGCTAGCCTGCTGAGGGGGGTGCTGTGAACCTTGAAGACGCCGCCGGCGAGCGGCTGCTGCTCTGGTTTGAGGGGGCCGATGCGCCGGCCGATCTGCTGGATCTGCTGCGCGCCAGGTCGGTCGGCGGCGTGACTCTCTTCCGCCACCTGAACGGCGGGCCGCCGGCCCAGGTGCGCGCCCTGACCGACGCGCTCCAGGCGGCGGCGCGGGCCGGCGGCCGGCCGCCCCTGCTGATCTGCGCCGACCAGGAGGGCGGCCAGCTCCAGGCGATCGGCGGCACCACGGCCTTCCCCGGCAACATGGCCCTGGGCGCCGCCGGCGATGCGGATCTGGCCCGGCGGGTGGGCGCGGCCATCGGCGTCGAGCTGGCCGCCGTGGGGGTGAATGTGGACTACGCCCCGGCCTGCGATGTGAATGTGGAGCCGCGCAACCCGGTGATCGGCGTGCGCTCCTTCGGCGAGGCCCCGGCCCTGGTGGCCCGCCTGGCCGCCGCGATGGTCGCGGGCCTCCAGGGCGCGGGCGTGGCCGCCGTGGCCAAGCACTTCCCCGGCCACGGCGACACCGCCCAGGACTCACACGACGTCCTCTCGGCGCTGCCCCACACCCGCGACCGCCTGGACGCCGTGGATCTGCCGCCCTTCGTGGCCGCCATCGCCGCTGGGGTGCGCCTGGTGATGAGCGCGCACCTGGCCCTGCCGGCGATCACCGGCCGCGCCGACCTACCGGCCACCCTCGCGCCCGAGGTGCTGCGCGGCCTGCTGCGCGACCAGCTGGGCTTCGCCGGGGTGACGGTCAGCGACGCCATGAATATGTCCGGCCTGGGCAACACCGACGACTTCGGCCCGCTGGCCGTGCGCGCCGCCGCCGCCGGGCTCGACCTGCTGCTGCTGGCGGAGCCCAACGACCACCGGGTCGCCCACGCGGCCCTGCTCGCCGCCGCCGCCGACGGGCGCCTGCCCGCCGATGATCTGATCGCCTCAGCCGGGCGGGTGCGGGCGCTGAAGGGCTGGCTGGCCGGGCAGGCGCAGCCCGCGCTGGACGTGATCGGCTGCGCGGCCCACCGCGCCCTGGCCGCCGAGGCCTCGGCGCGGGCGATCACCCTGGTGCGCGACGAGGCCGGCCGCCTACCGCTGCGCCTGCCCGCCGAGGCCCGCGTGGCCGTGGTGGTGCCGCAGACCGCCGACCTCACCCCGGCCGACACCTCCAGCTACGAGCGCTGCGAGCTGGCCCGCGCCGTGCGCCGCCACCACCCCGCCGCCGAGGAGCTTGTGATGCCCGCCGACCCGTCGCCCGCCGAGGTGGACGCGCTCTGCGCGCGGCTGGCCGGCTGCGACCTGGCGATCGTCGGGACGATCAACGCCGGCGCGCAGGCGGGCCAGGCCGCACTGGTGCGCGCGCTGCTGGCGGGCGGCACGCCCGTGATCGCGGCGGCCCTGCGCCTGCCCTACGACCTGGCGGCCTACCCCGCCGCCCCGACCTACCTCTGCGCCTACAGCATCCTGCCGCCGGCGATGGACGCCCTGGCCGACGCGATCTGGGGCCGCGCCCCGATCACCGGCCGCCTGCCGGCGCGCATCCCCGGCCTCTACCCGCTCGGCCACGGGGTATCTCTGTAAGGGCGCAGCAGCAGCCATGCCATCGCTCTGTATGATCTCCTGACAGCTGCTGCGCCCTTACGTTATGGAGCACGACACATGAGCCTACGCAGTGAGATCCACCAGCAGCCGGAGACGCTGCGCGCCCTGCTCGACGCCGGCTGGGCCGACGTCGAGCGGGCCGCAGCGGCCATCCGCGCCCGCGAGATCGACTATATCTACCTGGCGGCGCGCGGCACCTCCGAGCACGCCGGCATCTACGGCCAGTACGTGCTCGGCGCCTTCAACGGGCTGCCGGTGGCCCTGGCCGCCCCCTCGCTCTTCGGCGTCTACCACCGGCCGCCGCGCCTGGGCCGCGCCCTCGTCGTCGGCGTCTCGCAGTCCGGCCAGTCGCCCGACATCGTCGGCGTGCTCGATGAGGCCAACCGCCAGGGCGCCCTGACGCTGTCCATCACCAACGACCCCGGCTCGCCCCTGGCCCAGGCCGCCGCGATCAGCCTGGACATCCGGGCCGGCTCCGAGCGCGCCGTGGCCGCCACCAAGACCTACAGCGCCCAGTTGCTCACCTTCGCCATGCTCTCGGTGGCCCTCGCCGGCGACGCGGATCGCCGGGCCGATCTGGGGCGTCTGCCCGCCGCCGTGGCCGCCGCCCTCCAGATCGAGGATGACGTGGCCCGCGCCGCCGCCGGCCTGCGCGAGATGGGCCACTGCGTCGTCCTCGGCCGCGGCTACCACTTCGCCACCGCCCTGGAGTGGTCGCTCAAGCTGAAGGAGCTGACCTACGTCGTGGCCGAGCGCTACTCGACGGCCGAGTTCCAGCACGGCCCGATCGCCCTGGTCGAGCCGGGATTCCCGGTGCTGGCCGTGGCCCCGCGCGACGCGGGCGCCGACGACACGCGCGCCCTGCTGGCCCGCCTGTCGGGCGAGCGCGGCGCCACCGTGCTCGCCCTCTCCGACGACGAGGCGACACTGGCGGCCGCCACGGTCGGCCTGCGCCTGCCGGGCGGCCTGCCGGCCTGGCTCGCGCCGATCATCAGCATCGCCCCGGCGCAGCTCTTCTGCTATCACCTGGCCCTGGCCCGCGGCTTCGACCCCGACGCGCCGCGCGGCCTGAGCAAGGTGACGCGGACACAGTAGAGCGATTGCAGATTGCAGATTGCAGACTGCAGATTGCGGCTGCCTACATTGGTCGGCAATTGGCAACCTTGCCTGGGGAGGATTATGCTTTTCAACCGAATCGCCGAGATCGCCGCCGGCTACGATCACGTCTACCTCTCGCCCCACCTGGATGACGCGGCGCTCTGCTGCGGCGGCATGATCGCTGGCCAGCGCGTGGCGGGCCGGCGCGTGCTGGTGGTGAATATCTGCACCGGCGCGCCCCGCCCCGACGTCACCTTTAGCGAGCTGGCCCGCGCCTTCCACCGCGAGTGGGGCCTCGATCCGGGCGAGGTTCTCGCCGCCCGCCTGCACGAGGATGCGGCGGCGCTGGAGATCCTCGGCGTCGACAGCCTGCACGTGGGCGTGCTCGACGCGATCTACCGCCACCCGTCGGCCTACGACCGGCGCGAGACCCTGTTCGGCCTGCCGGACGAGGGCGACCCGCTGCTGCCGGCGCTGCGCGAGCTGATCTCTCAGCTGTACGAGCGGCTGCACTCGGCGATCTTCTACGCGCCGCTCGGCGTCGGCGGCCACGTCGATCACCAGATCACCTGCCGGGCCGCCCTGGAGCGCATCGGCCCCGGCCTGGCCCTCTACGAGGACTTCCCCTACGTGACCAGGGAGGGCGAGCTGGAGCGGCGCATCGACGCCCTCGGGCTCCCCCTGCGCCCGCAGGCGATCCCCATCGTGGCGACGCTGCCCCAGAAGATCGCCGCCGTCTCCGCCTACGTCAGCCAGATGGCCGAGCTGGCCCACAGCCAGCTTGGGCGCACGGTTGATGAGGCTGCCGCCATCGAGGTCATGGCCGAGGCGGTGACGCGCTACGCGTGGCGCGTGGGCGGCGAGCGGGTATGGCTGCGCTAGGCGCGCGCCCCATGCGCATCACGTTGCACGGGTGAGGGTGTGGGAGAGCGGAGCTCTCCCACACCCTCACTGCGCGCAGTGTTGTTGCTGGCAACAGTTTTGGCCAACATGGCCAGCGAAGCTGGCCATGTTGGCCAAAATAACATGGGTTTTTAGGGCGGCAGCCCTAAACGTGATGCGCTCGGGTCAGACCTCGCCGTAGAGCTCCAGCAGCTCGCGCCACTCGCCGGTCAGCTCCTCGCGGCGGGCGGCGTAGTAGAAGTGCTGCTCGCCCTGCTCATCAACGAAGATCAGATCGACCTGGGAGCGCATCGGGCGCATGTAGCCGATATTGCCCCACCAGCGCGCCTTCTCCTCATCGAGCGGCAGATCCTGCTGGTACATGCGCGCGGCGTACTCACGCACCGTGCCCGGCTCGATGTCCTGGAGGCGCCAGGGCACCCCGCTCACATCGCCGGTGCGCAGGTTGCGGAAGACATACTGCCACTCGCCATCCTCGCCCTGGGTGGCGCTCACCACCTCGATCCCGGTGCGCGGCCGGTTGACCCGGATCAGGTTCAGCCACGCCTCCGTCAGCTTCTCCAGGGCCACACCGCGATAGTCCTGCTGGCCGGGGCCGTCCTTATCCTTCATCACCAGGTCGAAGAGCGGGGTGCCCTGCTCATCGCGGTAGGCGCCGGCCAGGCCGCCGCGACCGCGCCAGCGGATGCGCCGGTCGCCCCAGGTTGTCGTCGTCGGCTCGGCGGCGGGCGGCTCGGGCTGCTCCTCGGGGCCGGGCGGCAGCCCCTGCTCATCGTGCTCAAAGTCCTGGGTCTCTTGCTCGACGGGCTCCCCGCTGCGCTCGCCCAGCAGCGACTCCCAGGCCTCGCTCAGCCCCCAGTCGCTCACGCCGAAGAAGATATGGTTGATCACCCCGTTAGCGTCGCGATGCACCAGGTCGTACTTCGTGCGGCTGCCCTGGCGGTAGGCCCGCCAGAGGCCCAGGCGGCCCTTCCACTTCACCTGGCTCTGCACGTCCACCCGGCCGTCGCGCAGATCCTCGTAGCGGCTGATCGCGTAGGCCCACAGGCCCTGGGCGCGGTCGCGCGTCACCCCGGCGGTGGTGCGCAGGTCGCGCACCTCATAGAGCCAGACCCCGCCGCGCTTCTGGCCGCTGACGATCTCGACCCCGGAGCGGGGCAGATCGAGGTCCTGGCCGTTGTCGAGGGGCGAGGAGGCTCCCTCGGCGAGGGCGCGCCGGCAGAGCTGGATGATCTCGCCGCGGTCGGCGATGGCCGTCTCGCCATTGCGGCGCACATAGATCGTGCCATTGCTGCCCACGTACGGCGGGGGCTCGCTCGACTTCACCTCGACGCGCATGACATCCTGGCCCTCGTAGCTCATCAGCTCGAAGGAGAGGTAGGGCTGGGGCGTGATCTGCTCGGCCACCCCTTTGCGCAGCGCCTCGCTCACCTGGTCGGGGCGGGCCACGCCCGTCACGCGGCCGCCCGGCTCACAGCCGATCACCAGCACGCCGCCGCCGGCGTTGGCTAGGGCGGCCACATCGCACCAGAGCGCGGTGGCGGCCTGGAGGTCCTCGCCCATCGGGCGCAGCACCTGGCGCTCGCTGGAGCCGCCGAAGCGCACGGCGTCTACCGCCCACTGCTTCTGGTCGCGCTTGGGCACCCGCACCCGGTCGAAGTCCTGGCTGGCGAAGAGCGCCCGCAGCGACTCGAAGCTGTTGTCGGGCATAAGCAGCTCGACATAACGGTCGCCGATGCCGTGGCGGTGCAGCACCTGGCCATCGGCGGCGGGCAGGCGGCGCAGGCGATGGGCGTCGCTGCCCTGGATGCAGAACATGCGCCGCTCGTAGTGCTCGACCTTGCCGTTATAGAAGCCGGGCGAGGTGAACTTCTCGTGGTCGGTGTAGAAGTTGATGAACTCGAGGGCGTGCAGGTGTGCGCTCTGGGTCGCGGCGATGCGCGACTGGCCGCTGGTGCCCATGCGCAGAGTCTCGGTGATCACGCCGTTGGGGCCGTTCACATGTGGCGCGATCACCAGCCCGCCGGCGCGGGCGATCTGCTCGTAGGCCTCGGTGACGTGGCGGGTGTTGGCGACGCCGCAGACCCCGTCCTTCAGCTGGTCGGCGGAGACGCCGAGCTGGAGCAGGGTGGCCTCGATCAGGCTCAGCGGGCGGTTGGGCGCGAAGAGGCCCAGGATGTGGGCACCAAAATGTGAGGTGAACTCGAACCCGGGCAGGACGTTGATCTTCGCCAGGAGCCGGCGGTACTCGTCGAGCCGCACCTGCTCCTCTTCGGTGAGCCGGCCGCCCATCTCAAGCGTCTTGAGGAACTCAATCTCACGCTGGAATGTGTCGTAGCCGTGGACGGTGTTGTGGTCGGTGAAGGCGATGATCTCTAGCTCGCGGCGCTCAGCCTCCTGGAGAATATCAAGGTAGCTAACATCTGGCTCAGCGTAATCCTCAGATGCCGGGGTATGGAGGTGCAGGTCGGCCCGAATCCAGCGCATCCCTGTGCGCGCCTCGGCGGGTGTGCTCATGTTTTTTAAACTCCACAATCATGATACTGTTTGCTCTCTACGCGCTCTCGCTTTTTCGGCTTTGTCTCTGGCGGCATCGGGGAGGGGCCGCGCCGCCGCACAAGCTCCTTTCTACGCAGATGGGTGCCAGAGGTCTCAATCCAACAACTTCCTGTTTCTGCGCCGGCGCGTGTGATTGCAGCACAAACGCACCGCCTCTATCATACCCGATCCATCCTGAAACGACAATAAATATTTTTGATCCTGGCGATATATGAGCGCACAAATAGTTGTGTGACAGAACTAGAATTACGGTAAAATTTTTGCTATAATGTAAAAAAATCGACTTCTGTGTCATATATGCCCAGGATTAGGTCTGCGGCGTCTCCCGATGAGGAGGGTCTTATGGCAACCACCGATGCGCCTCCGTCGCCTCGCGTACGCACGATTGCCAGCGAGATGGAGACATTCTTGAGCGATATTCAGGCTGAGCACAGCCTGAGCGGCAATACGATCACGTCCTATCGCTGCGACCTGCGCACGGTCGCGGCGGTGGTGGATAAGCCCCTTGAGGCGATCAGCACCGGCGATATCCAGGGCTTCCTCGACAGCCGCAATGAGCAGCCGGGCACGAAGAACCGGCGCATCGCCAGCCTCGGGCGGCTCTTCCGCTGGGCGGTGGCCCGCAGCTACTGCCTGCATAACCCGGTCGCGCAGATCAGCGCGCGCTACCACGCCGAGCATCGGCCCCAGCCGATCGCCAGCGAGGCGGAGCGCCGCATGCTCGACGCGGCGATCGCAGCCAGCCCGCAGCCCTACCGCCTGATCTTCACCCTGCTGCGCGAGATCGGCGTGCGCACCGACGAGGTGCTGAACCTGAACGTCGGTGATGTGGTGATGGAGCCCGGCCGCGAGATGCTGCTCGTGCAGGACAGCAAGAACGGTAGCAAGCGCGTGGTCGCGCTCACCCCCGACGCGATGCCGCGCAGCCTGCGCGGCCTGCGCGGCTGGATACGCGACCTCGGCCCTGATGTGTCGGCCGACGCCCCGCTTTTCTGCTCCTCGCGGGGCAACCGCGCATCCTACGACACGCTCCATCGGCGCTGGGTGCAGGTCTGCAAGGCCGCCAACCTGATCGATGTGATCGATGGCAGGGAGCAGCCCCGCTACACCCTGCACCACCTGCGCCACACCGCCGCCGCCGCGCTGATCGCCTTCTACCCCGAGCAGGTCGTGCGCCGCATCCTCGGCCACCGCGACCCGCGATCCACCCGGCGCTACGCCGAGATTATGCGCAGCACCTCGCGCCGCGGGTAGGGGCGTCCTCATACCTGGCTTTTTGTTGGGGTTGGGCGACGAAGCCGCCCAACCCCAACAAAAACATACTGCGGGGCGGCGAAGCAGCCCCACGCCCTCGTGGGGGTGCCCCTCCCATGTGCATGAGGTTAACCGAAATCGGATTGG
>NZ_JAIEWN010000010.1:32839-45199 GCF_019599295.1 Oscillochloris sp. ZM17-4 | reverse complement strand
GCGCCCCTACGCCCCTACCCGCCGACGGACACGCCGATCAGGCGGCCGATGCCGAAGGTGATCGCGGCGGCGGCCAGGCCGACGACCATCTGGCGCGTGCCGGAGTACCAGACGCTGCGCCCAGTGAGCAGGGTGATCGCCGCGCCGATGCCGAAGAGGCCCAGGGCGCTGACGGCCACGCTGACCAGCACCGCCGTCAGGCCGCCCAGGAACAGGAAGGGCAGCACCGGCAGCACCGCGCCCACGGCGAAGAGCAGGAAGGAGGTGAAGGCGGCCTCCCACGCCGAGCCGCCGAGCTCCTCGGGGTCGACGCCGAGCTCCTCGCGGGCCAGGGTGTCGAGGGCGCTGGCCGGGTCGGCGATCAGGCGGGCGGCCAGCTCGTCGGCCTGCTCGGGCTTGAGGCCCTTGGCCTGGTAGATCAGCGAGAGCTCCTCCTGCTCCTCGGCCGGGTTCGTCTCCAGCTCGTCGCGCTCGACGCCGATCTGGCGCTCGTAGAGCTCGCGCGAGCTGGTGACGGAGATCCACTCGCCGAGGGCCATCGAGAAGGCCCCGGCGAGCAGGCCGGCCAGGCCGGCCACCAGCACCGCCCGGCCCTGGGTGTCGGCGCCGGCCACCCCCATCACCAGGCTGAAGTTCGAGAGCAGGCCGTCGCTGGCCCCCAGCACAGCGGCGCGCAGGGCGTTGCCGCTGGCCGCGCGGTGGCGCCCCTCCAGCTGGGCCAGGGCGCCGCCCTCCATGCCGCCCGATCGCCCCGCGACGATCGTCTGGAGCAGCCGGGCGTGCGACTGCTCCTGGCCGGACATGCCGGTGCCGCGCGACTCGGCCTGCTGGCTGTAGGCCCCGCTGTCCTGGCGCTCCTGGGCGGTGACGGTGGGCAGGATGAGCTGCGGCCCGAAGCGGCGGGCCAGGGTGATCATGGTGCGGGTGCGCCAGCCGGGCCGGGGCGCTGGCGTGGCCTGCCCGGCCGCCGCCAGCTTCTCGGCCCAGAAGGCGACGTGGCGCCCCTCGACCTCGGCCATGCGCCGGTAGACCTCGGCCAGGGCCGGCTGCTGCTCGATCTCGGCCAGGGCCGTGTACAGGGCCGCGCTGTCGATCTCGTCCTGCCAGTTGGCCCGGTAGCGGGCGGTGTCCTCGCTCATGTGCTCTCCCTTGGTGTCAATGCACGCGAGAAAATACAGGTCAGCCGACGCGCTCGCGCAGCAGCCGGCGCTGGAGCTTGCCCGATGCGGTGCGCGGCAGATCGGCCAGGATGACGATGCGGCGGGGCAGCTTGTAGGCGGCCAGGCGGCCGCGCACAAAGGCCAGGATCTCGTCCGGGTCGGCGGGGCCGCGCAGGACGACGGCGGCCACGGGGGCCTGGCCCCAGCGCTCGTCGGGCAGGCCGACCACGCCGGCCTCGGCGACGGCGGGGTGAGATAAGAGGGCCGCCTCGACCTCGGCGGGGTAGATGTTCTCGCCGCCAGAGATGATCAGGTCGCTGCGCCGGTCGGCCACGTAGAGGTAGCCCTCGGCGTCGCGGTGGCCCAGGCCGCCGCACCCTGGTGGCCGGGTCGTCGCCGCCGAGGGCGGCCAGGGCGGCCTGGAGCCCCACCAGCTGGCGGGCGAAGGGGTTGCGCAGCCGGCCCAGCAGGTCGCGCAGGTCGCTGGCGAGGCTGGCGGCCACGCCGAGCGACTCGCGCTCCTCATCCTCGGCCCGCGCGCGCTGGGTGCGCTTGCGCAGCAGCAGGATCGCGGCGACGATGATCGCCAGGGGGATGAGGGCCATCAGGAAGGTGGCCCCGTTGGCCAGGCGGGTGACCGTCTCGAACATGCCCTGGTCGTTGCGCCCGTTCGTCATCTGCTCGGGCTGCTGGGGCACGATATCCTGGAGCAGGCTCAGGCGGGCGAAGATCGCGCGCACCAGGTTCGACAGCGGCTCGCCGATGAGGGTCACGAGCAGGTAGGCGATGACGCCGCCGATAATGGCGAAGGGCAGGATCAGCAGGCGCAGCAGGTTCTGGGCGGCCTCGATGGCCGTCCCGCCGCCGAGGATGGCCACGGCCAGCACCCCGGCCAGCACGACGGCGGCGATGGCGGCGGCCAGGGTGAGCAGCCAGCGCCAGCCGAGGCGCTTCTCGCGGCTGCCGGGGTCGTCCTCGGCGTGGGCGAGGGCCAGGGCGAGCAGCCCGAGGCTGATGAATCCGACGATGTGGGCGAGGACGGGGGCGCTGCCGAGGGGCGCGCCGAGGCTGAGCAGGGGGCCGAGCAGCAGCGCGGCCAGGATGGCCACGGCGCCGCGGCCGAAGATCCCGCTGACGCTGAGGCTGTCGCGCGTGGCGACGCGGGTGCCGCGCCAGTAGATGAAGAGCGCGATCAGGGTGAGGGCGTAGGCCAGGCCGATCCCGCCGGAGCCGGGGAGGAATGCCGCCACGGCGGCGAGCGGCCCGCCGAACTGGCGGGCCAGCACCAGCAGGGCGGCCAGGGCGGCGCCCACGGCCAGGGCCGGCCGCTCCATGCGCGGCGGCAGCCGCAGGCTGATATTGTCGGCGGCGAGGCCGAGCAGGGCCACCAGCAGCAGGAAGGGCCAGGGCAGATCGAAGCTGGTCAGCGCCAGGATCGGCAGGCTGACCAGGGTCGTCTCCAGGGAGGCTATTGTGAGCAGGGTGAGCAGCCGAGCCATAGGCCCCCCTAGGGTAGCACAATGCGCCGTGGCGAAGCCACGGCGCATTGTGCTATCAGACCAAAACTTACTTCGTCTCGCGGTAGGGGACGTGCCGGCGTACGATCGGGTCGTACTTCTTCAGCTCAAGGCGGCTCGGATCGTTGCGGCGGTTCTTCATCGTGGTGTAGGTGTGACCGCTCTCGGAGCTCTTGAGCTTGATCACGATGCGGTTGCCCTTTTTGCTGGCCATATGCCCTATCCTCGCTGTCTGCTGTGGGTGTGTCGCGTCAAAATTGCGCCCGCAGGCGCACTAGCGGCTATTGTAGCATAGGCCGGCTGATCCTACAAGCTGGCCGGCGAGTGCGCGAGATCGGGTGCGGCGTACGTGATGTGGTATCATGGCGGCGTAAGCTACCCGTAGAGCAAAGGGGAGCCCGCCATGCAGGAGGCCATCGTCGGTGGCCGCCCCGCCGCGCATACGTACACCCGCAGCCTGCGCGCCCTCCTCGGCTGCTGCCCCCGCCGAGCAGCAGGCGCTGCGCCACATGGCGATCTTCTGCGGCAGCTTCACCCGCGTCGGCTCCGCCGAGGTGGCCGGGGCTAGCCTGCCCCGCCTGGCCTCGCTGATCAATAAGTCGCTGGTGCGCCGGGTGAGCGATGAGCCGGGGCTGGCCGCCCGCTACGAGCTGCCCGAGCCGCTGCGCCAGTTCGCCCACGAGCAGCTGGTCGAGTCGGGAGATCTGGAGCGTGTCGGCGCGGCCCACGCCCGCTTCTACCTCGACATGCTCGCCGGCCAGGCGGAGGCACTGCGCGGCGCAGGCCAGCAGGAGGCGTTGGAGTCGCTGAGCCTTGATGTCGATCAGCTGCGCGCCGCGCCCGGCCGCGCCAGCATCCCCGGCGGCCTGACCGCCCGCGAGGCTGAGGTGCTGCACCTGGTGGCCCAGGGACTCACCGACGCCCAGGTGGCCGAGCGGCTCGTCCTCAGCCCGTGTATCGTCAGCATGCACCTGACCTCGATCTACGGTAAGCTTGGCGTCGGCTCGCGCAGCGCCGCCACCCGCTTCGCCATTGAGCACGGATTGTAGGGGCGCGTCGCGACGTGCCCCGAGACGCAGCGTGACGCTGTAGGGACGCAGCGCGCTGCGTCCCTACAGCCACCGGAGGAACACACCACCATGTCTAAGGGAACCACGCGCGGGCCGAGCCCAAAGGGAGTAAAGCGCGCCCTCCTGCGCGCCCCGATCTGGATCTACCGCGCCGGCCTCGGCTGGCTGTTCGGCGGCCGATTCGTGATGATCGTCCACCGTGGGCGCAAGAGCGGCGCGGCCCGCTCGACCGTCCTGGAGGTCGTCGACTATGACCCGGACGATGACGCCTTCTTCATTGCCTCGGGGTGGGGCGAGAAGGCCGACTGGCTGCAGAATATCGCCAAGACACCCGACGTGATCCTCTACAGCGGGGCGCGCCGCCGCCCGGCCCGCGCCGAGCGCCTCAGCGTCGATCAGGCCACCGAGCGCCTGCTCAGCTACGCCGGCCGCCACCCGCGCACCTTCGCCGCGCTGGGCAGGATGATGAGCGGCAAAGCCGTGCCGCCAACCGAGGATGGCTGCCGCAGCCTGGCAAGCAGCATCCCCCTCGTCGCCCTGCGCCCGCGCGGCTGAGCTTAGCCCGCGCTCAACTGGGCTGAACAATTTCTGAATATCAGTCCGCTATCCTTAAACAAGATTGCAGATTGCAGATTGCAGATTGCAGATTTGGCGCAATAGTACCCGGCAATCTGCAATCCAAAATCTGCAATCTGAAATGGTATAAGGAGCACGGATTCGATGAGTGTCACCTCAACTGCCCCTGAGCGCAAGGCGCCCAGCCGCCGGCTCGGCAAGCGCAAGGGCCGCCTCTCGCCCTGGCTGCTGCTGCCCGTGGCCCTGGTGCTGATCGTCGTCGGGCTGCTGCTCTGGCAGCTGCGCCAGTCGACGGCCACGGCGACGACCACCTCCACCGCCACGGTGACGCAGGGCGCGCTCGCCCTGAGCGTCACCGGCAGCGGCCCGGCCCAGGCCATCCAGAGCCGCAGCCTGAGCTTCAGTGTGGCCGGCACGGTTCAGGAGGTGCTGGTCACGATCGGCGACACGGTGACGGCCGGGCAGCCCCTGGCCCGCATCGATGATACGACCCTGAGGCTGGCGGTGCAGCAGGCCGAGGCCAACCTGAAGTCGGCCGAGGCGAAGATGGCGGCCGCCCAGGGTAAGGGGGCCACCGCGCAGGACATCGCGAGCGCCCAGGCCAGCCTGGCCTCCGCCCAGGCCGGCTATGAGAAGACCCGCACCGGCAACGCCACCGCCGGCGATATCGCCAGCGCCAGGGCCAACCTGGCCAGCGCCCAGGCCAAGCTCGCCGAGCTGAAGGCCGGCCCCACCGCCGACACACTCTCCACCGCGCGCACCCGCGTCCAGCAGGCCCAGATCACGCTCTCCAGCCAGCGCGAGAGCCTCTCGGCGGCCAAGACGAAGGCCGAGGGCGCGCTGACCAGCGCCGCCAACAGCCTGCGCGACGCCCAGGACGCCTACAGCACAATCTACTGGAGCAACCGCCAGGCCGAGAGTCGGCCCGGCGACCTGCCCCAGTCCTCTAAGGACCAGGAGGCCTCCGCTCTGCGCGCCGTGCAGAACGCCGAGGCGAGCCTGGCCCAGGCCCAGGCCTCCTTCGCGCAGGCGAAGCAGGATGAGGTGAATGGTGTGGCTAACGCCGAGTCCAGCCTGAAGGACGCGCAGGTTCAGCTCGACGCGCTGCTGGCCGGCCCGACCGCCACCGACCTCACCAGCGCCCAGGCCAGCGTGGCCTCGGCCCAGTCGAGCCTCGACAAGCTGCTGAACCCGGCCACCGCCTCCGACCTGATCAGCGCCCAGGCCAGCGTCGACCAGGCCAAGATTAACCTGGAGAAGCTGACCTCGCCCTCCTCCGACGCCGATATGGCCAGCGCCGAGGCCGGCCTGGCCCAGGCCCAGGTCCAGCTGGAGACGGCCAAGCTCGACCTGACCAACGCCGTGCTCACCGCGCCCTTCGACGGGGTCGTCTCCGCCGTGGGCATCTCGACCGGCGACAGCGCCACGGCCGGCACGATCGACATGATCGACGCCAGCAAGATGTATATCGACATCAGCCTCGGCGAGTCCGATGTGAGCCAGGTGAAACCGGGCATGGACGTGGCCCTGACCTTCGACGCCGTGCCGGATGTCGCCATCAACGGCGTGATCGACACGGTCGCCCCGGTGGCCACCGTGACCCAGAACGTCGTCACCTACCCGGTGCGGGTCAGCTTCGACCCTGGCTCCGCGCCAATTCGGGTGGGCATGACCGCATCGGGCACGATCGTCACCAAGCAGATCAGCGACGCCATCCTGGTGCCCAGCCGGGCCATCCAGACCCGCGGCAGCACCTCGCTGGTGCAGGTGCAGCAGGCCCCCGGCCAGCCCAGCGTGCCGGTGCGGGTGGAGACGGGACTGAGCGCCAACGGGCAGACCGAGATCCTGAGCTGCGTCGACACCGGCAGCCAGTGCCTCCGGGCGGGCGACACGCTGGTGATCTCCGCCGCCACAACGACGACCGGCGGCACGACCCAGCAGCGCGGCACCGGCGGATTCGGCGGCGGCGTGCCGCGCGGGGTGCCCTTCCCATGAGCATCATGATCAGCGCGCGCGACCTGACCCGCACCTACCAGACCGGCGATATTGAGGTCCACGCCCTGCGCGGCGTCTCCTTCGACATCCAGCGCGGCGAGTTTGTGGCGATCATGGGGCCGTCGGGCTCGGGCAAGTCCACCCTGATGAACCTGATCGGCTGCCTGGACACGCCGACCTCGGGCAGCTACACCCTCGACGGGCTGGAGATCGATCAGCTGGAGAAGCCGCTGCTGGCGGCGGTGCGCAACCGTAAGATCGGCTTTGTCTTCCAGCAGTTCCACCTGCTGGCCCGCAACTCGGCCCTGGAGAACGTGGCGCTGCCGCTGGCCTACCGGGGCGGCCTGCCCGCCGACGAGCGCCTGGAGCGGGCCGCCGAGTCCCTGGAGCGGGTCGGACTGGGCGAGCGCATGGACCACAAGCCCCAGGAGCTGTCGGGCGGCCAGCAGCAGCGCGTGGCGATCGCCCGCGCCCTGGTGACGCGGCCGGCCCTGCTGCTGGCCGACGAGCCCACCGGCGCGCTCGACACGCGCACCAGCGAGGAGCTGATGGGCCTGCTGACCGACCTGAACCGCAGCGGGATGACCGTGGTGCTCGTGACCCACGAGCCCGATGTGGCCCGCTACGCCCGCCGCCTGCTGGAGATCCGCGACGGCCTGCTGCAGCGCGATGTGCCGACGGCCGAGGCCTGGGCGGCCCAGGACCCCCACGCGCCGCACCTGCCGGCCTCGCCCGTGGAGCGGGCGCGACGGGTGGGCCGGCTGCCGGTGGCCCGCCACTGGAGGAGGAGCGCATGAGCACCCACGAGCAGCCCCTGCGCCGGGCCGAGGTGGCCCCCGCCACCGAGGCTCCGGCCGCGCCCGATATCGCCGCCGAGGAGGAGGAAGATCTCTGGGAGGGCGGGATCGGCTGGCCCGAGACGCTGGGCATGTCGCTGTCCAGCCTGCGCGCCAACCCGCTGCGCACTGTGCTGACGGCCCTCGGCGTGCTGATCGGCGTGGCCTCGGTGGTGGCCCTGCTGGCGATCGGCCGCGGCTCGCAGGCATCGATCACCGCCTCGATCACCGCCAACGGGGCGAACCTGCTCACCGTGCGCCCCGGCGCACCCAGCAGTGGCGGCGTGCGCGGCGCCGTGGGCGAGAGCAGCTCGCTCACCCTGGCCGACGCCGAGGCCCTGGCCAACCCGCAGAGCGTCCCCGACGCGGCATTCGTCTCGCCCGAGTACAGCGGCAACGCCCAGCTGGTGGCCGGCTCGCTGAACCTGAACGCCCGCGTCACCGGGGCGACTGCGGTCTACCCCAGCCTGCACAACAACACCCTGGCCGAGGGCGTGTTCTTCAGCGACGAGGATAACCGGGCCTCGGCGAATGTGGTGGTGCTGGGCGCGAACGTGGCGACGAACCTCTTCCCCGCCGGCGACTCGCTGGGCCAGCAGGTGCGCATGAACGGCCAGAGCTTCCGGGTGGTGGGCGTGCTGGCTAGCTCGGGCGGCGGCGGCTTCGGCTCGATCGACGACGGCGTGATCGTGCCGCTGAACACGGCCCTGCGCAAATTGTTCGGGGCGCGGGCGGCCGTCGGCAACTCGTTCAGCGTCTCGACGATCGTCATCCAGGCGGCCAGCTCCGACCAGATCGACGCCGCCCTGAGCGAGGTCGAGATCGCGCTGCGCAACCAGAAGGATCTGCCGCTCGACGGCAGCGGCGACACCTTCAGCGTGATCAACCAGGCCTCCATCCTGGCGACGGTGACGCAGACGACCCAGATGCTGACCCTGTTCCTGGCGGCGATCGCGGCGATCTCGCTGCTGGTGGGCGGGATCGGGATCATGAACATCATGCTGGTGTCGGTGCGCGAGCGCACGCGCGAGATCGGGCTGCGCAAGGCGCTGGGCGCCCGCGAGGGCGACATCATGCTCCAGTTTCTCTTCGAGTCGCTGGCCCTGAGCGGGGTGGGCGGGCTGCTCGGCCTGGCCCTCGGCTCGGCCATCGCTCTGGCCGTGGGCGCGAGCGGGGTGATGCAGGTGCAGCTCAGCCTCGACGCGGCCCTGCTGGCCCTCGGCTTCGCCCTGGCCGTCGGCCTCTTCTTTGGGATCGCCCCGGCCCGCAGCGCGGCCCGGCTCGACCCGATCACGGCCCTGAGGTATGAGTAAGGGCGCAGGAGCACGATGGTGCGGCGCGACACGTCGTGCCGCACCATCGTGCTCCTGCGCCCCAACGAAAGAAGGATAAATCTATGAGCCAGGAGCGGATATTGTGGGTGGTGGCCGTGCTGCTCGTCGGGGCGGCGGCCTTCTTCGGCGGGCGGCAGATGGGGGTGGTGGCGGGACAGGATAGCCGGTCGTCGGCGCAGCAAGAGTTCTTCGCCCAGCGCGGCGGCGGGCAGGGAGGCGCAGGGGCGCAGACTCCCGGCGGTCGCGGACAGGGGGTCTCCGGCACCGTCGAGTCGATCGACGGCGGCACGGTGAGCCTCAAGCTCAGCGACGGCTCGACGGTGAAGGTCAGCCTCGCCGCCGACGGCGTGGTGCGCCACCAGGTCGACGGCACGCTCGCCGACCTCACGGTCGGCGAGCGTGTGGTGGCGATCGGCCAGCGCAGCGGCGACACCGTCACCGCATCGGCCATCCAGGCCGGCGGCGCCTTCGGCGGCGCGCCGGGCGCGCCGGGTGCGCCGGGCGCCAACCGACCAAATCCTTAGACGCCTGGCTTCAACAAAAAGGGGCTGCGGCGGCGAAGCCGCCGCAGCCCCTTTTTGTTTTTAATTCCCCCAGCGGCGGGCATCGACGCCGCGCACCAGCAGCCAGAGCGGGAAGATGATCTCGGCGGCGGCGATCAGCATCGCGATGATGGCCGGGGTCTCGCCGTAGCCGGGGACAAACAGCAGCAGCGCGCTGTCGATCAGGTAGCCGCAGCCGGCCAGCAGGAACAGGATGCCGATCCACTTGGGGAAGTAGCCGGATCGGAAGATCAGGTAGCCTAGCACGAACATATGCGGGATCAGGAAGACGATCCCGATCGCGAAGCCGGCGCTGTGGGCCTCGAGGAAGAGCATCGCCAGCGCGTGCAGCTGGTCGGCGCTGAACGCGCTCAGCGTGCCCCCGCCGCCCAGCAGCAGCAGCACGATAAACGAGTTGAGCAGATTGAGCCCGTGGATGGCGGTCATCGTCAGCCGGAAGGCTGCGGCGACCAGGGCCAGGGTCTTGCTCACCGGCCGCAGCAGGACGTAGAGCAGCAGCGAGAGCACCACCTCGCTCAGCAGCACCACATACTCGCTCGCGATGCCGATGCGGAAGAGCTGCCCGGAGGCGGCGATGTTGCCCGCCGTGGCGGCGGCGTCGCCCGGCACGATCAGCTGATTGGGCACATAGAAGTGGGCCACGCCGGCGGCCACGGCGATCACAAGATACAGAAACCCGGCGAAGCGCGCCACACCCTGCGGCGCGCCGGCGGCGGCCCGGTCGGTCTGCGGCATATCCCTCAGCGCAGCTGTGCGCATTCCCATGTCTGTGTTCCTTTCGTCATACCAAAATTGCAGATCGCCTCATGGCTGCTGCTACTCTTTCTTCCCAGAGATCTTACTCACGCCCCAGAAAAACACGCCCATCCCGACTGTCACAAGGAACAGGAAGATGCCCAATCCAACAGGTGTGCCCCACATAAGCGGTGACCAGAGGCCATCCATCTTGCCGTCCTCCCTTACTGTAGTTGCGCTACGCCATCGCAGGTTTGAACGCACGTTGCTCTCACTGACCAACTTTGTTCTGAAGTCAGCATAGCGGTCGGGGCCGGAAGGGGCATACCCCGTATGGGTTATGGGATGGGTTATTCGTGGGCCAGCAGCCCAAGCGCTCTGGCGCGGGCGACTGCCTGGGTGCGGCTCGCGACGCCGAGCTTGGCGTAGATGTTGCGCGTGTGCACCTTAACCGTGTGCGGCGAGAGGTAGAGCCGATCGGCGACATCCTGGTTCGTCAGCCCCTCGGCGATCAGGCCCAGCACCTCGCGCTCGCGCTCGCTGAGCGGCTCGACCTCTGGGGTGTCAGGGTCGCTCGCGGAAGCCTCCGGCACGGGCGCGGCCGCCGCGAAGGCCGCCAGCAGGCGGCGCACATAGGCTGGCTCGCTGCCCTCGGCGAGCGCCGTGGCGAGCAGGCGGGCCAGCGGCGGCCCCTCGTCGAGGAAGATCTGGCAGTAGCCCTCCGGCGCGGCGAGGGCCAGCGCGCGCCGCAGCGGCGCCAGCGCCGGGCGCTCGTCGCCTCGGGCCGCGTGGGCGAGCGCCTGCACGATCAGGATCTCGATGACGCTGCCGTTGCGACCGCCGGCCTCGGCGGCGGCCAGCAGCCGCGCCAGCAGCGCCAGCGCATCATCCAGGGCGTCCGCAGCGCGACGGTGAGCGTACTCGGCGATCCGCACGCGGGCCAGGGTCAGGTGCGCGAACTCACGCAGGTAGCTGAGATCGTCCGCTGCGCCGAGGCCAGACGCGCGCGCCCAGTCTAGCGCGTTGTCCAGGCGCCCGGCCCTGAGCTGCGCCCGCGCCGCGATTGCGTCGATCGGGCGAACGTCGGGCACCGGCGTGCGGACATAGCGGCGGCCAGCCTCGTCGATCAGGTCGAGCGCGGCCTCATGGTCCCCCTCGGCCTCCTTGAGCCGGGCCTGGGCCAGGTGCCATCGGAAGGGCAGGTCGATGAAGGGAGACTGATCGAGCCGCTGCCCGCTCTGCTCCAGATAGCGGGCTGCCTCCTCACGCTCGCCCATTTCCAGGCGCAGCAGCGCAACGCTGACATCCAGGTAGGCCGTGTCCAACGCCCCGTCGGGGGCGAGCTTGAGCGCCTGCTGGTAGGCCCGGGCCGCATCGTGGAGCCGGCCCTGCGTCGCCCGGATCTCGATCAGGCCGAAGACCCCGGCCATCGCAAACGCGAGGTTGCCGGCCTGGCGCATATGCTGCACCCAGTCGCTAAACGCCTGGAAGGCCGCATCCAGATCGCCGTTCACCCAGGCGGTCGTGCCCAGTATCACGGTGGCCTGGGCGCGCAGCACCGGGTTTGATTCTGGTGCGCGGTTGATCGCAAGCTGGGCGTAGCGCGCGGCGGCGGCCGTATCGCCGTGTGACTGGGCGATGTAGGCGCGGGCAAAGGCGATCATCCCTGGCAGATTCGGCAGCATCGCGTCGGCAGGCTCCGGCGGCGCGCTGTCGGCGGCGGTCAGCTCCAGGCAGCGCTCGGCATCGCGCAGGCGAGCATCGCAGGCCTCCATATCGCCCAGATCCATCAGCGCCCAGGCGTACTCGGTGCTCAGCACCGGCCGGGCGCGGATGATCGCGTCCGGCACCTGGCGCACCCAGCCGATCCAGGTGGCCATCTGGAAGTTACGGTCCATCTCTTGCCAGAGCCGCTCGGCCAGGCGGGCGAGCCGGGCCGGGTCATTTGCGGCGGCGGCGTGCGGGATCGCGTCAAGCTCAAAGCCCTGGGCCTCGTACCAGGCGCTGGCCCGCTGGTGCAGCGCGGCGATGTCGCCGCCAGCCGAGCCGCCGGCGCGCTGGCGCAGCATGTCGGCAAACAGGTGGTGGTAGCGATACCAGCGCCGCTCGTTGTCGAGCGGGATGAGGAACAGGTTGGCCCGTTCGAGCGCCTCAAGCGTCGCCTGCCCGGGGGTGGCGGAGTCGCCCAGCACCGCGTCACAGAGCGGGCCGCACAGGCGGTCGAGGATCGACGTGCGCAGCAGGAATTGCTGGAGCGGCGCGGGCTGCTGGTGCAGCACCTCCTCGACCAGGTAGTCGAGCACGAGATGGTGGCTGCCGGTGAATGACGCAATGAAGCTGTCGCTATCGCTCTGGCGCTGGAGCGAGAGCGCCGCCAGCTGGAGGCCGGCGACCCAGCCCTCGGTGCGCGCTTCGAGCGCCGCGATCGCGTCGGCCGTCAGGCTCAGGCCCATGGTGTGGGTAAAAAAGGCGGCGGCCTCCGAGCGGGTGAAGCGCAGGTCGGCGAGGCGCAGCTCGCTCAGCTGGTCGCGGGCGCGCAGCCGGGCCAGCGGCAGCGGCGGGTCCTCGCGGCTG
>NZ_JAIEWN010000010.1:14604-32739 GCF_019599295.1 Oscillochloris sp. ZM17-4 | reverse complement strand
CGCCCGCCCGCATGCAGAAATGTCCGTCGCACCCGTGACGCATTCTGCTCGTGACACCCGCCTGCATCGCGGTTATACTCCTCCTTGTAGTCGTATAGAGGTCGTAAGCCTGTCAGCTGCGGCCCCGAGCGCATCAGGAAGCGGTCATTCCATTGCTGGCAGCAGCTGACAGGTTTCACTTCAGAAAGGATACACTTTTGAAAACCGTCCTGATCACCGGCGCCTCGTCGGGCATCGGCAAGGCGACCGCCCAGAAGCTGCTCAGCGAGGGCGGCTACACCGTCTATGTGGCCGCGCGGCGGGTCGAGAAGATGCAGGATCTGGCCCAGCAGGGCGCCATTCCGCTGGCCATGGACGTGACCGACGACGCCCAGATGGTCGCCGCCGTCGAGCGGATCACGAAGGAGCAGGGCGGGGTCGATATCCTGATCAACAACGCCGGCTTCGCGACCTATGGCGCGATGGAGGATACGAGCATCGACGATGCGCGCTACCAGTTCGAGGTGAACATCTTCGGGCTGGCCCGGCTGACCCAGCTGGTGCTACCCTCTATGCGCCAGAAGCGCGCCGGCACGATCGTCAATATCTCGTCGGTCGGCGGCAAGATCTACACCCCGCTGGGCGCCTGGTACCACGCCACCAAGCACGCGCTGGAGGGCTGGTCGGACTGCCTGCGCCTGGAGCTGGCACCGTTCGGGATCAACGTGGTCATCGTTGAGCCGGGGCTGATCAAGACCGAGTTCGACGATGTGATGATCGGGCCGCTGCTACAGCGCTCGGGCAGCTCTGCCTACGCCAGGATGGCCCAGAAGGTGGCGAAGGCAACGCAGAAAAACTACGCCTCGCGCACCTCCTCGCCGCCGAGCGTGATCGCCGACACGATCGCCGATGCGCTCAAGGCGCGCCGACCGAGGACCCGCTACGTCGCCGGGGCGATGGCCCGGCCGATCCTCTTCCTGCGCCGGCTGCTGAGCGACCGCCTGTTCGACCGGCTAATGGGCAGCATGATCTGAGGGGAGGGCGCGGGCGGCGCGCTGATCACCCGCCAAACAGCCGCCCGAGCCGCTGCCACCAGCGCTGGCGCTCGACGGACACCGGGAGCACCAGCGGCAGCTCCAGGCCGCCGACGCTGAGCGTCAGGGGCACGGGCTGCCGGCCCTGGAGCGCGTCGGGCGGGGCGAGCTGGAGGGTCGCTCGCAGCAGGCCGAGGGGCGGCAGCAGGTTGGCGTGGGTGGCGGCCCGAGCCCAGGGGCAGTGGCTCGTCAGGGCGGCCACATAGCTGTGTGCGCCCAGATTCTCCACCTCGAAGATCAGGTGGGCGAACTGCCCGGCCACCAGCGGGCGCGCGGCGGCATCATCGAGGCCGCGCAGCCGCAGCAGCGGGAAGCGCTCGGGGGCCACGGCGTGCAGCGCCCGGCCCACCAGCAGGCGGCGCCCCAGCTCGTCGGGCTTCTGGGCCATGGCCCGCTCCAGCTCGATGGCCAGGGGCCGCCGGCCGGTCGCCCGCAGCCAGCGCGGCAGGGAGCCCGCGACGAGCAGCGCCTCCAGGGCCGGCACCAGGTCGCGCCGCAGCATATCGAGATCCTCCAGGCGCGCGGCGTACTGGCCGCCCACCGGCAGCCCGGCCCGCGCCGTGGCCCGCCAGGGGATGTCCGCGCTGTGGCCGCCGCTGCGGAGATGGATCACGCCCCGGCGCGGCCCCGTCGCCCCCTGGGCCACCAGCTCAAGCCCGATGCGCGCGCCGCCCGCCAGCACCCCGGCGGCACGCCGCTGCGGGCGGCCGTCGAAGATCACCCGCAGCTCGGCGTCCGGCTGGGCCGGGATCTCCAGCTCCCAGCGCAGCGGGCTCAGCGCGCTGTTCTGGATCGTCAGGGGTGTGGGCCGCCCCCAGACCCGCCAGCTCTTCAGCGGGATGTCGCCCAGCTCCAGCTGGGCCGGGCTGGCGCGCAGGAGCGGGCTGCCCTCGGAGCCGGGGCGCCGCCCGATCCAGCCGGGCCAGGTCGAACTGGAGCGGCGCGAGGGCCGGGTCGAGCCCGGTGAGCAGCTCGTAGCAGGTCACGGCCAGGCTGAACACATCGCTGCGCTCATCGTAGCTGCGGGCGGCCAGCTGCTCGGGGGGCGCGTAGCCGGGCGTGCCGTGGCGCGGCCGGGGCTTGCGCGGCGGCCGGCGGGTGAGGGTCGTCGTCGCGCCCAGGTCGATCAGGGCGAGCCCGCCGTCAGGGCGCAGGATCAGGTTGGCCGGCTTAATATCGCCGCAGACCACCGGGGCCGGCCGGGTGTGCAGGAAGGTCAGCAGGTCGCAGAGCTGCGCGGCCCAGGCCAGCACCTGGCGCGGGTCCTGCGGGGCCTGGCGGGCCAGGGCGAGCAGCGGCGTGCCGGGCACCAGGTCGCGGGCGATCCATGCGCCGGCCGGGCCGGCCGCCGCCCCGTGGAGGCGTGGCAGGGCGGGGTGGCGCAGCCGGCGCAGCAGGCCGCCCTCCCAGCGCAGCACCTGCTCGGCCTCGGCCCGCTCGTCGGCCGGCAGGTCGCGCCGGGCCACCTTCACCGCCACCGCTGCCCCGCCCCGGCGCGTGTCGCCGGCCTCGAAGACGACGGCCTGGCCGCCCCAGCCAACGGCGCGGCCCAGGCGGAACCGCCCGCCGAGCAGGTCGCCCTCGCCCACGCCGCTATCGGGCTGCCCCGGAAGGGCGAGCCTGGTCGTATGTCCCTCGTGTGCGGTCGGCACGCGGCGCTCCTTGCTGATCCTCGGGCACGAACGATTGTGCCACAGGCCGCCGCGACGCGCAAGCGGGATCGTTCGATCCGCCGATGCGCGCGGGCATGAGACGTAGTACCGTTGTTGTGCCAAGCTATGCCAGCGAAGCTGGCATAGCTTGGCACAACAAGACAGGTTTTGCGAGGTGCTGATGAATATTCTCGGGATCGACCACGTCCAGCTCGCCATGTCGCAGGGCGGCGAGGGGCGCGCCCGCGCCTTCTACGCCGGCCTGCTCGGCATGGCCGAGGTCGCCAAGCCGGCGCCGCTGGCCGCGCGCGGCGGCTGCTGGTTCCAGGGCGGCGGCGCCCAGCTCCACCTCGGGGTCGAGGAGCCCTTCGCCCCGGCGCGCAAGGCCCACCCCGCGCTGCTCGTCGCCGACCTGGGCGCGGCGATGGCGGCCCTCGCCGCCGCCGGCGTCCCTGTCGCCCGCGACGAGAGCGTCCCCGGCGTGCGCCGCTGCTTCATCGCCGACCCCTTCGGCAACCGGATCGAGCTGGTCCAGGATGGCGATGGGTTTGGCCAGGGGGGCGTGTGATGGGCACGATCGCGCCGCGCGCGCGGCTGGCGGTGGCCCTGGGCGTGGCCGGCGCGCTCTGGGGCCTGGGCCTGATCGCCTGGGCGCTGGCCGGCTCGCTCGCGCCGCTGATCTTCTTCGGCTACCTGGGCACCGCCGTCGCCCCGGGCGTCGCCTACTACCTGGGGCTGCCGCCCGCCAGGCGCATCGCCGGCCGGCGGCCGCTGGTGGCCGCGATCGGCGTCGGCATGCTCGCCGCCGCCCTGGCCCGCGTGATCGCCCAGCAGTCGATCGTCGCCGTCGAGGGCCTGTTCTTCGAGCTGCTCAGCGGGGTCTTCGGCGCGGCCCTGCTCCACTTCGCCATCGCCAAGCTGCTCGGCCCGCTGATCTTCGGCCGGGTCTACTGCGGCTGGGCCTGCTGGACGGGCGCGGCCCTCGATCTGCTGCCCTTCCGCCACAGCCCCGGCCGCCTGGGCGGGGCCTGGCCCTGGCTGCGCCACATCCACCTCGCGGCCAGCCTGGCCCTGGTGGCCGGCCTCTGGCTGGGCTACGGCTACCTGCCGGGGCCGGGCGCGGCCCTGGCCTGGTTCCTCGGCGGCGTGGCCCTCTACTACCTGCTCGGCGTGGCCATGGCCCTCGCCCTGCGCGACAACCGCGCCTTCTGCAAGTACCTCTGCCCGGCCGGCGTGCTGGCCCTGCCCGCCGCCCGCCTCGCCCTGCTCAAGGTGCGCGGCGACCCGAGCAAGTGCAACGCCCTCGGCGAGTGCGTGGCCGCCTGCCCGATGGACATCCGCATCACCGACTACACCCGCCACGGCGTGCGCGTGCTCTCGAGCGAGTGTATCCAGTGCCAGGCCTGCCTCAACGTCTGCCCCGACGGCGGGCTCAGCCTGAGCTTCGGCGTCGACCCGCCCGGCCGGCTTGAGCTGCTGCGCGGGCGCGGCGGCCCCCTGCCGGTCACGATCATCCCGCGCGCGCTGCGAAGGCGGCGCAGGGGCGAAAGGTGAATATGACCCACCGTTCGCCCTCGCTCAGCGGGCGGGCTGCCCGCGCATCGACAGCGCCGTCAGGGCCGCGCTGAGCGCGAGGGCGGCGAAGGAGAGCGGCCCGGCCCCGCGGGCCGCCACGACGCCGAGGAACAGCGTGCCGGCCGGGTTCGCCGCCCGGCTCATTGCCCGCGCGGTGGCGTCGTCGCCCCGCACACGGATGATGTTGAGCATGCCCAGGAAGGCGAGCGCCAGCCCGGAGCCCGCGAACCAGCCCTGGTTCAGGGCGCTCTCGCGGCGGTAGATGACCGGCGTGAGCAGCGTGTGCCCGACGCCCCCGGCGGTGAGCCCCGCGGCGAGGATCAGGTCCAGCGCCATGAGCGGATCTGATGGCAGGCCAAAGACATCCGGCGTGAATGGATTTCGGGCTGAGTGCATATCCAACTCCTGTGCGTGCGCGCGTGCTCCGATGATACCACGCCTGCGCAGTTTTTAGTACTTTTGTCTACAAAGAATTAGTTCAAGATCCATCTTGCGCGAACGCTGCCATGAGTGCATACTATTAACAGAGGCTGTGCGGTATCTTCACAGATGCCCTCCCCAGCCCTCCCCTCTCATCACGCAACAAAGGAGATCATGCATGGCTCTGCTTTTGCAGCTCATGATAGCTGGCGTCTGGGCGACGACGCTGGTGATGCAGACCCGGCGGCTGCTCCGCCTGGCCTGCGTGGCCCAGCTTCGCCAGTGGGAGGAGGTGCGGCTGCGCTCCGGGCTTAACCGGATCTGGTGGTGGCTCGGCCAGGATGCGTACTGGCGCGGCGTTCACCCTGACTGCGTGAAGGCGATCGAGCTGTCGCTGATGATCTTCCTGATCGGGTGGGGCCTGGCCTTCTAGCTGGCACATCTCCTAAGCGGTGGTACTATAGCGCCGACGCCCCGGCCGGGGCGTCGGCGCTTGTGCTGATGCGATGGGAGTGTCCTCTATGAATATCCGCTGGGCGGCGGTCCTCTTTGGCTGGCTGGTCGACTTTGGCCTCAGCCTAGCGCTTCAACTTCTGGTGATCGCTGTCGGTGCCACGAGCTTCTTCGATAGCCCGAGCTTCACCAGCCCGACCCACCTCGTGATCATGCTGCTCTTTGTGCTCGTCGTCGGCGCGGGCGGCTTTGCGGCCGCCCGCATGGCCGGCACCGCCTTCGCGCTCCACGGCTTTCTGGTCGGCGTCGCCGACATCCTCTTCTCGACCCTGCTCAGCGGCGGCGTTGCCACGCCGCGCCCCTTCATCCTGATCGAGATCCTCGGCTGCGCCGCCGGCGCCCTCGGCGGGCTGCTGGCGATGCGCCTGCGGCGGGCCTCATAGCCCAGCCAGCGCCGCAAACAGCTCCATCGGCGGGCTGCTCAGCTCCAGCGCCGCCCCGGTGACTGGGTGGCGCAGCCGCAGCTCGGCGGCGTGCAGCAGGTGGCCGGGCAGATCGTGCCCGGCGTAGGTCGCCGGCCCGCCGTAGCGCGCGTCGCCCAGCAGCGGGTGGCCGATGTGGGCCATGCGCAGGCGGATCTGGTGGGTGCGCCCGGTGTGCGGCGCGCAGCGCACCAGGGCCGCGCCCTCCAGGTGGCGCTCCACGGCGTAGCTGGTGTGGGCCGCCTTCACCCGCCCGCCGCCCGCCGGCAGCGCGCGGCCCACCTCATCGGGCGGGTAGACCCGCCAGCGCCCGCCGGCCGAGCGCCCGTGCCCGCTGCGCACCTCGCCCGCCTCAGGCGGCGCGCCGGCCACCAGGCAGCGGTAGGTCTTCTCGACACGCCCCCCGGCAAAGGCCGCCGTCAGCGGGCCGTTGGCCTGCGCCGCCTTGCTGATCAGCAGCACCCCTGTCGTGTCGCGGTCGAGCTGGTGGGCCAGGTGCAGCGGCGGGGCCGCCCCGTCGCGCCGCTCCAGGTAGCGCCCCAGCGCCGCCAGGGCGTTGCCCACCACATCCCAGGGCGTCGCCCCCACATACCAGCCCATGCCCTTGTGCAGCGCCAGAAGCCACTCGTCCTCGTAGGCGATGTCGCCCGCGCCAAGCTCCAGCTCGGCGTAGGTGCCGCCTGGCGGCAGGCGCAGGCGCAGGCTCGCCCCGGCCGCGCCCCGCGCCTCGGGGTCGATCACCCGCCGCTCATCCAGCCACGCCCCGCCGCGCCCCACCGCCCGCGCGCCCGCGCCGGGGAGGATCGCCTCGGCGAGGGCGGCGATGGGCGCCTGCGCCTCATCATCGCTGAGGATATGCTCTACTATCTCCATATCTCATCAGAGAGGGTATGGGAGAGTGCAAGGCACTCTCCCATACCCTCTCTTTACCTTCCCATCTCGCTGAGCAGCCGCTGCTTGAGATCCCAGAGCCGCTGGCTCAGCGAGACGTGGTAGATATGCGGGTTCATGATCCGGCGCACGCCCGAGTCGAGCCGCTCGACGTCGGCCCGGCGGCGCTCGCGCATGGCCTCGATCGTCGGCTGCTCGGCGACGAGCGCGCCATCGCGCAGCACCTCCTCAAGCAGCGGCTCGATGGCGCTGATCTCATCTTGGCGCAGCACCCGGTGGCGCGAGTGGTCGCCGGGGTGGCGCAGGCTGATCCGCTCCTCCTGGCGCGGGTCCTCGCCCTCCAGCGTCACCAGGTCGGCCGTGGCCTGCCCGCGCCGGTCGTAGATCCGCCAGGCCTGCTTGAGGCCGGGGTTGGTCATCTTGTTCGGCGAGTCGGCGATCTTGATCGCCGGGCGCCACTCCTGGCCCTCCTGGAGCGCCACCAGCTTGTAGACTCCGCCCAGCGCGCCCTCGCCGTGAGAGGTGACGAGGCGCGTGCCGACGCCGTAGACCAGCCGGCCGATCACCGCGTCGGCGTCGGCCCCGTGGCGGCGGGCCTCATCGACGATCTGGGACTGGATCTGCCAGATCGCCAGCTCGTCCAGGTCGTTGGAGAGCACGATCGACGTGTTCGGGAAGCCGGCCGCGTCGAGCATGCGCGCCGACTGAACCGCCAGGTAGGCCAGGTCGCCCGAGTCGAGCCGGATGCCCATGGGCGCGTGGCCGGCGGCGCGCAGCTCCTCGAAGACGCAGATGGCGTTCGGCACGCCGCTCTCCAGGGTGTTGATCGTATCCACCAGGAGCAGGCAGTCGTCGGGGTAGCTCTCGGCGTAGGCGCGGAAGGCCTCAAGCTCGCTGTGGCCGAGGGCCAGGAAGACCTGGACGAGGGCGTGGGCGTGGGTGCCCTTGGGCGGGTAGCCCAGCACATGGGAGAGGCCGACGTTGGAGGTGAAGTCGGCCCCGCCGATCAGGGCGGCCCGCGTGCCGGCGTTAGCCCCGCGCTCCTGGCCACGGCGCAGGCCGAACTCCAGCACCATGGCGGCCCGGCTCACCTCGCGGATGCGCGCGGCCTTGGTGGCGATCAAGGTCTGGTAGTTCAGCTGGTTGAGCAGCGGCGTCTCGAGGATCTGGGCCATGGCCAGCGGGCCGCGTACTACGGTCAGCGGCACATTGGGGTGGACCACCCGGCCCTCGGCGATGGCGCTCAGGCTGATCCGCGAGAAGTCGCCCGCCTCGCGCAGATAGTCCAGGAAGTCGTCGGTGAACATCTGGCCGCCAGTGCGGGTGCGCTGGCTGCGCAGGTGGGCGATCTCCGCGTCGCGGAAGCGCGCCTCGCGCATCCAGTCTAGCAGCCACTCTAGCCCGGCTCCCACGCAGTAGCCCGCCTCGTGCAGGCCGTAGTTTGGGTAGCGTCGGAAGAAATGGTCGAACTGCGCCGGGCGCTCGTGGATGCCCTGGCGGAAGTAGAGCTGGGCCATGCTCAGCTGGTACTGGTCGGTGAAGAGGATGCCCTCGGCGGTGCGCTGGTCGTCGGCGTTCATCTCGCTCTCCGCTGCTATTTAGTGTTACTTATACACTATTATAGCCCGCGCGCCCAAGATGTCAAGGGCTGGCGCGGGCCGCCACATCAATTGACGTGATCGCCCGAACGCGCTAAAATTGCGGCAGCGATGCCTCCTCATGCTACAAGCCCCTCATGACAACACGTGATCTGATCGGCCTGGCCCTCTTGTATGGATATGCGACTGGACTCCTTCTGATCGCAGAGCTTATTCGCCGTCGCCAGGGCTACTCGCAGGATTTCACCCGTAAGATCGTCCATGTGGGCGCCGGGATGTCGGTCTTCGGTGTGCTGTCCCTTTTCGACAACTGGTACATCGGGATCATCCCCTTTGCATCATTCATTGTTATCAACTATATTCTATGGCGCTACCGGTTCCTTGAATCGGTCGATGCCCAGAACAGTAGCCCTGGCACTGTCTACTTTGCGCTCTCGATCAGCATCCTATTCATCGCCTTCTGGCGCACCGGCTCGCCTGACGACCGGGGCTATATCGCCGCCGCAGGCGCTATGGCGATGACCTGGGGCGATGCTTCTGCGGCCATTATCGGGAAGATGTGGGGGCGTCACAAGTATACTGTCTTTGGGAGCACCCGCTCCTTGGAAGGCTCCCTTGCAATGTTTGTCGCGAGCGCCACGGCGATGCTGCTGGTGCTGCTGCTCGTGCCGGGCTCGTCGTTTAGCCCGCTGTCTGCCCCACTCGGCGTCTCTGTCAGCATAGCCGCCGCCATGATCGCCGCGCTGATAACCACAGGCGCAGAGGCTATCTCACCCCACGGAACCGACAACCTCAGCGTACCGCTTATCTCGGGGCTGATAGTCTTCGCTGCGGTAATGGCGCTTAGGTAATATGTTTAGGCGAGACGTTTAGGTGCGTGGGCGCTGAGAGAACGACCAACTCTCATCACTGCGCTTGCTCGCCGCTATCGTACGTTATCCCGTCATCTGGTTTTTGATACGATAACCTTGCTCCATGTAGTCGCGTGTCTGCGTGGTGGCAGAGGGAGGAACGGTTGGAAAGCCTCCGCATTCCGATTCTTAAGATCGGGGACATCCTGATCGCATCCATCCAGGTTGCGCTGCACGACGCCTCTGCGGTGCAGTTCAAGGATGACCTGCTGCAAAAGATTCACGATACGCGCGCCAGAGGCGTGATCATCGATCTCACCGCCCTTGATGTCGTCGATAGCTTTATCGGTCGGCTGATCGCCGATATCGCGGCGATGGCCGGTCTGATGGGCACCCGTGTTGTGCTGACCGGACTCCAGCCTGCGGTGGCGATCACCCTGGTGGAGCTGGGCCTGGAACTGCCCCGCGTGCTCACGGCGCTGAACCTTGAGAAGGGTCTGACGATGATGCAGCGCCTGACTGAGGAGAGCGACGATGGTTCAGTCTAAGGCTGCGGTCATCCGCAGTGATCTTGACATCGTCATAGCGCGCACCATGGCCCGTGATGTGGCCAAGACCCTCGGGTTCGGCGCGATCGATCAGGCGCGCATCGCCACCGCCGTGAGCGAGCTAGCGCGTAATATCTTTCTGTACGCCGGCACCGGTAACGTGACGGTGCGCGAGGTCGAGAA
This sequence comes from Oscillochloris sp. ZM17-4, assembly GCF_019599295.1. Taxonomy (GTDB): domain Bacteria; phylum Chloroflexota; class Chloroflexia; order Chloroflexales; family Chloroflexaceae; genus Oscillochloris. The sequence goes on along the minus strand of NZ_JAIEWN010000010.1, from coordinate 23,013 downwards.
GAATAACCGCAAGGGGATCGAGATCGTCTGTGAGGATCAGGGCCCCGGCATCGCGAATATCGACCTGGTGATGCAGGATGGCTACTCGACCTCGCGCGGCATGGGGATGGGCCTGCCTGGGGCCAAGCGCCTGATGGACGATTTCAGCATCCGCTCGCAGGAGAATGTCGGCACCACGATCACATGCCGCAAGTGGCGCAACTAGGATCACTGAGGCGCTGAGGCGCTGAGGCTCAGGTAATTCTTGCGCCTGATGTCTGCGAACCAGGTTTTCCTCTTCCTTTCACCTTGTCCCCTACACGCTCGACTCTGTACTACGCTCCCCCCGCATCATCTCCCCCGCGCTCGCCCACAATATGCGTTATCATCTTCTCATGCCTCATGCCTCATGCCTCATGCGCATAGGGCATAACACCGCATGAAGATCGGATCAGTGTTCTCACCCACTCAGAGGCTCAGTGATCATGTTTTCACTCACCGATCACCCACATCGACGCTACAACCCGCTCAGCGATGAGTGGGTGCTCGTGTCGCCCCACCGCACGAAGCGCCCCTGGCAGGGCCAGGTCGAGACGCCCGCGATAGAGACGCGCCCGCCCCACGACCCGCAGTGCTACCTCTGCCCCGGCAATGAGCGGGTCGGCGGCGTGCGAAACCCCGACTACGCGGGCACATTTGTGTTCGACAATGACTTCGCCGCCCTGCTCCCTGATGTCCCCGCGGGCGAGTATATCGCCGGGAGAACGGGCGAGCAGCCCCTCCTCCGCGCCTATGCCGAGCACGGGATCTGCCGCGTGGTCTGCTTCTCGCCACGCCATGATCTGACTCTGGCGATGCTTGATGCGGCCACGCTTCGCGCGGTGGTGGACACCTGGGCTGAGCAGACGCTCGATCTGGGCGGGCGCCCTGAGATCGGCTACGTGCAGGTGTTCGAGAACCGCGGCGCGATGATGGGGGCCAGCAACCCGCACCCGCACGGCCAGATCTGGGCGACGGGGAGCATCCCGCTCCACGTCTCGCGGGAGCTGGGCACACAGGCGGCGCACTTTGCCGCGACGGGGCGGACGCTGCTGGGCGACTACCTGGAGCTGGAGCTGGGGCTGGGCCAGCGCGTGGTCTGCGCCAACGCGCACTTCGTTGCGCTCGTGCCCTTCTGGGCGGTCTGGCCCTTCGAGACGCTGATCATCAGCCGGCGGGCGGTGCCCGACATCCCCGCGCTCGACGATGCAGCCCGGGATGGGCTGGCCGATATCCTCAAGCAGCTGACGACGCGCTACGACGCCCTGTTCAATGTGTCGTTCCCCTACTCAATGGGCTTCCACCAGCGCCCGTGCGACGGCGTAGATCACCCGGAGTGGCACCTGCACGCCCACTTCTACCCGCCGCTGCTGCGCTCGGCCACCGTGCGCAAGTTCATGGTCGGCTTTGAGCTGCTCGGCGAGCCGCAGCGTGACATCACCCCCGAGCAGGCGGCGGAGCGGCTGCGGGCGCAGTAGGGCCGCAGCGCGCTGCGGCCCTACTGCGCCGTCACGGAACGCGGTAGATCGTGATCTCGCCCTGGCTGAAGGCGACAGGCAGATTGTGGGCGAAGGCGGCAGCTGAATCGCCGTAGAGCCCGCGTTCAACTGGGCCGAGGTAGAGGTAGCGCACTTTGTAGTGATCAAGAAGCATCAGGGCTGCCGCCTCATCAGTAGCCCTGTAGATCGCCGGGATATCTCGCGCACGTGCGGCGATCTCGGCCAGCTGGGCCGCAGATCCGCTGCGCCAGAGCCGCTCGTGCCCGTCTAGGCCCAGTACCGTCTGCACGCCACTGATGGCGGCCACCCGGCTGAACTCCTCGTAGTCACAGTTGCAGAACCCAGTGATGACGACACCCTGCGGGGCGACGTTTGCGGCCATCCAGCGGGCGGCGGCCAGCTCATCAGGGTGCTCGCGGGCCATCCAGGCGAGGCCATTGAGGGTGCGCTCGGCGGGCAGCCATGGCTCTGCCCAGCGTAGCAGGCCCAGGGGGTACACGAGGGCGCCTGCGATCAGCAGGGCGGTCGGCGTCGCCCAGATCCAGGTCGGCCAGCGCCAGCGGTGGGCCCGCAGGTTGGCCCAGACGGCGTAGGCCGCTACGATGCCTAAGAGCATCCACGCCTGATAGTAGAACTTGAAGATGGTGTTCATCCGGCTCATCTCGCCCTCAAGCAGGTCGCGGATATAAACGACCTCCGGCACCAAGAGGATGATGCAGCCGACGGCTGCGGCCCAGGCGACGAGCTCCTCGCCGGGGGCGACGGATGGTACCGCCGCCCGCGTGAGCAGCAGGGCGATCAGCGGCATGAGAAAGAGCAGGGGGAATCCGAGCAGTACGCCTATCGGTATCGAGGCGAGCAGAATCGCATACAGCGAGCGCTCAGCATGACGGTTGCGCCACTGCGCTACTGCGCGTGGTGGCTTGCTCCGCTCGCGCCTCGGGTTCGCACGCTCAGGCGATCTGCCCATGGCTGTCGACTGTGGGGAGGGGTGCGTCGCGCCTCCGCTCCTCCCCGTGATAAGAAACGCGAGCAGCATGATCAGGAAGAGGCCGAAGATCATCAGGAAGCTGTGGAGCCGGGTGTGGTTGGAGACGAGGCCAAGGGTCGCCCCGAGGCGGCCAAGGACGGGCAGGCCGGCGAGCGGCCCGGCGATGGGGCCGCTCGGCGAGCGGAAGGTAAGCAGGAAGGGGAGGGCGGACAGCAGCGCCGTGCAGACCATCGCCGCGAGGCATAGCGCGTAGGGTCGCCAGACACTCCTGGATCGATGGGCGCGCTGCCCGATCAGGAGCGCGCCCATCCCCAGCAGCGCATAGGTCGGCGCGTCCCAGGGGTTGATGCAGTAGAGGCAGCCGATGATCGCGCCATAGGTGATTGAAGGGACGACTGGCGGCGACGCCCCCGCCCCGCTCCGTCCCCACGCCGCCAGGGACAGGGCGACGGCGAGGGCCAGAAGATCAAAGGGCGTGACCAGAATATATGGGTGGAGGTCGCCCAGGTAGAGGCTAAAGGCCGGGAACTCGGTGATCGCGTAGCGCCGCTCAACGCCGCCGCTGGGCAGGGCCACGTCATCATAGAGCGACCGTGAGGGCATGTACCAGTCGAAGGAGAGTCGCGTCTCGGGGGTGATCGTGTCGAAGGGCGGGCCATCCCAGCTCGGCGGGGTGGGTCGGTCGAGCCGGATCGTGTCGGCACCGGCGAGCCGCTGGGCGAGTGCGGAGGCAATCTGCCCGGCGTCGAGGGCGCGGACCAGGGAGGAGCCGACGAGCATCTGGAGGGCGCTGGCCTGGCTGCCAATCGCAAGGCAGAAGAACAGGGCGAGCATGGCCACGCCGACACGGGTGTGCCGCCTCGGGCGGGCGCCATCGGGGCTTGGGCTCAGCGCGATGAGCGCGTGGGCGGCGTAGGCTACGCCGACGACGGTCAGGGCGATCACCAGCGCGAATCCGAGGTTGAAGGCCAGAGCCGGGGCGGTGCCGGTAAGCAGCGTCACAACGGCGACGATCACGAAGCCGAGGTAGTAGTAGTTCAGGCCGAACCCGGCGAACCAGGGGTCGAGCGGCGGGAAGTCACCGTAGCGCAGCACGGCGTTGAGGATGGCGAAATCCATCGGCTTCTCGGTGCCGGTGATCGCCGGGCCGACCGCACCATGCCAGCGCAGCCAGACGCCAATCCAAAGACCGCCGAGGAAGAGCAGCTCATAGGCCAGCGCGCCGCGCCACACTGGCGGGGGTGGCAGCTGTCGCCCGAGCAGCGGCGACAGCCACGCAATAGCTGCGACGAGCAGGGCCGAGCTGATCACGGAGGTGAGCGCGAATGGCGCGACGCCAACAGAGGCGAGGGCCCAGGCGAGCCAGGTGATGAGGAGCAGGCCGAACGCCTTGGCCAGCGGGTAGCCGGCCAACGGCAGGCCGCGCAGCACGCGGGCCGTGAGCGGCCATGCGGCCAGGCCGATCAGCTGAGATGCCAGCCACCAGCGCCAGATCAGCGGCTCGCTCAGGAGGGCGCGAAGGTCGAGCAGCCACGGGTAGACGCCGGTCGGGTAGGTGGCCCAGATCCAGGCTAGCCCCACGCCGATCAGGGATGCGAGGGCCGCCGCCGGGCGGCGCGGCGCGCCAGCGAGCGACAGGGCCACAGCGAGCAGGGCGGGCAGACATGCGGCCATGATCCAGACGAAGGGCGGCGGCCAGCGCAGGGCGCGCGCGATCGGGGAGACCCCGATATCGGTGAGGGCCATGCCGAGGTTTCGCCCGTCGATGCGGGCTGGCGGGTCGGCCGTGATCGTCAGCGCGGCCCATCCCAGCGCGTCGGGGGCGGGCGGGAGGATCATGGCATAGCGGCGTAGCTGGGGTGACTCGCCGCCCGCAGGCAGCGCGACCGGCGGCGAGTCGCCGAGGGCCACATGCACGAGCGCGCCGGGGGCGACGGCGCCGCGCAGCATAAGGACGCCGGGTAGCCCGCCTGCGGGGAGCGACACGCGCGCATGCGCGCCGCCCCAGCGGAATGTGCCGGCGGGGCCGTCCTCCGGCACAGAGAAGCCGGTGAGCCGATCCGCGCCGGCGAGATCGGCGGGGCGTAGCCGCGCCCCACCCGCAGCCTGCCAGAGCAGGAGGACGGCCAGGGCTGGGGCCAGCAAGAGCGCGATGTCTATCGGGAGACGCTTCATAGTCACAATACTCATAGGATCCAGGGAATGCCTGCCCCGCCTCCCTGCTCGCTATAAGCGCTCACAGGGAGGGGCGTCGATGGCGGGGATTGTCGGCGGAAGTGGTGGTGCCTCCGCCGGCAGGACGCCGTCCGCCGGGGGCAGTGGCGTCACCCGCAGCTGATCAACCGAGAGGCTCAGGGCGCGCCCCTCGGGGCTGATGTCCGTTGGGCTCACCAGGGTCAGGTCGGTCTGCCCAGGAGGCAGCATCAGCCGCAGCGACAGGGTGCGCTCATAGGGTGCGGCGGGGATATCGACGCTCGTCAGCCGCTGTGTGCCCCGCCAGATCTCCAGCGGGCGGCCCGCCGCATACGCTGTGGCGGTGAACTGGAGCTCAACCATCGCTGCGGCGGGGGTAATCAGGCTCAGCCCGGCGCTGCGCTGCATCCAGCGCCAGTGGCGAGCCCCATCGCGCTCAACATCGTACCAGCCCGGGCCGAGCACCGCCACGGCGCGCGCGGCGGCGGGATCGATCACGTACACCTCCATCCGCGCATCCGCGTAGGTGCGGCGGATCCCGGGAACCTCCAGGCGCGCGCGCAGGCGGGCGGCCTGCGCGCGCGGCAGACGGGTGAGGTCGAGGGTGACATAACGGACGCCGAGGGCGGCGAGCTCGGCGGCGGGGTCGAGGTCGAGCATATCGGGCGCGGGCGGCGCGGCGTCCCAGAGGCCCTTGAGCGACGAGGGGTATCTGGCGAGCGGGTAGTCGGGAAGGCGTGCCAGATAGCCGCCGATGAGCGGGCGCCCGTGACAGATCTGGTTCAGCAGGTAGACGCTATCGTTATTGCGCGGTGGAAGCTCGAACACCGCGCCGGGCACTGGGTCGGCGTTGAGCTGGCGATAGATGGGCGCTACGCTGATCGGCGTGATCGGCCAGGGGGCGACGACCAACTCGGCGGCGAGCAGCACGACCAATCCCCAGCGGGCAATACGACCCTCGCCCATGACCGCGCTTCGCTGCTGGGTTCTGGGGATGGCTGCGCCGCGCCCAGAGTCTTTGCTTGTTGGGCTACGCCGCCAAAACCCAGCAAACAATGGGGCAGTGTCGCGCAAGCTGGCGAATCCCTCGGCAGTCAGGGCGGCGACGGGGATCATCGTCAGGGACAGGAAGACGCTCGGTCGACTGCTGTTGCGGAAGGGACCGATCAGGTCGAGCAGCAGGAAAGGGCCGGGCACGGGGCTATCGGCGGCAGTGAGATGGATCTGTGGCCCCATAGCCAGGACGACCGTGCCGAGGGCCAGGGCGGCCCAGGGCCAGGCGCGGCGTGGCCTACGGATCAGGGCCAGCAAGCCGAGGAGGGAGATCGCCAAACCCACGCCGGCGCCTGTCTCCAGGCCGTAGGGGTGCAGGTTAAACTGCCAGGCGGCGGCGGCGGCTCCCCAGAGCGGGTGCTGGATGTTCGGCACGATCAGGTCGACCAGGGCCAGAGAGTGAAACACCTGGCGCACATACCAATCCTCAAGTACGGCGGCGCCGATCCCGCCGACGGCCAGGAGCATCGGGGCCAGCCCGACAACCCAGAAGACGCCCACGCCTGCGGCCGCAGCCAGCGTGCGCAGGCGGGAGCGACGAGGAGCGATGAGCGCGGCCAGCACCCCGTGGAGCGCCGTGTAGACCGCAGCGTAGAGCCCATAGTACTGGCTGGCGAGCGTGGTGACGAGCAGGGCCAGGGCGGCGGCCAGCAGGCGGGCGAGGCTCGGGCGGGCCAGGGCGCGCATCAGCAGTAGCACATAGAGCGGCAGCCAGTGGACGGCGATCAGCTCCATTGGCCCACTCCAGAGGCGCTGGATGTGGTAGGGCGTGAAGGCAAAGACGACCCCGGCCAGCAACGCAGCGGCGCGATCATCCACCAGAGCGCGGGCAATGCGGTAGGTGAAGTAGCCGCCCAGGCCGAAGGAGAGCATAGCCACACAGTTGAAGGCAGCCACCGGCCCGATGGCGAGCAATACCGGCGCGACCATGATCGCGTTCGGCAGGCTGAGGGTTTGAAAGAAGAGATCAACCGGCGGGAGCGGGTAGAAGAGATATGCCGTAGTGAAGGGGTTCAGCCCACGCAGCAACGCAGTACGGGCCCACCAGAGATTCCACACCCCCTGCCCGGCGTCCACTAGCAAACCGCCCTCCTGGATCATGCCGTCGTTCATATGCAGGGCCAGCGGCCAGGTGAGAGCCGCGCCCTGGATCACGCCGTCGTTTATATGCAGGGCCAGCGGCCAGGTGAACACAACCCCCAGGGCTAGGTACCCCAGGAAGATCAGCAGCCGCAGCTGCCACGGCTCGGGCGGCGCCTCGGCGGCGAGGGGAGCGTGGTCTATCAGGGCGAGCGGATCTCGCCCTGATAGACGATCAAATGAGCGACGCATAGATCTCCTCAAGATCGCTGGCGAGCCGGTCGGCGCTGTAGCGGGCGAAGACCTCGCGGCGACCGTTCTCGCCCAGGCGGCGGGCGAGCGCGCGGTCGCGCAGGAGGCGCACGATGGCCGCCGCCAGATCGGCGGGGTCGCCGTAGGCCGTCAGCAGGCCGTTGTGCTCGTGGGTGATCAGCTCGTTGCATGCGGGCACATCGCTGGTGACGAGGGCGGCCCCGATGGCCTGGGCCTCGATCAGCGGGATGCCGAAGCCCTCGTAGCGGCTGGGGGCGGCCACCACGGCGGCCTCGCCCAGCAGTGCGAGCTTCTCCTCCTCGCTGACCCGCCCGCGCAGCTCGAAGGCGTGCCCCGCGCCGCCCTCGGCCACCAGCCGGCGCAGGTCGTCCTCGCACTGGCGGTTGTGGCTGACGAAGACGAAGCGGGCCGCCGGCACCTCGCGCAGCACCAGGGGCATCGCGCGGGCCAGCAGGTCGTAGGCCTTGCGCGGCACCAGCTGGCCGATGAAGAGGACGAGCTGTGTGTTTATTTGGAGGGGCTGCGCTGCTCCAGCCCTCTCGAACCCGGAGAGATCGACGGCGTTGGGCAGCACGCTGATCCGCTCGGGGGCGACGCCGAGCCGCTGGAGCAGGCTGGCCTCGTGGCGCGAGAGAGCCACGGCGTGGTCGATCATGCGCAGCGGCGCGTGGATGCAGTAGTTGCGCACGGCGCGGCGCGGGTGGGCACCCTTCGCCAGGCGGGCCAGCAGCTGCGCCGGGGTGAGCAGCAGGTTCTCAAAGCGCAGCGGCGCGTCCAGCGGGCGCTCGCGATCCACCACCAGGTCCCCGTCGTGCAGCAGCCCGTGGGGCGTGAGCACCGTGGGCACGCCCAGCCGCCGCGCGACCTGCACGGTCTGGTAGGCGAGCAGGCTGCGCATGTGGTGGATATGGATCACATCGGGCCGGTCGGCGTCCAGCAGGCGCAGCAGGGCCTCGGGGGCGAAGAAGCCCAGGGTGGCGGCCCGATGCACCGCCACGCCGTCGAGCCACTCGTGGCGTGTCGACTGGCCGGGGTAGCGCCGGTCGAGGTACTCGTGGGCGACAACCCGGTGGCCCCGGCGCACGAGCGCGCGAGCCTGGAGCTGCTCGGGGCGGCTGGGGAAGGCCGGGTCGAAGCCGTAGGTTGTGACGATGAGTATCTTCATAGGGTATAGGGTACAGGGTACAGGGTACAGGGCATAGGGTACAACAAGTCAGAGATAAGCATATTGAGCGCTGTCCGGCCTGTCCCCTGTCCCCTATACCCTGTACCCTAAAGCGGAGCGATACACCGCCTCGATCC
>NZ_JAIEWN010000010.1:0-14504 GCF_019599295.1 Oscillochloris sp. ZM17-4 | reverse complement strand
CAGGGGCGCGATCTGGCCTACTGGGGGCCGGGCGGCCCACCCGGCTGCGCGCCAGGCACCTGATCGAGCGGGGCTTCCCGCCGGCGGCCTGGGTTGATATCGACCCCAACAAGATCGGCCACGTCGTGTGGGGCGCGCCGGTCTGCCCGCCTGAGTGGCTGGATCGCCGGCCGCGCCCGTTCGTGCTGGTCTATGTCACCGCCCACGGCGCGCGCGCGGATGTTGAGGGCCGCCTGGCGGCGCGGGGGTACCTGGCCGGCGAGGATTATCTGTGTGTGGGGTGAGGAGATTGCAGATTGCAGATTGTAGATTGCAGATTGCCGGCAATCTACAATCTGCAATCTACAATCTGCAATTGAGGAGAAGCATATGCCCGATCTGCTGGTGCGACTGTACGCCCTGCCGCCCCTGGAGCCGGCCCTGATTGACCTGGCGGGCCGGGGCGTCGCCATCCGCCGGGCAACGCCGAATGAGGCACCGGCCCTGGCGGCATGGGTGCGCCGCCACTTCCAGGAGGTCTGGGCCGTGGAGTGTGAGACGGCCATGTCCCAGCGGCCGGTGGGCTGCTTTCTCGCCCTGCGGCCGGCCGCCCATGTGCCCGCGCACCCCTACGACCTGACACCCCAGGAGCTGCTCGGCTTCGCCTGCTACGACACCACGGCGCGCGGCATGTTCGGCCCGACCGGCGTCCACCCGGCGGCGCGCGGAGGCGGTGTGGGCGCGGCGCTGCTGCTCAAGACAATGCACGCCATGCGCGAGGAGGGCTACCACTATGCAGTGATCGGCTGGGCCGGGCCGGTGGCATGGTACGAGCGCACGGTCGGCGCGACGGTGATCGCCGGATCGGAGCCGGGCGGCTACGTCGGCGGGCTGATCGACCCGCAGGGGAGCGGGGGGGAGCTTGACGGCTAGTATACCGAATGGTATACTAGCAACCATGGAACGAGACAACCGCGCGCACATCCTTGATCACGCCCTCACACTCTTCGCCGCGCGCGGCTATGACGGCGTCGGCGTGCAGCAGATCTGCGCGGCAGCCGGTGTCACCAAGCCGACGCTCTATCACTACTTTGGCAGCAAGAGTGGCCTGCTGGCGACACTTGTCCAGGAGCGCAGCGCCTCATTTCGGGCCGCCCTGGCTGAGGCCACGGCCTATGCCGGCGACCTTCCCGTCAGCCTGGAGCGTGTCGCCCTGGCCTACTTCGCCTTCGCCACCAGCCAGCCGCTACTCTATCGCCTGCTGATCGGCCTCTGGTTCATTGTGCCCGAGGGCAAGGCCTTTCAGGTCGTGCTGGACATCAACGAGGAGCAGCAGCACTTGGTCGAGAGCCTTTTCGAGCGGGCCGCCGCCGACCACGGCAATATGCGTGGGCGCCACCGCATCTACGCGGCCACCTTCATCGGCACGCTCAACACCTACGCCGGGATCGCCCTCAATGGCTACGGCCAGATCGACGCCGAGGCCGCCCGCCGGGCGATGGGCCAGTTCTCGTATGGGATCTATTCGTAATAGGGCCGAAGCATTCGCCTGATGACTCGGCGCTGCGAAGCTTTCTGTGCCCGCCGAATGCTTTGGTCCTACTGTATACCTACTGGTATGTATAAGGAGCCCCCCATGAACCACTGGTCACAGGACGCCGTGTTCTACCATATCTACCCGCTGGGCCTATGCGGCGCGCCGCAGCGTAACGACCTCAGCGGCCCGCCGAATCCGCGCATGGCCGAGCTGCACGACTGGATCAGCCACATGCACAAGCTGGGCGTGAGCGCGCTCTACCTCGGCCCGCTCTTCGAGTCGAGCGCCCACGGCTACGACACCGCCGACTACTACCATGTCGACCGACGGCTGGGTAACAACCAGACCCTTGTCGATCTCTCGGCGGCCCTGCACGCCGCTGGCATCCGGCTCATCCTCGACGGTGTCTTCAACCACGTCGGCCGCGACTTCTGGGCCTTCCGCGACCTGCTGGCCAACGGCGAGGGCTCGCCCTACCGCGACTGGTTCGTCGGTGTGGACTTCACCCGGCGCAGCCCCTGCGGCGACCCCTTCAGCTACACGGGATGGAACAGCAACTACGATCTGGTCAAGCTGAACCTGGGCAACCCCGCCGTGCGCGAGCACCTCTTCGGCGCGGTGCGCATGTGGTTCGAGCAGTTCGCCATCGACGGCCTGCGCCTAGATGTGGCCGAGGAGATCGACCCGGCCTTCCTGCGTGATCTGGCCGCCTTCTGCAAAAGCATCCGCCCCGACGCCTGGCTGCTGGGCGAGCAAGTTCACGGCGACTATCGCCGTCTGACCGACGGCGCGCACCTCGACTCGGCCACGAACTACGAGCTCTACAAGGGGCTCTACTCTAGCCATAACGACGCGAACTACTTTGAGCTGGCCTACGCACTCAACCGAGAGTTCGGCCCGGCCGGGATCTATCGGGGCCTGCCGCTCTACAGCTTCGCCGACAACCACGATGTAGCGCGGGTGGCCAGCCTACTGCGCGATCCGCGTCACCTCTACCCGCTCTACGCCCTGCTGCTCACCGCGCCGGGCGTGCCTTCGATCTACTATGGCAGCGAGTGGGGCATTGGTGGCGTGAAGGGTGCCGACGACTGGCCGCTGCGCCCGCGCCTGACTCTAGCCGAGGCCGAGCGGGACGCGCTGCACCCCGACCTGCCGGCGGTGATCGCGCAGCTGGCCGCCCTGCGCCACGCCACGCCCGCCCTGCGCCGGGGCGACTACACGCAGCTCCACGTGGCCCACGAGCAGCTGGCCTTCGCCCGGCGCCTCGACGGCCAGGTCGCCATCGTCGCGGTGAACGCGGCGGCCACACCATGTCGCCTGGATCTGCGCGTGGATCTGCCGGACGGCGGCGCGCTGAGCGATGCCCTGGCACCGGGGCGCACAGTCATCGTACGCGGCGGGCAGATCGCGCTAGAGGTGCCGCCGTGCTGGGCGACGGTGCTGGTGAGTCCGTGATTCCTTTTGTAGCGCACTCTTCACCCGGAGATCGCTAGGCGACAACCTGCTGACGCCCATCTGCCTTGATAGGGCGGGCGTACCTCGTGATACAATCGTATCTTGGTTGGCCGCCGTGCCTATGTGCAAGCTATTGTATAGAGGAGCGATGTATGGGTCTGCCGGCGGAGATGCTGATCAATGTGGCGGAGGCGCTGCGCGGGGTTGTGTATGATGGCCCGGCCGCGAGTATCACGAGCGAGCAGCTGAACGTCAACGTGCTGCGTCTCGTCGACGGGGCGTCTATCCCCCAACATGTCAATAACGAGGTTGATGTGCTGGTGGTCGTCATCCAGGGAACGTGCAAGCTGTTTGTGGATAATGAGATGACGGTGCTGCGCCCCGGGATGGCGGCCGTCATTCCGCGTGGCCGTGTGCGCGCCCTGCGCTGCACGATGGGCCCCCTGGCCTATCTGACATGTCACCAGCGACGTGCGCCCCTGATGCCGACGCTGCCGAGCAAGAAAGCAGCCGAGGCCTTCTGATCTCGCATTGGGGGCCGACCTGCAGGTTGGCCCCCAGGGTGTGATGTTCGTTGTGGTGCGATGCGGTATGATGGCACCGGAGCCAAGCTACCGCAGAGGAGCACCCACTATGACCCCTGATGAGTTCCGCCGGCACGGCCACGCGATCGTGGACTATATCGCCGGCTACCGCGAGCGCCTGCCCGCGCTGCCGGTCTGGTCGCAGCTGAAGCCCGGCGAGCTGCGCGCCCAGCTGCCCGCCGCGCCGCCGGACGCAGCCGAGCCCTTCGAGGCGCTGATGGCCGATATGGAGCGCGTGATCGCCCCTGGCCTCTCGCACTGGCAGCACCCGCGCTTCTTCGGCTACTTCCCGGCCAACGCCCACCTGGCCTCGGTGCTGGGCGACATGCTCAGCTCGGGGCTGGGCCAGCTCGGACTGAACTGGGCCTCTAGCCCGGCCCTGACCGAGCTTGAGGAGCTGACCGCCGACTGGATGCGCCAGATGCTCGGCCTCTCCGAGGCCTGGCGCGGCGTGATCCAGGACACGGCCAGCACCAGCACCCTGGTGGCCCTGCTCTGCGCCCGCGAGCGGGCCAGCGAGCACAGCCAGTCCCGCGGCGGGCTCCAGGCCGAGCCGTCGCCCCTAGTGGTCTACGCCTCAGGACAGAGCCACAGCTCGGTGGAGAAGGCCGCCCTGCTGGCCGGCTTCGGCCGCGAGAACCTGCGCCTGGTCGAGATCGACGACGCCTACGCCATGCGCGCCGACTGCCTGGCCGAGGCGGTCGCCGCCGACCTAGCGGCCGGCCGGCGGCCATGCGCTGTGGTCGCCACCGTGGGCAGCACCGGGACGACGGCGATCGACCCGATCGCCGCGATCGCCGAGGTCTGCCAGCAGCACGGGCTCTGGCTGCACGTCGACACGGCCCTGGCCGGCTCGGCCATGATCCTGCCCGAGTGCCGCTGGATGTGGCATGGCGTCGAGGGCGCCGACAGCCTCGTGCTCAACCCGCACAAGTGGCTCGGCGCGGTCTTCGACTGCTCGCTGCTCTATGTGCGCGACCCGCAGCATCTCGTCCGAGTTATGTCAACTAACCCAAGCTACCTCCAGACCAGCGCCGACGGCCAGGCCACCAACTACCGCGACTGGGGCCTGCCGCTGGGGCGGCGCGCCCGCGCCCTGAAGCTCTGGTTCCTGATCCGGCTGGAGGGCGTGGCCGGGCTGCAATCCCGGCTGCGCCGCGACATCGCCAACGCGCAGTGGCTGGCCGATCAGGTGGACGCAACGCCGGGCTGGGTACGGCTGGCCCCCACGCCGCTACAGACCGTCTGCGCGCGCCACGAGCCGCCGGGGCTCGCGGGCGAGGAGCTGGACCGGCACACCCTGGGCTGGGTCGGCCGGATCAACAGCTCGGGGGCGGCCTTCCTGACGCCGTCGATCCTCGACGGGCGCTGGATGGCCCGCGTGAGCATCGGCGCGCTGCCCACCGAGCGCGAGGATGTGGCGGCGCTGTGGGCGCTGATGCGGGAGGAGGCGGGGTAATGTTGAATGCTGAATGTTGAATGTTGAATGATCTGCATTCAACATTCAACATTCAGCATTCGTATGGTCGCACGTTGCCAAATGTGGGCCGCGGCCCGGCGGTCGGGGCAGCCCAGCGCACGGCGTTGGCGATCACGCGCTGCACATCGGCGTGCTTGTAGGTCGGGTAGCTCTCGTGGCCGGGGCGGAAGTAGAAGATCTTGCCGCGCCCGCGGGTGTAGCAGCAGCCGCTGCGGAAGATCTCGCCGCCGTTAAACCAGCTGATAAAGACCAGCGTCTCGGGCACGGGGATGTCAAATCGCTCACCGTACATCTCCTCGGGGCCGACCTCGATCGTCTCGCCGAGGCCTGCGGCGATCGGGTGGCCCGGCTCGATCACCCAGATCCGCTCGTGGTCATTGCCCTCGCGCCACTTCAGGTCGCAGCTGGTGCCCATCAGCCGCTTGAAGATCTTCGAGAAGTGGCCGGAGTGCAGCACAATTAGGCCCATGCCGTCGTGGACGCGGGCGGCCACCCGCTCGACCACCTCGTCGCGAACCTCGCCGTGGGCCTTGTGGCCCCACCAGATCAGCACGTCGGTCTCGGCCAGGGCCTGCTCGCCCAGGCCGTGCTCGGGCTCGTCCAGGGTGGCGGTGCCCACCGTCAGGCCGGGCTGCCCGCGCAGGGCCGCCGCGATCATGGCGTGGATTCCCTCGGGGTAGATCGCCGCGACCTGCGCGCTCTCGCGCTCGTGGCGGTACTCGTTCCATACGGTCACGCGGATTGTTTCGGCCATGAGATCTTCCCTAGGTAGTGTTGCGTGTTGAGTTCCACGCAACACGCAACACGCAACACGCAACACTAAATATGGATCGCCGCGCCGTGCTCCAGCGCGTGGGCGGCCTCGCCGACCGCCTCGTGGAGGGTGGGGTGGGCGTGGATGGTGTGCATAATGCTGGCCCCGGTGGCCTCGTGGCTGAGAGCGATCGCGGCCTCGCCGATCATCTCGGTGGCGTTGGGGCCGATCATGTGGATGCCCAGCACCTCATCGTACTCCTTGTCGGCCACGATCTTGATGAAGCCGAAGCGGTTCTGGCCGATCGCGCGGGCCTTGCCGTTGGCTGAGAAGGGGAACTTGCCGACCTTCACCTCGTAGCCCTTCTCCTTGGCCTTGGCCTCGCTCATGCCGATGCTGGCGATCTCGGGACTGCAGTAGGTGCAGCCGGCGATCTTGCCGTAGTCGATCGGCGTGACGCTCTGGCCGGCCATGTGCTCGACAGCCAGGATGCCCTCGGCGCTGGCCTTGTGGGCCAGCCAGGGCGTGTTGGCCGTGCAGTCACCCACGGCGTAGACGCCCTCGGCGCTGGTGCGCAGGAAGCCGTCCGTCTCGATGAAGCCGCGAGAGTTCAGCGTGACGCCGGCATCCTCCAGGCCGACGCCCTGGGTGTTGGGCAGGATGCCGATCGAGACCAGCACCTTGTCTACGGCGATCTGCTGCGGCTTGCCGGCGCTATCGACTAGCGAGACCACCACCTTCTCGCCGCCCGTGTCGAGGCCCTCGACCTTCACGCCGGCCATCGTCTTGATGCCGCGGCGCTTGAACGCCTTCTCAAGCTCGGCGCTGACCTCCTCGTCCTCGTTGGGCACGATCCGGGGCAGCGCCTCGACGACCGTCACCTCAGAGCCGAAGGCGCGGAACATCGAGGCGAACTCGATGCCGATCGCGCCGGCCCCGATCGAGAGCAGGCTGCCGGGCGTCTCCTTGAGGGTGAGCATGTCGGTGGATGAGAGGATGCGCTGGCCATCGAACGGGGCACCGGGCAGGGGCCGCGGGCGGCCGCCGGTGGAGACGAGGATGTTCTTCGCGGTGAGGGTGCGCTCGCCGCCGGCGGTGAGCTTGACGTGTACGCTGCCTCGGCCAGCCACCACGCCCCACCCGGCCACCACCTCAACCTTATTCTTCTTCATCAGGAAGGCCACGCCCTCGGTGCTGGCCTTGACCACGTTGTCTTTATGCTTCATGGCCCCGGCCAGCTCGAACGCAACATCGCCGACCTTGATCCCGAAGCGCTTGGCCTCGCCGATCTCATCGAGCACATCGGCGGCGTGCAGCAGCGACTTGGTGGGGATGCAGCCAACGTTCAGGCAGACCCCGCCGAGCGGGCCGGACTCGACGATCGCCGCCTTCATGCCGAGTTGCGCGGCTCGGATGGCGGCCACGTACCCGCCCGGCCCCGACCCGATGATCACCAGATCGTAAACAGTATCGCTCACGACTGTCACCTTTCTTTATTTATTCGTTCGCTCCGGAACGAATCAGACGCTATTTGTTGCCAGCAGATACAGTGTGCGGGCAGTGCAGGAGGGAATGGCTTCCCCGGCTGGGCCGTGCCCCTGATCAACGGCGTCAAGCGGGTCGTCTCCGACGTGCCGGTGATCGGCTTCGGGTTGCACGGCGACCACCATCTGGCCGACAGCGTCATCCGCGATGGCAGCGTCGATCTGATCTCTGTCGACCACACCCTGCGCCACGACCCTGACTGGCCGCTGCGGGCGCGCGAGGCGCTTGAGTGAGTGGTTGCGCCCGATCCTATTTCTGGTACAATCTGCCGGGTTGTGGTGGGAGAAGATCTGGGGAGGGCCATGCCCTCCCCTATCCTCTCTTGTGAAGGGGTATGAATGACACGTTCCGCATCGAAGCAGTCGCTGCCGCAGTCTCATAGCCAGGGAGCGTCCCTGGCCGGGCTGCGCATCGGCGACCTGCGGCCCTATATGCTGCTCGCCCTGCTGACAATCCTGGTGATCACGGCGGCCTACGCGGTGCGCCCCGTGGTGCGGATCGATATGGGCGGCGACTATGACTCGGCCTTCCTCCAGGGCTTCAACGCCCGCGAGATCGACGCCGATGGGGCGAGCGAGACCTTCCCCTGGGCCGCCGGGCAGGAGACGCTCACCGTGCCGGGGTACCGCCGGGGTGTCTGGATCGCCACGCTGCGCGCCGCGCCCGGACAGCCCCCCGATATTCTGCGCGAGGCGGCGGTGGCGGTGAACGATGTCCGCGTCGATATGCCCCGCCGCACCGCCGACACGCTCCTGGCCAGCATCCCGCCCGAGCTTAGCGCGGCCCCGAGCCTGAGCTTCAGCCTCGTCTCGCCGCTGGTCGGCGGCGCCCTCCCGCCGAAGGACATCGTCGCCGAGATCGTCTTCGCCCCGGCCCGCACCTACCGCTGGAGCACCGGCGAGAGCAGCATCGTGCTGCCCGGCATCGGCCGCGGCGCGTGGACGGTCGATATGGGCATGGTGACGTCCCACCCCAACGGGCAGCCGGTCGACGCGCGGATCCTCGCGAACGGGAGACTCCTCGCCAGCCTGCCCGACAACCCCGCCCCCCGGCGGGTCCACATCCTGGTCCCGCCCGACGCCCTGAGCGACGGCAGCCTCTCGCTCGACATCCGCGCCAATGTCTACAGCGACCCACGGCCGCTTGGGGTGTTTATCTCTGGGGTGACGGTGGCCCCTGCGGGCGCGGGGGTGCTGCTGCCGCCGCTGGCCGGGCTCGGCCAGGCGCTGGTTGTGGTGCTGGGCATGTACGCCAGCCTGATGCTCGCGCTGGGCGAACGGCCGCGGCCGGCCGGCTGGCGCGGCCCCACGCCGCTGGTCTGGTCGGCGTTCGGCGTGGCAGCGGCCCTGCTGATCGGCGGCTGGGCACTGGGCACCCACCGCTTCCCGAGCAGCTTCATGCTGCCCCGGCTGGCGTGGCTGTCCGCCTGGAGCATCCTGCTTACCCTGGCCGCCCGCCCGATCACCGTCTGGCTCTTCCGGATGGCCCGTGTGCCGGCGGAGCCACGGTCTGGCTTCGTCAGCCTGCTGCTGGCGGTCTTCCTGATCGGCTACTGGCTGAAGGCCGCCGGCATGCTCTACCCCTACTTCACGGCAATCGATGTACACTGGCACATGGATCGGGTGCGCTGGATCCTCCAGGGCCAGCTACCCATGCTCTACGGGGTCAACAGCCCGCTGAATGAGTCGACCATGCCGACGGCCGAGTGGGGCGCCAACCGACCGGTGATCCCCTACTCGCCCTGGTACCACATCTTCGCCACGCTCTTCGCCCTCACGCCGATGTCGATGGAGCTGGCGGCGAATATGTTCAGCCTGCTGCTCGACGCCAGCCGGGTTATCCTGATCGCCCTGATCGCCCGCAAGGCCGGCCTGAGCCAGCGCGGCGCCCTGATCGCGGCCATCACCTACGCGGCCCTGCCGGTCGGCTTCCTGCTGCATATCTGGGGCAATGTGCCCACGGCCTTCGGGCTCTGGCTCACGCTCCTGAGCCACGCGCTGATCCTCGCGCTCTGGGACCGGCTCGGCGAGCGCGGGCCGATGGTCGCGATCTCGGCGGTGCTCCTGGCCACCTTCCTGATCTATACCGTCACCGGCGTGTTCATGGGGGTCTTCCTGGTCGCCCTGACCGCGCTGGTCTGGCTGAACGGGGTGCGGGGCGGGCGCTGGGCCGAGCTGCGCGCCGGCCTGCGACCGCTGTGGGCGGCGGCGGGCGTGGCGATCGCCCTGGCGCTGATCATCTACTACGGCCAGTACATCCCGCCGATCATCGAGCGCACCGTGCCCTATATGCAGACGGTCTTCACCAAGGGGCCCGAGAGCGTCGGCGTCGAGCGACCGCCCTTCAGCGCCTATATGCTCGGCTTCATCCCCCACCTCGACTACCGGATCTGGCCGGGCGACTACCTGTTCTACGGGATCGGCATCCCGATGCTCTTCACCGTGCCCGGCTTCATCGCCCTGCGCCGCCGGCCCCTGGCCTGGATCGTGTTCGCCACCTGGATGAGCGTGGCCGTGCTGTTCATGCTCGCCGGCTACCGCATCTCAATGGTCGACAAGCAGATCTTCTACATGCTGCCGGTGATGTGCGTCTGCTGGGCGGTCTACGCCGACCGCATCTGGCAGCGCGGCCGCTGGGGGCAGGCGGTCATCATCGCCATCCTCGCCCTCTCCCTGGCCACCGCCCTGGGCCAGTGGGTGATGCGGATCTCCATCTCGCCGGTGTCCGGGTGACCGGCCCGACGGCCTCATCTATCGAGCAAGCAATGCCTGATCTCACAAGCGACCTGGAGCGGGCGATCGACCCCTGGCTCCAGCACATGACGTGGCGGCGTGACTACGCGCGCTGGCGCGAGCGGCGGATCAACCAGGAGCTGTACCAGGACGAGCGCCTGGAGATGATCGCGGGCGCGGCCGGCCCGCTGGCGGGCATGCGCCTGCTCGACCTGGGCGCGGGCATGGGCGGATTCGCCGTGGCCGCCGCCCTGCGCGGCGCGCGGGTGGCGGCCAGCGAGTACAACCCGGCCTACTGCGCGATCGTGCGGCTGCGCGCCGAGCGCCACGGGCTCAGCCTGCCGATCTTCAACGCCGCCGGCGAGGCCCTGCCCTTCCCCGACGCCAGCTTCGACACCGTGGTGGCCTGGGATGTGATCGAGCACGTCCAGTCGCCAACAGAGATGCTGGCCGAGATCGCCCGCGTGCTGCGGCCGGGCGGCCACTGCCTGCTCACCGCGATCAACCGGCGGGCCTGGGTGGACCCGCACTACCACATCAGGGGCATCAACTGGCTGCCGCGCCCGCTGGCCGAGGCGATCATCGCCCGCCGCGGCCGGGCCAAGGCCGGGGCCGCCTTCCGCGACATGCAGCGGCTCAGCGAGATGCACTACTTCCACTACGGCCAGTTCGTGCGGCTCTGCGAGCGCCACGGATTCAAGGTGAAGGACCTGCGCCAGGAGCAGCTGCGCCGGGGCGAGCTGCGCAGCCCGAAGCCCAGCCGGCGGGCCGCGCGCGCCGCCCTGCGCGCCCTCGGCCTGGAGGGCCTGGCCTACCGCGCCCAGCGCCGCTGGTATGTGGGCATGTTTGAGCTTGACCTGGAGAAGCTCTAGGCTCCTGAGAATGGGACGGGGTATAATGAACTTCGGCCAGTCAGCAAGCACGTAGAGAGGGCGCTTTATGAAGATCGAGGAGTGTGCAATTAGACGATTTAAGCTCTTTGATCGGTATGATCTGCGCTTTACTAATGCGGCACTTGATGAAATAAGTGATCGCTTCTGTGTTCTTGGCGACAATGGTTCAGGAAAGACCTCGGTTCTCCAGGCTATCGCGATTACGCTTGGCATGGCAACTGGGCGCATTCGTAGTGTGAACGAGTTTGACTGGATCGGCTTTCTTCCTGAGCGCTATATGCGCGGCGGCATGCCCCGTATCGATCTGACGGTGCGCTTTAGCCGGGAGGAGATCGAGGCAACGCGCGAGGCGAGTGCCCGCTGGCGCGACTCGATGCCACAGGACTTCTGGCAGAGCCGAGCCTACCAGGAGCCTGGAGACAGCGAGGTTGTGCGGATCTGGCTTGAGGGCACAAGCCTGCGCTCAGATTCCTACGCGCATCTGCTCCAGTTCCGTGGGCGTCGCTATGTCTCTCATTTGCTAAAGACTGATCCGGCGGCGCGAGATTTATTCGTCGCTCTGCCGGACGTCTTCTGGTTTGATCAGTACCGTAACCTGGCAGTCACTCAGCCAGCACCAGGCGATACCGACACAACCCAGGGTAGTGGCGCCAAAGCCAGCTTTGAGGTTGGCGTCAGCCGATTACGTAGACATCTCAATGGTTGGAAGTTAGCTGAGCAGCAGCGGGGACCCTATCGGCAATCCTATCTCTCGCAGCTTGAGGCGCACTTCCAGCGCGTCTTCCCTGACCGACAGTTCGCCGGTGTCGAGCAGATGTCGCGCATCGCGAACCCGACACCAGAGGATTTCTATTTTCTGATCTCTGATGGTGCTCACGAATACGACATTGCTGAGATGTCGGCAGGCGAGCAGTCAGTCTTTGCGATCCTCTATGACTTTGTTCTGCTTAGTATTGCTAACTCGGTGATCCTCATCGACGAAATTGATCTTAACCTGCATCCGCCGGCGGCCCAACTGCTGGTTCGGTCGCTTCGTCGGATTGGCCCAGACTGCCAGTTCATCTTTACCACGCACTCCGATGCGGTCAGCGCTATTATCAGCCCTGAGGAGACCCACCGGCTGCCGGGAGGCGTGCTGTGCCTATAGGGCTGTTGCTCTGCGAAGGATTTACTCTGTGCACTCGGCCCAGCATTGAGCACATTGAACTTTGGTAATCCAGGGAAGTTTCGTGAGCTCATGTTGAGCAGAATCGAAAACTCGCCTGAACTGGTTTGGGAGTGGCTGCCTGAGTGGCGTGAGTTGCGTAGGCTACTGCAATCAGGTGTCGGGCCTGATGGGCTATAAGGGATGAGTTGTGCCATCTGAGTCAGCGCCAAAGCCGCCTTCCCTATCTACACAGGTCTCGCGCGCGGTGGTCTGGAACACCCTGTTCGTGCCGCTGCGCCTGGTGGCCGAGGTGCTCTCGACCCTGGTCAAGCTAAACCTGCTGACCCAGGCCGGCTACGGGCTGCTGGCCCTGATCAGCGGGGCCAACAATGGCTTCGGCACCGCCGTCGACCTGGGCACCCAGCGCGCCCTGCCCAAGTACATCCCCGAGCTGAACAAGGCCGGCGGGGCGCGCGCCGTGCTGCGCCTGCTGCTGGCCGTCTTCGCCGCGCAGATGGCCGTGCTGCTGGTGATCGCCGTCGGCCTGGCAACCTGGCTGCGCGGGCCCTACCTGGGCACCCTGCGCGACAAGATCCTGGCCGACCCGAAGACCGGCCTGGTCGACCAGCTCCAGCTGCTCGGCCTGCTCGACGGCTACGGCGCCCTGGTGATCGGCGCTATTCTGGCCCTGCTCTTCCTGGGCGTCTGCTACGACATGTTCATGGCCTACCTGAACAGCTTCTTCAAGCAGCGGGCATGGAACAGCATCGCCCTCGCCGCTGGCCTGCTGCCCCAGCTGCTCAGCGTGGCCGCCATCCTCATCCTGCCCGACCAGTGGGATATCCTGGGCGTCTTGGCGGCCACCGTCCTCGCGCCGACGATCGCCGTGGCCCTGGCCGGATGGCAGGTGCTCCGATTGCAGATTGTAGCTTTCAGATTGCAGATTGAGCAGGAGCGCGCGGCCGATGCCAGCGCTGATTCCACCGTCGGCCAATCTGCAATCCCGAGGGCTGCCAGCAGTGAATCGGCCGTCCGCCAATCTGCAATCCAAAATCTAAAATCTGCAATTCCGAAGGGCTTCATCCCCTACACCGGCGTGTCGTTCCTGATGACCGCCACCGACTTTGTGGCCAGCGCGGGCTTCGCGATCTACCTGGCCGGCGACATCGGCGACGTGGCGGTGCTGACGGCGGGCGCGGCCCTGGCCAAGATGGCCCTGGGCTACCTCTACACGCCGATGGTGGGCGTGCAGGTGCCGCTGTTCACGCGGGTGCGCCAGGGCGAGGGCGGCACGCTCAACGGGGCCTACCAGAGCCTGGTGCGGCTCCAGCTGCTGCTCTTCGTGCCCGGCGGCGTCGGGCTGATGCTGCTGGCCCAGCAGGCCCTGCTGGTGATCAGCCCGAAGTACCTGGTGGCCGCGCCGATCGTCTGGGTGCTGGTGCCCTGCCTGTTCATCGAGTCGCTGCTGACCACCGCCCACAACGCCCTGATCGTCTACGAGAAGCTGGGGGTGATCATCATTTCGCGGCTGCTAACCCTGGCGGCGGTGGCCGCGCTGGCCCTGCTGCTGCCGCCGCGCATGGGCCTGCTCGGCGTGGCCCTGGCCTTCGGGCTCTCGCGGGTCGCCGCCGGGGCCTGGGCCACCGGCAGCGGCTACCGCCTGCTCGGCCTGCGCTGGCCCTGGCGCTTCACCGCCCGCGTGCTCGCGGCCACCCTGGCCATGTCGGCGCTCATCCTGGCCGCCCGCGGTCTGCTGCCGCCCCTGGCCGACGGTGCCCTTATCGCCGAGCGCCTGCGCGAGGCCGGGCTGATGTTCGCCCTCGCCGCCGTCGGCGCGGTCGGATTCTTCGTCGCCCTGCGCCTGCTCGGCGGCCTCGACGCCCAGGATAAGGCCCAGCTGCTCAAGCTCAAGCTGCCGCTGAAGCGCTGGCTTGCCAAGCTAATCTGAGCGCCTGCGGCAGCGTGGTACCATACCATCTTTTGTGTTGGCGTGAGCGCCAACACACAAAGAGACCGGCTCCACGCTGTCGCAGACGAACAACTATATGCGTGTCGCGCTCTACAACCTGACCACGACGACCAAGTTCGGCGGCGTCGAGAGCTTCGTCTGGGACCTGGCCCGCGAGCTGGCCGGCCGTGACTACGAGGTAACGGTGATCGGCGGGGCCGGGCCGCGCCGCGAGGCCGCCCCCGGTGTGCGCGTGATCACCTTCCCCTTTGTGCCGCGCGCCTTCTGGCAGGCCATCCCGCCCCTGCGCCGGGCCTACGCCGAGGCCAAGCTGCTGGAGCGGCTGACGATGGCCGTGCCGGCCCTGCCGCACCTGGCCACGGCCGGCTACGATGTCATCCACATCCAGAAGCCCTACGACCTCGGCCCGGCCCTGCTCGCCCGCAAGCT
>NZ_JAIEWN010000001.1:461685-475250 GCF_019599295.1 Oscillochloris sp. ZM17-4 | reverse complement strand
CTGAACCACGTTACAATAGTGCGGTCTACCGCACAAAACGATCTGGAGTCGAGATGACGACGCCCCCAACCGCCAGCGCTGCGTTCCTCGCCGGCCTCCAGCACATCCTCACGCGGGCCGGCTTTCGCGGTGGCGACCTGCGCGCCTACCTGGCCAGGCCGGCCGCCCAGCGCGGCGGCGATGAGGCCTCAATTGTGGACCGCGCCATCGTTGGCCCGCTCCTCGATCTGCTCGGCTTCCCGCCCGGCGACCAGAACTATAACCTGCAGCGCCACGGCGACCGGCCCGACTTCGCGCCGAGCGTGGATCTCTACGGTACCTGCTTTGTTGTTGAGAGTAAGAATACAACCCTGAGCCTTCCTGGCGACATGGCCGACCCCGAGAGCCCGCTGGCCCAGCTCCAGCGCTATATGCGCCTCACGACGGTAAACCTTGGTGTGCTGACGAATGCGCGACGCCTGCTCCTCTATGCCCGCGAGGGCGCGGCGCTCTCACTGCTGCTCGACCTGGATGTCGAGGCGCTGCTGGATCTCTGGGCGCAGGACCCGTCCGCCGCCCTGCCGCCGCCAGTCGCCGGCCAGCTGGCGATGATTGAGCGGCTCTGCCACGCCTCGGCCTTCAGCGCCCCAGCCCGCATCGAGCAGGAGCTGGCCGTCGATCTGCCGACATGGCAGGCCCGCGCCCTGCCCCTCGGCACCGACGCCCGCCACGAGGATCTGCTGGTCGAGGATGTCCAGCGCCTGATCGCCACCCTGCACGCCGACGCCCGCCAGCGCCTCCAGCAGCACCTCGACCGTGACGCCGAGTATCGCCGCCGCCGGCGGTTTGTGGATGGCCGCGAGGCTGAGGAGGCGGGGCCGCGGCTTGAGGCGCTGCGGGCAGGTGTGATCGCGGCCGTCGGCCAGGTTCGCGCCACCATCGGCCTGTCCGATGAGCAGCTGGGCGAGATCCGCGCCATCCTCGATGGCCTGCCCCTAGAGAGCAACCCCTTCCGCAGCAAGAAGGCCGTCTTCGACGCCGTGCTGACGATCATCAATGCGGCGCGGGCGGCCAAGTTCGCCGATAAGCCGAGCCAGGCCCGGCCATGGGCCGACCTCGACGCCCTGACGAGCGTCCGCGATACCCTCGCCACCTATGTCGAGAAGGTCGGCGTCTACCTCAAGCACCTGGCCGACCTGCGCCAGGCCTACCGGGACACGCGGGCGGTGATGGAGGACTTTGAGACCTGGCGCGCGCTGGTGCAGGAGACGATGCTCGGCGGCAAGGACGAGGCCGAGCAGGCCGGCGAGTTTGCGCTCCAGGCGGCCTATGTGGTCTTCATCCGCCTGCTGCTCATCCGGGTCTGCGAGGATAAGGGCCTCTTCGCGCATCGCTTTGTCTCCGACGGCGGGATCAGCCACTGGCAGGAGGATATCCGGCGCTACCTGACCTTCGCCAACGGCAACCCCTACGCGCCCCTGCTCGATATGGCCTACGCCAACGCGCAGAATATCTACGCCCACTTCTTCACTGGCCGCGAGGTGTTCAACTGGTACAAGCTCGACAAAGACCAGCTGCTCATGGCCCTGCATCGCCTGAGCCGCTTCGACTTCGCCGGGGTGAACGCCGATATTGTCGGCACGATCTATAACACCTATGTGGACCGCAAGGCCAAGAAGGAGAAGGGCCAGTACTATACGCCCCGCGAGATCGTGGACTATATGCTCGACGCGGTGGGCTACGTCTCTGGCCCCGCGATCATCGGGCCGAATAGACGCCTGATCGACCCGGCCTGCGGCTCGGGCTCCTTCCTCGTCGCCGCCGCCCGGCGCCTGGTGGCCGCCTACACGGCCAGCGCCCCCGACGACGACCCGACCCCGCTGCTGGAGCAGGTGCGCCAGTCGCTCTTCGGTTTCGACCTTAACCCTTTCGCCTGCTATCTGTCCGAGGTCAACCTGCTCATCCAGGTGCTCGACCTGGTCAAGCTGGCCTTCGACCGCGGCCGGCGGGTGACGCTTGAGCGCTTCCACATCTATAACGAGGACGCCCTGGCCAGCCCGACGGCCATGTTCTCCTACAGCCGCGCCCAGCTTGAGCTGGCCGAGGAGAGCGCCGAGGCCGACCGGATCAAGCGCCGCGCCCCCGGCACGCCCTACGCCGCCGGCTTCGCCTTTGTGGTTGCCAACCCGCCCTACGGGGCCAGCGTGAGCGATGACTATAAGGCCGTGCTGCGCGGCGACTGGCCGCAGGTGTTCTACGGCCAGCCCGACACCTATGTCTTCTTCTTCGCCCTGGCGATCAAGCTGCTGGCCGCGCGCGGCCGAATGGCCTTCATCACCCCGAACACCTACCTGATGGGCACTAACACGGCGCTGCTACGCCGCGCCCTGCTCGACGCCGGGCGGATCGAGCAGATCGTCGACCTGCCCCAGGGGATCTGGCCCGACGCCAATGTCGATTGCGCCATCCTGGTGCTGGCCGAGGAGGCCGACGCGGAGCTGCGCCAGGCCCAGCAGACCCACGCCCTGATGATGGGCCTGCGCGATGGGCTGGACAAGCTGACTGACCGGGCCTGGCGCGAGCAGATCAGCCACCCGCAGCAGCGCTGGATGGGCGACCCCAGGGCCGAGATCAATATCCGCTACGACGACCTCATCCAGCAGATTGAGGACGCCTGCCGCCTGCCGAGCAATGGGAGCACGAGGGTGCTGCGGCTGGGCGAGGTGACGGAGAGTAGCCCTGCCATTGAGCCCTATCAGACAGCAGAGCAGGGTCGTCAAAATCTGTATATCAAGCAACGCAGTGAGCTCCCTGAAGGAGAATTAGGTTGGAAAAAACTCCTAGATGGAAATAGTCATATTGGGCGATATAGCCTAAGATGGGGAGTAAAGAAGCACTACTTACATTACGGACATTGGCTCTGGCGTGCGCGTGATCAGCGTTTTTTTGAGATGCCCAAATTACTGGTTCAAGATATGCGCAACCGGGCGCTCAAGCGGCGGCTAGTTGCAGCATATGATGAGCAACAGTTTTTCAATCGGAAGAATTTCAGCAACATCATTGCGAAAGACGGCTCCGGCTACGACCTAAAGTACCTTCTCGCCCTGTTCAACTCATCACTGCTCAACTACTGGTTTGCCCGCCAGTACGACAACCTGCACATCAACCCCTCGTACTTCCGCCAGCTGCCGATCTTCCCGGCCGACGCGGCGACGCAGGCGGGGCTGGCGGGGCTGGTGGACGAGCTGCTGGGCGTACACGCGGCGCTGAACGAGCTGCGCGAGCGGGGCTACGCGATCAGGCGGCGGGCGGGCAAGGATGATCGGATCGACATCCCCTACGACCTGGTGCTCGAACAGCTCCAGGCCGCGCAGCCGGGCTTTGCGCCATACACGCTCTACCAGGCGCTGGCCTCGGGCGCGGTGAGCCTGCCAGACGAGGCCGACACGGCGGCCACGGTGGGCAGCAACGTCTACACGCCGGAGCGCCACCCGACCAGCGTGGTGCTGCGACACAACAAGCTCTGGCTGATTGTGGCCGACGACGACCTGCGCGACTACCTCGTCCACTACCTGGGCCGCCCACAGTGGCGCGGGCAGGCATGGAAGGACGTGCAGGCAACGGCGCTGCTGCCGGTCGACCCGGCCGACCGGGCCAGCTTCGCGGCGCGCATCGCCGAGCGACACAAGGCGATCACTGATCGGCTCGACCGGATCGACCAGCTCGACGCCGAGATCGACCGGCGCGTGCTCGACCTCTACGGCATCAGCGACCCGGCGGCGCGGGCGCGCATCCTGGGCAGCGCGCCCGAGGATGCGGACGATGCCGTCAGCGAAGATGAGGCCGACGATGTTTGAGCAGCTCGACGCGCAGCAGGCCCGGCTCGACGCTGCGCCCGCTCCCGCCGGCCATGGTGAGCAACCTGCGCGGCGTGTACGAGCCATTCCTTGATGTGATCGCGGCCTTCCTCGGCGAGAGCTTCGGCCGCTACTGGAGGGCACGAGGGATATGATGAAAACCTACAGCGCCACGATCATGATCGACGCCCCTGTGGAGACGATCTGGGCCATCCTCACCGACGCCGCGGGCTACCCATCGTGGGACCCCTGGGCGGTCAAGATCGAGGGCGTGATCGCGGCGGGGGCCACGATCACGGCCTACACCAAGCTCAGCCCGCGGGCCTTCCCGGTGAAGATCAGCGAGTTTGTGCCCGAGCGGCTGATGATCTGGAAGGGCGGGATGCCCCTCGGGCTGTTCACCGGGGTGCGCCGCTTCACGCTGACGCCGAAGGCCGACGGCGCGGTCGAGTTCACCATCGGCGAGGTGTTCAGCGGCCCGCTGCTGCCGCTCTTCGCCGGCTCCCTCCCCGATATGACGCAGCCCTTCGCCGACTTTGCGGCCGGGCTGAAGGCGCGGGCGGAGGATTCATAACGGAGATGGCGGCACCTGTCGGCGCCGCCACCCCCGTTGTGATGTGGGATCCGCCTACTCGAACCAGGTGGTGCCGGGGCACTGGTAGCGCCGGGCCACATCCTCGTTCAGGTTAACCCCAATGCTGGGACGGTCGCCCCTCCAGCAGGGAGTCACGAAGCCCGGCGATATCCGCCTCGCGCAGGCCAAGGCCATCGCGGGCGTAGGCATCAAACGAGCCGTAGGCACCGTCAATCGCCGCGAAGGCTGCCTGGATGTAGCCCTCCTCGACGCCGAGGAGGGTGCGCACCAGGCTGCCGATCGCCGGCCCCTGTAGCAGCCGTAGCAGCAGGAGATCGCGCCGATGGGCGGCGAGGCTGTAGGTCTTCGAGCGCAGGTAGTCAGCCAAGATCACCTCCTCAGGCACCCCCAGCAGCCGCAGCAGGATCGCCGCGGCAAAGCCGGTGCGGTCTTTCCCAGAGGTGCAGTGGAAGAGCAGCGGGGATCCGCGCGCGGCCACGACCTCAGCCACGAACTGCCGATAGACCGGGGTGAATGTCGTCGCGAACGACTCGTATGCGGTGATCAACATGGTGGCGGCGTCAATATCTGCCACGTCGCCGCGCAGGATGCGCGCCTTGAATGCGCTCCCCGTTATGGCGCCGGCATCATTATCGAAGATGGGCAGCGCGATCTCACGGATGCCGTGGCCGCCCGGCAAGCGGTTGGGAGACTCGGCCCGCTCGGCACTGCTGCGAAAGTCCACGACGACGGCGAGCTCCAGCGCACGGAGCCAGCGGAGGTCGCGCGCGCTCAATCGGCCCAGGTGGTCGGACCGATAGAGCGCGCCCCAGCGCACCGCACGACCGCCTGCGGCCGGGTAGCCTCCGAGGTCGCGCAGGTTCCTCGCACCGTCGAAGGGAATACGGCGGCCAAGCTGGCGCCGCCCCGGCAGCTGATAGCGAGGCAGCGGGGCAGGGCGTCGGGCGCGGGCGCCTGCCCAGAGGAGGCTTGCGGCCAGAAAAAGGATGCCTGCGCCGCGCAGGCGACGGATCCCTTGATGCGGCGGACGTGGAGGGGTATGCATCGTCGTACACCTACGCAATCAGTGTCAAGGCGGCGCGGCTGTCCATCCGCGAGTGCATTACGCGTATGCAGATAGCCGCCCGGATGAATCTGCGTGTCGCCCATGCATGGGGTGCGCATGCTTCGGCCCTACCATGCCCCCGGCGGGCCGACACGGGCGGAGGGCGGTCAATCCGGTTTCGGTTCACCGAACGCACATGGGGCTGAAGCCCCCGGCGAGGGTTCTGCGAAGGCCGCCTGCGCGGCCTCAGACAGGCCGCGCAGGCGGCCTTCGCAAACCCGAGCCCGCCCGTGTACGGGCCGGGCGCGGTCGGGTCACAGCGTTACTTATGCGCTACTGCACTATATCACCACATTCCCCAAAGCGGCGCGGCCTCGGCTATGCGCTCAGGGCTGATGCAACGCCGCGGCCAGATTATTCTTCGCCCTGCGCTCAACCGCGCTGCGCTCGGCTCTAGCGTTCCCGCAAGGGCAGCATAGCCAACGACAGGCCCCCCCATATGGCCGCCCACAATATGGTAGGATAGAACGCGGAGGAGCGCCGCGCCAGATCGCGCGGCAGAGCAGTGGGAGGAGCCTTTATGCAGGTCAACCCAGGGATCTTTAAAGCGTACGATATCCGCGGCGTCTACCCGACCGAGCTGAACGAGGACGCGGCCTACCTGATCGGTCGGGCCTTCGTGACCTTCCTCGGCGCGCAGCACGTGATCGTCGGCCGCGACATGCGCACGTCCGGGCCGGCCATCTTCGCGGCGGTGGTGCGCGGCATCACCGACCAGGGCGCCGACGTGGCCGACATCGGCATGGTCAGCACCGACCAGTACTACTTCGCATGCGCCAAGCTCGGCTGGCCGGGCATGATGGTGACGGCCTCGCACAACCCTAAGCAGTACAACGGATTCAAGATGGTGCGCCAGATGCCCTACCTGCTCAGCGGCGACGAGGGCATCCAGGACCTGCGCCGGCTGGTGGAGAGCGAGGCGTTCCCCACCACACATCGTCATGGCTCGGTCAACCCCTACGACTTCCGCGAGGAGTTCATCCAGAAGGTGCTCTCGCTGATCGACGTGGACTCCTTGGCCGGGCGCAAGCTGAAGGTGATCGCCGACACCGGCAACGGCATGGTCGGCCCGATCCTCTCCGAGGTCTACGCGCGCCTGCCGGTCGAGCTGGTCGGGCTCTACCTCGACCCGGACGGCACCCTGCCCAACCACGGCCTCGACCCGCTCCAGCCCGAGAACCGGGCCGAGCTTCAGCAGCGCGTGAAGGACGAGGGCGCCGACATCGGATTCGCCTTCGACGGCGACGGCGACCGCTTCTTCGCCATCGACGACCGGGGCGACTTCATCTCGGGCGACTTCCTGACCGCCATCCTGGGCCGCTACCTGCTGGAGAAGGAGGCCGGCTCGAAGATCCTCTACGACGTGCGCGCCTCCTGGGCCGTGCCCGACGGGATCAAAGAGGACGGCGGCATCCCGCTGATCGAGCGGGTCGGCCACGCCTTCATCAAGCGCCGCATGGCCGACGAGGGCGCCATCTTCGCCGGCGAGGTCTCGGGCCACTACTACTTCAAGGCATTCAACTTCGCCGACTCGGGCCTCGTCCCCTCGCTCTACATCATGGAGCTGCTGGCGAAGCGCGGCGTGAAGATGTCGCAGCTGCTCGGCGAGCTTGAGGCGAAGTACTTCATCTCGGGCGAGATCAACTCGAAGGTGGCCGACCCGCAGGGCCGCCTGGCCGCCCTCGCGGAGCGCTACGCCGACGCCAAGGTCGAGCACATCGACGGGATCTCGGTCAGCTACGACACCTGGCACTTCAACGTGCGAACCTCGAACACCGAGCCGCTGATGCGCCTGAACCTGGAGTCGATCGCCTCCCACGAGGACATGGAGCAGAAGCGCGACGAGGTGCTAGCGATCATCCGCGGGTGATCGCCAGGCGAGCTCACGCTGGGGCTGCGTGCCCATGCGCATCAACGTAAGCCCCAGCTTCTCGGAATTTCGTGTTGTTTTGGCCACAATGGCCAGCAACATCACTGCGATGTACGCGTAGGCCCGGCCGAAGAGATCCTGCTGCTGGTGCAGCTTGTCCTTAGGCAGCGTGCGGCGCAGGGTCTTGTTTGAGCTCGCGCTCGTCAACGGCTTAGCGCCAGCAGACCAGGTGGATATCCTCCGGCTCCCGCGCGAAGAGCTCGGGGTCAGGCTCGGCGATCACCTGGCAGCCAAGGCGCTGGTAGAAATGGATGGTGTGCTCGGACGGCGTGGCCGAGACGTAGAGGCCGCTCGCCCCGCGTGCAGAGGCGACCGCCTGGGCGTGCGCGAAGAGCCGCCGGCCGAGGCCCTGCCCACGATAGGGCCGGCTGACGTGCAGAAACTCCAGCTGAAGCAGGTTGCGCTGGGGGCCGCGCCACACCGTATCTACGACGACTACGCCGGCGAGGGTCGCGTCATCGAAGGCCCCGGTGAACACGCCGCCCCGCTCGTAGCAGGCCAGGAGCAGCGGCGTGTACATCTCGGCCTCGCCGGGCGGCCAGCCCTGCATATCGTAGTGCTCGGGCTGGAGCACGAGCACGCCGTCGCGCAGGTAGTAGACATGATCAATCACCTCGCGCCGGTCGATCGTCCAGACGAGCGCGATCTCATCGCGGGCGAGAAGCCGAAGCTCCATAGACATCCTCGCAGTTTCGGCGCGTTACCTGACGCCATTATAGACGGGGCGGGGCGCGGGGCGCAGCGCCCGCATCAGGCGGCGCGCAGCGCCCGCCCCTACTCGGGGTTCAGCGCCTTCCGCGTGAACTGCCGGTCGAACTCCGCCCCCCAGTAGTCCGAGAGCTTGATCCCCTCCACCAAGATCTCCACGTGCGCGTAGAGCCGGGCGCCGGACGGGTCGCGCAGCTCGGTCAGGCTGTAGACGATCGCGTCCACGGCGGCCTGCCGGTTGAAGGCATCGAGGAAGGGCCGCGTCAGGTCGACCACCACACGAGTCCCGTCGCCGCGCAGGCCGCCCCCGCTGGCCCTGGTGCCCGAGGGGATGGCGCTGTAGACCCGGCCGCCGTAGCTGCCTGGGCCGTCCAGCAGCGCGTCGAGAGTCGCCCGCGCCACATCATCGGTGCGCGGGGCCAGGCGGGTCACCCGCACCCAGCGCCCGGCGCCGCTGAGGAAGTAGAGCGGCAGGAAGCGCGTGCCGCTATCAAAGCGCTCGCTCAGGCTCTGGGGGTTGTCGGGGTTGATCGGCCTGCGCGGGATCGGGGCGCTGCCGCCGCCGACGCCGATATTCGCACCATTCACCTGGATCTGCACCTCGTGTATCCCCGCGAGCTCCGTCAGGCTGAGGGCTATTGCGTACAGCCCACGGTCGTCGTCGCCCCAGGCCGGGCGGCGGTCGAAGTTTGCGATCAGGCGGCCGCCCTCGCGGCGCACATCGAGCAGGCGCACGTCGGGCGGGGTGAGCCGCTTCATCCCTGCCTGCTGCGGGCCGGCGATCAGCTCGTTGATGGTGGCCAGGGCCACCTGCGCATCTACGACGGGCGATAGTCGAGCGACCGACACAAAGAGTGTGTCGGTCGCGTCGGTGAAGTATATCGTGAGCCGCTGCTGGGTCCGCAGCCCCTCCGGCGGCGGCTGCGGTTCCGGCGTCCGGGCCGGCTCGGGTGCCTGGGTTGGCGACCCGAAGATCGGCGGCTCCGAGGTCGGCGTGTCGGCCGGCGGCGTGTCGGTCGGCGGCTCCGAGGTCGGCGTGTCGGCCGGCGGCGTGTCGGTCGGCGGCTCCGAGGTCGGCGTGTCGGCCGGCGGCGTGTCGGTCGGCGGCTCGATCGGCGTCAGCGGGGCCGCCGTATTGGTGAGCGTCGGCGGCACGGGCGTGGCGCTCGGCGGCGGCACGGGCGTCTCGCTCGGCGGCGGCGGCGGCACGGGCGTCTCGCTCGGCGGCGGCGGCGGCACGGGCGTGGCGCTCGGCGGCGGCACGGGCGTCTCGCTCGGCGGCGCGCTGGTCCCCGTCGCCGTCGGCGTGGTGGTGTCAGCGATCGCGGGGGCGATGGTGGGCGACACGCCCGCAGGGTCAGTGCTCGTCGCCGCCACAGGCACCCCTGGCGGGACGGCGGTGCCCCCCGCGCCAGCATCGCGCAGCAGATTCACCCCGGCCGCCATATAGATCCCGACAATAAAGACCAGCAGCGTCAGCAGGCCGAGGTAGATCGCCCGGTCGCGAGGCGAGAGGCCGACAAACCAGCCGCGCAGCCCGCCTGACGGCACCGCAAGATCTGCGGCAACCGCGCCAACAGCGGCTGGGGGCGTTGAAGGCAGACCCGAGCCCGTGTATAATGGACACCGGACATGCCCCGCCGAGAGACAGTAGCGTCGCTGGTAGTCCGGCTGGATGACAGGGATCTCCTGCGCCTGTCCAGTCGCGTAGCAGCGATGCTCGGAGGTGGGAGATGCGAAGCGGATCGCCTGATTCTGTTTCAGGCCGAGGTATGGACAGTGGCCTGATGGCTCGACCATAATAGTTCAGGGCTCCTGCAAAGTTGTGGACAGGAGTATTATAGGCTTCGGCCCTTGCAGCGTCAAAGCCACCGGATCGTGATCATATGCGGATAGTAATACTCTCAGACATCCACTCAAACCTAGTTGCGCTAGAGGCAGTCCTGAGCGCTGCGGGCAATTTCGACGCCCTCTGGAGCGTCGGCGACACCATCGGCTATGGGCCGCGCCCAAATGAGTGTGTCGAGCTGATGCGGAAGCATGCGCAGATCGCGATCACCGGCAATCACGACCTCGCCTCGCTCGGGAAGATCGACCTGCGCGACTTCAACCCCGACGCGCGCAAGGCGAACCTCTGGAACGGCAGCCAGCTGACGCCCGAGAACCGCGCCTGGCTTGAGCCGCTGCCCCCGAGCATCCACGTCGACAAGCAATTCCTGGTGGCCCACGGCAGCCCGCGCGAGCCGATCTGGGAGTACCTGCTGATGCCCGACCAGGCCGTGGCCAACTTCGAGCTCTTCTCCAACCAGGTCTGCATCATCGGCCACTCCCACGTCCAGCTTGGGTTTCGCATGCGCACCGGCAGCGAGCACGCCGAGCGGTTCCTGCCAGACAGCGGGCGCACCGTTGAGCTGAACAGCTCGACCCGCTACTTCATCAACCCCGGCAGCGTCGGCCAGCCCCGCGACCAGGACCCGCGCGCCGCGTTCGCCGTGTTCGACACCTCCAATAACAGCATCCGCTTCCACCGCGTCGCCTATGATATCGCCAAAACCCAGCGCCAGATGCAGGAGTGCGGCCTCCCGCCGGCCCTGATCCGCCGCCTTGAGTTCGGCATGTGAGCGACGCCGTCAGCCCGTCACCGCTGCGGCCAGCGGCGTCCATCTCACATAGCAGACATCTCATGCCGCAGATGACCGGTTTCACACGCTTCTGAGACCCACCCATGACGAGTATTGAGTCGACCTACCGCGCCAGGTTCGCCCGCTCGGTCGCCATGTTTGCAGAGGCCCAGGGGCGCTTCCCCGGCGGGATCACGCACGACGGGCGCCACGCCATGCCCTTCCCTCTGTTTATAGAACGCGCTGATGGCGCCTATACGTGGGGCGTTGATGACAATCGGATGATCGACTACTGGTGCGGCCACGGCTCGCTGCTGCTCGGCCACGGCCACCCCGCAGTCGTGGCCGCCGTGCAGGCGCAGGTCGCCCTGGGGACCCACTATGGCGCCGGGCACGCCCTGGAGCTGCGCTGGGCCGCCCTGGTGCAGCAGCTCGTCCCCGGCGCCGAGCGGGTGCGCTTTACCGCGTCGGGCACCGAGGCCAGCATGCTGGCGATACGCCTGGCCCGCGCGGCCACCGGCCGGCCCATGATCGTGCGCTTCGCCGGCCACTTTCACGGCTGGCACGATGGCATCGCCCCCGGCGCCGACCCCGAGGACCCCCACGCCGGCCTGCCGGCAGACGTGCTCGGCCACGTGCTCACCCTCCCGCCCGACGCCGACGCCCTGGAGGCGGCCCTCGCCGCCCGCGACGATATCGCCGCCGTGATCATGGAGCCGACCGGCGCCTCCTACGGCACCATCCCCCTGGCCGACAGCTTCCTGCGCGCCGCCCGCGCGCTCACCGCACGCCACGACGCGCTGCTGATCTGCGACGAGGTGGTGACAGGCTTTCGCCTAAGCCCCGGCGGCGCGCAGGCCCGCGCCGGGGTGACGGCCGACCTGACCTGCCTGGCCAAGGTGCTGGCCGGCGGGCTGCCCGGCGGCGCGGTGGCCGGCCGCGAGCCGATCATGCGCCACTTGGCCTTCGGCGACGCGGCATGGAACCGCACCCAGAAGATCCGCCACCAGGGCACCTACAACGCCAACCCACTCTCGGCGGCCGCCGGGGTGGCCGCCCTTGAGCTGGTGTCCACTGGCGCGCCCGGCGAGGCCGCCGCCCAAAGCGGCGCAGCCCTGCGCGCCGCCATGAACGATGTGCTGCGCGCCCGCGGGCTGCGCGGCTGGACGGTGTATGGCGACAGCTCGATCTTCCATCTCTTCGCCGACCCGGCGGCCCCCGTCGAGCCAGGCCAGATCCCTGAGGGCGTGCCGGTGGCCGCCCTCAAGCGCGGCGGCGACCCGCAGATCACCGGCCCCCTGCGCATGGCCCTCCAGATCGAGGGCGTCAACCTGATGCGCGGGCGCTGTGGCTTTGTGAGCGCCGCCCACGGCGCCGCCCAAGTGTCCGCCACCGCCGCCGCGCTCGACGCGGCCATCGGCCGCATGATCGCCGATGGGATGACCGAGTTGTCAGCCTAACAGCTATCACAATTCAGCCTATCGCAAGCTTTGGGCACTAGAGTAAGCTTGAATGAGCACGCCCAACCGCCGCATCTGCGCTATCACACGGCGTATGATGACGCCCTATAGGAGCCCCCCCCCATCATGCAGCAGACCCGCACCACGGCAGAGACTAGCCCCAGGAAACTGCCGATGCCGATACAGATCGGAGTCCTCGCGCTCCTCGTCGTCAGCCTTGGCATCACCGTCCCCTTCGACCCAAGCTGGTGGCAGGTTGTGACCCTCGGCGTCGTCCAGGGCCTCACCGAGTTTCTCCCGATCTCGTCCACCGCACATCTGCTGATCGCCGCCGACCTGATCGGCTTTCAGAACAGCATCGGCGGCACTTTCGAGATCGCCATCCAGTTCGGCACCGTCATCGCGGTGATCGCGTTCTACGCGCAAGATCTCTTCGGTCAGGCGAACGCGCTGATCGGCCGGGGCACGACCGGGGCTACGGCCGCGGCCCGCAGGCTGTGGCTGGCGGTGGCGGTGGCGTTCATCCCCGCCGCGATCATCGGGCTGGCCTTTCGCCAGCTGATCAAGCTGTATCTCTTCGATAGCCCATCGGTGATGGCCACCTCGCTGATCGTGGGCGGTATCATCTTCCTGGCGATCGAGCTGCTGCCCCATCGGCCCGCGCGCACCACAGAGCTGAGCGAGATCGGCTGGAAGCAGGCCCTGGGCGTCGGCGTGGCCCAGGTCTTCGCCCTCATCCCCGGCACATCGCGCTCCGGCTCGTCGATCGTCGGCGGCATGCTCGCCGGCCTCGACCGGCGCACGGCGACGGCCTTCTC
Organism: Oscillochloris sp. ZM17-4; assembly: GCF_019599295.1. Classification (GTDB taxonomy): domain Bacteria; phylum Chloroflexota; class Chloroflexia; order Chloroflexales; family Chloroflexaceae; genus Oscillochloris. Next base: position 462,177 of record NZ_JAIEWN010000001.1, on the reverse strand, counting down.
GTTTTACCTCTCCATCCCGACCCTCGGCGCGGCCACCCTGGTCGATGTCCTGGGCAGCCTCGGCCAGATCCAGCCCGGCGACTGGGGCCGCCTGCTCCTCGGCGCCGTCGTGGCGATGATCGTCGGATGGCTCAGCATCGGCTGGCTGCTGCGATTCGTCTCGCGGAACAACTTTGTATCCTTCGGCATCTACCGCATCATCGCTGGCGTCGTTATCCTCGCGCTGGTGATGATAGGGAGTCTGTAGGGTAGCGTAGGGCTGCCGCCCTAAAAGCCGGCGTTGTTTTGGCCAAAACAACAAGATATTCCGGGGAGCCCGCAGACCTACATTGGTGCGCATGGAACATCGCCGCCCCCACACCCCACCGGGAGGTGGCGTCGCAAGAGCCCCGTCGGTAATGGCCAGGGCATGTGCAACGTCCTGAGCGCCTCACCGCTGGCGACTGACGTCGCGCCAGAGGGGCGCTCCGCGCCAGGCATCAGCGCAGGCCG
>NZ_JAIEWN010000001.1:417534-461585 GCF_019599295.1 Oscillochloris sp. ZM17-4 | reverse complement strand
GGCCATCAGGCCGCTGTAGTCGACGCTGGTGGTGAACACGGGCGGCACGGCCCGCAGCAGCGTGATCTTGGTTGTTCCCTCATTGGCGGCCAGGGCGTGGACGTGGGGCAGCACCTGCTCGGCCAGGGCCGAGCCATCGAGCGGGACAAGAATGTGCCGGTACATAGGGACCTCCTTGCAGAGCAACTCCGTTGTGACTCGGGAGGGCGAACGGGATCTATCTCCTGGGGAGGCTGGCCGCGACAGACGGGGGCGCGTGCAGCCTCCCCAGAAGGAAGGGGAGATAATCGTCAGTTAAAGCCGGTTGTGCGCTCATTGAGCATGTTGGATGCGGTGTCGCTCGTGTCCCAGATGATACGCCGCAGCATATCTGAGACGGTGATCACCCCAGTGACATGGCCATGTTCGAGCACAGGGAGGCCGCTGATCCGCCAGGCGATCATGAGATGGGCGGCCTCGTGCAGTGGCGTATCCGGCGTGACCGTGATGACCGGCCGGCGCATAATCTCGCGCAGCGGCAGGTCGTGGATGCGGTAGTAAAGGTTGTACTCTTGGACATCGCTATCCGGCGAGTCTGAGATCCGATTGATATCACCCTCGGTGACGATGCCGACAAGCTCGCCGGCGGTATTGACCACCGGCAGGCGGCGGATTCCTTCGGCGGCGAGCATGTCGCGGGCATGGGGCAGGGTCTCCGTATCACGCGCGATGATTGCCGGCGAGCTCATCCACACCTTGACGGTGTCCATAGAGCGCTCCTCTCATTGTTCCCAGCGGAGATCATCATTGATCACCTGGAGCAGTTCGCCCTCGCGGCTGAGGAGAAGCCGGATCGCGCGTCGCTGGGAGCACGCGAAGATCGGGCATTTCTCGGTGTCGGTGACACCGTGCGGACAGGACGCAACATCTCCACACATATCCACAGATACTGCATAGCGCGGCGATCCCGGCGGGCCATCGAGCTGGCGCATGCGTAGCCGAGCGTTGCGAAGCTCGGGCGCCAACTTGCTCAGATGTGCGCGCGCAACCCGCAGCATCGGGTGGGGCGGACGTTTGGGTCGGGCCATGGGTGCCCCTTTCTCTGCGTGCCACATCTATCAACAGAGCGAAGGATAGATGTATTCAGCATAGCAGGGAGGCACCTATTATGGTGAAGCTCATTCGCAACGGAGCGTTAAGAAGCGACCTCTGATTGTGTCTCTGGGCACAGAAAACGCGGGTGAGCCCTGGCGCGCCCGCGTACGGTGAGGGTGTGGGAGAGCTTCGCTCTCCCACAGAAAAAACTGATGGTGCTGCGGCGCGGCTACGCCGCGCCGCAGCACCATCAGTGCAGCATGTGCCTGCTAGGCACACGTTTCTATACATGTAGAGGCGCTAAGGCACCTCAATGCCTTAGCGCCTCAGTGGTCTACTCGTAGCGCAGGGCCTCGATCGGCAGGAGCATGGCCGCCCGGCGGGCCGGGTAGAAGCCGAAGCCGATGCCGATGGCCGAGGCGAAGACCAGGGCCAGGGCCACGCCGACCCAGGAGATGCCCGCCGCGATCCCGGCGACCATGCTGATCAGCGTTACCAGTCCGATCGCCCCACCCACGCCGATCAGGCTGCCGACCAGGCTGATCGCCAGCGCCTCCAGCACGAACTGGCCCAGCACATCGCCGTCGGTTGCCCCAAGAGCCTTGCGCACGCCGATCTCGCGGGTGCGCTCGGTGACGGCCACCAGCATGATGTTCATGATCCCGATGCCGCCGACCACCAGGCTGATCCCGGCCACCACCGCGATGAAGCCGGTGATCGCGCCGTTGATGCCCGAGAGCACGCTCAGGGCCGAGGTGGGCAGATCCAGACGGAAGTCGTTGATCGCATCGGCGGGCACCCCGCGCGCGGCCCGCAGCGCGCCAGTGATCGCCTGCTCGGCCGGCACCACCAGCTGCTCGCTCTGGATGCCGATCAGGATGCCGGTCATCTTCAGGCCGCGCCCCGGCAGGTCCAGGTCGCCCACGAGGCGCAGGCGCACCGCGCTCATCGGCGCGAAGACGCGGCCGTCGGTGGCGAAGGGGCCGCCATTCGTGCGGATGATCCCGATCACCTGGATCGGCTGGCCGTTGATCTCAATCGTCCGGCCAATCGCGGCCTCCTGGGCGGCCGCGTCCGCACCGAAGAGATCCTCGGCCACCTGCGAGCCGAGCACGCCCACCCGCGCGCCAGCGGCCTCGTCGGCGGGGGTGAGGAAGCGGCCGTGGGCCATCGGCACGCTCTGGATCTGATCGTACTGGTCGTCCGTGCCGACGAGCAGGGTCTGCACGGCGACGGTGCCGGCGCGGATCTCGGTGGGCACCGCGATCTCGGGGGCGATCGTGCGGAACAGGTCGGGGCGCTCGGCCACCACCTTCTCAAGGGCCTGGTAGTCCTGGATGGAGAGCAGCCCATAGCCGGGCACATCGCGGGCGCCCTTCGCCTTGGGGTCGCCCGGCCCGACGGCGATGCGCCGGGTGCCCAGGTCGATGAACTGCTCGAACACCTGGCCCTGGAGCGCGTTGCCCAGGGAGAGCACGGCCACCAGGGTGCCCGCGCCAATAATGATGCCCAGCATCGTCAGCAGGGAGCGAAACTTGTTCGAGCCCAGGCTGTCGAGGGCCATGAAGACTTGCTCTTTGAACATTAGCCCCTCACACGCGGCACACAGCGCCGCGATGACACATATAGTTTGATCAGCTATCGGCTATCGGCTACGCTCACCTCAGGCGGCGACCTTCATCTTCTCACCATAGGCCTCGACGCCGTAGTAGTCCTGGAGGATATTATCGGCGAGGCGGCCGTCGCGCAGGCCGATCACGCGATCCATCTGCCGGCCGATCTCGGGGTCGTGGGTGACGACGATGATCGTGCGGCCCTGCTCGCGGTTGAGCTGGCGGAAGAGGGCCATGATCTCGGCGCCGGTGCGCGTGTCCAGGGCGCCGGTCGGCTCATCAGCCAGCAGCAGGGTCGGGTTGTGGACGAGCGAGCGGGCGATGGCGACGCGCTGCTTCTGGCCGCCCGAGAGGGTGTTGGGCAGGCTGTTCAGCTTGCTGCTCAGGCCGACGGCCTCCAGAGCCTCCTGGGCGCGCCGGGCGCGCTCGCGTCCGTCCACCCGGCCGTAGACCAGGGGCAGCTCGACGTTCTTCTGGGCGCTCAGGCGCGGCAGCAGGTTGAAGTTCTGAAACACGAAGCCGAGCTTCTCGTTGCGCACGTGGGCCTGCTCGTTGCGCCCGAGCCGGCCGACATCCTTGCCGTCCAGCAGGTAGACGCCGCGCGTCGGCTGGTCGAGCAGGCCGATCATCGTCATCAGGGTGCTCTTGCCGCTGCCCGACGGGCCCATGATCGCGACCATCTCGCCGGGGTGGATCTCCACCGAGATGTTGTCGAGGGCCAGGAAGCTGCTGTCGCCGGTGGCGAACTCCTTGCTCAGGCTGGCGATCTGGACGATCGGGTGGGTTATGTAGTCAGTCATGGTGTATGTCCTTTTAGGTGGCCGAAGCATTGCGCCGGCGTCTCTCTGGTGGGTGAGGTGTTCCATGCGGGCGCAATGCTTCAGCCCTACAATTAACGGATGACGACCTGCTCGCCCTCGGCGAGGCCGCTGAGGATCTCGGCGCGCTCGCTGGTGCGCAGGCCGACGGTCACCGGGCGATCCTCGACCGTGACGCTGCCGTCGGCGGCGGTGATGGCCACGCTGACCGTGGCGCCCGCACCCTCGCCGCGCACGGCGGCGGCGGGCACGCTCAGGACATCGGTGCGGCTGTCGGCCACAATCGTGGCGCTGGCGGTCATCCCCGGCTTGATGTCGCGGCCGGATGGGTCAACCTCAAGGGTGACGCGGTAGGCCGTCACGGCGCTGTCGCTCTTGGGGAGCGGCTCGACCCGCAGCACCGTGCCGCTCAGGCTGTCCCCGCCGAGTGCGTCGATCAGGACGCTGACCGGCTGGCCGATGCTGACCTTGCCGATATCGACCTCGTCGACCGTGACCTTGACCAGGTAGCGGGTGGTGTCGATCAGGGTGACGGGCGGCGTCTGGCCGCCAACGATCTCGCCGGGGGCCACGTTGACGGCGGCGACCGTGCCGGCGAAGGGGGCGCGCAGGGTGGCGTCATCGAGCCGGATCTGGGCCTGGTCGAGCTGGGCCTGGGCCTGGGCCACGCGGGCCTCGGCGCGGGCGAGGTCGCTGGAGGTCGGGTCGCCGGTGAGCTGGCTGAGGCGGGCCTGGGCGGCCTCGACGTTGGCCTGCTGGGCGCCCACGGCGCCGGCGCGCTGGGTGCCGGTCAGGCGGGCCAGATCGGCCTCGGCGCGGGCCAGATTGGCGCGGGCGGCGGCCAGCTCATCGGCCTCGGCGCCAGACAGAAGCGTGTCCAGGTCGGCCTGGGCTGTCTCGACGCGGGCCTGGGCGCTGGCGAGCCCGCTGATCTCATTCTGCTTTGCGGTCTCATAGTCAACCTGGGACTGACGCACAGCGGCCTCGGCGTCGGTCACGGCGATCTGGGCCTGGGCCAGTGCGTCGGAGAAGTCGCGCTCAGCGGCGTCGCTCAGCGGCCGGCCGGTGCGCGGGTCGGTGCCGTTGTCCTGAACGTGCTTGTTATCCCAGTATGCGGCGCTGTAGACGGCCTGGGCGTCGCGCAGGGCGTTGGCCCGCTGCTCGATGGCGGCGCGGGCGTCCTCCTTGGCGGCGGACAGGGCGCTGCGCTGGCGGTCGAGCTCGGCGCGGGCGTCGGTGAGCGTGGTCTGGGCGCGGGTGCGCGCGTCGCTCTTCGGGCCGGCCTCAAGGATGGCCAGGCTGGCGCGGGCCTGCTCGACCTGGGCGCGGGCGGCGCGCAGGTCGGCGGCGGTGACGCTGCCCTCGGTCTGGGTCAGGTTGCTCTGGGCGGCCTGAACCTGGGCCTGCGCCTCGGCGATCTGCTGGGGCGTGGCCCCGTCGCGCAGGGACTGCAGATCGGCCTTCGCAATATTCAGGTTCGCGCTGGCGGCGGCGACCTCTGCGGCCAGCTGGCGGGTGTCGAGCTCCACCAGGGGCGTCTGGGCGGCCACGGCGTCGCCCTCGGCGACAAGCACCTGGCTCACCCGGCCGCCGGCGCTGATGAAGGCCAGGTCGGCCTCGGTGCGCGGCTCGACATTGCCCGTGGCGGAGACGCCCAGGGACATGTCGCCCCGCGAGACGGCGGCGGTGCTCGCGCCGGCCAGCGGGTCGGCGGGCCGGGTGGCCAGATTACGGATGGCGAGGCTGGCGATCACCGCGACTACCAGGACGGCGGCGACGATGGCGGCTATGGGCAGGCGGCGGGATCGGCCGCCGGATCGAGGCTGGGGGACGGAGGTCATAGGATAATCCTTCAGGGTATCAATATGATTGGCCGGTGGCGGGCCGAAGTATTCGCGATTGTCGCGGGGCGACAATCGCGAATACTTCGGCCCTACGGGTCGCGGGGGGCCGGGCCATCCCCGGCCGCCGGGTCGCGGGGGTTCGGCGCGACGCCGTGCAAGAACAGATCGACTAGGGTCTCGGCGCTGAGCTGCGGGCTGCTGAAGGGGCCGCCCGGCGCGCTGGCCCAGGGGCCGGCGTGCGCGCCGCTGGCGAACTCGTGAAACGACTCGCTCATGCCGAGAAACATCGCGGCCAGGATCTCGGCCGGGTAGCGCGTCAGCTCGCCGTCGGCGAGGCCCCGGGCCATCGCCTGCTGGATGGGCGCGAACAGGCCGCTGTAGAAGGCCCCCGCAAGGCGCTCGCGCTGGGCGGGGCCGACGTGCTCGAACATCTCGTGGCGCATCATACGCATGTCGCCGTCGCGGTCGGCGAGCAGCACCTGGGCCAGGGCGGTGAGGCGCTGGGCGGTGGTGGCGGCGCTGGCTGCGGCGTCCCGCAGCTGCGCGCTCATCATCGCCACGACGCTCAGCCCCATCTGCACGAACAGCTCCTCTTTGTCGGAGAAGTAGTAGTAGAGGGTGGGCTTCGTCACCTCGGCCGCCTTGATGATGTCGGTGATCGAGACGGCCTTGTAGCCCCGCTGCATGAACAGGTGCGTCGCGGCCTCGATGATCTTGACCGCCGTTGGGGCGTTGATTGGCTGGTGGCTCTGGTCTTGCATAGCTCTCGTGTCGGCCGGGGAACTTTACCGACCGGTCAGGAAGATTATATATCTGTGCAAAAGGTTTGTCAAGGGTTTCTTACCGACCGGTAATATAGAGTATACGGACATGAAAAGGTTTTGTCAATAGCCTGCACACGTTTTGTAGGGCCGAAGCATCTGGGGTTGTCGCAGAGCGACAACCCCAGATGCTTCGGCCCTACAGCCGCCCCTGGGCCTTCAAGCGCAGGTAGGTGTTGACGACGGAGATGGTGAGCTTGTCGGCGGGGACATCGACGGGGATCACGCCGCTGCGGCTGAGGGTGTCGAGGATGGCCTGGCGCTCGTCGCGCAGCTGCTCGGCGACGGCGCGGGTGTAGGCGGCGGTGAGGTCGCGGGCGGGCGCGCCGACCGCCGCGCTCACATTCGGGTCGCTGATCGTCACGCAGACGATCAGGTGCTGGCGGCTGAGCCGGGCCAGGTAGGCGATCAGGGGCCGGGCCGCGTCGGGGGTGGCCAGGTCGGTGAAGAGCACCACCAGCGAGCGGCGGCGCACCCTGCGCTGGAGGTAGCCCAGGGCCACGGCGTGGTCGGCCTCGACCGCCTCGGCATGCACATTGTAGAGCGCCTCGATCATGCGCTGGAACTGGGCCTTGCCGCGCTGCGGGGCCAGGAATGCCCCGACCTGATCGGCGAAGGTGAGCAGGCCGACATGGTCGCCCTTGAGCGCGGCCACGTAGCTGAGCAGCAGGGCCGTGTTGATCACATAGTCGAGCTTGGCGATCTCGCCGAGCGGCGGGGCCATCAGGCGGCCGGTGTCGATCATGCAGATCACGTGCTGGCTGCGCTCGGTCTCAACCTCGGCCACGATCGGCCGGCCCCGGCGGGCGGTGGCCTTCCAGCTGACCCGGCGGTACTCGTCGTCGGGGCCGTACTCGCGCAGGCGGGCGAACTCACCGCCCTGGCCATAGACCCGCGCCGGCCGCAGCCCCTGCTCGTAGAGCAGCCCCTTGTGGGCCAGCAGGTCGTACTTGCGCAGCTCCAGCACATTCGGGTAGACCTGCACCGGCGCGGCGGTCGGGTAGCGGGCCTGGCGCACGAAGGTGCCGAGCAGGCCCCGGTAGCGCAGCACCACATCGCCGAACTGGTAGTCGCCCCGCCGCAGCGGGCGCAGGCGGTACTGGGCGGAGAACACATCGTAGGCCGGCAGATCGCCGCTGATGAAGGCCGCGTCGCTGGGCATCTCATCGGGGGACTCATCGCGCATGGTGAAGCGCAGGGCGCGCGGGCTGGCGTTGGAGATCAGCACCGTGACCAGGTTCTCGGCGCCCAGCGAGAGCCGGGCGTCGTTGATCCGCTCGACCTCGATCTGCCCCGGCACCGGCGTGAGCAGCAGGTCGCTGATCAGCACGCCGGCCACCACGATCAGGTAGGCCAGGGCCAGCCAGAGCAGCGGGCGCGCGATGGCCGCCCCGGCGACGAGCGGCGCGGCGAGCAGGAGGAGTAGGAAGAGGCGGGGGGTGGGCAGCATAGGATTGCAGATTGCAGATTGCAGATTGCAGATTTTAACCTATCATAGAGCGGCAATCTAAAATCTGCAATCTGCAATCTGCAATCACAGCGAGGCGCGCTTGAAAACCCAAGAGATCGCCGACCGCATCCGGGCCGAGGCGGGCAAGGTGCTAGTGGGGCAGGGCGAGGCCTTCGACCTGCTGCTGGTGGCCCTGCTGAGCGGCGGGCACGTGCTGCTGGAGGGGCCGCCGGGCACGGCGAAGACCCTGATGGCCAAGACGCTGGCCCAGCTCGTGCGCGCCGAGTTCCGCCGGGTGCAGTTCACCCCCGACCTGATGCCCTCCGACGTGGTGGGCACGCAGGTCTTCGAGCTGGGCAGCGGCACATTCCGCCTGCGCAAGGGGCCGATCTTCACCCAGGTGCTGCTGGGCGACGAGATCAACCGCGCGCCCGCCAAGACCCAGAGCGCGCTGCTGGAGGCCATGGAGGAGCGCCAGGTGACGATCGAGGGCGAGCGGATCCCGCTGCCCGAGCCCTTCCTGGTGCTGGCCACCCAGAACCCGATCGAGTACGAGGGCACCTACCCGCTGCCCGAGGCCCAGCTGGACCGCTTCCTGTTTAAGCTGCTGATCGGCTACGCGCCCCAGGAGGTGGAGCTGGAGCTGCTGCGGCGCTACCATGCCGGCTTCGACGCGCGCCGCCTGGAGGATGTCGGCCTGGAGCCGATAGTCGGGCCAGAGGATCTGGCCGCCTGCCGCCAGGAGATCGCCGGGGTGCAGGTCGAGGAGGGGATCATGCGCTACATCACCGGCATCGCCCAGGAGAGCCGTAAGAGCCCCGACCTGACCCTGGGGGCCTCGGCGCGGGCCAGCATCGCCCTCCTGCAGACCACCCGCGCCTACGCGGCGATCCAGGGCCGGTCGTTTGTGGTGCCGGACGATGTGAAGCTGCTGGCGCGGCCGGTCTACCGCCACCGGATCATGCTGCGGCCCGAGGCCGAGATCGAGGGCCTGACGGCGGACATCGTGGTCGGGCGGATCCTGGCGCGGCTTGAGGTGCCGCGGTAGGCTCGCATGGTGTATAATAGACGATAACCCCATGGAAGCAATGACGCTGAGCGCGCCTGTGTGCGCCCAGCGTTTTCTATTATCTGAACCTGTCCCCTGTATCCTATCTCCTGTCCCCCTACCTATGAGAGCACAGCGCGCCATGCTCCTCCGTGTCGGCTTCACCTTTGTGATCGAGTCCGGATCGCCGACCCCGGTGATGTCCGTGGTGCGCCCGCGCCAGCTCGACATCCACCGTCTGATCGATGAGCGCCACATCACCACGCCGCAGGTGCCGATCCACACCTTCCACGACAGCTTCAACAACACGGTCTGGCGCTGGACGACGCCGGCCGGCACCATGCAGCTCTCCTACGACGCGATCGTCGAGGTTCCCGCGACGCCCGACCCGGCCTTCCCCTACCTGCCCGGCGCGTTTGTCGACCAGCTGCCCGACGACGTGATGCCCTTCACGCTGCCCAGCCGCTACTGCCCGTCGGACCTGGTGCTGAACGACGCCTGGGCCATGTTTGGCGGCGCGCCGGACGGCTGGGCGCGCGTGCAGGCGATCTGCGACTGGGCGCACGCCACTATCGCCTACGGCTATGGCAACAGCACCCCGAATACGACGGGCTACGACGCCTACATGAGCCGCCGGGGCGTCTGCCGCGACTTCGCCCACGTCGGGGTGATGTTCTGCCGGGCGATGAATATCCCGGCCCGCTATGTCAGCGGCTACCTGCCCGACATCGGGGTGCCGATCGACCCCAACCCGATGGACTTTCACGCCTGGTTCGAGGCCTATGTCGGCGGGGCCTGGCGCACCTTCGACGCCCGCCATAACCGGCCGCGGATCGGCCGGGTGGTGATCGCCCGTGGCCGCGACGCCGTGGACACGGCCATCCTGACCAGCTACGGCGATAGCCAGCTCACGGGGATGGCCGTCTGGGCCGACGAGCTTCACGACAGAGATCGCTTCGATGTGCCGCTCTGGGCGCGCGAGGCGGAGGGGTGACCTCGATGCACGAGCTGATGACCGGCGCGGCCAGCCAGATCGCCCTGATCAACCACCACGAGGTGGAGTGGAGCGAGGTGCGCGAGACGCGCTACTGGATGCACCAGCGCTTCGAGTACCGCTACCCCGGCGCGATCCGCGACCTGCGCCAGCGGCTCGTGGTCTTCCCGCCCGAGCGCTACGGCGACCAGCACGTCCGCGCGTATGATCTGCGGGTCTCTGCGCCCGACGCGGTGACGAGCGCGATCACGGACGCCTTCGGCAACCGGGTCTTCACCGTCGCCATCCCCGAGGTGGCGGGAGATCTGGCCTTCGAGATGCGGCTGGTGGTCGAGCGCGACGTGTCGGCGGTGGCGTGGCCGACGGTGGCGGCGGGGGAGGTGGCGCGCTACCTGACGCCGACGCCGCTGACGACGGCGGACGCCCGGATCATCGACACAGCCCGCCACCTGGTGCGCCGCCACGCCGGCGAGGAGGAACTGGCCGACGCGATCAGCACCTGGGTCTACGGCGCGATGCGCTACGGCTACGGCGCGACGACGGTGAGCACACCCGCCGCCGAGGCCCTGGCCATCGGCAAGGGGCTCTGCCAGGACTACGCGCACATTATGCTGGCGATCTGCCGGTCGGCGGGCATCCCGGCGCGCTATGTCTCGGGGCATATGCTGGGCGAGGGCGGATCGCACGCCTGGGTCGAGGCCCTGATATCCGGCCCCGGCGGCTATCGCGCGGTCGCCTTCGACCCGACGAACCACCGGCGGATCACGCCGGCCTATATCACCGTGGCGATCGGCCGCGACTACGGCGACGTGTCGCCGACCTCGGGCAGCTACCGCGCGCCCTACCAGGGCCAGTTCAGCGCAAGCAAGCGCGCGGGGCTGACCCACCTCGCCTACCGCAGGTGATCAGCGCCTACTCGGCGACCTGGCCGACCGCAGAGGTGGCGCGGGCGGGGAGGATGAGCAGCCAGTGCTCAAGCGCCCCGAGGGTGACGACGCTGGCCACCAGGGCCAGGCGCACCGCGACGGGCGCGGGGGCGAGGGAGCCGGCCGTCAGCCAGAGCAGGCCGGCGAGGAGCGTGGAGACCGAGACCGACGGCAGGAAGAAGCCGCTGGCGGGGCGGCGCGCCCAGAAGCTGCCCAGGTAGCGCAGGTGGGGCGGGAAGAGCTCGACCTGGAGGATGGGCACGCCGAGCAGCACGTTGAGCTTGGCGCTGTGCTGGAGCGCCCAGCTCAGGCAGAAGACCAGCAGCCCCACCCAGTTGGTCGCGTCGCCGAGGACGTGCAGCATCAGGGCGAGCTCGATGATGCAGGCCAGCTCGTGGTAGAGGTGCGTGCCGAGGGCGTAGCCGAAGCGCACGACGCCGCGGGCGTGGGGCGGGCAGGGGCGACGCCAGGGGCCGCTGATCAGCCCGCTGTAGAAGGCCATCTCGTGCCAGGCCCAGATGATCAGGCCGGCCACGAAGGCGCGGTAGGCCCCGAGGGCGCTCAGGTCGTGCCGCGTCAGCCCGATCTGCCAGTGGGCCAGCCCGAGCAGGGGCAGGCTCAGCAGCAGCGCCAGGCGGGTCGCCCGCTCGCCCTTCCGGTTTAGCACCAGCACCCCGGCGGTGAGAGTCACCCAGATCGCCACCACGATCAGCGGCGGGTACAGGTAGGTCTGCGCCCAGACAGGCGGCTCAGGGGGCATAGGGGTGTCCATGACATTAGATACAACGTGGTTGCATGGATGGTAACACGCGGGCGGAGCAGTGTCAACGCTGTAGGGCCGAAGCATTCGCACCGCGTGCATGGCGCAGAGCGGGGGATCAGGGGCGAATGCTTCGGCCTTACATAGGCCCGCGAGGATGATCGTTGCCACCCCGCATCCACAGCGCCGCCAGCAGGGCCAGGGCCAGGGCGGCCGCGCCGAGCAGGAAGGTCTCGCCGATCACCTGGGAGGCCACGTCCATCAGGAAGCGGGCCGGGTCGGAGGAGGCCAGCGGGTTGCTCGCCCCGGCGCGGCGCAGGGCGTCCTGACGCGGCACGCCGTAGAGGGTCAGCGCGGCCACGCCAGCGGTCATGCCCACCAGGCGCAGGGCGATCACCAGGGCCGAGGCGCTGCCGCGGCGGCCCTCGGCGGCGGCGGCGATCACCTCCTCGGCCACCGGCGAGATCACCAGGCCGAGCCCGAGGCCGGCCAGGGCCAGCTCTAGCCCCATGGTCAGGTAGGCGCTCTCGGCGCCCCAGCGACTCATCATCAGCACGCCGGCCAGGGCCAGGGCCAGCCCGGCCAGGGCGGGGGCGCGCGGGCCGATGCGGCCGGCCAGCCAGCCGCCGGGCACGGCGGCGGCGGCCATGGTCAGGGTCAGCGCCGAGAGCATCCAGCCCGACTCCCAGGCCGCGCGGCGCAGGATGTCGGCGTCGGCGGGGTTTTGGAGGGCCAGGCGGGTGTTGATGAACAGCGGCACGTTCGTGATCGCCAGGGCCAGGGCGAATCCGACCATCACGTTGATCGCGCAGGCGGCGGCGGCGCCCCGGTCATAGAAGATCGTCAGGTCGATCAGCGGGTGGGCGCTGCGCCGCTCGGCCCAGACGAAGCCGGCGAGCAGGGCCAGGGCGGCCAGCACCAGGGGCAGGGCGTAGGCCGGCGGCCCAGCCCGCTCGCCGTAGAAGTCTTCGCGCAGCTCGCCGCCGGCGGACAGCCCCACGTTGAAGGCGATCAGGCTCGCGCTGATCAGCGCCGCGCCCAGCCAGTCGAAGCCGCCCGCCGCGCGCCGCTGCGGCACCCCGCGCAGCGCCCACCAGGTGAGCGCGAGGGCCAGCAGGCCGATCGGCAGGTTCAGCCAGAACAGCAGGCGCCAGCTATCGAAGGCCCGCATCAGCACGCCGCCGTAGAGGTGACCGACCATCCAGCCGGCCGTGTCCACCGCGCCGATCACGCCCAGGGCCGCCGCGCGCCGCTCGGGCGGGAAGATGTCGCCCGCCAGGGCCATGCTGATCGGCACCATCGCCCCGGCCCCGAAAGCCTGCACCACCCGCCCGACAATCAGCCACTCCAGACTGCCCGCCGCCGCCGCCAGGGCCGAGCCGGCGATAAAGATGCCCAGGCAGATCAGGTAGACATCGCGCCGCCCGAGGATGTCCGACAGCCGGCCCATAAAAGTCATGCTCACGGTGTAGGCCAGCAGGTAGCCGCTCACCACCCAGGCCGCCCGGCCCAGGTCGCTGCCAATCTCCACCCGCATGTCCACCATCACCCGCGGCAGAGCCGCGCTCACCACCGTCAGGTCGACCGCGCCGATGAAGATGGCAAGGCTGATCAGGGCCAGGGTGAGGTTTGGGCGTTTTTGCATACATACTGCGTAGGGCCGAAGCATTTGCTGTGGATGCTTGCCGGCGCGGGAGAATCGGCGCGCAAATGCTTCGGCCCTACATTAACATGCCGCCGGCGCGCGCACGTCGATCGTCTTGCCGTAGCCGCTGAAGGTGATCGTCCAGGTGCTCGGCGCGGTCGCGTCGCTGGAGCTGTCCACCAGCACCAGCTTGCTGGCCCGCAGCGTCTCCTGGTCGGCCCAGAGGTCGACGGCGGCCGGCCCGGCGCCGAGCAGGCCCATGCTGATCGGCTGAAGCTTGTCGCCGGCGATCGTGCCGCGCAGGTGGTAGCTCGGCCTGCCGGCCAGATCCTCGACGCCCACCAGGGTCACATCGTCGAAGCCCGTCTGGAGCAGGTGCTCGACGCCCTGCTGCGGGTCGAAGAGCACCGCCGGGTTGAAGGCGCTGCCCGGTGCCAGGCATGACCACTCGCGGGTGATCGGGTTGGTGATGTACTGCTTGCCATCCAGGGCAACGGTGCGGATCTCGGCCACACCCGCGCCGGCGCTGACGCTGAGCACGGCCAGCACGCTGTCGGGGCGCTTCAGGTCGCCCTCCATGCTGTTGAGCACAAAGATGTTGCCGCTGTCGGCGTAGACCGGCTTTCCGGCCAGGCTGATCGCGAAGTGGACGCTCTCGGCGGCCTGGGTGGCCCGGCCAACCTGGGCGCTGATCTCGAGCGGGGTGGGCGTGGGGGTGGGCGTGGGCTGGGCCGCGCCGCCGCATGCGGTCAGCAGCCCGGCCAGGATGATCAGAAGGAGGGAGGCACGGTGGCGCACAGGAACCTCTTTTCAAGGGGGCAGGCCACAGGGGGCAGAGGGCACGGTTACGATAAAGCTGCTACGAACCCTGTCGTATCTGAAACGTGTTGGAGTTAGGACACAGGTTGAGCTTAGCATAGCCGCGCCTGACACGCAAACAGGGGACAGGGCGAGCCCTGTCCCCTGTCCCCTGTCCCCCGTCCCCTACTGATAGGTGACCTGCACGCTCACCCAGTCGAGCGAGAAGTCGCGCGAGGTGTTCGAGGCCACGTTGGTCAGGCGGACGCGGAAGCTGGAGTTGCCGAGGTTCGCGCCCGTCCAGCTGCGGCCCCAGGTGTCGGCGGCCCCGCCGACGATGTAAGTCGCCTCGGCGGTGCTCAGGGTTGTCGTGGTCTTGGCCGCCGTCCAGGTGGCCCCGCCGTCAGACGAGAGCTCGACACAGATCTTGGGCGCGCCGGTCGTCGAGTCGGCCTTGGCGTCGAGGCGAACCTCGATGCCGCTGACCGTCGCCCCGCCCGGCACCGCCACGTTGTAGTTGTAGAAGATGTGTCGGTCCTTGCGGTTGTTCGTACACGAGGTGCTGGTGCCGCTGCCGCTGTTGGTGTCCACGGCGTAGAGCCCATCGTTGTCATAGGCGTTGGTCGGAGTCGTCTGGTAGCCGTTGTTGTCGCCCGAGCCGCTCGTCACCGCAGCGTTGGCCGAGGGGCTCAGGAAGCCGGTGTTGGTCGGCCCGGAGCCGGTGGTGGCGCTGGCCGTGTTCGAGTAGCCCGAGTCGCCGCTGGCGTTCGATGCGCGCACGCGGTAGCTGTAGCTGGTGCCGGCGGTCAGGCCGCTGTCGCTGAAGCTGGTCGTCGTCGCGGTGCCGACCTGGGCGAAGCTGGAGCAGCCGGCGCCCTGGCAGCGCTCGACCTTATAGCTATCCACCGTGCCGCTGCTCGCCCCCCAGCTCAGGCCGATCTGGCTGCTGGAGGCGGCCGTGGCGCTCAGGGTGCCGGGCGTGCCGGGGGGCGGGGGCGGCGGGGCCACCGTGGCGCCGCGCACCACCAGGGCGAAGGGCTGCGGCCCCTGCGGCACATTCGCCCCCGTCACCGTCACCGTCCAGGTGCCGGCCGCCGCCGACTGGACGTACACGTTCTCGACGTTGTTCACCGCGTCGGCGCTGCCGCCCGTCTGCGACCAGCCGCCGCTGAAGACGTTGCCCCGGTAGACCGTGCCGGTCGGGCTGGTCACCGTCAGGTTCAGGTTGTTCACCAGGTTGACCGAGGCCGTGGTGGTGGAGGGGTAGTCGCTCCAGACCAGGCTGACCTTGAAGGGCGCGCCGCCGGGCACGGCGTAGCTGGAGCTGGCTGTCCCGCCGGTTGAGAGGCCGGCCGTGTTATCGACAAACTCGGCCGTGCCGTCGGTGGCGGCGGCCAGGTTGATCAGGCCCCAGCCCTCGTGGACATTGGGGATGGGGAAGTCGTTGTCGTTGACCCCGTCGTTATTCTCATCGAGCAGGTCCACCGCCGAGTTGATCAGGGTCGCCTTGACCAGGGCCGCGCTGGCGTTGGCGCTGTAGGCCTTCTGGTAGAAGTCGCGCACCACCGTCGCCGCGCCGGCGGCCAGCGGGTTAGCCATCGAGGTGCCGCCGAAGTACTTGTAGTAGGCGTTCAGCGGGATGCCCCAGCCGTCGGACTGGAAGGCGCCGTTGCGCGGGTTGGCGGAGGGGTCGTAGCCCTGCTGGTAGTTATCCGAGTAGGTCGAGAGGATCCAGGTGCCGGGGGCGACCACGTCGGGCTTGATCCGGCCGTCGTCGGTCGGCCCGCGCGAGGAGAAGGCCGCCATCTGCTGGGCGTTGCCACCGGTCGGGTCGTCGGCGATCGGGTTGGCGGTGAAGCCCCAGCGCTGGCGCGGCGTGCCGAGGAAGTTGACCCCGCCCATGCTGGAGCAGGTCTGCCCGCTCTGGTATGCGGTGTCGGCCGAGACATAAGTTAGGCCGGTGTCGCACTGGTAGTTGCCCTGGCGGTCGCCCTCGCTGGCGCCGATGGTGATCACATTCTTGGCGGTGGCCGGCGAGCCGATCGAGTCGTTGTCCACCACGCCGTCGGCGTTGGCGTCGGCCCCGGAGTTGCCGGCCGAGAAGGTGATCGTGAAGTCGCGGTGGCCCCAGATGAAGTTGTCTGTGGTCACGCTGTTGGCGGTGTAGACGCCGGCCTGGCTGGAGCCCCAGGAGTTGGCGTGGACACGCGCGCCGGCGTTGTAGGCCTGGAGGAACAGGCCGTTCAGGTCGTTCAGGCCGGTCAGGTAGTAGCCGTTGGTGTAGCCATAGAGCGACTTGCAGAGGGAGGAGACAGTGACATAGTTCTCGGTGGACTGAAAGACCAGGTGGGCGGCGGGGGCCACGCCCTTGCCGACGCCGGTGCCGGGCGTGCCGCCGCTGAGCACCGAGCCTGCCACGTGAGTGCCGTGGCCGCTGTCCACATCGATCGAGCCATCGTTGGTGATCGTCTTGAAGCAGCTGTCAGTGACGCCGGGCCAGTTGTAGATCGCGGTGATCCGGCTGGCCGGGATGTCGCGGTGGGCGGTGCTGTCTGTCCCGCCGCCGATGCCGGTGTCGGCCACGGCAGCGATCTGGGTCGAGCCGTCGTAGCCAGAGTTGTTGGCGATTGTGCCGCCCATGATCCCGCCGCCGCCGTACTCGTTATGCTTCTCGAACAGCACGTATGGCTCGATCCATGCCACATCGCGGCCCTGAGTGGCCAGCTGGTCGAGCTGGGCGCGGTCGGCGGCCACGATCAGGCTGCCGTCGGCGGTGTCGGCCACCGCCGCGCCGAGCTGGGCGGCCAGGGCGATCACCGCCTGGCGGTCGCCGCCGCGCTCGACGGAGACGCGGGCGATCTGCTGGCCGCTGGCGGCGAGCGTGGGGCTGAGGGCGTAGGCCGGCTCGAAGGGGCCGACCCAAGCCACCGTGGCCGCAGCGCCCAGCGAGGCCGCCTGGGCGGCCGTCATACGCACCTTAAAGGCGTTGTCGGGGATGTAGTCGAGCACAGTCGCGCCCATCGTAGCAAGGGCGTCCTTCCACTGCTGGCGCACGGGGCCGTTGAACTGGACGATGTAGTAGCCGGGCGCGCCGCTGGCGTCGGGGCCGCGGGTGAGGCGGGCGGGGACATTGGCCCGCTCGCCCGCGCTGGGGGTGAAGGTGCCGGCGCGCAGGCGGATGGGCCCGCCCCTGCTGCGGGCCTGCGCCGGCGTCTGGGCCAGGGCGGTGCTGGACATGGCGGCCAGGAGCATGGCGATCAGGGCGAGGGTGACCGTCCGGTTGATTCGAGACACCTGCGGGTTCCTTTCACACAAATGCTGTGCGACCACATGAGCGCAACGGCACACGCCGGCATACCCGCGATGGAGACCGTGGATATGCCAGACTCCGCCCGTGCTGGGGGCGGACTTTGAGCTCCCTTATGACCAACGACCAAGAGGATGGCGAACATTATGCCATTGAGGCGACGATTTTACAAGCGTGACATTCAGGAAAGATTCGGGCATCTCAGCCCCGCCGCATCATCCATCGGGCCGATGCCGCCCAGGGGTAGCGTGCTATAATAAAGGCAGCATGATGGGGGGCGCCGCCCTCCATTTCCTCTTTTACAAGGGCACAGGGGAGGGGAAGGGACAGCGATCTGTCCCCTGTCCCCTGTCCCCTGTCCCCTGCGCGATAGCGCATGAGCCAGCCATGAGCGGAAAAGACCAGAACCCCGGCGTCGTGGCCGACAACCGCAAGGCCCACCACGACTACGCGATCGAGGAGACCTACGAGGCTGGGATCGTGCTGACGGGCAGCGAGATCAAGTCGGTGCGGGCCGGACGGGTGAACCTGCGCGGCAGCTACGCCCGCATCTTCAAGGACGAGCTGTACCTCTACGACAGCCACATCTCGCCCTACGAGCAGTCGGGCACCTACTTCAACCATGAGCCGACCCGCCCGCGCAAGCTGCTGATGCACCGCCGCGAGATCAGCCGCCTCGACGGGCTCGTCCGCCAGAAGGGCCTGACGATCGTGCCCCTGAAGATCTACTTCAAGGGCCGGCGGGCCAAGCTGGAGCTTGGCGTGGCCCGCGGCAAGAAGAACTACGACAAGCGCGAGGATATCGCCAAGCGCGACGCCCAGCGCGACATCGAGCGGGTGATGAAGTCGCGCAACCGCGATTAGGACGCCGCCCTGTTGGGGCGCAGCAGCACGATATGGCCCCGCCCGAGGGCGGGGCCACATCGTGCTGCTGCGCCCCTCCCGAAGGTAACAATGACCACGACGTCTGTGGGCTATGTCGCCCTGCTGCGACGCAACAAGCCATTCCGCCGGCTCTGGTACGGCCAGCTCGTCAGCCAGCTCGGCGACTGGCTCGACAGCATCGCCCTGTTCACGCTCCTGCTCAACCTGACCGGCTCGGGCGAGGCGGTGGGCCTGCTGATGGTGGCCCAGTTCCTGCCCGGCGCCCTGGTCGGCCCCTTCGCCGGGGTGGTGGTCGACCGGCTGCCCCGCCGCACGGTGCTGATCGCAAGCGACATCGGCCGGGCGCTGCTGGTGCTGCTGCTGCTGCTCGTCCACACCGTGGGCGACCTCTGGCTGGTCTACACGGTGGTCGCCCTGAAGGTGGTGCTGACCTCGTTCTTCGAGCCGGCCCGCTCGGCGATCACCCCCGATGTGTGCGCCCGCGAGGAGCTGGTGGCGGCCAACGCGATCAGCGGGGCCACCTGGTCGGCGATGCTGGCCCTGGGCGCGGCCCTCGGCGGCCTGGTGGTCGGCACCCTCGGCGTGCAGGCCTCGTTTCTGCTCGACTCGGGGTCGTACCTCCTGTCGGCCGCGCTGATCTTCACCGTGCGGGTGGGCGAGGGCCAGGAGGCAGGAGGCAGGAGACAGGAGGCAGGGGCCGCGCCGGCCTCGCGGGCGCTAAGCGAACTGGCCGAGGGGCTGCGCTACATCTTCACGCACCGCGAGGTGGCCTGGATCACCTTCTCGAAGATGATGTGGAGCATGGCCGGCGGGGTGCTGCTGCTGCTGGCCCTGTTCGGCCGCGAGCTGTTCCCCCTGGGGGAGGGCGGCGCGCTGAGCATCGGGCTGCTCTACGCGGCGCGCGGGGCGGGCGCGGGGATCGGGCCGATCCTGGCCCAGCGGCTCTTCGGCGACGGGCAGAGCTTTATGCGCCGCGCCATTGGCCTGTCCTTCTTCTTCTCAGCCCTGGGCTACATTGGCTTCAGCTACTCGCCCACGCTGGCCGTGGCCATGCTCTGCGTGGTGCTGGCCCATGTGGGCGGCAGCATCCAGTGGGTCTTCAGCACGGCCCTGCTCCAGATGCGCCTGCCCGAGCGGCTGCGCGGCCGGGTCTTCGCTGTCGAGTACGCCGGCATGACCCTGGCCACCGCGCTCTCCAGCTACCTCACCGGCCGCGCCAGCGACGCCGGGGCCGCGCCGAGGACGCTCGCCCTCATCCTCGCCGGGGTCTTCGCGCTCGCCGGCCTGATCGTCACGCTCGCGCTCTGGCGGGGGCGGCCCGACCCGGCGGGCGAGCCGGCGCCGATCTAGGCGCGCCCGGTCAGGTCGCCGTTGGCGAGAGCATGCGGACGACCGCATCGACATCGTAGACGCAGCCAGCCCATACGCCGCCGCTCGCCTGCTGGAGCGCGGCCCAGAGGCGGGTGTCTGCGGGCAGGGCCGGGTGCGGCGCCAGGTCGAGCCGCGACGCGCGGGCGGCCAGCACGCGCGCGCCCTCCTCGGCGCCGAAGACGCGCGAGTCATCGCCCACCAGATCCACGCTGCCGCTGAGGCGCGCGCGGTCGATGCTGATCGCAATCAGATCGCCGTCGCGCAGCTTGCCGATCGGCCCGCCGGCCAGCGCCTCAGGCCCAATATGTCCGATGCACGCGCCCGTGCTCACCCCCGAGAAGCGCGCATCGGTCAGGACCGCCACCTGCTTCCCCCAGCGCAGATGCTTGAGCGCCGAGGTCACCTGATAGATCTCCTCCATGCCGGTGCCAAGCGGCCCGCCGCAGATCAGCACCACGACCTCGCCGGGCTGCACGCGCTCGGGCCCCTGGCTCTTGATCGCCGCCACGGCGTCGCGCTCGCGGGTGAAGACGCGGGCCCGCCCGGTCTTGCGGTAGACGCCGTCGGCGTCCACCACCTCGGGGTCGATAGAGGTCGCCTTGATCACCGCACCCTCCGGCGCGAGATTGCCCTGCGGGAAGGCGAGCGTGCTGGTGAGGCCGCGCGCCCGCGCCAGCTCCGGCGCCATAATCACATCGTCCGGGTCCACGCCGTCGGCGCGCTGGAGCCGGGCGCGCAGCTGCGCGCGGCGCGCGGAGCCGGCCCACCAGTCGAGCACCTCGCCCAGGGTGCGCCCGGAGACCGTCAGCGCGCCCTCGCGCAGCAGGCCGCCCGCCCGCAGGTGCAGCATCACCTCGGGCACCCCGCCGGCCAGAAAGACTCGCACGGTGGGGTGGTTGCTCGGCCCGTTGGGCAGCACGTCCACCAGGCGCGGCACGCACCGGTTGATCGCGAGCCAGTCCTCGACCGAGGGGCGGGGCAGGCCGGCGCTATAGGCGATGGCCGGGATGTGCAGCAGCAGGTTGGTGGAGCCGCCGAAGGCCGCGTGTACGACCATGGCGTTGTGGATGGCGTCGGCGGTGAGGATGTCGCGGGTCTTGATGCCCCGGCGGTCAAGGTCGAGGGCGGCGCGGGCCGAGGCGCGGGCCAGCTCAAGCCACACCGGCTGGCCCGAGGGGGCCAGGGCGCTGTGGGGAAGGGCCAGGCCGAGGGCCTCGGCCACCACCTGCGCGGTCGCCGCGGTGCCGAGGAACTGGCAGCCGCCGCCCGGCGAGGCGCAGGCCCGGCACCCCAGCTCCGCCGCCTCCTTGAGCGTGAGCTCGCCCTGCGCAAAGCGTGCGCCGATCGTCTGCACCTTGCCGGCGTCCTCGCCGTGCTCGGGGGGGAGCGTCACGCCGCCCGGCACGAGGACGCAGGGGAGGTCGGGGGAGCCGGCCAGGGCCATGAGCATCGCGGGCAGACCCTTGTCGCAGGTGGCGACGCCGATCACGGCGCGGCGCGTGGGCAGCGAGCGGATGAGGCGGCGGAAGACGAGCGCGGCGTCATTGCGGTAGGGCAGGCTGTCGAACATGGCCGTCGTGCCCTGGCTGCGCCCGTCGCAGGGGTCGGTCACATAGCCGGCGAAGGGGATCGCGCTCTGGGCGCGCAGCTCCTCGGCGGCGGCCTGCATGAGCAGGCCGACCTCCCAGTGGCCGGTGTGGTAGCCGAGAGCAACCGGCTGTCCGTCGGGGGCGCGGATGCCGCCCTGGGTGCTGAGGATCAGCACCTGGGAGTGATTCAGCTCTGCGGGGTCCCAGCCCATACCCACGTTCTGGCTGAGGGCGAAGAGGTCGCCGCTCGGCGCCTCGCGCAGCTGGGCCTCGGTGAGCGGGAGGGAGCCGGCGGCCGTGCCCTTCGCGCCGTAGGCTAGGGCCAGGGTATAGCGGACAGGGTACAAGGGTCGGAGCGGGCAAAGCCCGCTCCGACCCCTTTCTCATCGCTCAGGAACACACGGTCCTGTCCGCTGTCCCCTGTCCGCTGTCCCCTGTCCGCTGTCCCCTGTCGCCTGCTCTAGCGGTAGACCAGGATTCCCACCAGGGCCGCCAGGCCGAGGATGATAATCACCGGGATGCGCCGGGTGAAGGCCAGGGCCGCCGCGCCGCCGACGATCAGGATGGCCGGCAGGTTCAGGCCGTTGTCGCGCAGCAGGCCGGCCATCACCACCACAAAGATGCCGATGACGGCCAGGCTCAGGCCGCGCACAAACCCCTGGACGGCCGGGTGGTCGCCGCTGCGCTGGTAGAGCTGGGCGATCAGCAGCACGCCCGCCGGGGGGATGGCGATCGCCACGGCGGCCAGCGCCGCGCCGCGCGGGCCGTCGAGCAGGTAGCCCAGGCTGATCACCCACAGGCCGCTTGGCCCCGGGCTCACCTGGCCCACCGCCAGCGCCTCGGCGAACTGGCGGTCCGTGGCCATCCCGCTGCCGATCAGGTCCGCGTAGAGCTGCGGCAGGTTGCCCAGGCCGCTGGTCGAGAAGAACGACGACTTGAGCACGAGCCAGAAGAAGAGGAAGGGGTTCATTGTGTCGCTCTGCGCTCTGATGGGGTGAGGATGGAGACTCTCCCGGCGGCGGCGCGGGTCAGCCGGTCGAGGATGGCGCGGGCGATCCCGACATCGCCGATGTCGCGGGCGAGGATGACATCGGGCCGGCGCGCGTCGAGGGCGCGCAGCGCGGCGTAGAGCCGCCCTGCGATGGCGGCGGGGTCGCCGGCAGGCCCGAGGGGCTCGATGTCGGCGGCGAGGCCGGCCAGCAGGGCGGCGTCCTCGTCAGGCACCAGCAGGCCGACGCGTCGGCCTGCGGCGATCTGCCTGGCGGCCTGGGCGCGGATCCAGCCCCGGCAGGCGGCTGGCGCGCCCACGCAGAGGTGCAGGGCGCTCTCCGGGGCGTAGTGGCGGTCGAGCAGGCCGGGGGCGATCTGCCCGCCCGCCTCGGCTGCCCGCCCGCCCAGGGCCACCTCGCCGAGCAGCTCGCGCAGCGTCTCCAGGCTCACGCCGCCCGGCCGCAGCAGGGTGGGCACGGGCCCGCTCAGATCGAGCACCGTCGACTCGACGCCGATGGTGGCCGGGCCGCCGTCGAGCACGAGGTCGATCCGCCCGCCCAGGTCGGCCAGCACGTGGGCGGCGCTGGTGGGGCTAGTGTGGCCGAAGCGGTTGGCGCTGGGCGCGGCCACCGGCGTGCCGGCGGCGGCGATCAGGGCGCGGGCCACCGGGTGGGCCGGCAGGCGCACCGCCACCGTCTCGCGGCCGGCGGTGACGCTGTGGGGCACCGCCGGCCCGCGCGGCAGCACCAGGGTCAGCGGGCCGGGCCAGAGCCGCCCGGCCAGCAGGGCGGCCTGCGGCGAGAGCGCGCCCGTCACCCTCGGCAGGTCAGCCAGGTCGGCCAGGTGGACGATCAGCGGGTCCTCGGCGGGGCGGCCCTTGGCGGCGAAGATGCGGGCCACGGCGGCCGTGCTGAGGGCGTCGCCGCCGAGGCCGTAGACCGTCTCGGTGGGGAAGGCGACGAGGCCGCCGGCAGCGAGTGTGGCGGCGGCCTCGCGGATGCCGGCGGCGTCCGCCGGGAGTACTTTTGTCATACGGTATTCACTCAGATTGGTATTCCCCGGATGCGGGCGCTGCGCCCCGCCCCGGGGGCCAGCCCCCGGGACCCCCGCTGGGGGCGCGTCGCCCCCCAGCCCCCCCGAATGTGATGCTGTAGCGTGCCGACCGCCCGTTGTTGTGGCTCGCCCGGTGCCGAGGTGCGGTGCTCGCCGCATTTCGTGTGCCGGGCGCACGCGTGGGTGCTACCCCTATTAGTTCCCTACGCCGCGAAGCGGCCCGCCTGCCATGACAACGTGCATTGAAGTTGCCGACCACATCAGATTCGGGGTTCGAAGGGGCGGAGCCCCATGCGCATCAACGTAAGCCCTGGCCCCCCCGGAATTTCTTGTTGTTTTGGCCAACATGGCCAGCTTTGCTGGCCATGTTGGCCAAAACAACGTCGGTTTCTAGGGCGGCAGCCCTAACGTTGATGCACATGGGGCAAGCGCCCCCTGGCGCGGGTCTGGGGCGCGCAGCCCCAGCGGGGACTCTGGGAGCGTGAGGCGCGCAGCCCCGTCACCGCACCAGCCCCAGCCGGTAGATCGTCGTCTGGCGGTAGGTGTCGCCGGGGCGCAGGGCGGTGCTGGGGAAGGCCGGCTGGTTGGGTGAGTCGGGGAAGTGCTGGGCCTCCAGACAGAGCCCGCTGTGGCGGATGTAGGTCTGCCCGCCGCGGCCCACCAGCCCGCCCTCGATCATATTCCCCGCGTAGAACTGCACCCCCGGCTCCGTCGTCAGCACCTCCAGCGCCCGCCCGCTGGCCGGGTCGGTCGCCCGCGCGGCTAGGCCCAGCTCGCCGGGGGGCTTGTCGATCACCCAGGTGTGGTCGTAGCCGCCGGCGCTGCGCAGCTGCTCATCGTCCGCGCCGATCCGCGCCCCCACCGCCGCAGGAGCCCGGAAGTCCAGCGGCGTGCCCGCCACCGGCCGCAGCTCGCCGGTCGGGATCAGCGTCGGGCCGACCGGCACGAAGCGCGCGGCCGGGATCTCCAGCACGTGGCCGAGGATGTCCCCGCCGCCGGACAGGTTAAAGTAGGCGTGGTTCGTCAGGTTGACCACCGTCTCCTGGTCGGTCGTCGCCAGGTAGTCGATCCACAGCTCGCCGCCGGCCAGCGTGTAGGTCACGGTCACATCCAGGTTGCCAGGGTAGCCCTCCTCGCCGTCGCGGCTCAGGTAGTGGAGCCGCAGGGCCGGGTGCGGGCCATCATCCAGCGCCTGCGCGCCCCAGACCTGGCGGTGGAAGCCGCCGGGGCCGCCGTGCAGGTGGTTCGGCCCGTTGTTGCACGCCAGGGCGTACGCGCGGCCGCCCAGTCGGAAGCGCCCCTCGGCGATGCGGTTGGCGTAGCGGCCCACCAGCGACCCGAGGTAGGGGTGGAAGCCCAGGTAGGGGTCCAGGCTGTCGAATCCGAGCACCACGTCGCCGACCGCGCCGGCCTGGTCGGGCGCGCGCAGGGCGGCCAGAGTGCCGCCGTAGCTCAGGATGTCCGCCTCGACCCCGCCGTCGCCGCGCAGGGTGAAGCGCTCGACCGCGATGCCGTCGCGGGTGGTTCCGATAGGGCGCTGGAGGATTGGCATGCAAGCTCTCGCGATCTGATCGCCAGTGAGCAATGAGATTCCATTGCTCTGTATCGTGCTCAAGCCCCGGCATTATAGCGCACATATCCGACGTTCGACGGCTCTGCGCCGCCGGGGCTAGGGCTGTTGCACCGTCGCTGGCGACTGAAGCCGCGCCGCGGGGCCTGCGGCCAGCCGCCCGCCTGTGCGGGCGGTTCCGGCGTCGGCGCAGGCCGACGCCTGGCGCAACGCGCCCCGTCGGCGCGGCTTCAGCCGCCCGCCTTGGGGCACTCAGGACGTTGTATCAGCCCTGCCGCCGGGCGGGCTGCGGCGCGGCGGTGCGGAGCTCGCCCGCACACCACAACCCAAAGCCTTTCCTGATCCCAGCGGGCGGCGATCAGCGTATCATGAGAGAGTCAGCCAACCCGAGCGGCCGACAGGAGAACCCCCATGAGTCCTACGCTGCTAGAGGCGGCCGTGGCGATCCTGCTGATCGTCGTGGCGTGGCAGCTAGGGCTAGCCATCGCCCCCATCGTCCTACGCGAGCTGCGCGCCCTGCGGCAGTCCCTCGACGACGTGAGCGAAGACTCCCTGGCTGAGACTGAATCGCCGCCTGAGGAATCCGAGCCTACCCGAAAGGATCTGCCCTATGACCCGCAGTAGCCCGCCCATCCGCGCCGCCGGCGGCCGGATCATTACCCTCATGATCGTCGCCGCCGTCGCCCTCCTCCTGCTCGGCCTGATGTTCGCCTCCTGGCGCAACATCGAGCCCGGCTACGTCGGCATCGTCTTCGACAAGGCCAACCATCAGGTCACCGCCGGCGCCCTGGAGCCGGGCTGGGCCTTCATCAACCCCTTCACCCAGGCCATCCAGGAGTACCCCGTCACCATCCAGAACTACGCCATGGTGCTACATAGCGGCGAGGGGTCCGCAGCTGGCGACGACAGCATCAAGATCCAGAGCAGCGAGGGCCAGCAGCTCAACCTGGATGTGGTGATCCAGTACCAGGTCATCCGCGACGAGGCCGGGCAGCTCTACCAGGACTGGGGCGGCGCCAACATCAGCGTGGTCGAGGACCGGGTGGTGCGCCAGTACACCCGCACCCAGGTGCCGGCCGTGGCCGCCGGCTACACCTGGGAGCAGATCGTCTCCAGCCAGCGCGCCGAGATCACCAACAAGATCACCAAGGCGCTCAACGACGAGTTCGCCCGCCGCCACCTGACCCTGATCTCCTTCGGCGTGCGCGAGGTACACCTGCCCGACACGCTCCAGCAGGCGCTCACCAACAAGATCGAGGCCCAGCAGCAGGCCGAGCAGCAGAAGTACCAGCTGGATCAGGCGCGGATCAAGGCCGACCAGGACAAGGTCGTGGCCCAGGGCCAGGCCCAGGCGCTCCAGGCCCAGGCCGAGGGCGAGGCCGCCGCCACCCGCATCAAGGCCGACGCCCAGGCCGAGGCCAACCTCAAGCTCGCCAAGAGCCTCACGCCCGAGCTCATCCAGTACGAGCAGCTCCAGCGCTGGGACGGCAAGCTTCCCGTGTTCACCGGCGGGGCGACGCCGCTGATCGACGCCTCCGGCATCATCAGCGGCACCGTCGCGCCGTAAGTGGTGGGGTTCCAGGCGGGGGGTGGGGGGTGGCCGGGGCACTTGCCTCGCGGATGTTTCGGCCCTACCATGGGGGAAACCGATGCACTGGAGGTGATATATGCGCGCGGCGATCTACGAGACCTTCGGCGGCCCGATCTCCATCCAGACCGTGCCCGACCCGACGCCCCCGCCCGGCGGGGTGGTCATCCGCGTGGCGGCGACCGGCCTCTGCCGCAGCGACTGGCACGGCTGGGTGGGCCACGACCCCGACATCACCCTGCCCCACGTGCCGGGCCACGAGCTGGCCGGCACCGTGGCTGCCCTCGGCGCGGGCGTGACGCGCTGGCGGGTGGGCGAGCGGGTGACAATGCCCTTCGTCTGCGGCTGCGGCAGCTGCCCGCAGTGCGCCTCGGGAAACCAGCAGGTCTGCGACAGCCAGTTCCAGCCGGGGTTCACCCACTGGGGCTCCTTCGCCGAGTATGTGGCCATCCAGCGCGCCGACGCCAACCTGGTGGCCCTGCCCGACGATATTGATGACGTGACGGCGGCGAGCCTGGGCTGTCGCTTCGCCACCTCCTTCCGCGCCGTGGTCGACCGGGGGCGCGTCTCGGCCGGGCAGTGGGTGGCAGTCCACGGCTGCGGCGGGGTGGGCCTCTCGGCGGTGATGATCGCCGCCGCCCTGGGAGCCCAGGTGGTGGCGGTGGATATCGCCGACGAGAAGCTGGCGCTGGCCCGCGACCTCGGCGCCCTCGCGACGGTACACGCCGGCGAGGTGGCGGACGTGGCCGCCGAGATCATCGCGATCACCGGCGGCGGCGCGCACCTCTCGCTGGACGCGCTGGGCAGCCCGGCCACCTGCTTCAGCTCGATCGCCGGCCTGCGCAAGCGCGGGCGGCACGTGCAGGTCGGCCTGCTGCTGGCCGAGCAGAGCCGCCCGGCCATCCCGATGGACCGGGTGATCGCGAACGAGCTGGAGATCCTGGGCAGCCACGGCATGCAGGCCCACCGCTACGACGCGATGCTGGCCATGATCCAGGCCGGCACGCTGCGCCCCCAGCGCCTGGTTGGCCGCACCGTCGCCCTCGCCGATGTGCCGGTCGAGCTCCCGGCCATGGGCGGCTTACCCGGCGTCGGGGTGGCGGTGATCGACCGGTTGTAAGAAGGGCGCAGCAGTTGGGGCGCAGCAGTGCGGATGTGCGCTGGCGCTCTGCGCCAGCGCACATCCGCACTGCTGCGCCCCAACACCCTAGGAGAGAAAGAGTGATGACTCAACATACCGCCGAGGCCGTCATCTGCGGCGCGGGGATCGCCGGGGCCGCCGTGTCCTATGAGCTGGCCCGCCGCGGCATACGTGAGATCGTCCTGGTCGAGCGGGGCGACCCGCTGGCCCTGACGAGCGACAAGTCGACCGAGTGCTACCGCAACTGGTGGCCCGGCCCCGGCGACGCGATGGTCGCCCTGATGTCGCGCAGCATCGACATGATCGAGGCCCTGGCCGAGGAGACGGACAACCGCATCCGGCTGAACCGGCGCGGCTACCTCTACGCCACCGCGCGCCCCGAGGGCGTGGCCGATCTGCGCCGCGCCGCCGAGGAGATAACCGGCCTGGGCGCCGGCCAGCTGCGGGAGCACCGGCCGGGCCAGTCGTCCTACCTCCCCCCGCCGGCCCACGGATGGCGGGGCCAGCCCGACGGAGCCGACCTGATCACCGACCAGCGGCTCATCCGGGAGCACTTCCCCTACCTGGGCGCGGACACCCTGGCCGTGCTGCACGCCCGCCGCTGCGGCTGGCTGAGCGCCCAGCAGCTCGGCAGCCTGCTGCTGGAGCGCGCCCGCGCGGCCGGCGCCCGCGTGCTGCGCGGCAGCGTCGAGCGGGTCGCCCTGGCCGGCGGGCGCGTCGCCGGGGTGACGGTGGCAACGCCGGGGGGCAGCGTCGAGCTGTCCACGCCCATCTTCGTGAACGCCGCCGGCCCGCTGGCCGGCCAGGTCGCCGGGCTGCTCGGCGTAGAGCTGCCGATCATCAACCAGCTCCACCTCAAGGCATCGATCGACGACGGGATGGGCGCGGTGGCCCGCGACGCGCCGATGATCATCGCGGCCGACCCGGCCGGCCTGGGCTGGGACGAGGAGGAGCGCGCGGCGCTGCTGGAGAACCCGGAGACCGCCTGGATGGCCGGGGTGCTCGGCACAAGCGCCCACTGCCGCCCCGAGGGCGAGGGCGGCAGCCGGCAGCTGCTCATGCTCTGGGAGTATAACGAGGCCGAGGCCGAGCCGCGCTTCCCGCCGCCGCTCGACCCCGAGTTCCCCGAGATTGTCATACGCGGCCTGAGCGCCATCCTCCCCGGCCTGCGCGGCTACTTCGGCCGCATCCCACGGGCCTACCTCGACGGCGGCTACTACACGCGCACCCGCGAGAACCGGCCCCTGATCGGCCCCATGCAGGTCGAGGGCGCCTATATGGTCTGCGCGCTCTCCGGCTTCGGCGTGATGGGCGCCTGCGCCGCCGGCGAGCTGGTGGCCGCCCACATCTGCGGCGAGGCCCTGCCCGCCTACGCGGCGGCCTTCCGCCTGGAGCGCTACACCGACCCGGCCTACCAGGCGCTGCTGGAGCAGTGGGGCGACGTGGGGCAGCTCTAGGGCGAAGCCCCAGACCCGGTTTCTTGTTGGGGTTGGCCGGCGAAGCCAGCCAACCCCAACAAGAAAAACACTGCGGGGGCGACGAATCCGCTCTCGCCCCCCCTTTACAAGATCCTCTTCCTGGTTTACCATACGCCCGCCCTTCCCGTCCTAACTTATAGAAGAGAAGAGCAGAGGAGAGACCAAGAGATGGAGAAGATCTCACGGCGGAAGTTCCTCAAGAGCAGCATGGCCATCGGCGCCGGCGCGCTGCTCATGGTCTACAGCGACGGCAGCTACCGCGTGGCCATGGCCCAGGAGTCGCCCGCGTTCCGCATGCGCGTCCTGCACACGAACGACCACCACGCCCGCATCGAGCCAGTGCTCAACGGCACCGCCCTCCTGCACGGCGGCGTCTCGCGGCGCAAGCCGCTGATCGACAACGTCCGCGCGACCGAGCCCCTGCCCGTGCTGCTGGTGGACGCCGGCGACATTTTTCAGGGCACGCTCTTCTTCAACGAGTACAACGGCATGGCCGACCTCGAGTTCTACAACGCGATGGGCTACGAGGCCATGGCCATCGGCAACCACGAGTTCGACAAGGGGCCGGCGGCGCTGGCCGAATTCATCAAGCGCGCCAGCTTCCCCGTGCTCAGCGCCAACGTCAGCGTGACGCCCGGCTCGGCCCTGGACGGCCTCTACAAGCCGAACACGATCATCGAGAAGGGCGGCAAGAAGATCGGCATCTTCAGCCTGACCCCCGAGGACGTCGCCGAGCTCTCCAACTCCGGGCCTGATGTCAGCTTCAGCTCGGCGATCGAGGCCGCCAAGGCCCAGGTCGCCGCCCTCAAGGCGGCCGGCGCCTTCACGATCATCGGCCTGACCCACGTGGGCATCACGGTCGACCGCGAGATCGCCCGCCAGGTCTCCGGCATCAGCCTGATCATCGGCGGCCACTCGCACACCCCTATGGGCCCGATGAACAATGTGGGCACCCCGCCCTACCCCGAGCTGATCGCCGCCCCCGACGGCAAGCCCGTCGTGGTCGCCACCGACTGGGAGTGGGGCCGCTGGCTCGGCGACATGACGCTGTCGTTTAACAGCGAGGGCACCGTCACCGATATCATCGGCAACCCGACCGAGGTGCTGCCCTCGCTCGCGGCCGACCCCGGCTTCGAGAACCGCATCGCCGTCCTCGCCGCCCCGCTGAACGCCCTGCGCTCCACGGTGATCGGATCGGCCGCGGTCGAGCTGGACGGCACCCGCACCAACGTGCGCGCCAAGGAGACGAACCTGGGCAACCTCGTGGCCGACGCGATGCTGGAGAAGACCCGCTCGCGCGGCGGCCAGCTTGTGATCACCAACGGCGGCGGCATCCGCGCCGCCATCCCCGCCGGCCCCGTCACCGTCGGCCAGGTGCTCGAGGTGCTGCCCTTCGGCAACACGCTGGCCACAATCGACGTCACCGGCGCTCAGGTGAAGGAGGCCGTCGATAACGGCGTCAGCCAGGTCGAGAGCGGCGCCGGACGCTTCCCGCAGATCGCCGGCTTCAGCTTCACCTACGACCCAGCCCTGCCGCCGAACAGCCGCGTCACCAGCGTGAGCTACAACGGCGCACCGATGGACCCGGCCGCCACTTTCCGCGTGGTCACGAACAACTTCATGCTCACCGGCGGCGATGGCTACACCGCCTTCACCAGGGGCAGCAACCCGCTCGACACCGGCCTCATCCTGGCCGATGTGGTGCAGGACTACATCGCCGCGAACTCGCCGGTCAGCCCGGCGGTCGATGGCCGCATCGCCGTCGGCGCCGGCTCAGGCGCCACGGCCCCCGCGCCCAGCACGCCCGCCCCCACCGTGCCCGCCACCCTGCCGAACACCAGCGCCGGCCTGCTTGAGCCGCTCGGCATGCTGGCCAGCCTCGGCGCCAGCGCCCTCGCCGGCGGCCTGGCCCTGCGCCGACGCGCCGCCCGCGTCGAGCTGCCCGAGGCCGTCGAGGCCGAGGCCGTCGAGGCCGAGTAGGGATCCTCGCCCGCACAGCACGGCTCACGGAATTCGGCGCCAGCGTTGCTGGCGCCGTCTTCCGTGTAATGGCTCACGGAATTCGGCTCCGGCGCAGCTTCCGTGATGATGTCGCCGCGTCCAGCACACGCTCGCGGAGCCGATCAGGTGCTTTGTTTTGGCAGTTCTTGAGTCCATCCAGGTATTTGCTTTAAAGACAAGGTTTCAGAAGGGCCGGTTTTACTTTACCGTCTCGCACATCCCTCACCCCCAGCCTCCGCTGGCGGCGGCTTTGCCTCCGCCCTGACGCTCTCCTCAGGATAACATACCCGAGGCGCACCCCCATGCTATACTTCCAGTAGGCTGCCAAGGTGTATTATCCAAGAGGTCGCGATGCTATCATTTGTAGTAGTGGCCGCCCTGATCATCGGCGTCGTGTTCGTGATCAGCCGCCTGCGCCCCCACCAGGCCCCGGGGCAGACGACGCACGATGCGTGGAACGACCCGACCTCGCCCTCGTTCACCCCTACTGATTCCGACACGGGCCATAGCCATAGCCATAGCCACAGCCACAGCCACGACAGCGGCGGCTGGGGAGATATGCACGGCGGCGGTGGCTCGTGGGATGGCGATAGCTCCGGCGGGGATTCATCCTCTGGATCTGATGACTAGTCTCCATCCGCGCTGGTGTCCTGGCTTGGGAGGGGCGCGGGGTGCCAGAACGACTTCGATGGAAGGATCACGATAGTACAGGTGGCACCCTATGAGCCTCAGCGAGCACATCCGACGCAGCGCGGCCCCCGCCGCGCTGCTCCTGCTCACCCTCGCCCTCGCCGCCTGCGGCGGGGTCGCCCCGCCCTCCGCACAGGCCCCGACCGCGCCGCCGACAGAGGCGACGGCCACAGCGGCGCCCGCGACGGATCAGCCGACAGCCACCCCCACGCCCTTCCCGACAGCCACCCCGGCGCCCGCCGCGCCGCCTACGCCAACGCCGATCGCTCAGCTGCCCGCGCTGCCAGCCGCGGTCTACGTCACTGCCGCCGACGGCGGCCAGATCATGCGCGTGGAGCGTGACGGCGGCACCGTCGCCCAGATCACCTTCGAGCAGCAGCCGGTGGTCGACTACGATGTGGCCTCCAACGGGGGGGAGATCGCCTACATCTACGGCGACGATAGCCTGCGCACCCTGGTGGCCCTCGACGGCGGCGGGCGCCGCGAGCTGATCTCCGGCCAGCTCAGCACGCCCCGGGTGAGCCCCGACGGGCGGACGGTGGCCGTGCGCATCGACGACGCCGCGCCGGAGCTGGGCGCGACCGCCGGAGTCTGGGCGGTCTCCCTGGAGACTGGACAGGCCAGCCTGCTGATCGCCGATGATGACATAGAGGGCCAGGAGCCGCCCGACGGCACCGCATGGGCCTACACGCCCGTCGCCTATGATGGGGCCGGCCAGCGGCTGCTGCTCTGGGCCTACAACATGGCCGGCCCGGCCATCCCCGGCGGCGAGCTGGTGATCATCAGCGCCGGGGGTGACGCGCCCACGCGCAGCGAGCCCACCTGCTGCGAGGGCGAGGCCTGGAGCGTGGACGGCTCGGCGGTCACCGTCGTCGGCGGAGGCCCCGGCCCCGACATCGCCTACGGGCTCAACCAAATCGACGCGGAGACCGGCGCCCAGCGCGCGCTGATAGCGCAGACGGGGAGCGATGTCCCGCTCGTCACTGGCGCCCGCCAGATGCGTGACGGCGATGTCTACGCGCTCTACGAGCTGGCCCCGGGCGACATCTTCAGCTGGGACTACCCCTTCACCCCGCAGATGGTCCGCGTATCGCCCGACGGCGCAATCACCCCGCTGCGCCAGGACAGCTACCAGGTCGGCGAGGTGCTCTGGCGCGACGACGCCAGCGGTGCCATGATCACATCCTCGGACAGCGCCGGCGGTGGCTCGGCGGGCCGCCTGATATGGCTCGACAGCGGCGGCGGGCCGGCCGTGCCGACCAACATCTTCGGCGCGCAGCTGCGCTGGGCCGACAGCGCGCAGCCGCTCTACGCGGGCGACTGTGCCCTGCTGCCCCAGGTCGGCTGGCAGCCGCCCGATTCGCGCGTGTTCTCGGCCGGCGCGGCCGACCTCCAGGCCCGCCTTGGAGCCCAGGGATTCGCCGCCGGCGCCCCCGATGGCTACTTCGGCGACCAGACCCGCGCCGCCCTGCGCGCGTTCCAGGCGAGCCGCAGCCTGCCGACCGGCGACGCGCTCGACTGCGCGACGTGGCAGGCGCTGCTCGGCAGGCCATAGCATTGCATTAGGCGACAACCTGCGTGGGGAGGACCACCGTGAAGGTCGTGCCCTCGCCGGGCCGGCTCTCGACCGTGATCCTCCCGCCCATAAGGTTGCACAGCTTCTGGCTGAGCGCCAGCCCGAGCCCGGTGCCAATCTGGCCGGGCGGGCTGGAGATCACCTGCGTGAAGTCTTGAAAGAGCTGGCTGAGCTGCTCCTCCGTCATCCCCGTCCCTGTGTCGCTCACCTCAAAGATCATGGCCGGTTTCCGGCTGGCGCTGGCAGCTTGTCCAGCGCTGATCTCCGATCCATCCATCGATGTGCAATCGGTCGTGGACCAGACGCGCAGCGTGACCACCCCGGACTGGGTGAATTTGGCGGCGTTCGAGAGCAGATTGATCAGCACCTGGCGCACCTTGATCGGATCGGCGTGCATCGTGCCGACATCCGCAGCGATCTCTAAGTTCAGGCGATTCGTGTTCCGCTCGATCTGGGGGCGAACCGAGGCCAAGGCCTCAACGACTAGCCCTTGGACGAGAAATGTCTGCAGGTCGAGCTTCATCTTGCCGGCCTCGATCTTGGCATAGTCGAGGATGCCGCCGATCATGCGCAGCAGGTGCTCGCCGGCGATCTTGATATTGGCCAGGTCGCGGTTGAGGGCGTCGGTGTCGTTCTCCGCAATATCGTACTGGATCAGGTCGGTGTAGCCGAGCATCGCGCTGAGCGGCGTGCGCAGCTCGTGGCTCATGGTGGTGAGGAAGACGCTCTTGGCCTGACTGCCGGCCTCGGCCGCCGCCTTCGCCTCCTGAAGGGCGAGCGCCTGGTTCTCCAGCCGCTCGTTCTGGAGCTCGATGCGGGCCATGGCCTGCTTAAGCGCCGTGATGTCGCGCCAGACCAGCATGCGCCCGTTGAGCTTGCCGCGCGGCCCCCTGACCATGGTCACCTGAAGATCATAGACCAGCAGCTCCTCGCCGACACGGATGCCGATCTCGGTTGTTGTGCCCTCGTCGCTGGTGAGCAGATCGCTATAGCGATCTATCAGATCGGGCCAGTTCGCCATAATCTGGCGGAAGGGCTGGCCGATCAGCCGGCGGGAGGGGAGCTCGAAGGCGGCGGCGGCGGTGGCGTTCAGATCCACGATCCGGTTGAGCGGGTCGAGCACCACAACGCCGTCGCTCATCTGCTGGAACACCTCGCGGTGGGCTACCGGGCCAAGCTCGAAGAGCCCGGCGTCGCGCATGGCCCAGCTAAAGGCCAGCCCGGTGATCACAAAGGCGAGGGCGGTAGGGTCAGGGAAGGCCCTCGGGATCAGATCAAAGACGTAGAAGATGTTCACCAGCCAGGGGGCGGCGGCGCCCAGCAGCAGCGCGAGGCTCTGGTCGCGGTAGAATCCCGTGGCGCTCACCAGGCTGCGCACCAGGATAAAGGTGCCGCCAGCGAGCATCAGGTAGGAGTAGGCGGTGTGCGCCCAGAACCAGGGGCCGCGCTCGACCCGGATGACCGTGAGCGGGCTGAGGGTCTCGATCACAAACTCGCGCCAGAACAGCGGCATGGCCGCGCTCGACCAGATGATCGCCGTGGTGATCAGCGGGACGACCAGCAGCGAGGCGATCCAGGTGCTGTTGAGGGTGTTGCGCCGCTCGGCGAAGGCGAGCATCATCACGAGCCAGGCCACGGGCACGCTCACAATGGCCAGATACTCGATCCGCACCCAGAAGAAGGCCGTCGCCTCATTGGCGCTCGATAGCTCGAACGCATTGCCGAAGCTCCAGATAGACACCAGGACGGTCAGGGCAATAAATGATATGCTGGCCGGGTCGCTGCGCCGCCGCCATGTCTCGAAGGCCAGCATCGCCGACACCACCGCAGTGCAGAGGGGCAGGAGTGCGTAGGCGGTCAGGTGGTACTGCATCAGAGAGACTGCACGTTATGGCGTTCGATGAGTGTCTGGAGCTTTGCGTGGAGCGCATCCAGGTCGACGGGCTTCGTCTCAAACGCATCGCAGCCAGACTGCATGGCCCGGTCGTAGTCCTCGCCGAGGGCGAAGGCGGTGAGGGCCACAATTGGGAGGTGGCTCGTCGCCTCGCCAGTGCGGATCAGGCGGGCAACCTCGTAGCCGCTGATGCCGGGCAGGCCCATGTCGAGCACCACCGCGTCGGGCACGTGGCGGCCTATCTCACTCATCGCGGCTTCGCCGCTGGTGGCGACCTGTACCTCGTAGCCCTTAATCTGCAGCAGCCGGACAAGGAAATCCCGGTGCATCCAGTCATCTTCAACCACTAGAACATGTGCCATGGTAGGGTTTACTCCCGGACGTTTCATTCCTAATCGTATCTACCCCCAGATCGGGGATCTTTATTGTGCCAGATTCTCTGGAAATGTATAGTGAGCGTTTCGACAGAACGGTGCACAGGAAGGGCATAGAAGGTGACGGTTTTGCCAAACCAGCTGCTGATCGGCCAGATCCACGCGGCGCCGCCACGGATCGTCTACGCATTCGCGGGCGCCGGCAGCCAGGCGCTCTGGGAGCTGCACCGGGTGCCCGGATCTTCTCGCACGCTGCTTGAGGCGATCGACTGCTACGCGCCGCGCTCGCTGGCGGGGTTCCTGGGCGAGGCGCCCGCCCAGGCGGTGGGCGCGGCGACGGCGCGGGCGCTGGCCGCGCGGGCCTACGCGCGGGCGGGGGAGCTCGCCGAGGGCGGCGGGCCGCTGCTGGGGCTGGGCTGCACGGCGGCCATCGCCACCGACCGGGCGCGGCGCGGCGACGACCGCTGCGCGATCGCGATCTGTGGGGCGGGCATCCTGCGAACATACGCCCTCACGCTCAGCAAGGGGCGCGGGCGAGCGGGTCAGGAGGGGCTCGTCACGCAGCTGGTGATCGAGGCGCTGGCGGCGGCCTGCGGGCTGCGCGCGGCGGTGACGCTCGACCTCCGCGACGACGAGGCGCTACGCCTCGACTAGCCCTTGAGCAGCGACTCGATCTTCGCCAGCAGGCGCGGCAGATCGACCGGCTTGGTGTCGTAGTCGTCGCAGCCGGCCTCGAAGCACTTCTCCTGATCGCCGGCCATGGCGTGGGCGGTGAGGGCGATCACCGGCACGGCGGTGATCTCGGGGGTGGCCTTGATCGCGCGGGTGGCCTCCCACCCATCGAGGATAGGCAGGCTCATGTCCATCAGGATCAGGTCGGGCAGCTCGGAACGCGCCATGGCCACGCCCTGCTCGCCATCGATCGCGATCACGACATCGTAGCCCTTGCGCTGAAGCCGCCGCGAGAGCATGTCACGGTTCATCTCGTTATCTTCAACGAGCAATATCTTGGCCATCGCCTTTTCCTACATGTTTGTGCAGCACTCGCTATGCGGCTATGATAACACAACGTCGCGCTGAGGAGGATTACACGCCCATGACACTACCCGCGCCGCCGCGCCCCGACTTTCCCATCGATGAGGTCATGCAGATCTTGTCGCAGGCGATGCCGGCCTTCACACAGCCCCTGATCGACCAGATGGGCGACGAGCGGCAGACTCCCTTCCGCATCCTGGTGGCCACTATCCTCAGCCTGCGCACCAAGGACACCCTCACCGCCGTGGT
Organism: Oscillochloris sp. ZM17-4; assembly: GCF_019599295.1. Taxonomy (GTDB): domain Bacteria; phylum Chloroflexota; class Chloroflexia; order Chloroflexales; family Chloroflexaceae; genus Oscillochloris. The sequence goes on along the minus strand of NZ_JAIEWN010000001.1, from coordinate 425,003 downwards.
GGCGCCGCGCCTCTTCGGCGTGGCCGACACGCCCGAGGCCACCCTGGCCCTCGGCGAGGATCGCCTGGCCGAGCTGATCTACCCGGTGGGCTTCTACCGCACCAAGGCCCGCAGCATCGTGCAGATCTGCGCGATCCTGATCGACCGCTACGGCGGCGCGGTGCCCTCGGGCCTCGACGCGCTCCTGGAGCTGCCCGGCGTCGGCCGCAAGACGGCCAACCTGGTGGTGACGGCGGGCTACGGGCTGCCCGGCATCTGCGTGGACATCCACGTCCACCGGATCACCAACCGCTGGGGCTATGTGGCGGCCAAAAGCCCCGACGCCACCGAGCTGGCCCTGCGCGCCTACCTGCCCAGGCAGCACTGGATCCCGATCAACAACCTGCTCGTCACCCTCGGCCAGAACATCTGCCACCCGACCTCGCCGCGCTGCAGCGTCTGCCCGCTGGCGGAGCACTGCGCGCGAGTCGGGGTGGTGCGGAGCCGGTGAGGGTCGCAGGGAGAGTGCAACTCTCCCTGCGACCCTCTGGGTCAGGCGGCCTTGCGCCGGGCCAGCTCGGCCAGGATCTCGGCGTGGCGCTGCTTGGTGAGCGGGTAGCGGTAGACCAGCACGATCCCGATCAGCAGGATGACCGTGGGCAGCGGGCCGACCATCCAGCGCAGGGCGGTGAGGGCGCTCTCGGGCTGCTGGCCAGGCAGCAGGCTGCCGTCGAACCCGTACCACTGGAGGGACTGCAGGGTCAGGGCGATCCCCAGGCCCACGCAGGTCTTCTGGGTGAAGGTCATCACCCCGTAGAAGACGCCCTCGCGGCGCTCGCCGGTGTTCAGCTCGTCGAGGTCGATCACGTCGGGCAGCATGCTCCAGGGCACCAGGTAGGCCGTGGCGATGCCGACGCCGGCCAGGGCCGCCAGGAACACCGCCGTCATGGCCTGGTCGGAGGGCAGGAAGAACAGGCCGGACTGCACCAGGATCCAGAAGATCATCCCGGCGTAGTAGGTGTTCTGCTTGCCGATCTTGCGGCTCGCCGCGCTCCAGACAAAGAGGAAGACCATCGCCGAGCCCTGGACGGCCAGCAGCACCAGCGGGAAGAGGTCGGCCCGCTTGAGGTAGAAGGTCAGGTAGAAGCCGATCACGTTCTGCGTGATCTGGAGGGCCATCCAGGAGCAGAGGTAGATCCCGATCACGAAGAGGAAGGGCCGGTTGCCGACGGCCACCTTCAGCTGGCCGATGATCGAGGCCGAGGCGGACGGTGCCGCCGGCGGGGCGTAGCGCTCGCGGGTGCCGGCGACGCACCAGAGGAAGGGCAGCACCATGACCACGCCGAAGATCGCGGCCGAGAGCATGTAGCCCGCGCGCGACTCGGCGGGCAGGCAGGCGTTGGCGTCGGCGCAGAAGCGGGTGATCAGGAGGCCGTGGATGATCCCGGCCACCAGGCTGCCGCCGATGCTGAAGGCGAAGCGGAAGGAGTTCAGGCTGGTGCGCTCATCGTAGTCGCTGGTCAGCTCGGCGGTGAGCGAGGTGTAGGGCACGTTCACCACGGTGTAGGCCGTGTTGAAGAAGAGGATGACCACCAGGTAGTAGAGGAACTTGCCCACGTCGCCGAAGGGCGGCGAGAACCAGAGCAGGAAGTAGAGCAGGCCGAAGGGCGCCGCGCCGACGAGCATCCAGATCCGGCGGCGGCCCAGCCGCGAGCGGGTGCGGTCGCTGATCAGGCCCATCCAGGGGTCGGTGATCGCGTCCCAGACCCGGCCGAGCAGCAGGATGGCCCCCACGGCGCTCGGGCTCATGCCGGCCACGGTGGTGAGGAAGAGGGCCTGGAAGAAGCCGACGATGATCGCGGCCATGCCGGGCGAGAGGTCGCCGGCGCCAAAGGCGAGCTTGCTGGCGAAGGAGAGACGACCGGCGGGTGCGGCGGGCGCGGCGCTGCTGACGGCGCTGTCGGCCATGGAGCCTCCTGGTGTGGTGGAAGACGGGCGGGAAGATGGGGCTATTTTAGCACGCGGCGGCGCGGGCGCGGGCGGCCTTTGGTCGGGTGTGGCGTAACGTCGTGCAGCGTATCCCGGGGCGGGCGGCTGAAGCGATCTGCGGCACGTCCGCGGCGCTGCCGACGTTGTAGAAGGCGCCGCCGCCCCGGCTCGCGATCGCCGCCAGGTTTGGGTTGGCGTCGGAGCCGATCGCGACGATCGTGATCGTCACGCCGTCGGCGCGCATCTGGTCGATCAGGTCGGCGTAGTTATCGCTGGCCTGCCCGTCGGTCAGCAGGATCACATGCTTGATCCGGGCGTCGGTCTGGCTGATCGCGCCGGTCGCGAGATCGATCCCCGCGCGGATGTCGGTGCCGCCGCCCTCGCTGACCCCGGCCAGGGCGTCCTCGATGGCGAGCAGGTCGGGCAGGGGCTGCATGGGCAGCGCCGTCTGCGCGGTATCGTCGAAGACGAAGACCCCGATCTGGTCGCTGCGGGCGAGGCCAAGGGTGGCCTGGTAGACCGCCTCCTTGGCGAGGTCGAGCTTGGTGCGCGCGCCATCGACCGGCTCGCCCATGCTGCCGCTGCGATCGATCACCAGGGCCAGGCCGAGGCCGGGCCGATCCTGCTTCGCCGGCGGATCGAGCTCGATGGGCAGCGCCTCGGCGAGCGCCGTGCGCCGCCAGCCGCCGGCGCCGAAGGCCTCGGAGCCGCCGATCATGGCCAGGCCGCCGCCCTGGTTGCGCACATACGAGACGAGGGCGTCCTGGGCGACGCTGGGCACCGCCGAGGCCGGGACATCCACCAGGATGACGGCAGCGTAGTCGCGCAGGCGGATCTGGTCGGCGGGGATCTGGGCGGGCAGGACAAGATCGACGCGCATGCCGGCGGCGGCGAGGGCGCCCTGGAGGGGCGCGGCGCGGTCGGCGGCCGAGGCGACGAGCAGGATGCGCGGCGGGCCGGTCACCTGGGTGAAGGCGGCGGCCCGGTTATTGAGCGGCTGCGTGTCGGCGGGGGCATCGATGCGGGCCTCGATGCGGCGAAACCCGGCCTGTCCGGCCGGCACGCTCAGGCTGAACTCGCTCAGCCCGACGGGCAGGCTCACGTCCTGGGCGGCGATCAGCTGTCCGTCGGCGAAGACCTCGATGCGGGCCGGGCCGGCGACGCTGCTCTGGGCGCGGACGCGCACCGTCAGGTTCTGGCCCTCGCGGGCGCTGGCGGGGGCGGCCAGGGCCGATATCAGCACATCGTCGCCGCTGAGGCCGGAGAGCGGCACCACCTCGATCGGGATGCCGCGCAGGGCGGCGAGGCGGGCGGCGTCGGCGGCGCGCCCCGCGTTCTCGCCGCCGTCCGAGAGCAGCACCAGGCGCTTCTGCGCGTCGGCGGGAAGCAGGGCCAGGCCGAGCTGGATGGCGTCGGCGATATTGGTGCGGCTGCCGACGACCGCCGAGCTGAGGCGGCGCAGGGGCGCGGCGGGCGCGGGCGCCCGCTCGACGGCCGACGAGCCGCCGAAGACCACCACGGCGGACTGGTCGCGCGGGCCGGCGGCGGCGATCGCCTCGTTGGCGTAGGCCAGGGCGCGCTCGCGCAGGGCCGGGGCGACCGAGTCGCTGCCGTCGATCAGGAAGACCACGGCGGTGTCGCTCACGGCCCGCACCACCTGGGCGCCGGACAGGGCGAGCACGAGAGCGGCGAGCATCAGGCTGCGCAGTGTCAGCAGCGCGATGGCGCGCGCCCGTCCGATCCGCGCAGTGTTCACGCTGCGGGTGAGCCACGCCAGCAGCCAGAGCAGCGGAAGCAGCAGCAGCGCCCAGAGCGCGGGGGGGAAGATGAACGAGAGCGTCATGCACGTACTGTAGCACCTATCGCGGATCGGTGCTACACCGCTAGTCCTTTCGACATAGTCCCAGCCTCGTACCTTCCGCCCTCACAGGCCGCCCGCCCTGACGATGTGCCGGGGCGGGCGGCGCGCTATGCTGGGGCCATCACATATAAGCACAAACGGAGGGATTGCAATGTGTACACAAGAGAGGCAGCGCGGCGGGGTGATGACCGCTGAGGGCGGGCGGCGCGGCGCGGGCGGCTTTCCACTCTGGTCGCTCTGGCTGATCTGGCCCGCGATCTGGCTGGCGAAGGGCGTGGGCGCGGCGGCCGCGCCGCTGCTGGCCGCGCTGATGACGCCGCTGGCGCTGAGCGTCAGCCCGCTGCCCCTGCTGCTGATCGGCGTCGGCGTGGCCCTGCTGCTGCTCGACCGCGCGCGCGGGAGGGGCTGAGCGATAGCGAAAGTCCGGGCGCAGCGCGCTGCGCCCATCCAGGAGAACCCCCATGAGCTCGATATCCACCGCCCCCCGCCTATCCACCGGCCTCGACCTGCGCGGCGCGCTCGCCCGCGCCTGGGCCGCAAACTGGCCGCTCACCCTCGTCGGGCTGGCCATGGTGCCGACCCTGCTGATCGCCCTGATCGGCCTGGCGATCGACCCACGGCTGATCACCGGGGCGCCGGCCTGGATGAAGCCGGCCAAGTTCGCCATCTCGATCGCGATCTACTCCTTCACCTTCATCTGGATGCTCGGCTTTGTGCGCGGGCCGCGCCTGCGCCGCATGGCCGGGGTGGCCGCAAGCCTCACTGCCGTCGCCTTCATGGTCGAGATGGTCGTGATCGTGCTCCAGGTTGTCCGCGGCACCACCAGCCACTTCAACGTGTCCACGCCGCTCAACGCGGCCCTCTTCAGCACCATGGGCATCTTCATCATGCTGCTCTGGGTCATGGGGCTGCTGCTCGCCGTCGCCCTGGTGGCCCAGCGCATGGCCGACCGGCCCATGGCCCTGGCCCTGCGCTCTGGCATTGTGATCACCCTGGTCGGCGCGGGGCTGGGCTTCCTGATGACCACGACCACCGCCGCGCAGCAGGCCAGCGTGGCCGCCGGCGGCGCGATGACGGTCTCCGGCGCCCACGCGGTCGGCGCGCCCGACGACGCCCCCGGGCTGCCGATCGTCGGCTGGAGCACCCAGGGCGGCGACATCCGCGTGAGCCACTTCGTGGGCCTGCACGCCATGCAGGTGCTGCCCTTCATCGGCTGGCTGGTCGGCCGCCGCCGTCGCCTGGGGGTGGGCCGACAGACCGCCCTGGTGGGCGTGGCCGGCGCGGGCTACCTGGGGCTGGTGCTGCTGCTGGCCTGGCAGGCCCTGCGCGCCCAGCCGCTGCTCGCCCCCGACGCCCTCACCCTCGGCGTCGGCGCGGCCCTCGTCGTGGCGGTGGCGGCGGGCGCCGCTGCGGCGATGGCGGGAGGGCGGCGGGCGTAGCCCGGCGGCACCCGCCCGCACCCGTCGCCCGCCCGCACCCGTCGCCCGCCCGCACCCGTCGCCCGCCCGCACCCGTCGCCCGCCCGCACCCGTAGGGCCGAAGCATTCGCCTGGCTCGCAAAGCGAGCCAGGCGAATGCTTCGGCCCTACGCCGTGTACAATACCCGCACACATACCTGGGGAGCCGATGAGCGAGCCAAATGATACCGAGGTCCAGATTGACCTGATCGACTACGCGATCGGGCCAGGCGGGTTCAGCGTGCCCCTGAACCTCTCGGGGATCATCGCCGCCCTGCTCGCCACCGCCCTCCCCCTGGCCCAGGGCGTCGCCGGCGGCTGGGGCTTCGCACGGACGGCGGCCTACAGCGGCGTCGGGATCATCTACGTCGGCATGGTCATCGCCTACCTCACCTGGGGCGGCGCGGCGAGCGCCGCCTACCGCTACATCGGCGGCTACCTGCTGGCCGCCGGCCTGCTCGTCTGCGCGCTTCTGGCGCTCAGCGGCGACCGCTACATCCAGCCGCTCGCCTTCACCGTGCCCTTCGTGATCGCTGTGATCTCACTCCCGCCCCTGCGCGCCGCCGCCGTGGGCGCGCTCTACCTCGGCCTGATGGCCCTCGGCCTGCGGGTCGGCGTCGGCCCGGACCCCGGCGCCATGCTGGTCTCCCCGGCGGTCTACGGAGTGGTGATGCTCTTCATGTACGCGGCGGTGCGAATCGCCTTCGAGCACGCCGCCGCGCGGCGCGAGGCCACCGCCCTGGCGTCCGCCCTGGCCCACGAGCGCGACGCGCTGGCCGCCCTGGCCGCCGAGAACGCGCGGCTGGCCGCCAAGAACGCCGCCGCCGCCACGCTCGCCGAGCGCAACCGCATCGCCCGCGAGCTGCACGACACGATCGCCCAGGGTCTCACCGCCGTGACCATGCAGATCGAGGCGGCCCAGCGCGCCGCCGACCGCGACCCCGAGCGCATGCGCGCCCGCCTCGGCCGCGCCCACGTCCTCGCCCGCGAGACCCTCGCCGACGTGCGGCGCAGCGTGTGGGCGCTGGCCGCGCCCGAGATCCCCGGCGATGACCTCGGGGCGGCCCTGGCTGAACAGGCCCGCCGCTTCGCCGAGCGCACCGGCCTGGCCGCCAGCTACCGTCACAGCGGGCCGCCCCTCGACCTTCCCGGCGAGCGGGCCATCCAGGCCCTGCGGATCGTCCAGGAGGCGCTGCAAAATATCGAGAAGCACGCCGGGGCCGCCAGCGTCGAGGTCGGTTCCTGCTCCGAGGGCGGCGGAGTCCAGGTCTGGGTCAGCGACGACGGGCGCGGATTCGACCCGGCCGCGCCGCCGGCGGGCGGCGGCGGATTCGGCCTGGTCAGCCTGCGCGAGCGGGCCAGGCTGGCCGGCGGCGCCCTGGAGGTGGACAGCGCGCCCGGCGCGGGCGCCCGCGTGGCGTTACACATCCCCGGGGCTGCGCCCCGAGAAGTTTAGTACGATGGTCCGTATGGACAGCAAAGCTGTCCATACGGACCATCGTACATAGCGTTTTTAGGAGCGCCAATGAGCGACAGCGCGCCAACCCGCATCCTGATCGTCGAGGACCAGCGCATCGTGCGCGAGGGCCTGGTGGCCCTGTTTGAGGACGAGCCGGGCATCGCCATCGTCGGCGAGGCCGCCGGCGGCGCGGCCGCCCTGGAGCTGTACGCGCGCCTGCGCCCCGACGTGGTGCTCATGGACCTGCAGATGCCCGGCGTGGACGGCGCCGAGGCCACCCGGCGCATCCGCACCCTCGACCCGGCCGCGCGCATCCTGGTGCTCACCACCTACGCCACCGACGAGTTCATCTTCACCGCCCTGCGCGCCGGTGCCCAGGGCTACCTGCTCAAGGATGCCTCGGCGGACGAGCTGGTGGCCGCCATCCAGGCCGTGCGCCGCGGGCAGACCCAGCTCTCGCCCGAGGTGGCCGCGCGCCTGGTGGCCGGCGTGGGCGGCGGCGGCCCGGAGCCGCTCACCGCCCGCGAGCTTGAGGTGCTCGCCCTGCTCGGCCGCGGCCAGAGCAACGACGCGATCGCCGCCGCCCTCGGCATCGCCCCGCGCACCGTCAAGGTCCACGTCCAGAACATCCTCGGCAAGCTCGGCGCCGCCAACCGCACCGAGGCCGTCAGCATCGCCGCCCGCCAGGGTCTGATCTCGCTACAGTAGCAAAAGCGGCAATACT
>NZ_JAIEWN010000001.1:365113-417434 GCF_019599295.1 Oscillochloris sp. ZM17-4 | reverse complement strand
TGGGCGGGTGCGGCGTCGGCGCAGGCCGACGCCCGGCGCAGCGCGCCCTGCCGGCGCGATGTCAGTGGCCAGCCAGGGGGGCGCGCAGGACGTTGCCCATGCCCTGGTCTGCGTGCCCAGCGACGCGCTGCGGAGCTCGGGTATAATGCGTCGTCAGCCGAATCATTCTCATAACGCTCGCCTTTGCGGGCTGTGTTCGGGTGCTTTTGAAGAACGAAGACTTAGGGCGCATGACAGATACTCAGCACTCGACATTCAGCATTCAACATTCAGCATTCAACATTCAACACTACGCTCCCGCCCTGCTCCTGCTGACCACCCTCGCGGCGATGCTGCTCGGATCGGTGTGGGCCAATCCCGGCTACGCCCTGCGCGCCGGCGACACGGGCGACCGGCGCTACCTCGTGCGATTCTACAGCCTTGAGCAGAACGGCACCGACACCTACCGCTGGTCGCAGCCGCTGTTTGGGGTCTACCTCTACGGCTTCGAGGGCCGCCCGGCGATCGTCTCCCTGCGCGCGGCCGCGCCGCGCCCCGCGGGCGTGGCCGCGCCGGTCTTTACCCTCGCCTCGGCGGGGGTCTCCCTCGGCCAGATCGCGGTCGGGCCAGGCTTCCGCCGCTACCACATCCTCGCCCCCACCGCCGCCGCCGGAGAGACGGCCCTGTCCTTCCAGGCCGAGGCCTACGTGCCTGAGGGCGACCCGCGCGAGCTGGGGGTGGCCCTGACGGATGTCGCGGCGGCGGCGCCGGCCGGGCGGCCGCTCCTGCCGCCGCCGGTGCGCAGCCTCTACCTGCTGGCCCTGCCGCTGATCGCCTGGCTGCTCCTGCTGCGCGTGGGCGCGGCCCCGGCGCCGGCCATGGGCGCGGGGCTTGCCGTGGCCCTGGCGATGGGCTGGGCCGCCGCGCGGCCGACCGACGCGGGCTTCCTGCTGCCCACCCTGGGCTGGCCCTGGTGGCCGGCGCTGCCCCTGGCCGCCCTGACCTTCGCCCCGCAGCTCAGCGCGGGGCTGGGCCGGGCTTGGGCCTGGGCGGGCGCGCGACCCGCCCTGGGCTGGGCTGGGCTGGCCCTGGCCTTTGTGAGCCTGCTCGCCATCCGCGCCGGCCTGCCGGCTCCCCTCGGCCTGGCCGGGCTGCTCGTGGGCGCCTGGGCCAGCCTGAGCCTGTCCGAAGATCGCATCCCCTCTCCCGCCGCAGCGGGAGAGGGGAGGGTGGTGAGGGCCGAGCGGGGGGGTGATCTGCTTCTGCTCCTGGCTATCGTCGGCCTGGCCCTCCTCCTGCGGCTCTACAACCTTGGCGGCGAGCCCGCCGGCCTCTGGCGCGATGAGTCGCGCCACGGCCTACAGGCCCTGATGATCTGGAACGACCCGAGCTACCGCCCGATCTACGTGGCCGAGGGCGCCGACCTGCCGGCCCTGCTGTTCTACCTGATGGCGCCGGTGGTCGGCCTGCTCGGCCCACACGTCTGGAGCGACCGGCTGGTCTCAGCAGTTATCGGCGGGCTGACCCCGCTGGCCCTCTTCTGGGCGGCCGCCCCGCTGCTCGGCCGGCGCCCGGCCCTGATCGCGGCCGCCCTGCTGGCCTGGGCCTCCTGGGGCCTGAGCATGAGCCGCTGGGCCTTCCCGGCCACCCTCGACCACCTGCTCACGCTCACCGCCGTGGGGCTGGCCTGGAGAGGATTGCAGATTGCAGATTGCAGATTGCAGATTGGCCGGCTGCAATCTGCAATCTGCAATCTGCAATTGGGTTTGGCTGGCCTCTGCGCCGGCCTGGCCACCTACGCCTACCACACCGGGCGGGTCGCGCCGATCGCCCTGGCCATGCTGGTGATGGTGCGCCTGCGGCGCTCGCCCGCCGCCTGGCGTCGCGCCCTGCCCGGCCTGGCCGTGGCCGCCGCCGTCGGCCTGCTGACGATGGCCCCGCTGCTGAGCTACATCGCCCAGGACTACGGCGACTACAACCGGCGGGTCAGCCAGGTCTCGGTGCTCAGCTCAAACTACCTGGACACCCACACGCCGCTAGGGCTGCTGCTGGCCAACGGCGAGCGCTACCTGCTGATGTGGCACGTGCAAGGTGAGCCCAACGGTCGCCACCACATGCCCGATGTGCCGATGCTCGACCCGGCCTCTGGGCTACTGCTGCTGCTCGGCCTGGCCCTGGCCCTGCGCGCTCCGCGCAGCCCCGGCCGCATGGCGGTCCTGGCCATCCCGCTGGTCTACCTGATCCCGGCGATCTTCAGCAGCGATGCGCCCCACGCCATGCGCGCCCTGGGCATGCTCGCTCCGGCCTGCATGCTGGCCGCCCTGGCCATCGAGGTGCTGCTGCTGCGCCCCGGCGGGCGGCCGCGCCAGATCGTCGCCGCCGGCCTGCTGATCTTCAGCCTGGGCTTCAACACCTGGCTCTACTTCGGGGTGATGCGCGTCGAGCCGCGGGTCTACGGCGAGTTCGACCTGCTGGAGACGGCGCTCGGCCGGGCGGCCCAGGCGCCCTTCCTCAGCGCCGATCCGGAGCTGCGGGCGGTGCAGGTCTACATGCCCGACAAGCTGCGCGCCGAGGACACGGTGCGCTTCCTGGCCTACGGCCTGCCGACAAACGGCTACACCGGCGATCCGCTGCCCGCCGACGGCCCGGCCCTGCTGCTGCTGCCGGCCAGCGCCTCGCCCGCCGCCAGGGCCGCGGCCCTGGCCGCCCTCGGCTCTGGCGCGGCCCCGCTGGAGCATGTGCCGGACTACCCCGGCACCAGCGACCCGATCATCGTCGCGTTCGGCCGGGGCGAGGCGGCGGCCCGGCTGGCGGCGCAGCTCTGGCCGTGATCAGGAGGATTCCCCTATGACCACAGCACCCCCGCTCTACGCCCGGATCTACCTGTTGTGCCGGCAGATCCCGCCGGGCCAGGTGACGAGCTACGGCGATGTGGCGGCCATGGTCGGCGGCGGCTGCGACGCCCGCACGGTGGGCGAGGCGCTGCGGGCGATGGGCGAGCACGCGCCCGACGTGCCCTGGCAGCGCATTGTCAGCCAGGACGGCGCGATCAGCACGCGGGGGCTGGAGCAGCGCCGGCTGCTGGAGGCCGAGGGCGTGGCCTTCGACCGCCGCGGCCGCGCGCTGATGGTCCACCACCGCTGGGCCGGCCCCGACATGGCCTTCGCCGCCGCGCACCGCTTCGGCCCGCCGCCGCCCCACGACGACGCGCCCGAGCAGCTGGAGCTGTTTTAGCATGCGACTGACGATATGAGCAACACATGGCGCCTGCTCCCCCACAGCGCGGGCGACGCCCAGCGCGAGCTGGCCTCCGCTGAGGCGCTGCTGGCCGGGCTGCTGGCGGTGCCGACGTCGGCTATGCGCTGGTACGAGTCGCCCGGCCCGGCCCTGGTGATCGGCTCGGGCCAGAAGATCGCCGAGGTTGACCTCGCTGCCTGCGCGGCGGCCGGGGCCAGCCTGCACCGGCGGGCCAGCGGCGGCACCGCGGTGCTGTTTGTGCCCGGCCTGCTGATGCAGGACATTGTGCTGCCGCCCGGCCACGCCCTGGCCCTCTCTGACGTGAGCGAGTCCTACCGCTGGCTGGGCGAGGCCTGGGCCGACGCCCTCGGGCGGCTGGGGGCGCCGGCCGCGCCGATCAGCGTGGCCGAGGCCCGCGAGGACACTCGCGCCCTGGGGCCGCTGCTTCGCCGGGCCTGCTTCGCCGGGCGCTCGCCCTACGAGATCCTGGCCGGCGGGCGCAAGCTGGTCGGCTTCTCGCAGGTGCGCCGCCGCCACGGCACGCTGCTCCAGGTCGGGCTCTACGCGCACTGGCCGGGGGCCGCGCTGGCCGGCCTGCTGCGCCTGGCGGCCGGCGAGGCCGCGCCGCTGGCCGAGGGCCTGGCCGCCATGGCGCCGAAGCAGGGCCGAAGCAATCGCCGCCATGACTGCGTCAGCTGACGCAGTCATGGCGGCGATTGCTTCGGCCCTACGCGATCACCCGCAAAACTCATCGATCACCCGCCCGTAGATCGCGGCGCACTGGGCGACGCTCTCCAGGTCGACCCACTCCTCGGCGGCGTGGGCGCCGGCGCCGCCGGGGCCGAAGAGCACCGCCGGGATGCCCGCCTCGGCCAGCGAGGCCGCGTCGGTCCAGTAGGCCCCGCCGATGATCGGGGTCTCGCGGCCGGCCACGGCGGCGGCGTGGCGGCGGATGAGCGCGGGCAGCGCGGCGTCGGCGGGGGTCTCCATCGGCGCGCGGTGGACGCCGGGGCGCAGGGTGGCCCGCAGGTCGGGCGTGTCGGCGGCCAGCCGGTCGAGGATCGCCCGCAGCTCAGACTCGGCCTGGGCCGGCGTCTCTCCGGGCACCGTGCGCCGCTCGACGGCCAGGGCGCAGCGCTCGGCGTAGGAGGACTGCTCCTGGCCGCCGCTGATCATCGATGCGTGGATGGTGCCGCTGCCGAGCAGCGGGTGGCTCGGGCGGGCCATCAGCTGCCGGTTGAGCTGGTCGATGCCCAGCAGCACCCCGCCCATGCGCGCGATCGCGTCCACCGCGCCGGGGATCGAGCCGTGGGCCGCCGCCCCGGCGATCTCCACGTCCAGCCAGACGAAGCCCTTGTGGGCCGTCATCAGGCGCAGCTCGGTGGGCTCGGCCACGATCGCGGCGTCGGCCCGGTAGCGGGCGGCCACGTCGAGGGTGCCCATGCCGGCGTACTCCTCGTCCACCACCGCCGTGATGATCAGATCGCCGCGCAGGCCGCGCCGCCGCGCCTCGGCGGCGGCCACCATGCAGGCCGCCAGGCCGCCCTTCATGTCGTAGGCCCCGCGGCCGTACATCCGGCCGCCTTCCACCCTGGGCCGGTGCGGGGCGGCCATGCCGGCCACGCCCACCGTGTCTGTGTGGCCGTTGAGCAGCAGCGCCTTGCCGCCGCCCGTGCCCCTGGCCACGCCGATCACGTTCGGCCGGCCCGGCGAGACCTCGTCCAGATGCACGTCGAGGCCGGCGTCGGCGAGCCACGAGGCGATGAAGCGGGCGATCTGGCCCTCGCCGGCGCCGCCCGGCACCAGGTCCGGGTTCACCGAGTCGATGGCGACCAGGTCGGACAGCAGGCGTGTGAGCGTATCCATCTAGATCTCCTCCCCGAGCGAATGGATGCGCACGCAGTTGCGCCCGTCGGCCTTGGCGCGATAGAGCGCCTGATCCGCCGCGCGGATCACGTCGGTCATGCTGCCGGTGCTGTAGTGGTAGGCGGCCACGCCGATCGAGACGGTGACGCGGGCCTCGGGGCAAGCCGCAATAATTGGGTGCGCGGATATCGCGCCACGCAGCTCCTCAGCGCGCCGGGCTGCGGTCGGCAGCGGCGTATCGGTCAGCAGGCAGAGGATCTCCTCGCCGCCGTAGCGGCAGGCGATGTCGCTGGCCCGCAGGCTCGATAGGATCAGCGCCGACACTTCCTGGAGCGCCTCGTCGCCGGCCAGGTGCCCGTAGCGATCATTAACCAGCTTGAAGTAATCGATATCGATCATGATGATCGATAGCTCGTAGCCCTCGCGCAGGGCGCGGGCGATCTCGCGCGGCATCGTCTCGTGCAGGTAGCGCCGGTTATAGAGCTGCGTGAGCGGGTCGCGCATGGCCAGGTCGCGCATCTGTGCGTGCAGCTCGCGCAGCTCCTCCATCTGCGCCTGGAGCTGTGTATTGGCCGCGTGCAGATCCTCCTCGGCACGCATGCGCTCGGTGACGTCGTGGATGATCGAGAAGAGGTGTGGCTGGCCCTGGATCTTCAGGCTGGTCGAGTAGACCTCCACGTCACGGATGTCGCCGGAGGCCAGGCGGTGCCGAAAGGTAAAATAGTTGCGGCGGCGCGTGTGGGCGTTCTCCATCTCGCGCTGCACCTGATCGGGCGGCATCTGGTTGATCGAATGGATACACATGCCCGTCAGCTGCGCGTAGGTGTAGCCGTAGAACGCGATCGCCGCCTGGTTTGCGTCGGTGATCCGACCGCTCTCCGGGTCGATCAGCAGCTTCACCGAGCAGTCCTCGTGGAAGATCGCCCGGAATCGCGACTCGCTCTCCCGCAGGGCGTGCTCTACGGATTTGCGCTCGGTGACATCGTCGTGGATCGAGAGCCAGAGCTGGCCGTACTCGTGGTGATCGAAGCGCGAGATCGTGTTGCGGCACCAGAACGTGCTCCCGTCCTTGCGCTGGAGCTGGGTGTCGCCCGACCACGTCCCGCTCACGTTGAGCTCTGCGGCGATCTCGGCGACGAGGGCGGCGCTGTCGCGCCCGTTCGGCGGTCGGACGACATCAATGCTTAGGCCGAGCAGATCCTCGGGCGTATAGCCAAGCATCTGCGCGAGTTTCGGGTTCACATAGAGCACCGTCCCGCTGTTGATCTGCGTGAGTGCAATCCCCCCAGCCATGTGGCGGACGATCTCGCGATAGAGGCGCGGCTCATCCCCTGCCCACAGCCGCGCGGCACCGCTGGAGGCCTTATCGATGATCGCATGGCGATGCGCCGTGAGTCGTTCGGGCTGGCTGTGGGAGGGGAGGTCGGAGGTGGGCATGGGTGCTTCTCTCATGCACATGCTTTGCACATTTTATGCAACTAGCCTGTTGATGCTTGGAGGCCAGTATACATCATTATGCGCGCAAATCTCTCTAGGTGAAGATCTCTTAACTTTTAACACAATACCGCATAAGTCACGCTGTGGCGCATCGCCCAGCCCCCGGCTACGGTCTGCGAAGGCCGCCTGCGCGGGCTGGCCGAGGCCGCGCAGGCGGCCTTCGTCCATAGGAGCCCGCCCGTTTACGGGCCGGGCACGGTCGGGTCACAGCGCTACTTCTGCGGTATTGCCTTTCAACACATCACACCGCCGCCGTCTGCGGAGAGATACGCAGGCGCAGCTCGCCACAGCTGCTGATGACCTTCGACAAGCGCTCCGGCGGCGAAGGGCGAAGGCTTTCGTTCTGACGTATAATTCAGCCAACACCCTGGTGCCAAACCTCTGAACGAAAGGTCTGCCTACCCATGCCGTTTTGCCCCCAGTGTGGAGTCGATAACCCGGCGGCGGCCAGCTTCTGCGACCAGTGCGGCGCCCAGCTGATCGCCGTCCCGGCGGCCCCGCCAGCCCCAACCCCGGCCATGGCGCCGCCGCCCGCCCCGGCGGCCACCGGGGCGACGATCGCCGCCGGGCCGAGCGTGTGCCCGCAGTGCGGCACGGCGGTGATCCCGGGCGAGGCCTTCTGCGACACCTGCGGCGCGTCGCTGCTGAGCGGGCCGCCGGCCCCGGCGGCGGCGGCCCCCAGCCTGCCATACGCCGGTGTGCCGCCCCAGCCGAGCTACCCCCCGCCGCAGCCGGTGGCCCCGCCGCCGATCGTCACCCCGCCGGTCGTCACCCCGCCGCAGCCGGTGGCCCCGCCGCCGATCGTCACCCCGCCGGCCGTCACCCCGCCGGCCCAGGGCCGCCCCAGCCTGGCCGGGGTCCGCCTGGCCATCCAGCCCGCCGGCGCAAACCTCCCCCTGCCCGCCGCGGGGCAGGCCGTGATCGGCCGGGCCGACCCGGTGAGCAACGTCTTCCCCGACATCGACCTGACCGACCACGGCGCCCTGGAGCGCGGGGTCGGCCGGCGTCACGCCCGCATCTTCCTCCAGGGCGGACAGGTGCTCGTCGAGGACCTCGACAGCACCAACGGCACCTTCCTCAACGCCGCCCGCGTCGCGCCGCGCCAGCCGCAGAGCCTGCGCGCCGGCGATGAGCCGCTCCGACAGCTGCGTGGACATTCGGGCGCAGGCCGACCCCAAAGCTGCCCGTCGTGATCACCGGGTTCAGCAGCAGGAAGTAGAGCCCCGGCAGAATAATAATGAGCGATATGGTAAACCACCAGTAGCGATGGCGGACGAGATTTTCCATAGCTGTGTCCTGTATCCAGTCTTCGGTAAGCTACATCGCCTCAGCAGGAGCGGCAGGGTCGGCCGACGGCGTGTTGCGCCGGTCGATCCCGAAGAGCCAGGCGTTCCGCTCGCTGAACACCGGCGCGGCCAGGCGCAGGAAGGTGCGGGTGACGACGATAGCGGTGAACAGGCTGATCACGATGCCCAGGCCCAGCGTGATCGCGAAGCCCTTGATGATGCTCACGCCGAAGCTATTCCCAAACAGGAACAGCACCACGCTCGTGATCAGGGTCGAGGCGCTCGAGTCGCGGATGGCCGGCCAGGACTCCTGGAAGCCAAGCTCCAGCGACGTGCGGATATCGCGGCCACGGCGATACTCCTCGCGCAGACGGGCGAAGATCAGCACATTGGCGTCCACAGCGAGGCCGATCGAGAGGATAAACCCGGCGATGCCCGGCAGTGTCAGCGTGATCGGGATGAGCCGGTAGATCGCGAAGCTGATCGCGGTGTAGACGATCAGGGCGAGGGCCGCCAGGAAGCCGGGGAGCCGGTAGAACAGCACCATAAACAGGGCTACCACCACCAGGCCGGCGATACCCGCCGCGATGCTTGTCCGCACCGAGTCCTGGCCGAGGGTCGCCGAGACCGTGCGGCTCGTCTCAACCTCCAGCGGGATCGGCAGGGCGCCATACTTCAGCTGGTTGAGGATGCGGTCGCGGTCGGCGGTGCTGTTCGTCTCGATCACGCCAGAGCCATCGGTCAGCGCGGCGTTGATCACCGGGCAGCTGACCACCTCGCTATCGAGGACGATACACATGGGCTTGCCGACATTCGTCGCGGTGAACTGCGCCAGGCTCGTGGCTGAGTTCCCCTTAAACGAGAAGGAGACCGCCGGGCGGCTGCCGAGCGTGCCGCCCTGCGAGAAGGCCGGCTGCACCGCGCTGGTGTCAAGATCTTTGCCATCGGTGATGCTCGGGTAGATCGGACCGGCGGCGGCGGTATTCGTCACCGTGTCGGTGCCAGTGATCGGGTTCGTGTTTGCCAGCTTCGCCGGGTTCGGGTCGCCCGTCGTGCGGACCACCGTGCCATCAGGGATGTACTGGCCCTGGGAGTCGATAAACTCCAGGCGGCCCGTGCCGCGCAGCGTCTCGACCGCCTGCTCAGGGTTATCAACACCCGGCAGTTCCACGATAATGCGGTCGCTGCCCGCAACCTGCACCACCGTCTCGCCGACGCCGAGGCCGTTGACCCGGCGCTCGATCACGCCGGCCGCCGTCTTCACCTCATCTGCGGTGGCGGCGGCGCTCGTCGTCCGCAGCAGCACCTGGATGCCGCCCTGGAGATCGAGGCCCAGACGAAAGCGCACGTCGCGCCCGAGGAAGTTCTGGCTGGGGGCGAGGTTAATAAACAGCGCCACCCCAGCCACAATCACGATCAGCAGCAGGGAGTAGAGATCTCGACTTCGCACGATGAACCACCCGATTTCGTTGTGATTTGATTGCAAACCGCGTAATTATAGTCGCGGCACCCACGAGTGTCAATCACGGATTGGCTAAAGAAGGTATGGGGGCGGCAGGGCCGCCCCCTATACACATCAACGTAAGCCCCGGGACCCCCAGAATTTCTTGTTGTTTTGGCCAACATGGCCAGCTTCGCTGGCCATGTTGGCCAAAACAACACCGGTTTTAGGGCGGCAGCCCTAACGTTGATGCGCATGGGGGGGCGGCAGGGCCGCCTCCACCCGTGAGCTACTGGCCCAGTGCCCGCAGGGCCGCGTCGATCGTGGCGGCGACCTCATTGGCGCTGACCTGGGTACCATTCACATCGAAGGTTGGCGTGGCCTGGATGCCAGCCGCGATCCCGGCCTGCTCGGCGGCCTGGATCACGGCGGTGTTCGCGCCGCTGCTCAGACAGCTATCGAAGGCACCCCGATCCAGGCCCAGCTGCCCGGCATAGCTGCTGAAGGTGTTCTGCGGCGAGCTCAGGCCGGCCCACTGATCCTGGTTCAGGAAGAGCATGTCATGCATCTGCCAGTACTTCGCCACATCCTGGTCGCCGGCGCAGCGGGCGGCCTCCGCCGAGACCTGCGCATTCGGGTGGATAGATGTGAGCGGCAGCTCGTGGTAGATGAACTGCACCTTGCCGGTGTTCACATAGTCGCGATCAATGATCGGCGCGAGGCTCTTGTCGTAGAACGCGCACGAGGGGCACTGGTAGTCGCCGTACTCGATCACCTTCACCGGGGCATCGGGGTTGCCCTTATAGTAGTAGCCATCGGCAGTGGTGCCTACCGCTGCGGTGACCGGGGTCACGGTGCTGGAGAAGCCCCCGCGCAGCGCGAAGACCCCGACAAAGCCAAGGACGAGAACGAGCACGCCGCCAACCAGCATATAGAAGGTGGTCAGCGAATTACGGCTCTTGCGCGTAACCTTCCGGCCGCGCTGGCCCTGTACACTCATGAGTAGCTCCTGTAGCTCCGAGGTGATCTATAGCTGATCAGTCTCAATAGAAGATAGTAGGGGCATTATAGCGGGGTGGGAGGCAGGGGTCAAACCATAATTTGGCCGGTAAACCTGAGAGCATCACGCTTTTGTCCCATGCATGCACAGTTTGTGATTTTATGACACTGGCGTGATAATCAGACGAGATGATCATCGTCGCATATCAGAAAGCTCGTAGCTCATCGCCCCCCATGATGCGCTGGCCTCACAATGGGATCTGAAGGGTGCATACTCCGCACGCCGAGAAGCGCAGCAAGGCGCTCGACACCCCCCAACTTTCGCAAATAAAGAAGCTGTTTTACTAATAAACCCCTGGACATATAAAGCACTCTGTTGTATAATTATCAAACCATTGTACATCGTCTCTCATAGTATGGTGGCGTGTCTACGCTCTAGATAGCGCAGCGTCGTTGTGGGTTGCGTGTGGAAACATGCACGTTTTCCCCCTAGGAAAGCTGCGCAGACAAACTAAAGACAGGTGGACGAGCCGCACCACTCGCCAGGATGCCAAGGGAGGTCACAATGACCAGTTCCGGTACAACCCCAGCCGTCGGAGGGAAGCAGACTGATAGTATGTCTGCTAATGGCTCGCTGATCGAGCTAACTCCGACCTCGATGTATGCGCCGCTCCGCCCCGTCGATTCGATCCGGCCGCTCAAGATCCTCCTGATCACCCCGAAGGGTAAGAAAGAGGAGGACACTAGCCAGAAGGCGCTCTTCTCGATGGCCGTGGGCGTGCTCGTGAGCATCACCCCGCCACAGCACGAGATCGAGCTGGTCGATGAACTGTTCGGCGATGTGGTCAACTACGATGGCGGCTACGACATGGTCGGCATCACCACCCGCACGCTGAACGCGACTAGGGCCTACGAGATCGCCGACAGATTCCGCGCCCGCGGCATCCCCGTCGTGCTGGGCGGCGTACACGTCTCGTTCAACTACGACGAGGCGCTCGCCCACGCCGACTGTGTGGTCAGCGGCGAGGCCGAGAATCTCTGGGCAAACGTACTCCAGGATGTGGCCGACGGCAAGCTCCAGCGCCGCTACGAGGCCGTCCACTTCGCAGCCGTCAATGAGGTGCCGGTGATCGACTATGAGCGTATCTTCCTCTGCAGCAAGCGCGGCAAGGTCGACTCGCGTAAGTCCATCCCGATCTATATGACCCGCGGCTGCCCCTTCACATGCTCGTTCTGCGTCACCCCGAACTTCACCGGCCGGCTCTACCGCATCCAGTCCCCCGACTCCATCCGCGAGCAGATCGCCACCGCAAAGCGGGTCTGGTTCCGCGAGACGCGCTATGGCGATAAGCCCTGGTTCATGTTCACCGACGAGAACCTGGGCGTGAACAAGCAGCGCATGTGGGAGATCATGGAGATCCTGTCCGAGTGTAACATCCGCTTCAGCAGCTTTATTAGCCTGAAGTTCCTCGATGACGCGAAGACGGTCGAGCTGCTGGTGAAGGCGGGCTGCGCGATGGCGCTGGTCGGCTTTGAGTCGATCAACCAGGAGACGCTCAAGACCTATAACAAGGGCCGGATCAACACCGCCGCCGACTACTCGCGGATTATCTCCGACTGCCGCAAGGCCGGGCTGCCCATCCAGGGCAACTTCCTGGTCAACCCGGAGATCGACACCTACGAGGATATGGACGCCACGATGGATTTCGTGGTCGAGAATGCCCTGGTGATGCCGATCTACTCGATCCTCACCCCCTACCCCGGCACGGAGCTCTACAAGGAGTATAAGGCCAAGGGGCTGGTCGTCGATGAGGACTGGGACAAGTACACGGCCCATAACCTGGTGGTGCGCTGCGACCGCTACGACCCCTACGAGTATCAGATCAAGTACATCGAGCACTTTCTGGGCATGTTTACCTGGCGGGCCAACGTCCGCCGCGTACTCATGAATAACAATAAGCTGATCACAACGGTGACGAGCATCCTCTTCCGACGCAACCTGAAGGATCAGCTCGAAAACTGCAAGCACGGCTCGCGCCGCCCAATTGCCCAGGACAACCTGCCCCCGCCTGCGGTGGCACTGTCGAGCGAGTCAATCGAAACGGCCGTAGAAGCCCATTGATGGAAGAGGTTCTGCATGAGCATGGTCATTGCGCCAGATACGATCGAGCTGACGCGTAAGCCCTTCGTCGCTCCTACGAAGCGCAAAAAGTGGCTCGTCATTCAGCCGAAGAGCAATACTCCCCTGATGGTCGACTCCGGCAAGGTGAGTATGCCGCTCAACCTGATGATGGTCGCCACCATGGCGAACACCCACTTCGATATCGACTTCCTCGATGAGCGCATCGGCGATGAGATCCCCCAGGATTTCTCAGAGTATGATGTGATCGCCATGACCTCGCGCACGCTCAACGCGAAGCGGGTCTATGGAATCGGCGACCGGGCAATCGCCCAGGGCAAGAAGGTCGTCCTCGGCGGCGTCCACCCCACGATGCTGCCCGATGAGGCGCTCCAGCACGCGACCAGCGTGGTCTTTGGCGAGATCGAGTCGATCTACGACCAGCTCACCCAGGATATCTACGAGGACACGCTCAAGCCGCTCTATAAGCCTGGGCCGGAGATGGGCTGGAAGTCGCTCACCGAGATGCCGCGCACCGACTTCCGCTACAGCCGGATCTCTAAGCACGCGAAGAACTATTCGGAGCGGCTGCCCCTGCTCGCCACGAAGGGCTGCCCGGTCGGCTGCAACTTCTGCTGCACCCCGCGCATCTACGGCAAGAGCTTCCGCACCCGTGACTCGGACCACATGATCACGGAGATCAAGGCGCACCAGGACTACGCGGGCAAGGCAAACGTCCGCTTCTCGTTCATGGACGACAACATCTGCTTCAAGCCGGCCTACGCCAATGAGCTCTTCAATGCGATGGTGGGCATGGGCACGAAGTGGAATGCGAATATCTCGATGAACTTCCTGGAGAAACGCGAGTTTGTCGAGCTGGCCGCCACCGCCGGCTGCGAGATGTTTAACGTCGGCTTCGAGTCGGTCTCGCCGGAGACGATCAAGTATGTCCACAAGGGCTCTAACCGGGTGGCGCACTACGAGGACGTGGTCGCGAATGTCCATAAGCAGGGCATCGCCATCCAGGGCTACTTTATCTTTGGCTTCGACACCGACACAAACAAAAGCTTCCAGGACACCTTCGACTTTATCATGAAGAACCGGATCGAGTTCCCGGTCTTCACGATCGCCACGCCGTTCCCCGGCACACCCTGGTTCGAGGAGATGAAGCCGCGGATCGTCCACTTCGACTGGGACAAGTACGACACCTTCCACTATATGTATGAGCCGGCCAAGATCCAGCGCGAGCAGTTCCTCAAGAACTTTATCAAGGTGCAGCGCGCGGTCTACTCCTGGCCGGGGATCTATAAGCGGATGGCTGGCCGGAAGATGGACTGGGTCTGGCTGGTCAACATCGCGATGCACTACTTCACGCAGCGCCTCACGCCCGAGATGCTGATGTAATCACTGAGGCACTGAGGGTGTGAGGCACTGACACACAGGGGAGACGAGCTTCGCTCGTCTCCCCTGTGTGTCTGCCACAAAGACAGGGCGGCGGCCCGTTCAGTGCCTCAGCGGCTCACACCCTCAGTGATGCTACCCTCCAGCCACCAATCACAACACAAAGAAGGGGCGGCGGGCAAAGCCCGCCGCCCCCCGTTCAGTGCCTCAGTGCCTCACACCCTCAGTGCCTCAGTGATTTTACTTCCAGCCGCCGATCACATCGAAGATGTCGCGGTCGTTCAGCGGGGCCGGCACGCTCGACTCCGGCGTGCCCAGGAGCTGGTCGGCCATGTCGAAGAAGGGCTGGACGCAGATATCCTTGTCTGGCCCTTCCATCTCGAACAGGGTCTTCCCGGCCAGGCGCGAGCGGCGGATTAGATCGTGGTAGGGCACCTTGCCAATGATCCGGCTGCCCACCGTCTCAGCAAACTGATCGAGCAGGTTGGTGCCGCCGCCGATGTCGTAGTCCACCCGGTTGGCGATCACGCCCGCCATCCTCACCTTGTGACGCTGGCTCTTCTGGGCGATCGCCAGGCAGAGCCGGTTGGCTGCAAAGATGCTGTCGAAGTCGTTGCAGGCCACGATGACGCCATAGTCGGCGTAGTTCAGCGGCGCCGAGAAGCCGCCGCAGACCACATCGCCCAGCACATCGAAGACGATCACGTCGTACTTGTGGTAGAGACCGAACTCCTTGAGCAGCTTGACCGTCTCGCCCACCACATAGCCGCCGCAGCCGCTGCCCGCAGGCGGGCCGCCCGACTCCAGGGCATCGACGCCGGCAAAGCCGGTGACGATTACATCCTCACGGGAGATATCCTCAATATGAAAGTCAACCTCGTCAAGCACGTCGATCACCGTCGGCTGGAGCATGCCGGTGAGCGGGAAGGTGCTGTCGTGCTTGGGGTCACAGCCGATCTGGAGCACCTTGGCGCCCCTGAGAGCCATGGCCGCCGAGAGGTTCGCCGACGTGGTGGACTTACCGATGCCGCCCTTGCCATACACTGCGATAATAAGGGACATGGGGTTTCTCCTACATGCGTTTGGGGGGGTGTGAGGGCCGGCCCTCCCTGAACCCACCCTCCATTCGGTCACGGCGCAAGCGGCCGATCAAACTCTTCCTCATACACCTGGGCGTACTGGGCGAGCGCGCGGTAGACGTGGCCGGGGACAACGCGGCGCTCCAAGCGGCTATGAGCGTCGCGGACGTACTGCAGGTTGCGCAGCAGCTTCATCTCGATCACGGAGCGGGCGAACTCCATGCCGCGCGGGCCACGGTTGCGCTGCATCCAGGCGATCAGCTTGCGGATGGGGAAGGGCGGCCGCCCACGCGGCTTTTTCAGCATCCGCACATACTCGCTCACACCGAGCAGGCGGTTGCCGCGCTGGGTGAAGGCGCCGAGCTCCAGGAAGGGCCGGATCAGATTGAAGAGCTCCTCGCCAGCCTCGGTGCGCACCATCGTCCACTGCCAACGCTCTGTGGGCGGCAGCGGCGCGGCCAGGTAGCCGATCGTCAGGTCCGACAGGGTATTCTGGTAGTCGAAGCAGGAGAGGCAGGCCGCCGGGAAGATCCCGCGCTCCCCGCCAAGCGCCGAGACATCCAGATCGACATAGTTCACCTTCTCGACGTGGCCGTCCTCGTGGCGCAGCCACACCCGGAAGTCCTGCATAAACTCGTGGTGGACGACCGTCTCAGGAGACGCCGATGCGACATTCAGGAAGCGCATCATGTCGGGGTAGGCCACATTGTCGGTGCAGGGGATGCCGATGATATAGAGCTTCTCGAGGCCGAGCTCATCCTGCATCGCGCGCAGGGCGTGAACCTGGCAGCCGGTGCCGATGAAGGCCAGGCGCGTCACGCCGCTCTCACGCACCTGGTCGAGCACATCCAGGTTAGGCGAGAGGCAGGGCTTGTTGCGGGCGCTGGCGCGCACCTCCTCGGGCGTGCGGGCCAGGACGGGCAGCGGGGCGTGGTGCGTCCCCGGCACCGCCATCGTGGTGATCACCCCATCGACGATGCCGCGCTCCAGGAGCAGCGCCCCCAGGCCGGTGACGATCCCGCTCCACTGGGCATCGGGGTTCGGGCGCGCCATGCGGATGACATGGATCGACCGGTAGATTCCAAAGAGCAGCTCGTCGCCATCCTCACGGTTGCGCCCGTGGAGCTTCCGCTCGATCTCCTCGCTCTTGTTGTCCACAAAGACGCAGACCTGCGGCAGCATCGGGCGGTAGCTGCTGGAGCAGACCCCGCAGTCGCTACAGAGCTTAGGCCGGCCCTTCAGGCGCTCGGCAGCGCTCATCAGCGTGATCTCAGACAGGCTGCGCTCCCGCGGAGCGGCGAGTTTTGTGTTTTGCGTGTTGCGTGTTGCGTTATCGATCATGCCCATACCTTGAAATCCCCAAGAGTGCTGAGATACACAGCGCTCACTCAGGCACTCAGCACTCCTACGCGCCGATATTCTCTTTAGCCGTGAGCAGCACATCGGCGGTGATCAGCTCGTGGCCGTGCTCGCGGGCGTACTTCTCAATGTTGCTGCGCGCCTTGCCGCGCACGAAGAAGGGCACCTTTTTGAGCATGTTCTCAGCGTCGCTGGACCACTGCAGGGGCTGGGAGTTGGGGGTTGGGGGTTGGACAGCCCCCTCAGTTACCGCCACCGTCTCCACTGCCGCCACTGCCTCCACCGCCGCTACTGCCTCCACCGCCTCTGCCTCATCCAGGCCCGCGTCCCCGAACAGGTCGATCAGATGCTTCTCCATGCCCAGGGTGCAGGTGGTGTAGACCTCATCGGCGATCGTATCGGCACCATCGAAGCCGAAGAAGGGCCGGTAGGCCAGCAGGTGGTTCTCGATGTGGGTGGGCGGCGCGATCACCATGCAGTTCAGGTCGTACTTGCGGGCCGTGTGGCGCTCCATCTGGGTGCCACAGATCAGCTCGGGGCGCAGCTCGGCGATGCGGGCTGCCGTGACCTGGAACTCGTCAGTGGCCAGGAACTGCTCGTCGCTGACGTAGCCCTGGAGCTGCTCGCGCACCCAGCTCGCCTCCTTCAGCAGGTAGGTGCCCGCGCCGACGATCGGCATGCCCAGCTCATCGTGGAGGAACTTGGTCATGCCCACCGTGTGGGTGGCGTCGCCGAAGATAAAGGCGCTCTTGCCGGCGTAGCTCTCCATATCGGCGGTGCGGGTGAACCAGGGCACCGCCGAGGGAGCCGACATGCCGTCAAGCGAGAAGGCGGTCAGGTGTGGCATGCGGATGACCGGGCCATTGCGGCGGGCGCCGATCTCATTCAGGCTCTCGACGATCTGGTTCACCCAGCGAAGGGTGGGCTGGACGCCGATCGGCGCCTCGCGCAGCGCCGGAGTGCCGAACTGGCCCTCTAGGTAGTCGGCGGCGTTGGCGCCAAGCTCGCGGTAGGGAGCGATGTTCAGCCATGCCGCCGGCAGGCGGCGCAGGTCGTCCACAGTAGCGCCCCAGGGGGCCACCACATTCACCCGCACGCCGAGGGTGCCGAGCATCCGGCGCATGCTCGTCAGGTCGTGTCGCACGTGAAAGCCCAGCGAGGCCGGGCCGAGAATATTGACGCTGGGGTAATCGGTGAGCGGCTGGGGCGCGGCGTAGCGCCGCACCAGCTCGCTGAACAGGCCCTCGGCGGCCGAGTTCTCCTGCATGCGGTAGGGGTTCGCATCATACACCAGCACATCGGCGTCGAGGTGGGCCGAGGCTGCGGCGACCTCCAGGTTCTCCTGGAGCAAGATCGTGCTGCACGAAGCGACCACGACGATCAGCTCGGGGTGCAGCTTCTCCTCGAGCTGGCGCAGGGTCTCGGGGAGGCGGATGGTGCCGCGGGCCAGGTCGGTGCCGCTCACGACCGAGGTCGTCATCGCGGGGAAGGAGGGCGTGCGCTCCAGCATGGTAAAGATCGTGTTCACGTAGTCGTCGCCCTGGGGGGCGTGGAAGACCGCGTGGACATTGCGCATGCTGTTCATCACCCGGCCGACGCCGTGATGGGCGGTACCCTCATACATCCAGTAGGCGAGGCGCATATCATTATCCTGTTATATCATTGGTCACAAGTTAAGGTTTCGGCGTATGTGTCAAAAACCGGACAGAACGGCACCAGTGCCTGGAGCACCGAGTCCTCGCTCTGGGCGAAGGTGTAGTCAAGCCCAGAGGCCGGCACAAACAGCACCGGCAGGTCGGGCGTGCTCACCGAGGCGGCTAGACCCTCGAACTCAACCTTCATCACCTCGGGGGTGCAGGAGGAGAGCAGGAAGATCACCGAGGGGTTATGCTCGCGCTTGATCTCGGCGATCTGGTCGGCGATATTCGGCTGTGAGGATGACAGGTCGCCCTCCTCAAGCAGCGAGACGGCGAAGCGTGGGCGGGCGAAGATCATAACCCCGAGGGTGTTCTGGAGCAGATGGGCGCAGGTGTGCGTGCCCAGGATCAGGAAGAAGCTGTCCTTGATCTTCTGGTAGAGCCAGCCCACGCTGACCAGCCCGCAAAATGAGTGGTAGAGGCCATCTTCACGGACAAACTGAACCTTCGGTGGCATACGAACCTCCCGGTTGGGATATGTTTTGTTGCTTCTTCGCGCAGGGGGCGCCAGCAGCAACAAAAGGAAGCGTTGGGGCGTCGTGGAATTTCGACAGTATTATAACATCTAATGCAAGAATGTGAGATATATGCAAAAGGTGTGCAAGGCCTTGGTGCAACCCCGCTACACCGCCCACGCATGGGGCTGGAGAAAGCGGGCGACATCGGCCTCGGGGCTGCCGGGCTCCGGCGTAACCTGGAACTCCCAGCGGGCCAGCGGCGGCATCGACATGAGGATAGCCTCGATATTCCCGTTGGTCTGGAGGCCAAAGACCGTGCCCTTATCGTACACCAGATTAAACTCAACATAGCGGCCTCGGCGATAGAGCTGCCACTCGCGCTCGCGCTCGCCGTAGGGCGAGGCCATGCGCCGGCGGACGACCGGCAGATAGGCGGCCAGGATCGTCTCGATGCCATCCTGGGCGAAGGCAAGCCCGCGGTCGAACCCGTCGTCACCCTGGGGATCAAGCATATCGAAGAAGATCCCGCCGATGCCGCGCATCTCGTTGCGGTGCTTGATGAAGAAGTAGCGATCGCAGGTCTCCTTCAGTGTCTGGTAGTCAGCCACATCGTGGCGATCAACATAGGTCTTGATCGCCGAGTGGAAGTGAACCGCGTCCTCATCGAAGCCGTAGGCCGGGGTCATATCCATGCCGCCGCCGAACCAGCAGTCGTTGCCAGCCTCGAAGTAGCGATAGTTCGCGTGAAATGCCGGCACGTAGGGGTTGCGCGGGTGGAGCACCATGCTCACGCCCGTGGCGAAGTAGGGCGCGCCCTTGAGGTGCGGCCGGTCGTGGTAGAGGCTCGGCGGCACCGCGTCGCCATAGACGGCGGAGACATTCACGCCGGCCCGCTCGAAGACGACGCCCTCGGTGAGCACGCGGGCGGTGCCGCCGCCGCCGCCGGGGCGCTCCCAGGTCGATGTGGCAAACGAGGCGGCGGGCAGGCCCGCGAGGGCGGCACCCTCGGCCTCAACCTCCGCAAAGCCGTTGATCAGCACGCTCTGCCCAGCGCGCATGAGCGCCACAACCTGCTCGCGAGATGAGGAAACTGTTGTCATGTCTTTACTCCTTCTCAGCACCGGGGCATTGACAGGCCCTGCGGCCGGCGATACGATGAGGTATTATCACTAGTCTGTCGACGAATGACCAACGACCAACGACGAACCACTCCTGCCGAGACGCCCATACGGGCCGGCGGTTGGTCGATCGTCGCTGGTCGTTTGTCGCGTAAGCAAGGGAGTCCTATGGGTGCGATACTGGGGCGACTTGGCCTGCCGGGGATGCTGCGGCGCGAGTTCGCCGGGTACAATCGAGCGCTGCTCCAGCGCGATCTGCTGGCCGGGCTGACGGTGGGCGCGGTGGCGCTGCCGCTGGCGCTCGCCTTCGGCGTCGCATCGGGGGCCGACGCGGCGGCCGGTCTGGTGACCGCTATCCTGGCCGGGCTGATCATCGGCAGCCTGGGCGGCGGCTCCTTCCAGATCTCGGGGCCGACCGGGGCCATGTCGGCGATCCTGATCGTGATCGCCCAGGGCTACGGGCTGAGCGGCGTGTGGGTAGCCTGCGTGATGGCCGGCGCGCTGATGCTGGTGCTGGGGCTGCTGCGCCTGGGGCGCTACATCGCCTTCATCCCCTCGCCGGTGATCACCGGATTCACCAGCGGCATCGCCCTGATCATCGCCGTGGGCCAGATCGACAACGTGCTGGGCGTGAAGACCGAGGCCGCCGAGAACACCGTGGCTAAACTGTGGGGCTACATCATCCACCCGCCCACGCCGAACTGGCAGAGCCTGGCGGTGGCGGGCATCGTCATGGCGACCATGCTGCTCCTGCCGCGCATCACCAAGACCATCCCGGCCTCGCTGGTCGGGCTGATCCTGGCCAGCCTGCTCGCGACGGGGCTGGGCTGGCAGGTGGCGACGATCGGCAGCATCCCGCAGACGATCATCCTGGACAATCGGCTGACCCTGGCAAGCGTCCCCTGGGGCAGCATCGGCGACCTGCTGAGCCCGGCGATCTCGATCGCCGCCCTGGGGGCGATCGAGAGCCTGCTCTGCGGCTCGGTGGGCGCGACGATGACCGGCAAGCCCTTCGACAGCAACACCGAGCTGATCGCCCAGGGCATCGGCAATATGATCATCCCCTTCTTCGGCGGCGTGCCGGCCACGGCGGCGATCGCCCGCACCAGCGTGGCGATCAAGAGCAACGGCGCGACCCGCATCACCAGCATCGTCCACGCCTTCGCCCTGCTGCTGAGCGCCCTGCTGCTGGCCCCGCTGATCGGCCAGGTGCCCCTGGCCGCCCTCGGCGGCGTGCTGATGGTGACAGCCTGGCGCATGAATGAGTGGGAGACCATCCACTTCTACTGGCACACCAAGATCAAGCACGCCCTGGCCGGCATCCTGGTGACGATGGTCGCCACTGCGGCCCTCGACCTGACCCAGGCCATCCTGATCGGCCTGACCATCTCGGCGATCATCTACATTCGCCAGTCGGCGCAGAGCACGGCGGTGGCGAGCGAGCCGGTGGACGCGGCCAAGCTGCGCGCCCAGGGCTACAACATCGAGGAGTCCTGCCCGTCGGTACACGTCTACTATCTGACCGGGCCACTGTTCTTTGGCAGCGTCCACACCGTGCTGGAGTCCTTTGCGAGCGCCAGGCAGTACCACACGCTGCTGATCAGCATGCGCGGCGTGCCGCTGATCGACGCCATGGGCGCGAAGGCCCTGCACGAGCTGATCGAGGAGCACCACACGCGCGGCGGGGTGGTGGCCTTCACCGGGCTGCAGCCGACGGTGCGCGAGATGTTCGCGCGCACCGGGCTGACCGACCTGATCGGCGAGGAGCAGATATACTGGAGTGCGATCGAGGCGATCATTCAGCTGCACGAGCGGCGCGAGATCCAAGGGTGTCCCCACTGCGATGCCCAGGGCGATAGCTGCACAGTCCTGCGGGCGGCGATCGCCCGTCGCGAGATCAACCCGCCCCCAGCGTGATGCACGGTAGGGCCGAAGCATTCGCCTCTGATCCATCCGGCGACCCGGGTGCATCCGGGGCGAATGCTTCGGCCCTACCGATTTGACGGATCAGCCCCGCGCCGCGAGCAGAGCCTCACGGATGGCGGTGAGGGTGACGGCGATATCGACCGTATCGTGGGCGGCGCTCACGAAGCCCGCCTCGAACTGTGAGGGTGCAAGGTAGACCCCGCGCTCACACATGGCCCAGAAGAACTTCGCGTAGCGGGCGGCGTCCACCCACTGCTTCGCCTCGGCGTAGTTCCGCACCTTCACCCCCGCCTCCTTGAGGAAGTAGAAGCCAAACATGGTGCCGACGTTGCCAACCTGGAGGGGCACGCCGGTCTGCTCGCTGAGCGAGCGGATGCCGTCGGCGAGGGTCTGGGCGCGCCCGGCGGCGCGCTGGAAGAGGCTCGTCTCCCCCTCGGGCGCATCGAAGGCCGTGCGGAGGGTGGCGAGGCCGGCGGCCATCGCCAGCGGGTTGCCCGAGAGCGTGCCAGCCTGGTACATCGGCCCGGCGGGGGCCACCGTCTGCATGATCGCCCGCTTGCCGGCGTAGGCGCCCACAGGCAGCCCGCCGCCAATCACCTTGCCGAGGCAAGTGATATCCGGGTCGATCCCCCAGAGGCCCTGGCAGCCGCCAGGGGAGGTGCGGAAGCCGGTCATCACCTCGTCCATGATCAGCAGGGTGCCGTGGCTGCGGGTGAGCTCGCGCAGGCCCTGGAGGTAGCCAGGCTCAGGCAGGACAAAACCCATGTTGGCGGCGATCGGCTCGACGATCACGGCGGCGATCGTGTCGCCGTGCTGGCGAAACAGCTCAGCGGCGGCGTCAAGGTCGTTATACTCGACGGTGAGCGTGCTGGCGGCGGTAGATGCGGGGACGCCGGGGCTATCGGGCAGGCCGAGGGTCGCCACGCCGCTGCCGGCCTGGACCAGGAGCATGTCAGCGTGCCCGTGGTAGCAGCCGCTGAACTTGACGATCTTCTCGCGGCCAGTGTAGGCGCGGGCGAGGCGCAGGGCGCTCATGGTGGCCTCGGTGCCGCTGTTCACAAAGCGCACCTGCTCGACACCTGGCATGAGCGCGATCACCAGCTCGGCCAGCTCGGTCTCCAGCTCTGTGGGCGCGCCGAAGCTCGTGCCCCGGGCGGCCTGCTCCGCGATCGCCTGGAGGACGGCGGGGTGGGCGTGGCCGAGCAGCAGCGGCCCCCACGAGAGCACATAGTCGATATAGCTATTGCCGTCCACGTCCTCGACGTGGGAGCCGGAGCCGCGGGAGAAGAAGATCGGCGTGCCGCCGACGCCGCGGAAGGCGCGCACCGGCGAATTAACCCCGCCAGGGATCACGGATTGGGCGGCGGCAAAGAGCGCTTTCGAGCGGGCGTACCGATCCGTAACCGTCATTGTCATGATGCAATTCCCCAATGACTTGTAGGGACGCAGCGCGCTGCGTCCCTACGCGGGTTTATTCGGCGTATGCCGGTTCAACCGCATACGAATGCACAAAATCCACCAGGCGGGCCACATTCTCCTCGGGCGTCTCGGTGAGGATGCCGTGGCCGACATTGAAGATATGGCCGGGCCGGCCGCCGGCGCGGCGCAGGACATCGGCGGCGCGGCGCTCGATCTCGGGCCAGGGGCCGTGCAGCGCCATCGGGTCGAGGTTGCCCTGGACGGCCACGTCGTGGCCGAGGGCGGCCCAGCCCTCGTCCAGCTGCACCCGCCAGTCCAGACCGATCACATCAGCGCCAACCTGGCGCAGCTGCGTGGCCATGCCGTGCATATCCGTCCCGAAGTAGATGATCGGCACGTCGGTGGCGGCGCGCACCGCAGCCACGGCCGACTGGACGTGGGGCAGCACATACTCGGCGTAGTCGTTCGGCGAGAGGGCGCCGGCCCAGGAGTCGAAGATCTGCACGATGTCGGTGCCGGCCTCAACCTGGGCGATCAGGTAGTCGCCCACCAGGACGCTGAGCTTCCCCATCAGGGCGTGCCAGCTCTGCGGGTCGCGGTACATCAACTGCTTGGTGCGGCGGTACTCGCGGCTGCCGCCGCCCTCGATGGCGTAGCTGGCCAGGGTGAAGGGCGCGCCGCTGAAGCCGAAGAGCGGGATTCGTCCAGCCAGGGACTTCTGCACAATCCGGATGGCGTCCAGCGTGTACGCCGTCGTCTCGCGGGGGTCGCAGGCCTTCAGGGCGGCGATATCGGCCGCGCTGCGGATCGGGTTATGGATGACAGGGCCCTCACCCTTCTCGAAGGTGAGCTGCAAGCCCAGACCCTCCAGGGGCGGCAGGATATCGGCGAAGATGATCGCCGCATCAATATCGAAGGCCTCGGCCGGCTGGAGCGTGACCTCGGCGGCCACCTCAGGAATCTTGACCATCTGGAGGAAGCCGTAGCGCTCGCGCACCGAGCGGTACACCGACATGTAGCGGCCAGCCTGGCGCATCAGCCAGATCGGGGTGCGCTCCACCGGCTGGCGGCGGGCGGCGCGGAGGACGAGATCATTCATAGAAATCCCCATCAAAAAATATATTTTCTTTTGCGATTGCGCGCCCTTGACGCGCATCGCAAAAGAACGAAAGGCAACGTCCACACTATTGGAGGCACTTCATCTACGGCGCGCAGAGGCGCGATCACACCCCGCCGCGCAGCCAGCGCACGGCGTCCTTCGCCCAGTAGGTGATAATCATATCGGCCCCAGCCCGGCGGATGCTCATCAGCGTCTCCAGGGCCACCCGGCGCTCATCGATCCAGCCCTTCTCGGCGGCCGCCTTGACCATGCTGTACTCGCCGCTGACCTGGTAGGCGGCCAGGGGCAGGTTGTGGCGATCCTTCACCTGGCGGATGATGTCGAGGTAGGCGAGGGCAGGCTTCACCATCAGCATATCGGCGCCCTCGGCCACATCCAGATCGACTTCGCGCAGGGCCTCGCGGCTGTTGGCGGGGTCCATCTGATAGCTGCTGCGGTCGCCGAAGCTAGGCGGGCTCTCGGCGGCGTCGCGGAACGGCCCGTAGAAGCCCGAGGCGTACTTGGCGGCGTAGCTCATAACCGAGGTGTGCTCAAGCCCGGCGCCATCGAGGGCGGCGCGGATGACCCCGATCATACCGTCGATCATGCCCGAGGGGGCGATGATATCTGCGCCGGCCTGGGCGTGGATTACCGAGGCCTTCCCAAGGATGCTCAGGGTCGGGTCGTTCAGCAGGTAGCCCTCGGGGAGCCGCTCGTTATAGCCCTCAGCCCCGGCGGCGTTCAGCACCCCGCAGTGGCCGTGGTCGGTGTACTCACAGCAGCACATGTCCGAGATCACCAGCAGCTCAGGTACGGCCTTCTTGATAGCGTAGGCGGCCTGGGGCACGATCCCCTCGGGGTCGAAGTTCTCGCTGCCCACAGCATCCTTGTGGTCGGGGATGCCGAACAGCAGCACGGCGGGGATGCCCAGCTCGGCCAGAGTCTCGGCCTCGCGCACGGCGGTATCCACCGAGAGCTGGCTGTGGCCGGGCATCGAGACAATCGGCTTATTCACGCCCTTGCCGTGGCGCACAAAGAGCGGGGCGATCAGGCTATCGGCGCTGAGCGAGGTCTCGCGCACCATGCGGCGCATATTCTCATTCAGGCGCAGGCGGCGCGGGCGGCTGGCGGGGTATGCCATAGATTCCTCCATTACGCTCACCCCTGCCGCACGTGCGGTGCCCCCTCTCCCGCCTGCGGGAGAGGGGTCTGGGGGGCGAGGGCCATACGCTCCAAATAGCTAATCAGGGACTCCAGCAGCCCCTCCTCAGTAAACACTTCGGCCACCACCTGTGGCTCCATGCCGATCTCCCGGCAGACAGCGGCGGCGGCCGGGCCGATGCATGCGATCACGGTTTGCCCCAAGAGATCCAGGGACTGCGGGCCGACCTTCTGCACAAAGGCGCGGGCCGTCGAGCCACTCGTGAAGGTGACCGCGTCAATCTGCCCGGCGGCCAGCATCCCGGCCATATCCACGCCGTTATCGGGGGCGGGGATATTGCGGTAGGCCACCACCCGATCCACCTGAGCGCCGGCCGCGCGCAGGAGCTTCTCCAGGGTTGGGCGACCGATGTCGGCTTTCGGCAGCAGCACCCGCTTGCCGGTCAGATCGCCGAGGGCGGCGGCCAGCCCCTCGGCGATGAACTGCTCGGGCACGGTGGCGGGCTGCACGCCGAGCAGATCCGCGCAGGCGGCGGCGGTGGCCGGGCCGACCGCCGCAATGTGGAATGCTGAATGTGGAATGCTGAATGCCTGGCGATCAGCGATGGCCTTCACCACCTGGCCACTCGTCATCACCAGCCAGTCGTACTGCCCATCTACGAGGCGAGCCAGGGCAGCATCAAGGGCGGCGGTGTCCTCGGGGGGGGCATACGCAATTGTTGGGAAGATCACTGGCTCAGCGCCAAGCTCGCGCAGCCGCGCGGCCATGCCGTCGGCCTTGTCCGCCGAGCGGGTGATCACGACACGCATGCCAGAGAGCGGTTTTGTTGGGGCGCAGCAGGAGCTTTGCTCCTGCTGCGCCCTTACGATCAGTCCACCCATCGATCACCTCACTGCTTCGCCGTCGCGAGCTCGGCCAGGATCTCGGCGGCGCCGCGGGCCAGCAGATCCTCGGCCAGGGCCACGCCGATGGCGGCGGGGTCGGACAGGTCGCCCGTCCGCTCGGCGGAGATCACATTCAGCCCATCGAGGGAGCCCACCATGCCGCGCAGGCTCAGGCTATCGCCCGCCAGTGTGGCGTGAGCGGCGATCGGCACCTGGCAGCCGCCCTCAAGTCGTCCGAGGAAGGCCCGCTCGGCCAGGGCCGCGGCCCGCGAGGGCGCGTGGTCGAGGGCGGCGAGCGCGCCGATGGTCAGCGCATCGTCGGCGCGGCACTCGATGGCCAGGATGCCCTGGGCCACAGCGGGGAGCATCTGCTCGGCGGAGATGGGCAGCGAGACGAAGCTGGCGTCCACCGCCGTAAAGGGGCGCGGCCCGTCCACCGTGGAATCAGTGAAGCCCAGGCGATCCAGGCCGGCCGAGGCCAGCACCAGCGCCTCGTACTGGCCCTCGGCCAGCTTGCGCAGGCGGGTGTCCACATTGCCGCGCACATCGCGCAGCTGCAGGTCCGGACGGACGGCGCGGATCTGGCTGGCCCGGCGGAGCGAGCTCGTGCCGACGACGGTGCCGGTCGGCAAGGTAAGGATCGAGGCCGACGCCCGATCGCCCTCGGGCGACGCCGCATTGATGACGAGCGCATCGCGCGGGTCGGCCCGCTCTGGGAAGGCGGCCAGGGTCAGGCCATCGGGCACCACCGAAGGCAGATCCTTACAGCTGTGAACGCACAGGTCAACCTCATGATCGAGGAGCGCCTGCTCCAACTCCTTGACGAAGAGCCCCTTATCGCCCACCGCCGAGAGGGCCACATCCAGGATGCGGTCGCCCTTGGTGCTGATGATCTTCAGCTCGACGGCGAGGCCAGGGTTCGCGGCGCGCAGGGCGGCGGCCATCATCTCGGACTGAGTCAGGGCCAGCTTCGAGCCACGTGTGCCGAGAATGAGTGTTTTCTGTCCCATCGTGATCTTCCCTATCCGGTGCAGGGACGCAGCACGCTGCGTCTATACGATAGCCCTTACCCGCGCTCGCCCACAGCGTTTGCGTGCTCCAGATTAAACAGATCGCTCAGCATCGCGGCGTAGCGCTGCCCATCGCCCTGGGCTGCGGCGTCGCGGAGGCGACGGGTTGGCGAGTGGAGCAGCTTGTTGACAATGCTGCGGCTGAGCGCCTCGACCACGACGCGCTGCTCGGGCGAGAGCGAGCTCAGGCGGCGCAGCGCCCGATCAAGCTCGCTTGAGCGCAGGCTCTCGGCATAGTCGCGCAGGCTGGTCAGCGTCGGCACAGCATCCTGAGTCCGCATCCAGCCCAGAAAGGCCTCCACCTCTGCGTTAGAGATCGACTCGGCCAGCTCAGACACCTCAGCCCGGTGATCGAGGGTGTGGCGCACCACCTCGTGCAGATCGTCCACGGTGCAGACGTGGACGCCGGGGAGCTGGGCGACGTCGGTGGCAATATCGCGGGGCACGGCCAGGTCGATCAGCAGCATCGAGGGCGGCGCGCCCTCGTGATGGCGGGTCTCGGCCTTCGCATGCATGGCGTCAGCCACGTGCTGATGGTAGATGATCGGCACCGGGGCCGAGGTGGAGCTGATCACGATGTCGGCGCGGACCAAGGCGCTGGGCAGCTCATCGAAGGTGAGCGCCTCGGCACCATAGCGATTTGCCAGCTCGCGCCCGTGGGCGAGCGTGCGGTTGACGATCATGAGCCGGTCGGCGCCGTTGGCCAGCAGGTTCTGGGCGGCCAGCTCGCTCACCTCGCCGCTGCCCACCAGAAGCACCGAGCGGCCCTGGAGCTGGCCGAGGCGCTGGCGGGCCAGCATCACACCGGCCTGCGAGACGCTGGCCGCACCCTGGCCCAGCTCCGTCTCGTGGCGCACGCGCTTGCCCGCGGTCAGGGCGTGCTGGAAGAGCCGGTGCAGCACCGGCCCGACGGTGCCGGCCTGCTGGGCGATCTCAAAGGCGGTGCGCACCTGGCCCTGGATCTGGGCCTCGCCCAGCACCAGCGAGCGCAGCCCCGACGAGGTAGCGCACAGGTGGTGGGCCACCGACTCGCCGTTGACGAAGAAGAGCGTGTGGACAAAGTGCTTCTCATCGAGCCCGTGGAACTCCGCCAGGAAGCTCGCGAGACTCTGGGCGGTGCTCGTCTCTGACGAGACACCATAGAGTTCGACCCGGTTACACGTCGAGAGAATCACGGCCTCGCTAAAGAGCGGGGGGCGATGCCCTCGCGGCATTGTGAGCTGCAGGAGCGCAGCGGGAATGTCGGTGGCGTTAAAGGCCAGACGTTCGCGGATCTCAACCGGCGCGGTTGTGTGATCGAGGCCAGCAAGCAGGAGGTTCATCGCGCGACCCTTTGAGGTATCTGCAATTCTTCCTAAATCTGCACAAAACGAAGCAGCAATGGATGGTATCGCCGCAGTTCGGGGGCCGTCAGGTTCAGGCGTCCCCAACCACAGCGATCAGCTGCGTCAGCGAGGGCTGTTCGCTGCGGAAGGCCGAGACATCGATCCGGCGCAGCATAGCCATCGCCACACAGAGCATCAGGCCCTCCAGCAGGAAGACCGTCACGTAGCCGCCGGCAGGGCTCTGGATGGCAAATCCAGCGATATCGCGCACGCCGCCAGCCAGCAGGTTGCCCAGCCCGCGGGCCATCGAATCGGCCACCCCCCATGCGCCGATGAAGAGGCCCACCTGCTCGGGGGTGGTCATATCGAGCATGAGCGCCAGGTTCGTCGTTGTGGCGATGCCGGTCCCAAAGCCAAGCAGGGCGATCGCCGGGACGAAGAGAGTCTGACTAGAGATTGCCCCGCTCAGGGCAATCAGGAAGAGTCCGAGGGCGGCCAGCGCGCCGCCGAGGGTGGCACCGGCCTTCTTGCTCATAAACCGGCTGAGCACGAGGCCCTGGAGCAGCAGGGCCACCAGAGTCGCCCCGCCCCAGGTGGCGGTGAGCTGTGTCGTCTCGCGCACGCTCATGCCGAAGGCCTGGGCGCCGAAGGGCTCCAGCAGCACATCCTGGCCGAGGATGGCGGCCAGCAGGAGCATCAGGTACACGAAGAAGCGGCGCGCATGCGGGTTCGCCATCACGGCACGCACCGCATCGCCCGAGCTGTGACGCTCCTCACGGGGCACCCAGGTGTTCCGCTGCTCCAGGCCGATCAGGCCCGCCGCACCGAGGGCCAGCGACACCCCGCCGCATGCCAAGAAGACCTGCATCAGCCGCGCGGGGCTATAGCTCTCCAGGGCGTTCCCTGTGACGATCGCCGTGATGATCACCGAGGTGATCATCATGAACCACATCACCGCGATCGTCCGCGAGCGCTGATGCTCCTCCGAGAGGTCGCTGGCCAGCGAGAGGTAGGAGACCACAGCGAGGTTGAAGCCGACGCCCCAGGTAAGGAAGACCAGCACCGCGACAAGCAGGCCGAGCCAGAAGCTCTCAGCCATCATCAGGGCGGCCCAGGGCGTCAGCGTGGCCCCGCCTGCGCAGAGGATGATCCCGGCGGCGATGTAGGGCGTGCGCCGGTAGCCCCACAGCGGGTGGTTGTCCGAGTACTGCCCGATCCAGACCTGGGCGGGAGAGAGCAGGTAGGGGAGCACGATCAGGGCGGCCACCAGGCTCGCCAAGATGCCCAGCTCGTGGATCATGATCCGGTTCAGCACGCCGGTGATCGGCACCAGGCTCACCGCCACCGCGACGTGCAGCAGGCCCAGCCGGATATTCTTGAAGATCGTCATAGCTCCTCCGCGCCGCTCTTCGGGCATCAGCCGACGGTAATACCCTCAAGGCGATCCTCAAGATCCGCGTAGATCTCGCGCAGCCGCTCCAGCGTCTCCGGGTCGGCGTCCCAGAAGCCGCGCCCGCTCGACTCAAGCAGGCGCCGCACCACGCCAACGGCGGCCGTCGGGTTAAGGGCGGCCAGCCGATCACGCATCGCCTCATCGAGCACGAAGGTCTCGGCGACGCTCTGGTAGACCCAGCCGTCCACCGCGCCGGCGGTGGCGCTCCAGCCGTAGGTGTTGTTGACCCGGGCCTCGATCTCGCGGGCGCCCTCGTAGCCGTGGCTGAGCATCGCCTCGTACCACTTGGGGTTCAGCAGCTTGGCCCGCGTCTCCAGGCGCACCGCCTGATCGAGCGAGCTGACCCGGTTGCCGCTGCCGAGCGCGTCGGCCACCAGGGTCTTCGGGCGGGTGCCGCGCAGCAGCTCGACGCTCTTGGTGATCCCGCCCAGGTTGTCGTAGTAGTTGTCGATATCGGAGAGGCCGACCTCGAAGCTATCGATGTTCTGGAAGCTGGCGTCCACCGTGCCCAGCGCCTTCTCCAGCACCGCGCGCGACTCGCGCCACTCGCCGTTCGGGCCAAGGCTGAAGCCCTTGCGGCTGAGGAAGGCGTCGCCGAGCTGGCCCTCATCGTCCCAGGTGCCGCTATCCACCAGGTTGTTCACATTGGCGCCGTAGCTGCCGGGGGCGTTCGAGAAGACGCGGGCGGCGGCCTCTTCCAGGGGGATGCCCAGCTCGGCGGCCTGGGAGACGGCGTGGGCGCGCACGAAGTTGAGCTCGGCGGGCTCATCGGCGGCGGCGGCCAGGCGGGCGGCCCGGTCGATCAGCTGCATCTGGTTGCCGAGCAGGTCGCGGAAGATCCCGCTCACCGTCACCACCGCATCGACGCGCGGGCGGCCGAGCTCCTCCAGCGGGATGAGCTCCACATCGCTCACGCTGCCCAGCTCATCGACCAGCGGCCGCGCGCCGAGCATGGCGAGCACCTGGGCGACGCCCTCACACTCCGACTTCAGGTTATCGCTGCCCCAGAGCACCACCGCCACCGTCTGCGGCAGCGCGCCCTGCTCGGCCTCCAGGCGGGCCAGCAGCTCGTTCACCAGGCGCCCGCCGCGCTCCATCGCCGCCGACGAGGGCACCCGGTAGGGGTCAAGGCTATAGACATTGCGGCCGGTGGGCAGGACGGCCGGGTCGCGCACCACATCATTGCTCGGCGAGGGCGCGATGAAGCCGCCGCGCAGGCCGTGGAGCAGGCCCTGCACCTCCTGGGGGGACTGCAGCTTCGCCAGCAGGTCGCCCAGGAAGGCCCACATCTCATCGAGCGAGCCGGGGCGGATGTGGGCTGACTCGTGCAGATAGGCGTCGGCCTGTTGGGACGCAGCGTGCTGCGTCCGTGGTGAGGCAGCGCGCTGCGCCCCCACAGGCGACCCGGCCACAAACCTGCGAATCGCCTCCTTGCCGATCGCCTCAACCTGACGCCACTGCTCCTGGGCCGTGGTGTCGCTGGAGAGCCGCTCGCGCAGGGACACATAGTCGTAGCCCAGGCTGGCGGCGATGATCGCCGGGAAGGGGGCGGGGCTGCGCTTGCCCGCGGGCCGGAAGCTCGCCGTCAGGGCCAGGAAATCCACCAGCTCGACGGGCGCGGGCGACTTGCCCAGCACGTGCAGGCCGGCCGGGATCATGCGCTCCTCAATCTTGAGCAGCTCGTGGCCGACCGCGCCCACATAGGCCTCAGAGGTATCGACCTGCACCTCAGGCACAATGCCCAGCTTCTCAGCCTGCGTCCGGACATCCTCAAGCAGCTCGACGTTCGGCGCGGCGCGGTAGCGGTCGAGGGTGTCCTTGAGCGCGCGCAGGCCCTTGTAGAGGCCGGCCTGCTGGAGCGGCGGCACCAGGTAGCTCACCAGGGTGGCCATGCCGCGGCGCTTGGCGATGGCCGCCTCGCTGGGGTTGTTGACGCTATAGTAGTAGAAGTTCGGCAGCTCGCCGATCAGGCGGGCGGGCCAGCAGTCCGCGCTCATACCGGCCTGCTTGCCGGGCATAAACTCCAGCGCGCCGTGGGTGCCGAAG
This sequence comes from Oscillochloris sp. ZM17-4, assembly GCF_019599295.1. Taxonomy (GTDB): domain Bacteria; phylum Chloroflexota; class Chloroflexia; order Chloroflexales; family Chloroflexaceae; genus Oscillochloris. Next base: position 385,514 of record NZ_JAIEWN010000001.1, on the reverse strand, counting down.
TGGACCACCGCGTCGGCCTTGTACACATAGCGCAGCCAGGTGTAGAAGGCGGCGAAGGCGTGGTTCGGCGCGGCGTCCTTGGCCATCAGCAGGCGCATCGGGTCGCGCTCATAGCCGAAGGAGGGCTGCACGCCGACGAGCACGTTGCCCAGCTGCACGCCCATGATCAGGAAGTTCTTGCCGTCGTTGAGCAGCTCACCGGGGGCGCGGCCCCAGAAGGGCTCGATCTCAGCCTGGGCCGGGAAGAGCCGGCGATAGTCGGCCACCGGCAGGCGGGCGGCCACGCTGGCGTCGGTGCCATTAGCCAGGGCGTTGCCCTCGACCACCATCCGCCGCAGGTCATCGGCGCTGGCCGGCATATCAACCGTGTAGCCATCGTCGCGCAGGGCGCCCAGCAGCCCGTAGAGGCTCTGGAAGACATCCAGGTAGGCGGCGGTGCCCACATTCCCCAGGTTCGGCGGGTAGTTGAAGATCACCAGGGCCAGCTTCTTCTCGGCGTTGGGCCGGTGGCGCAGGGCCACCCGGCGGGCGGCCCGGTCGGCGACCTGGGCGATCTCGGCGGCGAGGGGGGCCATGCCGTCGCCGGCCGCGCTCGGCCCGCAGAAGACCAGGGGCTCGGCGGCGCCCTCAAGCTCAGGCACGGCCACGCTCAGCGCTGCCTGCACCGGGGCCAGGCCGGTCGAGTCGGCGCGCCAGTCCTCAATGCGCTGGAAGGCCAGCGGCACCAGGCCGAAGTAGCCCACATCGAGCGACTGAAGAGTCGCCCGCGCCTCGACCGGGCGGCTCTCGGCCGGCCCGCCCACCAGGGCGAAGCCCGAGGCGTTGAGCAGCAGGTCGACCGGGGCGGTCTTCTTATCGCCGACAAAGAACTGCTCCACCGCCGGGCGCTGGTCGAGGCCCGATGCGTAGGCCATGCGCACCGTCAGGCCACGGGACTCCAGGGCCGAGGTCAGCGCCTTCAGGTGGGCCGTGTTCCCGCTCAGCACCACCCCGCGCAGGGCCAGCACGCCGACGGTTCCGTTCTTACCGCCCTGCTTCCGCCCCCGCAGCCACTTCTCATAGTCAGCCAGGCGCTCGAAGGGCGCGGGCGCGTCGGGGTGGAAGATCGCTGTCTCGGGGTAGCTCAGCGGGTCGGCCTGGGGCAGCTTGCCGTGGACGCCGGGCACATAGGAGTCGGCCAGCATACAGAGCATGCGGTAGAGGTTCTCGGGGGAGGGGTTGAGCCAGTACTGGTGGGCGGCGGCGAAGGCGTAGATATCGCGGGCCTTGCCGGGGATGAGCTTGAGCACCTTGCTGAGGTTGCGCAGCACCGCGAGCTGGCGGCGGGCCTCGCCGGCGCCGCCCTGGGGGCGCAGCTTCTTGATCCACTGCTGGATGATCCCCGGCTTCTCGTCCTCATCGCGGGTGCGCATATCGAACTTGCCGATCCGCGTGCAGCGGATCAGGGCCGGGTTCGAGGTGATCACCAGCACCGGGCAGGGCGCGTCATGCAGCAGCTTCTCTAGGGGGCGCACATACTCCTCACCGAAGAGACGGGCGCCGAACACAAACGCGGCCCCGGACAGGTCGCTCTCAAGGCGACGCCAGCCCGCCGCATCGCGCAACGAGGACGCATCGTGAAACGCTACCGTGAGTGCCAGCCCGTGCTCGCGGCGCACCCGGTCGGCGGCCAGCCGGAGGGCGGCGGCGTGATTCCCGTCTATGGTAAGGAAAACAAAGCGCATGATATGTAAATGGTTGAAGTATGTAAGACCGAAGTGTTCGCAGTTCTGTGGCGAACGCTCCGGCCTTACAACCTCATCAATCGGCGGCGGCGACGCGGAGCGGGCGATCCGGGCCGGGGTAGTTCGGGAAGCCCTGGAGACCCTTCCACTTATTCTGCGAAGTGGTGATCTGGGGCTCCATCCGGAAGAGCGTGAACATGCGCATGCCGATCGCGGCGCGCAGGCGGGCCTTCTGGGCCTGAGCCACCGGGTCGTTGCGGGTGGCGAGCGCCTCCGCCTGGCGGTCGTAGGCGATGATCGCGTCCATATGCTGGAAGAAGCGCGGGTCCTCCACGGGCAGCGTCACCGGGTAGACCTGGGTGGAGATCTGGTTGCAGAGCCGGATGACATCCTGGTCGTAGGCGCGCCAGTCAAGGCCGAGGGCCTTGTAGAAGCTCTCACGGCGGGCGTCGTTGATATACATCGTCACATAGACAGCCAGGAGGAAGAAGCGGATCCAGCGCCGGTTGCTGGGCTTATTCAGCAGATCGGGCTGCGAGCGCATCAGCATCGAGAAGAACTCGCCGTGGCGGTACTCGTCGTTGCACCACTCCTCGAACCACTTGAAGATCGGGTGAATGATATGATCCGGGCTCTTCTCCAGGTGGCGGTAGATATTGATATAGCGCGAGTAGCCGATTTTCTCAGAGAGGTAGACGGTGTAGAAGATAAATTTCGGCTGGAAGAAGGTGTACTTCTTGCGCTTCTGGAGCACGCTCAGGTCGAGGGCCACATTCAGGTCGGCCATCGTGCGGTTGATGAAGCCGGCGTGGCGGCCCTCATCGCGGCTCATCAGCTGGAAGATCTGCCGCATGGTCGGATCTTTGAGGTGCTTGACCATCTCGGCATAGAGGACGCAGCCGCTAAACTCGGCCGTACACGAGCGCTCAAGGAACTCGATGAACAGCTGTCGCACCGGCATATCGTCGAAGCCGGCGAGAAACTCCTCATTCCGCTTAAAGTGGCCCTTGTTATAGTCGTGGGCAAACTCGTCCTTGATCCACTCGAACTCATCGCGCAGGCCATTCTTGTCGATATCGAGCGCGTCGATCGCCTTAAAGTCCGTCGTGTAGAAGCGCGGGGTCAGCACCGCCTCCTGGAGGGCGTGGCGGGTCGTCACACTCAGATCGGGCATCGCTTCCATAGAGCCTCCTTCAGAGGTAATGTCGAATGTTGAATGTTGAATGCCAGACATTCAACATTCAACATTCAACATTATTTACGGGTGTTCCACCAGCTCGTTCACTTCCACCAGGCTGCTGCGCTTGATCAGGGTGCGGCGCAGCCAGCTCGCCTTAAACAGCTTCACTGGGCTGCGGTAGCTCATCTCGCCCTGGGTCTGCCCGCTCGGCACCTTAGGCATATCGACGATCTCCAGCGTATCGCCGGGCTGGATCTCCATCCCCGGCGGCAGATCGACGTGCAGGTGAAAGTGCTCGTGCTCACTTTGCAGGTACACCGTCGCCTCACCCTCACGGAGTGTCTCGCGCTCAAACCACTGCCAGAGCGCAACCCCAGTCGCTGCCGTGAGCGCCAGGGCAGACAACTTCTTCATACCGCCTCCATTCCTCGTGAACCGTAGTACTGAGTATGAACTACCGAGATAAAGCTAAATGTCGAATTGCCTCGCACATCGGCTATTCAGCATGAAGAATCCTGCATTCATTCGTGCCGACTCGCCTCCACCAGCATCACGTGGTAGAAGCCCTTGCCAACGCGCGCGGAGCGCCGCAGGCGCATGCCAGAGTCGGCGAGAGCCTGGCGCACAACCGTATCGCGGATCATCTGGATATCGGTGCGGCGCTGGCTGTGGGGGAAGTAGCCGCCGACGCGGTGCATGGCCGCGAGGAGCGGGCTGTAGGGGGCATAGGTGAACAGCAGCGTCCCCCGACAGAGGCTGGCAAGATGAGCGAGCATCCCAGGGAACAGGTCGGCGGGGTAGTGGATGAGGACATCGAAGCAGCTCACGAGGTCGTAGCTGCCCGTAATCTCCTCAAGGTCGGCGGCGCGACATGACACCTTCGCCGCGAGGCCCGCCGCCTCGGCGTTAACATCCACCGCAGCGCCGACATCCACCACGGCGCCCGCCGGCGAGCAGGAGATCCTGTTCCTGCGCCGGGGCGACCTGATGGCCTATGGCGTGCGCAGCCGCGCCGAGCGCGTGGTCTCCCAGGGCGTGCGCGCCTTCGCCGCCACCCCTGACGGGCGGCTTCTGGCGATGCTGCGCGGCGCCGGGCGCTCCGGCGAGATCTGGCTCGTCCAGCGCGACGGCGCGGAGCTCCGACAGATCACCAGCAATGATCGCGCCGAGGAGGGCCTGAGCTGGGCCGCTGACGGCTCGGCCCTGGCCTACAGCTCGGCGGCGACCGATGACCCGCCCACGCTCGACTGGGCCGGCTGGAGCCGCTGGTGCGCCGCATCCGAGGTGCGCGCTATCGCGCTGGACGATCTAGAGGAGCGCGCCCTGGCCCCCGGCTGCGACCCGTCCTTCGGCCCCGACAGCAAGCGGATCGCCTTTGCCTCGCCCCCGCTCCGCCAGCCCCCGGGGCTGGGCTTCCTCGGTGAGGGGAACGCCGTGCGCCTGATCAACCGCCAGGGCCAGAATGGCTGGGACTTCGCCACGGCGGATGGCCAGGGCTCTGGCCAGGGCCACCTCGTCTACGCGCCGGCATGGTCGCCCGACGGCGCGCAGGTCGCCTACCAGCGCTTCCTCGGCTACCAGTCGCTGGTCGATATCAACATCACCGAGATCGGCGCGGCGTTCAGGGGCGATGGGCAGGCCATGACCAGCGGGGCCGGCTGGATGCTCCCGCCGCAGTTCGGCCCCGGCGGCCAGATGGCGTCCACCCTGGAGCATAACTTCAGCGACGCCCGCGGCGGCAGCGGCTACGAGGTCTGGCGGATCACCGTCGTGCGCCTCGGCGTAGCGGGCAGCATGTTCCTACCCAGCGGCGAGGTGCCGACGGCGGGCCAGCTGGCCTGGCAGGCGCCGCGCGTCACGGCGGCGGCCTGGTCGCCCGACGGCGCGCAGCTGGCCCTGGCCCTGCCCGCCGGCTGGAGCCGCGACGACCCGCAGCAGGATCTGCGCTACCAGGCCGAGGGTGCCGGCGAGGTCTGGGCATGGGCCGCAGACGGCACGCCCCAGGAGCGGCTGATCGAGGATGTGGACTACGCCTCGCCCCTGCTCTGGCTGCCGGGGTGAGGCCGCAGGGCCAGATCAGCGCCGCTGCGCGCGCACCCAGTCAGCCCGACCTGCGACCGATCCGATTCCGCGCCAAACAAGGGCAGATCGAACGCGGCGCGCGGGACCCCCAGGATAGAGACGACCTGCGTGCGTCTGCCGCCATCGATCAGCACCAGGCGCAGCCATGCGAGCTCCGGGGTCGTCCAGGCCCAGCTCCGAATGGCGGCCGGGTCATCGCCGACCTGGCCGTGCCGCTCGGCCCACTCCTCCGCCACCCGCTGCTCGCGAACACCGGGGACGGCGGCCAGCGCCGCGCGCGTGACGGCCACGAGATCCGTGCTTAGAGTCATCGATAGCTCCCACATCAACCCAGCCACCTGTAATCGGCATGGCCAGAAGCAATCCAGATACGTGAGGTGGCAACAACAATAGCGCAACACCTTATCATTGCGCAACCCCTCCGACGCAGAGCGCAGAGCGCAGAACACGATTGGGCGTATTAATGCTCAGCTGTTCGGCCCGCCGCTATAGCTAGCGTACAGCTCCACCCGCGCCGCACGCGGCCCACATAACGAGCTGTCCGCACGCCGCCGCCTCAGATTCGGGGGGGCCGGGGGGCGACGCGCCCATGCGCCCCTACCCCACCCGCGCGGTGAGGATGTGGTAGCCCCAGAGGCCGCGGCGCAGGCTGCGGTACTGGTCGACGCAGCCGCGGATCCCGGCGAGCTGCACATCGCTCTGCATGCCGAGGGCGCGCAGGATGATCGCGGCGGGCAGGCTTGCCCCGGCGAAGAGCCCGAGGAAGCGCAGCGACGGCCAGGCCAGCGCGGTCACATCCTCGACATGCACATCGGCGAAGCCGGCGGCCCCGGCGGCGGCGGCCAGCTCCTCGGGGGTGGCGAGGTCGGGCATCGCCCAGCCGTCGAGCCACCGGCGCAGCAGCGCGTTGCCGGGCGGCGTCTCATTGCGGCGGCGGCGCATGCGGTCGGCGATGACCAGGCGGCCGCCGGGGCGCAGGGCGCGGCGGGCCTCGGCGAGCATGGCCGGCTTATCGGGGGCGTGGCAGACGCTCTCCAGCGCCCAGACGACATCGACGGAGGAGTCGGCGACCGGCGAGCGGGCGTAGTCGCCGCAGAGGAAGGCGGCCCGGCCGGGGGCGGCCCCGCGCCGGGCGAGCGCCGCGCCGCGGCGGGCCTGATCGGGCACGATGGTCATGCCGATCGCGGTGACGGCCATCCTGGCGCTGAGCCAGAGCACGCTGCTGCCCGCGCCGCACCCTGCGTCGAGCACCGTCTCCCCCGGCAGCACGCCCGCGCGCCCGGCCAGCTCGCGGTTGATCGTGTCCAGGGCGCTGCGGTGGCTGCGGGTGCCGGGGGGCCACAGCCCGGCGTGCATGGCCGGCGAGCGCCGCCAGAGCTCGATCGTGCGGAACATCCAGTCGGTCTCGCGGTAGAAGGCGACGACGCGCCGGGGGAGGGCGCTCAAGGGAGAGGCTCCTCTCCCTGAGGCTGCCCGGCGACCGCGCGCACCGCCGCGATGATCTTGCGGTAGCCGGTGCAGCGGCAGATGTTGCCGCTCAGGGCGGACTGGATGGCGGGGACGTCGGGGCTGCCCTGCTCGTCGAGCAGCTTGGCCCCGGCCATGAGCATGCCGGGGATGCAGTAGCCGCACTGGACGGCCCCGCTGGCGATGAAGGCGGCCTGGAGCGGGTGCAGGTTGCCAGGGGGTTGGGGGGTGGGGGTTGGGGGGTGGGGGTTGGGGGGTGGGGGGGCGGAGCTTTGGGCGTGGGCGGCGGCGAGACCCTCGATGGTGGTGACGCTGGCGCCGTGGGCCTGGGCGGCCGGCACGAGGCAGGCCATCACCGCCTGGCCGTCGAGCCAGACCGTGCATGCGCCGCACTCGCCCTCGGCGCAGCCCTCCTTGGTTCCGGTGAGGCCGGCGTCCTCGCGCAGCGCGTCGAGCAGGGTCTTCTGGGGCGAGAGGGCGACGGGCGCGCCGTTAACCGTGGCCAGCACATTGCGCAATGGCTGATCTGGTTCGTCCCCCTGTCCCCTATCCCCTGTCCCCTGTCCCCTATCAGGCGACTCCAGCAGCACGGGGCGGGCGGGCCAGCCCCGGCGCTCCTCGCCGGCTGCGAGGCGCTTCAGAGCCTCGGCGACCATGGAGACGACGGCGTGGCGGCGGTAGGCCGCCGTGCCGCGCAGGTCGTCGATCGGCGCGGCGGCGTGGGAGGCGAGCCGGCCGGCCTCCAGGCATGTGGCGGCGTCGAGGCCCCGGCCGACGAGGAAGGCCTCGGCGGCCGGGGCCTGGATGATCGTGGGGGAGACGCAGCCGAGGGCGACGCGGGCCGCGAGCACCGGGGAGTCGGGGGCGTCGCCGGCCTGCTCGATCACGACGGCGACATTGATCACCGAGATCGCCTGGGCGCGGCGCAGGCCGAGCTTGAGGAAGATCCCGCGGCGGCGGCCGGCGAGGGCGGGCAGCCGGATCTCGCGCAGCAGCTCGCCGGGGCGCAGGGCGGTGCGGCGGACGCCCAGGTGGAAGGTGCCCAGGGGCAGGCTGCGCTCGCCGTCGGGGCCGACCAGCGACAGCTCGGCGCCGAGGGCGACCAGCGGGGTGATCGTGTCGTTGGCGGGCGAGGCGGTGAGCAGGTTGCCGGCGACGGTGGCGCGGGCGCGGATCTGCGGCGCGCCGATCTCGGCGCAGGCCTGGGCGAGCGGCAGGGCGCCGGCCACGCAGGCCTTCGAGGAGATGACCATGTTGTGGGTGGCCAGGGCGCCGATGTGCAGGCTGTCGCCGCAGGCCTCGGCGTAGCGCAGCCCGGCCACCCGCGAGATATCGACCAGCGTCTCGGCGGGGCGGATGCCGCGGCTGAGCTCCACCATGACATCGCTGCCGCCGGCGACGACGCGGGCCCCGGGGTGGGCGGCGAGCAGGGCTATGGCGGCGACGAGGGTCTCAGGCTGGTAGTACTGTTTCCACATAGGGGTAATGTTGAATGTTGAATGTTGAATGTTGAATGTTGAATGATCCGAATTCAGCATTCAACATTCAACATTCAACATTACGCAAGCGACAGCGCAGCGAGGCTGCGGGCGAGGACGGCGACCCCGGCGGCGATCTGCTCGGGGGAGGAGAGCTCATCGGGGCGGTGGCTGACCCCGCCTCGGCATGGGATGAAGATCATCGTCGTGGGGCAGATGCGGGCCATGAACAGGCTGTCGTGGTAGGCCCGGCTGACCATCATCTGGTAGTGCAGGCCCAGCTCGGCGCAGGCGCGGACGGCCGCCTCGATGACGGCGGGCGCGCAGGTGGCGGGCGGGTCGGCGTTGAGCATATCGAGCGTGTAGGCGATGATCCGGCGCTCGCAGATCTCGACGGCCGCCTCGCGGATGGCGTGGAGGGCGGCGTCGCGCGGCTCATCGGCGATATCGCGCACGTCGATCTCCAGGGTGGCGGCGCTGGGGATGGAGTTGACGGCGCTGGGCTCGATGCGCAGGACGCCGGTGGTGGCCACGGTGTCGGGGCTGCCGGTGCTGAGGGCGGCGCGCTCGACGGCGAGGGCGATCTCGGCGGCGGCCAGCAGCGCGTCGCGGCGGCCGGGCATGAGCACGGCCCCGGCGTGGCCGCCGACCCCGCGCAGGCTGACGCGCAGGCTGGCCGGGGCGGCAATGGCGCGGACGACCCCGATCGGCAGGCCCTCGGTCTCAAGGAGCGGCCCCTGCTCGATATGCAGCTCGACAAAGGCGTGGTAGAGGCCGGCGGGCAGCTGCACATCCTCCAGGGGCGCGTGAAAGCCGGCCTCGGCGCGCAGCTCCTCCAGGCTGCGCCCGGCGGCGTCGCGCAGATCGCGCAGCCGGGCGGGCGTGAGCGCGCCGCAGAGCGCCCGGCTGCCCAGGCAGCCGATGCCGAAGCGGGTGGGCTCCTCGGCGGTGAAGAGCAGCAGCTCGATGCTGCGCCGGGGCGCGAACCCGGCCCGCTTGAGGGCGCGGATGGCCTCCAGGGCGCCGACGACGCCCACCGTGCCGTCGTAGCGCCCCGAGTCGGGGATGGCGTCGATGTGCGAGCCGCTGGCGACGGCGGGCAGGTCGGGCGCGCTGCCGGGCCAGCGGGCGAAGAGGTTGCCCAGGCCATCCTCGCGCAGGTCCAGGCCAGCCTCGGCGCAGCGGGCGCGCAGGTAGGCCCGCGCCCCCATGTCGGCGGCGCTATACAGGATGCGGGTGACCCCGGGCGGCGGCGAGGATGAGCAGGCGGCGATCGCGTCGAGGTCGGCCATCACAGCGGCGGTATCGATGGAGATGTCCATAAAGCCTCACGATCGGGTAGGCCAGGCCGGGGGCCAGGGCGATTGCATGTTGCATTCACACTACGGGCAGTCCGTGACCAGGATCGCATGAAATGGCGGGCGCATAAACTCGGTGCGCTGCGTGCAGGTGGCGGCGATCGTATCGAGCGGCGGAGGCAGGGGCCATCGCGCATTATAGAGCAGCCAGATCCGCGTGCCGGGCGACATCGCCGCATCGACCGAGGCCTCGGGCTGCGCGGCCAGCTCGGGGATGCGCAGGATCAGCAGGCTGCGGGAGAGCATGCGCGCATCGCTGCTGCCCGTCACCATCGTGTAGGTGTCCATCGCGGGGGCGTAGATGCTCATCGCGCCGTTGAGCGAGGGGTAGAGGCTGATCACGACATCGCCCGGCTCAGACTGGCGAGCCATCGCCAGCACCAGATCGGACTCGGGGCTCTTGGATGTCTCCCAGTAGCGCCCAAGGTTATAGGCCGATCCGGCGACGATCAGCAGCACCAGCCCGACGAGCAGCGCCGCGCCGAGGGGGCGCGCACCGAGCAGCCAGGCGGCCCCCATGGCGACAAGCACGAGCAGCGCGGGCAGCAGTGGCATGAAGGTCTTCGACTCGCTGAGGGGCAGCCGCAGGCCGAGGAGGGGCACGCCCACGCCAAAGAAGCCGAGCAGCGGCAGGGCGAACTGCACCAGGCAGAGCAGCATCGCCGCCTGTCGCGGGCCGGATCGGCCGGCCCAGACCCCGGCGGCGGCGAGGAGCAGGATCGCGCCCAGCAGCGCGCCGTGCGCCCAGGTCTGGCCGTAGCGCACGCTATCGCCGCCAACCAGCGCCATGAGGAAGTCCGGCATGCTCGGCGGGCTCTGGACGGCGTGCTCCGAGGCGACGGCGGCGAGCACCCCCCGCCCGATGAGCAGCAGCGGGATGCCGGCAATCGCGAGGGCGGCCGAGCACCAGAGGGCGGCGCGGCGCGTCGATCGCAGCGCGATCAGCATCAGCAGCTGCGCGCCCGGCACGATCACAAAGAGGTAGCTAGTGGCGAGCCCCAGGAATGACACGATGCCATAGGCCGCCCAGATGTCGGCCCGAGGGCGGCGGATCAGGGCCAGGGCGAGGGTCAGGCACAGTCCGCTCAGCAGCAGCGCGAGCGTCGCCGAGCGGGCCTCCTGGCTAAAGTACATGCTGATCGGCGAGAGCGCCATGACAAGCCCGCCGACCAGGGCGCCGGCCGGCCCGCTCAGCGGCCGGGCGGCCCAGTAGACCAGCGGCGCGATCAGGACGCCGCACAGCATCGGGATCATGCGCCACACCCACGCCGGCTGGGCCGCCCCGAAGCCAGAGATCAGCCACTCTGACAGGTAGAATAGTGCCGGGTGCGGGTCGTAGGAGAGGTTCCGCCAGATCGCCCACGGCCCCATGCGGGCCAGCTGGATGGTGTAGATCTCATCGAGCCAGAGCGGGGTTGAGCCCAGCCGGTAGAGTCGCAGCGCGAGGGCGACGCCAAAGATCGCCGCCGCCGGCCACCAGCGCGCCAGCCGCGACGTCATGACCCCGGCGGCCGGGCTAGCCGAGGACAAGCGGGTCACGGTTGACATCCTTGTAGTAGATGTAGCGCGCCGGGACCTTGCCGGTGGCGACGAACCACTGCGGGCAGAAGGGTGCCATCCAGATCACATCGCCCGACTGGACGGGGTGGTAGTCGCCGGCGAGTCGGTAGATGCCCTGGCCCTGGATCATCATCATGCCATGCTCCATGATGTGGGTCTCGACGATGGGCAGGGTGGCGCCGGGCTGGAAGGTGAAGATATTGACGGCCATATCGAAGCCGGGCGCGTCGGGCAGGAGGCTCTTGAGGATGGCGGCCTCGTCGCCCATGAAGGGCGCGCCGGCGATCTCCTGCTCGTGGCCGGCCAGCGGGCCGGGGGTGGCGGCGCCGGGCAGGGGCAGGTAGCGGCGCTGGAAGACGAGCAGCTGGGCGCCGGGGGCGTCCGGGGCGACGCGGTAGGGGCATGCGGGCGGGATGTAGGCGTAGCCGCCGGGGCCGAGGCGGGCGTGCAGGTCGCCGGCCTCCAGGCTCACCGCGCCCTCGCGCACAAAGAGCAGCAGCTCCTCATCGGGGCGCTGGCCCGCGCCCGATGCGTCGGGGCCGAGGGTGACGAGGATCTGGGCGAAGCGGGCGCCCATGGCCGGGCTGATCACGACGACGCAGCTCGCGCCGGGCCAGCCGGGCAGGGGCGCGCTGACGAACCCCTCGAGGGTGAGCAGGGCATAGCGGGCGGCGACAACGCTGCGCGTGTGGCCGTACAGGTCGCTCATCGCGGGCGCTCCTTCGTGTCTCGCAGGGAAGCGCCCACATCTTACCATATACTAGTACACTTTTTCCTAGCGTTTATCACAAGGCACTCAGTTCGCACAGGGCTTCTGCAACGCCCCAGACCCGATGGTGTATGGTGTTTGGGCGGCGAAGCCGCCCAAACACCATACACCATCCTGTGGGCGGCGGCCCTACTCCGGCTCGCCGGCCAGATCCCAGACCTTCAGCGAGGCGTCGAAGCTGCCGCTGGCGAGGCATGCGGCGTCGGGGCTGAAGGCGATCGAGGTGACGCCCTCGCCGTGGGCGGGGATCGTGTGGAGCAGCGCGCCGTCGCGCACGCGCCAGATCCGCACGGACCGGCTGTAGTCGCCGCTGGCGAGGCTCTCGCCATCGGGGCTGAAGGCGACGCTGAAGACGGCCCCGCTGTTGGCCTGGAGCGCGTAGAGGGCGGTGCCGTCGGCCACGCGCCACAGGCGGATGGAGCCGTCGGTTCCCGCGCTGGCCAGCACGCGCCCGTCGGGGCTGAAGGCGACGCTGAAGATCGCGTCGGTGTGACCCTGGAGCGTGCTCAGCAGCGCGCCGTCGGCCACGCGCCAGAGCCGCACCTGGCGGTCGTGGCTGCCGGTGGCGATCAGCTTGCCGCTGGGGCTGAAGCTGACGCTGTTCACGGCGCCCCGGTGGCCGGCCAGCCGGCGGACGGGCAGCCCATCGCTCATGCGCCACACACAGACGCTGTGGTCCCAGCTGCCGCTGGCGAGGGCCGAGCCATCGGGGCTGAAGCTGACGCCGAAGACCGCGCCGCTGTGGCCCTCGGGACCCTGGAGCGTGTACAGAGGCGCGCCGTCGCTCACCCGCCAGATCTGGACGATCTGGTTGCGCCCGGCGGCGGCGAGCACGCGCCCATCGGGGCTGAAGCTGACGCCGTTGACCTCGCCGAGGTCGGCCTGAAGGCTGTGCAGGAGGTAGCCGTCCTCGGCCCGCCAGATGCGGGCCACCCCATCCCACGAGCCCGTCGCGATCAGGGAGCTGTCGCGGCTGTAGGCCACGCTGTTGACCCAGCTCTTGACGGCCAGGGTGCAGCGCAGGGCCGGCCGGGGCGAATTGACCTGCGGCGCGACGCCGGCGGCGGTGGCCTGGCGCGCGGCGGCGGCGCGCTGGCGCAGCATGAATCGCCGGTAGTGCGCGTCAAGGATCTGGCGGCTGCAGCGCATGGCGATCCGCGCCGGCTGGCGCAGGAGGCTCTCTGTGAGGGGCGCGTAGTCGGCGGAGGCCGCGACCTCGGCGGCCACGAAGACCTTCAGGCTCATCGCGTCGACGGAGATCATGCTGGCGCTGAGCAGCCGGGCGAGATCGGCGCGCAGCAGGAGGGCGTTGCTGCTATCTGCGGGGCCGTTCTGATCGATCAGCGCAATATCAAGCGCCTCGGCGATAGCGCAGCCACTGATCGCACACTGGCCACCGTAGGCCTCTAGCAGCATGGTGCGAAGCGTGTCGTGCTCGGGCTGCAGTGGGGAGCCATCTCTCTGGTTGATCGAAAACAGCGTCGTGGGTGTTGCGACCATCGTATACCTTCCGTAGTACGTCTGGCTATGTCGTTACATCTATGGTACTACGGACATGCAACTAAATGGGATATACTATCCTATATCGTATTTAACAGTTTCATCATCTTAACGTCTTTGCGCCCGGATAGCGCGCTCAGAGGTTCTGGGCCACAGCATCGAGCAGGTAGCTCAGATCGAAGGGCTTGCGGATCACCTGGCGCGCACCGAGGCCGCGGAATCGCTCAGGCTGCTGATCCGCCGTCATCAGGATCACCGGGATATCGCCATGCGCCTGGTCGCGCAGGCGCAGGATCACCTGGTCGCCGCGCATATGTGGCATGGCGACATCCATCAGGATGAGATCGGGGCGACGGATCTGCACCTCGCGCAGGGCCTCGACGCCGTTGCGCGCGACTCGGATGTGGTAGCCCTCCTCGGTGAGTATCTCTGAGAGCATGGCGGTGATCTCGGCGTGATCATCGACCACGAGAATATCTCGGCGGGGGTTGCTAGCGTCGCGCCTGTGGAGCGGCGCTGATACGATCTGGCGAGCGTACATAGGCTTCCATCCTGGCAGCGAATGGCGTTATCATGCACAGACGTACAGGCAAGATCTGTGCCGGCGCCCAGTGGCGGCACAGAGCCTGATGCCGCGCTTCTGGGCAATACCGCAAGACTCGCCCTGTGCGGCGTCGCCCGGCGGCTTCAGCCGCCGGGCGACGGTCTGCGAAGGCCGCCTGCGCGGCCTCAGGCATGCCGCGCAGGCGGCCTTCGTTGGACAAGAGCCCGCCCGTGTACGGGCCGGGCACGCGCAGCGTGACAGGGTGACGTTTGCGCTACTGCGCTTCTGGTATAGCTCTTGCTACAGCCTGATCCCGCAGATGACCCCTCGTGGGGCCGTGAGGCTGTGGCGTAACATGCGCTGGCGCGGGGCCAGGCGCACTGGATGAGGAGCGGTGATGCAGACCCAGACTGTCGACTGGCAGGCTATCGTCCCTGAATGGCTCAACAGCGCCTTTCTGCGCGGCGTGCTGATCACCGACAGCGACCTCCGAGTCCGCTTCTGGAACGACTGGATGTGCGACAACACTGGCATCCCCGCCGCCGGGGCGGTTGGGCGCACGCTGATCGAGCTCTACCCCGACCTGGGCGACCGAGGGCTGCTGCCGTATTACGAGCGCGCCCTCGCCGGAGAGCGGATCTACCTTCCACACACGATCTATGGCTACCTGCTGCCCATGTCGGCCTCGGGCCGTTCGGATCTGCCCCAGATGCTGCAGGATGCGCAGATCAGCCCGCTGCGCAGCGACGGGCGGGTGATCGGCGCTATCTCGTCGATCGAGGATTGCACCGGCCACGACGAGCGGCGGCGCGATGAGGTGGCGAAGAGCTTTCTGTCTGATCTGAGCGTCGAGCTGGCGCAGTCCCTCGATGATGTGACCACCATCCGGCGGCTGGCGCAGCTGATGGTGCCCGCTATCGCCGACTGGTGCCTCATCGACATGCGCGGCGAGGGCGAGGATGCGGGCATCTCGGTGGTGGCCCACACCAGGCCGGCGATGGCCCGGCTGGCCGAGGAGATCGTGCGCGCGCATGGGCCGCAGGACGCACAAGGCGGACCGCCACCCCCCCCCGCGCATCCGCTGCTGGTCTCCCGCGTGATCCCGGAGACCCTCGACGCGCTGGACGCTGATCGCGGCCGCCAGTCGCTCCTGCGCGCGCTGACGCCGGGCTCGCTCATCATCGCCCCTCTGAGGAGCGGCGGCGCGCTGATCGGGACAATGCTGCTTGGCCGCGACGCCGTCCGCCCAGCCTACACCCGGGGCGACCTGGCGCTGGCCGAGGAGGTCGCCCGGCGGGCGGCGCTGGCGCTGGAGCATGTGCGGCTCTACGCGGCGGCCCAGCGCTCGCGCGCCGAGGCCGAGGAGGCGGTGCGCGTGCGCGACGCCTTCTTCTCGATCGCCGCCCACGAGCTGCGCACCCCGCTGACGACCCTGCTCGGGCGGGCGCAGATGATCCAGCGCCGGCTCGCCCAGCGCGCCGACGCCGATGAGCGCAGCCAGCGCACCATCCAGATCGTCGTGGCCCAGGCCCAGCGCCTCAACAAGATGATCTCCGCCCTGCTCGATGTCTCACGTATCCAGACTGGCCGATTCAGCATCAGCTCGGCGCCGATGAGCCTGAGCGCCCTGGTGCGGCGGGTGGTCGACGAGAGCCGGCTGATGATCGCGGACCACCCGATCACGCTCCAGGTGCGTGAGTCGCCGATCATGATCGATGGCGATGAGCTGCGCCTGGAGCAGATGCTCCAGAACCTGATCGGCAACGCCGTCAAGTACAGCCCGGGCGGTGCCCCGGTGTCGGTCACCGTGAGCGTCGAGGGGGAGGGCGCCAGCGTCGCCGTGTCCGACCAGGGGATCGGCATCGCGCCCGAGGCCCAGCGTCAGCTCTTCAGCCGATTCTACCGGGCCGAGAACGCTGAGTCCAACGGGATCAACGGGATGGGCATCGGCCTATTTGTGGTCAAGGAGATCGTGGATCTCCACGGCGGCGAGGTGAGCGTGCGGAGCGACGAGGGCCAGGGCAGCACCTTCACCGTGCGGCTGCCCCTGCTGCGCCCCAACATGCGGTATCATACGGGCGGCGGGCCGACGATGGCCAGCAGATGCACCACGGAGGTGATGATCATGCCCCCCAGCTACCGCGCGCCGCGCGGCACCGAGCTGACCTGCAAGAGCTGGCAGATCGAGGCCGCCTACCGCATGCTCCAGAACAACCTCGACCCCGAGGTCGCCTTCGACCCCGACAACCTGATCGTCTACGGCGGGCGCGGCCGGGCCGCCCGCAACCATCAGGCGCTTGAGTCCATCCTCGCCACCCTGCGCCGCCTGGAGCCCGATGAGACCCTGCTGGTCCAGTCGGGCAAGCCGGTGGCCGTCTTCCGCAGCCACCTCGACGCGCCGCGCGTCCTGATCGCCAACTCCAACATCGTGCCGGCCTGGGCCACCCAGGAGAACTTCGACCGCTGGGAGCGCGAGGGGCTGATCATGTACGGCCAGATGACGGCCGGCAGCTGGATCTACATCGGCACCCAGGGCATCCTCCAGGGCACCTACGAGACCTTCGGCGCCCTGGCCCGCGCCCAGGGCTGGCCGAGCCTGCGGGGCAAGCTGGTGGTCACCGCCGGCCTCGGCGAGATGGGCGGCGCCCAGCCGCTGGCCGTCACGCTCAACGAGGGCGTCGCCATCCTGGTCGAGGTGGACCGCTGGCGGGCCGAGCGCCGCCTCGGCCTGGGGCAGGTTGACGTAATCAGCGACGATCTGGAGGAGGCGATGACCTGGGCCGATGAGGCCCGCGCCGCCGGCCAGCCCCGCTCGATCGCCCTGATCGGCAACGCCGCCGAGCTGCTGCCCGAGCTGCTGCGCCGCGGCGTCGTCCCCGATATCGTCACCGACCAGACCAGCGCCCACGACCTGCTCTACGGCTATATCCCGGCCGGGCTGACGCTCGCTGAGGCCACGGCGCTGCGCGAGGCCGACCCCGACGCCTACAAGGCCCGCGCCGCCGAGTCGATGGCCACGCACGTGCGGACCATGCTGGAGTGGCAGCGCCGCGGCGCGATCGTCTTCGACTACGGCAACAACCTGCGCCAGCGCGCCCTGGAGGCCGGCGTCGCCGACGCCTACGCCTACCCCGGCTTTGTGCCGGCCTACATCCGCCCGCTCTTCTGCGAGGGCAAGGGGCCGTTTCGCTGGGTGGCGCTCTCCGGCGACCCCGAGGATATCTACGCGACTGACCGGGCCGTGCTGGAGCTGTTCCCCGAGGACGAGCACCTGCGGCGCTGGATGACCATGGCCCGCGAGAAGGTGGCCTTCCAGGGGCTGCCGGCGCGGATCTGCTGGCTGGGCTACGGCGAGCGGGCCAAGGCCGGCCTGCGCTTCAACGAGATGGTGGCCAGCGGCGAGCTGAAGGCCCCGATCGTGATCGGCCGCGACCACCTCGACAGCGGATCGGTGGCCAGCCCCAACCGCGAGACTGAGGCGATGAAGGACGGCTCCGACGCGATCGCCGACTGGCCGCTGCTGAACGCCATGATCAACGCCGTGGGCGGGGCCACATGGGTCAGCATCCATCACGGCGGCGGGGTGGGCATCGGCTACAGCATCCACGCCGGCCAGGTGATCGTGGCGGACGGCACGCCCGAGGCGGCCCGCCGCCTGGAGCGCGTGCTCACCTCGGACCCGGGGATGGGCGTGGTGCGCCACGCCGACGCCGGCTACGACGAGGCGATCGACTTCGCGCGGGCGAATGGTATTGATATCCCGATGCTACCGCCGCGTTTGTAAGGGCGCAGCAGCAGGATCGACGGGCGCAGCTCGCTGCGCCCGTCGATCCTGCTGCTGCGCCCCTACCAGGACATCCCCATGCATATCGACCTGTTGATCCACTCCGCATCGCAGGTTGTGACCTGCGCCGGCCCGCCCGGCCCGCGCCGCGGCCCGGCCATGGCCGACGTCGGGGCCATCCCCGGCGGGGCCGTGGCCGTCCACCAGGGCACGATCATCGCCGTCGGCGCGAGCGACGAGCTGCGCGCCGCGTACACGGCCGATCGCGAGATCGATGCTGCCGGGCGGGCCGTCTGCCCCGGCTTTGTGGACCCGCACACCCACCTGGTCTACGCCGGGGACCGGGTGGGCGAGTTCGAGTGGCGGATCGCCGGGGCCTCCTACCTGGAGATCCAGGCCGCCGGGGGCGGGATCGTGGCGACGATGCGCGCCACCCGCGCCGCCGGCGTCGAGCGGCTGGTGGCCGAGAGCCTGCCGCGCCTGCGCCAGATGCTGGCCCTGGGCACCACCACCGCCGAGGTGAAGACCGGCTACGGCCTCAGCCTCGACGCCGAGCTGCGCCAGCTGGAGGCGATCGCCGCCCTCGACGCGGCCCAGCCGATCCGTCTGGTGCCCACCTTCCTGCCCGCCCACGCCCTGCCGCCCGAGTACGCCGGGCGGCCGGATGCGTATATCGACCTGGTTATTCGGGAGATGCTGCCGGCGGCGGCGCGCTGGCACGCCGCCTCGGCCTTCGACGGCGCGGGGGTGCCGCTGTTCATCGACGTCTTCTGCGAGCGGGGCGCCTTCGACGTGGCCCAGTCGCGGCGGGTGCTGGAGGCCGGGCGTGCGCTGGATATGGGCGTGAAGGCTCACGTGGACGAGTTCACCGCCCTGGGCGGCCTGGAGCTGGCCCTGGAGCTGGGCGCCGTCTCGGTGGACCACCTGGATGTGACCGGGCCGGCGGGGATCGCCCTGCTGGCCGATTCGACCGCCGTGGCCGTGGTGATCCCGGCCGTCACCTTTAACCTGGGCGGCAGCCACTACGCCGACGCGCGGGCCATGATCGACGCCGGGGCGGCGGTGGCGCTGACCACCGACATCAACCCGGGATCGGCGCCCTGCCCCTCCATGCCCCTGGTGATGGCGATCGCCTGCCGCTACCAGCGCCTGCTGCCCGCCGAGGCGCTGCTGGCCGCGACCGTCAACGCGGCCCACGCGATCGGCGTGGGCAATCGCGTCGGCTCGCTGGAGCTCGGCAAGGCCGCCGACATCCTGATCCTCGACGCCGCCGACTACCGCCACCTGGCCTATGAGTTTGGCGGCAACCTCATCTCGCAGGTGATTAAACAGGGGGTTATATTGTAGGGCCGAAGCATTTTTGTGTCAGGCGCGCAGCGCCTGACACAAAAATGCTTCGGCCCTACGTGGATACGTGGATACGTGGATACGTGGATACGTGGATACGTGGATACGTGGATACGTGAATACCCATACGCATATGCACAACGATACGATTATTCTTGATGGCTCGTCCCTCACCTTCGAGGACGTGATCGCCGTGGCCTACGGCCGGCCGGGGCGGCCGCGGGTTGCCCTGGCCGAGGGCGCGCGCGCGGCCGTGGCCCGTGCCGCCGCCGCCGTGGCCCGCCTGCTGGAGCGCGGCGAGGTCGCCTACGGTATCACCACCGGCTTCGGGGCCTTCAAGGACAAGCTCATCCCGCCCGAGCAGGTCGAGCCGCTGCAGCGCAACATCCTGCTCAGCCACGCCGTTGGCGCGGGGCAGCCCTACGACGCGCCGCACACCCGGGCGATCATGCTCATCCGGGCCAACACCCTGGCCCGCGGCCACTCCGGCATCCGCCCGGAGACGCTGGAGCTGCTGCTGGCCATGCTCAACGCCGGGGTCCACCCGCTCATCCCCGAGAAGGGCTCGCTGGGGGCCTCGGGCGACCTGGCCCCGCTGGCGCACATGGCCCTGCCGCTGATCGGCGAGGGCGAGGCCGAGTACGCCGGCGCCCGCCTGCCTGGGGCGACCGCCCTGGAGTACGCCGGGCTCACGCCCACCCGCCCGGCCGCCAAGGAGGGCCTGGCCCTGACCAACGGCACCGCCGTGATGTGCGCGCTCGGCGTGCTGGCCACCGCCCGCGCCGAGACGCTCTCGCACTCCGCCGACATCGCCGGCTGCCTGAGCCTGGAGGCGCTGCACGGCACTGCCATGGCCTTCGACGCGCGCATCCACGCCCTGCGGCCCTTCCCGCGCCAGCAGGAGTGCGCCGCCTACCTGCGCCGCCTGCTTGAGGGCAGCTCCTTCACTCGCGACCACGACCCGGCCAATGTGCAGGATGCCTACACCCTGCGCTGCATCCCGCAGGTCCATGGGGCGGTGCGCGACGCGATCGCCTACGCCCGCTGGGCCTTCGCGATCGAGCTGAACGCCGTGACCGACAACCCGCTGATCTTCGTGGGCGATACGGACGAGCAGATCGACGTGATCTCGGGCGGCAACTTCCACGGCGAGCCGCTGGCGATCGCCCTGGACTACCTGGGCCTGGCGATCGCCGAGCTGGGCAACATCGCCGAGCGCCGGGTGATGCGCCTGGTGGACGCGACCAGCAACGGCGGGGTGCTGCCGGCCTTCCTGACCCGCCAGGGCGGCCTGAACTCGGGCTTTATGATCACGCAGTACACGGCGGCGGCCCTGGCAACCGAGAACAAGATCCTGGCCCACCCGGCCAGCGTGGACACCATCCCGACCTCGGCCAACGTGGAGGACCACGTGAGCATGGGGGTGACGGCGGGGCTGAAGGCGCGCCAGATCATCGACAACGTGGCCCACATCCTGGCCGTGGAGCTGATGGCGGCCGCCCAGGGCGTGGACTTCCGCCGCGAGGCGCTGGGCGCCGAGGCCCGCCACGGCCGCGGCACGGCCGCCGCCTACGCGCTGCTGCGCCAGAACCTCCCCTTTATCGAGGA
>NZ_JAIEWN010000001.1:291983-365013 GCF_019599295.1 Oscillochloris sp. ZM17-4 | reverse complement strand
GGACTGCTGGCCGAGGGCGACCGCCGGCGCATCGTCTGGCCGGCCGGCGGGCAGCAGCAGCTCTGGCGCATCCTGGGCGAGCTGGTCGACGCCCAGCCCACAGGCGCGCGCCCGCTCGGCGATCTGCTGCGCCTCGGCATGCCCTCGCGCTCCGGCGAGGCCTCCAGCGTCGCCACGGTGATCATCACGCCCGACCTCTCGGCGGGCTGGCTCGGCGGGCTGGCCGAGGGCGTGCGCGGCCGGCGCGGCGGCGCCATGGCCCTGCTGGTCGCCGATGGCTCCGGGAGCACCCCGGCGCAGGCCCTCGCCGCCGCCGGGGTGCCAGCGCAGATCTTCGACATCCACACGCCGCTGCCCCTCGCCAGCCCGCCCCGGCGGCGGGTGAAGTCCCGCATCTCGCCGCTCGGCCGGGTGATCGCCACCGCAGGCGATTCCCGGTGAGCGCCATCCTGCAATGGCTGATCCGGCGTCTCCGCCCTGCGGTCGGCTGGCCGGTGGCCCTGCTCGCCCTCGGCGCAGCCCTCGCCCCCTCAATCGCCGCCACCAGCGTCGCGTTCAGCCTGCCGGCGGGGCTGATCGGCTGGGCCGGCGCGCTCGGCCTGATCCTCGGCGCCGACCTAGCCCGGCCGGCGGGCTGGCGCGGCTGGCTCCTGCTGCGGCCCGTCGGCGCGGCCCTGCTGATCGTCGGCGGGGGCGCGGCCCTGCTCGCCGCCGCCGGCCAGTCGCTGCCGCCGCTCGGCCTGGTCGCCCAGGATGTGGTGGCCGCGCTGGATCGCATCCGCGGCCGCGTGCCCCCCGACGGCGGCGTGTGGATGAGCGCCCGCTTCCTCCAGGAGTCGCTGCCGCGTCTCTGGCGGAGCATCCTGGCCGCGCCCGATGCCGGGCGGGCCGGCGCGCGCCTGATCACAGTCGCCGTCAGCGTGCTAGGCGCCTGGGTCGGGGCGATCGCCCTGGGCCACGCCGTGGCCGCAGGCAGGCCGACCCTCGGCTGGGGCATGATCACGCTCGCCGCCGCCGGGGCCACCGCCATCCTCGGCGGCGGCAGCGGCTCCGGGCTGCTGCCCGCCGTGGGCCTGATCCTCGCGCTGGCGGCCGCGACGCACGCGGCGGCCCTGCGGCGCGGCTGGGATCGTGATGGGGCCGACTACAGCGACGAGATCGTCCCGCAGCTCGCCGCCTGGGGCGGCCTGCTGATCGCCATGGCCCTGCTCGGATCGCTGGCCATCCCCTCATCCCCGCCCGGCTGGCTCAGCGCCTGGATCTGGCGCGATGTCGCCCTGCCCTCGGGCATCGCCGCGATCGAGGCGCAGGTGCAGCAGCCCCGACCCCAGCCCGCGCCGGCGGACGTCGGCCTCTCGCAGCTGCCCTCGCTCAGCCTCGGCCAGTCGCTCCAGCAGGGGCCAGATGGGCAGGTCGCCCTGCGCGTGTCGCTCGGTGCGCCCCTGGCCGCGTCGCCCTGGCCGCGCTACTGGCGGGCGCGCGTGCTCGACCGCTACACCGGCGCGGGCTGGGGCAGCACCGCGCGTGTTGGCGCGCCCGTCCTGCCCCTGGGTGACGCCGCCGGACTGCCGGGCGGTATCGCCCAGGAGGTCGAGGACCTGCGGCCCATCCGCCTGACCCTGATCGGCCTCGCCGACATCCTCGCCGCAGACGCTGACGCGCGGGCCGAGCGGCTGCCCGACGGGTCGCTGGCCGCCCTCAGCGCCGACCGCGTGCCCGCGCGCTACCGCGTCCTCTCGCGCCCGCCGGAGCTGGCCGCCGCCGCACCGCCCGACGCGCCGCCCCCCGACATGGGCGTGCTCCTGAGCCTGCCGGCCCGCCTGCCCGAGCGCGTGCGCGAGCTGGCGCGCAGCGTGGCCGGCGACGCCGCATCCCCCTACGACACGGCGCTGGCCCTGGAGCGCTACCTGCGCGGGCTGGGCTACAGCTACCGGGTGGAGCCCCTGCCGGCGGGCGGCGACGCCGTCGACCAGTTCCTCTTCGAGATGCGCCAGGGCTACTGCACCTACTACGCCTCGGCCATGGCGATCATGGCCCGCAGCCTGGGCATCCCCGCCCGCATCGCCGTCGGCTACGCCGTGGGCGGCTACGACCCGGCGGGCGGCATCTACACGGTGCGCGAGGCCGACGCCCACGCCTGGCCCGAGCTCTATATCGGCGGGCGCTGGCTGCCCTTCGAGCCGACCCCGGTGCGCCCGCTGCCCGCGCGCGGCGGGCCGACATCCCCGGCCCCCACGCCGCCGCCGCTGCTGGTTGAGCCGCCCCAGCCCGCTGTCGCCCGCGCGCCGTGGCTCGCTCTGGGCGGCCTGGTGGCGCTGGCGGCCCTGCTCGGCGCGTGGCTGCTCTGGCGGCGGCAATCATCGCCCCTGGCCCGCGCCCTGCTGCGGCTGGAGCGGCGGGGCGCCCGCGCCGGCCGGCCCTGGCCCGCCGGCGCCACCCTGCGCGAGTACGGCGATCAGCTCGCCATAGATGCCGAGCTGATCACCCAGATTGAGGCGGCCACCTACGGCGGCCGGCCGCTCAGCAGGCGGCAGGAGGCCCGCCTGGCCCGCGCCATCGACCGATTCAGTAGGGCCGAAGCACTCAGGGCTGGCGCACAGCGCCAGCCCTGAGTGCTGCGGCCCTACTACCCCAACGTCGGCCGGAACTTGTAGCCGTAGACCAGCACCCCGTCCGGGCCGGTGTCGACCAGCTTGCGGGTGACCATCTCGACCGGCATGCCGATCTCCAGGTCGCCCTCGGCGCAGTCGGTGAGCTGCGCGGTGACGAGCGGCCCCTCGGCGAGGCGCACCAGGGCCACCGGATAGGGCGCGAGCCCCTCGTAGCCGTCGGGCACCTGGCGCAGCACGCTGAAGCTGTAGATCTCGCCGCGCCCGCTTAGGGTGACAGTCTCCCACGCGTCGGCGCTCTCGCCGAGGGTGATCGGCTGGGGCGGGAAGCGCACCTCGCCGGTGCTGCGGCTGCGCTGGCCCTCAAGGCGGTAGCGGGCGGCGCGGCCGCGCCAGTGTCGGGCGATTTCCATATAACTCCTCTTGATAGTGGCCGCCGCGCCGCTGTACGAACTACTGGCCGGCCCCGCCGGACATAACGAGTGCCAGCATAGCTCCGGCGAACACGGCGATACAGCCAACGATGACGACAAAAATAGCGACCTCGATCAGGATGACGTAGAGCGCCTTCTGGCTAGGCAGGTTCATGCCCGCCTGGATGGCGAGGTAGGACAGGTAGAAGTTATAGATCACCAGCACGAGGGCGGCGATCCCGCCGAGGATGGGGATCAGGCCGAGGACACTGCTCACGATCGTCAGCGGCGCACTGAACAGGGAGAAGTTCCAGGCCAGCTCGCCGAACTTCCCGGTGCCGCCGAAGGCGCGCCCGAGGCCGAAGGTGATCCCCCACGAGATCAGCAGGCCGATGATCGTGCCGAAGATCCCGCTGCTGATCGCCGTGCCCATCCCCACGCCAGTGCCGCTGATCGACGAGCCGATCGCAGCCAGCACCGCGTTGATCAAGCCGGCGATTACCGAGTAGATCAGCGCCCAGGTTAGGTTGTCCTTCTCGTGCTCCTCGAATGTAGACACGGATGGCTTGCTGAGAACCGCGATGCTGCCGTTGATCATTTCCTGGAACATGCTGAGCTCCTTACATGAGGCTGATACGCCGCCTCATTGTATCGGGTAAATCGTAAAACGTAAAGACCCCATGCCGACGCTTAACACGCAGCTAACATCGCCATAAACGCTTTACGCTTCGATGTCCGCACTCGGGATTATATTCGCATGTTCCGATGATTGATCTATAAGGGCACTGTCGGGGCAGATAAGGATGCAGCGTGCTGCGCCCCTACGGTGCCTCCGCGACCAGCACACTCGTGGCGGCGGTGACGCCCACCCCGCCGAGCGACTGGGCCAGGGCCACCCGTGCGCCGGCGACCTGGGCCGGGCCGGCCTCGCCGCGCAGCTGGCGGATCAGCTCGACCACCTGATAGACCCCGCTGGCCCCGGCGATGTCGCCGCGGGCTTTGAAGCCGCCGGCGGTGGCGAGGGGCGTGCGTCCCGTGGCGGTGATCGCGCCATCGGCGGCGTGGCGCGGCGCGCTGCCCCGCTCGTAGAAGCCGATCGCCTCCAGGGCCAGGGCCGCCGCGATCCCGTGGGGGTCGCTCAGCTCAAGCACCTGCACATCGCCGAGGCCCATGTGGGCGCGCCCGAGGGCGACATGGGCGCTGGCCCGCGCGGCCAGCAGGTCGAGCGGGTCGCGCCGCGCGCCGAGCGATGGCGTGTCGCTGGCGACGGCCGTTCCGGCCAGGCGCACGCGGGGGCCAGCCAGCTCGCGGGCGATGCTCTCTGAGGCCACGATCAGCGCCGCCGCGCCGTCGGCCACGCTGGAGCAGTCGAGCATATTCAGCGGCGAGGCGATCTGGCCGGCCTTGCGGTACTTGTCCGCGCTGATGCCGAAGCGGTAGAGCGCCTGCGGGTTCTTGGCCGCGTTGGCGTGGGCGTTCACCGGGAAGGGCGCGAAGGCCTCGGCCGCGTAGCCGTGCTCGTGCATGTAGCGCCGCATCAGCAGCGCCCACTGGGCCGTGAGGGTCACGCCGTGGATGCCCTCCGCCTCGGCGTCGGCGGCCAGGGCCAGGGCCGCCTCAAGGGCGCCGTCGAGCCGGTCGGTCACCTTCTCGGCACCCAGCACCACCGCGACCTCACAGTCGCCGGCGGCCACGGCCTGGGCCGCCTGGTGCAGGGCGACGCCGCCGCTGGCCCCGGCCGCCTCCACCCGCAGCGCCGCCACGCCGGCCAGGCCCACCGAGGCCGCCAGGTAGGCGCCGAGCTGGCCCTGGCTCGCCATCACCTCGCCCAAGGCGTTGGCCACATACACCGCCCCGACCCGCCGGGCATCCAGGCCGGGCGCCTGGGCGAAGGCGGCGCGCACCGCCTCGCTGGCCAGGTCGGCCAGGCTGCGCCCGTAGTGCTCGGCCACCGGCGTGGCCCCCGCGCCGACAACATAGACGTTATTCACGATACTTCCACCTTACTTTGTCGCTGTGGCAACCCCAACCCCTAACCCCCAACTCCCAACCCCCAGAATTTCAGGACTCTAGTACCCCATCCCCCCACTGGCCTCATCTTTACATCCCGTGCTACAATGGGCCGACATACTATTGGCCTGTAAACACTGCTTAATCGTGTGATTCGCCCCGTACTGTAGCCGACGCCCTATCACTAGGCGTAAGGAGTTCAGCATGTCCGAGCGCAGGCACTCGTGGTACCTTCTGGCGGCCCTCGCTATGCTGCTGGCCCCTCTCGCGGTGATGGTTCAGCCGGCGCTGGCAGCTGGTGCCTATACGGTCGATAAGCTGACAGATGACCCCTATGTTGTAGGACAGAGCTACTGCAATGTCAGCGGCATCGACTGCTCACTGCGCCAAGCCATCGAGCTTGCCGAGAACGATGGTGTGGCTAGTACGATTAGCTTTGGTAGTAGTCTGACCGGTGTGATAAACCTGGACATCGCTCAATATGGCCCGCTGATACTGACTGCGGGAAATACAAGAATTGAGGCGCTGATCAACCCGCCTGCGATTACGCAGCCGCCGATCGAGATTAGTAATAATCAGGGCAGCTCTGATCCGGCATTTACGATCACGTCATCTGGGAATACCATAAAGGGACTGAGCATTACCGGGTTTACTGGTTCGGGTCAGCCACAGGGTGTAGGGGTTAGTATCTCGGGCATCGGGGCTACAGGTAATCTGATCACGGGCAATTATATCGGCGTGAAGCCTAACGGGACAACTCTCGGTGCGAATTTGTATGGGGTTCGCATTGACTCTGAGGCATCGAGTAACACGGTCAGTGGTAATATTATCGTTGGCAGCCTGAATAGTGGCGTGTTAATCGATAACGCAAATGGAAATACTTTAACCAGTAACCTGATAGGTATTGGCCTGGGCAGTGCGGTTATCCCCAACGCCATAGCTGGTATTGAGATCACATCGAGCGTGGGTGGGACGAGTACGAGTAACATCATTGGCGGCCTGAGCTCAGAGGCGAATTTCATCTCAAGCAATGGCCCTGTCGGTAGCACCACCGCAGCAGGTGTCTTGATTCGTGGTGCTGGGACAACGGGAAATACGATTCGCGCGAATCTGATAGGTACTGATATCAACGGCACAGGAGACCTTGGTAATCACGGCGATGGCATCCGTATCGCCTCAGGTGCAAGCAATAATACGATCTTTGGCACAACCGAGAATCCCGTTGTAATCAGCGGGAACAGCGGCTATGGCATCCGCATAACTGGATCCACAACGGCGAATAATCAGGTCGGCGGCGGTGTCTTTATTGGGCTGAATCGGGATCGTAATGCGGCCCTCGCCAATGATCTCGGTGGAGTCTCTATCGATCAGGGCGCGACTGGCACAACAACGACTGGTAGTCCTACTGCGCTCACCTTGATCGGTGGTAACGCTGGCCCTGGTGTTATTGTGAGTGGCTCGACTACAGTGTACAACCAGATTACGAACGCCTATGTTGGCGCTGTTCCGAACCCCGACGCTGTAGGTACAATCACGGTGCCCAACGCCGGCGGCGGCGTCCTCGTGCAGAGCGGCGCGCAAAAGACGACGATCAGCGGCAGCACGATCTCGGGCAACACCGGCTTCGGCGTGCGGCTCAGCGCGACGAAGACGGTCACCATCACCGGCAACGTTATCGGCCTCGACACCGCCCGCACCGGCACGGTGCCCAACACCGGCCCCGGCATCGATGTGCAGGACGGCAGCAGCAACACGCTGATCGGCGGCAGCGCCGCCAACGCGAACTACCTGGCGGGCAACGGCGGCGCCGCGATCCAGATCGATGGCTCAAATACGCTGAGCACCACCGTGTCGAGCAACATCATCGGCCTGGCCCTGAGCGGCGCGAGCTACACCGCCGCCGCCGGCAATGCCGGCGACGGCGTGCTCGTGCAGGGCGGCGCGCGGAGCACCACCGTCAGCAACAACACCATCGGCAGCAGCGGCGGCGCCGGGGTGAAGATCGCCGGCAGCGACACCATGACCGTCACCCTCAGCGCCAACAATATCGGCTGGGCCGAAGCCCAGGTTCGGTCGAACGCCACCGGCATCACTATCGACTCGGCCCAGTACGTCACGGCCTCTAACAATCTGCTCCGCTACAATATCGGCAGCGGCATCCTCGCCACCGGTGTCCACACGGTCACGCTGAGCTCCAACCGGGTCTACTCGCAGACCCTCAGCGGCATCCAGATCAGCGGCGACTCGCAGAACGTGCAGATCCTGTCGAACCTGCTCACCTCCAACGGCGATCAGGGCGTCCTGGTGCAAAACACCTCCCAGCGCGTCCGCATCCAGTCGAACAGCATCAGCGCCAATGCGAACGGCGGCGTGAAGCTTGAGGGCACCACGCGCTACCTCGGCAGCGGCACCGACCCCGATAACGCTCCGGCCCTGCCGAACCACGGCATCGACCCGCCGATCTACGACCCGGCCAACGCGGCCCCGCTGCGCCTGCGCATCGATCAGAACGGCGCGGTCTCCGGCTGGATCTACACCGATACTGCCACGCTGCCAGCCTCGGCCTGCGCCCCCGTCGACACGTGTCAGATCCAGTTCTTCTCGTCGGATGAGGACCTGGTCGATGGGCAGGGCTTCATACCGCTCCAGGTCGCCATCGACGGCGGCGATGCCAGCGACTTCCTCACGCTGACGCCCGAGAGCAGAGGCTTCTTCTCTGGCCAGCTTGCGCTCGGCTCCACCCTGCCGCGCCAGCTAATCTTCGCCGTCACCGATGGCGAGGGCAACACCTCGGAGTTCGGCGTGCTCGATGTGGAGCCGCATCTCAGCGTGGACTACCTACAGACGAGCGACGGCCGGCAGGATGCCGCGCCCGGCCAGACGATCACCTATACGCTAAACCTGGTGAACGATGGCAAGGTTGACTTCACCGACACCGACCTGAATGTCTTCACCGGCGGCTCGCAGCAGGCGTGGATCATCACCCCGCTCAATAACACCTCGAACCTGATCAACCTCCCGGCCAACAGCACGCAGGTGTTCACGGTGACAATGCAGCTACCCTCTGTCTCCGACCAGCTGGAGAATGTGCTGGCCGGCCTCCAGGATAAGACCAGCGTCACCGCGCAGGTGTTCGGCAAGCTCCGCGACTCGCAGATCAGGACCAAGATTCTTACCACCACAGTGCTGGCGACGCCAGTGGTCAGCGCGAGGACTCTTGTCTCCTCGGGCTCCGCGCCGCCGTCTGGCCAGGTGACGCACACCCACGAGTTCTCGAACTCCGGCAATGTCACCGTGACCCTCGACCTGAGCTATGCGACGCTCGACCCGGCCAACAGCGGGTTCGTCTGGGCCACATCGCTGAGCGCGCAGTCGCTGACCATCCCGCCCGGGCAGAAGCGCACCGTCGATGTGACCGTCACGGTGCCCCAGGGCGCGCAGACCGAAGATGCCCAGGGCAACCCGGTCATCATCACGACGCAGGTCACCGCTGTCGGCAGCAGCGCATACAGCAGCGGATACAGCAGCACGACGGTGGTATCTGGCACGACCAGGGTCGATCTGGTGCCGAGCGTGAACATGACCGGCAACGGCCAGTACCAGCAGGCCGCATCGTTCGCGGAGATCCCCTTCTTCCATAGAGTCTCGAACACGAGCAACGGCCCGGCGCGCTTCTGCCTGAACTACCGCTCGAACTCGGGCAGCAGTGTCATATCCTTCGCCTCACAAACCCCAGGTGTGCCGATCTCGGGTAACTGCTTCACCCTCGATGCCGCAACCCCAGACAGCACCACCTCGTGGCTGCAATTTAAGGCGCTGATATCTGTGACAGGGAAGCTGCTGCCGGGGGATGTGGACTCGATCGATATCTACCTCACCAACGCCGCGACGGGGGAGAACGTCCGGAACGCCTCAGTGAGAGACGATATCGAGATCACGGTCAGCCCGGTGTTGCCGCGGATCTGGCTCCCGATGGTCATTCGTTAAGGGAGGGTCGCCGTGTCGTCACTCGCCCGCCGTCTTAGCCTGGTCGTGCTGATCGCGCTGCTGGCCGCCACCCTGCCGGCGGCCCGGCTCGCGCACGCGCAGACCTTCACCGTCACTTCTACCGCCGACACCGACGACGGCGCCGCGAGCTGCGCGACGGGCTGCACCCTGCGCAAGGCGATCCGCCTGGCCAACCAGAACCCCGGGCCGGACACGATCACCTTCAGCATCTCCGGCACGGCCCCATTCATGATCAATGTGACCTCGGAGCTGCCGGAGCTCTCGGGCGGCGAGACGACGATCAACGTGGTGCCGGCCCACTCGGTGGTGCTGAGCGGCGTTGGCCTCCCCGTCGGCGCAAGCGCCTTCGGCCTGGTGATCACGTCGGCGAACAATGTCGTGCGCGGCCTGGTGGTGGTCGGCTTTCCCAGCACGTCCGTCGCCCTCGGCGGCTCGGGGATCTCGCTCCGCTCCGCTGCGGCCACCGGCAACGTGATCGCCAATAACTGGGTCGGCCTGAACGCCGATGGCACCTCCACCTTCGGCAACGCCTACTACGGCGTCCAGATCGATGAGGGCGCCAGCGGCAACCTGATCGGCGGCGACGCGGCCAGCGAGCGCAATGTTGTCACCGGTAACCTGCGGGCGAATATCGCCGTCGATGACAGCGACTCCGTATCCTCATCGTTCATCAGCAACAATCAGGTTGTTGGGAACTACATCGGCGTCAACGCTGCCGGCACGGCAGTCCCTGGGGATGTCACCCAGACCAACCTCGCCGCCGGCGTGTTCGTGAGCACCTACGCGCACGGCACGCTGATCAAGGGGAACCTGATCGGCGGGCACCTGGGCAACAGCACCAACGCCGCCGCCGGGATCGTGATCGAGAGCGCCGCCGCATCGGTCTTCTCGAACCTTCACCCCCAGGACACCTCGATCGTCGGCAACGATATCGGCGTCACCCCCACGGGCGGCAATATCGCCAACCACAACGGCATCCGCATCACCCGGGGCGCGCTCAACACCACGATCGGCGACCCGAACAACCCGCTGGGCGGGCGGAATGTGATCGGCTTCAGCGAGGAGGACGGCATCCAGCTGAGCGATAACGCCTATAACTCCAGCGGCACCCAGATCGTCGGCAACCTGATCGGCATCGCCCGCAATGGCACCACCCTGGCGACGATCGGCACCGCGAGTGCCTCGAATCTACATAACACCGGGATCTACCTCGGCACGGTGACGTCCGGCTCCCCGAGCCCGGCGACGATCATCGGCCCGGCCAATGTGATCTCCTCGGTCCGCCGCTTCGGCATCCACGTGCGCTCCAGCGGCAATACGATCAAGGGTAACTTCATCGGTACCGATGTCACTGGCACGACCACCTCGCCCACCTCGGCCACCACGGTCGGCACGGTCGGCTACAGCTTCGGCGACTCGGGGATCTGGGTTGAGAACGGCAGCGACAACCAGATCGGCGGGCCGGAGAGCGGCGACCGCAATGTGATCGCCACCGGCGCTGGCCAGACCACCGGCGCGGC
The DNA here is from genome assembly GCF_019599295.1 of Oscillochloris sp. ZM17-4. Lineage (GTDB taxonomy): Bacteria > Chloroflexota > Chloroflexia > Chloroflexales > Chloroflexaceae > Oscillochloris. The sequence goes on along the minus strand of NZ_JAIEWN010000001.1, from coordinate 354,453 downwards.
GGCGGCGATCGTGCTGCTGCCCGGCATCGGCAGCGGCAGCTGCGGCTCGGTTATCTGTAGTGTCACCGCGACGACCATCCAGGGCAACTACCTGGGCGTGAGCGCCAGCGGCACCGTCGCCCTCGACACCTCCGGGGCCACCAGTATCAGCACCTCCGAGGGGCTGCGGATCACGAATAACTCGACAACCGCCGCCGGGACGACCGCCTCAAGCAATAACACGGTGCGCGACAATGTGATCTCCGGCGTGGGCATCGGGATCTACCTGCTCAGGGGCGCGAGCAACAATACGATCGACGGCAACCGGATCGGCACCAGGGCCTCGGGCGACCTGACCTTTGCGCAGGCCATCCGCAACAAGCGGAGCGGCATCAACCTCCTTCAGGGCACTGGCAACGTCATCTCGAACAACCTGATCGCCTTCAACGGCGATGAGGGCAGCGGCAGCGGCCCCCTGACGAACTACTACGGGATCTATGTCCAGAACAGTGGGGCCGGGGCCAACGGCAACACGATCAGCGGCAATCGGCTGGTGCGCAATGGCGATGGCTCGATGGGCAGCGGTGTCTTTATCGATGGGCCGAGCGGCATCCTGATCACCAAGAGCACCACCAGCACCCATAATGGCGACGGGATCAAGCTCTACTCCGCCGGCAGCAACGGCGATATCGCCGCGCCGACCCTGACCGGGGCAAGCGGCACGACCACCGCCGCCACGCTCGGCGGCAGCGCCAGCTGTAGCAGCGGTAACTGCACCGTCGAGGTCTTCACCAGCAGCGTCAGCGAGGATAAAGAGGGGCCGGTCTACCTGACCTCAGCGACCACGGCGAGCGGGACCTTTACCATTAATATCACCGGGTGCCAGCGCTATCTCACCGCGACGGTGCACGATAACGCCAGCAATAACACCTCGCCCTTCTCGACGGTGCTCGATAGCGGTGCCCTCGGGCCATGCGCCGACAGCAGCTTCAGCCTTGACGTGGCCTTCCCGGATAGCCAGGCGCAGGTGGTGGTGGGCGACTCTGTTATCTACAGGCACAGCATCACCAACAACGCCGCCGTCGAGCGCACCTTCAGCGTCGTGATCACCTCGGACAAGGGCTGGGCCAGCGCCCCGGCCCTGGTGACGGTGCCGGCCAGCACCAGCGCATCATTTGACATGGTGGTCAGCGTGCCCTACAGCGCCCAGGCCGGCGACAAGGACACCACTACCGTCCAGGTCTTCTCCGGCACCACCGGCTCAAATGTGCAGACTGATATTACCACGGCCAAGATCCTTACGTTTAACCCGGCCACCCCCGCCGTCTCTCCGGGCCAGACCAAGGCGCGCACCGGCACGACGCTCACCTTCACCCACAGCGTCACCAACACCGGCGACCTCGCCGGCACCTTCTCGGTGGTCGGCCCGAGCGGCTCTGGCCTGCCGACCTTCACCAGCACCCCGCCGACGGGCTGGTCGGTGGCCTCGGCGACCCTCGCGCAGACCAGCCTGGCCGGCGGCGCGAGCACGACCCTGACGATTGTGGTGAACACGCCGGCCGGCGCGCCCGCCGGCTCGGTGTCGTTCAGCTTCCGCATCAAGGCTGGCACCGCGCAGACCGACCCGGCCACGGTGGACACGATCACCGTGCCGACCCTGCGCAGCTTCACCTTTGTGGCCACCAGCCCCACCGGCTCGCCGCCGACCCTCTCGCGCCCGCCCGGCGCCTCGGCCGACTTCGTCTACACCCTGACCAACACTGGCAACGCGACCGACAGCTTCCAGGTGCCGGCCCCGACGAACGCCGCTCCGCTGAGCTTTACCGTCAGCCCCAGCGGCAGCTTCAGCCTGGCCGCCGGAGCCTCGCGCACCGTCACGGTGACGGCTCAGGTGGCGTCGGATGCGAGTGCAGTCCAGAATGACTATAACTTCAGCGTGACAGCCGTGGCAGTTGGGGGCACCCCACCCACCGCGCCGTCTGTGCCCGGGCGAGTCACGGTGACCGGCGGTGGCTCGCCCCAACTCCGCTTCGATTCCGGGACGCCAGGCACAGCCAGCGCGGCCGGCGGCACGGTGACGTTCACTGGCACCCTGACCAATACGGGCAACGCGACCGTCAACTTTACCCTCGGCATCCCGACCGTCACTGGCAGCCCGGCCGGCTGGGTGGCCCTTGTGGACTATAACGGCAGCTGCACTCTCTCGCCGACCAAGATCAACTTGGTGAATGGTGAGAGCTGCACCTTCACGCTCCAGGTAACAGTGCCCGCCGGTGCGAACGGCGGGCCGCAGGCCGTAACGCTCAGCGCGACGGCTGATAACAGCACCCAGTCGACGCCGGTGGATGTCACCGTGACCGCCACGGCCACGGTGAACGTGGAGACCGTGCGTGATGTGAGCCTGAGCGCGGCCATAACGCCGCAGACGGGCGTCCCCGGCACGGTGCTGACCTACACCCACACCCTGACCAACCTGGGCAACGCGACCGACAGCTTCGACATCGCCCTGGTGCCGACGGCCCCGGCCAGCGCCGGCATGGCCGTGCTCAGCCCGACGGTCGTCACCGATGTGCCGCGCAACGGCACGCGCACGATCACCCTGGTGGTGACGGTGCCGAGCGGGATCATCGCCGGCGATCTGACCTTCACCGTCACCGCGACCTCAAAGAGCAGCGCGGGGGCGACGGCCAGCCGGGACGATGTCGCCACGGTCGAGCTTTTCGACGCCGCGAGCCTCTCGCCCGGCACCAGCAAGAACGGCCTGCCCGGCACGACGGTGACCTTCACCCACACCCTGACCAACACCGGCAGTTCGCAGATCTCGTTCTACATCACAACCAGCGATAGCCAGGCCGGGGTTGGCTTCAGCTCATCAGTACTCTACTCGCCACCGCTCGTCCTCAACCCCGGCGAGACAACGACGATCAGCGTCCAGGTGAGCCTGCCGCTCGGGGTGCTCGGCGGCACGGCTAACGTCACCACCGTTGAGGCGCGGAAGGACAGCCCGAGCGGCACAATCCTGGCCAGCGCGACGGACGAGTCCAGGGTGGGCAACACCTACGACGTGCAGATCACGCCCGACCGCACCGGCACAGCCTACCCGAACGCATCGCTCGTCTTCACCCACACCGTCACCAACATCGGCATCACGGCGGACACCTACACGATTACATCGACCAACGCGCTCTTCTGGCCGATGACGGCGGTGCCGGATTTCCTCACCCTGGCCCCCGGCGAGAGCCAGGAGATCACCGTGATCATCGGCGTCCCCAACGACGATAACACGACGGTCGGCGCCCCGAACTTTGGCCGCATCCGGGTCGCCTCAAACACAGACCCGGTGAAGTCAAACGACGAGGCGGTTGAGCACATCACCGTGGGCAAGGTGATCGACCTGGTGCTCAGCACCGACCAGGCCCGCGCGGTGACGCCGAGCAGCGGCACGATCCGTATGAAGGATCTGGTGCTGAGCAATACGGGGAACGGCCTTGATACCGTTGACATCACGGTCTTGGGCGCAGATGGCGGCTGGAAGGTCAATATCGCGCCGGTCACCGTGATCGGCCCGCGCGACACCGACTACAACGTCGGCGTATCGGTGACGGTGCCACCGGACGTGGAGCCCGGCCCCACGAAGGTGATCACCATCCAGGCGCGCTCGCGCTTCGACTCGACCGCAGTGGCCGAGGTGCGCCTGCGCTTCGTCTACATCGCGCCCGAGGTAACGGTGACACACAAGGCCTACCTGCCGCTTGTCCGCAGGTGAGGCGAGAGGAGCTGGTGTGGCGCGCGCTATTGTGGTGATCCACGGGCCGAACCTGAACATGCTCGGCCGACGTGAGCCGGAGATCTACGGGGCGATGACCCTGGGCGAGATCGACGCGGCCCTCGCCGCGCGGGCGGAGGCGGCCGGCGCGAATCTGCGCAGCTTCCAGTCGAACCACGAGGGCGCGCTCGTCGACTACATCCACGACATGGCCTGGGATGCCGACGGGGTGATCATCAACCCGGGGGCGCTGACCCACTACGGGCTCTCGCTGCGCGACGCGCTGGCCATGCTGAAGTCGCCGATCATCGAGGTACACATCTCGAACGTCTACCGGCGCGAGGCGTTCCGCCACACGTCGGTGGTGGCGCCGGTGGCGACGGGGCAGATCGCCGGCCTGGGCTGGCGCGGCTATATGCTGGCCCTGGAGTGGCTGCTTGATGCGTAGGGCCTGTGATCATTGGCACACAAAAGCGGGTGGCTAAGCCACCCGCTTTTGTGTGCCAATAAAACGTTACTCGTCGGGCGGGAGCGACGTCGCAATATCATAGACGAGCACCTGCACATCGAGGCCCTCGCCGGTGAGCAGCTGGAATGTGAGGTCGTGGGTCGCCTCTTTGACCGCGCCCTCATCGGCTGCGGGCGCATACGCGCGGATGCTCGCCTCCTCGCCGGACACGCGCGTGACGCGCACGACGCTGCCGGGGCTGGCGGCACTGATCAGCCGGGTCAGCTCGGCGATAGCTTCGTCAAGGGTCATGGGCACTCCTCCGGGGCGCACTAGAGCGGATGTAGAATGTAGCAGATGATTGCCTGGCGATTGCCGCTACTACTATACTCGCTAGTCTCAAAATCGGCAACTGATGCCGCCTGGGCACCAGCCCTATGCGCATCACGTTTAGGGCTGCCGCCCTAAAAACCGTTGTTGTTTTTTGCCAAAATGGCCAGCTTCGCTGGCCATTTTGGCAAAAAACAACAAGAGATCCCGCCGAACCCGGGGCGTAACGTACTGCGCATACCCTGCGCCCCCCGCTACCTGCTCATCGCGCAGACCGGCGAGATCTGCGGCGAGGCCGCGCAGACCGCATCGAGCTGGCGGCTGATCTCAGCCGCCTGGGCGGTGTCGTAGCGCCGGAGGGTGTTCCAGAGGTTGTAGAGGGCAAGGGCATGCTCGCCGGAGCCGGGGGCCGCGCTATCGACGGCCTGGGCGTAGTAGTCTGTCGCCGCCTGCCAATCTCCGGCCACGGCGGCGCAGTCGCCCTGGACCGTGTAGGTGCTGAGCGGGTCGGTGCCGAGGGCGCGGGCCTCGGCGGCGGCGGCGCAGTCCGTCTCGCTCACCGCCGAGGGCGCAGCGCCGACGGCGGCCGCGTCGGAGACCTGGCCCTTGGCGGTGTAGCCCACCTGCCAGCGGTAGCTGGCGTAGGCCGGCTGGGCCACGATCAGGAGCGCAAGGAGCGTCGCCAGGGCCACGACCGGCAGCCGCAGCCCGCGCAGCGCGGCAGGGGAGCGCGCCACCAGCGCCTCGGCCAGCACATAGACGCCCCAGATAAAGGTGCTGTAGTTCATCACATCGATCGGCAGCGCCGTGCCGCCGCTGAGGATGTAGAGCAGCACGGGCAGCGCGCCGAGCACCAGCAGCACATGTGGCCAGCTCTCGCTAAGCTGCAGCATGTGCTGGAAGGTCAGGGGGCGGTTGGCCAGCCAGTAGGCCAGCGGCCAAAGCATCAGCGCGCCGCTCATGGCGATAACGAAGACCAGGGCGTAGAGCCCGGCCGGAAACCATGTCGGCAGCGATAGCCACTGGTTCTCGAACATCGTCACCAGCAGCAGCAGGGCCGCCCCCGTTGTCGCGACCGCGCCGCTCGCGCTCAGCAGCAGGCGGTAGCCGAGGCTTCGTCGCTCGACCGGGCTGCCCGCCGCCGCGAGGCGCTGCCCGACGTCGGTCTGCACATCGCCGTACCAGCCGGTGATCCCGTCGATCGCCAGGTCGCGCCCCTCGGCATCCTCAAGGAAGGTGCGCGAGTAGAGCGCCATCGGCCGGTCCCAGACGCAGCGATCCATGGCCAGCCAGCGGCGCACCTGGGGCCAGGGCATCTCCAGATCCACGTTGCCCAGGCTATCGTAGCGCGCGATCCGGTCGGGCCGGGTCACGATCACATCGGGCTGCTCGCGCTCGATCCGGCTGATCGGCAGCACATAGATCACCGCCGCGGCCATCGCGGCGTAGATGCCCAGATAGAAGACCGCCAGCAGCGCCAGCACCACCGTGATCCGCAGCGGGTCGTAGAAGGTGCTCATCGAGAGCACCTCGTTCGGCAGCCGGATCAGCGTGGCGGTGGGCGCGACCACCGCCAGCATGAGCAGCGCGAGGGGCATGGCGACGACCGACACGATCTGGAGCAGGCGCAGATAGCTGCTGATAAAGCGGCCGACATAGCGCTTCTCCGGCTCGGCGGCGATCAGCGTCGCGATGCGCTGGCGCACGCCCTCGGAGACCCCCGGGCGATGCTTCCATGCCCGCAGCTCATGGAGGATGCGCTCGCGGGCGGCCGCGTAGCCCAGCGTGCGGTAGCGCTCCAGGCTCTTCACGAAGCCGTCCAGCGCCCCGTCGATGTTGCCGGCCTGCATAGCCGCCTGGCCCTGGATCATCAGGATCGTCGCCTCGCGCCGCACATCGCCAAACTCGCGGAAGACCGCCAGGGCGTTCGCGAGCAGCACCTGGGCGCTGCCGATATTGTTCGCGGCCAGGTAGCACTCGGCGAGGGTGCGCTCCAGCCACGCCCGCCAGTATGGGTCGCGGGCGGGCTTGCGCTTCAGCAGCGACTCGACCTGCGCCCTAGCCTCCTCGTGGTAGCCGTAGAGCCGCAGGATGTCGATCAGCCGCTGCTCGGCGCGCAGCATGCTGCCCTCATCGCCGAGGCGGCGGTAGGCCTCGCGGGCCTGGGCGTACCAGGTGCGGGCGGTGTTGTAGAGCCGGATCAGCAGCCAGTTCTGGTAGCGGGCGCAGTACTCGGGGATCGGCAGCAGGCGGTTGTGCGGCCCCAGCGCCAGCGCGCCGACCTGAAAGGGCAGGCCGATCAGCCAGATCCAGATGATCTGGACATAGCGCAGCAGCTCGTTCTCGGGCACATGCGCCACATGCCAGCTGCCCGTGCTGATCCCGATGCCCTGGTAGGCCTCGCCCAGCATCAGCATCGTGTCGGCCGCGGCCCGCTGGTTGCCGGTGCGCCGGAAGTACGCGAGGCTCTGGCGGAAGAGCTGGGTGGCCCGCGCCCACTGCCCCGTCTCCGAGTAGACCTCGGCCAGCGACCGGCTCGTCTCCGCGCCCAGCTCGGGGTCCAGATCCTTCAGCGCCCGCAGCGCCTCAAACTGCTGGGCGGCCGCCGCCAGGTTCAGGCTGCCCTGCTGGGTGCGCGCCTGCATATACTGGAGCCAGCGCCGCTGGAGCGAGTTCAGCGGCGCCTCGCTGGCCACCAGCAGCAGCATCTCGGCCTCGGCCAGCCGGTGCGCGCGCTCCAGATCGTTGAAGGCGGCCCGCAGCTCGTCCATGCCGCGGATCGGGTCGGCGTTGATCAGGTGGTAGAGCGCCTCGCGGCGGAACATGTCCGACTGGGGGCTCATCGGCACCACGCTGAGCATATTGCTCTCGGGCACCAGCTGCATCGCGCGCCGGGTCGATCCGGGCGGCGTCGTGCGGTTGTTGAAGTAGCTGTAGAGCCGCCGGTGGAGCTGGTTCAGCGCATCGGGGCGCTGGTCGAGCCACTCGGCCAGCAGGATCTGGCGCACCTGCTCGTGATAGGCCATCCGCCCGTCGCCCAAGTCGCGGATGAAGCTGAACGCGCGCATCTGCTCGATGATCCGCTCGTTGCCATCCTCGCTCTCGCGCAGCACGCGCAGGATCGAGATGTCGAACCAGCGCGGGATGGCGCAGCGGCGCAGCACCTCGGCCTTGCCCGGCTTGACGCTCTTGAGCACCTGGTCGATATTAAAGGTGAGCAGCGCGTCGCCGCTCTTGCTCTTCGCCGCGATGAGCATATCGCTCAGGTAGTTGTGGATGTCACCAGTCATCTTCGTCGCCTGGGCGCACCGTCTGCTCTAGGTTGTCGCCAATAATCCCGAGGAGCTGCGGGCTGCCCTGCACCGCGTTGTAGAGCGTCTGCACCTCGGCGTCGGTGAGGCTGCTCAGCCCGCGGTTCTCGCGCAGGTAGGCGGACACATCGGCCTGGGTGAACAGATCGATCGGCATGACGCCGATCACCTGGGACCACTCCACGCCGAAGCTCGGCAGCCGGCGGCCGGCTAGCACAACGACGGTGTTCCTCAGCCGCCCGTCGCGGATGCGCGTGAGCAGCTCGCGGGTGATCCAGCGGTCGGTCACGTTTGGCGACCAGGCCTCGCTCGACTGGGAGGTTCGCTCGTAGGTATCGAAGAGGAAGAGCGCCGGGCCGGCGGCCTCGATCTCGCTGAGGCACGCGAAGAAGACCTGAGTGATCCGATCCTCGATCGCCTGGATGACCAGCGGGTTGTCCGCCTGAAAGATGAAGAGATTATCCTTGATGACGTTACGCCCGGCGACATCGCCGATGCTCACGTCGCCGATCTGGCTGCTGCCGAAGTTCACCCCGGTGCCGCCGCCGCCGCTATCGCTGATCACTAAACGCGGCGCGGTGGCCTCGTTGATCGCCGCCGTGAGCTTGTTGAAGTGAGTCTCCCCGAGCGAGTCGCGGAAGCGCCGCACCAGGGTGAGCACATCGTAGGCCTGGCCGTCGCTGAAGTCGATCAGGACGCTGCGGGCGCCCCGCCCCTCCGCCTCGCTGGCAAACTGCTTGAGGAGCCAGGACTTGCCCATCCCTGATCCGGCGGAGACGAGAATAATGCGCCTGCTGGCGGTGCCATCCAGGCTTCTGCGGAAGCGGTCAAGTTGCTTCAGTCGATCCACGAACAGCTCTTGCAACGAGCGGGTTGCCATTGTTTTCACAGAGCCTGATGGCCCGGCCCACACAGCCTCGCCTAAAAGACATTGCGCTCCGCGTGGGTCGGGCCGTTGGCGAAGCGGTCGATCCGCAGCTCATCGATGTTGATCGTATGGGCGCGGCCGTCGAGGATCTCCTCGGCGATCAGCAGGCCGCAGCCCGGGGCGTGCATGATCCCGTGGCCGCTGAAGCCGCTGGCGTCCACGTAGCCCGCCAGGGCCGGGTTGCTGCCCAGGATGGGGTTGTGGTCGGGCGTGACCTCGTAGAGCCCGGCCCAGCACTGCTGCTCGGCCAGGCCGGCCTGCTCTAGGATGGGGAAGCGGGCCAGCCCGTGCTCCAGCACCGTATCGAGCCACTCCCAGTCCACCGTCGTGGTGTAGCTGCTGGGCTCGGCGGGGTTCGCCTCGCCCATCAGGATGCTGGCCCCCTCGGGCCGCATGTAGAAGCCGCTGCCGACATCGAAGGTGAAGGGCATCGGCCGCGGGATCTGGGGGAAGGGCGTGGTCATATAGATATTGCGCCGGTAGGGCATCACCGGGACGTTGAGCCCGGCCAGGGCGGCCACCGCGCCGGCCCAGGGGCCGGCGCTATTCACCGCCACGTCACAGGCCCCACGCCGCGCCGGCCGGCGCCCAGGTCGATCGGCACGCCGATCAGGGCGATCTTGCTCATGGCGTCGTTGCCTTTCGATATAACGTAGGGCCGAAGCAGTCGCCCCGGATGGATCATCCTATAACCGTAGGCATCCCAGGCGACTGCTTCGGCCCTACACATGTCGCCCCGGATGGATCATCCTATAACCGTAGGCATCCCAGGCGACTGCTTCGGCCCTACACATGCCGCCCCGGATGGATCATCCTATAACCGTAGGCATCCCAGGCGACTGCTTCGGCCCTACACTCGGGTCACGCCTCTAGCGGCAGAGCCTCGGGCTCGCCGAAGCGCACCTCAAGCACGCCGTTGCGGAAGACCGCCCGCGTGGCCGGGCGCTCGGCCAGCGTGGTCGGCAGGATCATGTCGCGGCGGAAGTTGCCGATCTCGATGAACAGCTCGTCGCCGCGCTTGACCATCTGCACCTTGCCGATCTCGACGTGGGGCAGCGGCAGCTTCATCACATACTCGTTGCCGTCGCGGATGATCTCCTGGGTCTTCCCGGTGAACTGCACCTTGACCGGGTCGGTGTCGCCGAAGAGCTTCGCGCCGACCATAGAGAGATCCGCGATCCCGGCGAGGTCGCGGGCGTAGTGCGGCCCCTCCCAGATCGGTAGGGGCTGGAAGATGTCGTAGACCTGCTGGCGGTAGCCCTGCTGGATGCGGGCCAGCTCCTTCATGAACTCGCCCTCGGCCGCCTCGACGGGCAGCACCCGGTTGAGCACCACGCCGTCCACCGGGTAGCCGAAGAGGGCCAGGTAAGTGGCGGCGCGCTGGGCCTCCTTGATCACCATGCGCTCGGGGTTGACCACGAGGCGGTAGGAGCTGACGCTGGCGTCGGTCAGCGTGTCGCGCAGGGCCTCGACGCCCTTGGTGAGCCGCTCGATCGTCTCGAACATATCGGTGGCGGGGATGAGCGCCTTGACCAGGGGCCGGGCGGCCTTCATCGTCGTCGGCTCCCAGTCCATCACGCGGGCCGCGTACCACTGGAAGGTCTCGGGCATAGTGAGCAGGCGCACCGTCTCGCCGGTGGGGGCGGCGTCAACGATCACGGCGTCGAAGTTGCCGTCCCTGGCCTGGCGGCGGATGTGCAGCAGGCTGACCACCTCCTCCATGCCGGGGATGATCGCCAGCTCCTCGGCGGCGACCTCATCGACGCCGCGGCGGCGCAGCAGGGTCGAGAGGTAGCTGCGCAGCTGGCCCCAGTGCTCGCGCACCTCGTCCAGCACATTGATCTCCTGGCCCCAGAGCCTATCGGAGAGCTGGGTGGGCAGCGACCCGAGGGGCGCATCGAGGGCGTCGGCGAGGCTGTGGGCCACATCGGTGCTCACCACCAGCGTGCGGTAGCCCAGCTCGGCGGCGCGCACCGCCGTGGCGGCCGCCGTCGTCGTCTTACCAACACCGCCCTTGCCAAGATAGAGTATGAGGCGCATCGCTCCGTCCTTAATTAATTGCGCGAGGGGCGCGTGCCCCCAGTACAGACTCCTAGAATCGACGTAGCCTGCATTGTAAATGTTGCGCTGCGGCGCGTCAATCGGGGCCGCCCGCCGTTGACACGCGGCACGGGGACGTGGTACCTTCATAGCTAGGGATTGCTGGCGAAGCCAGCAATCCCTAGCTATGACAAGGTTTCGGGTTGCTTTACACTTTGATACCGTGAATGGCGTTCTACTACACCAAATCTGCAATCTGCAATCTACAATCTGCAATCTTGTCTATACTAAGGAGTGATGCTTGCTCAGCGATATCTACCTCATCCGGCACGGCACGCCGGCGCAGAACCCGGCCATCCCCTACAACACGCCGCCCGGGCCGGACCTCTCGGAGCGCGGGCGGGCCGAGGCGCGACAGGCGGCCGCCTTCCTGGCCGACAAGGGCGTGGAGCAGCTGTTCGTCTCGCCCTTCGCCCGCACCACGCAGACGGCCGAGGTGATCATCGATGTCCTCGGCCTGCCGGCGACCTTCACGACGCTGCTCCAGGAGCACGGGCCGGGCGAGACCTTCGACACGGTGCGCGGGCGGGTGCGCGATCTGCTGTCCGCCGCCGCCGACTCGCCGCAGCAGCGGGTGGCCTTCGTCTCCCACGGCTCGCCGATCCGCGCCGCCCTGCTGGAGCTGAGCAAGGAGAAGATCGACCTGACGAAGCACAACTACCCCGGCGGCAACGCCGCGCCGACCTGCGGGATCTGGCATGTCCAGCGCCTCGACGCGCAGCAGCTGCGCTTCGAGCTCATCTTCAAGCCAACGCCATGAGCGCGGATCTCTTGATCGACCCTGGCCTGGTGGCGGCGCTGCGGCGCGCCCGCCACGTGGCCGTGCTGACGGGGGCGGGGGTCTCGGCGGAGAGCGGCATCCCGACCTTCCGCGACGCGCAGACGGGGCTGTGGGCGAGCTTCAGCCCCGAGGATCTGGCCTCGCCGGCGGGCTTCCGCCGCAACCCTCGGCGCGTCTGGGAGTGGTACGCCTGGCGCCGCGAGCTGGTGGCCCAGGCCGCGCCCAACCCCGGCCACCTGGCCCTGGCCGAGCTTGCGCGCTATGTGCCGCAGCTGACCCTGATCACCCAGAATGTGGACGGGCTGCACCAGCGCGCCGGCAGCGAGGCCGTGATCGAGCTGCACGGGAATATCGGGCGGGTGGTGTGCGCGGAGGAGGGGGGCGTGGTCGAGCAGTGGGACGAGTCCGGCGGCGAGCTGCCGCCGCGCTGCCCGCGCTGCGGCGCCCACCTGCGCCCCGATGTGGTCTGGTTCGGCGAGCTGCTGCCGGAGGCGGCCATGGCGGCGGCGTGGGCGGCCGCCCGCAGCTGCGACCTCTTCCTCTCGATCGGCACCTCGGGCCTGGTGGAGCCGGCCGCCTCGCTGCCGCGCGCGGCCATGCAGGCCGGGGCCACCGTGGCGGTGATCAACCTGGACGTGACCACCGCCGCCCGCCCGCCGCTCTACACGCTCAACGCGCGCTCCGGCGAGCTGCTGCCGGCGCTGCTGCGCGCCGCCTGGGATGACACACCGCCGTAAGGGCGCAGCAGCGCCGCGCTGCTGTGCCCTACCGCTTCTTGAAGAGGAACATGTACTCGTGCTTGAAGACATAGAAGCCGCCGGCGAGGGCGCGGTAGCGCCAGAGCTCCTTCTGGCTGCGCTTGCCGGCGGTGCCGTCGATGTTCTTCACCACGATGCTCTTGAGCAGAAAGCCGCGCTCCTGCACCTCGCTCATGGTCTGAAATCCCATGGGGAACCACTCGCCCCTGGCGTACTTATCGCCGATGACGAGGGCCAGGTAGCGCCCACGGTCGAGGGCCGGGGCGATGTTCTCCACGACGCGGCCCATGAGGTGCAGGAACTCATCGATCGACGGCGAGTTCGAGAGGTCGCGCGGGTCGTCGCTGAAGCGGATGATGTCGTGGTAGGGCGGGTGCAGGATTGCCAGCTGGGCGCTGCGGGCGCCCTGGGAGGCCAGCAGCGCGCGGAAGTCGGTGGAGGTGCTGTCGCCGGCCACAACCTGAGAGATCGCGCCGTGGCGGTTGGGCTCGGCGGCGACGAGTGCGCGGGCGTGCTCAACCATCTGCGGCTGGAGGTCGACGCCGAGGGTGTTGCGGCCAAGGCGCTGCCCCTCGATCAGCGTGGTGCCCGAGCCGGCGAAGGGGTCGATCACCCAGTCGCCCCGGCGGGTGTAGCGGCGCATGAGCTGGTTGGGGATCTGCGGGATGAAGTTGCCCCAGTAGCCGGCCGTGTGGACGCCGCTGCTGTCGCGGCGGTCGATCATCCACAGGCTGTCGGTGAGGATGTCGTCGTACTCCTTCCAGCGGTTCAGGTTGATCTCGTTGATCGCCCCGGTGCGCTCGACGGCGGCGGCCCGCCGCAGCCGGTCGACGTAGTAGCGCGCCCGCTCGATCGTCAGGGCGCCGCCGATCTGGGCGAACTCGCCCTCCAGGTAGGCCGCCGAGAAGCGCACCTGCTCCGCCTCGCGCCCGGCGTAGATCGGGTCGCCCAGCTCGCCTAGCCGGTCGCGCAGGGCGCCGAGACTCTGGCGCAGCGCGGCGACGGTGGGGGCGTCGGTCAGCGCAGCGAGACACTCTACCAGCAGGTCGCGGCGCAGCCGCAGCGTCACATCGGCGGGCTCGGCCGGCGGGGCCTCGGGCGCGCCCGCAAGATCGGGCGGCGCGAGCGTGGGCAGCTTGGCGATCGCCATGGGTCTCCGTGCTCCTCTTGCGCTCCAGGTGGATCTGCTCCTATTGTAGCGCAAAAGTTGGAGCTTGTGTATGCCCTGGCGGCGATTTCATGCCAGATCTAAGCCATGTTCTAGATAAAACAGGCTACAGCATGGCTTACACTCTGGTTTACGGTGATGCGTGATCCGTGATCGGTGATCCGTCTGTGCCGATCACGCATCACGCATCATGCATCAGGGGGCGCAACATTCGGCGGGCGTCGTCGTCGTATGGGCAGGGAACGAACAACGCCGCGCAGGTGGCGCGGCGCACAGATAAGGAGACACACCATGAGCAACCAGCTTTCCCGCAGCCAGAGCGACCGCATGCTCGGCGGCGTCTGCGGCGGCCTGGCCCGCTACTTCGGCGTCGACAGCACCCTCGTGCGCCTGGTGTTCGTGCTGGCCGTGCTCAGCGGCCTCAGCCCGCTGATCTACGTCATCCTGTGGGTGGTGATGCCCGAGCAGGGCGCCGCGCAGCCCACCCAGGCGAACCAGATTATCGACCAGACCGGCGAGTGGCAGTACGACCCCTACACCGGCGAGAAGGTCGTCAAGTAGCCCGCAATTGTCCAGCAGGCACATGCTGCACCATCAGTTTTTTGTGCGCGCCTTCTGCGCTATTGCCACTCAGCTCTTGCGCGGCCCTTTGCGCGGCCGCGCGGGCGGCGGGGCGCCCGCGCCATCCGGCGGCGGGATGTCGTCGGGCGCCAGCTGCGGCTCCTCGCCGGGGGCGAGCTGGTCTGGCGCACCGCCCTCAGGCGGCCCGCCCTGTGGCGCTGCCGGCGCTTTCTGTTCGGCGCTCTGCGCGCTTCGCGCAGAGCGCCACGCCAGACGCTCGCGCACCAGAGCCTCGAAGCCGTGGTCGGTCGGCTCGTAGTAGATCCGGCCCTCCAGGTTCGGTGGCAGGTGGGCCTGCTCCGACCGGCCATCGGCTAGATCGTGGGCGTACTCGTAGCCCTTGCCGAATCCCATTCCCTTCATCAGGCGGGTGGGCGCGTTGCGCAGGTGCAGGGGCACCGGCTCGTTGCGCGTCTCGGCCACGTCCTTCTGGGCCGCGCCGTAGGCCCGGTAGACCGCGTTGCTCTTCGGGGCCTGGCAGAGATAGACGACGGCCTGGGCCAACGCCAGCTCGCCCTCGGGCTGGCCCAGGAAGTGGACGGCCTGCTGGGCCGCCATCACCTGCGGGAGGGCCTGCGGGTCGGCCAGGCCGATATCCTCGACGGCCATACGCACGACGCGCCGGGCGATATACAGCGCGTCCTCGCCGCCATCGAGCATGCGGCCGAGCCAGTAGAGCGCCCCGTCGGGGTCGCTGTCGCGGACGCTCTTGTGCAGGGCCGAGATCGCGTCGTAGTGCAGCTCGCCGTTCCTATCGTAGCGGGTGGCCCGGCCCTGCAGCGCGTCGCGGATGTCGTCGAGGGTGATCAGGCGCTTCTCGCCGATGCTGGGCGCCTTGGCCATGACGGCCGCCTCAAGGGCGTTGAGCGCGGTGCGCGCGTCGCCGTTGGCCATATTCACCAGGTAGCCGCGGGCGTCGGCGGCGAGCATGGGGCTGTAGCCGGCCAGGCCGCGCTCGCCG
Source organism: Oscillochloris sp. ZM17-4 (assembly GCF_019599295.1). Classification (GTDB taxonomy): domain Bacteria; phylum Chloroflexota; class Chloroflexia; order Chloroflexales; family Chloroflexaceae; genus Oscillochloris. Next base: position 339,302 of record NZ_JAIEWN010000001.1, on the reverse strand, counting down.
TCGGCCAGCGCCCGGTCCACTAGCTGGCCGACATCCTCATCGCTCAGGGCCTCCAGGGTGAAGACGCGGGAGCGCGAGAGCAGGGCGCCGTTGACTTCAAACGAGGGGTTCTCGGTGGTGGCGCCGATCAGAATCACCGTGCCGTCCTCGACATAGGGCAGCACCGCGTCCTGCTGGGCCTTGTTGAAGCGGTGGATCTCGTCGATGAAGAGCACCGTGCGCTGCTGGAACATGCCCAGGCGATCTTTGGCCTCCTGGATCACCTTGCGCAGGTCGGCCACGCCGGCGCTGACGGCGCTCACCTGCTCGAAGTGGGCGTTGGTGCCGCTGGCGATGATCTGGGCCAGGGTCGTCTTCCCGCTGCCGGGCGGCCCCCAGAGGATGATCGAGAAGAGCTTGTCGCCGGCGATGGCCCGGCGCAGCAGGCGGCCCTCGCCGACGATGTGCTGCTGGCCGGCGTACTCCTCCAGGCTGCGCGGGCGCATGCGCGCGGCCAGGGGCGCCTGGCTCTGGAGAGTCGCGTCGCGCTGGGCGTCGAAGAGGGTCGGGCCGCGTTTTGGGGGCATAGTGTGAGTGCAGATTACAGATTGCAGATGGCAGACTGCGCATCTGGACGCGCGATGCGGCCCGGCCCACACCCAGGGGGCCGCCCGATCTTGCAATGGCGCTGAAACAAAAGGGGGCGCTCGAACGTTATCTTCATTGTAGCATAGGTCATCCCGCCTCCCAGTACTGGCGCTCCCAGATGGGCCATCATGACGGGGGAGAAAGGGACTATTGAAGTCACCGGCCCCTATGACGTATGCTGTTGGTAACAGAGAAGCGCGGCCCCAAAGGAAAACGGCTTGCGAATAAGCCCCGGACGACAACTCCGCACTTATTCCCCTTTTTCCCTCTAAACCCTCTCCCCCCCCCGCGCCGCTTGCCAGAAGGCCGGCGGGGTCAGCGCCAATCTTGTTTCAACGACGACCACGGCGGCAGGATTCCTGCCGTCGTTTCGTTTACCCTGCGGGCAGCGGCAGCAGATAGTGTGTATGATGTGCAAGGGGCTTGCCAGCGAAGCTGGCAAGCCCCTTGCACATCATACATGTTGTAGGGGGAGTCTCAATGAGCGATCGTCGCGATCCGCCTGTGGGCGAGCCGCTGCTGCGGCTTGCGGGCGTCAGCAAATCATACGAGGAGGCCGGGGCCACGCGGGCGGTGCTGCACGAGGTGAGCCTGCGCGTCGGCCGGGGCGAGATAGCCGTGCTGCTTGGCAGGAGCGGCAGCGGCAAGAGCACACTGCTCAACCTGGTCAGCGGGATCGACACGCCGAGCGCGGGCGAGGTCTGGGTGGACGGGCAGAACCTGACCCGGCTCTCCGAGCGCGAGCGCACGCTCTTCCGCCGGCGCAGCGTGGGATTCATCTTTCAGTTCTTCAACCTGGTGCCGACCCTGACGGTGCTGGAGAATGTGCTGCTGCCACTTGAGCTGAACGGGCGCGGCGGCCCCGAGGCCCGCACGACGGCCGCGGCAATGCTGGCCGAGGTGGGCCTGGCCGACCGCGACGCCAGCTACCCCGACCGCCTGAGCGGCGGCGAGCAGCAGCGGGTGGCCATCGCCCGCGCCCTTGTACATAGCCCGGCGCTCATCCTGGCCGATGAGCCGACCGGCAACCTCGACGCCGACACCGGCCAGCAGGTGCTGGCCCTGCTCGACCGGCTCACCCGCCAGGCCAACCGCACCATGGTGATGGTCACCCACAGCCCTGAGGTCGTCGGCATGGCCGACCGGGTCTTCCGGGTCAGCGACGGCCGCCTCCAAGAGGATGCCCTTCCTATCCGAAGATGACGCTTTTGTTACAAAACTCACTACCCTTAGACAGCGAGTTTTCACGGTGGTGTAGTAGAGTGTGGACATCAAGGAATGGCACCGTGCCCCGCGCCGGGGGGAGGCGGGGTACCGGAGCCACTATCTCGAATTGAGAATGGAGCTTGGGACTTGTCCCATGCTCCATTCTCTATGTTAGCTCTCCGCCCGCACCCCGAGGATGATCCTGCTGCCGCGCGGTATCAGCTCACCGTTGCTGATCCCCGACCCGCCCTGGATCTGCGCGCTCACCACTTCGCCAGGCGCAAACGTGTCGAAGTCGATCAGCCGATCGCGCCCCTGCACGTCAACAAACTCCAGGGTCATCCCCGGCGTCGCCGCCAGGATGGCCTCGGCCTCGGCGCGGGTCTTGCCGATCACATCGGGGAAGCGGACCACATCGCCCTGGCTCACCCGGATCGTCACGGTCTCGCCCTGGGCGATGCGCAGGCCGGAGCGCGGCGACTGATCGATCACAAAGCCCGCATCGATGGCGACGCTCGGCACCTCCACGACGGCGACCTGGATCCCAAGGGCGGTGAGCTGCGAGCGGGCGATCTCGACACGGGTATTGGTGACATCGAGCACCGTCACCAGGAGCGGCCCGAGGCTGACGGTGTAAGTCACCGTCAGGCCGGGGGCCAGCAGCTCGCCGGGCGCGACCGTCTGGCTGATCACAAGGCCCTGGCTGACGGTCGGGTTATTCTCGCCCTGCGGCGCGGGGATGAGCTGGAGCTTGAGCAGCTGCTCCTGCGCCGCGCCGTCGCTCAGCCCGACCAGCGTGGGCACGCTGATCCGCTGGTCGGGCGTGGGGCTCGGCTCGCCGGGGGCGGCGGTGCCGCCCGGGGGCGGGGCCGACGTGGTGGGCCGCGGGTCGCCGCCGATGCTGCCGAACAGGCCGTTCAGGGCGCCGGTGCTGAAGAGCATCACGATGCCGAGGACGCCCGCGAGGATGAGCATGCCCACCAGGAAGATGCCGCAGCCCAGGCCCTCCTGGCGCGGGGCGCGGGCCGGGGTCTGCCTGGGCATGGGGATGCTCACCCGCCCGGTGGCGCCGGTGCCGCTCGATCCGCCGGCCTGGCGCGGGGGCTGCGTCGTCGGGCCGCGCTGGGCCGGCCGCCCGCCCACGCCGGCGAGCGCCGGGTTGACCACCGTCTCCTGCTGCGCGATCTGGGTGTAGCCGGCGATCAGGTCGGCGAACTCCATCGCGCTGCGCGGGCGGCGGGCCGGGTCCTTATCCATGGCGCGCAGGATCAGCGCCTCGAGCTGGGCCGGAATCTGCGGGTTGATCTGGCGCGGCGGGGGCGGCTCCTCAGTGACGTGCTTCATCGCCACGGCCACGGCGGAGTCGCCCTTAAATGGCAGCCGGGCCGTGAGCATCTCGTAGAGCACAATGCCGAGGGCGTAGATGTCCGACTGCGGGGTCGCCGCGCGGCCCTGGGCCTGCTCGGGCGAGATGTAGTCCACGGTGCCGAAGGAGACGCCGGTCTCGGTGAGGGCGGTGCTGAGGTGGCTCTTGGCGACGCCGAAGTCGGTGATGCGCGCCCGGCCATCGGCGGTGACGATCACATTCTGGGGCTTGATGTCGCGGTGGACCATGCCCGCCTTGTGCGCGGCCGAGAGCCCGCGGGCGATCTGCCCGGCGATATCGACGGCGCGGGCGGCGGTGAGGGGCGCCTCGCGGTTGATCACCGCCTTCAGGTCGGTGCCCTCGACGTACTCCATGACGATATAGTGGATGTCGCCGTCCTGGCCGACATCGTAGACATCGACGATATTGGGGTGGGCGAGGATGGCGGCGGCCTGGGCCTCGTGGCGGAACCGGTCGAGGAAGTCGGCGTCGCCGCTGGCGTGGCGATGCGGGATCTTGATGGCGACGCGCCGATTCAGCCGCAGGTCGCGGCCGAGGTAGACGCGGGCCATGCCGCCCTCGCCGATCTTGCGGTCGAGCTCATAGCGGCCGTCGAGAACTTTCTGCTGCATCGAGGTCAATCTATCTGCTGGCCGAGGGGGATCCCAGGGCCGGAGTATTAGGTCATCAGGACGGTGACTGCGGGGGCGAGCTGGGCCGCGGGCGCGCCGTCGAGGATCGCCTCCAGGAGCGCGAGGTTGACCACGTCCTCATAGTTGTACCTGAGGAGCGTGTCGAGCGCCGACTGCTCCCCGCGCGTCTCGTAGCGATCCCAGAGCCGCGGGGCGTCGTAGCCGGTGATGCCGGCGGTGTCGCGGTCGATGCCGAGGCGCTGCTCGACGACCTTCAGCCCGCCGCGCAGGCCGCGCCTGCGGCAGACATAGAGCAGGTCGCGGTGGTCGAACTCGCTGCGCAGGTCGGCGAAGAGCCGCTTGCGGATCACGGGCAGGTCGAAGCTGCTGCCGGCGAAGGTGATGATCGTCGAGACGCCCTCCAGGGCGTCGTAGAGGTTCACATCGCTCACGCCGCCGCCGACGAGCTGGGTGGTGCCGCTGTCGGGCCGGTAGATGCCGATGACGCTGATGCTGCCGGCGAAGGTGGTCTCAATATCTAGGTAGGCCCGCATCCCCCACTCGCCCCCGATGACACGCGCCGACCAATGGCTTCGCTGCGCCCATTATGGCACGGCGCGCTACGGGGCGTCAAGCTGACCACGAAGGACGCTCTACGCCCTACGCTCTGCGCCCTACGCTCTGCGCTCTGCGCTCTACGCTCTGCGCTCTGCCATCTGCTATAGTAGACCGAGTCGCCCGCCTCATCTCCCAGGAGTTGCCCCATGAGCCTTCCCTCTCGCCCGCTGCGCGTCCTGCTCGACACCGACCCCGGCATCGACGATGCCCTGGCGATCCTGCTGGCCCTGGCCTCGCCCGAGATCGATCTGGCCGCGCTCGCGGTGGTACACGGCAACTGCGCGCTGAGCGAGGCGGTGCGCAACGGCCTCGATGTGCTGGCCCTCGGCGGGGCCGCGCATATCCCGGTGGCCGCCGGCTGCGACCGGCCGCTGCTGCGGCCGCGCTTCCACGCCCCCGAGGTCCACGGGGTGTCGGGCCTGGGCTACGCGGCCCTGCCGCCGTCGCCGGCGGCGGCGGTCGCCGAGCACGCGGTGGATCTGCTCATCCGCGAGGTTATGGCCGCGCCCGGCGAGGTGACTCTGGTCGCGGTCGGCCCGCTGACCAACGTGGCCCTGGCGATGCGCAAGGAGCCGCGCCTCGCCGGCTCCCTGCGCGAGCTGATCTATATGGGCGGGGCCTTCCGCATCGAGGGGAACGCCTCGCCCCTGGCCGAGTTCAATGTCTACGCCGACCCGCACGCGGCCCAGATCGTCTTCACGAGCGGCGCGCCGATCACGATCATGCCCTGGGATATCACGCGCGGGGTGCGGATCACCGATGTGCATATCGGGCGCCTGCTGGAGCGCGGCGGCCCGATCGCCCACTTCGTGGCCGAGTCGACCCGCTACTACATGGAGATGCACCGCGTGCGCCTGGGCTTCGCGGGCTGCTCGCTGAACGACCCGGCGGCGCTGGCCCTGGCCTACGTGCCCGAGCTGGCCGTGACCCGCCCGGTGAATGTGGAGGTCGAGCTTTCCGGCGAGCTCTCGGTGGGCAAGACGGTGGCCGACTTCCTGGGCAAGACCGACCGCGCGCCGAACGTGCGCCTGGTGGAGCAGTTCGACGGCGAGGGCTTCGTGGAGCACTTCCTGACCCGGATCGAGGCGCTGATTGATCGGGCGTGAGGCGTGATGGATTATGCCTGACGCCTCGCGAAGCGCGCGCGCAGGGCGCCGAGGAAGAAGCCGAGGGCCTCGACGCGCAGGGCGGCGCAGGCGCCGAGGTAGATCAGGCCGCCGAGGCCGCCGGCCGCGGCCACCTGGACGAGGGCGGGCGCGCCGCCGAGCAGGGCGGCCAGGCCATAGACGGCGGCGGCCATGAGCAGGCTGGCCAGGAGCGCCTTGGCCGCCGCCTCGCCGAGGCGCTGGCCGCCCATGGGCACGGCGCGGTGCAGCAGCCATGCCGCCAGCAGGGCGTGGCCGACCCACTGGGCCGAGTTGCCGAGCACCAGGGCCAGGAAGCCGAGCTGGCTGAGGGCCAGCAGCGGCAGGGCGGTCAGCAGGTAGAAGCCGATCGCCGCGCCCTGGATGAGGTTCGGCGTGAGCGTATTCTTGCGCGCGTAGAAGGCGAAGATCAGCACCTGGTCGATCGCGGCGGCCGGCAGGCCGGGCAGGTAGAAGAGCAGTGCCGTCGCCGTGGCCGCCGAGTCGGCGCTGCCGAAGGCCCCGCGCTCGAAGAGCAGGCGGGTGATCGGCCCGGCCAGGGCCAGCAGCCCGGCGCTGGCCGGCAGGATGAGCAGCAGCACCACCTTCAAGCCCATCGCCAGGGTCGCCCGGAAGGCGTCGTCGTCGCCTGCGGCGCTCTGCCGCGAGAGGGTGGGCAGGACGGCCAGGGAGACCGCCGAGGCCACCAGGCCGAGCGGGAACTGGATGAGCGTGGTCGCGTAGCGCATGGTGGTGGGCGCGGCGGGCAGGCCCGAGGCGAGCCAGCGGTCGATCAGCGTGCCGATGATCGAGAAGCCGATGCCGAGCGCCACGGGGGCGTAGAGCCGCAGGATGCGCCGCACGGCCGGGTGCTCCAGGCTGAGGCTGGGCCGCAGGCGGGAGCCGCGCAGGCCGGGCAGCTGGAGCAGCACCTGGCCCAGGGCGCCCGCCACCGCGCCGGCGGCCAGGCTGCTCACGCCCAGCCGCCCGTGGAGCAGCACGATCCCGGCGATCATGCCGGCGTTGAAGGCCGCGCCGACGAAGGCCGGCAGCAGGAACCTCTGGCGGGCGTAGAGGATCGCCGTCGTCAGCCCGGAGACGCCCATGAGCAGCACGGCGGGCATGAGCAGGCGCACCAGGGATGTCGTCTGGTCGCGCAGGCCCTCCTGGCCGGGCTGCACCAGCAGGCGCACCACCGCCGGGGCCTGCCAGACCACCAGGGCCGTCAGGATGGTCAGGGCGGCCAGGGCGATGCTGATCACCCCGGAGACCACGCGCCAGAACTCGTCCTGGTCGCCCTCGGCGTACTCGCTGAACACCGGCACGAGGGCCGCGCTGACCGCCCCGTTGATCAGCATGTCGTAGACCGTGTTGGGCACCGTCCAGGCCAGGGTGAAGGCGTCGGTGGCGGCGCCGCGGCCGAAGTAGTAGGCGATGGTCGGCTCGCGGATGAGGCCGAGGGCGCGGCTGGCGATGTTGCCCACGCCGATGAGGAGCGCGGCGACCGCCACGCTCCTCATCGCGCTGCTGGGAGAGGCTGGGGGAGGGCCAAGCCCTCCCCCAAACCCCTTCTTTTTACTCTCCACCGGCGGTGGAGGTGGCCTCGCCGGTGAACTGGGCCACGATCCGCTTCAGCGAGCGCGGCTCGGCGGCGAAGGTCGCCGGGGGGCGCAGCTCGACGATCGTCGTCGAGTCGATCGCGTAGCGCAGCACATCCTCGGGGCTGATGCCGCGGGCGAAGTTGGCCAGCGCAAGCATGCGCCCGCGGTCCTTCAGGTCGAGGTCCGTCTTCACATAGCCGCGCAGGGCGCCGGTGTAGTCGTCGAGGCTGGTGAGCTGCTGGAGCAGGCCGCGCTCGCGGACGCGGTTGAAGATCGCCATCAGCACCAGCTGCTGGCGCTGGTTGCGCCCGAAGTCGCTGTCGGCGTGGCGGGTGCGCGCGTAGATCAGGGCGTGCTCGCCGTCCATCTGCTGCGGGCCGGCGGCGAAGCTCACGCTGATCGTGCGGAAGTCGTCGGTGGGGTAGGCCGGGTCGCTGATCGCCTCGGGCACATCGACGGTGATCCCGCCGAGCTGGTCGATCAGGGTCTTGAAGCCCTGGAAGTTGATCAGCACGAACTGGTCGACCTCGACGCCGAGCAGCTTGCCCACGGTGGACTTGGCCAGGGCCGCGCCGCCGCCGGGGCCGTACTTCTTCTCGCCCACGGCGAAGGCCGCGTTGATCCGGCCCTCGCCGCCGCTGGGGTAGGTCACCCACAGGTCGCGCGGGATGGAGAGCATGCTGACCCGGCCGCTGTCGCGCTCGAGTCGGACGAGCACGATCGCGTCGGTGCGGGTGGGCTCGGTGTCGGTGGGGCGGGCGTCGGTGCCGAGCAGCAGGATGTTCAGCGTCTCCTGGCTGAGGCTGGCCGCGGCTTCGCCGCCACTGGCGGCGGAGACGGGGGCGCTCCCGTCGCTGGGAGCATTGGCGGCGGCCTCAGGCTGGGCCTGGGCATCGCCAGATGCTTGGCTCGACGCCGGGGGTGTCTGGGAGGCTGCGCTGGCAGATAGAGAGGTGTCCGTAGGCAGCTGGATCACTGCCGGCGTTACGATCATGGAATCGATATCGTCAAGGGCCTGTCGCCACTCATAGGCGAGGCGCAGCATCGTGGCTGCGACTATCAGACTGACGAAGATAACGGCGCTGAGAACGAGGCGCCTACGAGAGAACGGCATACCTCCATCTCTCCGGTTATTCAAGATTTTGATGCCCTTTACTATACCACAGGTTGTCAGAGGCCAACGGTGGCGGCGATGAGATGAGGGTGAGAGGGGGGTGAGCGCGGCCACCGGGCGGCCACCGGGCGGCCACATGTGTCGCCCCTACATTCCGACATCGCCTGTGGTGATGGTGTGCAGCGCCCCGGCCTGATCGCGCAGGAGGAGCGCTCCGCTCGGATCGACCGACTCGGCCAGTCCAGTGATCGGCCCCTGCGGCGCCTGCACCGTGATCGTCTGCCCGAGCGTGTGGAGCCGCCCGCGCCAGGCCGTGAACAGGGCCAGATCCTCGCCGGCGATCAGCCTGGCGTGCCAGGTGTCCAGGTGGCGCAGCAGGGCGCGCAGCACGGCCAGGCGATCCACGGGCCGCCCGGCCGCCGCGCTCAGGCTGGTGGCCGGGTAGGGCGTGGCCTCGGGCGGCGGCGCCGCGCTCACGTTCAGGCCCATGCCGATGATCACCCAGTCGATCGCCTGGCCGCCGCTGGCCTCCAGCAGGATGCCCGCCGCCTTGGCGTGGCCGCCGGCGGAAGTCGGCAGCAGCAGGTCGTTCGGCCACTTCAGCGCGGCCGCCATCCCGGTCTGCTCGGCCACCGCGTCGCAGAGGGCGACCGCGGCCATCCAGACCATGCTGATCGCCCGCTCGGGGGCCAGCCATGCCGGCCTGAGGGCCAGCGAGAGCAGCAGGGCGCTGCCGGGGGGGGCCACCCAGACCCGCCCGCGCCGCCCGCGCCCGCTCGTCTGCTCGTCGGCCAGCACCAGCAGCGGCAGATCGTCGTCTGCGAGCGATGGTAGCAACTGGCGTGCCACGTCCATCGTCGAGCCGACCTGCGCGTAGGAGCGCACCGCGCGCGGCAGCGTTGCTGTGCGAAGATCGGCCAGTATCGCCGTTCGATCAAATACGTCGTCGCCCATCATATCGCACCATTTTACCAGAGGTTTGCCCTGAGGGGACTGCGGCTTCAGAGCCGCCAGGATAGTGTTATGGCAGTAGCGCAGAAGGAACGCTGTCACCCTGAGTCGCCCGGCTACGAAGGCCGCTGAAGCGGCCTGTCCGAGGCCGCTTCAGCGGCCTTCGTAGATTGAGCCGGGGGCTTCAGCCCCCGGCGGGCGGCGTCGCGCAGCGTTCCTTCTGCGGTATTGCGTGTTATGCTTATGCCTAAAGCTGATGGGTTGACGCTGAGCGCGCGGAGGGTCTGGCTGTGACGAAGTCGGCGACGGACATCATGTGGCTGGTCATCTGTGCCGGGCTCGTCTTTATGATGCAGGCCGGCTTTATGTGCCTGGAGGCGGGGGTCACGCGGCGCAAGAACAACATCAACGTCGCGATGAAGAACCTCTCGGACTTCGGGGTCTCGACGCTGGTCTACTGGCTGATCGGCTACGGGCTGATGTTCGGCCTGAGCCGGGGCGGCCTCTTCGGGTCGAGCGGGATGGCCCTCGACCTCGGCCGGCAGCAGCCCTGGGCCGCCGCCTACTTCTTCTTCCAGGTGATGTTCTGCGGCACGGCGGCGACCATCCTGGCCGGCGCGGTGGCCGAGCGCATGCGCTTCGCCTCCTACCTGATCATCATGGTGCTGATCGCCGGCTTCACCTACCCGATCTTCGGCCACTGGGTCTGGAACCTGGGCGTCGACGGGCGGCCGGCCGGCTGGCTGAACAGCATGGGCTTCGTGGACTTCGCCGGCTCGTCGGTGGTGCATAGCTTCGGCGGGTGGACCTCGCTGGCGGCGCTGCTGGTGATCGGCCCGCGCATCGGCCGCTTCCCCAAGGGCGGGCCGCCCCAGCGCATGCAGGGCGCCGACATCCCCCTGGCCACCCTCGGCACGCTCCTGCTCTGGTTCGGCTGGTTCGGATTTAACGGCGGCAGCACCCTGGGCATGGACGGCCGCGTGCCGGGCGTGCTGATCAACACCGTCCTGGGCGGGTCGGCCGGGCTGATCTTCACCCTGGTGGCCGGCTGGCGCGTGCGCGGCCGGGCCGAGGTCGACCTGGCGCTCAACGGCGCCCTGGCCGGGCTGGTCGCCGTCACCGCCAACGCCCACGTCGTCTCCTCGCTCAGCGCGGTGATCATCGGCGGCATCGGCGGCCTGCTCATGCTGGCCTGCGACTATCTGCTCATCCGCTGGCGGATCGACGACGCCGTGGGCGCCATCCCGGTCCACCTGGCGGCCGGGATCTGGGGCACCCTGGCGGTCGGCCTCTTCGGCGAGCCGGGCCGGCTGAACACCGGGCTCTCGTTCCTCTCGCAGGTCGGCGTGCAGCTGCTCGGCATCCTGGTCTGCGGCGTGTGGACTTTCGGCATCACCTACCTGGCCCTGCGCCTGATCGACCGGGTCTTCCCGCTGCGGGCCAGCCCCGAGGACGAGGAGATCGGGCTGAATGTGTCGGAGCACGGCGCCACGACCGACATGCTCGATCTGTTTATGGTGATGGACCGCCAGTCGCGCACGGGCGACCTGAGCCTGCGCGTGCCGGCGGACCCCTTCACCGAGGTCGGCCAGATCGCGACGCGCTACAACAGCGTGATGGAGACCCTGGAGCGGGCGGTGGCGCGCACCGAGACGATCGTGCAGACGGCGATGGACGGCATCGTGACCTTTAGCCGGCAGGGGCTGCAGATCAGCACGGTGAACCCGGCGGCCGAGGCGATCTTCGGCTACCGCGAGGCGCAGCTGGCGGGCCAGCCGGCGCCGGTGCTGCTCGGCGACATCGCGGGCGGGGCGATCTCGGCCCTGGCGGCGACGGCGCTGATCGGCGAGACGGCGGCCACCGCGGCGCGGCGCGAGATCACCGGGCGGCGGGCTGACGGCAGCACCTTCCCGGTCGAGGCCCAGTTCACCGAGGCCCGGCTGGGCAAGGAGCCCTTCTTCACTGGCACCTTCCGCGACATCACCGAGCGCAAGCGGGCCGAGGCCGAGCTGATCCAGGCCAAGGAGGCCGCCGAGGCGGCCAACCGGGCCAAGAGCACCTTCCTGGCCAACATGAGCCACGAGCTGCGCACCCCGCTCAACGCGATCATCGGCTACAGCGAGATGCTGCGCGAGGAGGCCGAGGAGACCGGCAGCGAGGATCTGGTGCCCGACCTGGAGAAGATCCGCACCGCCGGCAAGCACCTGCTGGAGCTGATCAACAACATCCTCGACCTCTCGAAGATCGAGGCCGGGCGCATGGACCTCTACTACGAGCGATTCACGGTGCGCAGCCTGGTCGATGAGGTGGCGGCCACGATCGCGCCCATGGTGGAGCGCAACCACAACCTCCTGGTGATCGCGCAGGACCCGGCGGTCGATATCCTCAACGCCGATGTGACCAAGGTGCGCCAGGTGCTGCTGAACCTGCTCTCGAACGCCAGCAAGTTCACCGAGGGCGGCACGGTGACGCTGCGCGTCAGTTTGATTGCAGATTGCAGATTGCAGATTGCAGAATCGGGCTTGAGCGCGGCGCAATCTGCAATCTACAATCTGCAATCTGCAATTGTGTTCGAGGTGATCGACACCGGCATCGGCATGAGCGCGGATCAGATGGACGGGCTGTTCAGGGAGTTCAGCCAGGCCGACGCGAGCACGACGCGCAGGTACGGCGGCACCGGGCTGGGCCTGGCGATCAGCCGGCGCTTCTGCCAGATGATGGGCGGCGACATCGCGGTGACGAGCGTGCCCGGCGAGGGCTCCACCTTCCGGGTGACGCTGCCGCTGGGGCTGCCGATCGTGCCGGCGCACGATGCCGGCGTCGATGCGGGCGGCGTCGGGCCGGCGGCGCTGACGCAGGCGGCGGTGCTGGTGATCGACGACGACCCCGAGGCCCGCGAGCTGATCCGGCGCACTCTGGCGCGCGAGGGCATCCAGGTGATGCTGGCGAGCGGCGGCGCAGAGGGGCTGGCCATGGCCCGCGCGGCCCGGCCGGCGGTGATCACGCTGGACGTGATGATGCCGGAGCTGGACGGCTGGGCTGTCCTGGCCAAGATCAAGGCCGACCCCGATCTGCACGACGTGCCGGTGATCATGATGACGATGGTGGACGACCGGCAGCGCGGCTTCGCCCTGGGCGCGGACGACTACCTCATGAAGCCGGTGGACCGCGAGCGCCTGCTGCGCGTGGTGGAGTCGCACCGGCCGTCCGTCGCGGCCGCCTCGAACATCCTGGTGGTGGAGGACGACCCGGGCACCCGCGAGATGCTGCGGCGCATGCTGGAGCGCGAGGGCTGGCAGGTGGCCGAGGCCGACAACGGCGAGGTGGCCCTGGGCCGGGTGGCCGAGCGCCGGCCCGACCTGATCCTGCTCGACCTGATGATGCCGAAGATGGACGGCTTCGAGGTGATCAGCGCCCTGCGCTCGACGGCCCTCTGGCGCAGCATCCCGATCGTTGTCCTGACAGCGATGGATCTGAGCGCGACCGACCGGATGCGCCTGAACGGCTATGTGGAGAAGGTGCTCCAGAAGGGCTCGTACAGCCACGAGGATCTGCTCGGCGACGTGCGGAGCCTGGTGCTCTCGTACATCGCCCGGGGCGAGGGGTAGGGATTGTAGATTGCAGATTGCAGATTGCAGATTGTCGGGATGTCCGGAGCGCAATCTGCAATCAGCAATCTACAATCTGCAATCATCACCGCACCCGGTCGAGGGTCTGGTCGTCGAAGGATGCCGGGTCCTCGATCGGCTCCAGGTGGGTGAAGATCGTGGTGTTGGGCAGGGCGGCGCGCACCTCCTGCTCGATCTGCTCGAGCAGGTGGTGGCCGCGCAGCACGCTCCAGGAGCCGGGCACGAGGATGTGGACGGAGACGAAGCGGCGGGATGCGGCCTCGCGGGTGCGCAGGGCGTGGTACTGGATGCCCTCGGCCTCGGCGTAGCGGTTGAGGATGGCGAGCACATGCTGGCGCTCTGCGGCGGGCAGGGCGGTGTCGAGCAGGCCGAGGGCCGAGCGCTGGAGGATGCGCGCGCCCGTCCAGACAATGTTGGCGGCCACGATCAGGGCGATGACCGGGTCGAGCAGCTCCCAGCCGGTGAGCGCCACCAGGGCCACGCCGACGATCACGCCCGCCGATGTCCAGACATCGGTCATCAGGTGGTGCGAGTCGGCCTCCAGGGTGATCGAGTGGTAGTGGCGGCCGGCCCGCATGAGCACGCGGGCCACGGCGAAGTTGATCGCCGAGGCGCTCACCGAGATCGCCAGGCCTAGCCCGACCCCCTCGATCGGCTGCGGGTTGAGCAGGCGGCCGACGGCGGCGTAGGCGATGCTGGCGGCCGCCACCAGGATCAGGGAGCCCTCGACACCACTGGAGAAGTACTCGGCCTTGCCGTGGCCGTAGGCGTGATCCTCGTCGGGCGGGCGGGCGGCCACGGTGAGCACCACCAGGGCGACGATCGCCGCCACCAGGTTGACGACCGACTCCAGGGCGTCGGAGAGCAGGCCGACCGAGCCGGTGATCAGGTAGGCCCCGGCCTTCAGGCCGATCGTGACGACCGCCGCGGCGATCGAGAGCCATGCGAAGCGAGTGAGGGATGTGTGTGTCTGAGATGCTGTCATTGCACCTGCTAGTCGTAAGGGCGCAGCAGCGCCGCGCTGCTGCGCCCTTACAGTGGAGTGGCTGCTACATCCTGCTACGCCAGCTCGATCGCCATCGCGACGGCCTCGCCGCCGCCGAGGCAGAGGGCGGCGAGGCCGCGGCGCCCGCCGCGCTGGCGCAGTGCGTGGATGAGGGTGACGATCACGCGGGCGCCGCTGGCCCCGATCGGGTGGCCGAGGGCGATCGCCCCGCCGTTGACGTTGAGCCGGTCGGGGTCGATGTCGAGGGCGCGCGCGTTGGCCACCACCTGGGCGGCGAAGGCCTCGTTGATCTCGAATAGGTCGTAGTTGTCGATGCTGGTGCCGGTGTGCTGCAAGAGCCGCGCCACGGCGAAGGCCGGAGCGGTGAACAGCTCCAGCGGCCTCACGGCGGCCTGGGCGTAGCCGACGATGCGGGCCAGGGGCGTCAGGCCGAGGGCGGCCGCGCGTGACGCGCCCATCAGCACCAGGGCCGCCGCGCCGTCGGTGATCCCGGGGGCGTTGCCGGCGGTGACGGTGCCGTCGGCGGCGAAGGCCGGCCGGAGCCGGGCCAGGGCATCCATGTTCGTGTCGCGGCGCGGCCCCTCGTCGGTGTCCACCAGGGCGCGCTGGCCCCTCGGGCCGGGCGCGGACACCGGGGCGATCTCATCGCGCAGGCGCCCGGCGTCGATCGCGGCGATGGCGCGCTGCTGCGACTGGAGGGCGAAGGCGTCCTGCTGCTCGCGGGTGACGTGGTGGCTCTGGGCGATCCACTCGGCCGAGCTGCCCATGTGGTGGTGCTCGAAGGGGCACCAGAGCCCGTCGTGGACCAGCGCGTCCACCAGCTCGCCGCCGCCGAGGCGGTAGCCGTGGCGGGCCTCGGGCAGCAGGTAGGGCGCGCGGCTCATGCTCTCCATGCCGCCGGCGGCGATCACCTCGGCGTCGCCGCCGCGGATCATCGCGGCGCCGATCATGGCCGCCTTCATGCCGCTGCCGCAGACCTTATTGATCGTCAGGGCGCCGACGCTGTCAGGCAGGCCGGCGCCGATGGCGGCCTGGCGGGCGGGGGCCTGGCCGAGGCCGGCGCCCACCACGTTGCCCATGATGCACTCGCTCACGCTGGCTGGGTCGACCCCGGCGCGCTCAACGGCGGCGCGCACGGCCTCCGCGCCGAGCTGGGTGGCGGTCAGGCCGGCAAACGCCCCGTTGAACTTGCCGATCGGCGTGCGGGCCGTGCCCACAATGACGATATCGTCCATTGACACCTCCTGTTCATTTGTCCGCTATTATACCTGCCCCCGCTACGCCCGGGTGCGGCGTATAGTCTTGCAGCGGTGCTCTGGCGGGCGGCTAAAACCGCGTCGCCGGGGCGCTGCGCGCCGAGCGTCGGCCTGCGCCGACGCCGGAACCGCCCGCGAAGGCGGGCGGGCGGCCGCAGGCCCCCCCCGGCGCGGCTTCAGCCGCAGGCCCGCATGCAAGAGTTTACGTCACACCCGCTACGCCCGCCGCATCCTATGCTATAGTGAGGCTCCGGCCACATATCGTACTTAGGGCTCTTTCGCTATGCGATCACGCCGCCGCTCACGCTACCGCAAGCACACCGCCGCCACGAGCCAGCAGCTCCTGCTCGCCCTGATCGACCTCTACCAGATGCTGCGCACGCCGCGACCCCTCGATAGCCTGCTCCAGGCCATCCTTGACACCGCCATCGCCTATGTGCCGGGCGCCCAGCGCGGCAGCCTGATGGTGCTGGAGGGCGACGTGATGTGCTACCGGGTGGCCTTCGGCTACGACCTGGATCAGCTGCGCGCAGTGAGCTTTCCTGCCGACAATGTCTGCGACGCACTGTTTCACGGCGATCGGGTCATCCAGATCTGTAATCTTACCGAGCTGGATCAGGCCTTCCTGGGCGCGGAGGCCTATCAGATCATGCTGGAGCACGGCCACGTGGCTGCGATCCGGCGCTCGATGGTGACGGCGATCATGCTCGGCGGGGCGTTCTATGGCACGCTCACGCTCGACAACCTGCACGACCCGGCCCCCTTCCCGCCCGAGGCCGAGGCGCTGGCGCTGCTGCTGGCCGAGCATGCCGGCGCGCTGCTGGAGCAGGCGCTGCTGATCGAGCGGCTGCATCAGGCGAACACGAGGCTGGTCGAGTCGGAGAAGCTGGCCGGGCTCGGCCGATTCATCGCCAACATCGCCCACGAGATCAACAACCCGCTCACGGCGGTGATCGGCTACAGCGACTTTCTGGCTGAGGCCGAGATGAGCCTCGACAGCCAAGAGATGCTCGGCCAGGTGCGGGCGGGCGCCGAGCGGGTGCGGGCGATCGTGCGCAACCTGCAGATCTTCGCCCGCCAGCAGAAGAGCGGCGAGATGCCGGTGAGCCTGAGCCAGATCGCTGAGCAGGCGCTCACCCTCAAGCGCGGCGACTACACCCTCGATATGATCGAGGTGCAGACCGACCTGCACCCGGATCTGCCGCTGCTCTGGGGCGACGGCGGGCAGCTGAGCCAGGTGCTGCTCAACCTGCTCGTGAACGCGCAGCACGCCCTGCGCCAGCGCCAGCCGCCGCGCCAGCTGACGCTCCGCACCTGGCGGGAGGGCGGCGAGGGCGCGCCGGCCCGGCTGCTGCTCAGCGTGCGCGATAACGGCCCGGGCATCGCGCCCGCGGTGATCGGGCGGATCTTCGAGCCCTTCTTCACCACCCGCCCGCCCGGCCAGGGCACTGGCCTGGGCCTGAGCATCTGCGCGGAGATCATCCAGCATCACGGCGGTGCGATCAGGGTCGCCTCTGAGCCTGGCGCGGGCGCGGAGTTTACCATCGATCTGCCGCTCCGCGCCATGCCGCACGCCCCGGCGCCCGCGCCGGCGACACCCGCGCCGCCGGCGGCGCGGCACATCGGTCTGCGCATCCTCTCGGTGGACGATGACCCGGTGGTGCGGGCGGTGATCCGGCGCACCCTGGGCGATCAGAATGATCTGGTGCTGGCCAGCGGCGGCGCGGAGGCGCTACGGCTGATCGTGTCGGAGACCTTCGATCTGGTGCTCTGTGACCTGAGGATGCCCGAGCTGAGCGGCGAGCAGCTCTACCGCCTGGTGGCGGCGATTCGCCCCGAGGCAGCGGCGCACTTTCTGTTTATCAGCGGGGACACGAGCAGCGCGATGACGCGGGCCTTCTTGGCTGAGGCGGGCCGGCCCCTGCTGGCCAAGCCCTTCACCGCAGCCGAGCTGCTTGCGGCGATCGCGGGGGTGGTGGGGGCACCGTAGGGACGAAGCATTCCGTTCTGGCGCGTAGCGCCAGAACGGAATGCTTCGTCCCTACTTCGCGTTGATCGCCCGCCAGACCTTCTCCGAGCGCATGGGGATGTCGATGTGGCGCACCCCGGCGTGGCGCAGGGCGTCCACCACCGCGTTGGCGATCGCCGGCGTGGAGCCGACGGTGGCCGCCTCACCGATGCCCTTGACCCCCAGCGGGTTGAGCGGGGTGGGCGTGACGGTCTGGTCGAGGGTGAAGGCCGGGAAGAAGCTGGCCTTGGGCAGGGCGTAGTCCATCAGCGAGCCGGTGATCAGCTGGCCGCTCTCGTCGTAGACGACCTCCTCCAGCAGGGCCTGGGCGATGCCCTGGGCCAGGCCGCCGTGGACCTGCCCGGCCACGATTATGGGGCTGATCCGCGGGCCGCAGTCGTCCACCGAGAAGTAGCTGCGCACCCGCACCACGCCGGTGTCCGGCTCCACCTCGACCACGGCGACGTGCGCGCCGAAGGGGTAGATCAGGTCGGCCGGGCGGAAGAAGTCGGTCTCCTCCAGGCCGCTGTCGATGTCGTCGGGCAGCTTGCTGCTGTAGGCGCGCTTGGCGAGCTGGGACAGGGTCAGGCTGGCGTCGGGGGCGCCGCGCACCTGGTAGCTGCCCTCGATCAGCTCGACGTCGGCCTCGTTGGCCTCAAGCATGTAGGCGGCGATCTTGCGCAGCTTGTCGCGCAGGCGGGTGGCCGCGCGGGCCAGCGCACCGCCGCCCACGGCCAGCGAGCGCGAGCCCATGGTGCCCACGCCCATCGGCGTGGTGGCCGTGTCGCCGGACTTGAAGACGATCCGCTCGAAGTCGGCGCCGATCTGGTCGGCGACGATCTGGGCGAAGGTGGTGCCGGTGCCCTGGCCGTGCGGCGAGATCCCGGTGGTCACGGTGACGCTGCCGCTGGGCTCGACCTTGATCTGGGCGCTCTCGTAGGGGCCGAAGCCGCACATCTCGACGTAGCAAGCGATGCCGATGCCGAGCAAGGGGACAGGGGACAGGGGAGAGGGAACAGGATCCGCACCAGCACCTTCGGGCTGTCCCCTGTCCCCTGTCCCCTGTCCCCTCCTTGCCGCCTGCTCGGCGCGCAGCCCCGCGTAGCCGGAGATCTCCAGGGCCTTGGTGAGCGCCTTGTCGTACTCTCCGCTGTCGTAGTTCAGGCCGGTGGCCGTCTTGTAGGGGAAGGCGTCGGGCGGGACGAAGTTGACGCGGCGCACCTGGGCCGGGTCGAGGTCGAGCTCGGCGGCCACCAGGTCGATCATGCGCTCGATATAGTAGGCGGCCTCGGGGCGGCCGGCCCCGCGGTAGGCGGCCACCGGGGTGGTGTTGGTGTAGACGCAGGTTGTCTCAAGGTCGACCACCGGAATCTTGTAGACGCCCGTGGCCATGGCGGTGGTCAGGTCGGGCAGGCCGGGGGCCAGCGGGTAGGCGCCGATGTTGGCCAGTACGCGCATGCGCAGGGCGCTGATCGTGCCGTCGGCTTCGACGGCGGCCTCCATGTCCGTCACCTGGTCGCGGCCGTGGGTGGTGGCGAAGACGTGCTCCAGGCGGCTCTCGACCCAGCGCACCGGCGCGCCCAGGCGCATGGCCAGGGCCGGGATCAGCGCCTCCTCGGGGTAGACGCCGATCTTCACGCCGAAGCCGCCGCCCACGTCGGGGGCGATCACGCGCACCTGGCTCTCGTGCATGCGCAGGACGGCGGCGACCTCACCGCGCACCTGGTGCGGGGTCTGGGTGCTCGTCCAGAGGGTGAAGCCGCCGGTGGCGGCGTCGGGGGCGGCGGCCACGGCCCGGCCCTCCATGGGCATGCCGAAGAGGCGCTGGTTAACCATGCGCTGCCTGACGACGCGGTGGGCCGCGGCGAAGGCGGCGTCGGCGTCACCCTTGGCCCGCCTGCGCGAGTGGTCGATGTTATTGGCCATGCCCTCAAAGAGGATCGGGGCGTCGGGCTCCAGGGCGCGCCGCGGGTCGGCCACGCTGGGCAGGGGCTCCCAGTCCACCTGGACGGCCTCGGCGGCGTCGATCGCCTCGGGCATGCTGGCGGCGACCACGGCGGCGACGGCCTCGCCGGCGTGGCGCACGACCCCCACCGAGAGCGGGTAGCGGGTGCGGGCCGTCTGCACGGCGCCGCCGCCGCCCTCGCCGGAGCTGGCGCTGGGCAGCAGCCCGTAGCTGGCCCGCAGGTCCTCGCCGGTGATCACGGCTACCACGCCGGGCATGGCCTCGGCGGCGGCGCGGTCGATCGCGCCGACGCGGGCGTGGGGGTAGGGGCTGCGCACCAAGGCCACGTGGAGCATGCCGGGGAGCTTCAGGTCGCCGACATAGGAGCCGGCGCCGCGGATGAGCCGCGGGTCTTCTTTGCGCTTCACCTCGGCGCCGATCAGGGCGGCGTATGCCATGGGGGGCTACCTTTCGTTACTCTCGCTGCGGGGTTTCTCTATGATACCACGGGGGAGCTGGGGCTAGTACGGGCGCAGCAGGCGCAAAGCGCCTGCTGCGCCCGTACATGGGGTATCATCTGGAGGGGCAAGAGGACGTTTACGAGGGGAGACCATGACACCGATACGGATCGTGCAGGTTGGGATGGGCGGCTGGGGCCGCGACTGGGCGAAGATGCTGGCCGGCCGGCCCGAGCTGGTCGAGGTGGCAGCCTATGTCGATATTGCGCCCGAGATGCTGCGGCTGCTCCAGCAGGAGGGCGGCGCCCCCGCCGAGCGCTGCTTCGCCACGCTAGATGCGGCCCTGGCGGCGACGGACGCCGAGGCGGTTCTGGTGACGGCGGCGCTCGGCGGCCACGTCCCGGTGGCCGAGGCCGCCCTCGCGGCGGGCAAGCACGTGCTGGTGGAGAAGCCCTTCGCGCCGTCGGTCGCCGAGGCCGCGCGGCTGGTGGCCCAGGCCGAGGCCGCCGGCCTGGCGCTGATGGTCAGCCAGAACTACCGATTCTTCCCGGCCGCGCAGGCGGCCGCCGCCCTGGTGCGCGGCGGCGAGCTCGGCCCGGTGGGCGCGGTGAGCCTGCAGTTCCGCCGCGACGCCAACGGCCGCGAGCCCGGGCATTCGCACTTCAGCCTGCGCCACCCGCTGCTGCTCGATATGTCGATCCACCACTTCGACCTGATGCGCTTCGTGCTGGGCCAGGAGCCGACGGCGGTGAGCTGCCACGCCTGGAACCCGGCCTGGAGCAACTTCGCCGAGCCGGCGGCGGCCTCGGCCACGATCACCTTCGACGGCGGGGCGGTGGTGAGCTACCAGGGCAGCTGGGTCAGCCCGGCGTCGAAGACGCTGTGGGCCGGCGAGTGGCAGATCGAGTGCGCGGAGGGGGTGATCAGCTGGACGAGCCGCGATGACGCCAACACGCCGGAGGGCGAGGAGGTCACGGTGCGCCGGCGCGGCGCGCGGGCCCGCCGCGTGCGCCTGCCCGACATGGCCCACTGGGATCGGGCCGGCTCGATGGCGGCGTTCGCCCACGCCATCCGCAGCGGGGAGACGCCGCCCTCCAGCGGGCGCGAGAACCTCGGCAGTATTGGGCTGACCTTCGCGGCGATCACGTCGGCGGAGACCGGCCAGGCGCTGGCGGTTCCTCGATAAGAGCAGGCGGCAGGCAGCGCAACGCGCTGCCTGCCGCCTGCTCTTATCTCAGGGCTGATGCAAAACCGCCGCCAGGCGGGGGTTTGGGGGTGGCGAAGCCACCCCCGATAAAAGACAGGGCTGGTGCGAAGCACCAGCCCTGTCTTTTATCGGGTAGAGGAACCTGTGCTATCCTTGGCGCGATATGCTGCATGTTTCGCTGAAGGATAGAGACATAATGGATGCTATGAACGACCTGCGGCGCATGATCACTGAGCGCAGCGCCCGCGTCGGCGTGATCGGGATGGGGTATGTTGGCCTGCCGCTGGCCGCCCGCACCGCCGGGCTGGGCTTCCCGGTGATCGGCTTCGATGTGAGCGCCGAGCGGGCTGCGGTGCTGAACCGTGGCGAGAGCTATATCGGCGATGTGCCGGGCGAGGTGATGGCCCGCCTGCGCGCCGATGGCCGGATTGAGGCCACCACCGACACCGCCCGCATGGCCGAGTGCGACCTGCTGGTGATCTGTGTCCCCACCCCGCTGAACCAGACCCGCGACCCTGACCTGAGCTTCATCGTGTCGGCCATCGACGCGATCGCCGCCAGCCTGCGCCCCGGCCAGCTGGTCATCCTGGAGAGCACCACCTACCCCGGCACCACCCGCGAGGTGGTGCAGCCGCGGCTTGAGGCCGGCGGGCTCACTGTCGGCCAAGAGATCTTCCTGGCCTTCTCGCCCGAGCGGATCGACCCCGGCCAGACCAACAGCAAGGGCTGGGGCGTGGAGAACACGCCGAAGGTGGTCGGCGGGACGACGCCGGCCTGCACCGAGCTGACCAGCGCCTTCTACGGCCAGATCACCAGCCGCGTGGTGCCGGTATCGTCGCCGGCGGTCGCCGAGATCACCAAGCTCTTCGAGAACATCTTTCGGGCGGTGAACATCGCCCTGGTGAACGAGCTGGCCCTGCTCTGCGACCGCATGGGCCTGGATGTGTGGGAGGTGGTCGATGCCGCCGCATCTAAGCCCTACGGCTTTATGAAGTTCACCCCCGGCCCCGGCCTCGGCGGCCACTGCATCCCGATCGACCCGTTCTACCTGACCTGGAAGGCCCGCGAGTATGATCTGACCACCCGCTTCATCGAGCTGGCCGGCGAGATCAACACGCAGATGCCGCGCCACGTCCACGATCTGGTGGTGCGGGCGCTCAACCGGCAGCGCAAGGCGCTCAACGGCTCGCGGGTGCTGCTGCTGGGCGTGGCCTATAAGCCCGATGTGGACGACTACCGCGAGTCGCCGGCCTTTAAGGTGATGGATCTGCTGATCGAGGATGGGGCCGAGGTGATTGCCTGCGACCCCCACGTGACGCGCTTCGAGTCGCATCAGGGGCAGGTCTTCGCGACGACGCCGCTCGACGACGCGCTGCTGGCCGGCTGCGACTGCGCGGTGATCATCACCAACCACAGCGCCTTCCCCTACGCGCGGATCGTCGAGCTGGCCCCGGCGGTGGTGGACACGCGCAACGCGACGCGGGGGCTGCCCGAGGCGCTGCGCGCGAAGGTGGTGCTGCTGTAGGCTACGGCCGCAGGGGCGCGATCGTCGTCGGGCCGGCGTCGCCAAACAGATTGGCGGCGTAGCGGCTCGACGCGATCTCGCCGGCGAATGCCCGCGCCGCCTGCGTAGAGCTCTCGATCGGCCACTCGTACTTGCCCGCGCCGCCGTCCTGGTTGAACCAGAGCAGCGCCCGCACCTTCGGGAACTGTGCGGGCATGCCGGCGAGCGAGGCGGCGATCCAGGCCGCCTTCGACCCCGGCCGACCGATCGGGCCGCCATTCTCTGCCGAGGCCACCTCGGCGATCATCACCGGCTTGCTCGGCGCGATGCGGGCCAGCTCGTCGTACAGCGGGCGAAAGATCTGCTCCGCCGTCAGCCAGCCGTCGACCCCGTCGGCGCCGAAGTTGTAGCCGTCCAGGGCCACCCAGTCGACGTAGTCGTCGCCAGGGTAGAGCGAGGCCGCCGGCGTGAGTCGACCGTATCCAGTGGCGTTTAGGCACCAGACCCAGGTAACGTTCGTCACGCCAACCTGGGTGAAGATATCGTGGATGTGGCGCCACGCCTTTACAAAGTCGCCGGGCTGATTGTCGTTGGCCTGCTCGCTCCAGACGTACCACCAGCCATTCATCTCGTGGTTGAGCCGCAAGAAGAGCGGGTGGCCCCAGCTCTTTGCGTCGGTGGCCCACTGGCGGATGAAGGCGTCGTGCTTGCCCTCGTAGATGGCGCGCAGCTGGAAGTCGGGCTGGCTGATCCCCTGGCCCTGCGCGTCGGTGGTCCAGGTCATCATCGGGAGCGACCCGTGGGCGCGGATGGCGTTAAACTCGCCCTTTAGGAAGCCGCGGTAGGCGCCCTGCTCCACCCATGAGTGCGTCCAGTGGAAGATCGACACCTTCTTGCCCACGTTGGCCTCGAAGGCGTCCAGCTTGCTCATGTCATAGGGCGGCCCTTTTACGGCGGCGCCCCAGTAGAGGTCTGGCCCGGAGCCTGTGCTGATGACGATGGGCAGGTTGACGCGGTAGGTTGTGGCGGCCTGGTTGGGCTGTGAGATGCTGAGGCTTAGCAGCGTGACGGTGAGCATAGCCCATATGAGCGGGGTGTGATGTCTCATGATGTGCCTCGCGGAGATGACAAAAAATTTAAATCTGGTTAAGAAAACGTCATCCTGGCCAATGTTATCATACGCGACTCCACGCCCCGACATGCGCCAGAGCGACACGCCAGGAGCCAGCATCGCTGGCTCCTGGCGTGTCGCTCTGGCTAGTACTCCGTCCGAGCTATGCTGGCAGGTTGGGAGACGGGCTCGACAAAACCCCGGGCATCTGCGTCAGGACGCAGCGCGCTGCGTCCTGACGGCACACCATAGAGCCCCAGCGAGATCCACACGCTCGATCTTCTGAGGAAGCTCTTAGGGCGTGGGCGCCTCCTGCGCTACCGAGTACGGCCCAGCGACCCCATCGAGGTTATAGGCCCTGACCCGATACCAGGCGGGGCCATTGGCCGGCGGCAGTCCGGACCAGGGGGTGTCGTAGTCGGTGGCACAGCGGTCGCAGATCACCTGCCACGGCCCATCTGGCCCGGCCGTCGCCCGCTCAATGCTGTAGGTGTCGGCGCCGGCCACGCCGCGCCAGGCGATGCGCTCACCCAGCTCCGTGATCAGCGGCGCGACAGGGATGCCGCTGGCGGGCGGTGCGACTCCGCGCATGACATAGGCGTGATCGCGCAGCAGCCGGGCGCGCCGGCGCATCTCCTCGGTCTCGCCGGGGTAGTGCAGCTTATAGCCACCATTACTATTGACATACCCATGATCGTCGAGATGGCCGAAGAGCGCCCAGTACATATCGCCAGCGATCGTAGGGGTTTCCTCGATCACCCTGAGGAAGCTCTCGAGGCTGTCGCCGCCCTTGGTGTTGCTCCAGTCGAACTCGCCCACGAAGAATGCCTTGTCGGCGATGGCGACCTGTAGGGCGACCGCAGCGAGCCTGCTGCGATCCATCGGGTAAAAGTGCAGGGTGTAGATATCGACCGCAGGGATCGACAGGGCCGCCTCATCGACTCGCACGTTGCCGTCGATGATGAGCTGCCTCGGGGCGATCTGCTTGATGTAGCTGGCGATCTCGCGCGTCCACGATGTCGGCGGGCGGATCTCATTGCCAGTCTCCCAGGCCATGATCGTTGGGTCGTCTTTGTATGCCACGCCGGTATAGGTGTTGACCCGGTTCAGGATGAGCGCGACATATTCCTTGAAGTCTGCGATCACCTCGGGGTCGGTGTAGAAGGCCTCGTTGGGCTTGTCGCGCCAGCGGGCGAAGGTGCCAGTGCCGCCGTGATAGTAGTTGTAGTTATCCACCAGCGGCATGATCAGCCGCAGGCCGTAGGTTTGCGCCGCCGCGATGGCATAATCGACGTGGACGAGGGCCTGCTCATTGATGCTGTTGAGGGTAGGCTTGATGCAGCGTGGGCAGCCAGCAGAGATGACAGCGTGCGTGCGCACAACCGTTGCGCCCATCTCGCGGGCGGTTGCGAGGGCGTCGCTCACCCGGAAGGGGCTCGGGTAATCGACCCCGCCGACATTCTCATCGAGGCCGAGCCAGTAGATATTGCTGCCAGCGAAGCGGAATGGCTGTGCGGCGAGGGTGAGGGTGCTCCCCTGGCGCTCTACGAAGGTGGCGGCGATGGTCGGGGTCGGGATGGGCGAGGGTGTCGGCGGGGCGGCTGGGGCCGGTGTCGCTGGCCGGGCTGCGTCACCACACTGCGCTAGGGTGATAACTATCACTGCGATCCCGATGATCATGGCCGCCCGTCCTGTGTTGTGCGTTCGATCCGGTCGTGCCATCGCACCTCTTCAATAAGGGAAACGGATCTTTTTAATCGTCCCGTCGTGATGCGTGATGCGTGATCCGTAACTCGGCCACGCATCACGCATCACGCATCCATCGGGATAGTTAAATTCTTCCACTTCCCTAACGCCTCTCCTGGGCCCATCATCTTCCTCCATCATACGCCATGGCCGGACGAAAAAACCAGCGCGAGCTGCGAGCTAATGGAGTGACGCTCGTTGCTGCTCAGCAGCGCTCACGCCGCCTACGAGTGCGCTGAGGGCTGCTCGTGCTCAATATGGTGGCGCGGGCCTTTGAAGTGCATCGTGGTCGCGCGCATCGTGAGGGTTGCGATGCAGGAGGCGGCCAGAGTGAGGTACCAAAGAAATGGTGGGGCCCAGATCAGGGCGAGCCAGCGCGACTCGCGGGTATAGGCGGCGACCTCGATGGCGAGCCCGATCCGTGAGAGGCCGGCCCATGCGATCAGGGCGGCCCATACTGTCAGCCCAGCGGCGGCCAGGTCGGGCGGGCCGGCGATGGCGAGCGCCACGGCCGCCAGTGTTGCGATGGCGCAGAGCCAGCCGACGGCGTAGGGGTAGATGCTGCCCAGGGTCTCCATCGGGCTGCGGAAGAAATAGGTCCGGTGCCGGAACAGCGAGGCGAGGTGCGCCCGCCGCCAGCGCAGCTCGTTCTTGCACCACTCGCCCAGGGTCGCCGGGCGCTCAGTGTAGGCGAGTGCGTCGGGGCAGTAGGCCCGCGCCGCGCCGGCGGCGGCCACCCGCGCGTCGAGATCCCAGTCTACGCCGACCGGGACATCTTCGGGGAAGCCGCCGAGCTGATCGATCAGCGTGCGGCGCATAGCGATGCCACCGCTGCCCTGGAGGTGGGCGTGGCCGTGGATCTGGTAGGCGGCGATCTTCTCCATCTGACCGTGAAGTGAGAAAGGCGTGCGGCGCAGCGGCAGGTAGTTCCCGGTGCTGGCCACAGCCGCGCCAGCGGCAAGCGGCGCGACCATGGTGCGCAGCCATCCCGCTTCGATCTGCGTGTCGGCGTCGAGGATGACAACAACCTCGCCTGTGGCGAGCCGCAGCCCATCGTTGAGCGCCGCGTTCTTCCCGCGCGGGCGCTGCTCGATCACCACGATCCGCGGGTCAGCGGCGGCGGCCTGGGCTGCCGCGTAGGTGCCGTCAGGCCCCCCGGCCACCACCACCGCCGTCCACTTCGGATAGTCGAGGGCGCGCAGCTGGCGCATAAGGATCTCGATGGTGCCGCGCTCGCGCCATGATGGGATGATCAGCGTGGCCAATGGCCAGCGCTGTGGCGGCGGCGGCGGGGCCCAGCGCCGCGCGGCGCGCGCCTGCGTGCCGCGCCCGTATGCCTGGGCGGCTCGGTAGAGCGCGTACAGTGTCAGGGCGAGCGCCAGGGCGATCCTCGCGGCGTCGATAATGTCGGGCAGATCTCCCACAAGCTTCGCTCCGATCACGCGATATGCTTCCCGACCTGCTCAGTGTGTGTTGGCGTCGCCCCCTGGTCGAAGATCGCCGTCCGGTAGACCAGCGGGGACATGATCACGGCGGCGATCGTCTCGACAATCAGCAGGCCGAGGCACAGTCCAACCAGCCCATCGAGTGAGGCGCCGATTGCGGCCGCCAGTAGGCGGAGCAGGCTTACCACCGCTATCAGCTTGGTGGCCTGGAGCGTACGCCCGTGGATGCGCGCAATCGTCGCGTAGTGCTCGCGGATGATCAGCGGGAAGACCGACAACCCCAGGATGCGCAGCGGCCAGAGCGACTCGGCCACGTAGGCCTTGCCGAACAGCGAGAGCAGCAGGTGGCCGCCGGGGAAGAGCACCAGGTTCGCCGCCAGGGCGATAGCTAACCCCGCCGCCAGGGTGAAGCGCAGCCGCTGCGCCAGCGCCGCCGGGTTGCCCGACCCCACCGCGAAGAGCACGGTCGCCAGCGACACCGGGCCGACCGAGACGAAGCTTGCCAGCATCCACGCCGTGTAGAAGTAGGCGTTCGCCGAGACCGAGAGCACCGCAGTGACGATCAGCGGCAGGATCATGCCGGGGGCGAGCACCACCATGTTGAGCATGTGGTGCTGGAGCGATGTCCAGCCCAGGCTGCGCAGCACCGCCCACTGCATCGTGATCCCGCTGAGGCCGCGCCGGGCCACCACATAGGCCGCCAGCGCCGCCAGCGCCGCCAGGTTCCCAACCAGCCATGTGACGTAGATGCTCATCCCGGTGGTGTCGACGATCAGGGCGGCCGCCAGCCAGAGCGACCCGAGCTTCACCAGCCCGAAGATCGTGTTGCGCGAGAACTGGAGCCCGCCCCGCAGCAGCCCGATCAGCGCCTGGTCGAGCACCAGGGCCACCGCCGTCAGCCCGGCCCCGAGGGCGAAGGTCGCCACCATCCCGAGGCTCGATGAGAGCAGCGCCAGGTCGCTCGTCAGGTAGGGCGACAGCATCGCGAAGATCGCGCCGATCAGGGTGGCCGCCAGCCCGGCCACGACCAGGGACGTGGCGATCAGCGCGGCCCGATGGCCGGATCGGCGCGGCAGCTCGCCGATCAGCATCGTCCCCAGGCCCAGCATGCTCACCGTGCCGATCAGGGTCATCGTCGAGATTGCCGCAGCCGCAAACCCCACCTCTGCCGGGGTGAACGCGCGCGCCGCTAGCCACCAGTAGAGAAACCCCAGCGCCGCCGAGACTCCGGTGGTCGCGACGAGCGAGCCGGTGTTCAGCAGAATATCCAGGTTGCTGATCCGCTTGAGTCGTGTGCGTAAGGCGTGCATCGATGTGTCCATAGTACGATATCGGAAGGCGGCGGAGGCGCTTTGGCTACTGGCTGATATCGTCCGTCCCGGGCCAGAGGACAGTGTGGCGGTAGATCGTGTTCGGGTCATCGGCCACGTACAGGCTCGCCTCCACCGGCCTCTTCTGCTGGTCCGCGATGGGGAGCACCTCGGTGATCTCCCACTGCGCCCCCGCCTGAAGCTCCAGGTCGGCCCACTCGTTCAGTACACGGCCGCCCTCCGTGAGGCGCAGCACATAGCTCATCGGCCGCAGCTCCTGGTTGCTCACGCCGAGGCGCACCGTCCCCGGGGCGGCGCCGCTCACCTCGAGCATCCAGAGCTGCGTGAACCCGGTGGTGTGCTGCGTGAGCGCCCCGGATCGGGCCGTGCCGACGGCGTTCGCCAGCAGCAGGGCGGCCAGGGCGAGCAGGGCCAGCTGGATTGGGCGTAGGCGCAGGGCTGGCCGGTGAGCCGCCCGCTCGGCGGAGCCCCGCTCTTCAGCGGCCAGTCGTCGGCGGGCCAGCGCCACACCTGCCGCGACCATCGTCACCGTCATGAGCAGGGCGGCCCAGAGATCGTTGCGCAGACCCCAGGGCGTCAGGTTGAGGAGCAGGCCGCCAAGGATCACGATGACCATGCTTGACCCCAGTCGCAGCACCAGCAGCTCGATGCCGCCGATCTCCCGGCCCGGGTCGAGCGCGGCGAGCAGCGCGTAGCCCGGCAGGGCTAGGGTCAGGGTGATCGTGAACGGGGCACGCAGGAGCGTGGGCAGGCCCGGAGCGAGGGCGACGGCCGCCCCAACCGCCGCCAAGGCGATCACCAGAAGCAGATCGATAGACTTGCGCGGCACAGAAGCTCTCCCTATGGCGCACATGGCGCAGCGGCCCTCGATGTGGCGAGCACATCCTGATAGAAGGCAACCGTCTGCCCCATAATCGCCTCATAGCTGTAGCAGGTACGCACGCGCTCATAGCCCCTTGCGATCAGGGCAGCGCGCTCATCACGCTGATCGCGCACCCGCCGGATCGCGTCTGCCAGGGCCGCCGCGTCGCCCTCGGGGAAGACCAGCCCGGCGTCGCCGATCACCTCGGGGATAGCCCCCGAGCTCGACCCGATCACCGGCACGCCGGCGGCCATCGCCTCCACGATCACCCGGCCGAACTGCTCGGCCCAGCGCGGTGTGGTGAGCGAGGGCACGGCCAGCACATCGATGCTCTGCCAGAACTGCCGCATCTCACGGCGCGGCATAATGCCGAGCAGCTCGAACTGCGGCTCGGGCCGCAGCATATCGCCCAGGGGGCCGTCGCCGGCCACGCGCACATGTATATCGGGCAGCATCCGTGCGGCCGCGTGCAGCGAGTGGATGCCCTTCTCGGGCACCAGCCGGCCGGCGTAGCCCACGGTGAAGGGGCGCTCGGCGGTGCCCGCCGACCGCAGCTCCTCGTCGATGGCGAAGCCATACTGCGGGATGACATCGAGCCGCTTGTGGAAGCCCAGCCTCCGGCTGCGCTCCAGCGCCGCCTGGTTGCCCACGATCCCGGCGTCGGCGGCGGCATAGTTCAGCTTGCGGAAGAGCGCCCCCAGCCGCAGCGGGTGGATGTTCTCCCACGCCACGAAGATCATGTGGTAGCCATAGCGGCGCTTCAGCGCGCTCAGCTGAAGCAGGCTCAGGCTCTCGGGCTCCTGCTCCACATGCACCAGGTCTGGCTGGAACTCGGCGATCGCCGCAGCCAGCTGTTGCGGCCGATAGAAGTAGCGGAAGGGGTTGCCCTGAAACTGGAACAGCGTGTCGAGCCGGTACTGGGTCCAGCTCGCGTCAGGCGCGTTGGCTGGCACCGCCTGCATCGGGTGCAGCTCGATCGTATGCCAGTCCGAGGGCATCACCACGCCGAGCTCTACCCGCTTGCCCAGCTCGTCGAGCTTGTCCCAGTTGCCCGGGTAGGCGTACATATTCGAGACCAGGAGCACGCGCATGGGACGATCTCCAATCCA
Organism: Oscillochloris sp. ZM17-4; assembly: GCF_019599295.1. Lineage (GTDB taxonomy): Bacteria > Chloroflexota > Chloroflexia > Chloroflexales > Chloroflexaceae > Oscillochloris. The sequence continues at coordinate 309,446 of NZ_JAIEWN010000001.1, read as the reverse complement.
AAGGTTGCAGAGCAGGCTACGGCGAGACGCTGGGTTCCGGCTGGAGCAGTAACACCGTATCATAGATCTGGATATTGCCGCTGTCGAAGATCCGGCTGAGCTGTGGCACGCTGTCGAATTTGGCGAGCTTCTCGACCGGAAACGGATCCTCGTGCTGCTTCGCCTCTGGCTCGCCTGAGGCGAACCAGATCCCGCTCACCGGAATCCCACGGGTGATCCGGTAGTCGGCGACAACATAGCGCACATTGTCGCGCCGCATGTCTCGCCGCTCAAGCTGCGCGATGCGCGGCGAGAAGTAGATCCACGAGAGCGTCTCGACCGGGTTCTGCTCGCCGTAGGAGCCCATCAGCAGCCAGTTCGTCTTGTCGGCGACGAGGTTGTAGGAGCGATCAAGCCGCGGGCGGGCCCAGTCGGCCGCCGCGATGCTCTCGGGCTGGATCCCGCGCGTATCGCCCATCAGCGCGTAGGGGCCGGGCATCCGCGCCCAGGGCGGGATGCCGATCACGATCGCGCCCATCAGGATCAGCCCGATCACGCCTGTGGCGATGCCCCGGCGCAGGCCTGTGAGCCGCAGCGCCGACACGAACTCGACGATCGCCACCGCCACGACAAACGAGACCCCGATAAATAGGTAGTCCGATGAGCGGTTCGAGATCTCGGCGCCGCTCGATGTGATCCGCAGGATCAGGGTGGCCGGGTAGATCCCGCCAACAACCATGAGCAGCATGGCCATCGGGTGCCGGCGGTAGCGTCGCCAGGCGAAGACCAACCCGAAGTGGATGGCCACGGCGATCAGCCCCACGCAGGCGAGGGCCATGATTCGCTCGAAGGTTGGCAGCGTGTACTCGGGGGCCGCCGAGCGAAAGAGCGTGCGGCTGCTCTCCTCGCGGATGATCAGCTTGACCACCGAGTTCGCCGCCTTCACAATATGCGGCCCCAGATAGGGGATCGTCTGCTGGGCCACGGTGAACAGCCAGATGACCACGAGCGAGAGCGAGAAGATCCAGAAGATCCCGACGCGCCGCCGCTCTGGCACCTGCCCGGCCGAAGGGTCGCGCTCGCGCAGCGATGGGAAGATCGGCCCGCCCGCCCAGCGCGCCAGCGGTCGGACGAGCCGGTTCGCCAGGGCGAGCCCGAACACCCGCTCGCCGATGATCAGCAGTTGCCGGTGAAAGAAGGTGATCACCGCCAGCAGGATCAGGAGGGTGGTCATCACATAGGATGTCACGTGGTGGCTCACCACCACCGCGCCGATGGTCATCAGGGCGAGCATCCAGGGCCAGCGCCAGCGGGCCTGGATCGGCTCACCCATGAGGATCATGAACAGCGCCGCCGTCGCCAGCGGCAGCGCCAGCGACTCGTAGCCGAACTGCGCGCTCCAGTAGACGAAGTTCGGGTAGGAGCAGTAGATCAGCGAGGCCACCCCCGCCACCCGCGCCGAGCCGCTGATCCGCTCGTGGATCAGGAAGGCCGACACGGTGGCCAGCAGCCGCGCCGCGCCGATGATGATCAGCGCCGTCGGGTAGATTGGCAGGCCACTCATCTGCGCGATGGCGCTCACCACAATCTGCATCCCTGGGAAGAGGGCGCTGACATTCTGGAGGGCGTTGATGTGGAAGAGGTGGTCGCTGAGCAGGATGTCGTTGGCGGTGCGGTAGTGCGGGAACTCATCGTGGAGGGCGAACCCTAGCGGGCTCTGGAGCACCTTGATAAGGTAGAGGCTCAGCCCGAGCCATATCACCAGCCCGGCGCGCTCTCCACGCCCCACCCCAGGTGCCAGCTGCCGCAGCGCAATCGGGGCGATCATCGTTGTCACGCCGGCCCAGAAGGCAAGCAGCGCCCATGGCGCGCTCTGGCGTGAGCCATTATAGGCCAGCGCCACCAGCAGCAGCCCGAATGCTCCCAAGGCGGTGATGGCTGGCAACCAGCCGGGCTCCCATGTGGTCGACTGGGTCGTCGCGTGGGTATTGTGATCTGCACCGTGCGCGCCCACTGAGAAGATGGCCCCGCTCGATATTCGTGCAATTGTCGCTCGCTTATTCAACCGATAGATCCTTTGTATCTCGCTGGGAGGTTGATTGACGTATGACTGTCTCCGCTGCCCCCCTCCTGGAAGATATCCGTGCCTCATAGAGGTGCATGTGCGCCAGTGATGCGCGCCGGGGGCGCTACGTCTCATCTGCGCCGCACGCTCTTCTGCTATACCAGGGTTGACGTATACCGTGAGGGGGCGTCTGCGCCCTCCGCCGCACGCACGATCGCATAGGTGGATAGAAGCTGCCCCACAATATGCTCCCAGCTAAAGACCGACACATCAGCGCATGGGGCGGGCGTATCGGCCGCCTGGCGCGCTGCGGCGGCCACACTGGGGGCGCGCGCTGCATCGACGAGGGCGATGTTGGCGGGGAAACGGGACGCGAGGTCGCGAAATGCCGGGATGTCGTTGCAGACAACCCGACATCCGTGCGCGAGCGCCTCGATGACCGTGATCCCGAATGCCTCGGCCGATGACATATTCAGCACCACGCCTGATCGTCGATACCAGCTGCTCAGCGCTGTATCGCCGACCTCGCCGATGAGCTCGACCCGGTCGGCCACGCCAAGCGCCTGGGCCTGACGCTGTAGGTCGTTGTGGCATGGGCCTGTGCCGATGATCGTCAGGCGGTAGCCTGACGGGAGATCGGCCATCGCCGCGACGGCGCGGCTCGCCCCCTTGTAGGCCTGGAGCCGCCCGACGGCCAGGAGCTGTCGCGGGTCGCGGGCCTCTGTCTCGCCCCGCATAGCCCGCGCGATATCGACGCCGTTGGGGATCACGGTGGCGACCGACGCCCGCAGGCCGAACCGGCCAATCAGGCGCTCGCGTTCGGCCTCGCTGACACAGATGATGGCGCGGGCACGGCGCAGGCTCCAGCCGCCGATCAGCCGGTATGGCACGTGCAGGAGCTCGGCCAGGCGGCTGTGCGGCCGATCATTCAGGTGCGGCGTTACCACCATACGCTGCGGCGCGAGGGCGGCGACGATCGGCAGCAGCGCCGCATGATAGTTGTGGACGTGGATGATGTCATACCCGCCGCTGCTGCCAAGGCAGCTGAGCAGCCCCATGGGCACATGGTAGGCCGGCGCTGGCCCCGTTGCCAGCAGCCGAAAGACAAGGACTCCGCCAATCTCCTCTACGGCCCCGCCCGACCCGGGGGCGGCCATCGTCAGCACCGCCACCTCGTGACCGTGCGCGGCGAGCCCCTCGCTGATCGACTGGACGTGTCGCTCGACCCCGCCGCGCTGCGGATAGTAGTGTGGCGTGATCTGCAAGATCTTCATCGTGATCCGGTGTCGCTCGCGGGCTCTGGCGCCGTGGCTATGGTGACGGGGGCGCGGCGCGCCTCTAGCAGAGACTCAACCTGGCCGACCCCATAGCCGGCCGTCGTGACGATCAGCCCCGCGATGATGGCGCCGGCGCGCAGGAGTCCCGCGCCGTCGCCGCGCAGGGCGTCGCCGATGCCACGGGCCACCCCGAGGGGAAGCGTGCGCAGCGTGTATGATCGCTCTGTCGCGAGCCCGTCGCGCGATCCGACCAGCTTGGCTACCAGCGCCTTCGACCGCCCCTCATTGTAGCAGCGCGAGCGGAAGTAGCCCCAGCGCGCCCGCGCCGCCGGCACCGTGTGACGCACGCGGGCCTGCGGGTCGTAGCGGAGGACGCTCTGCGGCCAGATCTGGGCCAGTCTGATGCAGAGCTCGGTCTCCTCGCAGCCAACCGGGAGGGTGCCGATCCGGCCGATCCCGTCCTTGAAGCTGCCGGCCCGCGCAAACACCTCACGCCGAAACGACATATTGCAGCCGATCAGGTTGCGCACCGGCGCGGGCGCCACGGGCATGCCCGTGTAGGTGCAGCCCACCACCCAGTCGAACTCCTCGGGGAACCAGCTGGGGCGCCCATGCGCCCATGCGGCTTTGATCGCGCCGCCTGCCCCCACCACCTCGGGCTCGGCGTAGTGGGTGTCCAGCGTCGCGAGCCAGTCCTCGGCGGCCACGGCGTCCTCGTCCATAAAGGCGATGATTGCCCCGCGTGCGACGGACAGGCCCGTGTTGCGCGCCCCCGAGAGCCCGCGCGCCTCGCTGTTGGCGATAACCTGCGCGCCGCCGATCATCGATCTGGCGCGCGCGAGCAGGGCGGGGTTGTGGTCGATCACCACGATAATCTCGTCGGGCGGCAGCGTCTGCCGGCGCACCGACTCCACCGCCGCCAGCAGATCATCCCAGCGGGCCTCCGTGTAGGCGCAGATAATAACCGAGATGGGGCGCGCAACCTTTGTCACACGCCACCTACCTCGCGCTCAAGCTCCACCGGGTGGATGATCCCGTGCTGGGGATCGTGGCTCGGCAAGAAGTAGGACATCGCATCCCGCGCTGGCATTCTGGGCATGGCCGGCTGTGGCTTGGGCGCATCCATCACACTGCCCATCCCTTCGCGCAGGATCGTCCGCAGCACGCGCCAGCCGTCGACGAAGGTGCGCAGGTGGCTCTCGCCGTGGATGCGCTCGTGCTCGAAGCTCGGCACCTCGGTGATCCTCAGCCCGGCCTTGAGCGCCCGCACATTCATCATCGTCTCGATCTCAAAGCCGTCCCCGTCGAGGTCGAGCTGGGGGAGGATCCGCCGCCAGAACGCGTTGTACCCGTAGCACAGGTCGCTGTACTGGCCTCCGAACAGCACCCGCACGGCCATCACAAAGCCCATGTTGCCCATCCAGCGCAGCGGCGACATATCGCTTGTGCCGCCGCCCTGGAGGAAGCGCGACCCTTTGGCGAAGTCTGCCCCGGAGAGGAGCGAGCCAACATAGGCCGGGATCTCCGCCGGGTCGGTCGAGCCATCGGCGTCAAGCATCACGATCACATCGCCAGTCGCCGCCGCGAACCCTGTCCGCAGCGCCGCGCCCTTTCCTTTGCCATCTTGGTAGACAACCCGCACCTGGGGGTGGAGCTGCATCGCGACCTCGGGTGTCCCATCGGTCGAGTGCCCGTCAACAAGGATGACCTCATGGACGTCGTGCGGGATGCGCGGTAGAACATGCGGGAGATTCTCGGCCTCATTCCAGGCTGGCACCACTACGCTGACCAAGACTTTCTGCATAGGAACCTCTGTGCTTGCCTGGCTGTCCCCACTCCGCCTTCAGCCAGGGCGTCGATTATCGATTGTTGTCGGATGGATGACGTGGATTGGGAGGAATAATGGCGCCGTTGCCATTACGCCTTCCGGCTGTCACGATGACAGCTCCCCCGTCATTGTCTCTGATGCGGTGTGGTGGAGGAGCCACACCCTATCAGGTGACAACCCGCGCCTACTACGAAATGTCGGAAGGTTGCGGTATGCACAACCATGATCGCAGGTGCCATAGCCCTGCTAGCGTGGGCGAGCAACACGGTGATCACTGGTAGAGATACCCGATATGTGGGGGACGCCGTTGGAGCGTGGAGCAGCGCCGCTCGTTGCCTCAGAACCGGATGTTCTGCTTCGCTCGTGGTGGGATGTGGTGTGGGATGTGATTGCTCGTGTTGCTGGGTGCGCGGTGATATATGTGTGAGACGTAACTTACAATTCAAAACGCGCGCTATGTCGCCATGGTTACGGATGGTTACAGCCTGATAACAAAAGTGTCATCTGGGGTGTCGGACCCTCGCCCGTCACGAGTGTCGGATAGCCACCTGGGCCGGGTAGAACGCGTATAATACCCAATGCCCACATCACTGCTGCCAACCACCGCCGCGGCGCTGATCCTGATTAGGAAATACCGCAGAAGGAACGCGGTGAGCGCTCTGTCGCGCTGAGCGCAGCGAAGCATCTACCAGCCTTGCGCCGGCAGACCCTTCGCCTCGCTCAGGGTGACATGGGGAGGTGGTTTCCTGAGCGACCGCGTTACGTATGCTCCATTGCCTTATGAGTACTCGATGACTGAGCGCGCCTACGCTATGAATATTTATCGTTTGTTGTATCGCCCCGCCGACCCCCCCGCACTCCAGCAGTGGCGGCGCTCCCTCCTGGATCTCTTCCTGCGCCTCTCGCTGGCTGTGACTCTGCCGATCGTACTCATGGGCATCTGGTATAACTGGCAGGTCGGGCGGCCGATCACCGCGCTCTTTGCCCTGGTCGGCTATATCACCATGGTCGCCGGCGCCCTGCTGCCGCAGTTCTCGGTGCAGGTTCGTGGGCAGATGATCGTGCTGATCAGCTACCTCCTTGGCGCGGCGCTGACCTATCAGAACGGCATTGCCGGCGTCGGTGTCCTGCTTCTGCTGATAGCGGCGGTGATGGCGACCCTGCTCTTCTCGACGCGGGGCGCCATCCTGATCGTCTCGCTCGTATCGCTCACGGTTGTGGCCATCTTCGGCGGCGTTGGTGTGGGGCTGGTGACGCCCTCTTCCGGCCTCGCCGAACGCCTGGCAGATCCACTCATGATCCTGCTGAACGCGATGTTCATCATCTACATCGTCTGGCTCCTGCTGGCTGTCCTGACCTCGCTGATCGGTCGGCTGGGCGAGAGCCTCTCCGCCACCGAGGCGGCGAACGCCGAGCTTGAGCGGCGCGTGCAGGAGCGCACCGCCAGTTTCGATGAGGCGCAGCGTCATCTCCAGCTCATTCTGCGCACCATCCCCGAGCAGTTCTGGCTGAAGGACGCCGAGGGCCGCTACCTTATGGTTAGCAGCGCCCTCGCCGCCTACCACGGCTACCGCCCCGAGGAGATGGTTGGACGCAGGGTCGATGAGGTCTACGCCCCCGATCTCGCCGGCTTCATCACCGCCGGCGACCGTGAGGTCTTCTCTGGCAAGAGCTACTATGGCGAGCGGTTTATCCGCGATCGTGCCGGCGTCGAGCGCTGGTTCGACAGCAGCCGCACGCCTATCTACGATGAGGCCGGCGACCTGGTGGGCATGGTCGGCCTCGCCCGCGACATCACCGTGCGCAAGGATGCCGAGCTGGCCCTGGCCCGCCAGCTACGCTATGCCGAGGCCCTCGCCCAGTGCTCGCGGATCATGCTCACCCGCGACCCCAGCGGCGAGGCCTACCACGCGATCCTGGCCGAGGCCCTGGAGGTGCTGCGCGTCGCCGTCGAGGCCGATCGGGTGGCGGTCTACGCCTACCCCGACTGGGCGGAGTGCATCACCCGCACCTCGCTCCAGCTTCGCATGATCGGTGCGGTGGACGCGCCCCACCTGCCGCCCCATCGCGCAGCCACCCTTGAGGAACTTCGCGACATTCCCGAGGGGCTGAGCTCATGCCTGCGAGATGGGCGAGGCTATAACGGGCCGGTCGCCGGACGCTTCCCCAACAACCCGATCTTCGAACGCTACCAGGCTGCGAATGGCATCAGGTCGGCGGTCTTTGTGCCGATCTTCGTGTCCGGTCTCTGGTGGGGCCATATCAGCGTGAACGACCACCGCCGCGAGCGCAGCTGGGACGACGGCGCCCTCCAGCTGCTGCGCACCGCCGCCGAGATGATCGTCACCTTCACCCAGGGCTGGGAGTCTGGGCAGGCGCTGGCCGCCAGTGAGGCCAGCCTGCGCGCCCTGCGCGACGCCCTCCCCGACTTGCTCTTTGTGGTGGATAGTGACGCGGTTATTCTGAGCTACCATTCGCCGTCGCTTGGGCAGCTCTACGTCCCACCGGAGTCCTTCCTTGGCCGCAGGGTGGATGCGGTGCTGCCCTCCTCCGTCGGGCCGCAGCTGGTGGCGGCGATCCACGCGGTAATGCAGAGCGGGGCGATGCAGATCATCGAGTACGAGATGCGCCTGCCGGATACGGTGGGGATGTTCGAGGCCCGCATGGTGCCGATTGACCCCACCCAGATCCTCTGCGTCATACGCGATATCACTGAGGCCCGCCAGGCCGCCGCCGCCATGTTGCGGGCCAAGGATGCGGCCGAGGCCGCCGACCGGGCCAAGTCCTCCTTCCTTGCCACCATGAGCCACGAGATCCGCACGCCGCTCAACGCGGTGATCGGCATGGCCGATCTGCTGATCGACACGCCGCTCAGCCCCGAGCAGCGCAGCTATGTGGAGACGATCCACACCGGCGGGGAGACGCTGCTCGCGGTGATCACGCACATCCTCGACTTCTCGCGCATCGAGTCTGGCCACCTAGAGCTTGAGTCGCAGCCCTTCGACCTCATCGCCTGCGTCGGCGATGCCTGCGCCCTGCTCTCCTATGGGGCCGAGCATAAGGGGCTGAATCTCACCCAAGAGATCGCCCCCGACCTGCCACGCATGGTGCTCGGCGATGTCGTCCGGCTGCGCCAGGTGCTGATCAACCTGCTGTCCAACGCCGTCAAGTTCACCGCGCGCGGCACGGTGGCGCTGCGCGTCACTCGGGAGGGTCTCAGGGAGGGTGAAACCCTCCCTGAGACCCTCTCTTTTGAGGTGCGCGATACGGGGATCGGCATCGCCGAGTCACAGGTCGCGCAGATCTTCGATCCGTTTGTCCAGGCCGACAGCGCCACCACCCGCCGCTACGGCGGCACCGGCCTCGGCCTGGCGATATCCCGCCAGCTCGTCGAGCTGATGGGCGGCACGATCAGCGTTGCGAGCGAGCTGGGTGTCGGCACGACCTTCACGGTTGTGGTGCCGCTTCGGCTGGTGGACGCCCCCGCCGTGTTGCTCGCCTCCGCGCGTGGGGCGGGCGCCGCCCGCCCCACGCGCGTGCTTGTGGCAGAGGATAACCCGATCAACCAGCTGGTGACGGTGCGCTTCCTTGAGCGGCTCGGCTACGCGGCCGATGTGGCGAAGGATGGCCGCCAGGCCGTCGAGATGGTTCGCCAGGGATCCTACGATGTGGTGCTGATGGATCTGGAGATGCCTGAGCTCGATGGCTTTGAGGCGACGATGCATATCCGCCAGCTTGGCAGATCGCTCCATCAGCCCTACATTATCGCCCTGACTGCCCACGATCTGGCGTTTGGGTGCGATGCGTGCCTGCGGGCCGGCATGGACGCATGCCTCGGCAAGCCGATGCAGATCGATGACCTGCGGCGGGCGCTGCAGGGTGTCCCTGTCGTACGCTAGGGCGCAGCGCGCTGCCCGCTCGCCCAGGGAGAGGAGGAGGCTATGCCCATCATCGACTCGCACGTCCACCTGTGGGACCCCGGCCAGATGCGCATCCCCTGGCTCGACGGCATCCCCGCGCTCAACCGGCCCTACGGCATGGCCGAGTACGCCGCCAGCGCTGACGATGTCGAGGCCATCGTCTACGTCCAGGTCGATGTCGCTCCGGCCTATGGCCTCGTCGAGGCCCAGCTGGTCGCCGATATGGCTCGGCGCGACCCGCGCATCCAGGCGATCGTGGCCTATGCGCCCCTTGAGGATGGCCCGCAGGCCCGCTCCTACCTCGACGCCCTGACCCAGATCAGCCCCCTGATCACGGGCGTGCGCCGGCTCACCCAGGGCGAGTCCGACCCGGCCTTCTGTCTGCGACCCGGCTTTGAGGCGGGCGTGCGCATCCTGGCTAGCTACGGCCTGAGCTGCGACCTCTGCATCACCCACCGCCAGCTGCCCGCCACCGCCGAGCTGGTGCGCCGCTGCCCCGAGGTGTCGTTCATCCTCGACCACCTGGGCAAGCCGGCCGCCCGTGCCGGCGAGCTGGAGCCCTGGCGCGCCCAGATCGCCGAGCTCGCCGCCCTGCCCAATGTCATGTGCAAGCTGAGCGGCCTCGTCACCGAGGCCGACCATCAGCGCTGGACGGTCGATGACCTCGCCCCCTATGTCGCCCACGCCCTGGAGGTCTTCGGCGAGGATCGGGTGGCCTTTGGCAGCGACTGGCCGGTGGTGCTGCTGGCCGCCGACCAGCGCCGCTGGGCCGCCGCCCTCGGGGCGCTCACCGCGCACCTCTCGCCCGAGGCCCGCCAGAAGCTCTGGTCTGAGAACGCCAGCTCATGATCCCAGTCGCTGTAGGCCAGGTAGGTCTCCGGGTCCAGGCCGATGTCGAGCAGCCGCCCGCGCACCTGCGGGCGGGCGGCAAGCTCACCCAGCCGCCACGCCAGTGCTGCGAGCTGTGGGTCGTCGGGGTAGAGCCCGCGCAGGCGTCGCATATTGGTGATGATCAGGGTGCGGTTTTCCCATGCCGGCGTGGCGTCGAGGGCTGGATCTGCGGGGGTGGGCTGTGGAGGTGTCTGGAGCGTGAGGATGACGCCGATGAGGAGTGAGATTGTTAGGAGGATGGTGCGGGACAGCATATGCCACCTCCCTTGTGCCTCTGCGGGAGTGGCCGGTTAGCTGCATTATCTGAGAGGTGAGAGGGAGTAGATGGCTAGCCAGCGCAGCCCCCTGCTCGGTGGTATACCTAACAGGCGGCCACGTTGCCGCCTGCACTGATCATAGCACCCGCAGCGCGCGCGGTGCGGGATGATCCCTTTACGCCGGGTGCGCGTGTTGTTACGCGCCCCCGCCCCCGAGCTCGACCAGCCCCAGCCGGGCCAGCAGTGCGAAGTGGGCGTGCAGCCCGCCGGGGCTGCGCGTCTGCGTCTCCAGCTCCACCAGGTCGAGGATCTCGCCCAGGCTGCGCCGGCCGTCGGCCCAGTAGAGGGCGATATCGGCGGTGAGGCCGTCGAAGCCGCGGTGTCTTCGCAGCTCGGCCATGGCCGCCTCGCGCTCGGCGGCGGGCAGGCGGGCCAGGTGCGGGCCCAGGCTCAGCGGGCCGCGCTGGAGCCGCCGGGGCACCAGGGCCGCCGTCTCCGCAGTCAGATCCTCGCGCCCGACCGGGTGCCATCCCGCCAGCACCTCGCGGGACTGCGCCCAGAGCAGCTCGCCGCTGGCCCGGGCGGCCGCCTGGAAGGGCGCCGGGTCGAAGGTCGGGTCGAGTCGGCGCAGGTCGGCCAGGGCCGCCCGCTGCCGGTCGATCCGGAAGGCCACCCGCGCCTCCCATGGCGCGCCGATCGGCCGCTCGTCGCCGAGTGCCGCCGTCACCGCGCTCTGTAGCTTGCGCGATAGGCCCTCGGTGAAACGGGCGTTCATCTCGCGGGCCAGCCAGGCGACCTCGCGCCCGCCCGCCGAGGCCAGGAAGGCGATATAGGTGCCGGCCAGGGCCATGTTGCGCCGCAGGGTGACGGGCGAGACCTTCTCGATCGTGTCGGCCGTGGTGTGGTAGAAGCGGTCGGGCCACTCGATGATCAGCGGCGTGGGGATGCCCACCGAGGGGTCGCCCAGGATGTAGTGGTCGCTGCCGTTGGAGATCGGGGTCGAGGCGTAGCGGAAGAGCGGTGGGTCGGCCCGACCGTTGAAGGTGTGGTACTCGCCGCCCATCCCGTCGCGGATGGCCTCCAACAGGTCGCCCACGAAGCTGGGCAGGGCGTCGCTGGTGTGGACGACCATATTCACGCTGCCGCAGAGGCCCTGGTCGGCGCCGACCATATCGAGGTTGAGCGCGGCGACGACCCTGCCGATCAGCTCCTCGTGGTGGGCCAGGTAGAGGTAGGTGCCGGTCATCTCGGGCACCCAGAGGAAGCGGATGGAGCGCCGCGGGCGGGGCAGGCGGCCAGAGCCGATCAGCTCGTGGAGGGCGCGGGCCACCTCCATGGTGGCGGCGGCGCCGCTGGCGTTATCGTTGGCGCAGGGCGCGGGGTGGCAGAGGTGGGCCATCAGCAGCACCTCCTCATCGCTCTCGCCCTGGATGCGCGCGCTGACCGCCTCGATGGCTCCGGGGGCGAGGCGGCTACGCACGCGGGCGCGCAGGCGCAGCGGGCGGTCGCTCTGGGCGGCGCGGCGGCGCAGGGCGGCCCCGGCCCGCGGGCTGAGCGCGAAGCCGAAGGCCCGCGTCTCGCCGCCGTACCACCACCACGAGCTGTACTGGATGTCGTCGGGCAGGTCGCCGGGCGGGCAGATCTCGGGGATGGAGCGCATGCCGTCGAAGATCACGCCGGCCGCGCCGAAGCGTTCGATCGCCATGCGGTGGACGCTCATCGGCGAGGAGCGGGTGAGCACCAGCCTGCCGGCCACATCGCGGCCGGCGTAGTCCTCCTCGCGGTCGCCGCCGTCCACCACGACCAGCTCATACTCGCCGTCGGCCGATATGCTGCGCGGCAGCAGCGAGAGCGGCACCGCCCGGTAGTCGGCCAGGCGCAGCGCGCCGCCCCCCGGCTGGAGCAGGTCGAGCCAGCCCTCCTCGCAGCTCCACTCGTCGAACAGCAGCTCGCCCCATGCCAGCGCCCCCTCGGCCACCGGGTAGGACTCCAGCTCGCTCTGTAGCCCCCAGCCCCGCAGCGTCGTGTGGAGCCAGTGGGCCGCCTCGCGGTACATCGGGCTGGCCTGGATGCGGTGCCACTGGCTGATCTTCGCGGCCAGCCCCTTGGCCGCAACGCCGGAGGCCTCGTTCTGGATCGTCGAGAGGAGCGCCTGGAACATGGAGAGAACCCTCGCTGCTATGAATTAGGGGACAGGGGACAGGGGACAGGGGACAGGGGACAGGGGACAGGGGACAGGGGAGAGGAAACGCACATCTATAGGCGCGATGCGCCCGGCCTGTCCCCTGTGCGCTGTCCCCTGTCCCCTACTGTCCCCTACTGTCCGACTTCGGCCGGCTGCTGCCCCTCCAGGCGGCGGGCGCGGATAAGCGAGGCGATGATGGCGACCGAGAGGGTGGCGATGATCACGCCGAGCGAGAGCAGGTTCGGGATCTCGTAGCGCTCGTGGAGGGCGAGGTAGGTGATCTCGGGCCAGAGCATCTTCATGCCGACGAAGGTCAGGATGACGGCCAGGCCGGTCTTCAGGTAGTGAAACTTATCCATCACGCCGGCGAGCAGGAAGTAGAGCGAGCGCAGCCCGAGGATGGCGCAGATATTCGAGGTGTAGACGATGAAGGCGTCGTGGGTGATCCCGAAGATGGCCGGGATCGAGTCGACGGCGAAGATCAGGTCGGTGCTCTCGACGATCAGCAGGACGATCAGCAGCGGTGTGGCCATGAGCATCCCGTCCTCCTTCACAAAGAAGCGCGGCCCGCGCATCTCCTTGGTGACGGGCAGGAAGCGGCGCACCACCCGCACGAGGACGTTGCCCTCGGGGTGGACATCCTCCTCCTCATCGTCGCCGCTGAAGAACATGCGTAGGCCGGTGAAGACCAGGAACGCCCCAAAGATATAGATGATCCACTCGAAGCGCTCGATCAGGGCGGAGCCGAGCAGGATCAGGCTGCCGCGCATGATCAGGGCGCCGAGGATGCCCCAGAAGAGCACGCGGTGCTGGTAGGCGGCGGGGACGCGGAAGAAGGAGAAGAGCAGGACGAAGATGAAGATATTATCGACGCTGAGCGAGTACTCGATCAGGTAGCCAGCGAGGAAGTTCAGCCCGGCCTCCTGGCCGAGCCAGAAGGAGAGCCCCAGGTTGAAGAGCAGCGAGAGCGAGATCCAGATGACCGTCCAGATCGCTGCCTCCTGAACCTTCACCTCGTGGGCGCTGCGGTGGAAGACTCCCAGGTCTAGGGCGAGCAGGAAGAAGATGACTGCGTGGAATCCCACCCAGGCCCAGATGCTTATATCCACAGATCCTCCATTAGGAATTGAGCATTGAACATTGAGCATTGAACATGCTCAATGTTCGCAGTACCGCAGAAGTCACGTGCCAATGGTGCATTCCGAGCGCAGCGAGGAATCTTCCCATGACCGTTGTGGGAAGACCCTTCGCTGCGCTCAGGGTGACATGGAGATGTGGCTTCCTGGGTGACAGCGTGACTTCTGCGGTATTGCCAATTCTCAATTCTCCTCAGTAATCATGCGCTGAGGGAATTGCACGCGGGCGCACATCCAGCCGCCGTCCTCCTCGCGGAAGAGCAGGAAGTTACCGCCGAGATCCTCGTGTACCAGGGTCTCGATGATCTGGAGGCCGAGGCCGCTGCTGTGGCTGGCGGGCGGCGGCGGGTGGGTCGGCCCGTCGTCGCGTACCTTCACCGTGACCATGCCGTCGGACAGGAGGGCGACGATCTCGACGCGCCCGCCCTCGGCGGCCATGCCGTGGGTGAGGGCGTTGCTGATCAGCTCATTGATCACCAGGGCGAGGACCGTCGCATCGCGCGAGCCGACCCGGACGGCGTCGCCGGTGATCGCGAACTTCACTGGGGCGTCGCTGCTGACCAGGGTGGCCTGGGCGCTCTCGACCACCTGGCGGGCCACCGCGTTGACCGTGGTGACGCCGACATCCTCGCGGGAGAGCAGGTTGTGGATCGCGGCGATCGACTGGATGCGCGCGGCGCTCTCGCGCAGGGCCTTAGCTCCCTGGCTGTGCGGCTCGACCCGGCGCAGCTGCATGGCCAGCAGGGCAGAGATCGTCTGGAGGTTATTGCGCACGCGGTGGGCAGGGCTGCACATGCTTCATGCAGGGCTGTAGTGGGAGCGGCGAGGGCGGCAACAATCCGCCCAGCACCTCCTTCCCCTGCACGTCGCGTAGAAGAAACGTGCATGCAGCGCGAGTTGCGCCGCCTTGAGCGCAAGCTGCCGCGCAGGCGGCAGCCAACTGATTGAGGGCAAGCTGCTCTCAATTCACCTAGCTCTCCATGTTATAATCACCCTGCCGTCTGATGAAGGAGCACAGATCATGACTGTAAACGGGCGAAACCCGCATCACCCCAACCGAGAGCCGAGTCAGGCGACAGTACCATCTTACGCTAACACCCCGTCGAAAAATACAAATTACAGAGTGCTTTCCTCGCTTGACCTTTTCTGTGGCGGAGGTGGAATCACTGAGGGCTTTAGACAGACTGGTTTTAAGTGCTTATATGGCAATGATATTATGCCAGAAGCCATACAAACCTTTCAGCACAACCATCCTGAGGCTATAGCAGATAATCGACCTATTGAGGACGTTGACTCTTATTCGCTTCGAAAAAGCTTAGGCTTGGATCGCGGCGATTTAGATGTGCTTGTTGGCGGCCCTCCGTGCCAAGGGTTTTCCATTAACGCCCCTGAAAGATTTCTCGATGATCCTCGCAACAAACTCTTTCGGCATTACGAGCGATTTCTAGAGGAATTCGAACCTAAGGTTTTTCTTTTCGAGAATGTTCCTGGCCTGCTATCGCTTGAGGATGGCAAAGTTTTTCGGCAAATCATCGAGATATTTTCGGGTCTAGGATACAAGGTATCTGTAAAGATCCTCTTCGCGGCACACTATGGTGTACCTCAAGAGAGATGGCGGCTCATATTGCTCGGATCACGTTTTGGCGAAGTACAGCATCCCGAGCCAACTCATTATGCAATGGGACGGGCGAATTTTAGAGGTGGCAGAACGTTAGTCTTTCGCCTAGATCCAAGCGATCAACAACTCTTAGAGCCCGCAGTCACCGTAAGTGAGGCTATCGACGACTTACCTCGCTTATCTATGGGTGAAGGGGACGAAGTTATTCGCTATGATTGCGATCCGCAAAGCGAATATTCCAAGCTTATGCGCAATGAAAAGGGCTTCACCTTTAATCATTTTGCAGCCCAATTATCTAAAACGAATGTAGAGCGAATGAAGTACATCAAACCTGGCGGATCTTGGCGCGATATCCCCTTTGAGCTATTACCGAAGGGTATGCAGCGAGCACGTAAGTCAGATCACACAAAGAGGTATGGCCGCCTTAGACCGGATGGTCTTTCCGGTACTGTCATGACGAAATGCGATCCCCATTGGGGAGCTGTCTTCTTACCATATCAAGACCGTTCATTGACCGTAAGAGAAGCGGCTCGCTTTCAATCCTTCCCAGACTCATACCAGTTCCTTGGGCCTCGTGTGTCACAGTATGAGCAGGTCGGAAATGCAGTGCCGGTTCTTATGGCTAAAGCTATTGCTCAAAAGCTAAGAGAACATCTGCATAGCATTGAACCTGAAGGTGAAGTTAATCATAGGGAGATCATAGAAGTTGGCTAGCAATATCATCGAATTCTTCGGCTACTCTCCTGATGATCGCTCTACAGCGGCTCGTGCGGCCCGCGAAGACAAGCGGTGCCCATTTCTAGGTGATACCTGCCAGAAGAACCTTAGCGATGGCGCTATTAGTGGGGCTTGCACACTAAAGCCCGCAACTTCTGGCGCTGTTATTTGCTGTCCATATAGGCTCTATGCTAACAGGTATCGTATATTGGTAGATGTTGCCCGCAAGGCATTTGGTGACAACGTAGAACTAGTATCAGGCCAAGAGGCGCGATCTAAGAGCGTTGAGTCAGGAAAGACAAAGATTGCTGTTTTTGGCAAGAGATGGGGAAAGGAACTCCGCTTGCCTAACCGAGGAAAAACAGGGGGGTACTTTGTAGATTGGGTATTAGCGAAGCTAAACTCTAGAAATGATCTAGAAGAATTTGTCGCCATTGAAGTTCAGAGCATTGACACAACGGGAAATTACCAATCTGAACGAACTGCCTACTTAAAAGAAAGCTCTTTTGAAGGTTACAGCACAGCCGGTTTTAACTGGGAGAATGTCAACAAGCGCATTCTCCCTCAAATCATCTATAAAGGGCATGTTCTCCGAAGAGAACGCCTGTGCAAGAGCGGCCTCTTTTTCGTCTGCCCCAAGCCAGTTTATGAAAAGATCCGTGAGCGATTAGGTGGGAAGTTATTAGGCTATGGCTTACAGCCAGGCTCTCTGACATTTATGTGGTATGACTTGGGGGCTTCGGTAGCCGATGGGGCTACACGTGATCTCATATTGCAGGGAAACCTCACCACTACTGTAGACCAAGTTGCATTAGCTTTCACATCGCCGAGCAATCTACCAGACGAGAATGTCTATGAGGAGGCGATACGCAACGAACTCAAGAATCATTAGACGAGTTATCAATCGTTAGCCGCGCCCCCAAGGTGAATCGACCAGTACCAGCGCTGGGATCGTCATCGTAGTCATTGTTTAGCAGGACGTAGTGGAGGTGGTCCTCCCAGACGCCGTTGATCCTCAGGTACTTGTGCGACAGCCCCTCCTCGACGAATCCGGCCTTGGCGGCGACGCGGCGCGAGGGCAGGTTGCGCGGGATGATATTGGCCTCTAGGCGGTGGAGCCTCAGCTCCGTAAGCGCAAACTCGGCCCCGCGTCGCAGCGCCTCGGTCATATAGCCCTGGCCTGCCGCCGCGCCGTCCATCTTGTATCCGACGAAGCAGGACTGGAAGGCCCCGCGGATGATCGATGAGAAGTTCAGGTCGCCGATGATCGGGCCGGCGGGGTCGCTCTGGCGGAACAGGTAGAAGCGCACGGCGCTGCCGACCAGCCGGGAGGTGCGCTCGGACTCCAGGCGGGCGCGGTGCGCCTCCACGGTGAAGAACTGCGGCTCGACCAGCGGCATCCAGGGGGCCACGGAGGGCCAGCAGCGCCGGTGGTACTCCAGCACGGCGGGGGCGTCGTCGGCGCCGAGGGCGCGCAGGATGAGGCGCTCGCTCTGCAGCTCTGTGATCGTGATCATCATTAGCAGGCTCACCTGTCTGAGATCGTCAGCGCCGGGCCGGCGGGCGCCACGGCGGGCGGCAGCCCCGCGT
>NZ_JAIEWN010000001.1:278480-291883 GCF_019599295.1 Oscillochloris sp. ZM17-4 | reverse complement strand
GATGACCGGGGCGCCGCCGCGATCGCCGTCGCGGTAGACGGCCACGCCGACCCGCCGGCCGGGCGCGGGGCTGCCGTCGGCGGCGAGGCTCAGCAGATCGACCGTCGTTCGCTCGTCGCTGAGGACAACCCTGCTGCTCAGGCGTAGGCCGACCCGGTCGTCGGCGGGGAGGATCTGCCCGGCGTGGAGGCCGATGGCCGGCTGGTCGTCTCCGGCGCGCAGCTCGGCACGCAGCCGATAGTGCAGCGGCCCCTCTAGCGCCTCACGTGCGGGGAGCGCCACATTCAGCCTGCCATCTGGGTCTGTCGTTCCGCTGCCGCTGAGCCGCTCGGTTGGGGCGACCTGCGCGTCAAAAGAGAAGCCCTCAGGGTCGGTCGCGATCGCCAGCGGCTCCAGGTCGAGCGTCCAGCTGACCGTTGCCCCGGCCAGGGGCAGGCCAGATCGGGTGGCGCGCAGTGTCACCAGGCCACCGGCGTCGGCGAATGAGATCTCGACAGGCGCGGCCGCATCGGCCATGCGCAGCGGCAGCCTGGTGATGCTATTGCCCACCAGCACCGCCAGGCTGTAGTTGTCGAGGGGCTGGCTGGGCGAGATGTTTAGGGTGCCGCTGAGCGCGCCGCTGGCCGAGACCGCGCAGGCGGTGGTCTGGATCGGCGTCAGCGACGCAGCGGGCTCCAGCTGCATCCAGCAGGGGGTGCCGACGGCGGGCAGCTCCAGGCTGCCGTCGGCGGCAAAGGCGCGGGCGATCCCGCCGACCCTCGCGCTGTCGCCGGGCCGATAGGAAAGCCGGTCGAGGAAGAGCATGCTGCCGAATTGCGGCGCGGCCGCGCCAGCCGGGGCGGCCAGCCAGTCGCCGCGCACCAGCGCCAGCGCGGGGGCGTCGGCGAGGGCGAGATAGGGCGCGCCGCCGTTCGGCCGCTGGATCGGCTGTGCCCAGACCCCGGCGGCATCGGTGCGCCCGCGGGCGATCCGCGACTCACCGGCGTAGAGCAACAGCGAGACGTCGGCCACCGGCTCGCCGCTGGCCCGGTCGGTGGCCCAGACGAGCACCTGGCTATCGCTCTGGCGCAGCGTGAGGTCCAGCGGCGACACCTGGAGCAGCAGGTTGGCCCGCGGCCCCTCCGGCGAGCGCACCCGCAGGTAGTAGATCCCCGCCGGCAGCGGCGCGTCATCGGCGAGCGCAACCGTAACGGGGGCGCGCGTCGGGGTATCGGCGGGGTCGCTCAGAGGCAGCTGCCAGCTGCGGGCCGACGACTGGCCGTAGCGCTCGGGGCTGAAGTCGTACCACTCATCGGGCGCGAGGCCCATCGCCCGCACCGCCGTCGGCGCATCGAGCTGGTAGAGGGTCAAGTCCAGGCGCGACAGGTTGATCCGCTCCAGGGCGATCTGGGCCGTCTGGCTGATCGGCAAGCTGATCACATTGGCGGTTGCCGTGGGCGCGCGCAGGGCCGGCGCGGCGGGGGCCGCCCGCAGCTGCACTGTCGTCGTGAGGCCCAGCGGCTCGCCGCTGCGGTCGGGCGTGTCGGCGGACACCGTGATCGTGTAGGTCGAGGATGGCCGCAGGCTCGGTCGCAGGCGCACCTCCGTCTCGCTCACATCCATGGAGAGGTCGCCCACGGGCGGGTCGATCCGCAGTCCGTCCCGCAGCGCCGCCTCGTCCATCGGCGTGCTGAAGATCAGGCGCACGTCCTGGCCCGCCGCCAGCGCCTGGCCCTGGCCGGGGGAGAAGGCGATCAGGCCGGGCCTGGGCTCAACGCTGAAGCGCCAGCCGAGATCCGGCGGCGGGGCGAGATCGGGGTCGTCCGAGGCCAGGCCCACCCAGTAGCTGCGGCCATACTCCCAGCCGAGCCGAGGCGTGAAGGTGACCACCTGGGTCGCGCCGATCTGCGCCGTCGTGATCGCGCCCTCCACCGGCGGGTTGATCGCCAGGGCCGAGCGCAGCAGCGCCGGGTCGAGCGGTGCGGAGAGGGTGAGCACGAGCGGCTGGCTTGGGCTGACCCAGCGCGTGCCATCGGCGGGGGCTCGGTCGAGCGGCTCGGGCCAGTCGGTGCTCCAGCTCCAGCTGAAGGGCCGGCCGAGATCGACCCCGCGCAGGTCGGCCAGGTCGGGCGCGATCGTCGCGGTGTAGCGGGTGGCCGCCCGCAGCGGCGAGTCGGGGCGGATGAGCAGGGTCGTCTCGTCGAGCCAGCGCGCATGGGCGGGCGTCGGCGGGTCGATCTGGAGCTGGGGCAGCTGGCCGAGGCGGCCGATCTGGTCGGCGGGGACCATGGCCTGGCTGAAGATGATCGCCAGCGAGCCGTCGATGGGCGCGCCGGTCGCGCTCGGCAGGGCGGCGATCACGGCGGGGAGCGGTGCGGTGTGGAAGCGGATCGTGCGTGGCGCGACGATCGGCCGCCACCAGCTGCCCATCGCCTCGCCGCCCACAAGGATCATGTAGTCTGCATCGGGCTCCAGGGTGGTCGCCGGGGTGAAGGTGAGCTGCGTGGCGTCATCCGACCAGCGCAGGTCGCCCTCGGTGGGCGGCGTGATCCGCACCGCGCCCAGGGCGGAGACGCGGTTCATGGGCGCGGTGAAGCGGATGGCGATGCTAAACTGATGCTTGCGCCCCTCGGGCGTCCGCAGAGCATAGGGAGATCGCTATGAAGCTCAATGACGATGTGGCGGTGCTGGAGCTGGCGATGGGCCGCCCCGACCAGCCCTTCGTGCTGAACCTGACGCTGCTCCTCGACCCGGACCACGGCCCGGCCCTGGTGGACACCGGCGTGCCGGGGCAGGTCGGCGCGATCACCGCCGCCCTGTCCGAGCTCGGGATCGGCCTGGCCGACCTCAGGCGGATCATCATCACCCACCAGGACTATGACCATGTCGGCTCGCTGCACGATCTCGCCCAGGCCAGCGGCGCGAGCGTTATGGCCTATGCGCTTGAGGCGCCCTTCATCAGCGGCGAGCGGCCGCCCCGCTTCGCGACGCCGGAGTCCCTGGCGGCGCGGCCCGATATGCGCGCCGCCGCCGAGGCCTTCATCCCGACGCCGGTGGATGAGCTGCTCCAGGACGGCGCCCGCCTCGACCTGGCCGGCGGGGTGCGGGTGGTCGCCACGCCCGGCCACACCCCCGGCCATATATCGCTCTACCTGGAGCGCACAAAGACGCTGATCACCGGCGATGCGCTGCGCGCGGAGGGCGGCCGGCTGCTTGGCCCCAACCCGCAGTTCACGCCCGACATGGCCGGGGCCGCGCAGTCGGCCCTGGCTCTGGCCGCCCTCGACGTGACGACGATCATCTGCTACCACGGCGGCCTGGTGTCCGATGACGCCGCCGGCCAGCTCCGGCGGGTTGCCGCCGAGCTGACGGCAGGCCTGCAGTAAGTCCTATCAGATTGCAGATTTTGGATTGCAGACCGCCGTGCATGGCGTTCCAGCGCGCTCTGGCGGCGGCGCGTATGCGGCTTGCTCAATTCCAGTTGATATAAGAGGTAGAGCACCCCATGATCCTGATCTTTGTTGGCAGCGCCGGCGGCACCGCAGCCACGGCGGCGGCGGCCACGGCGGCGGCGGCGGCGGCGGCCGGGCGCCGCGCCCTGATCGCCAGCATCGGCCCCTCGCACAGCGTCGGCTCCCTGGCGGGCGTCGGCCCATCTAGCGCGCCCCAGAGCCTCGCGCCCGGGCTCGACCTGTGGGCGCTCGACGCCCTGGAGGATCTGGGGGCGGCCTGGGGCGCGCTGCGCGGGCAGCCGAGCGGCACGCCCGCCTCGGCGATCAACAGCGAGGAGCTGCCGATCATCCCCGGCAGCGACCTGTTCCTGGCGGTGGCCCGCCTGCGCCGGCTCGCCCCCAGCTACGACCTGATCTGTGTGGACGCCGGCCACCACGACGGGCTGCTGCGCGCGCTCGGCGCCCCAGACACCTTCCGCTGGGCGCTGCGCCTGCTGCTCGGCCTCGACCGCGACCCCGGACGCTCCAGCGCATCGATGGCCCGGGCCATGGTGCCCTCGGCGCTCATCCCCTTCGAGTGGATCGGCCAGGTTCAGCAGGCCCGCGTCCAGCTTGAGCGCCTGCGCGACGAGACGGTCGCGCCGGATCAGTCGCGGGTGCGCTACGTGCTGCGGCCTGATCGCGGCGGGCTGGAGGAGGCCGCCGTGGCCCTGCCGGCCCTCCAGCTCTTCGGGCTGGCGGTGGAGCAGATCATCGTCGGGCCGCTGCTGCCGGCGGGCAACGTCGCCCTGGGGCCGCTGCTGGCCGAGCAGCGCCAGGTGCTCGCCGACGCCGCCCAGACATGGGGCGGGCTGCCGCTGCGCCGCCTGGACGCCGCCGCCACCCCCGGCGGCGCGGCGGGCCTGGCCGCGATCGGCGCGGCGCTCTACGCCGACGGCGGGCTGCTGCCCGGCCCGCAGCCCGCGCCGCCCCTGCGCCTGGCCGGCCCGACCGAGCCTCGGGTCGAGATCGACCTGCCCGGCCTGCGCCGCGAGGCCCTGGGCCTCACGCTCAGCGGCGACGAGCTGATCGTGCGCGCCGGCCCCTACCGCCGCCACATCCTCATGCCCGAGGGCCTGCGCGGCGGCGTGGCTATCCGCGCCGGGCGCCAGGGCGACACCCTCGTTATCCGGCCGAGGCAGGCGAATGCTTGACGCCACCGAGCGCCTATTTTACAATCGCGACCGATAGAGTCCAAACCTGACAGCAAATAGCGAGGGGGCGATACCGCCGCCCCCGCCCACCCTACCAGCAGGAGGCATTCGGATGGCAAAGCAGCAGATCTCTCTCACGGGGAAGGTGGCAGTGATCACCGGCAGCTCGCGCGGCATCGGCCGGGCGATTGCCGAGCGCTATGGACGGGCTGGGGCACGGGTTGTCGTCTCATCGAACTGTGCGGACGCAGTTGGCCAGGTGGTGGGCGAGCTGCGCCGCCAGGGCATCGTCTGCGAGGGCGTGCCCTGCGATGTCTCTGACCTCGGCCAGGTGCAGGCGCTGGTGCAACGAGCCATCGATGCCTTTGGCCAGATCGATATCTGGGTGAATAACGCGGCGATCTCCGGGCCGTTCGCGCCGACGCTGGATGTGCCGCCCGAGGAGTGGCGGCGCGTGATCGAGGTGAACGTCTTCGGCTGTTACCACGGCTGCGTCAGCGTGCTGCCGCATATGATCGAGCGGCGCAGCGGCAAGATCATCAACCTCTCGGGCGGCGGGGCCGTGCGATCTCAGCGCTACCTGAGCGCCTACAGCAGCTCGAAGGCCGCGATTGTCCGCCTCACCGAGGGCCTGACCCGCGACTATAAAGAGTACCCCTACATCTCGTTCAACGTGCTCACCCCCGGCATGGTGCCTACCGATATGATGAGCGGCATTCGCTCCATCGGCGCGGGCATCCAGGCAGTCAAAGTTCTGCCCAAGATCATGAAGATCTTCGGCACCACCGCCGAGGAGACGGCCGAGGTGGCCCTGCGCATGGCATCGAGCGCGACCGACGGGGTGAGCGGGAAGGTCTTCGAGCTGATGCCGCGGCGGCGGATTTTCTGGCGGCTGGCCACGGCGGCCCTGCGCGGCAACTTGCCCTGAGAGATTGCAGATTGCAGATTGCAGATTTGGCGCAATAGGACACCATTCATAGCGTCAAACTGTAAAGCAACCTGAAACCTTGTCCAATCTGCAATCTACAATCTGCAATCTGCAATGAGGTGTCTATATGGCAAACTTGAACGAGCGGATCGGCGAGGTGATCAAGCGCAAGCGCCAGCGCGACCGGCTGACCCAGAGCGATCTGGGCGGGAGGATCGGCGTCAGCGGGTCGTATATCTCCGGCGTGGAGTCGGGGCAGACGGGGGTGCGGATCACTGAGCTGGAGGCGCTGGCGATCCACCTGCGCACCACGGCGATCGACCTGATCAACGAGGCCGCCGGGCGCGACGAGTATAAGTTCACCAGCGAGACGCGCGACCGCGACGCATTCCTCACCCTCTACGACGGCCTGTCGCCCGAGCATAAGAAGCAGGCCCGCACCTTCCTCATGTTTCTGCGCGAGCTCCAGCTTCACCCGATAGACGCCACAGAGTGATGTAATGAGGCGAGCGCATAGCGCTCGCCTCATTCATTTCACCTATCGTTGCCCCATCGCCTTGTAGTAGTTGTCGGCGATCTTCTGCGCCTCGGCGACCAGTTCCTGCCAGTTGAAGATCTTCACGTCGGGGATCTTCCGCTGGCGCTCGATCAGCACCCACGACCAGAGCACGGCCTGGCTGATCATCACGAACACGACGATGCCGATCATGATCCAGAGGTTCATGGCCCACCTGCCTTTCTTCTGCCGCGATGTTTGACGTATCATACCGCAGCCATGTGCTATACGCAACTGCCTGCGACCTCAACAGAAGGCCCAGCCCCAGCCCGCACATGCTATAATCCGGCAGAGGCTCCTTCTCCGAACTCACCATAGCCGAGATAGCATCAGATGCATCGATCCGCGATTATCACGATGTTCGCCCTGCTGATCGCCGCCTGTGGCCCCGTCGCCCAGGCGCCGACGGCCACGCACCATGAGCGGGAGCGGGGCGGTCGGGGCGATCACCCTCGGCAGCCCGCAGGCCCCCGCCGAGATCATGGGCATGAAGGGCGCCTTCTCGGACGCCGACTACCGGTTCGCGCTCACCGGCTTCGTCACCGCGCTGTACGGCAGCAGCTCGCCCCGCGGCATCCAGGTGGTCCACGTCGCCGGGCAGGACTACATCCACGGCCCGATCACGGTGATCGGCGCGACCCAGGACGCCTGGTACCGCCTGCCGAAGGCGCGGGCGGTCATGGCCACGCCGCCGCTCTACCCCGCCGGCCTGCTGGCCCTCGTCTCGCAGAGCGGAGTGGACCCGGCGGGGTTCGCGCCGGCCGGGCAGGAGCAGCTCGACTCCCAGGCATGTCAGCGCTTCAGCGGCGACCGCTCGGTCTCCCTCGCGGTGCTGAAGAGCCTGAGCGATAGCGGCCTGCCGGTCGACACCTCCGCCGAGCATGTGGATAGCGTCGCGGCGGATCTCTGGGTCTGCGATGACGGCTACCTGCACCAGGTGCGGCTGGCCTTCGCCGGCACCACCCCCGGCGAGACGCCGCTGCCCTTCGACTTCACGATGACGATGCACATGTACGACTTCGACGCCGATGTTGGCGTCGTCGCCCCCGAGACTGCCCTCGACCTTGCGGTCTCGCCGGCGCCGTAGGGATGCAGCGTGCTGTGTCCCATAGACACAGCACGCTGCATCCCTACGGCGCCGATATCTATGTTTGGAGGGAATATGATTCGCTCCTTGCTCCGGCTGGCTGCCGTGGCGGCGCTCCTGCTGCTGCTGGCCTCGCCGGCCTTCGCCCAGGGCCAGCTGTTCCTCACCGACCCGGGCGGACAGCTCGACCGCGCGGCGGTGCAGCGGGCCGCCCAGCCGCTGATCGACCGCGGCGCCCAGGTGGCGGTCTACTTCGTGCAGAGCGGCGGTGATAGCGATTTCGTCAGCCGCCTGACCGAGGACGGACTGGTGCGCGACGGCCTGGCCCGCACCAAGATGATCGCGATCTATGTCGCGCTCAATGACCGCTACAGCGGCATCCGCTACGGCGACGACTGGAATGTGGCCCTCCAGGTCAACGACAACTTCGACCTCATCCGTACCCAGGAGCTGAACCCCGGCCTCTCCAGCGGCGACTACACCGGCGGCGTGACCAGCACCCTCGGCGCGATCGAGCAGGCGATCGTCAGCCCGCCCTCGCCGAACGGCAGCGTCAATGTCAACACGGCCCCGCTGGCGGCGGGCGGCCTGGCGGCGGCGACGGCGATCGCCGGGGGCGCGCTCTACGCCAGCCGGCGGCGGGCGGCGAAGATCAAGGCCGAGGCCGACCGGCAGCTCAAGGAGGCCAAGGAGGGCGCGGCCACGCTGATCGCCGACCTCGGCCAGCGCTTCCGCAACGCCGAGGAGAAGGCCCAGTACGACCGGGTCTCCTACGCGCCGCCCGATGTCGAGCGCCTGCGCGTGGCCCAGTCGGCGGCCCAGGCTCGCTTCGTGAAGGTGCAGACCGACTTTGACGATGTGGGCGAGCAGCTGGACCGCTACGCGAAGCCCGAGATCGCCCAGCTCAACGCCAGCGCCGCCGCCTACAGCCAGGTCAGCGCCGCCGCCCAGGTGGTAGTCGGCGACCTGTCCGCCGTCGAGCAGATCCGCGCCGAGCTTGACGCCCTGGCCCGCCAGGCCCCGGAGGAGATCGCCCGCGCAAAAAAATCCTAGCCGACGCCGCCGACCGGCTGCAGAGCCTGGGCAAAGAGATCGCCGACCATACGGCGGCCCTCGGCCCGGCCCAGCAGCAGGTTTCCCAGGCCGAGAAGGCGCTTGAGGGGCACGATGCCCGCAGCGCTATCGCGGCCGCCCAGGCGGCGTCGGAGACTGCAACTGTCCTGATCGCCACGCTCGACCGCTACGCCGCCATCCGTGGCGGGATCGTCCAGGCCCGCAGCGACGCCGTGAGCCTGGCCGCCGAGGGCTACCGCATGGAGGTGAGCCAGGGCGCCATCGACGGCGCGCGCACGGCCCTGACTGAGGCCGGCCGCGCGCTCCAGTCCGGCGGCCCGTCGGCGGCGAATGTGAAGCTTCAGGCCGCCCAGACGATGCTCGACGAGGCGGTGGCGAACGGCGCAGGCCTGGTGACGCTGCGCGGCGAGAATGATGAGCGCCTGGCGGCGATCGAGGCGGCCGGGCTGAAGGCGGCCGATCTGATCGCCGAGGGCCGGCGCGCCTTCGATATGGTGGACGAGTTCGCCGAGGAGACCTGGAGCGACATCCGTGGCAACGGCAGCGAGGCCGAGGCCGCCGCTAGCCGCGCCCACGAGCACTGGCAGAGCGCCGGGGCGCGCAACACGATGGATTCTCAGGAGTTCCACGCGGCCAAGGAGGATCTCGACGCGGCCTCGCAGGAGCTGGCCTTCGTCAACGAGCTGATCGACGCGATCATCGCGCGCCTGCGCGACCTGGAGCAGTCCCGCGACACGGCCCGGGCCACCATGGACGAGGCCCAGCGCAGCATCGTCGCCGGCTGGGAGTTTGTGCGCGGGAACGACCCCGATGTGGGCAAGGACCCCGAGTCCATGCTCCGGCGCGCGCAGGAGCTGCTCGGCCAAGCTCAGGCCGAGTCCGGCAAGCCGAAGCCGAACTGGCTGACCCTGGTGCGCGACGCCCAGGAGGCCGACCAGCTGGCCGACGCGGCCCTGGCCGGCGCCCGCAGCGAGGCCGAGGCCATGGAGAAGCTGCGCCAGCAGGCCGACCAGGCCCGCAAGCTGGCCGAGTCTGAGGTGACGAAGATCGTCAAGTTCGCCGGCCTCCACCGCAGCGACATCCAGCCGGGGAGCCTCGCGGCGATCGAGGATCTGCGCGGCACCCTCGACCAAGCCCACGCGCTGCGCGCCCAGGCCGATGCGCTTGAGGAGGGTCAGCGCAGCGACGCCCTCGGCAAGAGCGCCGCCGCCTACCGCAAGCTCCAGGGGGAGAGCGGCACGATCTACCAGACGGTCTATGGCGATGTGCAGCGCCTGGAGAAGCTGCGCAGCGACCTGAACGACGAGCTGACGAAGGCCCGCGCGGCGCTCCAGGAGGCCGAGGGGCTCTACGCCAGCTATGGCCGGCAGGTGCCCGGCGGGCGCGGCCTGGGCCAGCGGATCCAGGCCGCCCGGCGCAGCTTCGACCAGATCCGCCTGCCGATCAGCGGCGAGGGGCAGCTGAACAAGACGATCAGCGTGGCCCGCGCGATCACCAGCGAGGCCCGCGATGTCTCCCGCGAGCTGCGCAGCTACGCCAACCGGGGCGGCGGCGGCGGCGGCGCGGGCGACCTCATCGGCGGGATGATCATCGGCGGGGCGCTGAGCAGCGGCAGGCGCCACGGCGGCTGGGGCGGCAGCGGCGGCTGGTCGGGAGGGGGCGGCAGCTCCGGCGGCGGCGGCTGGGGCGGCATGGGCGGCGGGGGCGGCTCATTGTCCTGCTGCGCTCTACGCTGCGGCGGTTATCCCACCACATTCTCCTGCATGGTCTGCCAGGGCATGAGCGGGGCGGCGACACCTTGGCGCGGCACGCGCACGAGCAGGCGCGGGCCGTAGATGAAGAACTCTCCGTGCTTCGCGCAGCGCAGCAGATCGCCCTGGGTGGCCAGCGGCTCTCCGCAGGTCGGGCAGGTCCATGTCATCGTCTTCTCTGCTCGCTTCTCTTTGCTCATGGCGCCTATCCTTCGTGTTCGGTACACAAAAAAAGCCCGCCCCGCACGGGGCAAGCTCACATCGCTCGGGGTGGCTCCATCGCCGCAGCCGCATGATCTGTGTTACCCTATAGAATAACACCTGCGACCCGTGAATTCAACCCTGCGCGATGGCGCTCAGCTGCCGGCGTCGCTGCTGGCTACTCGGAGGAAGATCAGCATGGCCACTCAGCGATGGAGCTATGTGAGCGGGACGAGCGATAGGCCGCTGCTGGGGCTGACGATCGGCGATATGTTTGACCAGATCGCCGCGCAGTACCCCGAGAACGAGGCTCTGGTGTCGTGCCAGCAGGGTCTGCGCTATACCTACGCCCAGCTCAAGGCTGAGGTCGACCGCTGCGCGCGCGGGCTGCTCGCCCTCGGCATGCGCAAGGGCGAGCGTGTCGGTATCTGGGCTCCCAACCGCGCCGAGTGGGCGATCACCCAGTTCGCCACCAGCAAGATCGGCGCGATCCTGGTCAACATCAACCCGGCCTATCGGCTCCACGAGGTCGAGTACGCCCTCGCCCAGTCCGGCTGCGCGATGCTGGTCATATCCCCGCAGTTTAAGAGCTCCGACTACACCCAGATGGTCGCCGAGCTGGCCCCCGAGCTGGCCCAGGGCGGCCGGCCCGCCCGGCTGCCCGAGCTGCGCGCGGTGATCCGCCTGGGCGATGTGCCCGCGCCTGGGACGATGACATGGGCCGAGCTGATGGCCGCCGCCGACAAGGTGGGCGCAGATGAGTTGGCCGCCCGCCAGGCCGAGCAGCAGTTCGACGACCCGATCAATATTCAGTACACCTCGGGCACCACCGGCTACCCCAAGGGTGCCACGCTCAGCCACCACAACATCCTCAACAACGGCTACTTCGTGGCCGAGATCCAGGCGCTCACCGACAAGGACCGGATGCTGATCCCGGTGCCTTTGTACCACTGCTTCGGCATGGTCATGGGCAATCTGGGCTGCGTCACCCACGGCGCCACTATGATCTACCCGAGCGAGGGCTTCGAGCCGCTGGCCGTGCTGCGCGCCGCCCAGGAGGAGCGGGCCACCTCGCTCTACGGCGTGCCCACGATGTTCATCGCCGAGCTGGAGCACCCCGAGTTCGCCAGCTTCGACCTGAGCAGCCTGCGCACCGGGGTCATGGCCGGCTCGCCCTGCCCCGTCGAGGTGATGAAGCGAGTCCAGTCGCAGATGAACATGCGCGAGGTCGAGATCTGCTACGGCATGACCGAGACCAGCCCGGTGAGCACGCAGACGCGGATCGGCGCGCCGCTGGAGAAGCAGGTGGGCACGGTGGGCGAGGTCCACCCGCACGTCGAGGTGAAGATCATCGACCCGGCCTCCGGCGGGGTGGTGCCCGTGGGCGTCACCGGCGAGCTCTGCACCCGCGGCTACAGCGTGATGCTGGGCTACTGGGACAACGAGGCGGCCACCAGGGGCGCGATCGACGCCGGGCGCTGGATGCACACCGGCGACCTGGCCACCATGGACGACGATGGCTACATCAATATCGTCGGCCGGATCAAGGACATGATCATCCGCGGCGGCGAGAACGTCTACCCGCGCGAGATCGAGGAGTTCCTCTACAGCCACCCCAAGGTCAGCGACGTGCAGGTGATCGGCGTGCCCGACCTCAAGTACGGCGAGGAGATCATGGCCTGGGTCAAGCTGCGGCCGGGCGAGACGGCCGACGCGGAGGAGATCCGCGCCTTCTGCCGCGGCCAGATCGCCCACTTTAAGATCCCGCGCTACGTGACGTTTGTCGACAGCTTCCCGATGACCGTCACCGGCAAGATCCAGAAGTTCCTCATGCGCCAGCAGAGCGTCGAGGCGCTCGGCCTTGAGGTGGCAGACCACGTGAAGACGGCGTAGGGACGCGTAGGGACGCGTAGGGACGCAGCGCGCTGCGTCCCTACATCGGGACGTAAAGGATAGTCATGCCCAAGAACCCGCTGGCGATGGCCCTCGCCAAAGTTATCATCGCCGCCGCATGGGCCGACGGACACCTGGCCAGCGACGAGGTGAACAGCCTGAAGAACATCCTCGCCGAGCTCGGGCAGACCGGCGGCTCAGGCGAGATGGCCCTGACCGCAAACGAGTGGGGCGAGCTGGAGATCTACCTGCACTCGCCGGTGGACGCCGCGGAGCGCGCGCGCCTGGTCGATGGCCTGGCGGCGGCCCTGCGCGGCCCCGGCGACCGGGCGCTGGCCCTGGCCGCGCTCGACCAGATGCTGCGCGCCGACCGGGTGATCACGGGCGAGGAGCGGGCTGTGGCCGATCAGATCCGCGCCGCCCTGGAGCGGGTCGATCTCGGCCTGATCGCCCAGATCGGTCGCCTGCTGCGCGGGGCGAACCCCGCCGGCGGGCCGAACCGCGAGCAGTACCTTGAGGAGTTCCTCAATAACCGGATCTACTACGCGGTGCGCCAGCGCCTTGGCGTGGCCCCCGAGGACGACCTGGGCATCCCCGCCGATGAGGCCCACACCCTGGCCCTGGCCGGCGGCCTGCTGGCCCGCGTCGCCCGCGTAGACAATGTCGTGACCGAGGCTGAGTTTGTGCGGATAGCCGAGGCGCTGGAGTCCGGCTGGGGCATCAGCCGCGAGCGGGCGGCCCTGGTGGCCGAGGTGGCCCTGGCCGAGTCGACCGCCGACCTCGACTACTTCCGGCTCACCAAGGAGTTCGCCGATGGCGCGAGCGTCGAGGACCGCGTGCGCTTCCTCGACGCGCTCTTCGCTGTGTCCGCCGCCGACGGCGAGATCTCCAGCGATGAGAGCGCCGAGATCAGCCGGATCACCGCCAGCATCAACCTGACCCACAGCCACTTTGTGGCCGCCAAGCGCCGGGCGAGAGGGGATATGTCGTAAGGGCGGAGCTATGCTCCGCCCTTACGACATACCGAATGTGCCTGTTGGGCACACGATGAGCTTATTTTTATGCGTGTAACCCTATGGGCGTGTCTCGCCCTTCTGTTGGCTGTCGTCCCCACCGCCCGCGCCCAGCCGACGCTGCGCGAGTTCACCATCGGGCTCTCGGGCCAGGGACGGCCGATCCAGGCGGTGCGGGTGGGCGACGGCCCGCGCAAGCTGGTGGTGGTGGGCGACACCCACGGCGGCCCCGAGGCCAACACCTACCGGCTCACCCTCCAGCTGATCGACTACTTC
>NZ_JAIEWN010000001.1:268623-278380 GCF_019599295.1 Oscillochloris sp. ZM17-4 | reverse complement strand
GCAACATGAACACGGACCTGGACGGCTGCGCCGAGAACGACTGGAGCCCGACCGTGCAGGGCGCGCGCGGCATCGTCTCGGACACCGGCGGCCCCTTCCCCGACTCGCAGGCCGAGAGCCGGCTCATCCGCGCCTTCCTGCTCGACGCCTCGGGCGTGATCTTCATCCACTCGAACGCCGGCCTGGTCTTCCCAGCCTTCTGCGAGCACGCGCCCTCGATCGCCATGGCCCAGGCATACGCGGCCGGCGCGGGCTACGCGTACAGCCGCTACTGGCCGAACTACGATATCACCGGCGGGATGAGCGACTGGGCGGGCAGCCTGGGGATCGCCGCGATCACGCCCGAGCTGGTGACGGGCGACGACAGCGAGTACGCGCAGAATCTGGCCGGGCTCCAGGCGGTGCTGGCCCAGTCTGCGGCGACCATGCCCGCGCCCGAGGCCGGCGAGGTGGATGGGGTGTCGGTGCCGGCGGCGATCTACCGCTACTGGCGGGCGCTGGGCGGGCGCGAGCGCTTCGGGCCGCCGCTCGCCCCCGCCCGCGCCGGCGGCGATGGCGTCAGCCAGGCCTTCGCCAACGCGCGGATCGAGCTGCGCAACGACTATGCCGACACGCCCTACTACGTGCAGCCCGCGCCGCTCGGCCGGGAGGCCGCCGATGCCCTGGCCTTCGGCGGGCGCGCGGCCATGGCCCCGGGCGACCCGGCGAGCGCGCCGATCTTCTTCGCCGAGACCGGCCACGGGATCAAGGAGGCCTTCCTGGACTTCTGGCGGCGCGGCGGGGGTGTCGATGCGCTCGGCCTGCCGCTCTCTGAGGAGTTTATCGGGCGCTCGGCCGACGGGCGGCTGCGGGAGATGCAGTACTTCGAGCGGGCGGTGCTGGCCTACTACCCCGAGGACGGCGGGGTGCGGCTGGAGCCGCTCGGGGCGCGCGCCCAGATGCTTGAGGCGCTGGCGCAGCCCCTCGCGCCGCAGACCATCCGCTGAACGCTGCGGCTTGAACAATATATGCCTGTCGCATATGGCCAGCGCAGCTGGCCATATGCGACAGGCATATATTAATTCTACACCCGCTCGATGTACGTTCCGGTGCGGGTGTCGATCTTCAGCACATCGCCCTCATTGACGAAGCCGGGCACCTGGATGACCGCGCCCGTCTCCAGGGTGGCCGCCTTGGTGACGTTGGTGGCCGTGTCGCCGCGCACGGCGGTCGTCGTCTCGGTGACGGCCAGGCTCACGAAGATCGGCAGCTCGACGCCCAGCAGCACCTCGCGCTCATCGTCGTAGACCAGGTCGGCGGTTTCATTCTCTTTGAGGAACTGCGCGCCCGAGCCCACGGCCGCCTCGCTGACCGGGACCTGGTCGAAGGTCTCGTTATTCATAAAGATGAAGTCATCGCCATCGCGGTAGAGGAACTGCATAGTGCGCCGCTCGATGCGGACGATCTCGATGTCCGAGCCGGCGCGCACGCGATCCTCGATCACCTTGCCGTTGTTGAGGTTCTTCAGCTTGAGGCGCACGAAGGCCCGCCAGTTGCCCGGCGCCACGTGCTGAAACTCTACCACCTGATACAGATCATTGTTGTAGCGCAGCACGATCCCTGTGCGCAGATCGGTCGTTGTTCCGGAAGCCATTAGATGTCAATACTCCTTGTGTGCGTGTGGGGAGGGCCAGGGAGGGTCTTCGCCCTGCCTGAAAATCACCTTTTCAACATTTAGAACGCCGTGAGGCATACCGGCTGGGCCGGGCTGTCAAACAGACGCCGGACTCTACCACTATAGTTGGGATCGTCGATCTCGGCAAGTCCGTAGCGACACAGCGCATCAACGCCGGTCGCGCCCATCACCAGAGACGAGAAGTGCTCGACGGCGACGCGCAGCCGCACGTCGGGCTGGGCTCCGGGGGCCAGCTCGGCCCGCCCGTCGCGGAAGCGCACGACCGTCTCGCCGGCGCTCTCGGGCAGGAAGCTGTCGCCCAGCTCGATCTCCAGGGTCAGGCTCTGGCCGCCGAAGTCGTGCTCGGGCAGGGCGGCGAAGAGCCCCGGCGTGTCGATCACCCGGTACATGATGCCCAGCCCCTGGGTGTTCGTCTCGTGGTAGACCGAGGGGTAGAGCGTGCCGCTGCCGTTGCGCGGGTCGCGCACGATCTGGTGCAGCTGGTCGTCCTGGATGTCGAGCACCACATTGGCGATCTGGTCGGCCTGGGCGTGCAGGAAGGCCATGATCTCGGCGAGGGCGGCCGGGTGCTCGTAGACCAGCTCGCGCACGACGATGTCGTTGGTGATGAAGTTGGCCCCCCTGCTGAATCCGTAGGCCATATAGCCGCGCACCTCGCCGCCGTCCACATAGGCCAGCACGCGCCCGCCGCTGGCGAGGAGCGGGGCCATGATCGCCGTGACCTGGCGCACGAACAGGCCGTGGGTCTGCCTCGCGTAGCGGCCATAGCAGGCCAGCAGCGCGGGCAGGTCGTCGGGGGTGAGGTGGCGCAGGTGGCCGCGCGCGCCACGCGGGAAGCTGTCGGGGCGCAGGCGGTAGTGGCTGAGCTTCGCGCCGTAGCCGAAGCCCATCTGGCGGTAGAAGTCGGGCCGGAAGGGCCAGAGCGCGGCCAGCGGCGCGCCCTGCTCGCGGTA
The DNA here is from genome assembly GCF_019599295.1 of Oscillochloris sp. ZM17-4. Taxonomy (GTDB): domain Bacteria; phylum Chloroflexota; class Chloroflexia; order Chloroflexales; family Chloroflexaceae; genus Oscillochloris. The sequence goes on along the minus strand of NZ_JAIEWN010000001.1, from coordinate 275,752 downwards.
GTGGCGTAGGTAGAAGTGGATGAGGTCGCGGGCGACGTGCTCCTTCTTGTGCAGCAGATCTACGGCGACCATGGCCACGCCGCCGACGGGCACCGGCGTGCCGTGGAAGTACATGGTGAAGTCGTGGTGGCGCATCCCGCCGAGCATCTGGCCGTCGCGGAAGGCGCCGTAGAGCCGGGTGGTCGGGTTCTCGGCCAGGCCCTGGCGCATGCGCTCGGCCAGCTCCTCGGGCGTCAGGCTTGCGCCGGGGTAGGCTCCGGCGGCGATCAGGGCGAACGAGTCGATCTCGTCATCGGTGATCGGGCGGATCTCGGTTGACATAACAAAACCCTCGTCATGATTGGCCAGGTAGGGGACGCCGCGGCCGATTATACCCCATCGTCCAGGGCGGCCGCCGCCGCGTGGGCGCCGCACATGCCGTGGACGCCGGGGCCGGGCGGGGTGGAGGAGGAGCAGAGGTAGATGCCGGGCGCGGGGGTGCGCCAGGGGCTTGGGCTGAGCACCGGGCGGGTGATCAGCTGGCGCCAGTCGGGCAGGCCGCCGCTGATGTCGCCGCCGATCAGGTTGGCGTCCCAGGCCTGCATGTCGGCGCAGCGCATGGCCGAGCGGGCCAGGATGCGGTCGCGAAAGCCGGGGGCGAAGCGCTCGATCTGGCCCTCGATCGCGGAGGTCATGTCGCGCGTCGAGTCGGCCGGGACGTGGCAGTAGGCCCAGACGATGTGCTTGCCCGCCGGCGCGCGGCTCGGGTCGAAGAGGGTCGGCTGGGCCAGCAGCACGTATGGGTGGGCGGCGTGCTCGCCGAGGTGGGGCGCCCGCTCGGCGTCCGCGACCTCGTCCAGGGTGCCGCCCAGGTGGACGGTGGCCGCCCGCGCGCACGCGGGCGCGGCCCAGGGCACCGGCCCGTCGAGGGCGTAGTCGAGCTTGAAGACGCCCGGCCCGTGGCGGAAGCGGCCCAGCTGGCGGCGGTAGCCCTCGGGCAGGCGGTCGCCGGCGACCTGCACCAGCTGGCGCGGCGTGAGGTCGAACAGGTAGGCCTTGGCGGGCGGCAGCTCGTCGATGTGGGCCACCGGCCAGCCGGCCATGATCTCGCCGCCGTGGGCGCACAGGCAGGCCGCCAGGGCGTCGGCGATCGCCTGGGCGCCGCCCTGGGGGATGGGCCAGCCGACGGCGTGGCCGAGCGCGCCGAGCACCAGGGCCGGCGCGGCGCTCAGCGGGGCCTCAAGCGGCAGGAAGGAGTGGCCGCCCAGCCCGGCCAGCAGGGCCGGCGCGGCATCACCCTGGAAGAGCGCGCGGGCCAGCAGCGCCACCGGCCAGAGCGCGCGCAGGCCGAAGCGGGCCGCCGCGACCGGGTGGGGCGGGAGGCCGCCCAGGGTGTCGAGCACCGTCGGCTGGATGTGGTGCCACCAGCGGGCCATGGGCTCCATCAGCCGCGCGTAGGCCGCCCCGTCCCGGCCGAGGCCCCGGGCGGTGGCCCGCACCGAGCGCTCCAGGGTCGCGGCGCGCCCGCCGTCGAGCGGGTGGGCCAGCGGCGTGGGCGGCTGCACCCAGCGCAGCCCGAAGCGCTCCAGCCCGAGCGAGCGGAAGACCGGCGAGGTCACGCCGAAGGGGTACACGGCCGAGCCGAGGTCGTGGCTGAAGCCGGGCAGGGTCAGCCCGGCCGAGGAGCAGGCCCCGCCGAGCTGGTCGCGGGCCTCGACCAGCAGCACCCGCCGGCCGGCCCGGGCCAGCAGGCAGGCCGCCGTCAGGCCGTTCGGCCCCGCGCCGACGATCACCGCGTCGTATGGGTTCATCTGCGGGCGATCCACAAGCTCACCTTCTCTGGCTCCAGGGTCTCTTGCACGGTGCTCAGTATATCAGCGCTGATCATATCGATGTCGGACTCCTGCTGGGCGCGGCGGGCGAACTCTTCCAGCACCTGCCGGGAGTCGTACTTCCTGCGGAAGAAGCGCCGGTCGATCAGGCGCTGCACCCAGCGGCGCAGGGGCTGGAAGAGCGCGGCGATCGCCAGGGTGCTGGCGACCACGGCCAGGGTGCTCTCCTGGCCGGTCAGGCGCACAAAGAGCGCCTGGAGCGCGACCACGCCGAGCAGGTAGATCGTGACGAGGCTGAATGTCAGGGCCGCGTAGACCAGCGTGCGCCGGATGATGATCGCGATGTCGAAGAGCCGGTAGCGGGTGATCGCGATGGCGAGGCAGATCGGCAGGGCCAGATTCGTCCCCAGACTCCATACGGCGTTCAGTAGCTCCTGTGCATTCAACCATGCGCCGAAGCTCGGGAATAGCAATGAACCTATCCAAACCGGGATCGGCAGGCAGTAGATCGCAAAGCCGTAGCCGATCCAGGCCGACTGGGCGCGCACCAGCGGGTCGTCATTGCGCGCCCTGATCTGGAAGGTGCTGGATAGAATAGCGATGATGATAAGCGCGGCGTAGAGCCCAAGTTGAGCGAGAAAGATCAAAAAGTTACCGCTGGAACTGGCGGCAAGCGCGGCGGCCAGGCCGAAGCCGAAGATCAGCGCCGCGCTGACCTTTGGCCAGCGCGAGACCGGCCAGATCGGGATGGGGAAGCTCAGCACCAGCAGGAGCAGGGCAGGGAGGCCCAGCCAGCCATACGAAAGCATAAGTAAGCCGGCGGCCAGGGCGATCAGCGGCGATTGCCAGAAGCTCCAGACATTCAGGCTGATCAGCACAGTTGAGAGCATCTGGCGAACAAAGCTCGTCGCCTGGGCGATCAGCAGCAGCCGGGTGGCCGAGCTGCCCGGGCGCAGGCCGAAGGCGACAGCAGCCACCAGCAGCGAGAGCAGATTAATCAGGTGATTTGTCCAGTCGGAGCTGATCATGCGTACGATCTCGCCCGCCCCCAGCGACTGCAGCGGCACCTGTAGCGTTAGCTCGACACCATCGCGCCGCACCACATAGGGCACCTCGGCCCCGGCGACCCAGCCGGCGGGTACGGGCGGGTTCATCATTGAGCTCAGGTCATCGCTCACGCTGCGCCCGGCCACCTGTAGTATCTCGTCGCCGGGGCGCAGCGGGGTCGGCCAGCCGCCGACGCAGGTTCGGATCGTCTGGCCGAGGCAGCCGTCGGTGGGTTGGGCAACGAGAAAGAGAAACACGAGCAGCTGGCAGATGCTGAATACCAGGATGCCGCCAATGGTCATCCACGCCCCGCGGTCGAAGCGGCGCTCTCGCGCGCTCAGGTCGCTCATCGGCGTGTCTCCGTTCACTTGATCAGCCACAGCCGCACCCCCTCCGGCTCCAGGGTCTCCTGCACCGTCTGGACGATATCGGCGCTGATCGTGTCGATGTCGGACTCCTGCTGCGCCCGCTGGGCGAACTGCTCAAGCACCTGCTGGGCGTCGTACTTCTTGCGGAAGAAGCGCTTGTCGATGATCGCCTGCACGCGCCGGCGCAGCGGCTGGAAGAGCGCGGCGATCGCCAGGGTGCTGGCGACCACGGCCAGCGTGCTCTCCTGGCCGGTCAGGCGCACGAACAGGGCCTGGAGCGCGACCACGCCGAGCAGGTAGATCGTGACGAGGCTGAGCGTGAGCACAGTATAGGCCAGCGTGCGCCGGATGATAATCTCGATGTCGAAGAGCCGGTAGCGCAGGATGGCGATGGCGATCATCACCTGAAATGCCGCCCCTCCGATAGGCATGGTGATGTTGGTGAGCGTATCGAGCCACTCTACTTGAGAGGGAATCAAACCGCCGATTGATAACAGAACTCCGATAAAAAGCGGGAGCGCACTGATCAGGAGAGCCAGGATACCGCCGAATGCCCAGAGCAATTGTGTGCGTTGCAGGCGATCCTGGCGGCGGAACACGGAATGGATTGTGGCCGCAAGCGCCAGGATAAAATAGACTGCACTCAGGCCAAAGCCGGCCAATGCAAGTACTCCAGGGCCAAATACAGCCACAAATAGCCAGTAAAGCATGAAGGGGATAAGCAGCAACCAGGGGAAACGCTGGATGATCTGTTTCGGTTGAGGGAATGTGAGCGTGAGCATGAATAGGCTTGGCGCTAGAAGCACAGCCCAGATCACATAACCGAATAAGATCGTCAGTAGCGCGATCCGGCTATAGGTCGTTGTGGGGCCGTCGGGCGTCAGATAGAAATCACTGCACTGGTTTGCCGTGGCAAAGAGCAGCAGCGCGCGGGCCGCCAGCTCGTGCGGGCGGCGCAGGAGCACGAACATGCTCAGACCGAACAGTGCCACACCGCCTAGCATCGCCAACACGCTGCCGATGTTGGGGAAACGATACGCGACCACGGAGGCGGTCGTCCAGCTCTTCAGGGGCACTGTCAGGTCGATGATCTGGCCGTTGCGCAACACGGTATAGGTGACCGTTGTCCCGCTTCGAAATTGCTCGGTGATTGGCGGCGGCATGATACCGTCGGCATAGCTCATTGGTAACGGCACACCATTAAGCGCCAGAAATCTATCACCGGGCTGAATAGGCCCCGGCTCACCGAACAGATTCGTCGTGAATACAGTGACAGGGTGATCGAAATCCCCCTGATCCTGGGTGCCCCAGCCTTCAGTTGGTAACTGCGTTCTGTAGAAAGCCAGGACAACATTGATCAGCACGAGCGTGCAGGCGAAGATCAGCAGGGCATAGCTCATCCAGCGGGACCGGCTTTCCAACGGGTTCACGGCTTCTCTCCTCAGTTCAGCAGGAACAGCGGCCCGCTGCCGGGCGGAAATAGCCCGAGGCTATATTCGACCACCAGGGCGAGGATCCAGATCAGCGCACCGGCAAGAGCGAGCATCCCAGTATTGCGGACAAAGGGTGTGAGCAGCATTATGTAGGCTCCTCTTGACACAATCGGCTGTCTATGTGATCGCGCAGATCGCGTCTTGATGTGCTGAATCACTATTGCCTGCCCCCTGTCCCCTACTGATTATCCGGCAGCGGCTCCAGGCTGGCAAGGTAGGCGTAGATGGCCCGCAAGTCGTCGTCGCTCAGCTTCTCGAAGTCCCGCCAGGGCATGTCTTCGCCCAGGGCGTGGCCGTCGGGGTAGACCCCGGTGCGCAGCAGGGTCACCAGCTCATCGGCCGAGAGCCGCTGGGGCATGGTGGTCAGGTTCGGGCCGGGGGGCGGGCCGTCGCCGCCGGGGGGCACGCCGGCCAGGTTCGAGCCGTGGCAGTCGGCACAGCCCAGGCTAACCAGGTAGCCGCCGTAGGCCGCAGTCGGCCCGCGCGGCGGGGCGCTCACCGGGGCCGTGATCGGCTCCTGGGCGCTGAAGAGCTCGGGCGGGAGGATGGTCGCGAACAGGATCGCGGTGAGCACATTCAGCTGGCGCGGCGGGCTGGCCGGCTCGACGGCGGGCTGGGCGCGCAGGTAGGCCACCAGGGCCAGCACATCCTCGTCGCTCAGGTTGCGGAACCCCGCCGAGGGCATGATCACCAGCGAGCGCCCGTCGCGGCCCACGCCCTCGCGGATGGCGCGGATGATCTCGCCGTCTGTCCACTCGCCCAGGTGGGCCGGGGTCAGGTTGGGCGCCCAGAGCGTGCCCATGGGCAGGGCGCCGTCCTCGGCCAGAAAGTCATGCCCATCCAGCGCCGGCTGCCCGCCGCTGGAGTGGCAGCCGGCGCAGCTGCGGGCGAAGCGCTCGCCGTCGGCGATGAGCTGCGGCGTGATCTGGTCGGGCAGGCGCAGCTGCGAGGGCGGGTTGGGGCGCACCGCGTTGATCTTGCTGTAGCCCACAAAGGCCAGGATAGTCGCCGCGCTGAACAGGAGCGTCAGCAGGCCGGCCGGGATGCCGCCGACGAGCCTGACCCAGAGCCGGCGCGCGCGGGCGGCGCGGTAGGTGAGGAAGCCGAAGATCAGTGCCAGGATGATCAGGATGCTCAGGCCGAGGTAGTCCATAGGTTACTCCATGCTCGCTTTCATTGGAGGCATGCCACACGTAGGGACGCAGCGCGCTGCGGGCGACCACGTTGGGTCGCCCCTACGGGCGCCGGAACGGGCGTGAGATGGCGTAGAGCATCGACCGGATGGCGGCGTTGTGGCGGATGTTGCCGGCCTGCCTCCACTGGAGCCGCCGGTCGACGCACTGCTTGTCGAGCTGCACGAGCTGGCCGGTGACGCCGTGGTGGGCGGCCAGGCTGGTCAGCACGTGGCGCCAGATCGCCTCCTGGGCCGCCGAGCCGCCCAGGGCGAAGCCCAGCTCGTAGATCGGGTCGTTGGCCCGGGCCATGCTCTGGACCTGGCAGACCGTGCAGCCGCCCACATCCTCGGCGCTGAAGGTGACCCAGCCCGACTCGGGGTGGCCCTGGGGCGTCATCAGGGTGAAGCTGACCTCATCGGCGTAGAGCACCATCACGCCGGTCTGCACGGGCATGCCCTGGAGCGAGGCGTTGATCAGCACGACCTCGCCGGGGGAGACGCCGGCCACCGAGGGGAAGAAGCGGTTCTGCGGCGGCTGGAACTCGGGGAAGTGGGCCTTCCATGCGGCGACCACCTGCTCGGGCGTGGCCGCGCAGCCCTCCAGGCGCAGGCGGTAGGTCTTCTGCCAGAGCCGGCCGAAGCCCTGGAGCGGGCCGACGACCTGGCGTCCCTCGACGTTCAGGCTGACCGCGCCGGCGGGCAGGGCGCCGACCTTGAGGGAGTCGGACTTGCGCGCCCAGTTCGCGGCGTCGCGGGACGCGGGGGACGCGGGGGACGCGGGGGACGCAGCACGCTGCGTCCCTACGGGGTTGTCTTCATTGGTCATAAGGTGCCTCCTGGGTTGCTGTCGCTGAGGCCAGTGTAGGCGGGGGGCGTCCGGGGAACGTTACGGCGGGCGTTACGGGCGGTCAGGGCGACCACGTTGGGTCGCCCCTACGCAACTTCTTGCTGGCGGCGGCGGTGTATCTCGTAGAGGACAGGCCATATTCAGGGAGCGCCGCCATGCCCGACGACCCACGGCGCCACGGCCGGCGGACGATCCGCCTGCGGGGGTACGACTACGCCCTGGCCGGGGCCTACTATGTGACGATCTGCGCGGAGAGGCGGGGGGAGGTGTTTGGGACGGGTGCCGGCGGCCAAGTGATCCTGAGCGAGCCCGGACGTATGGTCTGCGACTGGTGGCTCGCGCTGCCGTCACGATTCGCCGGGGTTGGACTTGGGTCCTGGGTGGTGATG
>NZ_JAIEWN010000001.1:245792-268523 GCF_019599295.1 Oscillochloris sp. ZM17-4 | reverse complement strand
TTCGTGGGCGGATCCGGCGTCGGCGCAGGCCGACGCCCGGCGCAACGCGCCCCGCCGGCGCGACTTCAGTCGCCAGCCGGGGGGGCTCAGGACGTTGCACATGCCCTGGCACCCGCCGCGGGAGAATCGCAAAAGGGGAGCCGCGACACGCCGGCATTCCCGGCCCATCGCGGCTCCCCTATCAGGTTTCAGCCAGGCAGCCCGCAGGGGCTAATGCACCGTCAGCTCACGCTGATCACGCATCAGCGCGAGGAACGCCTCGACCACCTGCGGATCGAAGTGGCTGCCGGAGAGCGACTGGATATGGGCCAACACCCGTGCCTCAGGCCATGGCATACGGTAGGGCCGCACCGAGCGCAGGGCGTCCCACGTGTCGATCACGGCGAAGATACGCGCCGCGAGCGGAATCTGATCGCCCCGCAGCCCACGCGGATAGCCGCTGCCATCCCATCGCTCATGATGCGCGTAGGGGATCGACAGCGCCTCATGAAGGAAGGGGATGGCCGAGAGCCACTGGTAGGCGTAGATCGGATGCTGGCGCATCACCTGCCACTCATCGCTGCTCAGCGGGCCGGGCTTGAGCAGGATACGGTCGGGGACACCCATCTTGCCAATGTCATGGAGCAGAGCGCCGCGCCGGATATGGTCGAGCTCTTCTGGCGAGAGCCGCATCCGGCGCGCGAGCTGGAGCGTCAGGTCAGTGACGCGGGTGCTATGGCCCTCCGTCTCGTGGTCGCGCAGATCGAGCGCCCGCGACCAGCCCTCGATCGTGGCGTTATACGAGTGGGAGAGCTCAACATTGGCCTGCTGGATCTGCGCAAAGAGGCCGGCGGTGCTGATCGCGATCGCGGCCTGGATGGAGAGCGTCTCAAAGAAGATCCGCCAGTCGTTGCTAGGCTCAACCTGATCGCGCTTCATCACCTCGATCACCCCGAGCGACTGCTCGTGCGAGATCAGCGGCATGGCCATATAGGAGGTGAAGTGATCGCGCAGATAGCGGTCGCGGCTGTTATGGAGATCCTCGCAGCTCAGATCCGCGATGCTGACCGGGCGACGGGTAAAAAACGCGATCCCGGGCAGCCCCTCGTTTTGCGCCACCGAAACATAGCGGTCGGGTGGAAGCGCAACGCCGCGGCTCGCCGCAAGGTCGAGCATCTGCGTGTTCTGATTGAGCAGCAGCACATTCACGGCATCGACGTGCAGGTGCGCGAATAAACGGTCGATAAGCACCGACAGCGTTGTCTCCAGATCCAGGCTTGCCGTGATCGCCACGCCGATCGCGTGCAGGCTGGTGAGCTGACTGATCTGCTGCTGGATCTGCGCCTCGGCCCGCCTGCGCATGCTGATGTCGCGCACAATCGCCTGGATCACCGAGCCATTCTGATCGCGGAAAGCGCCAAAGCTCACCTCAACTGGGATCTGCTGGCCGCCCACCGCACGCATGTTCAGCTCAAGCCGTACGGATGGCTGCGCCCCCGACAGCACAAGATCCACCCCGCTGCGGTAGCGGTCGAGGCTATCTGTGGTGAGGAAGACCTCCAGACTCTGCCCGTCAAGCTGCTGCGGATCCTCGACGCCGAGCAGCGCGGCCAGAGAGGCGTTCGCCAGCGTCATCGCGCCGTCGCCGCTCAGGGTAGCGATCCCGTCAGGAGAGAGCTGGATCAGCTGCGCGAACCGCGCCTGCTCGGTGAGCAGGTGGCGGTAGCGATTCAGCCGGGTGATGGTACGCACCTGGGCCAGGAGCTCGGAGCGATCAAAAGGCTTGGAGATAAACCCATCGGCGCCGGCAGTCATGCCCTGGAGCCGCGAGAAGCGGTCGTCAAGCGACGTGATCATGAGGATCGCGATCTCGCGCGTCTGCGGTGCGGCCCGCAGCTGCCGGCACACCTCAAAGCCATCGATGCCCGGCATCATCACATCGAGCAGCACCAAGTCAGGCAGGTGCTCACTGACCATGCGCAGCGCATCATCGCCACGCATGGCCTCGATCAGCTCATGCCCCTCCTCAGCTAAGACCTGGCGGAGCATGGCCCGCACATACGCGTCGTCGTCGACGATCAGGATGGTGCTAAGGTATTGCATGCCGTGCCCGTTATATTATTTGTGTGTGGCAGATAGAAGCGGTCGCTCCTCAGTCCCCACGATATCCCCAGCAGCCCCAGCGCCTCGGCGACCTCGGCCAGGGCGGCCTGCTCGGCGGCGTGCATGGCCTCGGCGCCGAACCCGAGGAATCCGCCGTCCGACTCGGCCTCGGCCACGGCGCGGGCCAGCCCCACCAGCCAGCGCCGGTAGACCTCGCCGCCCGCCAGGCCGCCCGCCGCCGCGCCGGCCGCCGCCACCGCGCGCAGGAGCGCCGGCCGGTCGTCGGGGCTCGGGCCGGGCGCGGCGTCCATCGGCGCCTCGCCGAGCACCGCCGCCGCCACCTCCGCCACCAGGTCTCCCTCGCCGCCACGCTCGATCTCCTGGCGCAGCGCCTCGCCGAGCGCCAGCAGCTCGCGCACCTGCTGCACCTTCCCTCCCACCGCCGTCGCCACGTAGCAGCCCGCCGCCCACGGCCCCTGCCGCAGCGCCAGCCACTGCGCGGGCGTCACCTGATCTTCGATGGCCATGTGTCCCTCTACACGAAACTATAGCGTCAGTACACCGCTTCTTAACAGCTTCTGAAAGACGTGGCGCTACCCTGGGACTATACACAGATGACGCCGCCTGCTGCGGCATTGACAGACACCAGAGGAAACCCAGTAATGAGAAGGCCTATCACCATCGCCAGCATGGCTGCCGCCGCGATCATCTCCCTGAGCGCCTGCGCGCCGAGCACCAGTACGAGCCTCCCATCCGCCATGGGCCAGGTGGCCGTTGTCATGCCCGCATCGGCGGCCTACCGCCAGGATGGTGGCAGCGCGGTGAAGTCCGGACAGACCTACACAGCCACGCAGACTGATCAGAGCGCCGTCTATGTCTCTGGCGGCGGCGTGCTTGAGCTGTCTGGCACGACGATCTCGTCCAGCGGCGAAACGTCCTCGTCCGACAGCAGCAGCTTCTACGGGCTCAACGCGGCGGTGCTCGCTGGCGCGGGCAGCGCGATCACGCTGGCGGACAGCACGGTGAGCAGCAGCGGCGCGGGGGCCAACGGTGTCTTCGCCAGCGGCGACGGCGCGCAGGTCGCGCTCGCTAACGTAACGATCAGCGCCACCGGCCAGTACGCCCACGCCGTGATGGCCACCAACGGCGGCGCGCTCACCCTCACCAATGTCGATATGCGCACCGCCGGGGCCAACGCTGGCGCGATCGCCACCGACCGCGGCAGCGGCACGATCAGCGTTACAGGCGGCAATGTGACGACCTCGGGGGCCGACTCGCCCGGCATCTACTCGACGGGCCAGATCAGCGTCGCCGACGCTACGATCACCGCCACTGGCTCCGAGGCCGCCGTGATCGAGGGGGCGAACACGATCAGCCTGACAAACACGACCCTCACCGGCGCGCAGAAGTGGGGCGTGATGATCTACCAGAGCATGTCGGGCGACGCCGAGGGCACCCAGGGCACATTCACAATGACCGGCGGGACGCTCTCGGCCGTGGTCGGCCCGCTCTTCTATGTCACGAACTCGACCGGGGTGATCACGCTGAGCGGCGTGAGTCTGATCAACCCCTCGGGGGCGCTGATCGACGCCAGCGCGGGCGCTTGGGGCGGCAGCGGATCGAATGGCGGCCAGGCCATCCTCACCGCCGACGCCCAGCTGATGACCGGCGATATTGGGGCGGACGCCGTCAGCACGGCGGCCGTCACGCTGAAGAATGGCTCCGCGCTCACCGGCGCGATCAATGCCGCGAACACGGCGCAGGCGGCCAGCCTGACCCTCGACGCCTGGAGCACCTGGACGGTGACAGCGGACTCGTACCTGACGACGCTGAGCGACGCCGATGGGATCGTGAGCGGCACGGTCAGCAACATCATTGGCAACGGCCACACGGTCTACTACGATGTTGCCGCGAACCCGGCGCTCGGCGGCGCGACCTACACGCTCAGCGGCGGCGGACTCCTGACTCCGGCGAGCTGAGCGACCCGGCGGGGATGTGATGCGGGCGCGGCCATGTCGCGCCCGCATCACTGTTTTTCCGCCCGCTGCGCGGGCCGGTCGCGCCGCAGCATCTCGAAGCCCTGGGCGAAGATCGCCAGCTGGGCCAGGGCCAGCCAGATCAGCAGCAGGCCCACGCCGACCCCGGCTAGGTCAATCCAGCCCGGGGCCGCCGCCCGGATCTCCGCCACCTGCGCCTGGAGGTCGCCCACGATGCCCCGGTACTGGCGCACCACGGCCGCCGCCTCGTCTAGGTTCGCCCGCACCCCGCCGACCCCCGTCGCCACCGCTCCCAGGTCCTTGTTCAGCTGGCCGAGGTTGCCCCGCGCTGTGCGGATCCCGGCGGAGACCTCGCTGAGCGAGGTGGGCAGGGTGTCGAGGCTCCGCGCCACCTGGCCGATCGAGTCGCTCAGCGGCACCTTGGGGTTGTAGGTGGTCGCGCTGATCAGCCCGAAGCCGCTGATCGCCCCGAGGACACTGTCGACCACCCGCGCCGTCTCCTGGGCCGACCCGAGGGCCGCCTGGGTCGAGCGCAGCGTCTGCGGCAGCTCGTCGCCGGCCAGCCCGCCAAGGTCGTCCAGCACCGGCAGGGTGTCGGTGATGGTCTGGGTGGCCCCGCCGATGGTGGCCGCCAGCGAGGACAGGGTGGCCCGCGCGTCGGCGAGCGACCCGTCGGCCACGGCCATCATTTCTCGTGCGCCTGCGACGCCACGAGGGCGACGCCCTGGCTTGGTTTGGCGCATCGTTGGCGGTGAATCCGCCAGCGATGCGCCAAACCAACCTCCAGATCTCAGCCCTGGGCCTCGTCCTGCGGGCCTGTGATCTGGGGGAGCACGCCCCCATCAGCGAGCAGGCCGCTGCTGAGGTAGGTGGAGAGCTTCTTCCGCGTGTCGGCGATGTCGTTGTTGCGCATGGTGAGCTGCCCGATCCGATCCTGGGGCGAGAACGACGACTCGCCCTTCTCCATCGTCAGCCGCTGCGCGTCGTAGGTCAGGTTCGGCGAATCGGTGTTTAGGATCGAGTAGTCGTTCCCGCGGCGCAGGCCGACCGTCACATCGCCGGTGATCACCCGCGCGACCCAGCGCTGCGCGGACTCGCGCAGCATGATCGCCTGCGGGTCGAACCAGCGGCCCTCGTACAGCAGGCGGCCGAGCCGCCGCCCGCTCTCGCGGTACTGCTCGATCGTCCCCTCATTGTGGATGCCGGTCACCAGCCGCTCATAGGCGATATGGAGCAGCGCCATGCCGGGGGCCTCGTAGATCCCTCGGCTCTTGGCCTCGATGATGCGGTTCTCGATCTGATCGCTCATCCCGAGCCCGTGCCGCCCGCCGATCTGGTTCGCCTCGGCCAGCAGGGCCACGTGGTCGTCGAAGGTCGTGCCGTTGAGCGCGACCGGCAGCCCCTCCTCAAAGGTGATGCGGACCTCCTCGTAGGCGATGGCCGTCTCCTCGCGCCAGAAGGGCACGCCCATGATCGGGTTGACGATATACATCCCCTGGCTGAGGTGCTCCAGATCCTTTGCCTCGTGGGTCGCGCCGAGCATGTTCGAGTCGGTCGAGTAGGCCTTCTCCGCCGACATGCGGTAGTCGAAGCCGTGCTGCGCCATGTAGGCCGACATCTCCGCGCGGCCGCCGAGCTCATCGATGAATGCCTGGTCCAGCCAGGGCTTGTAGATCTGGAGGCTCGGGTTCACCAGCAGGCCGTAGCGGTAGAACCGCTCGATGTCGTTCCCCTTGAAGGTGCTGCCGTCGCCCCAGACGTTGACCTCGTCCTCCTTCATGGCGGCCACCAGCATCGTGCCGGTCACCGCCCGCCCCAGCGGCGTGGTGTTGAAGTAGGGCACCCCCGCCGTGGTGATGTGAAACGCGCCACACTGGATCGCGGCCAGGCCCTCGGCCACCAGCTGCTTGCGGCAGTCGACCAGGCGGGCGGCCTCGGCGCCATAGGTCAGCGCGCGCCGCGGGATGTCCTCGTAGTCCGGCTCGTCGGGCTGCCCGAGGTTGGCCGTGTATGCGTAGGGGATGGCGCCCTTGGCGCGCATCCAGTGGAGCGCCGCGCTGGTGTCGAGGCCGCCTGAGAATGCGAGGCCGATCTTTGCGCCAATAGGAAGCTGCTGAAGGATAGTCGCCATACGGTGTTGCCCTCAATTTCGGCGCTGGGCCTGATGCTTAGCCCTACGCATATGCTGCCAGAACAGTCACCTATTATACATGGATCGCCTCAGCCGCCCCGAGGCCAGCGCTCCCCCGCGCCTTGCGCGCCGGGGCGAATTGGCTCATAATCGGGGCCAGCGACGCGATAGGGATCGCGGCCCTCTTCCCTGAAGGACGTGAACGATATGCGCCCCGCCGATATGCTGTCTCCCTATGAGCTGCTCGAAGATGGCTTTCGCATCAGCACCGACCCGGCCCGCCTCGATCTGGACGTGATCCATGGCTACCTGACGGGTTCCTACTGGGCCGCCGGCCGCACCCGCGCGCAGGTTGCCCGCTCGCTGTCCCACTCGCTCTGCTTCGGGCTCTACGCGGGCGATGCGCAGATCGGCCTGGCCCGCGTGATCAGCGACTACGCCACCTTCGCCTACCTGTGCGACGTGTTTGTGCTGGAGGCCTACCGGGGCCACGGCCTGGGCACCTGGCTCATGGGCGCCGTCGTCGCCCACCCCGACCTGCGCGGCCTGCGGCGCTTTATGCTGGCCACCCGCGACGCCCACGGGCTCTATGCGAAGTTCGGCTTCGCCCTGATCAGCGCTCCCGAGAAGTGGATGGAGATTGTTCAGGCCGCCCCTCCCGCGCCGATGGAGGGGCGCGCCGCGCCGCGCCCCTCCATCGGCCCATCATAAGGATTCTTTGTGAACCTCGACTACCTTCAGCGCATCCTCACCAGCCGCGTCTATGATGTCGCCCGCGAGACGCCCCTCCAGGCCGCGCCGCAGCTCTCGGCCCGCCTGGGCAATGAGGTGCTGCTCAAGCGCGAGGATCTCCAGCCGATCTTCTCGTTCAAGCTGCGCGGTGCCTACAACCGCATGGCCCACATGACGGCTGAGGAGCGCGGGCGGGCGGTGATCACCGCCTCGGCCGGCAACCACGCCCAGGGCGTGGCCTACGCCGGGCAGCGCCTCGGCCTGCGCACGGTGATCGTCATGCCGGCCACCACGCCCGAGATCAAGGTGAGCGCCTGCCGCGCCCGCGGCGCTGAGGTGGTGCTGCACGGCGATAGCTACAGCGACGCTGAGGCCCACGCCTACTGGCTGCAGGCCGAGAACGGCATGACCTTCGTCCACCCCTACGATGACCCGCTGGTGATCGCCGGCCAGGGCACCATCGGCCTTGAGATCTCGCAGCAGATCCGCGCCGCGCGCTACAAGGTCTATGTGCCGATCGGCGGCGGCGGTCTGATCGCTGGGATCGCCGTCTTTCTGAAGAGCATCAGCCCCCAGGTCGAGATTATCGGCGTCGAGCCGGACGACTCCGACGCCATGTTCCAGAGCCTCGCGGCGGGCGAGCGGGTGACGCTGCCCCAGGTCGGGATCTTTGTGGATGGTGTGGCGGTGCGGCGGGTGGGCGCGCACACCTTCGGGCTGGCCCAGCGCTACGTCGACCGGATCGTCCGCGTGACGACCGACGAGGTCTGCGCGGCGATCAAGGATGTCTTCGACGACACGCGGGCGGTGCAGGAGCCGGCGGGCGCCCTGGCCCTGGCCGGGCTGAAGCGCGACGTGGAGGAGCGGGGGCTGAGCGGGGAGACCCTGGTGGCCCTGACATGCGGGGCGAACATGAACTTCAGCCGGCTGAAGCACGTGGCCGAGCGGGCCGAGATCGGCGAGCGCCGCGAGGCCCTGCTGGCGGTGACGATCCCCGAGCAGCCGGGCTCCTTCAAGCGCTTCTGTCGGGTGGTGGGCGGGCGCAGCATCAGCGAGTTCAACTACCGCTACGCGCCGCGCGCCGAGGCCCACATCTTTGTGGGCGTGCAGCTGGATCGGGCCGACCAGCGGGCCACCCTGCTTGATGAGCTGGCCGCCGCCGGCTACGATGCGATCGACCTGACCAACGATGAGCTGTCGGTGGTCCACCTGCGGCACATGGTGGGCGGGCGCGCGCCCGAGGCGGTGGACGAGCGGCTCTACAGCTTTGAGTTCCCCGAGCGGCCCGGCGCGCTGCTCCAGTTCCTCGAGTCGATCGACGAGTCGTGGAACATCAGCCTGTTCCACTATCGCAACCACGGCAGCGCCCACGGCCGAGTGCTGGCCGGCATCCAGGTGCCGGAGGCAGCCCTGCCCCGCTTCCGCGAGTCGCTGGATCGCCTGGGCTACCGCCACGCCGACGAGAGCGAGAACCCGGCGTATAAGGTGTTCCTGACGTGAACGTAAGGGCGCAGCAGCGCCGCGCTGCTGCGCCCTTACGGCTGCGACCGTATTATGCGCGTACGCGCGATCGCGTCCTCGGCCACCATGGCCGCGATCGGTAGGATGGGCACCATCGAGAGGTTGTATGCCTCGGCGGCCTGGCCTTGCAGGCGCAGCACCTTCTGGCCGATGAAGATCACCAGCGGGAGGGTCGCCGGCATCGCCGCGAGGACGACGCCCCGCCCCAGCCAGCGCTCGCGCGGCAGCCGCCGGAGCAGAGCCTGGAATACCGTCACCACCGCCAGGGTGTTGAAGAGCAGTCGCGCGTGCTCGCCCGTGCTCTCGTTCTTCAGGCTCAGGTATGGGATCTTGGGCCAGAACTGCTTGCTGTTGCCGTGCAGGATGACCATCACGACCATATTGGCCAGCACATAGCCGACCTTTCCCAGCACTGTCTTCATCGCTCTCCCTCGCTTCTAAGCACCTGCGACATACGGTGTCACAGCCTTATCTACTCTAGCCGGGGTTTTCCGCCAAACGCGTTAAGAGCTCGTCACCGAGGGATGAAAGACCGCACCTCGGTTGTGCTCCCGATATGCCCGCAGCTTACACTACGCTCAGCGCTCAACACTCAACGCTCAACACTCAACAGTCACCATGGCCATCCTTCTTGCTATTGCCATAGCCCTCGCCCTCGCCGGCATTGTCGCCGCCGCCTTCGCCTGGCGCGGCGAGGGCAGCATCCTCGCCATGCGCGAGACTGAGACGATGAGCGTGGCCGAGGTGGCCGCCCGCCACCGCGCGGGCCGCCTCGGGCAGCTGGTCGAGGTGGTGGGTACGATCGAGTGCGACTCGCCGCTACGCGCGCCCTATAGCGAGGCGCTCTGTGTGGCCTACGACTACTCGGTGACGGAGGATAAGGAGCGGCTTGGCTACGGCGGCCCCCTCGGGGCGAACCGCCAGCACAGCATGATCCACCAGCGCGGCCAGCGCAATGTCGGCCACACATTCGACCTGCACGATAGCCGGGTGCCGCGCTTCTATGTGCGCGATGCCAGCGGTCGCATGGCGGTGGACACCGCCGGTGCCCGGATCGACCTGCTGGAGACCGTCGCCCGCTTCGAGTCCTACACCGGCGCTGAGCTGAACGTCGAGCGCCAGATCTGGCGCGAGGAGCGCGCCCTGCCTCTCGGCAACCGGGTCTACATCCTGGCCTGCCTGGCCGACGACGGCGGCGAGCCGGTGCTCATGCGCCACCCGGTCGACCGCGCCCGCCGCTTCATCATTAGCCACCGCGACGAGCGAACCCTGCTGCGCAGCACGCGCCTGCGCACCTACGGCCTCTACCTCTTCAGCGGCCTGTCCATCGGCGGGGCGCTGCTGCTGGCCGCCTTCGCGATGCGGCTGCTGTAGTAAGGCATGGTTTCAGGTGACAGGCGGCAGGTGGCAGGGATTGTGCATTGGAATTCCCTGCGCTATACCAAACTGTAACGCTCTCTGAAACATGCCTAAATGACAAACGGGGAGGGATCAGGCAGCGCCTGATCCCTCCCGTTGTTTGTCACTGAGCTGCAGTCGCTTCTAGCGGAAGCGCGCCTGCATATCCTGCAGCCACTTCTCAGTGTCCTTCTGGACGGCCTCGCCGCGCTCAATCAGCTTGTTCAGGTAGAACTTGTTGGCGACGGCCTGCACCTCATCGCTGATCATGCCGACCAGGCCGAGGCTCGCGAGCGGCACCTTGCTTAGCCAGACGAACATCGTGTCGCCGGCCTTGGCAACGGTCTTCTGCACATCGTTGATGCTGGCCTCGATCGCTTTGCCCATGTCGGCGCTCTGGCTCTCGTGCTCTATTGTGTCGCTCTTGATCGTCTCGGTTGCCATTGTAGGCCTCCTTCGGTGCGATAGTACTTCATGTATAACGCATCGCGTTATGTCCTGAGTATAACGCATTGCGTTATCCGTGTCAAGCCCGGATCATCGACCGGGTGTGACGTACCATTTCGGGCAATGCCGCTCCTATGTGCCCGCACCGCCCAGAACGACATAGCGATACATCGGCAGCCCGTAGAAGACGAGCTGGAGCGAGGCCTTCGCATCATTCAGCGTATCACCGTCGTCGTAGGTCTCACGGTGATAGTCGGCCTTGGCGGCGGCGAGCGCGCGGCCTGGGGTTGGCTCGGCGCCGCTCAGCAGGATCTGCTCAAACCGTAGAATCAGCGCCTCGCTCCAGCGTAGATGCTTCTTGCTAACGACGCCGTAGCTGGTGCCGCCAAGCATGTTCGCCCGGCGGCCGAGTGCCGCCTGCACCAGGTCGAGCGCGGGGTGCGACTGGTACGGCGGGACATTCAGCCCCGCGTGGCAACCGGTCGAGATGAGCAGTGCCCGCGACAGGTCGACCTCGGCGCTTATCAGGTCTTGCGCGTAAATGAACTCACCATCGGAGCCGAGCCAGAGGTGGCTGGCGTGGCTCTGGATCGCCAGGATATCGTAGTGTGCCTCTGCCGCCAGCAACTGATCGCGGAAGACGTATGCCGTCCAGTCGCTGCGCACAAGGCTACAGTCGACGGTCAGCCCAGCGCGCTCGTACAGCGCGCACTCGCTTTGCGCCAGATCCGCAGTAAAATCGTCGAGACGAGCGCTCACCGCGGCCCGCCTGAGCAGAATCGTATCGCCGGCGAGGAATGTCTCGATCACCGCCAGCATCTCGCTCGGCTCCTCGACGAGCCGGCCGACGCCGAGATCGGGCAGGTAGTAGCGCGGCGCAAGCCCCGCACTCGCCCCGACCCGCGCGGCATAATAGTCGTCGGTGAGGATCTGGTTGTCGCGCAGAGCCTGTCCGACCGTGCTGCACGGCGGGATCCCGATCTGGGCTGCGTACTGCGCCTCAATGTGCAGCTCCGGATAGACATCGCTGGTATAGTCGGGGATGCGACCTGGCCACGGCGGCGATGTTCGCCGACCGCATCGCGGTGATGTACCTGGGGCGCATCGTCGAGGTCGGCCCGGCGGACGAGCTGATCGCCGCGCCGCAGCACCCCTACACCCAGGCTCTGCTCTCGGTGGTGCCCAGCCTGGCCCCGCGCCGCCAGGCCCGCGTGCTGCTCCAGGGCGAGACGCCCAACCCCGCCGATGTGCCGCCCGGCTGCCGCTTCCACCCGCGCTGCCCGATCGCAATAGACGAGTGCCGGCGCAGCGACCCGGCCCTGGAGCGCAAGGGCGGGCACGAGGTGGCCTGTATTCGGGTGTAGGTTGGGGGTTGGGGCTGGGGGTTGGAGGCTGGGGTTGCGGCTTCCTAACCCCTAACCCCCAGCCCCCAACCCCCGCTGTGCTACAATAGGCCGGGAGTGGGATGATACCGATAGAAGGAGAGATCCCCATGGCAAAGAAGACGATCCGCGACGTCGAGTGGGCCGGCAAGCGCGCCCTGGTGCGCGTGGACTTCAACGTGCCGCAGGACGACAGCGGGGCCATCACCGACGACACGCGCATCCGGGCGGCCCTGCCAACCATCCGCTATCTGATCGAGCACGGCGCCGGCGTGGTCCTCATGTCGCACCTCGGACGCCCGAAGGGCAAGGTCAACCCCAAGTACAGCATGCGCCCGGTGGTCGAGCGGCTCTTCGAGCTGCTCCCCGAGGCCAGCGAGGTCAAGAAGACCGAGGCGATCACCGGGCCGGCCGCCGAGGCCGCCGCCGGGTCGGTCGGCCCGGGCCAGGTGCTGATGCTGGAGAACACCCGCTTCGACCCGCGCGAGGAGAAGAACGACCCGGAGATGGCCGCCGAGCTGGCGAAGCTGGGCGACGTGTTTGTGAACGACGCCTTCGGCGCGGCCCACCGGGCCAACGCCAGCACCGAGGGGGTGGCCCACCACCTGATGGGCGTGGCCGGCCTCCTGCTGGAGAAGGAGCTGGCCTTCATCGGCGGCGCCCTGGAGGACCCCGCCCGCCCCTTCGTCACGATCATCGGCGGGGCCAAGATCAGCGATAAGATCGGCGTGATCGACAACCTGCTCGGCAAGGTCAACGCCCTGCTGATCGGCGGCGGCATGGCCAACACCTTCCTGCTGGCCATGGGCAAGAACATGGGCGACTCGCTGATCGAGCCGGAGAGCGTCGAGGTCGCCCGCGGCCTGATCGCCAAGGCCGAGGCCGCCGGCGCCCGCCTGATCCTGCCAGTCGACGCGGTGATCGCCGACGCCTTCAGCGCCAGCGCGAACACCAAGACGGTCAGCGTGGACGCCGTGCCCGCCGGCTGGCGCATCCTCGACATCGGCCCCGAGACGGCCAAGATCTACGCCGCCGAGGTGCGCGGCGCGAAGACGGTGATCTGGAATGGGCCGATGGGCGTGTTCGAGATGGAGCCCTTCGCCAAGGGCACCTTCGCTGTCGCCACGGCCATGGCCGACGCCTCGGCCCTCGGCGCGATCACGATCATCGGCGGCGGGGACTCGGTGGCCGCCATCGAGCAGGCCGGCCTCGCCGATAAGATGTCCCACGTCTCCACCGGCGGCGGCGCGTCCCTGGAGCTGCTGGAGGGCAAGGTGCTCCCCGGCGTCGCGGCCCTGGCCGATAAGTAACGCGCCGGCGGCACCGCACCACGCGGCATGATGTAGGGCCGAAGCAAAATCGCCTCTGTCGCTTTGCGACAGAGGCGATTTTGCTTCGGCCCTACGGTGTTGTGGCGATGCCCGCCGGGGCGGGTTACGGCGCGGCCTGCGTCGTATCCATATCCGCGCCGTCGGGCCAGGGCTCCTGGTTGCCGGCCCAGTCGCGGGCGCGCACGCGGAAGGCGAACTGCTTGCCCTCGTCGGGGCCGAACCACGCGCCGATGTCGGCCACACCCTGCTTCCAGTCCGTCCAGCCGCCCTTCGGCAGCTGGCGCACCTGCACATCGTAGGTGGCGATGCCGCTCATGTCATCGGTGCCGCCCCAGCTGATCTGGTAGCCGTTGTCCTTGCGGGCGATCGCCGTCACCGTGCCGTTCGGCGGGGTCGTGTCCGTGCGCGGCGCCCAGGCCATGGCGTCAAAGCGCACCGCCAGGCCCGAGTCGTCCGTCACGTCGCCCAGGTCCACGCGGGGCTGCGACTCGGCGCTCCCCAGGAAGTGGAAGACGCCCAGGGAGACCCACTGCCCGGCGTTGGCCTGCTGGTCGACCAGCACCTCGTTCACGACGCCGTCGTGGCTGATACGGTAGCGGGCCGAGCGGGTGGCGGCCGGGCCGCACGCGGGCACGTAGGCCTTCAGCTCGTAGAAGTCGGCCGACGGGAGCTGCGGCGACCAGGAGGCCGCGCTGGTGCCCTTCGCCGGGTCGCTCGTCGAGAGCGTGTAGGTGGAGCCGCCGCCCACCCCGCAGGCGAGATCGTCCCAGTGCGGCCCGCTCGCGCTGTAACCCTCGCCGCCGTTGTCCACCGCCGTGGCACCGGACTCCACCTCGACCGGCTTCGCCGGATGGGCGGGTGCGGACCGGGTCGCGGGCGGCGGGTCGATCGGCGCCGCGTTGCCGGGGCCGGGGTCGGCGCCGAGCCAGAGGAAGGTGACCAGCACGTAGTCGCTGCGGCTCATCCCCAGGTCGTCCCAGAAGGTGCCGTCGGCGATATCGATGCCATTGGGGTCACGGACCACGCGCCCGCTCTCATCGCGCCCGCCGTTATAGCCGTCGAAGACGGCGGCGTGGGCCATCGGCCGACCGACCGGCAGGTCGCCGTAGCGGCGGTTCGGGCTCCAGTAGTCGTCCTTAGTGTTCCAGGGGCCAACGTCCCAGACCGGCACGACCACGCTGCGCCCGTTGTAGGTCAGGCGCACGGCGTACTGGCTGGTGCCTTTGGGGGAGAGGACGCTCCAGGAGGGGAGGGCGACGAAGCGGTCGCGGGGCTGGATCGTATGGCCGTTGGCCGTCGTTCGGCCGACAAGGCCCTCGCGCGTGGCGAAGATGCGGTAGGTGGGCGCTGTGTCCTGGCGGCTCGGCGCGGCGGAGGGCGCGGCGCCCACCTGGCCGGCGGAGGTCACCATCAGCGCCAGGATGGCGACCGCGAGCACGTGGCGTAATTTGCCTTCTATCATAGTCCCCCTTCTACGGTAAGGTTGTCCATGGACGGGATGGCAGCGATCCAGACCGGGCCGGGGTTCATGGGAACCTCGGAGCCGTCCGCCGCGTAGAAGCGGAGCTGCGCGAAGCCGGCGTCCTTGCGCCATGTGGCCTCGATCATCGTCCCGTCGCGGAAGATGCGCGCCTTACCCTCGCCGAGCACCTGCTGCTCGATGCGACCCTTCGGGTCGCCGGGGATGGGCGCCTCGGGCACCTCCATGACAACCAGGTTCTTAAACTGGATCTGCGCGCCGGTGCGCTGATCGACGTGGGGCCGACTGCCCCGGAAGTAGAGGTAGTCGTTGCTGGCCGGGTCATAGCTCCAGCCGACGTAGGCCTCGCGGTAGATGAAGAAGTAGCTCAGGCGCTGGCTGGCCGGCCGCTGGTCGGCGGGGGCCTCGGGCTTGAGGATGAAGCCGATCTCGCTGAGGTCGGGCGTCTCGACGCCGCGGCTGGCGGCGAAGGCGGCGATATCGGCGCTGTCGGTGTAGAGGTTGTGGGGCGCGAGGCGGGCGCCGCTGCGGCGGAAGTAGGGGCCGGAGACGCCTCTGAGCGCGTCGTTGTTGATGATCTCGATCGCGGTCTCGGCGAGCAGCAGGCCCTCGGGCGAGCCGCCGGCGTGCGAGTAGACGGCGCGCAGACCCTTGGCCCACTCCACATAGTAGGGGCGCGCGCTGCGCACCGGGCCGATCTCGCTCAGCTCGGGCGAGACGCCGGGCACGAAGACGGCCATGTAGCGGGTGATGCCGAACTCGGCCAGGGCCTCGAAGACGATCGCCGCGCCGTTCAGGCCCGACTGCGGGTAGGCGTCGGGGTGGTTGTCGAGCATCACCGCGTAGGGCCGCTCCGTCACGCTGCCACGCGGCAGCGCCAGGGCGCCGGTGATCGGCTCGGGCGTGGCCGTCGGCGGCTCGGGCGTGGCCGTCGGCGGCTCGGGCGTGGCCGTCGGCGGGGCCAGGGTCGGCGCGGGAGTATCGGTGGGTGGCAGCGTAGGGATAGGGGAGGCGACAGGCGCGCTGCTGGGCGCGGGCGCCGAGGTGGCGACAGCCTGCGCGGGCCCCGAGGTGACGACTCTGTTCGCGCACCCAGCCAGGGCGACCAGAAGCAGCAGGAGCGAGCAGGCGCGGGTCAGATGCTGATACATGACAGGGTACGTCCTTCCGCGAACGTGGCGGCCCTCAAACGGGCGCTATGATACCACATATCACAGCGGGCTTGGGTGACATCGCTGTCACCTACGCTGTAAGGCTCCAGTAAGCCGCCTGTCATCGAATAGTCACTTACGACTCTGAGTCGCCCCTCGGCCCTGGTGTAGCCTTGAGCTAGGCGCGATGATCGCGCACGCTACGCTAGTTGGAGGGAGAAATACCATGTTGCAGCACAGCAGAGCGCGTCGGCTCCTGATGGGGGGATTCACCCTGGCGATCGCCACCCTGCTCGGCCTGTGGAGCTGGGCGTCGATGGCCAGCTCGGCCAGCCTCAGCGCCAGCCCCGGCAGCCCCCGCCAGAACGACACCGTCACCCTGGTCGGCCAGGGATTCTCGCCCGGCGAGGCCGTCGCCGTCTGGATCACCTACCCCGACTTCCGCGTCTACGGGGTGGCCGAGGTCGTCGCCAACGGCGACGGCAGCTTCAGCTACCCCTACCTGCCCGACTTCCTGGGTGCCACCTTCACGCCGACGGGCAAGTACACCTACACCGCCCACGGCAAGGACAGCGGCCGCGAGGTCTACGCCGACATCAGCGTCGGCATCGGCGCGGCCCCCGGCACCTCCGCCGGCGTGACGCTCACCGCCGAGCCCGGCAAGGACTCGCAGGGCTCCTACTTCGTCTTCCGGGGCAGCGGCTACTGGGGCGGCGAGGGCGTCGCGGTCTGGCTGCGCTACCCCGACAACAGCCTGGTCGACCTGGGCCGGGTCAGCGCCGGCCCCGCCGGAAGCATCGAGTATATCCTCTACGTCACCGGCGTGCCGGTGGGCCACTACGCCTTCACCGGCCGCGGCCTGAGCAGCGGGGCCAACGGCATCGCCGAGTTCGATGTCAGCGTGGACGACCTGACCGTCGCCACCAGCGTGGCTACGCTCCACATCGGCCCCAGCCCCGACACCCAGCGCAGCTTCGCCGCCTTCGTCGGCGCCGGCTTCAAGCCCAGCGAGATCGTCACCGTCTGGGTGACGCTGCCCGACTACTCGACCCGCTGGATCGGCGACGTGCAGGCCGACTCCGCCGGCGCCTTCAGCGCGGTGCTCTACCTGAGCGAGCAGGAGCCGGTGGGCCAGCGCAGCTACACCGCCTACGGCAACATCAGCGGCGCGCGCGCCGTGGCCGACTACACGCTCCAGCCCGGCCCCGGCGACGCCCAGCTCGACACGCCGGAGCCCTCCGCCGACGGCGTCTGCACCGGTGATGGCTGCTTCTAGCGAGGCTGCTGGCAGACAGACGAGAGGGTCTGCGGGAGAGCAATGCTCTCCCGCAGACCCTCTCGTTTCTACTCCCCCTCCCAACAGCTTCTATATCACTTCTAAACAGCCCGCCCCTATCATAGAGCCATCGGAACAAACTCTTGTAGGGGACACGACAATGAAGCAGACAACCAAGCGCCCGAACCGAAACCTAACCAAGCTAGCCCTCGATATAGGCATATTTCTGTCCTTCCTGGTGGCAATGGCCCCGCGCTTCAGCGGGATGACCATCCACGAGTGGCTGGGCGTCGCCCTCGGCGCGACGATCACCACCCACCTGCTGCTCAACTGGAGCTGGATCGTGCAGGTCACGAAGCGCTTCTTCGGCAAGGTGCAGTGGTCGGCCCGTCTGAGCTACGTGCTGAACGCGCTCCTATTCATCGACATGACGGTGATCATCTTCACCGGGCTGATGATCTCGAAGGCGGTGCTGCCGACCTTCGGGCTAGAGGCGATGCACGGCGGGGTCTGGAAGGCGCTGCACAGCCTCTCCGCGAACCTGTCGGTCTTCCTGGTGGGCCTGCACGTGGCCCTGCACTGGCAGTGGATCGTGAATATGACGAAGCGCTTTATCATCGCGCCGCTGACGCCGGGCCAGGCCACACCGCAGCCGGCCCGCGTCGCCC
This sequence comes from Oscillochloris sp. ZM17-4, assembly GCF_019599295.1. Classification (GTDB taxonomy): domain Bacteria; phylum Chloroflexota; class Chloroflexia; order Chloroflexales; family Chloroflexaceae; genus Oscillochloris. The sequence goes on along the minus strand of NZ_JAIEWN010000001.1, from coordinate 250,927 downwards.
GCCCGACGCTGAAGGAAGAGGGAGTACTGCAATGAGAACGCTTGGACGTACGCTGGTGATTATACTCGCGGCGCTGCTGGTGGCCGGGGCGGCCTACGCCCTGGGGAGCGCGGGGCTGATCGGGGCCACGACCGGCGGGATGCACGGCGGCCACGGGCCGGGCGGCGGCGAAGCCTTCGCAGTCGGTGAGATCGTCAAGAACCTGGGGATCATCGCCGCGATCGTGGCCCTGGTGGTTGGCGGGAGCGCCCTGGCAAAGCGGATCAGGCCCGCGCCGCAGCCCTCCTTATAATCGATAAATCGGCGCTGCGGGCAGATGCCCGCAGCGCCGATTTATAGATTCCCCCGCTTCTCCTGCTCGCGCTCGATCGACTCGAAGAGGGCACGGAAGTTGCCCTTGCCGAAGCCCCGGCTGCCCTTGCGCTGGATGATCTCGACAAAGAGCGTCGGCCGGTCCTGGAGCGGCTGGCTGAAGATCTGGAGCAGGTAGCCCTCCTCGTCGCGGTCGACCAGGATGCCGCGCTCCTGGAGGGCGGCCCGGCTCTCGTCGATGCGGCCCACCCGGCCTTCCAGGTCGTCGTAGTAGCTCGACGGCACATTGTTAAAGGGGATGCCGGCGGCGCGCAGCGCGTCCACCGTGGCGCAGATGTCGCCGGTGGACAGGGCGATGTGCTGGGCGCCGGGGCCGCCGTAGTACTCGAGGAACTCCGCGATCTGGCTCTTCTTACGCCCTTCGGCCGGCTCGTTGATCGGGAACTTGATCTTGCCCGAGCCGTTCTGCATCACCTTGCTCATCAGGGCGCTGTACTCGGTCGAGATGTCCTTGTCGTCGAAGTGGACCATCTGCTTGAAGCCCAACACATCGCGGTAGTAGCCGACCCACTGCTCCATATAGCCCAGATCAACGTTGCCGACGATGTGGTCGATCGCGGCGATGCCGGTCTCGGGGACGGGCGGGCGCTCGCTGATCGCGCGGAAGCCGGGCATGAACGGCCCATCGTAGCCGTCCCGCTCGATGAAGCTATGCACCGTATCGCCGTAGGCGGCGATCGTCGCCTTAACAACGCTCCCGTGGGCGTCCTCGCTGGCCGTCGGCCCCAGCACGCCGGTGGCCCCGTTGGACAGGGCCGCCCGATAGGCGGCGGCGGCATCGCGCACGCGCAGGGCGATATCCCTCACCCCATCGCCGTGGCGGGCGACGTGGTCGCCGATCGGGTGGCCGGGCAGATTCGGCGCGGTGAGCAGAAAGCGCACGTTGCGCCGCTGGAGCACGTAGCTCGTGCGGTCGCGCAGGCCGGTCTCAAGCCCGGCGTAGGCCACCGGGGTCAGGCCGAGAGTGCTGCGGTAAAAGTGGGCCGCCTGGCGGGCGTTGCTCACGTAGAGCTCGACGTAGTCGATCCCGAACAGGTCGAGCGGATCTGGTGTATGAGGCGTCATTGTATGTTCTCCTGTGAAGGCTGCGTCACAAAGAGAGAGGCGCTGCGCCAATCTGCAATCTGCAATCTGCAATTGCGTCAGGCCGGGTAGATCAGCACCCGCGCGGGAGTCAGCCCCAGCCCCACCAGATCGCCGACAGCGCCGGGGGGCGCGGCCATGTCCAGGTCGATCAGCTGCCCGCCGGCGGCGCGCAGGCCGACCCGGTAGTGCCGCCCGCGAAACTGGAGCGACTCAAGCTCGCCGCGCAGCCGGCTCGCCCCGGCGGGGGCTGCGGCGTCGGGCGCGATCACCGCCACGGCGTCCGCGCCGGGCGCGAGCTCGCCGATCAGCGTCCCGGCGAGCTCGCCGAGGCCGGTGGCGACCCGCCCGTCGCCCAGGTGGCGCCCGGGGGCCAGGTTGCGCAGCCCGAGGAAGCGGGCCGCCCACAGGCTCGCCGGGCGCCGGTAGATCGCCTCCGGCGGCCCGGCCTGCTCCAGCCGGCCGGCGTTCAGCAGCGCGACGACGTCGGCCAGGGCGAAGGCCTCCTCCTGGTCGTGGGTGACATAGATCGCGGTCACACCCACCTGGCGCAGCACGGCGCGCAGCTCCTCCTGGAGCCGCTCGCGCAGCTCGCGGTCGAGGGCGGCCAGCGGCTCATCGAGCATCAGCAGGCGCGGGCCGGGGGCCAGGGCGCGGGCCAGGGCCACCCGCTGGCGCTCGCCGCCCGAGAGCTCGAAGACCCGCCGCCGCCCGTAGCCGGCCATGCCCACCAGCGCCAGCGCCTCGGCGGCCCGCGCCGCGACCTGGGCGCGCCCCAGGCCGCGCATGCGCAGCCCGAAGGCCACGTTCGCCGCCACATCCATGTGCGGGAAGAGCGCGTAGTCCTGAAACATCATGCCGAAGCCGCGCAGGTGGGGCGGCACGCCGTCGATACGCTCGCCGCCGAACAGGATCGCCCCGCCGTCGGCCCGCTCAAGCCCGGCCACCACCCGCAGCAGCGTCGTCTTACCGCAGCCCGAGGGGCCGAGCAGGGCCATCGTCGCCCCGGCGGGCACCTCCAGGCTGATGCCGCGCAGCACCTCGGTGCCATCGTAGGCCTTGTGGATAGTGTTAATGGTGAGCATAGGTAGGAATCGGTGATCAGGAGTCGGGAGTCGGGCTCTGCTGCTCCGGCGTATCGCTCCGACTCCAAAGGGTATTAGCGGCTTCGACTCCCCGACTCCCAACTCCTGATCACCGACTCCCGATACGCCGCGATCGCCTCCCGCTGGCTGTCCCACTTCAGCGGCGGCAGCGCATCCAGGGGCAGCACCATCGTGCCGCGGCCCTCGTCGCTGCCGGTCAGCGCGCCGCCCACGGCGCGGGCCGAGAAGCCCAGCACCACATAGAACATGCGCGGGTCGCCGTAGGACGGGCCGAAGCTATAGCTGAGGAAGCGCGGCTCGGCCAGGGTCAGGCCGGTCTCCTCCTGGCCCTCGCGGATCGCCGCCTCGGCCGGGTCCTCGCCGTACTCCACGTGGCCGATCGGCAGGTGCCAGATCCCGCGGTCGGGGTTGATATCGCGCTGGACGAGCACAATCCCGCCCTGGTACTCGACCACCACCGTGGCCGCCAGGTTGGGAAGGGCGTAGTGGATCCAGCCGCAGGCCGGGCAGCGCTGCCGATCCATGTCGTGGAGGTGGGCCAGCACCAGCTCCGTGGCGCAGCGCGGGCAGTAGCGGTAGCGGTAGCGCTCGGGGTAGTCGTCGATTGAGGGGAGGGGCATTGGCGTTCCGCCAGGGTACAGGGTACAGGGTACAGTTCCAGAAACTGTACCCTGTACCCTGTACCCTGTACCCTGTACCCTAATACTGGATCAGCGAGTAGATCGAGTAGGGGGTGAGCTTCTCACGGCCGTTGAGGAAGGTCAGCTCGATCACAAAGGCCATCTCGACCACCGTGCCGCCGGCCTGCTCGATCAGCTTGCTGGCCGCCGCGATCGTGCCGCCCGTGGCCAGCAGGTCGTCCACCACCAGCACCTTCGCCCCGGTCTCGAAGGCATCGCGGTGAATCTCCAGCTTGTTGGTGCCGTACTCCAGGCTGTACTCAATCTGGTAGGTGTCGGCGGGGAGCTTGCCGGGCTTGCGGATGGGCACCAGGCCCACGCCCAGCTGAAGGGCGATCGGCGCGCTGAAGATGAACCCGCGCGACTCGACGCCCGCCACGGCGGTGATCCCGCGGTCGCGGTAGCGGTCGGACAGTGAGCTAATCACCTGGCTGAAGGCCGGCCCGTTGCCGATCAGCGTCGTGATGTCTTTGAAGGCGATCCCGGGCAGTGGGAAGTCGGGGACGTTCCGAACCAGGTCGGCAAGCTCGTGGCTGGACATAGAACCTCCGGGAAACTCACACGATCTCGTGCGGCTATTATACCCCCTCCAGTAACCTTGGTTGCGCCGCCATCCCAACGTCCTTATAATGGTGCAGAGATGTAAAAAGGTGGTAGACATATGGCAATGTATGAAGTGGTGACATCGCAGCCACCCGACCTGATCGCGGCGCTGCGCGAGACTCTGCCCGGGATCGCGGAGATCCTCTCGGCGCTCGATGCGGAGACAACGCAGGAGGCCCGGGTGAGCCAGCTGCACCATATCGCCTCGCTCTGGTATGCGCAGGGCGGCGCGGCAGAGGTGCTCGCCGAGGTCGGCATCCTCCTCGCCGCGCAGCTGAGGATGTCCCAGGGCATGGTCGTCAGCGAGCTGCTGCTGGCCTTCGGCGCCGCCCAGGAGGAGCAGCGCACCCGCGAGTGGGAGGCCCGCCTGCTCGCCCGCGCCTCTGAGCTCGACGGCCTGCACCGGATCATCTCCGCCGCCAACTCCACGCTCGACCTGGACACCTCGCTCCAGACGGTGGTCGAGACGGTGGCCCAGGTGGTGGGCGTGCAGGCCTGCTCGGTCTACCTCTACGACAAGCACCGCGATGAGCTGGTGCTGCGGGCGGTGCGCGGCCTCAACTACGCCGCCGTCGGCCAGGTGGTGACGAAGCTCGGCACCGGGGTGACGGGCTGGGCCGCCCAGCTCGGCCACCCCGTCTCGGTGCGCGATGTCTGGCAGGAGACGCGCTTCAACCTCGAGCCGCAGCTCGGCGAGGAGCCCTTCCGCTCCATCCTGGCCGTGCCGATCGTGCTCTTCAGCGCCGAGCGCTTCCAGTTCAGCGCCGACAAGCTCCAGGGCGTGATCAGCGTCCAGACGATCGGCCCGCGCGACTTTAGCCAGGAGGAGATCAGCTTCGTCGAGGTAGCCGCCGGCGAGCTGGCCTTCTTCATCGCCAACGCCCAGCTCTACCAGCAGACGGACGAGCGCCTGCACCAGAAGCTGCGCGAGCTGACCACGCTCCAGCAGGTGAGCAAGAGCATCGCCGAGCAGATCGGCCTGCGCGATGTGCTCAACCTGATCACCGAGAAGGCCGTCGAGCTGGCCCAGGCCGACCGGGCCGCGATCTTCCAGATGGGCGAGGACGGCCACCTGATCCTGGTCGCCAGCCACGGCGGCGAGGGCGACGGCGTGCGCGACTTTATCATCCAGACGGTGCGCGACAGCCGGCCCCTCGCGGTGATGAACGCCTACCAGGACGCGCGCTTCCCCAACCTGGCCCAGGTGGCCACCCGCGAGAACTTCCACTCGCTCTTCTGCATGCCCCTGCGCGCCCGTGAGCGCACCATCGGCGGGATCTGTCTCTACAAG
>NZ_JAIEWN010000001.1:236651-245692 GCF_019599295.1 Oscillochloris sp. ZM17-4 | reverse complement strand
CACGCTCACCGCAGCCTACGAGCGCGCCCGCTACGACCCCGCCGGGGTCGCGCCCGCCGACGCCGATACGGCCGAGGACGCCGAGCAGGCGATCACGATGGTGTAGGGCCGAAGCATGTGGGCCGCGCGCCAAAGGCGCGCGGCCCACATACTTCGGCCCTACGTGGGTGATGTATGAACGACACGGCATTATTCGCCGCCACGGCCCGCCCCGACTCCGCCCTGCGCTACCGCCGCGATGACCCGCACGACCCCCGGCTCGGCGAGCTGGTGGCGGCCGACCCGGCGGAGTACGCGGCGGCGCAGGTGGTCATCCTCGGCTGCCCGCAGGACGAGGGCGTGCGCCGCAACCGCGGCCGACCCGGGGCCGCCGGCGGCCCAGCCGCCATCCGCGCCGCCCTCTACAAGCTCGGCGTGGCCGGCCTGGAGGGTCTGCGCCTCTTCGACCTGGGCGACACGCGGATCCAGCCGGATCTGGAGGCCACCCACGAGCTGCACCGCGCCCTGGTGCGCCGGGTGATCGCCGACGGCAAGACGCTGGTCGCCCTCGGCGGCGGCAACGACATCAGCTTCCCCGACTGCGCGGGGCTGGCCGACGCCGCAGGCCCGACGCTGGCGATCAATGTGGACGCCCACTACGATGTGCGGGCCGACACGCCGCGTAACAGCGGCACGCCCTACCGCCAGCTCCTAGAGGGCGGCCACGTCGCGCCGGGGCACTTTGTCGAGCTGGGCGGGCAGCCCTTCGCCAACTCGGCGGCCTACGGGCGCTACCTGGCCGAGCGCGGCGCCCGCGCCTTCAGTCTGCGCCAGGCCCGCGCCGCCGGGCTGGCCGCCCTCGTGCGCGAGATCCTGGAGGCGGAGGCGGCCAGCGTCTTCTGGGGGGTGGACATGGACGTGGTGCGGGCCGCCGACGCCCCCGGCGTCAGCGCGCCCAACCCGCTCGGTATGAGCGGCGAGGAGCTCTGCCTGCTGGCCGAGCTGGCCGGCGCCGAGCCGCGCAGCCGCCTGCTTGAGGTCAGCGAGCTCAACCCGGCCCACGACATCGACGGGCGCACCGCCCGCCTGGCCGCCGTCGCGATCTGGAGCTTTCTGATCGGGCGGGGCTAGCCCTGGTAAGGGCGCAGCGGCGCGGCGCTGCTGCGCCCTTACAACTAGTAGCTCACCCGCAGCAGCCCCACATCCGCGTAGAGCACGCTGCGGTCGATGATCCCGAAGCCGAGGCAGCTCTCCGCCCGCTCCGTTATGTAGAGCTCGCCCTGCTCCAGGCTAGCCTCAAGGCTGTCGAAGAAACCGCCCGCGCCGGCGCGGATGGTCGGCAGGTCGGCCAGATCGGCCTGGCGCACACGAATATCCGCCGGCGGCGCGGGCGAGCCGGGGAGCGCCTGGAAGAAGTAGGCCTGGCGGTCGATCTGCCGGCAGTCGTCGATCGCGTGGGCCAGGAACAGCTCGTCGCAGGTGGGCACGAAGGCGGCCTGGACGGACTCCAGCCGCCGCGCGCCCCAGAAGGCCGCCTGGCCGTGACGCCGGTGGGCGGGTGCCAGGGCGAACTGCGTGATCAGGCTCTCGCCGTGGATCGAGCAGAATCCCGCCGCCGCGCCATCGATCAGGATGCGGTAGTGGTTCGAGGCCAGGATGTGATCCTCAAGGAAGGAGTCGAACGGCGACGCCAGGGCCGCGACGTGGGCGCGGACGAGGCTGGCGATCTCGTCAAAGGAGACAGGGGTGAAGGTGATCGGCATAGTGCGGCCTCGCGCGTAGGGACGCAGCGCGCTGCGTCCCAATCAGGATGTCAACACATAGATCGGCCCGCAGCGCGCCCGCTGCCTGAGCCAGGTCTCGGCGAGCACCGCCGGCACACACGGCCCGTAGGCGCAGACGCGGATCGGGCTGAACTGAGCCTCACGGCGCAGGCGGGCGAGCATCTGAACGAGCCAGCCGCCGACAAATGGCGTATAGAGGTAAAACACCGTCCCGGCGCCCAGGTCGGCGGACAGCGCATCCTCGGCGCGGAAGCGCACCCGCCCCAGGCCGAGCAGATCGGCGCTGCGGCGGGCGACGGCCACATAGGCCGGCTGTATCTCGACGCCGACGGCCCGCGCCCCGCTGAGCAGCGAGACGAGGATCGCCACCTGCCCCAGGCCGGCGCCGATATCCACAAAGGTGTCTTGCGCGGTGATCCCGGCCCGCTCAGGCAGATCGAGCAGCCAGCGGGCCGGCGTGGGCTGGTAGGCCACCATGCCCGCCGGCAGATCGGCGATCTCCCCGGCGGGCGCGGCGATGCCCAGCGCACGCCCGATCAGCAGATCCAGGCTGTCGTACTGGTCGTCGGCGTCGCGCCCGCCCTCAGCGGGGTCGCTCGCGTAGCGGCGCAGCTCGGCCCGCAGCGCGGCGGGGCCGAGCGACCCGGCCAGGATCCGCGCGCGCAGATCGTCGGCTAGTGCCGCGTCGATCACCTCGGCGCGGGCGCGCAGCGCCTCGGCCCGCCGCCGAAGGTCATCGGGCGGCGAGCCATAGCCGGCGAGCAGCAGATCCAGCTCGTCGAGCAGCTCCGCCCGCCCAACAAGGTCCAGCGGGTCGGACAGCGCCGGGGATATTTCCATATTTATTATGTCAAGCAAAATATCTATCCCCCAACCCCCAACCCCCAACCTACCAGCCGAGCAGCCAGAAGCCAAAGCAGCCGAAGGGGATGGCGGCCACCAGCCCAATCAGCGCCGCCATCAGCAGCTGGCTGCGGCCATCGCCCTCGTGGATCATGCGCCCGCCGACGACCCCGCCCGCGAGCGCGCCGGGGGTCATGCCCAGCAGCGCCATGCCCAGCACGATCCGGTCAAGCGGGTCCTGAATGCTGTGTGGCCGGCCCATGACCGCCGGGGAGACCACAAACGCCAGAAAGATCATGATCAGCGCGCCCGCCAGCCAGCCGATGCACGCGAAGAGCAACATACGTCCAAGCTTCATGTCTGACACCAATTCCTGTGGAACATGCCGCATATGTAGTACGGACATAGCGCATTGGAACGCAGTACCCGGCAATCTGCAATCCAAAATCTGCAATCTGAAATGGTATGACCGGGCGCATTGTAGCACGGGTGCGCGGCGAGATCGCCGGCCGGGCGGCATATTTGCCTATTGACAAATTTTCTATCACTGATAAAATACCGCCAGAGAGTAATTCTATCAGTGATAAATAAACGGAGAGGCACCGACATGACCACCCAAGAGACCCACGTCGTCCTCGGCAGCGGCCCGCTCGGCATGGCGACCGTCGAGGCCCTGCTGCGCCGGGGCCACATCGTCCGCATAGTCAACCGCAGCGGGCAGGCCGAGGCCCCGGCGGGCGCAGCGGTTGTGCGGGCCGACCTGTACGATCAGGCGAGCGTGCGCGCCGTCGCCGAGGGCGCGGCCGCCGTCTACCAGTGCGCCCAGCCAGGCTACGCCGAGTGGGTCGCCAAGTTCCCGCCGCTCCAGACGGCGATCATCGCGGGGGCGGCCGCCGCCGGCGCGAAGCTGATCGTGGCCGAGAACCTGTACATGTACGGCCAGGTGGACGGCCCCATCCACGAGGATCTGCCCTACGCGGCCCACACCCGCAAGGGCCGGGTGCGCGCCCAGATGGCCGAGCAGGTGGCCGCGGCCCACCGCAGCGGGCAGCTGCGCGCCGCCTCCGCGCGCGGCTCCGACTTCTACGGCCCCGGAGTGCTCGGCTCGTCCCTGGGCGAGCGAGTGTTCCAGCCGGCCCTCGCGGGCAAGGCCGCCCAGGCCACCGGCCGACTGGACCTGCCCCACAGCTACACCTACATCGGCGACTTCGGCGAGACCATGGCCATCCTCGGCGAGCGCGAGGATGCCCTCGGCCGCCACTGGCACGTGCCCAGCGCCGCGCCGCTCACCCAGCGCGAGCTGATCGGCTTGATCTACCAGGAGCTCGGCCTGGAGCCGAAGATGAGCGGCATGGGCCGTCTGATGATGACTCTCGGCGGCCTGTTCATCCCCGAGGCCCGCGAGACGGTCGAGATGATGTATGAGTTCGAGCGGCCCTTTGTGGTGGACAGCTCGCGCGCCGAGGCGGCCTTCGGCCAGCGGCCGACGCCCCTCGCCGAGGGGGTGCGCCGCACCGTGGCCTGGTACCGCGCCCACCACGCCGCGCTGCCCATCGCCGCGTAGCGCTCCGCTGGGTGAAACCCCAGACATGCTTTATGATTGAGGTATGGTCGGCTTCGCCGACCATACCTCAATCATAAGAGAATACGGGCGGCGAAGCCGCCCCTCCGCCGGAGGCGGCACTGATGAAGCAGGAGCGACGCGCCCGCCAGCACGCGGCCATCCGCGACGAGATCAAGGATACCGCCCGCGCCCACATGGCCCGCGACGGCGCGGCGGCCCTCTCGCTGCGCGCCGTGGCCAGCGAGATGGGCCTCAGCTCGGCGGCGATCTACTACTACTACGCCAACCGCGACGCCCTGATCACCGCCCTGATCGTGGACGCCTACCGGGGCCTTGGCGCGTCGCTGCGCGCCGAGGGCGAGCGGCTGGCCGGGGCGGACGTGGCCGAGCGCCTGCTAGCGACCATGCGCGCCTACCGGGCCTGGGCCGTCGCCCACCCCGCCGAGTACGCACTGCTCTTCGGCACACCCATCCCCGGCTACGTCGGCCCCGCCGACGTCACCGCGCCCGAGGCCCGGGCGACCCTGGCCGTCTTCGGCGAGCTCTTCGGGGTGGCCGCCGCGCAGGGCCGCCTGGACGCGGGGCTGGACAGGCAGCCAGTGCCGGCGAGCATCGCCGAGCACGCCGCCACCTGGATTCACGACACCGGACAGCAGATCCCCTTGTCCGTCCTGATCGCCACCCTGCGCTGCTGGGCGATCGGCCACGGGCTGGTGGGGCTGGAGCTCGACAGCCACCTCCAGCCGATCATCGGCGACGCCGCCGCGCTCTACGAGCACGAGGCCCGCGCCCTGCTGCGCGGGCTGGGCGTGCTGAGGTAAGGGCGCAGCAGCGCCGCGCTGCTGCGCCCTTACGCTAGATCAGGATGCTCATCGGGGCCTCAAGCAGCTTCTTCAGCTCCTTGAGGTACTCGGCGGCCACGGCACCGTCCACCACCCGGTGGTCGGCGCTGATGGTGACGTTCATCACCTGGCCGATCACGATCTGGTCGCCGCGCACCACCGGCACCTTGCGCACCGCGCCCACGGCCAGCGATGCCGCCTGGGGCGCGGTGATGATCGAGCCGAACTCGACCACCCCAAACATGCCCAGGTTCGTCACCTGGAAGGTCGCCCCGTCGAGCTCGTTCGGCTTAATCTTGCCGTCGCGGGCGCGAGTGGCCATGTCGCGGATCTCGGCGCTGATCGTGCCGACGCTCTTCTTGTCGGCGTCGCGCACCACCGGTGCCACCAGGCCGTCGGGCAGGGCCACGGCCACGCTCACGTTCACCGCCGGGTGGCTGGCGATCGCCGGCTGGCCGTCGGGGCCGGCCGCGTAGCTGACGTTCACCGCCGGCACGGCCCGCAGCGCCTTGGCCGAGGCCTTCACCACCAGGTCGTTCACCGAGACCCTGGTGCCGCTGGCGACGATCTGCTCGCGCAGGGCCAGGGCCGGGCGCGGCTTGCCGGCGGCGGCCGCCTCGACATCCTCCTTGACGATCCGGCCGCCGGGGCCGCTGCCCGCCACCTGGCGCAGGTCGACGCCGAGCTCGTCGGCGATCCGCTTGGCTAAAGGCGAGGCCTTCACCCGGCCGTCATCGACGCCGTTGGTGGCGGGCGCGGAGGCGGCGGGGGCCGGGCGAGCACTCTGGCTCGCCCCTACGGCGGGCGCGGCGGCCGGAGTCGCCTCGGCGGGCAGGGCGCCCTCGCCGACATAGGCGATCACCTCGCCGATCGGCACCGTCTGCCCCTCGGGGATGACGATCTTCTGCATCGTGCCCGCGTCAAAGGACTCGAGCTCCATCGTGGCCTTATCGGTCTCGATCTCGGCGATGATCTCACCAACCGCCACCGCCTCGCCGACCTTCTTCAGCCACCGCCCGACCGTCCCCTCCGACATTGTGTCCGAGAGCCGGGGCATGGTTACTTCTGCCATAGTGTACTCCTTGTCGGCCAGGGTAAGGGCGCAGCAGTCGCGCAGCGCATACCTTAAGCTTACCGCAACATCCGCAGGCGCGACTGCTGCGCCCTTACTTCTTCCCCGCCAGCACCTTCTTAATCGCATACACCAGGCTGTTGGCGCTCGGCTTGGTGGCCGCCGAGAGATCCTTGGCGTAGGGCAGCGGCACCTCCAGGCCGGCCACCCGCTGCACCGGCGCGTCCAGGTAGTCGAAGGCCTCCTCCTGGATCGTCGCGGTGATCTCAGCGGTAATCCCGTAGGAGTACCAGTCCTCGGCGATCACCACGGCGTGGTTCGTCTTCTTCACCGACTCGATGATCGTCGGGCGGTCGAGCGGGCGCAGGCTGCGCAGGTCCACGATCTCGACGCTGATGCCCTCCTGCTCCATGCGCTGGGCCACCTGCATGGCCACGGCGGTCATGCGCGAGTAGGAGACCACGGTGACATCGGTGCCCTGGCGCTTGACCTCGGCCACGCCGATCGGCACGACGTAGTCATCGTCCTCTGGCACATCGCCCTTGGTGTCGTAGAGAGCCAGGCTCTCGATGAAGATCACCGGGTCGTCGTCGCGGATAGCGGCGCGCAGCAGGCCCTTGGCGTCGTAGGGGGTGGCCGGGGCCACCACCTTCAGGCCGGGGCAGTAGGCGAACCAGTTCTCGAAGCTCTGCGAGTGGGTGGCCCCGAGCTGGCCGGTGCCGCCGGAGGGCGTGCGGATCACCATCGGCACCCGCACCTGGCCGCCAAACATGTAGTGGATCTTCGAGGCGTGGTTGACCACCTGGTCGATCGCGACCAGGATGAAGTTGATCGTCATGATCTCGACGACCGGGCGCAGGCCGAGCATCGCCGCGCCGATGGCCAGGCCGACAAAGCCCTCCTCGGCGATCGGCGTATCGACCACCCGGCGCGGGCCGAACTCCTCAAGCAGGCCCTCGGTGATCCGGTACGATCCCTGGAAGAGCCCGATCTCCTCGCCCATCAGCAGGACGTTCGGGTCACGGGCCAGCTCCTCGCCAAGCGTGTTGTTGAGCGCCTGGCGGTAGGTGATAACAGGCATATGCCATCCCTGTAAGGGCGCAGCAGTCGCCCCTGTATTTATAATGATAAATTCCAATATGTTGCTGGCGACTGCTGCGCCCTACACTTCGCCCCGGTTGATCCTGACCTCGCGGATCGCGTCCTCGGCGCCGGGGATATTGGGCACCGGGGTGGCGTACATGAAGGTGTACATATCCTCAAACTTCGGATCGGGGCTGCCGTTGGCGAAGTCGATCGCCTCCTGCACCTCGCGGTCCACCCGCTCGGCCGTCTCGCGCAGGAAGGCGTCGTCGGCGATCCCGTGGTCGTGCAGGCTGGCGCCGAAGTTGCGCACCGGGTCGAAGGCCTCGCGGCCGCGGCGGACGGCGTCCGCGTCGCGGTAGCGGTCGGCGTCGATCACCGAGTGGCCGCGGAAGCGGAAGGAGGTGATGTCGAGGATGGCCGGCTCACCCTCCTGCTCGGCCTTCTGGCGCAGGCGGCGCACCGCGTCGCGCACGGCCAGCACATCGGTGCCGTCCACCCGCTCGCCGTGGATGCGGAAGGAGCCGCCCTTCTTGTAGAGGTCCGGCTCCGAGGAGCCGTTCTCCACCGAGGTGCCCATGCCGTAGCCGTTGTTGACGATGAAGAAGAGCACCGGCAGCTTCCAGAGCTTGGCCAGGTTCAGCGACTCGTAGAAGGCGCCGATGTTCGTCGTGGCGTCGCCCATCTGGGCCACGGCCACGCCGGGCCGGCCCTGGTACTTCAGGGCGTAGGCCGCGCCCACCGCCAGCGGAACCTGCCCGCCGACGATCGCGTAGCCGCCCATAAAGTGGGCCTTCTCATCGAACAGGTGCATCGAGCCGCCGCGCCCGCCGGAGACGCCCGTCTCCTTGCCGAAGAGCTCGGCCATGATCGGGCCGGGCTCCACGCCGCGGGCCAGGATATAGCCGTGCTCGCGGTAGTTCGTAAAAATATAATCGTCGGGGGTGAGGGCGGCCATCAGGCCGACAATCGTGGCCTCCTCACCAAGGTTCAGGTGGCAGTAGCCGCCGATCTTCGCCTTCACATACATCTCGCTGGTGCGCTCCTCGAAGCGGCGCAGCAAGAGCATCTGGTAGTAGTAGTGCCGGAGCGTCCCGACGTCCTCTTGCTCAAGGGACTCCCGTACGGCTTCCTCAGCCTTGGCCATCTACATCTCCTTATGATCAGATGAGACAACAGGGGACAGGGGATAGGGGACAGGGGACAGCTTCGACATACTACATAAGACAAGATTCAAACCAGCTTGACAGTTTGGTGGCACGTATCGCTTGTTAATGCAATCTACCTATCCCCTGTCCCCTGTCCCCTGTCCTCTGTCCCCTGTCCCCTGTCCTCTGTCCCCTGTCCCCTATCCCCTATCCCCTTGTCTTACATCCCGGGCGGCACCACATCGTGGGCGAACGCGCTCTCGCCGGCGCCGCAGCGCGGGCAGGTCTCCGGCGGCTCAAGGCTGCGCACGATCTCGCCGCAGACCCCGCACACCCAGCGCATCGCAATCTGGCGCACCAGGTCCGAGCGGCTCACGATACCCACCACCTTGCCGTGCTCCACCACCGGCACGCGCCGGATGCGCTGGTTTGTCAGCAGGTGCTGCACCTGATCCACGTCGGTGTCCGCGCTCACGCTGATCACCCCGCGGCTCATCATATTGGCCACGGTGTGACCCTGCTTGGCGATCAGGTCGTGCTCGGTGATCAGCCCCACTAGCGCACCCTCGGCGTTGACCACCGGCAGGCCGCTGATCCGATTGCGCGCCAGGAGCCGCGCCGCATCCTCGACGGTCGCGTCCTCGAGGATGCTAATCACGCTCCGCGTCATGATCTCACGGGCTTTCATCTCACATATACCTTCTGTGTCGCTCATATATTGTGAAC
>NZ_JAIEWN010000001.1:221611-236551 GCF_019599295.1 Oscillochloris sp. ZM17-4 | reverse complement strand
CCTACGCGGCGGGTGCCAGCGCGCTACGTAAACCGCTCGGCGTCAGACCAGAGCATCTCCTGGGCGCCAACGAGTACCGTATCGCCCTCCTGGAGGCCAGCCTTCAGCAGCGCGTCGCTGATCCCGGCCGCATCGAGCACGCGCTGGACACGATCCACCGACTCGGGCTGGTCGAAGTTGGTCATGGCGACCAGGCGCTCGATCTTCACGCCGCGCACCCGCCAGTGCTCGCCCTCGCGCTCGATCGCGAAGTCGTTCGGGTCGACCTCAGGCAGCCCCCACTCCAGCACGGGCAGCGTATCGTCGGCGGGCGGGCGCGCGGCCGTGGGCAGCTCGCGCAGGCGCTCGGCGACCCGGCGCATCAGCAGATCCACGCCCTCGCGGGTGGCGGCGGCGATCGGGATCAGGTCGGCCCGCTCCACCGGCAGATCGCGACGCAGGCGCTCCAGGTTCTCCTGGGCCTCGGGCAGGTCGAGCTTATTCAGGGCCACCACCTGAGGCCGGTCGGCCAGCTCGGGGCGGTACTGGCGCAGCTCGGCGTTGATCTGATGGAAGTCGTCCAGCGGGTCGCGCCCATCGACGCCGGCGGCATCCACCACGTGGATGATCACGCGGGTGCGCTCGATGTGGCGCAGAAAGTCATGGCCGAGGCCGACGCCGGCGTGAGCGCCCTCGATCAGGCCGGGGATATCGGCCACCACAAAGCGGTCGTAGTCGCCCACCGTCGCCATGCCGAGGTTGGGCTGGAGGGTGGTGAAAGGGTAGTTGGCGATCTTGGGCTGGGCCGCGCTGATCACCGAGAGCAGGGTGCTCTTGCCGGCATTGGGGAAGCCGACCAGGCCCACATCGGCGATCAGCTTCAGCTCCAGCTCGATCATCAGATCCTGGCCGGGCTCGCCGTACTCGGCGATGCGCGGGGCCTGGCGGGTGGAGGTGGTGAAGTGGACGTTGCCCAGCCCGCCCTTGCCGCCGCGGGCGGCGAGCAGGCGCTGGCCGGGGAGGGCCAGGTCGACCTCATACGTCACGCCGTCGATCGTCGTGCGCACGACGGTGCCGGGCGGCACGCGCACCTCCAGGTCCGCGCCATAGGCGCCGTACATCTTATTCTTGTGGCCGTGGCCGCCGGCCTCGGCGGCAAACTTACGCTCGAAGCTAAAGTGGAGCAGCGTGTTCAGCTCAGGGTCGGCCACCAGATAGACGTGGCCGCCGCGCCCGCCGTCGCCGCCGTTGGGGCCGCCGCGCGGGATAAACTTCTCGCGGCGGAACGTCGCCGCGCCATTGCCGCCCTTGCCAGCGCGTACGCTGATCGTAGCCCTATCAAAAAAGTCATTTGCCATATATCACTCACACCCGATCTGAGTCACATAAAAAAGCTCGGGGGCGGCCAGGCCACCCCCGAGCGCCCACCGCATGTGGGAAGTTACGCCTTCGTCTCGCCTTTGATCTCATCCTTCGGGGCGTCGTCGTCCTTCACGGCCTTCTTAAACTCGCGGATGCTGCCGCCCAGCGCCCCGCCGATCCCGGCCAGGCGGCCGGCGCCGAAGACGGCAATGATGATCACGAGAATAATGAGCAGCTCGGGCACACCTAGTCCGAACATGGCTTGCTCCTTTTGTTATTAGGCACGGCGCGCGACCGCGCGGTGTATGTCTGTATGTGTCGGCGGATACCCCGCCCTGACACTGCTCCTTCCATTATACCCGAGCGGGGGGGGGTGTCAACAGGAGACAGGAGGCAGGAGGCAGGCGGCGGGAACTCTGCCACCTGCCTCCTGCTACCTGCCCCCTACCTCCTCATACGCCCTGAGCGTGCGCTCGGCGGTGGTGCGCCATGTGAAGGTGGCGGCCTGGCGCAGCCCGCGCGCGGACAGGTCGGCGTGGAGCTCCCGGTCGCCCAGCACGCGGGCCAGCGCATCGGCCAGCGCATCGGCGCTGCGCGGGTCCACCATGATCCCGGCGTCGCCCACCACCTCGGGGAGGCTCGATGTGTTGGATGTGACCACCGGGGTGCCACAGGCCATCGCCTCAAGGGGCGGCATGCCGAAGCCCTCGTAGATCGAGGGGAAGGCGAAGACAGTGGCGGCGGCGTACCAGAGCGGCAGCTCCTCCTCGTCGAGGTAGCCCACAAAGCTGACCTTCTCGCGCAGGCCGAGCGCGTCGAGCCGCGCGAAGATCGCGTCGTAGAGCCAGCCCTTGCCGCCGCCCACCAGCAGGGGCACATCGGGAAATCGCTTCGCCACCTCGGCGTAGGCGTCGAGCAAGGTGGTCAGGTTCTTGCGCGGCTCCAGCGTGCCGACATAGAGCACGAAGCGCTCGGGCAGGCTATGGCGGGAGCGGAAAGCGGCCAGCGCGGCGGGCGCGGGCGGGCGGAAGCTGGCCCGCGCCGCGTTCGGCGTCACCACCACCCGCTCCTCAGGCACGCCGAGCAGGCCCACCACCTCGCGCTTGGTGTGCTCGGAGACCACGAGGATGCGCGACGCGCGGCGGGCGCTCAGGCGGGTGGCGACGTCGAGGTAGGCCCGGTTATAGGCCCGGAAGGTCTGCGCGAAGCGGATGAAGGCCAGGTCGTGGATGGTGACGACGCTAGGCACCGGGCAGGCCATGGGCACCACGCTATGCACGCCGTGGAAGAGGTCGGCGCCGGAGATGCGCAGCAGGGCCGGGGCGATCAGCTGCTCCCAGGGGATGCGCACGCGCGGGTTGATCGTGTGGAGCAGGCTCGGGCGCACCCGAAAGTTGGCCGGCAGGCCGAGGGCGTCGGCGCCGAGGCCGCGAGTGGTGTAGATATCGTAGCGGTTGGAGCGGTCGATCTGCCCAAGCTGGATGAGCGTCTGCTCGACGTAGTGCGAGATCCCGGCGCGGCGGAACGACTTCGTGTGGGCGAGCAGGTGGGCGTTGACGGCGATATGCATTGTGAATGTTGAATGTTGAATGTTGAATGCTGAATGTTGCGGCCTAGCATTCAACATTCAACATTCAGCATTCAACATTAATAGTCGTGGTGCGGCACCAGGCCCCAGCTCGAGACGGGGTAGTAGATCACCCAGGCCTGGCCGACGACGCGGTCGAGCGGCAGCGAGTCCCACTCGCGCGAGTCGCTGCTGTTGTTGCGGTTATCGCCCATGACAAAGATCGTCCCATCGGGGATGACGAAGGGGCCGCTGCCGCAGACCCGGCTGCCGAGGCAGGCCGTCGCGGCGCCCCCGAGGTAGGGCTCGCTCAGCTCCGACCCGTTGACAAAGACCTTGCCGTCGTGGATATCGAGGGTGTCGCCGGGCAGGCCGATCACCCGCTTGATATAGTCTTTGCTGACATCGCGCGGGTACTCGAAGACCAGGATATCGCCCCGGCGCGGCTGGTGGAAGGGATAGATGATCTTCTGGTCCAGACTCTCTTGGCCGGGCAGGAGCCGCAGCGGGGCGTTCAGGTCGAAGTGGAAGTAGACCAGCTTATTGACCAGGATATACTCGCCGGTATGCAGGGTCGGCTCCATGCTGGAGCCCTCGATCTTAAAGTTCTGGACGATCCCGCGGACGATGAAGAAGACCAGCAGGATGAAGATGGCCGTCTCAAGCAGCTCGCGGACGACGGAGCGTACGCGCACAGGGGGGGCTTCATCAGGCTCATCGTCGGGGAGGTGCTCCCAGGCACCATCAGCGGCGGGGGGGTCGTTGGAAGACGGGGCAGAGGAATCGATTCCGATACGGCGGCGCAGCGGTGTTTGATCCATGGTATCCTTGGCGCATTGTTCGGATGCTGTGCTACACTAGCCCTACTCGTGCGCGATCACGCAAGAAATGGGGGGCACCGGGCGACAGACACTGATGCCATCGACGGCCCCGCCCTATTGCCAAACGGCTGCCTGACACCACACTAGGACACGGCGCGCATAGCCGCCTGGGGGGACACCCCAAATTCCCCAGCATTATACCCGAAGGATTCGCAAAACGCTAGGCTGTGCCAGACCGCAGGAGCACCCTTACTCATGACAACGCCTCTCGCTGAACTTCTGACGCCGAGCGATGACGGGGCCTTTCACTGTGCGGCGTGCCAGTGGCGCTGCGCGCTCCGCCCCGGTGAGACGGGGCGCTGCCAGGTGCGCGCCGCCACCGACGACGGGATCACGCTGCTGAGCTTTGGGCTGATCAGCGGCGCCGCCATCGGCCCGGTGGAGGACCACCGGCTCTGGCACTTCTTCCCGGACACGCTCATGCTTTCGATCGGCGGGTGGGGCTACGCATCGACGACCGACCAGCAGCGCGGCCCCTACGCCAGCATCCCGGCCGACCCGGCCAAGCAGCGGCGGCTCGACGCCGAGCGGGCGGCGAACTTCGCCCTGGAGCGGCTCTGCAGGGGCATCATCTGGGCCTACGGCGAGCCGGCCGTCTCCTATGAGTACGTCCTGGAGCTGCTCCAGCTCAGCCGGGCATCCAGCCGGGTGACGGCCCTCTGCACCACCGGCGTGCTCACCCCCGAGGCGCTCGAGTCACTGGCCCCCTACCTCGACGCGATCAGCTTCGACCTGCGCGGCTTCAGTGACGCCTCCTACGCGCGCCTCGGCGGCATCCCAGACTGGCGGGCCGCCCTGGCGCTCATCGCCGAGGCCCACGCCCGCTACCACTGCCACATCGAGGTGAGCACGCGCATCCACAACGGGGTGAATGATAGCCCCGACGAGCTGCGCGAGCTGGCGACATGGATCGTCACGAACCTGGGAGACCACACGCCCTGGCACGTGCTCCCCGGCGACGCCGGCAGCGAGACCGCCGCCTCGGTGGTGCGGGCCCGGCGCATCGGCCACGAGAGCGGCCTGCACTATATCTACACCGCCGAGACGAACCAGACCACCCGCTGCCCGAGCTGCCAGGCCACCCTGATCACCCGCACCAACGGGGTCGCTCGCATGGTCGGGCTGAGGGATGGCGCCTGCGAGAGCTGCGGCCACGACGCGCAGGTCCAGCTCTCGATCTTTAAGCAGCGGTAGCGGGTATAGCCGATAGCCGATAGCCAATATTGGCAATACTGTAGACGTAACGCGGTGAAGTGTCCTGTCATTCTGAGCGAAGCGAAGAATCCCGACCGGGACCCTTCGCTTCGCTCAGGGTGACATTGTTACGTATGCGCTACTGCGGCTATCGGCTGTCGGCTATCGGCTATCGGCTATTTCCCCACAGGTAAGGCTCCTATGCCCCGCACGAACCAAGCGCCTCAGGCAGCCCAGCCCAATATCGCAACCAATGCGCTCCTGTTGTGGCGAAAGAAGACGTTCGACCAGTTCCTCGGGCTCTCGTTCATCATCGGTGCCCCGGTCGTCATGCTCGACATGATCGTCTCGCTCCAGCGCGGGCGGGTGGGCTGGGCTATTTTCAGCATCGCCATACTCGCTGTCTTCGCCGCCCTATTCCTGCTGCGCCGCTCCTATCGGGCGATCAGCATACTCACCTTCAGCACATCGCTGCTCTATGTGGGGAGCACGCTGCTCAACATGGGCATCATCGGCACGGGGCGGATCCACGCAAGCTTCCTCGCGGTGCTAGCCACGATGATCCTGCCGCGACGGTGGGCGATCGCGATGATCACGACCATCTTCCTGATGGTCAGCGCGATCTTGCTCGGCCAGGCCAGCGGTCTGCTCGCCATATCGCCCGAGTCGCTGGCCCGGGTCAACGAGCCCCAGACGATCATCTTGAACCTGGCGGTGCTGCTCCTGATGATGATCGGGGCGGCCCAGCTCATCTTCTCGCTGATCCACCAGCTGACCAGCAGCCTCAGCCAGGTCGAGGCTGCCCTGGCTGAGCGTGACGCGATGAACAGCCACCTGGAGGAGCTTGTCGCCGAGCGCACCGAGAGTCTGGCCCGCCAGCTCAGCCTCCAGCACGCCCTGGCGGGGTGCTCACGCATATTGCTCAGCCACGGGGCGACCAGCGAGGAGTATCAGGCCACGCTGAATGAGGCGCTGGCGATCATCCTCGAGGCCGTCGGCGGCGACCACATCTCCGTGGCGCAGTACCCGAGTTACGAGCACGGCATCGAGCAGCTGTTCCACGGCTTTCGCAGCCTGGCCGAGGTGCGCCGGCCCGGGGTTGCGCTGAAGCGCCCGCAGACACGCGACGAGGTCATCGATATGCCGGACGCGCTCAACGTCTGGAAGACCGGGGGCTCGTTCAACGGCCCGATCGCCGGGCGCTTCCCCGAGCACCCGGTCTACTCATGCTACCTCGACGATAACGGCATCCAGTCGGCCTGCATCCAGTCGCTCCAGGTCGAAGGACGGATCTGGGGCCATATCCTGATCATCGACTACGCGCAGGAGCGCATATGGGATGATGCGGCCGTCCAGGCCATCCAGACCACCGCCGAGATGATCGTCGCCTTCACCAAGGGCTGGGAAGCGGCGCGGGCGCTTCAGGAGCGCGAGGGGCTGCTCAGCAGCATCAACGATGCACTACCCGATGGCTACCTCTACCAGCTGATCCAGCGCGACGACGGCAGCTACGAGCGCTACACCTATGTGAGCGGCGGGGTCGAGCCGCTCTTTGGGGAGACACCCCAGCAGTTTATGTCCAATATGATGCTGTTCCGATTCATTGACCCGGAGGATCACGAGCGCTTCCAGGATACCGATCTGGAGTCTGTTCGCACCCATAGCACCTTCGATATCGAGGCCCGTGCGCGGAAGACGAACGGCCAGACAGGCTGGTTCCATATCCGCTCTGTCCCGACAATGCGGCTCGCTGAGGGTCGCACGCTGTGGACTGGGATCTGCCTGGAGATCAGCGCGCGCAAGGAGGTGGAGCTGGCCCTCGCCGCCCGCGAGGCCCAGCTGCGTGCCCTCGGCGATAACCTGCCGAACGGGTTCATCTACCAATACCGCTACGACCCACAAGGCCAGCCGTCGTTCACCTACCTCAGCAGCAGCGTTGAGCGAATCTGGGGGGGGAATGTTACAGATGCGCTCGCCGACTCTGAATCGGTCTACCGGAAGATCGTGGATGAAGACCGGGAGCGCGTGCGCGAGTCGGAGCTACGCTCGGCAAGAGAGATGAGCGTCTTTGCCGAAGAGGCGCGCCACCGCCTGCCCAACGGTGAGATTCGCCACGCCTATCTTTGCTCACGCCCGCACCGCGAGCCTGACGGCAGCATTATCTGGGACGGCGTGGCGATCGACATCACCGAGCGCCAGCAAGCCGCCGAGGCGCTACTGCGCGCCAAGGAGGCCGCCGAGACCGCCGACGCCGCCAAGAGCGCCTTCCTGGCAAATATGAGCCACGAGATCCGCACGCCGCTCAACGCCGTGATCGGCATGGCCGATCTTTTGCTTAGCACCTCGCTCTCGCCGCAGCAGCGCACCTACACCGCGACCATCGGCACGGCAGGGCAGGCCCTGCTCTCGCTGATCAGCGATATCCTCGACCTCTCGCAGATCGAGGCCGGGCACCTGAAGCTCGACGCGCAGCCCTTCGACCTGCACGCCTGTCTTGCCGAGGCCCGCGACCTAGTATCCCACGCGGCGGATGAGAAGGGGCTACACATGGCCTGCGCAATCGACCCGAGCGTCCCCGCCGGCGTCATCGGCGACCAGGCCCGGCTGCGGCAGCTGCTGATCAACCTGCTGTCGAACGCGGTGAAGTTCACCAGCAGCGGCGAGGTCAGCCTCACCGCAAACGCCACCCCGCACGCAGGAGGACGCCACACCGTGACGATCATCGTGCGCGACACCGGGATCGGGATCTCCACCGACCACCAGCGCCAGATCTTCGAGCCCTTCGTCCAGGCCGACCAATCAACCGCGCGCCGCTACGGCGGGACAGGGCTGGGCCTGGCGATCTGCCGCCAGCTCGTCGATATGATGGGTGGGCAGATCGCGCTCGAGAGCGAGCTCGGCGTCGGCTCCGCCTTCACCGTAAGCATCCCGTTCCAGAGCGCAGCCCCCCCAGCGCTCGCCTCGCCCCAACCGGCAGATCAGGGCAGCGCGACGGCCCGGGAGCTCCACATCCTGGTGGCCGAGGATAACCTGATCAACCAGGAGGTGACGAGCCAGCTCCTGTCTCGCCTTGGCCACAAGGTGACCATCGTCGCCAGCGGGCAGGCGGCGCTCGACGCGGTGAGCGTCACGCCCTTCGATGTGGTGATGATGGATGTGCAGATGCCGGAGATGGACGGCGAGGAGGCGACAAAGCGCATCAGGGCGCGAGAAGGCCCCCAACCCTATATCATCGCCCTGACGGCAAGCGCGATGCCGGGCGACCGGGAGCGATTCCTGCGGGCGGGCATGGACGACTACCTGAGCAAGCCGGTTCGGCAGGACAACCTACGGCGGGCGCTGAGGAATATGTCGTCGCGCATCGCCCCCGCGGTGATCGCCTGGGATATGCTGAATATCTTTCTCAGTACCATCGGCACAGATCGGCCAGGGGCGCTCACATTTGTCATCGGGCTGTTCGAGCATGATGTCCACAGCCAGATTAGCACGTTGCACACGGCGATCACCAATGCGGATCGTGCGAAGGCGCGCAAAGAGGCCCACCGCCAGCGCGGCGGCTACCTTCAGATCGGCGCGCACGCGCTGGCGGAGCAGTGCCGCAAGATTGAGCAGATCGACGATGACGCCGACCTGGGGGCAGCAGCGGGTGCGCTCTGGAGCTGCTATGAGCAGACGCTCGACGCGCTGCGCCGGGCCTGACGCGGGCCGATCTGCAACGTAAGGGCGCAGCAGCGCTGCGCTGCTGCGCCCTTACTGCCCGGCTCTACCGCACCACCACCGGCAGGTAGGTCTGCCAGAGCCGCTGGGATGAGTCGACCCGGAAGCTCAGGCGCTGCACCGGAGACTCGTTCCCCGCCGCATCTAGCGCCTTGTAGTACAGCGTGTAGCTGCCGTCCATCAGGCTGCTCAGCGTGAAGACCCCGCCCGGCACGTCGAGCCACTGCACCCCGTCAAACGACACCTCCAGCTTGGCCACGCCGCTGCCGCCCTGGTCGTCTGCGGCGACGGTGAGGCCGCGCAGGCGCTGGAAGGTGGCGTCCGTGCTGCTGTCGATCTCGGCGTCGCGCCCGCCCAGGCCCTCAAGCAGGTCTCCGAAGTCGGCTGCGCCCGGCAGCTTCACGCTGTAGCCGGCCGTCGCGTCGCCGCTGCGCTCGAAGTACTTGAACGAGAGCACGTGACGGCCCGCCGTCAGGCTGATCGTCCCGGTGGCGCTGCTGGTCGGGTGCAGCCCGGCGTGGACCACCACCGCCGCGCCATCCACCCAGAGCCACGACCCATCATCGCTGGTGGCCTGGAAGGTGTACATGCCGTCCATCGGCGCGACGAAGACGCGGGTCTGCTCGACGATAAAGCCGTCGCTCAGGCCAGCCACCGGGCCGCCCTGGCCCCACGCGATCGTCTCGCCGCACCAGGCGAAGCTGCCGGCCAGCTCGCCCTTGACCACCGAGAGCGGGTTCTGGGTGCGGGCAAGCAGGTTGTCGGGCATGTCGCCCATGCGGTACACGTAGGCCAGGGGGCGCAGCTGCGCGTCGTAGCTGATCGGCGCGGGGGCCAGCCGCTCGGCCGTCACGCTGATCGTTGTCGCGAAGGCGCCCTGCGCGACATAGCCGACATACTCCTGGATCGCCCCGGCCTGGAGTGTCACGCTGCCCAGCTCGCGGAAGCGCAGGTAGCCCACCACCTGGCGCGTCTCGCCGGGGGCCAGGCTGCCGTTCAGGCCCCAGCGCCAGGGGTAGCCGCCGCTATCGCCATCGCAGGTCGGCGCGCGATCCGCCGCGCCGAGCACCACCCGGAAGCGGTCGGCCACCTTCGGGTAGGCCGGGTAGCCCTGCCCGACGGCCCCCTGGAAGCACTCGCCCTCATCGTAGACATAGCTGTTGGCCACGTCGAAGCTGGCGGCCTGGTCGGGCCGCGTGCCCGCCTGCGGGTCCTGGGTCTGGATGGTCGTATCGCCGCTGTTGCGCACCGTGAAGATCACCTTCAGCAGCTCGCCAGCGGCCACGCTGTCGCGGTCGTACTGCACATCGAGCAGCTCCAGCGTGTCCGTCGCCGGCGGCGGCTCGGCGGCCCCGCTCACGCGCGCCTGGGCGCGCTGGCGCACGTCGGCCAGCAGGACGAGCAGGCTGTCGCCGGGGCAGGTGGTGTGGCCGGGCGTCACCTGGCGGTGGCCGGCGATGTTCGGCACGATCGCGCCGGGGTTGAAGGGCGCGCAGTAGCTTGAGCGGGCGCAGCCGTAGTAGTAGGAGCTGCCCAGGGGGTCGATGCGCTTCTGATCGGCCTTCCAGGATAGCAGGTCAACCAGCCCGCTCTGGGCGGCCGAGGTCGGGGCGACGCTGGCGTAGGTGCCGATCATGGCCACGCCCATCGAGCCGTAGTTGGCAGTGTCGTGGAAGGCCACGGCGTCGTCGCCGCCGGCCCGCCCCTCGTAGATCACGCCGTTCGGGTCGATCAGGTAGTTGTAGCCCACGTCGCCCCAGCCGCGGGTGTAGGTGTGGAAGGCCCACTCGGCGCGCACCCGGTCGGCCCAGCTCTTCTCGCTGCCGGCCAGGCTGTTCGAGTCGGCGGTGTGGTGGATGACGATATGGTTCACCGGGTAGAAGACGGGCGCGGCCCGGCTGCCCTGGCCGTCCGGGTTGCCCCAGGCGGTGCGGCTGACCACGCCGGGCTTGCCGAGAGCGTCGAGCGAGGCCGTGGGCGCGGGGTTTGCGGGGCCGAAGCGGCCATCCACCGTGTTCACCTCAATGCTGCGCAGCGCGGGCATGCGGCCATCGGGCGCGGGGGAGAAGCTGGCCCGCGCCTGCCAGAAGCGCGCGCCCTCGCCCGCGTAGACGACGGCGCCCCAGTGGGTGCCCTCGCCGTCGCCGGGCTGCCAGAGGTCGTGGTCCTCCACCACCGCGCCCCAGGGCGTCCAGGCGACGCCATCGGAGCTGGCCCGCACCTCGACGGCGATCGTCCCCTCGGCGGGCTCGTCGGCGTCCCAGCGCAGCAGCATATGGGTGAAGGGGGCAACCTCAGTGATGGGCGAGAGGTAGCCGAGGTCAGCGAGGCCGGGCGTGCTGGAGGGCTGCGTCGTATCGAGGACAACCTGCGCGGGGCGGCCATCAGGGCTGGCGGCAACACCCGAGGGCGCGGGCGCGAGGTTGAGGATGATCAGGCAGCAGATGATCACGGGTAGGATGAAAAGACGCGGGTACGGTGTCACGCTGAGCCTCCGTGGGTATGTCGTAGCGAACTGTCTTCTTGGCTATAGGAACGACGATGGCTCGTAGTTCATCGCCTGGCGCATGACGATTCGATGACAGCGAACCGGTGATGGCACTGCCATATCATTTCTTGTGTGTCGATCAAACAAGAAATTGCCACGGGCGTTATTACAATGCGACACATAAAGCAAGGCGACGTCTTAGGTAACTAATATATTGGGTGGATGCAAGCCACAGTGAAGCGATCAGCACTTGAGCGCAGCCATGGCGTCTGCTAGAGTCGGCAGCGTCACGCAAGGTTGTTCGCAGGATCTACGGTTTCACCGAATCCCTGCGTTTCGCAGGGCTTCGTCGCAAATCGCCTATGCCCGACGCGCCGCCGCGCGCGCCGTCGCCTGGAGTGTGCTATGGATGCCCTCGCGCTCGCCCGCTGGCAGTTCGCGATCACCACGGTCTACCACTTCTTCTTCATTCCGCTCTCGATCGGCCTCTCACTACTCGTCGCCGTGATGGAGAGCATCTATGTGCGCAGCGGCAACCCAACCTACAAAGCCATGACCAAGTTCTGGGGCAAGCTACTGCTGATCAACTTTGCGATCGGGGTAGCCACCGGCATCGTGCAGGAGTTCCAGTTCGGCATGAACTGGTCGGCCTACTCACGCTTCGTGGGCGATATCTTCGGCGCGCCGCTGGCGATCGAGGCGCTGATGGCCTTCTTCCTGGAGTCCACCTTCCTGGGGATCTGGCTCTTTGGCTGGGACAAGCTCTCGAAGGGGCTGCACCTGGCCAGCATCTGGCTGATGGCACTCGGCACGACGATCTCGTCATTCTGGATTCTGGTGGCCAACTCATTTATGCACCAGCCGGTTGGCTATGTGATGCGCAACGGGCGCGCCGAGATGGACAGCTTCGCCGACCTGCTCACCAACGGGCACGTCTGGGTGCAGTGGCCGCACACGATGATGGCCGCGCTCAGCACGGCGGCCTTCTTTATGCTGGGGATCAGCGCCTACCACCTGCGCCGACCGCTCAGCGATGCCGGCGCGGAGATCTTCCGCCGCTCCTTCCAGATCGGCGCGATCGCCGCGATCATCGGCACCGTGGGCGTGATCCTCGCCGGCCACGCCCAGTCCCAATACATGGTCAAGGTGCAGCCGATGAAGATGGCCGCCGCCGAGGCGCTCTGGGAGACGGAGGACCCGGCGGCGATGTCGCTGTTCACGGTGGCCAGCCAGCCCCAGCAGCGCGACCTGTTTGCGATCAAGGTGCCGGGCCTGCTCAGCTTCCTCTCGTACAATCGCTTCAGTGGTGCCGTCCAGGGCATTAAAGAGCTACAGGCTGCGGCCGAGGCAAAGTACGGCCCGGGCAACTACATCCCCAGCGTCTTCATCACCTACTGGACCTTCCGGGGCATGGTGGGCGCAGGCTTCGCCATGCTCGGGCTGGCCGCGCTGGCGCTCTACCTGGTGCTGCACCACGAGATCACCCGCTGGCCGCGCTTCCTCTGGCTGCTCATCCCCGGCATTGGGCTGCCCTACCTGGCCAACGCCACCGGCTGGATCTTCACCGAGATGGGCCGCCAGCCATGGATCGTCTTCGGCCTGCTGCGCACCGACCAGTCCGTCTCGCCGACGGTGGGCGTCGGCATGGTGCTGACCTCGCTGATCGGGTTCAGCCTCGTCTACCTCGTGCTGATCGTCGCGACGGTCTACCTGATGCTGAAGTACGCCCGCACTGTGCCCGGCGAGCAGCCGAGCAGCAGGCCGCTCTCGTCCCTGCGCCGCGCGCCGACGGGTGACTGAATCTACTCGTTGTTGGGTGTGGGCGGCTTCGCCGCCCACACCCAACAACATATATCGCGGGGGCGGCTTCGCCGCCCCCGCACCCCCACCGGAAGGTGATGTCAGGAGTTTCTTAACCGAGCGACGGGTGATCATCAACACGATCGGCCCGGTCTGGGATGGCAACGAGGTGTGGCTGCTGACGGCGGGGGGCGCGATCTTCGCGGCCTTCCCGAACTGGTACGCCACGCTGTTCAGCGGCTTCTACCTGGCGCTGTTCCTGATGCTGCTGGCGCTGATCGTGCGCGCGGTGGCCTTCGAGTTCCGCAGCAAGGACGAGGACCCGCGCTGGCGGGCGGCCTGGGATGCCGGGATCGTCTTCGGCAGCGTGGTGCCTTCCCTGCTCTGGGGCGTGGCGCTGGGCAACCTGCTGCGCGGCGTGCCGATCGACGCCAACATGAACTATGTGGGCAGCTTCTTCGACCTGCTCAACCCCTACGCCCTGATCGGCGGCTTGGCCAGCCTGAGCATGTTTATCCTGCACGGGGCGATCTTCCTCAACCTGAAGACCAGCGGCGAGCTGAGCGCGCGCGCCCTGCGGATCACCCGCCAGGTCGGCCCGGTGGCCACAGCGATCATGGTGGCCTTCATGGTCGCCACCTACCTGATGACCGACGCCTTCACCCGGCTCGGTGTGGACCCTGGGCCGGTGCCGATCGCCGCCATGGGCGCGCTCTTTGGCGCAGCCTACTTCGTCAAGAGCGGCCACATGGGATGGGCGTTCATCATGACCAGCCTGAACATCGCGCTCTCGGTGATCACCATCTTTATGTCGCTCTTCCCACGGGTGATGGTCTCCAGCCTGAACCCGGACTGGAGCCTGACGATCTATAACGCCTCGTCGAGCCCGAAGACGCTGACGGTGATGACGGTGGTGGCGCTGGTGTTTGTGCCGATTGTGCTGATCTACCAGGGCTGGAGCTACTGGATCTTCCGCCAGCGGCTGAGCGTGAAGAGCGAGCTGACGTATTAATTATGTATCGGTGGTGCCAGCGGCATAGCCGCTGGCACCACTGATATATAGGGTTGTATGACTAACGAGCTATTGGCCGACGGGCGGGCCAGGCGCTGGCTGTGGGCCACCATCGGCGCGGGCGGGCTGGGCGCGGCGGCGGCGGTGGGCATGGCCGCCCTGCTGGCCTCGGTGATCGGGCGGGCCTTCCTGGACGGCACGGGGCTGGCCGAGGTCGGCCCGCAGCTGACAGGCTTCGTCGGGCTGGCCGCCCTGCGCGCCGCCCTGGTCTGGGCGGGCGAGGCCAGCGGGCAGCGCCTGGCGAGCCTGGTGAAGCTGGCGCTGCGCGAGCGGCTGGCCGAGCGCATCCTGGCGCTCGGCCCGGCCTACAGCGACGGCGAGCGCAGCGGCGAGCTGGCCACCACAGCGGTGGAGGGCGTCGAGGCGCTCGACGAGTACCTGAGCCAGTACCTGCCGCAACTCACGCTGGCCGGGCTGGCCCCGCTGATCGTGCTGGCCTTTGTGCTGCCGCTCGACCCGCTCTCGGGGCTGGTGCTGCTGCTCAGCGCGCCGCTGATCCCGCTCTTCATGTGGCTGATCGGCACCCACGCCCAGGAGCACACGGCCCGCCGCTGGGGCGAGCTGCGCCACATGGGCGCGCACTTCCTCGACGCGCTCCAGGGGCTGACCACGCTGAAGCTGTTCGGGCGCAGCCGCGAGCAGCTGGCGGCGGTGGCGGCGATCAGCGCGCGCTTCGGCGATGTGACAATGGAGGTGCTGAAGGTCGCCTTCCTCTCCGCGCTGGCCCTGGAGCTGATCGCCAGCCTGGGCACGGCGGTACTGGCGGTGGCGATCGCGCTGCGCCTGCTCGGCGGCCACATGGGCTTCGTGCCCGCGCTGACCGCGCTCATCCTGGCCCCCGAGTTCTACCTGCCCCTGCGCCTGCTCGGCCAGCGCCACC
>NZ_JAIEWN010000001.1:196443-221511 GCF_019599295.1 Oscillochloris sp. ZM17-4 | reverse complement strand
CTAGCCCGCGTAGGCGGGCTTCGCAAACGCTAGCCGGGGACTTCAGTCCCCCGGCACCCGCCCTCCCTCGCCTCTTAGCCCTCGTGCGGCCCTACTGGCGGGCATTCGCCCTAGCGGTACTGCTCGGCTTGGCCACCGTCGGCAGCAGCGTCGGCCTGATGGCAACCTCGGCCTACCTGATCGCGCGGGCGGCCCTGATGCCGGACATCGCCGTGCTGAGCGTGCCGATCGTCGGCGTGCGCTTCTTCGGCATCGCCCGCGGGCTACTGCGCTACGCCGAGCGCTATGTTTCACACCGGGCCACCTTCCGGCTGCTGGCAGGCGTGCGCGCATGGTTCTTCGCCGCCGTCGAGCCGCTGGCCCCCGCCGGGCTGATCGACCGCCGGGGCGGCGACCTGCTGGCCAGCGCGGTGGGCGATGTCGAGGCGCTGGAGCAGCTCTACCTGCGCGTGCTGGCCCCGCCCCTGGTGGCCATGCTTGTGGCCGGGCTGACCTGCGGGCTGCTGGCGATCTTCAGCCCGCAGGTGGCTATGGCGGTGCTATCGCTCCAGATGATCGCGGGCCTAGCCCTGCCGCTGCTGATCCGCCGCCAGAGCCGTCGGCCCGCCGCCGAGGCCGTGGCCCGGCGGGCCGAGCTGCTGGCCACCCTGGTCGAGGCCATCCAGGGGCTGCCCGACCTGCTGGCCCTGGGGGCCAAGGGCGCACTGCTGGCGCGGGTGCGCTGCCAGGGCGAGGCGCTCGCCAGGGCGCAGGAGCGCATGGCTGCCCTGCGCGGCCTAGGGAATGGCCTCGTCGGCCTGATGGGCCAGCTCGCGGCGGCGGCCGCGCTACTGCTAGGCGTGCCGCTCGTGCGCGCCGGCCAGCTCGACGGCGTCTACCTGGCGCTGCTCGCGCTCACCGCCGTGGCCAGCTTCGAGGCGGTGGCCCCGCTCTCCACCGCGCTCCAGAGCCTTGAGCTGAGCCTGGCGGCCGCCCGACGCCTGTTCGCCATCGCCGACACCCTGCCGCAGGTGACGAGCGAGCCGACGTGTTCGCCTGTGCCGTTGGACGCCAGCGTCGAGCTGGATGGCCTGAGCTTCAGCTACCCGGGGGCGGCGCAGCCAGCGTTGCGCGGGGTGAGCGCGCGGGCCGCGCACGGCCAGCGGCTGCTGATTATGGGGCCGAGCGGGGCCGGCAAGAGCACCCTGGCCAGCCTGCTGCTGCGCTTCTGGGATGGCTACACCGGCACGATCCGCATAGGCGGGCACAACCTGCGGGACTACCGGGCCGAGGACATCCGCCGGATGATTGGTGTGGTCGCCCAGCAGACTCATCTCTTCAGCGGCACGGTGCGCGAGAATTTACAGATCGCCCGCCCCGAGGCCGACGACGCGAATCTGGACATAGTCTGTCAGCGCGCCCGCTTCGACCAGGTGCTGGCCCGGCTGCCCGAGGGCTACGACACATGGCTCGGCGAGCAGGGCGCGCGGCTCAGCGGCGGCGAGCGCCAGCGCCTGTCCATCGCCCGCGCCCTGCTGAAGGACGCGCCCATCCTGCTGCTCGACGAGCCGACCGCCCACCTGGACGCCGAGGCCGAGCGCGAGGTGCTCGCCGCCCTCGCCGAGCTCCAGCGTGGCCGCACCACCCTGCTGATCAGCCACCGGCCCGAGGCCCAGCGCGACGGCGACGCGATCCTGACGCTATAGCACTGAGCAGCATGCTTGAGCCACTGAGGCACTGAACCTGGTGGCTCGCTGCGCTCGCGCCTTCCTCATGACAGGCTCAATCCCTCTCTCTACCCGCCGCTATAGGCTGAGCCTTGCCAGCCCGGCTCCCCGCCGCTATACTTGCTCCACCCATAGAGATGGTCAGTCTGGGGCGTAACCCCAGGTCGCATTTTGTTGGGTGTTGGCGGCGAAGCCGCCAACACCCAACAAAAAATATGGTTAGCGCGAATAAGCGCTGGGTACACCTGGGAGCGTCGGTGGCCCCGCTCGCGACTGACGCCGCAGCGCGGGGGCCTCCGGCCAACCGCCCGCCGACGCGGGCGGTTCCGGCGTCGGCGCAGGCCGACGCCCGGCGCGCAGCGCCGCTCCGGCGCGACGTCAGTCGCCAGCCGGTGGGGCTTGACCCAGCGCTTATTCGCGCTAACAAAATATGCGGGGGCGGCGCAGCCGCCGCCGCGCCACCGCAGGGAGGGAGATAGCCAATGCGCGTGCTGCTGCTCGATAACTACGACTCGTTCACCTACAACCTCTACCAGTACCTCTGTGAGCTGGGGGCCACGGTCGACGTGCATCGCAACGACCAGATCAGCGTGGCCGAGGTCGCGGCCATGCGGCCCGACCGGATCGTGATCAGCCCCGGGCCATGTACGCCGAACGAGGCCGGGATCAGCATCGCGCTCATCCAGGAGCTGGCGCCCCACGTGCCGATCCTCGGGGTCTGCCTGGGGCACCAGGCCTTGGGCGCGGCCTACGGCGGCGCGGTGGTGCGCGCGCCCCAGGTGATGCACGGCAAGGTCTCGCCCATCCGTCACGCCGGCCAGGGCGTCTTCGCCGGCCTGCCCGACGGCTTCGCGGCCACCCGCTACCACTCGCTGATCGTCCGCCGCGAGGACCTGCCCGCCGAGCTGGAGGTGACGGCATGGACGGACGACGGCCTGATCATGGGCATGCGCCACCGCGAGCACCCCGTCCAGGGCGTGCAGTTCCACCCCGAGTCGATTATGACGACCTCGGGCAAGGATCTGCTCACGAACTTCCTGGCGTGATCTGGGGAGTTGGGGGTTGGGGGTTGGTGTCTGACTCCCAGCCCCCAGCTCCCGACTCTCCCATACCCCGCCCCGGTATCACTCGCGGCTAGAGACTCATCCCGGTGTTGGCAATTGCCAACACCGGGATGAGCTTTTTAGGCCGGCGGCCCTCTGGCGCTTCGGCCGATTGCCGGATGCGGCCTGCTCCCGATGATGCTACCCTAAAGGCAATACTGTTCACATGGGGTGAGGAGGCAAGGCCGACACGAGATCGGCTTGTTCGAAAAGTATTGACCCTAAAGGGAGGCACATGTCATCCGAAAGGAGTGCCCGATGGAGCCCGAGACCAACGAGACGTTCAGCCCGTTCCCTATGCTCGACGAGCGGCGCGCCCTGATTATGTCGATGCAGGCCCTGCTCGATATGGACGCGCTGCGGGTGGTGGCCGCCCTGTCCGGCGGCGAGCGCAGCATGGCCGACGTGGCCGCCGAGCTGAAGATCGAGCCCTCGTTCAGCCGCGGCCCGCTGGGCCGGCTGATCAGCCTGCAGATCGTGGCCGCGCGCCGCGAGGGCGGCCGCATGCTGGTGATGCTGGACAAGGAGCGCTTCAAGGCCCTGCGCGGCGCCCTCCAGCGCCTCAGCAAGGAGCAGCTCGCCCGCGAAGTGGCGGAGACCCCCGGCCTGGCCGAGCTCCCCGAGGACGACCAGCGCATTCTGCGCAGCTACCTGCGCGGCGATCAGATCACCGATCTGCCGGTTGGCCACAAGCGCATGCAGGCGCTGCTACGCTGGCTGGTCGAGCGCTTCGAGGTGGGCCGGCGCTACCCCGAGCGCGAGCTGAATGCGATCATCAAGCGCCACCACCCCGACTTCGCCACCCTGCGGCGCGAGCTGATCGACTTCAAGTTCATGGCCCGCGAGCGCGATGTCTACTGGCGCCTGCCGGCGGAGTAGGGGGCGTCGCCGGACAGAGCTCACCGCGCCCGTGCGGCCGCGCCCATCATGTGCGAGAAGAGCGAGACCGCCTGCGGGTCAAAGTAGGTGCCGGCGAGCGACCTGATATGCGCCCACACCTTCTCCTCAGGCTATGGGCAGGGCTGCCTCGGAGCGCTGCAGATTGTCGAAGAGCTGCGCATTCTCGTTGTGGAGCGCCTCGATCTCCACCACCCGCTGGCGAAGATCCTCCCCCGCCCGCACGCGCTCGGTGATGTCCACCTCCGAGCATACCACCATCAGGGCTTGGCGCACAGCCCTTTGTGGTACGATAGAGATACAGTTCTTAGGCATGGTTCAAACCAGCTTGACAGTTTGGTGGCACGTATCGCTTGTTGATGCACTCCACCTGTACCCTGTACCCTATACCCTGTACCCTTGGCTCACAACATAAGGAACCCCCACCATGATCCTCGTCCTGGCCGGCGGCGTCGGCGCCGCCCGCTTTATCGAAGGCCTCGTCCAAGTTGTGCCGCCCGAGACGATCACCGCCGTGGTGAACACGGGCGACGATATGCTGCTCCACGGCCTGAGGATCTCGCCCGACCTCGATATCGTCACCTGCACCCTGGCCGACCTGATCGACCGCGAGCAGGGCTGGGGCATCATCGGCGACACCGACGAGTGCATGTCCTGGCTGACCAAGCTGGGCGGGCCGGGCTGGTTCAAGCTGGGCGACCGCGACCTGGCCCTGCACATCCGGCGCACGGCGATGCTGGGCGAGGGCCACACGCTGAGCGAGGTGGCCGACAGCTTCCGCCGGTCGCTCGGCGTGGCCGTGAGGATCATGCCGATGAGCGACGACCCGGTGCCGACCCACATCATCACCGACGCGGGCGAGATGCACTTCGAGGAGTACTTCGTCAAGAACCGCGCCCAGAACGAGGTGCGCGGCGTGCGCTATGTGGGCGTGGAGGAAGCCCGCCCCGCCCCCGGCCTGCTGGAGCTGATCGCGACGGCCGACGCCATCCTGATCGCCCCGAGCAACCCGGTGGTCAGCGTCGGCCCGATCCTTGCCATCCCCGGCGTGCGCGCGGCGATCATGGCCAGCCCGGCCCCGGTGGTCACCGTCAGCCCGATCGTCGGCGGCGCGGCGATCAAGGGGCCGGCCGCCCCACTGATGCGCGCCGTGGGGCTTGAGGTCTCCGCCGTCGGCGCGGCCCAGGCCTACGCCGGCATGCTCGACGGGATCGTGATCGACGAGGTGGACGCCGGCCTGGCCGCCCAGATCGAGGCCCTCGGCGTGCGGGTGGCCGTCACCGACACGATCATGCGCGGCCCGGCCGAGAAGGCCAACCTGGCCAGGGTGGCGCTCCAGCTCGCCCACGGCCAGCCGGCGGCGGCCTGATGCAGATCCACGCCGTCGTGCCCGTCAAGGCCCTGGCCCGCGCCAAGAGCCGCCTCGCCGGACGCCTGAGCATCGCCGAGCGCCACGACCTGGTGCTAGAGATGCTCGGCCGCGTCCTGGGCGCGCTGCTGGCCTGCCGGGGCGCGGCGCTGGCCGAGGTCTGGGTGATCAGCGCCGACCCCGAGGCGCTGGCCCTGGCCGCAGCCTGCGGCGCGCGCACTATGCTCGACAGCGCCGACGGACTGAACGGCGCCCTGGGGCAGGCCCGGGCCGCCCTGACAGCCGCCGGCGTCGCCGCAATGCTGGTCGTCCCCGCCGACGTGCCGCTGATCACGGCGGGGGATGTGGCGGCCATGGCCCGCACCCTCACCGCCGGCGCCGATGTGGCCATGGCGACCGACCGGCAGGGCGACGGGACGAACGCCCTCGGGCTACGCCTGCCCAGCGACATGCCCTTCCGCTTCGGCGAGCGCAGCGCCGGCCTGCACCTCGCCGAGGCCGACGCCCACGACCTGCTCGCCCAGGTCTACTGGTCGCCCACGCTCGCCCTCGACGTGGACGACCCCGAGAGCCTGGCGCGCTATGTCTCCAGGGACAGCGGGGACTCGTGTCTGCACTCGGCGCTGGCGCAGAAGGTCGGCGGCCGCCCCGAGTGCCGGCCGTAGCGGGCCGGCACAGATTCTGCTAGTTGCCCGATGTATTATCAGCGATAAGAGAAATGGAGCGACGATGGAACATGATATGCGACGATCAACGTTCACCGGCGAGGGGCTGAGCCGGAGCCTAGTCTTCTCGGGCTTCTGGGGCGCGATCTTCTACCTGCTGAGCTTCGTCAGCCAGCTGGTCACCTTCCGCCAGCAGCCTGCCGAGGTGCGCAGCGACACGCTGCTGGCCGGGGCCGGGGTCTTCGTCGGCGGATTCGTCGGGCTAGGCGCGCTGCTGATCGCGGCAGCCTCGGCGCTGACCAACAAGACGCCCGCCGAGCAGGCCCGCGATCAGCTCGGCCCGGCCGGCAACAGCGGCAACGTGCTGGGCACGGCCGCCGGCGCCGCGATCGGCTCGCTACTACCGTTCGCCCTGGCGACCGGCAGCCTGCGCCTGGCCGCCCGCCTCACCGGAAGGCCGGCGCTCGCCCCCCAGGAGGAGCTGAGCCTGCCACGCGCCGCCGCCGCCAACGCCCTGCTCACCGCGCTGACGGCGGCCGCCGTCACCCAGATCACCAACTGGGTCGCCCGCGACGCGCGGGCCGGCACCAGCGTCGATGCGGCGCAGCGCGCGTAGGGCTTTTAGGGCGGCAGCCCTAATCTTGATGCGCATGGGCGCTCTACGGCTACCAGATCGTCAAGGAGGTGCGCGCGCGCAGCCAGGGCGTCCTCGACCTCAAGGAGGGCACCCTCTACCCCGCGCTCCACCGGCTGGAGAAGGCTGGCATGATCGAGGGGTATTGGGAGGCCCGCGCTGATGGCGCGGACCGACGCTACTACCGCCTCACCCCCCAGGGTGTGACCGCCGCGCAGGAGCAGCGGGCCATCTGGCGACGCTTCACTGCCGCGGTCGAGGGAGTGCTCAAGCATGGCTAACCCACACGATGACCCATTCGACGCCTACCTGCGGCGTCTCGACGTGCGCCTGCGCGGCCTACCGGCCGAGCGACGCAGCGCCATCCAGCGCGAGCTCCTCGCCCACCTGGCCGACGCCGCTATCGAGCAGGGCGCTGACCCGGCCGATCCGCAGTTTCAGCGCCAGGTGATCACCGCCCTCGGCCCCGACCAGGCCCTCGCTGCCCAATTTGGCCAGGTCCACGGCGGCATCGCGCAGATCCTGCGGCGCGCCGCCTTCGCCTGCGGGCTGCTCGGCGGCACGCTCGGGGTGCTGGCGGCGCCGTTCGCGAGCGGCCTGTTCGGTGATGCGGGCCCCCTCACGCTGCCATTGCTGCTGCTGTTCCTCACCGCTGCTGTCCTCGGCCTCACCGGGGTACTGCGCCTCGACCGGCAGCGACCGGGCGGCGCGTGGCGGGTGGCGGTATCCGTCGCCGTGCTGCTCACCGGCGGCCTCCAGCTCCTCTATGCGGGTGCCGGCTCGCTCGACCCCCTCGGCGGCATGGGCCTCCTTCTTGCCGGCGAACTGCTCCTGATCGCCTTGGTGGCCACGGAGCCAGCGCTTCGGCTGCGGCGTATCCCTCGCGCTGTGGCGATCGGCGGCGCGCTGCTGTTGGTGAGCTTCGTCGCCCCGTTCTCGGCGCTGCCCAACCCCCTTGGTGCCTACTACCTCTTCGCTGGAGGCTACCGCTATGAACCCTACGGGCTGCTCGTAAACCGCTTCGCCACGCTGCACGACGGTGATCCGAGCGCGCTGGTGACGAGGCGGCTTGACCAGCTGATCGGGCAGACCGGGTTGACGCCCCTCGACCCGCACCAGCCCCTGATCAGCTATACCGTGCGCGGTGTGGTGAGCGGCGGCCTCTTCCGCACGCCTGAGGTCGCCGTAGGTCTCCGCTTCGCAACGGGGGAGACGCAGCAGGTCGCGATCCCGGCCCTGGACACATCCTGGGGTGGGCTGACGAGCCTCGATGATCTGACCGCGCCCCACCTCCCGCTCCCCGGTCTCCCCCCCGCCGACGAGCGGACGCCCGTGCAGCTCGGTGACCCCACGGCGCTGCCCGTCCATCCGCTCGTCGCGGATCTGGTACGGCTGGGAGGCGAACCGATGCAGGCGACGCGCGTGCGCTGGGCGCCCAATGGCCAGGCGCTGCTGATCCGCACGGATAGCGATACGATGGCGCTCGCGCCGCTGGAGCCCGGCCTGTGGGTCGCGCCGCTCGACGGGGGGGCGCCGACGAAGCTCGCCGGGGCGGTGATCGACGCCCTCTGGAGCGCCGATAGCCGCACGGTCGTGGCCCTGCACTGGAGCGACGCCAGACAGCACCAGATCACCAGCTACGACCTGGCGACGGGGCGCGCGCAGATCCTCGGGAGCACGGATCACTCTGGAGTGGCGGTGGTCGACGCCCACGTCTACTTTTTGGACGAGGGCGTGCTCTGGCGGGCGGCGCTCGCTGGCGGCGCGCCAGAGCGACTCGCAGCCCTCCCCGATGCGGATGCCTTCTATGGGATGGGTGCCCTGGCTGTCGCCCCGGACGGCGAGCGCATCGCCTACCGCTGCGGGAGCGACCTCTGCCTGACGGATGTGCAGGGGCGGCTGCTCACCCGGCTCGCCCTCGGCTTTGCGGCACCCCAGGCCCTCGCAGCGAGCACCGCTTTCGCCGCGAGCACCGACCCGAACGCGCCATCCCTCTGGTCATTCGAGCTGACCTGGAGCCCCGATGGGCAGCAGTTCGCCCTGGCGACGGCCGCGACTGACCAGCGCGGGCGGCCCACCTTGCGCATCCTCTCGCGTGACGGCGAGATGAGGGCACGCATCGGCCTGGGGCCAGATGGCGCGGTGGATGC
Source organism: Oscillochloris sp. ZM17-4 (assembly GCF_019599295.1). Lineage (GTDB taxonomy): Bacteria > Chloroflexota > Chloroflexia > Chloroflexales > Chloroflexaceae > Oscillochloris. The sequence goes on along the minus strand of NZ_JAIEWN010000001.1, from coordinate 212,987 downwards.
GCCGCAGTGGCTGCCCGGCGGGGAGGCGCTGCTCCTGACGACCTACCCGGCGGGCGGCCGCCGGATTATCGCAGTAACGGTCGCGACCTGCGCGGTGGCCGACCTGACGCGCCCGCACTGGGATGCCTTCGCGAGCCTGCGCCCGGACGGCGGCGCGCTCCTGCTCTGGAATGGGCGCGGGGGGCTCTGGGTCGCGCCAGTGCAGGCTCAAGCCTGATCGGAGCCAGCGATGCATCGCTATAGATACTACCAGCGAGCAGTGGTACTCCTCTCCGCACTCCTTGTCGGATGTGGTCAATCGATGGCCGAAGTGCCAAGAGCGAGCACTGTCTCCGCTCCATACACCTCTACGTCCACCGTCACTGCTACCGTTACCGTCGCATTAGCGGCACCCACGCCTTCAACGACGGCGGTATCGGTGCACGCGACACCCTCTGTCGAGCGCGCCCATGCCGACCGCGAGTACGCTGCACTAACCCTTCTCGAACACGCAGGCGTCAGCTAGCAGCTCACGTGATCAGCCCCAGCGCCCGGGCGCGGGCCACGGCCTGGGTGCGCCGGCTGACGCCGAGCTTGGCGTAGATGTTGTGCGCGTGCCACTTGGCGGTACCGACGGTGATCACCAGCCGCTCGGCGATGGCCTGGTTTGAGCAGCCCTCGGCCAGCAGGCGCAGCACCAGCAGCTCCTGCGCGCTCAGGGGCTCTTCTAAGGGCGAAGGGCTGAGGGCGAAGGGCTGAGGGCCGGGCGCCGCGCATGTAAGGAGCGAATACCCAATGGCAACTATCGGTCTCTCGGCCGCCCTTGAGCAGTTCCACCCGAATGATCTGATCGCCCACAGCAAGCTAGCCGAGGAGCACGGGTTCCGCGGCGTCATGGCCGCCGACCACTTCCAGCCCTGGGTGCCGCAGCAGGGCCACAACGCCTTCGCCTACGCCTGGATGGGCGCGCTGGGCGCGTCAAGCGGCCACAGCTTCGGCCCCGGCGTCACATGTCCGAGCTTCCGCTACCACCCCTCGGTGATCGCCCACGCCGCCGCCACGCTGGGCGCGATGTACCCCGGCCGCTTCTGGCTCGGCCTGGGCAGCGGCGAGGCCCTGAACGAGAACGTGGTCGGCGGGGTCTGGCCCGAGCCCCTGGAGCGCTTCGAGATGCTCCAGGAGGCCGTCGAGATCATCCAGAAGCTGTTCAGCGGCAAGGACGTGCGCCACCGCGGCAAGCACTTCAAGATGAACAAGGTGCGCATGTGGACGCTGCCCGAGCGGCCGGTGCCGATCTACGTGGCCGCCACCGGCCCGCAGACGCTCAGGTGGGCCGGGAAGGCCTGCGACGGCCTGATCACCCCCGGCGCCAGCCACGAGAAGCTGAAGGGTATCTTGGAGAACTTCGCCCAGGGCGCCCGCGCCGCCGGCAAGGACCCCGACGCCATGCCGAAGCTGCTCCAGCTGCACGTCTCCTGGGCCGAGAGCGACGAGGAGGCCCTCCAGAGCGCGATCACCGAGTGGCCCAACGGCGGCATGAACTTCCCCAAGCAGGACGTGCGCTCGCCGGACGACTTCGCGGCCATGGCCAGGCTGGTGCGCGCCGAGCACTTCAAGGGCCGCGTCCTGATCTCCGCCGACCTTGAGGAGCACCGCGCCATGCTCCAGGGCTTCATCGACCTCGGCTTCAACGAGATCTATGTGCACAATGTCGGCCGCAACCAGGAGGCGTGGATCAAGGCGTATGGGGAGCATGTGTTGCCCAAATTGAAGTAATCGGGGCCGCCCCGTAGGGCCGAAGCATTTCGGTATTGTCGCAGAGCGACAATACCGAAATGCTTCGGCCCTACGCGATACGAGAATGAAAAAAATGATGTTAACCCGAATCCTGATCGCCAACCGGGGCGAGATCGCGGTGCGGGTGATCCGCGCCTGCCGCGAGCTGGGCATCAGCCCGGCCGCCGTCTACTCCGCGGCCGACGCCGGGGCGCTCCACGTGCGCCTGGCCGATGTGGCCGCGCCGGTCGGCCCGGCCCCGGCCGCCCAGAGCTACCTGCGCGGCGAGGCGATCATCGCCGCCGCCCAGCGACTCGGGGCACAGGCCATCCACCCCGGCTACGGCTTCCTCTCCGAGAACGCGGCCTTCGCCCGCATGTGCCGCGAGGCCGGGCTGGCATTCATCGGCCCGCCGCCCGAGGCGATCGAGGCTATGGGCGGCAAGATCGGCGCCCGCAGGATCGCCGTGGCCGCCGGAGTGCCCGTCGTGCCCGGCTACGACGGCGCCGACCAGTCTGACGCCACGCTGGCCGCCGAGGCCGCGCGGGTGGGCTTCCCGCTGCTGGTGAAGGCCAGCGCCGGCGGCGGCGGCAAGGGCATGCGCGCCGTGTCGGCCCCCGGCGAGTTCGCCGCCGCTCTGGAGGGCGCCCGCCGCGAGGCCGGGGCCGCCTTCGGCGACGCCACCGTGTTTCTGGAGCGCTACATCCAGCGCCCGCGCCACGTCGAGATCCAGATCCTGGCCGACTCCCACGGCAATATTGTCCACCTCGGCGAGCGCGAGTGCTCCATCCAGCGCCGCCACCAGAAGGTCATCGAGGAGTCGCCCTCGCCGGCCCTCACCCCCGCCCTGCGCGTCAAGATGGGCGAGGCCGCCGTGCGCGTAGCCCGCGCCGCCGGCTACGTCAACGCCGGCACCGTCGAGTTCATCCTCGGCCCCGATGGCAGCTTCTACTTCCTGGAGATGAACACCCGCCTCCAGGTCGAGCACCCGGTGACGGAGCTGGTGACCGGGCTGGACCTGGTGCGCCTCCAGATCGCCATCGCCGCCGGCGCGCCGCTGCCCTTCACCCAGGAGGGGGTCAGCTTCCGGGGCCACGCGATCGAGGCCCGGCTCTACGCCGAGGACCCGGTGAGCTTCCTGCCCGCCGTGGGCCGGCTGGCCCTGCACGAGCCGCCGCTCGGCCCCGGCGTGCGCGTCGACTCGGGCCTGGCCAGCGGCGACGAGGTGACCGTCCACTACGACCCGATGATCGCCAAGCTGATCGTCTCCGGCGCCGACCGGGCCGCCGCGATCGAGCGGCTGCGCCGCGCCCTAGACGACTACGCCGTCCTCGGGCTGACCACCAACCTGCCGCTGCTGCGGGCGGTGGCCGAGAGCCCGGCCTTCGTGGCCGGCGACACCCACACCGGATTCCTGGCCGAGCAGCGGATCCACGCCACCCCGCCCGCCGCCGCCCCGCCCGAGGCGCTGGCCGCCGCCGCGATCTGGGAGCAGGAGGCAGGAGGCAGGAGGCAGGAGGCAGGCGCCCGATCGCCATTCGAGAGCCGCTGGCGAGCCGGCGGCGTGGATGTTCCGATCAGCTTCACCGTTGGCAAGGAGACTCACCTCCTGCAGGCGCGGCAATCTGGGGAAGGCTGGTCGATCGCCTATGCGGGCGGCCATATCGATCTAACGATCATAGCCATCCGCGACTCGGAGCTCGTCGTAGCGATCCGCGACACGCTGGAGCGCTTCCGGGTGGCCCGCGACGCGGCCGGCGACCTGCTGCTGGGCTGGCGCGGCGAGGCCTACCGCCTGGCCCGCCCCGCCCCGCTCAGCGCCGACTCGGTCGGCCGGGCCGGCCACGGCCACGGCGGAGCCAGCCTCAGCGCGCCCATGCCGGGCACCCTGATCACGGTGCTGGTGAGCGCGGGCGAGCAGGTGGCCGAGGGCCAGCCCCTGCTCGTGCTGGAGGCTATGAAGATGGAGCACACCGTCGTCGCGCCCTACGCCGGGGTCGTGCGGCGGCTGCCCTTCGCCGCCGGCGACAGCGTGGCCGGCGGGGCCGACCTGATCGAGCTTGAGGCCGACGAAGACTGAGAGGACGAACGTAAGGGGCGGCTCGCGAGCCGCCCCTACTATAGGTGCCAGAAGAGACCGGGACTATCTACCCGATAGACAGGAGTGCATTAATAGTTAGAATGACGTAAAGGGGGCCTTCACGTACGCCCCGCACTGGAAAGATAACCTACGATGGTCACGAGTAAAGATCTCCCCAAGGGCTCCGTTGTGATCAAGCCGCGCCGAGGCTCGGCGGGCGGCGCCGCACTTATTCTGCTCCTCTTATTTCTGACCGCCGGCGCGGTCGCCCTCGCCGGGCTCGGCATCTTCTCCCCCGCCAGCCTGGCCGCCCCGCAGGAGCGAATCCTCGGCATGATCCACGGCGGCGTCGCCGACACCGCCGAGGAGACGTATGTGGACGGCTGCGTCCAGATCCCCGGCGCCGACGGCCCGCGCGCCGTCACCCGCACCCGCCGCACGCTCACCTTCCGCGACGGCACCAGCCTCGAGGTCGTCTTCAGCGGCGCCCCCGCCCTGACCAACGCGTGCCCATGATCAATGTTGAATGTTGAATGCTGAATGTTGAATTGAGAATTACGCCCTGAGCGAGTAGAATAGGTGAAAGCCGCACTCGCAGGACTGTGCGACATTCAACATTCAGCATTCAGCCTTCAGCATTCTTCATGAGCCTCATCCTCCGCACCCAGCCCGAGCCGATCGCCCTGCCGCCGCGCGCCGAGGCCCAGATCTGCTACGCGATGGTCTCGATCGCCGCAGACGCCGGGGGCGTCAGCGCGCCGGTGAGCTGGGCGCTGGTGGCCGACGCCAGCCGCTCGATGCGCATCCCGATCGTCAGCGAGGAGCAGTTCCGCGAGCTGGTGCGCTCGGGCGGCGCCCAGGAGGTGCTGGTGGACGGCGTGCCGGTCTGGCAGCTCACCGGCCCGGTGCCCGAGGCGATCCGGGCCAGCGCCCCCAGCGCCCTCGACTACACCGCCCGCGCCCTGCACAGCGTGGTCGAGCGGCTCGACCGGGGCGACCGCTTCAGCCTGGTGGCCTGCGCCGAGCAGGCGCTGACCCTGGTGCCCAGCGCCGGCGGCGACCAGCGGGCATCGCTGGTGGCCGGCATCTCGCGGCTGGGCAGCCTGCGCCTGGGAGAGGGCACCGACCTGGCCGGCGGCATGCGGCTGGGCCTGGCCGAGCTGGCCCACGGGGCCGCCCCCGGCTCGGTGCGCCGGCTGATCCTGCTCACCGACGGCTTCACCGAGAGCCCCGAGGCCTGCATGGCCCTGGCCCGCCAGGCCGCCGAGGCCGGCGTCAGCGTGAGCACCCTCGGCCTGGGCGGCGAGTTCCAGGACGACCTGCTCACCGCCCTGGCCGACACGAGCGGCGGGCGGGCCAGCTTCCTGCGCCGCGCCGAGCTGATCCCCGCCGCCGTGGCCGCCGAGCTCGACGCCGCCCGCGGCGTGGCCGCCCAGGCCCTCGGCCTGGAGCTCGCCATGCCCCAGGGCGTCGAGCTGCGCCGCATCACCCGGATCAGCCCGAGCCTAGCCCCCCTGGAGGCCAGCGGCGCGAGCCCGCGCCTCCAGTCACTGCACCTGGGCGACCTGGAGCGCGGCGCGCCCATCCGCCTGCTGCTGGAGCTGCTGGCCCCGCCCGAGCCGCCCCGCCCGCCCGCCGGCGGCGCGCGCCGCCGCCTCTGCGCCCTCACCGCCTCCAGCGGCCAGTCCAGGGCCAGCGCCGACGTCGTGGCCCACTACACCGCCGCCGCCGCCCCGCCGCCCGCCGCCCTGCTCGACGCCGCCGGCAGGGCCAGCGCCATGCGCCTCCAGCGCCGCGCCCTCGACGCCGCCGGCAGGGGCGACCACGCCGGCGCCGCCGGGCTGATGCGCGCCGCCGCCGCCCGCCTGCGCGAGCTCGGCGAGCCATCCCTGGCCGAGGCCGCCCTGCGCGAGGCCGCCTCCCTGGCGGCCACCGGCCAGACTAGCGGCGTCGGCCGGCGCGAGCTGACCTACGCCACCCGCCGCCTCGGCGAACACGAGGTAGATTCATAATGCTGGTGTGGCGAGCTTCGCTCGCCACACCAGCATTATAGGAGTAGCAATGAGCGATAGCTCCCCCACCCTGGCCGTGCTCGACATGCCCGGCCTGCGGGTGGCCCTGGTGGCGATCACCGGGCCGGCGGCGGCCTTCATCCCCGGCGCGATGCCGCCGATCGAGCCACTAAGCGCTGACGAGCCGCACCCGCTGCCCGCCGAGCTGCCCGCCGGCCTGGAGCCGCGCCGCCTCGGCGAGGGCTACTGCGCCGTGGACGAGTCCGGCCAGCTGGCGGTCTCCTGGATCGCCCTGGAGCTGCCGCCCGGCGAGACGCTCGCCATGGCCTGGGACCCGGCCGACGGGCCGACGCCGACGCTCCAGGCGCTGAGCCTGGGCGGGCGCGCGGCCGCCTTTATGTCCGCCGCCTGGAGCGCCGCGAGCCGCGAGCGGCTGCCCCTGCTGGCCGTGCGCGCCGGCCCCGATAGCTGCTGGCTCATCGGCGGGCGTATCTCCTCCGTCGAGCTGGCCCGCGTGGCCGCCAGCCTGCCCGCCTTCTCATAGGGAATAAGCATTATGACAAGCTTCAGCGTGATCATCCCGGCCCTGAACGAGGAGGCCGGGATCGCCGGATGCGTGGCCGCCGTACGCGCGCTCGACCCCGCTGTGGAGGTGATCGTCGCCGACGGCGGCAGCGCCGACCGCACCGCCGAGTTGGCCGCCGCCGCCGGCGCGCTGGTCGTGCGGGGGCCGCGCGGGCGCGGGCCGCAGTGCAACGCCGGCGCCGCCCGCGCCACAGGCGAGGCGCTGATCTTCCTGCACGCCGACACCCGCCTGCCCGCCGAGGCCTTCCCGCTGCTGCGCCAGATCCTCGCCGACCCATCCATACAGGCCGCCAAGTTCCGCCTCAGCTTCGACAGCGGCGACTGGCTGCTCGCCATCGCCGCCCGCCTGATGTGGCCCGACTCGCTGCTCACCAGCTACGGCGACCAGGGCATCGTGATCCGGCGCGAGCTCTTCGCCGAGCTGGGCGGCTTCCCCGACTGGCCGCTCTTCGAGGATGTGCGCCTCTTCGAGCTGGCCCGCGCGCGCACGGACATCTACGTGGTCCCGGCCGAGGTGGTCACCTCGGCGCGCAGGTTCGAGGCCAACGGGGTCATCCCGCAGCTCCTGCACGACCTCTGGCTCTGGCTGCAGTACGTCGCCGGCGTCTCGCCCCACGAGATCGCCCGCAGCTACACATTTCAGACATCGTAGATCTCGGCCAGACCGAGCGCCGTCTTGCGGAAGAGCTCGACCAGCTCGGGCGGCTCGTGGACGGTGCAGGCGTCACCGTAGCGCAGCAGCAGCTGGCGGGCCTGCCAGAGGTTCGTCACCGTGGCCGTCACCTCGGCGCCGCCGTCGTCGCGGTAGCTGATCTGGGCCTCGGGGAAGACGGCGGCGAGGTCGCGGCGGCGGGCCACCTGCGGCACGAGGGTGTAGCGCAGGCGGTAGCTCGGCGGCAGGGCGCGCTGGGGCGGGAGCATGGTGGGCAGGACAGCGGCGCTGCCCGCCACGATCCGGTCGAGGCGATAGTCGATCGCGGCGCGGATCACCTCGCCGCCCCGAGGCGTAACATCAAGCAGGGTCGCGTCGAGGTAGCCGTGACCCTCGGGCCGGAAGGTGATGCCGTAGGGAGCGACACGGTGGTGGCGCGGCTGGTCGCCGTCGAAGCTGCCCAGGTAGGCGAAGGACAGCTCACGCCGCCCGTCGATCGCCCGCTTCACGACATCGAGCGTCTGCGGGTCGATCTTCCCCGACACAGAGCCAATGCCCAGGCGCATCGAGCCGCGCTGGCGGCGGTGCTGGGCCTGGCGGGCCGGCGGCAGCAGCAGCAGCACCCGCTCCAGCAGGGCGCGGATGTTGGCGTGCTCGGGCATGCCGCCGCCCTCGGGGAAGCTGGCGTCGAGGAAGGCCAGGGCCTCCATGCTCTCATCTGGCAGGTCGAGCAGCGCCAGCTCGCCCAGGTCGTCCAGCGCATAGCGGCGCGTGGCGCGCTCGTAGCTGATCCGGCAGCCGTACTCGCTCTTGAGCGAGTCGAAGTCGTGCTTGAGCGCGGCGGCGGCGGCCTCGGGGTAGCCCTGCGAGCCCAGCTCGGCGTTGATCGCGGCCACCAGATCGGCGCTGCCGGCCGGGCCGCGCATCAGCGTGCGCACCAGCAGCAGCCGGCGCCGGAAGGTGAGCCAGGAGCTACGCTTGGTTCCGCCGGTCGGGTGAGTCATTGCGGGGCTCGTCCACACTACGCTTCTGGGCTGCCCAAAGTATAGCACGGGCGGCCAGGGCGCTGCGGGACTCGGCCAGCGACGGCAGCGCCCGCATGACGAGGGCCTCCAGGGCGGCGGGGCCGAGCCGCCAGCCGTAGCGGGCGTTCGCCTCCTCGGCCAGGGGCAGCCAGACCTCCAGGGCGCGCCGCTCCTCGGCCGGGCGCGGCTCAGGCGTCGTCATCGCCGCCGATGCTGCGCGCATGGTCGCCCGCCAGGTGCGCCAGGTTCGCCCGCACGCGCGCCGCGCCCTCAGGGCTGCCGAGCGCCGCGTAGGACTGGGCCGCCTCCTCCAGGTAGGTCCGGGCCGTCGCCAGGTCGCCCCGGCGCGCGGCGACGAGCCCCAGGTTGTGCAGCGACGAGGCCACGCCGACGGCGAGGCCGAGCGCGCGGCAGCGGGACAGCGCGGCGGCGTGGTGATGGTAGGACGCATCCAGGTCCCCTCTCTCATAGGCCAGGTGGCCGAGCAGCTGGGCTGCGGCCAGCTGCCCCGCGAGGTGGCCGGCGGCCTCGGCCCGGCGCATGGCCTCGTCCAGCTGGGGCTGCGCGGCCTCCAGGGCGCCGTCGCGCCAGAGGCGGTAGCCGGCCTCCAGATGGATGCTGATGTCGAGCGGCAGGGCGCGGATCTGCTCTGGTTCCATGGTGTGGTCCCTTCTGAGGCTGCGATGCGGACACAGCCTCAGCATAGCCGCAGGGGCGGGCGCAAATGCGCCTGGCATGCGCAGAGGGGCGAGACGTAGTACGCTACGTCTCGCCCCTCTGCCGTGTGGTATCGATATCTTGCCGCTACTCGGCCAGCCCCATAGCCTCCTCAAGCGCGGAGCGGATGCGCTGGATGCGGTAAAGCGCCTGCGCGTCGTCTGAGGAAAAGCCAGAGAGAGAGTCCGCGCGCCGCCGCAGCAGCGTACACTCGTGATCGGCCAGGTCGGCGATCAGCAGGGCCAGGCGGGCCGGGATTTCGGCGAGCGGGTCGGCGGGCAGCTCGGGGCTGGCCCCGAAGATCTCGATCTGGCCCATGGCCGCCTCGGCCAGCTCGCAGGTGGCCCGGTAGGTCTTGTCGCCCTCGGGGTAGATGTGGTACTCCGGGTGCAGGTCGCCCTTCATGGCCAGGTGGTAGTAGACCGCGCCGATCACATTGTCGGGCAGGACCGGCCAGCCCTCGTCGGCGTGGACGAGCTTGGCGTAGCGGGTGCCCTTCTCGGGCTGAGCCACCTGCTTGGTGTCGTTGATGCCGTACTCGGTGATGTACCAGGGCTTCTCGGGAAAGAACTTCTGGTGCAGCTCGACCGCGTCGCGCAGCTCGCCCTTGGTGGCCGGCACGCCGTCGTGCGTGAAGGCGTAGTACTCGTAGAAGTGCATGCCGATGTAGTCGAAGAGCCGGATCTGCTGGTTGGCGATCTCGTAGAAGCGGCGCATGTTGCCGCGCGCGTCCATCATGAAGCCGGGGGAGATCAGCTTGGCCTGGGGGAAGGCCTGCTTGCAGTGACGCACCGACTGCTCCAGCCAGTAGGCCCACTTCCAGATGAAGTCGTCGTCCTGGTTGAAGACGTTCGGCTCGTTGCCGATCTCGACCAGGATGTCGGGGCGGATGGAGTACCACTCGGCGATCTCGCGCTCGCACACATCCGGCTTGGGGAAGTCGTAGTCCCAGTACTGGGCGTCGGGGCCCTTGGCGCCGGGGCGCGGCCCGCCCGAGAGCGGGTCGAAGGGCCGGGCGTAGCTCGGGTCGCCGCTGACCGTGCGGACGATCACGTTCGGCACCATATCCAGCACCCGCCTGCGTGCCTCAGGCGTCCAGCCGCTCGCCAGGCCCCAGCCCGTCACCACCTTCACCGTATCGTAGCCGCCGAGCCGAACGCAGTCCTCCAGAGTGTCGAGGGTGTCCACATAGGTGAGCACGACGCCGCGCTGCCGAGTTGCCATAGTCTTCCCCCTGTCTACGATGCCGCTCATACGGGGGATTGTAGCGCGGGGGCGTTACGAGGGCATCAGCCCCGCTCGAAGGCGGCCACGGCCATGCCCGATGCCACGCCGGTGAAGACATCCATCTCCTGAAGCTTGTCGGGGCCAAACTTCTCGGCGAGCATCCGGACGAAGCGCGGGATGCGCGAGGAGCCGCCGGTGCGCAGCACCACATCGATATCGGCGGCCTTGAGCCCGCCGGCCGCCAGGGCGCGGTCGATGCAGGCCTCCACGGCGCGCACGTCGGGGCCGATCAGGCGCTCGAAGTCCCAGCGCGGCACCGTCTCGTCGAAGTCGATCTCGCCCATGTGCATGCCCAGCACGGCCGTGTCGGCGTCGGAGAGCAGCACCTTGACCCGCTCGACCTCCTCGTACATCGGCAGGCCATAGTTCTGGCGCACCAGCGAGCGCAGAGCCTTCAGCTCGGGCTTGCGGTCGCCGATGGCGATCGCCTCGTCGATGATCTCCAGGTACTTGGGCTGGGTCATGTCGCTGATCGACTGCCACTCGCTGAGGTGCTCCAGGATGTGGGTGGGGAAGGGCAGGCGGCGCGCGCCGAGGGTGGTGCCCTCGCCGAAGTGCGGCAGCAGGCGGCCCATGACCAGCCGCTGGTCGAGCAGGTCGCCGCCCACCGGCACGCCGTCGGTGGCGATGAACTGCCGGCCGCCCCTGCCATCGAGCCGCATGATCGTTACGTCAAGTGTGCCGCCGCCAAAGTCAAAGACCAGCACGTGCTGCTCGCTGCGCAGCTCGCGGGCGTAGGAGAGCGCCGCGCCGGTCGGCTCCTCCAGAAACGTCACCTCGGGCAGCTCGGCCAGCATGCAGGCCGCCTGCATGCGCTCGAAGGCCAGGGCGTCGGCCTCGGGAGTGGCCGCGTAGTGGACGGGCCGGCCGATCACCATGCCGGTGACGGGCTGGCCGAGGCTGGCCTCGATCCGCTCGTAGATCAGGCGCAGCACGATCGCGATCAGCGACTCCAGGGTGTAGTAGGTGCCGAAGACGCTCGTCTGGCGGAAGGAGCGGTCGCGCAGGCCCGTCTTCAGGCTCTGGAAGAGCCGCCCCGGCGCGTTGGCGTCCACCTTGGCGTAGAGGGCCTGCTGCTGCGTGCCCAGCCCGGCGAAGGTCACCTCGGCGTCGCCGAGGTACTTCCACTCGTACTCGATCTCGCGGCCGACGTTGCCCTCGGTGAAGCGGTTGATCGCCTCGCGGCCGATATAGGCCGCGCCCTCGCGGGTCATGAACAGGGTCGAGCGCAGGACGCTCGCGCTGCTGTTGACCGGGTCGAGCGGCAGCAGGGTCAGCCGCTCGCCGTCGTAGACCGCCGCGCTGGAGTTGGTGGTGCCGAAGTCGAGCCCTACCCGCATCATGTCCTCCTTGAACACTGAGGCACTGAGGTGCTGAGGTGCTGATAACATACAACACAAAAATGCCGGTGGGCTGTGTACCCCGGCGCTTGCAGATTGTTGATTGTTGATTGCAGATTGCAGATTGTTGATTGCCAGCTGGCGCGCTCTGCTTCACGGTAGGATACCCTGAGCGCATGGGTAGTGTCAATACAACATTGGGCGCAGGGACAGAAACCTCCCTTGCGCCCGCGATCTACACAGGGTAGGATGAGTGTGCCTCTCACACATCACCTTATGCCACTGTGCCTAGACTCCATTCCCCATGCCAAAAATTCTCAGCGTCGCCCTGCTGATCATCCTGCTTCTGATCATCCCCGCGCCCGCCCCGGCCTCGGCCGCGCCGCGCTGCTTCCCCGAGGTCGCGCCCGCCATCTCCAGCTGCATCGACGGCGGCATCCGCAGCTTCTGGGAGGCCCAGGGCGGACTGCCGGTCTTCGGCTACCCGCTCGGCCCGTCCAGCCAGGGGCCAGTCGTGTCACAGCTGTTCGAGCGCGCCCGCCTGGAGCTGCACCCCGAGAACGCCCCGCCCTACGACGTGCTGCTCGGCCGGCTGGGTGCCGACGCCCTGGCGGCGCGGGGCGAGCCGCCGGCCGCCGCCGAGCAGCCGGAAGACGGCTGCCGCTTCTTCGATCAGACAAAGCTCAACGTCTGCGGGGCCTTCCTGGCCGCCTACGGTCGCTACGGAATAAACCTCGGCCAGCCGGGGGTCAGCCCCGCCGAGAGCCTGGCCCTCTTCGGCCTGCCGCTGACCGCGCCGCGCCAGGAGCGCAGCTCCGACGGCGGCAGCTACACCGTCCAGTGGTTCGAGCGGGCCAGGTTCGAGGACCACGGTAACCAGGGGGTGCTCTTCGGCCTGCTGGGGGCGGAGTCGGGAGTAGGAGGACAGGAGTCAGGAGTCGGGGGGCAGCCGACCGCGCCCGCCGGGCCGGCGCTCCAGCCCGGCGGCTTCATCAAGGCCGAGGGCGGCCAGCTGACCCGCCTGGGCCAGCCGGTGACGATCAAGGGCGTCAACTACTACCCGCAGGGCCGGCCCTGGGAGGAGATGTGGCGATCCTGGGACGCCCCGCAGATGGCGCGCGAGCTACGGCTCGGCCGTGACCAGCTCGGACTGAACGCCGTGCGCGTCCTGCTGCCCTACGGGCTCTCGCTCAACGCCGCCGGCGACGGGGTGGCCAGCGGGGCGGCGATCGGCAAGCTGCGCGAGCTGGCCCAGATCGCCGGCGACCTCGACATGCGCCTGGTCGTCAGCCTCTTCGACTTCTACGAGAACTTCCCCGCGCCGGGCACCAGCGCCGAGCGGGCCAACATCGCCTACATTAACACCCTGCTCGGCAACTTCGTCGGCGATGACCGGATCATGGCCTGGGATATCCACAACGAGCCGGATCACTACAAGCTCTGGGCCACAGAGGGGAAGCGCGACCAGGTGCTCACCTGGCTCGGCCGCATGGCCGACGCGATCCACGCCGCCGCGCCGAGCCATCTCGTCACCGTGGGCATGGGACAGTACGACAACCTGTGGGTGGCCGGCCCCGACGGGCGCCGGCCGGTGGACTACAGCGACGTGGTGAGCGTCCACATCTACAACGCCGCCGACGCCGCCCGCCAGCTCGACGAGCTGCGCGCCCACACCGACAAGCCCATCCTGCTCGGCGAGTTCGGCTGGCCCACCGGCCCGGCCTGCGCCGTGCGCGCCTACAGCGAGCAGGAGCAGGAGGCGATGTACCAGACCACCCTGGCCGCCGCCCAGGGCCGGGTGGCCGGCGTGATCGCATGGGCCCTGCGCGACTTCGACGCCGGGCCGACGATGCGCTGGGAGACCCGCGAGGAGCACTACGGCCTGTTCCGCGCCGACGACAGCCTGAAGCCGGCGGCCCGCTGGCTGCGCGACTACGCCGCGCCGCCGCTGCCCAGCCAGCTGAAGACTGACCTGCCGCTGAGCGGCGGCCGGCGCGGCCCGCCCGGCGGCGACGACGCGCCGCTACGGATCGCGGAGAGCGGCCACTATGTGAAGAATGAGTTCCGCCTGCTCTGGGACGCGATCAACGGGCGCTACAACATGGGCCTGCCGATCAGCGAGGCCTTCGTCCGCGCCGACGACCGGCGGGTGGTGCAGTACTTCGAGGCCGCCCTGGTCGAGTTCCACCCCGAGGCGCGGAAAGCCCCCGGCTTCGCCGAGCTCTCGCCCGACGAGAAGCTCCGCCAGCTGGTGCGCTTTGTGAACATCGGCAGCGTCTACACGGCCGGGCGCAGCTTCCCCGAGCAGCAGGGCGTTGACCATGATCGGGGCTACTTCTTCCCCGAGACGGGCTACACCGTGGACCCGCTGTTCCGCCGCTACTACGATGTACTCGGCGGGCGCTGGCGGCTGGGCGCGGCGATCTCGGGCAAGGTCGACGAGCAGATCAACGGGGTGACGATGCCAGTGCAGTACTTCCAGAACGGCCGCCTGGAGCGCAGCCCCGTCACCCAGTCCATCGAGGTGGGCCGACTGGGCAGCTGGGCCTGGGACATCCAGTGTACCTATGTGAGGTAGCCCTACGGCTTCACAAATGTCACGCTCACCGTCACCGCCGGCTTGCCCAGCACGGATCGGGCCTCAGCGGTAAATGTGTAGGTTCCCGAGGCCAGGGCGTCCCACTGGAGGATCGGCATCGAGCTACAGGGCGAGTCACCGCCGAATGCGCAATAGGCTGCGATGTTCTCGGTGTGGCTATATGCTGTGGCACCGCCGCTGTCGAGGATGGTAAAAATCACTTGGCTGATTCCGCTGCCGTCGGTCGTGGCGATATCAGGGTCGTAGGCGATCGCCTGGAAGATCGCCTCGCCCGCGCTGCTGATCGTCGTGCCATCAGCTGGGATGACGATCTGTACAACCAGTGGCGCTGATCCTGAGCCGGTGCGTGAGCCGCCGCCACAAAAGACACGAGCGGCACCGAAGCGAGAGACGCCGCAGCGCAAGGAGCCGTCGGTCGCACGAAAGACGCCACAGGCCGAGCCAAAACCCCCGCGTGAAGCTGCCCAGACGCGCCGTAAGAAGGCCGCAGATAAGGCTCCAGCAGCTCCTCGCGGCAAGCAGACGCCACACCTGCCAGAGCCACCTCCGCCGAGCGAGCCACCCGCGCCGCCGCCGCCGAGCGAGCCGCTGCCCGATGCGGCCGCGATGGTGGCCCGCCTGCGCCGCATGCGCGAGCAGCGCGAGCGGAGCGGCCCGTCGCCTCAGCCGGCCCGCCGGCCCGCCGGCCCGCCGGCCCTGGCCGAGCCGCGCTTTATGGCGGGCGACACTGTCTTCTGCATGCCCTGGGGCACCGGCGAGGTGCGGTCGAGCAAGGTCGCCGGCGACCGCGAGCTGCTGGTTGTCCACTTCGCCGACCACGGCGACCTGGAGATCGACACGGCGGTGAGCGCGGTGCGCATGGTGAGCGCGGGGGAGACGCGCGACGATGAGGGCTGATCTGCCGGCATTCACCCAGATCGAGACCGCGCGCCTGCGGGTGCGCCGCTTCGCCGAGGCCGACCTGCCGGCCTTCCTGGCCTACCGCAACGACCCGGAGGTCGCCCGCTTCCAGAGCTGGGACTCGACCAGCGAGGAGCAGGCCCACGACTTCCTGTCCACGATGTACGACGAGGAGCCCGGCCGGCCCGGCGGTGGATTCCAGTTCGCCGTGGCCCTGCGCGAGGGCGACGCGCTGATCGGTGATGTGTACATGCGCCTGCTCGACTACGATGACCGCCAGGGCGAGCTTGGCTACACCCTGGCCCGCCCCTGGCACGGTCGGGGCTACGCCGCTGAGGCGGTGGGCGCGGTGATCGGCTACGCCTTCGCGACCCTCGGCATGCACCGCATGACGGCGATCGTCGATCAGGAGAACGCCCCCTCGATCCGGCTGCTGGAGCGGCTCGGCATGCGCCGCGAGGGCGCGAGCATCCAGAGCTTCTTCAACAAGGGCACCTACCGCGACGAGCTCCAGTACGCGATCCTGTCCAGCGAGTGGGCCAACCGGCGTTGACCTGCGGGCAGAATCGGCGCATGATGAGAGGGAACGCTAACCCTGTCAGCTGCAGCCTGTGGCGACTCATCGCATGAGTGTATACCTGGGGCCGCAGCTGACAGGGTTATACCAGAAGGAGCGCCGATATGAGCGACAACTGGACCATAGATCATATCCCCGACCAGGGCGGCAAGCTGGCCGTCGTCACCGGGGGCAACAGCGGGATCGGCTTTGAGGCCGCCAAGGCCCTGGCGGCCAAGGGCGCCCGCGTGATCATCGCCGCGCGCAGCCTGGAGAAGGCCGACGCCGCCGCCGCCGCCATCCGCGCGGCGCACCCGGGGGCGGGCGTCGAGGTGATGGCGCTCGACCTGGCCGACCTCGCCAGCGTGCGCCGCTTCGCCGAGGCCTTCCTGGCCCGGCACGACCTGCTGCCGCTGCTGATCAACAACGCCGGGGTGATGGCCCTGCCCTTCCGCAAGACGGCCGACGGCTTCGAGATGCAGTTTGGCACAAACCACCTCGGCCACTTCGCGCTCACCGGCCTGCTGCTCCCGGCCATCCTCGCCGCCCCCGGCGCGCGGGTGGTGACGGTGAGCAGCGCCATGCACCATATCGGGGTGATCGACTTTGAGAACCTGGACGGCGCGCGGGGCTACGACCGTCAGCGGGCCTACGGCCAGAGCAAGCTGGCCAACCTGCTCTTCGCCTACGAGCTGCAGCGCCGCTTCGCCGCCGCCGGGGCGGGCGCGATCAGCCTCGGCTGCCACCCCGGCTACGCCTCCACCAACCTCCAGCAGGCCGGCCCGCGCATGGAGGGCTCGGCCCTCGGCGAGACGCTGATGGGCTTCGCCAACACGATGCTCGCCCAGAGCGCCGCGATGGGCGCCCTGCCAACCCTCTACGCCGCCACCTCGCCCGACGCCTACGGCTGCGACTACATCGGCCCGAAGGACTTCGGCGGCTGGCGCGGCTACCCCGCCAAGGCCCGATCAAGCGCCCGCTCCTACGACGAGAACAGCGCCTGGCGGCTCTGGGAGGTCTCCGAGCAGCTCACCGG
>NZ_JAIEWN010000001.1:193885-196343 GCF_019599295.1 Oscillochloris sp. ZM17-4 | reverse complement strand
GTCAGCTCCAGGCGCTGGCCGGTCTCGCTATCCTCAAGCTCCACCGGCCCCTGGATGTCGGGCCGCAGGTCGCGCTGGTCGAGCAGGTGCAGCACCAGCGTCTGCCAGCGCGGCGGGGCGAGGGCGCGCAGCCCCTCGGCCAGCCCATCGGAGGTGAGCAGGTCGGAGCAGATTACGATCATGCCGCCCTGGGGGGATCGCCGGGCGTGCTGGCGGATCACGGAGGCCAGCCCGGTCGCTGGCTGGGGCGCGAGGCCCGCGACGAAGCGCAGCATCTCGATCATGCGCGCCTTGCCCTGGGCCGGCCCGAAGGCGGGCAGGGCGGATGGGCCAAAGGGCACAATCTGCAGGCGGTCGCTGTGGGCCAGGGCCAGGTAGCCGAGGGCGCCCACAAGCTGCTGGGCGAGCCGCATGCGCGGCGGGCTGCCGAGCGTCATGCTGCGCGAGGCGTCAAGCAGCAGGTGGACGTTCACATCCTGCTCGGCCTCGCCCAGCCGCAGCAGGACGTGATCTTGGCGGGCGTAGGCGTTCCAGTCGACGTAGCGCAGGTCGTCGCCGCTGCTGTAGGGCCGGTGGTCGCTAAAGATGCTGGCCGGGATCTGGTGGCGGCTGGGGTGCTCGCCGCTGGAGGGGTTGCCGCGCAGGGTGCGCTGGGCCTGCAGGCTCATGCGCTCCATGCGCCGCAGGAAGGCCTCGTCGAAGAGTGGACCGTCGGCACGCGAGGAGGGTCTTTTAGGGAGGGCAAGCCCTCCCTGAGACCCTCCTCGCCCCCTACGGCGAAAAATAGTCCTGAACCACATCGCGCAGATCCGCCGGTATGAGCTGGGGGTCGTCCGCCGCCTGCACCGGGTCGGTGCCGAGGCTCGCGCCGCCCTGCGAGAAATTGCCGCCGTCGCTGTTCCCGCCGTCGTCGCCGCTAGCCTGGCCCTGGGCCGGGGTGGTGGCATCGCCCTGGGCGTCGAGCTCAAGCGGCACCCCATCGACGCCGAGTCGCTCGGAGGTCTGCGCGCGCTGCTCGCCGGGTAGGCTGGAGTCACCCGCCCCGCTGCTGCCCTGGCCCTGCTGGCCCTGATCCGGCTGCCCCTGGCCGGGGCTCTGGGCGGCGCCGGGCTGCTGCCCATCGCCGGGCTGGGCCGCCTGGCCCGCGCCCATCTGCTCCACGGCCCCGGCCAGATCCTCAAGCGCCTGGGCCGCCTGGGCGTCATCGCGCGACTGGAGGCCGTCGGCGCTGGCGCGCAGCTGCGCGGCCAGGTCGGGGCTGCTGGCCTCAACCTGGCTGGCCGCCCGGCGCAGGGCGCTGCCGAGATCGTTGCGCGCCTGCTGCGAGATCTGCCCGGCCTGGTCGGCCAGCTCGCGCAACCCCTGGGCCGCGCCCGCAAGGTCGCCCTGGTCGAGCGACTCGGCCACCTGGCGGGTGACGCTCTGGTCGCGCAGGGCGTCGGCGAGCGCCTGGAGGGCGGCGGGGTCGCCGATGGCGGGGGCCTGGCCCGTGCCGGGGCCGGGCTGCTGGCCGCCGGGCGCAGTGAAGGGCTCGTCGGGGAACTGGGCGGCCGGGTCCTGAGGCTGGGCCAGGGGCGGCAGCGGCTCGGGCGCGGCCAGCGGTCCCTGCCCGCCGATGCCCAGCAGGATCGCCATGCCGCCGAGGACGATCAGCAGGGCGATGATCAGGCCGACCTCGGCCCAGGGGAAGCCCTGGCGCCTGCCGGTGTAGCGGCGGATCTGGCCGATTGAGCGGCGTGACTCCTCAAGCAGGTAGGTCTCCACCCCGGTCGGGCTCGCGCCGAGCTCCAGGGCGGTGGCGATCTGCTCGTTCAGCTGGAAGCGCCGGTCGAGCCGCCGGGCCACCTCGCCGGCGGACATGCGCGGGCGCAGCACGAGCAGGGCTCCGCCGGCCACACATGTCAGGCCGAGCGCGGCCAGCCACTGCCAGCGCAACGGCATACCGAGGAGCAGGCTGGCCCCCAGGCCCACACAGCACAGCGAGAGGCCCAGCCACACCGAGCGCACCAGGATCCGCACGCCGCGACGGGCCCAGCGGTCGCTGGCGAGCCGGTCAAGCTGGATGTTCAGGGAGTTGCGCATTCCCTCGCATTGTACCCGGCCCAGTGATGCAGCGTCAACGGCAGAGCGCCCGCTCTCAGCAAACGCTCAGATCTGGCCGCCCAGCGCGCCGAAGAGCGCGAGCAGTTGCGCCCGCTCCTCGGCGAGCAGCCGGGGCGGCCCGAGCTGGCCGGTCAGCCAGATCGTCCGCCGCATCTGGTCGAGGTAGGCCCGGCAGCCCTCGCACGCATCCAGATGCGCCGCGAACCGCGCGCGATCGCGATCACCCAGCCCACCCTCAAGGTGCAGGGTGACAAGCTCCACCAGATCCTGGCAGCGCAGCTCGCCGCCCGGCCCACCATAGGTATGATCATCACGCATCGCGTGCCCTCGATCCTGCACCCATCGGCAGGGCATG
>NZ_JAIEWN010000001.1:187631-193785 GCF_019599295.1 Oscillochloris sp. ZM17-4 | reverse complement strand
TAGTCCCGCACGGAGCGCCGCCGTTACAATGTCGGCGAGGGCCGCGCCCTACAGCAGCCCGAAGGCCCGCCCGCGGTTGATCGCCTGCACCCGGTCGCCCACATCCAGCTTGCGGTAGATACTCTTTACGTGGGCCTTGACCGTGTTCTCTGAGACGATCAGGCGGGCGGCGATCTCGGCGTTGCGCATGCCGGCGGCGATCAGGCGCAGCACCTCACGCTCGCGCTCGCTCAGCGGCTCGCCGAGAGCCGGGGCACCGCGCTCGGCGCCGGGCAGATGCCCGCTCATCTCCAGGCTGGCCCGATCCGATACCGTCGTCGGAGCCGGGGCGGCGTAGCCGCGCAGCCACTGCTCCAGCAGGCGGTTGCCCACGCGCCAGCGCCCGCCGGCCGCGCGCAGGTAGCCGAGCTGGGCCATGCCGTGGGCGAGCCGCTGGGCGGTCAGCTCGTCCAGGCCGGCCGCACGCGCCAGATCTGGTAGCTCGGTGGGGCCGCCCGAGGCCGCCAGCACGATCGAGCGCTCGCCGGGAGAGAGCTGGGCGATATCGATGCGAAAGAGATCGGCCAGCCCGGCGTCAACCAGTAGGTCACTGGGGGCGGGCCGGCGCAGCGACCCGCCAGCGTAGAGCCGATCACAGATCAGCTGGAGCAGGTAGGGGTGGTTGCCGGCGGCCTCGCGGATGGCCGCCGACGCCTCGGGCGACGCGCTGACCCGGCCGCCCTGGCGGATGAGCGCCTCGGCGGCAGCGTCGTCGAGGGGCAGCAGCGGGTAGCTGCGGAAGCCGAAGAGAAAGGGCGATCCCTCGTCGCGCCAGCGGTCGTTGAGCGCGGCGAGGCCCTTGGCCGCACAGATCACCAGCCGCAGCCCCCGGCAGGTCTGGAGCAGCGCCCGCAGGCACATGAGAGTCGCGGCGGGCAGGCGCAGCAGCATCTCGGCCTCGTCCCAGAGCAGAGTCACGCAGAGCCCGCGCTCCTCCCAGTCCCAGGCTGCCTCCTCAAGCCAGGGGCAGATCTGCTCACCGGGGCGATCCCAGGCGGCCCGGCTGGCCGCAAGATGCGGGCTGGCCGCGGCCAGCCGGCCCAGCTCGCGGCGCACCAGGCGCACCAGGCGCACCTCGTCCAGGCAGGTCTGCCCGTCGGCCATGCCGGCGGCCTGCATCAGGTCGCAGTAGATAGCGTGGGGCGATAGCTCGGCCGCAGCCCGGCGCAGCAGCGAGGTCTTGCCGGAGCGGCGGGTGCCGAGCACGTACACGCCGCGCGCCTCGGGCGCGGCGAGCGCCCGGCAGAGATCGCCCCGCCCGTAGAAGGTGTCGCCCTCGACCCAGTTTGTGGTGATGTAGGGGCTGGTCATATGTCCCATGGGGGTAAGGGCGCAGCAGCGGCCCTAGATATTTGGCGTGTACTGGCGTATTTCTGGGCCGCTGCTGCGCCCTTACGTGATCGTGCTGATCCAGCGCCCCCAGAGGAAGACCGGGCGGTAGCCGTCGGCCCCCTCGGCGATCAGGCCGTCGCTGAGCAGCTGCTCGGCGGCGACGGCATCTAGGTCGGCCGCGCCCGCCCGCAGGGCCGCGCGCGTCGCCGGCGCGAGCTGGCGCCAGGCCGCCGTATACTCGCCGGCCCGCGCGGCGACAATCACCTCGACGGCGCGGGCCACATCGCCCTCCGTCACCGTCGTGCGCCGGTCGGACAGCATCGCCCGCACCGCCTCTGAGCAGAGCCACTGGGTGTCGAAGGGCTTGCGCTCGCCGGCGGCCAGCACGGCCTGGGCGGCGGCGCGCGTGTAGGCGTAGGGGTTGTAGTTATAGTGGCGGATCAGGTGCAGGGCGTCCGTGTCCAAGAGTGGGCCAAGAGTCACTCGCTCGAAGATATTGTACCAGGGGCTGGTGTCGCCCGGCTCCGCCAGCGGGGGGCGGACGCCGGCCAGCACCACCCGCAGCTGGCCCTGGGCGTGCTGGCAGAGCGCGCGGAAGCGCTGGCGCAGCGGCAGATCATAGCGCTGGAGAGTGTCGATCTCGTCGAGCAGCAGCACGATCAGCGGCGGCGCGCCGCCGCCCCGCCCGTGGGCCACGATCTGCTCAAGGTCCTGCTCGGCGTCGAGGTCGTCGTAGCTGGCCGGCTGGCCCAGGCAGAGCAGGGGCGGGCGGGCGGCGGCGGGCAGCGCGGCGGCCACCCCGCGCAGCAGGTGCAGCCAGAACTGCTCCTGGGGCACATCCTGAATATTGCGGAAGATCGCCAGGATCGGGCGGCCTGGCTCAAGGTCGGCCCGGAGAATCAGGCGCTGCTGGACCTGAAGCAGCAGGCTGGTCTTGCCGATGCGCTTCTCGCC
This sequence comes from Oscillochloris sp. ZM17-4, assembly GCF_019599295.1. Taxonomy (GTDB): domain Bacteria; phylum Chloroflexota; class Chloroflexia; order Chloroflexales; family Chloroflexaceae; genus Oscillochloris. The sequence goes on along the minus strand of NZ_JAIEWN010000001.1, from coordinate 191,460 downwards.
GTAGATATAGAAGCTGTTCTGCTCGATCTTGCCCACGACCGTGTCGATCACATGCTCCCGCCCGATGTAGCGGTCGGGCAGAGTGATCAGCGGGCCGACATCGTAGGGGATGTGGTAGCCGCGCACGGCGCGCAGCAGGGCCTGGCGCCGCTGCCGGCGCCGGTAGAGCAGCGCCCCGCCGACCGCGCTGGCCGCGCTCGGCACCAGCAGCACCGCCAGCGCGAGCAGCAGCGTCGTCCAGAGCGGCGCGGGCACCACCACCCGCAGCTGCGTCGGCGCCGAGGCGTTGCCCTCAGCGTCTACCGCCCGCGCCTCGATCACCCAGGCCCCAACCGGCAGGTCGATCAGCACCCGGCCGGCAGCGGCGGCCCGCCAGTCCTGCGCGGGCAGCACCCGGTACTCGTAGCGGATGGCCTCCGGCGGCGTGCTGTCGTCCTGGGCGTCGAGCCGAAGCTCGATCCGGCGCAGCCGCTCGAACATGTGCTGCGGCAGGGTCAGCCCCGCTGAGACCGCCGCCCCATCGGCAACCACTGTCGGGGCGGCCTGCGCGAAGGCCGGCGGCGCGCTGGCGATGCGGAAGGCCAAGGTCCGCTCGGGGCCGGCGACGGCGCCAGCGACGACGACGACGTGCAGCGTGTAGTCGCCCGGCGGCAGGTCGATGAACGGCTCGGAGTCGACCGAGCCCGGGGCCAGCGCGCCGCTGCCCACCTCGCGCGGGGCGAGGGGCGGCTGCTCGCCGGCACGCCCCAGCCAGTAGCGGAAGCGCAGCTCGTCGGGCGGCAGCCAGGGCACCGCGGCCCCAAAGCGGAAGCGCAGGTCGTTCTGGGTGGCGGGCAGGGTGCCCCCGGCGAAAGCCAGCGGGAGATCGTCGGACACCGCCATGGCGGCCAGCGTAGGCACCAGCAGGTCGGGCGACAGCGGCCGCCGGTCGGCCAGAGTCACGCCGCCGCCGCGCGTGCCGAACCAGATCCGCCCCTCGCGGTCGGCCAGGATGGTCTGCACATAGTTGCGGCCGAGGCCGTCGGCGGCGCCCACCCGCTGCCAGCCCCCCATCGTGCGCCGCAGCACGCCCTGCGAGCGCGTGGCCAGCCACAGGTCGCCGTCGGCGTCGCCGGCCACCGCCAGCGTCTCCGTCGCCGAGATCGTCCGCCCCTGGACCAGATCCTCCAGCACCGTCACCGTATCGTCCGGGGCGATCCGGGCCACGCCCTGGAAGGTGCCCATCCAGACCGCGTCGTCGCCGGGGAGCGCGGTGATCGACCAGACCGTGTTGCGGCTGCCCAGACGGAAGCTGAACTGCTCGAAGCGGCCATCGCGCAGGCGCAGGGCGCCCAGCCCGTTGGTGGCGAACCAGAGGTCGCCGCCGGGGGCCTGCCAGATCGCCTGGACGAAGGCGCCGATGCGGGCGAGCTGCGGCGGCAGCGGCGCCGGCTCCCAGCGGCGGGCCCCCGGCGCGAGGCGGGCGATCCCGCGCCCGAAGGTGCCCGCCCAGACCGCACCATCGGCGGTGACCAGCACGGCGCGCACGTCCTCGCCGGGAAGGCCATCGGCGACCCCAAAGCGCTCCCAGCGCCCGCCGCGCAGGCGGCTCAGCCCACGGCTGGTCGCGCACCAGACGCTCTCGCCGTCGCCGGCGATCGACCAGACGTTATCGTCGGCCAGGCCATCGGCCACCCCGTAGCTCACCCAGGATGCGCCGTCGTAGCGGCTGACCCCGTTCTCGGAGCCCAGCCAGATCCGCCCCGCCGGGTCCTCCCAGATCGCCTGCACGATATTGCCGGCCAGCCCGTTGGCCGCGCTGAAGGTGTGCCAGCGCAGGTCGCCGCCGGCCCGCGCGGGCGGCGCGCCGACGAGTGCGACGAGCAGGATGAGTAGAGCGGTGAGCATCAGAAAGCGGCGCGGCATTGATTCAATCCCCCCTCAGGAGGATTATACCCCGCCCGGGCGCGCGGCGGAACTACCCCGGCGGGTAGTAGCCTGCTCACCCGGCGCGGGGGTAGTGTTTGGAGCACGAAGACGCGAAGGGGGGCGAAAGACGCGAACGCAACTACTGCGCCCCAACTGCTGGAAGGAGATCCAATGAAGCGCCTGCTGCCCACCATCCTGCTGCTCGCCCTGGCCGCCTGCGGCGCCCGCGAGACCACCGCCGCCGAGCGCGCCCAGCCCACAGCCACGGCGGTCGCCGCCACGGCCACGTTCACCCCGACGCCCAGCGCCACACCCGCGCCGACGGCCACGCCGACGGCCACGCCCACCCAGGGCATCGCCGGCTACCTAGCCTACCGGGTGCAGCCGGGCGACAGCCCCGAGTCGATCGCCCGCGCCGGCGGCAGCGACCCCGAGCTGCTGCTGCGCTACAACCGCCTGGAGGCCACGCCCCAGGTCGGGCGCGAGCTGCTCATTCCCCGGATCGAGGGCCGCGCCCGCAGCATCCCCGAGCGCAGCATGATGGTTCTGCGCGGCAACACCGCAAAGCCCTGGGTCGCACTGACCCTCGACTGCGGCAACAGCTACGGCCACCTGGGAGCCATCCTCGACGAGCTGCGCGCGGAGAAGGTCCACCTGACCTTCTTCCTGGTCGGCAGCCTGATCGAGGACAGCCCGGTCGAGCTGCGCCGGCTGGTCGATGAGGGCCACGAGCTGGCCAGCCACTCCTACAGCCACCCCGACTTCACCGCGCTGAGCGACGCCGCGATCCTGGAGGAGCTGGATCGCAATGAGGCCAGTATCCAGGCCATCCTCGGGCCGCAGGCCAGCCTCCGGCCCTACTTCCGCTTCCCCTACGGCGCCTTCGACACGCGCAGCCTCCAGGTGGTGCTCAACCACGGCTACCTGCCGGCCCACTGGACGCTGGACACGCTCGACTCGCTGGGCGAGCCGAAGACGCCGGAGTTCATTGTGGAGCGAGTGATGGCCCTGCCGCCGGAGCAGCTGCGCGGGGCGATCATTCTGGGGCACTGCACTAACGCGATCACCGGCGCCATCCCCGAGCTGGTCAGGCGCCTGGGCGCGGCGGGCTACCAGCTGCGCACGCTGAGCGATGTGCTGGGGGAATAAAGAAGGGAGCGTTGGGCGAGGGAAACCCTCGCCCAACGCTCCCTTCTTTATTGAAGGTGCTTACAGCCCAGCCGCCCGGCGCAGCTCCTCAACCTTGTTGAGCTGCTCCCAGGGCAGGTCGATGTCGGTGCGGCCGAAGTGGCCGCCGGCGGCGGTCTGGCGGTAGATCGGCCGGCGCAGGCCCAGGTCGCGGATGATCGCGCCCGGGCGCAGGTCGAACACCTCATTGATCGCCTTGACGATCGTCTCGTCGGAGACCTGGCCGGTGCCGAAGGTCTCACCGCTGATCGAGAGCGGGCGGGCCACGCCGATCGCGTAGCTCAGCTGCAGCTCGAAGCGCTCGGCCAGGCCGGCGGCGACCACATTCTTGGCCACCCAGCGCGCCGCGTAGGCCGCCGAGCGGTCGACCTTGCTCGGATCCTTGCCCGAGAAGGCGCCGCCGCCGTGGCGGGCCACGCCGCCGTAGGTGTCCACGATGATCTTGCGCCCGGTCAGGCCGCTGTCGCCCATCGGGCCGCCCACCACGAAGCGCCCGGTCGGGTTGACGAAGTACTTCGTCTTCTCGTCCAGCCACTGCTCAGGGATCTCCGAGCGGATCACGCTCTCGATCACATCCTCGTAGATCTGGCCCTGGCTCACGTCGGGGGCGTGCTGCGTGCTGATCAGCGCCGTGTCCACGCGCACCGGCTTGCCGTAGGCGTACTCCACCGTCACCTGGCTCTTCGCGTCGGGGCGCAGGTAGGGCAGCGTGCCGTTCTTGCGCAGCTCGGTG
>NZ_JAIEWN010000001.1:171571-187531 GCF_019599295.1 Oscillochloris sp. ZM17-4 | reverse complement strand
GCCCTGGTCGCCGGCGCCCACCGAGTCGACCTCGGCGTCGCTCATCTCGCCGCCGCGCACCTCAAGCGCCTTATCGACGCCCTGGGCGATGTCGGGCGACTGGCCGTGGATGGCCACCATCACGCCGCAGGTGTCGGCGTCGAAGCCGAAGCTGGCGTCGGTGTAGCCGATCTCCTTGACCGTCGTGCGGACAATCTCCTCGATCGCGATGTAGCCCTTGGCGAAGGTCACCTCGCCGAGCACCACGATCAGGCCGGTGGTGGTGGCCGTCTCCACCGCCACGCGGGCCCGCGGGTCGATCGTGAGGAACGCGTCCAGGATCGCGTCGCTCACCTGGTCGCAGAGCTTATCCGGGTGCCCCGCGCTCACCGACTCGCTGGTGAAGACAAACTTCGGCGAATTCGTAAATGTGGTTGACATAGCGGTACTCCTCTACATGTAAGGGCGCAGCAGTCGCTACGCAACTGCTGCCGCCCGGAGTCATAGCGCCGCGACTGCTGCGCCCCTCCTACGTCCCTTCCTGCCAGCTGTTCAGGTACTTGACCTGCTCGGGGGTGAGCACGTCGATATCGACGCCCATGGCCTTGAGCTTAAGGGCGGCGATCTCCACGTCCAGGTCTTTGGGCAGCGCGTGGACGCCGTTGCTGAGCTTGCCGTGGTTGCGCACCAGGAACTCGGAGGCCAGGGCCTGGTTGGCGAAGCTCATGTCCATCACGGCGCTGGGGTGGCCCTCGGCGCTGGCCAGGTTGATCAGGCGGCCCTCGCCGAGCAGGTTGATCTTGCGGCCGTCCTTCAGCCAGTACTGGTCCACGAAGGCGCGGGGCTGGCGCTTCTCGTTGCTCATCTCCTCCAGGGCCGGGATGTCGATCTCGACGTTGAAGTGGCCGCTGTTGGCCACCACGCAGCCGTCCTTCATCGTGGCGAAGGCGCGGGTGTCGATCACGTGCTTGTTGCCGGTCGCGGTGACGATGAAGTCGGCCAGAGCGGCGGCCTGCTCCATCGTCATCACCCGGTAGCCGTCCATGGTGGCCTCAAGGGCGCGCACCGGGTCGATCTCGGTGACGATCACATTCGCGCCGTGGCCGCGGGCGCGCTCGGCGATGCCGCGCGAGCAGTAGCCGTAGCCGCCAACCACAAAGGTCTTGCCGGCCAGCAGGATGTTCGTCGCGCGGATGATCCCGTCCAGGGTGCTCTGGCCGGTGCCGTAGCGGTTGTCGAAGAGGTGCTTGGTGTCGCTGTCGTTCACCGCGATCACCGGGAAGGTCAGCACGCCATCGGCGGCCATCGCCCGCAGGCGGATGACGCCGGTGGTGGTCTCCTCAGTCGAGCCGAACATATCGGCGATCAGCTCGGGGTACTCCTTGAGCACGCCGTGGACCAGGTCGGCCCCATCGTCCATCGTGATCTGCGGCTTGTGCTCCAGGCCGGCCTTGATGTGCTGGTAGTAGACCTCGTTGCTCTCGCCCTTGATCGCGTAGACCGGGATCTCCTCGAAGGCCACCAGCGCGGCGGCCACATCGTCCTGGGTGCTCAGCGGGTTCGAGGCCACCAGCACCACATCGGCGCCGGCGGAGGCCAGCGTGCGCATCAGGTTGCCGGTCTCGCTGGTCACGTGCAGACAGGCGCTGACCCGCACGCCGGCCAGGGGGCGCTCCTTCTCGAAGCGCTCCTTGATCAGGCGCAGCACCGGCATCTCTTTCTCGGCCCAGTCCATGCGCTTGCGGCCCTGCTCGGCCAGGTTCAGGTCCTTGATGTCGTAGTTTGCAGTCATTCCTTGGTTTCTCCTGGTTGAGACGCCTCAGCGAGGCATCTTTACGGGCGAACCCTTGTGTCCGCCCGACTCACCCGCCCCTTTCATGTGAGGAGGTGGCGGTTTGATCGCGTAGGGACGCAGCGTGCTGCGTCCCTACGCGACCGATGATCGAACCGCATCCATCGCCAGGGCGCCCGCCGGCAGGTCGTGGCCGAAGGCGGACTGGTAGCGCTCGACGAAGGACTCGCGCCCGTAGCGATGCTCCTGGCAGCCGCGTGACTCGATCGCGTAGGCCGCCGCCAGGGCCGCCACCCGCCCGGTCATCTCGATCGGCAGGTCGTGGGCGATGCCCAGGGCCAGCCCGGCCAGGTAGGCGTCGCCGGCGCCCGTCGGGTCCACCACCTCGCTCACCGGCGCGGTGGGGATGGTCGCCGCCAGCCGCCCGTCGACATAGATCAGCGAGCCGGCCTCGCCGCGGGTCACCACCGTCAGCGGCACGCTGGCGATCAGCTCCTCCTCGCTAATCTCCAGCATCTTCGCCATCATGCCGAACTCGTAGTCGTTGCCGACAAACACCCGCGCCCCCGACAAGCCGGTGCGAATATGATCCGCCGATAGCCGGGGCGACTGCTTGCCCGGGTCGAAGATGTAGGGGATGCCAAGCCGCTGGCACTCAACGGCGTAGCTCAGGATCGCCTCAGGCGTGGTCGGCGAGATCAGCACCAGGTCCTCGCCGGTCAGGCCGAGGTCGGCGAGCGAGAGCTTATGGTCGTGGCTCATGGCGCCGGGGTAGAATGCCACAATCTGGTTATTCGCCCGGTCGGTGTTGATGAAGCACGAGGCCGTGAACTCGTTGGCGATCTCGACCAGCCCGCTCGTGTCGACGCCCTGGCCCTCCAGCCAGGCCCGGTACTCGCCGAAGTCCTGGCCGACCGTGCCCACCATCAGCGGGCGCTCGCCGAGCAGCGCCAGGTTGTAGGCGACGTTCCCGGCCACACCGCCGCGCAGCCGCTTCATCGAGTCGACCAGGAAGCTGACCGAGAGGATGTGCTGCTTCTCCATCAGCAGGTGGTCCTTAAAGTGGCCGGGGAAGTCCATGATATAGTCGAACGCGAGCGAGCCAGTCACTACAATCCGCATGTTTTTTTCCTCGTACATCGCACTATCGGCTATCGACAATTGGCAATCGGCTGTCAGCCATCGGCTCTTTCCCGAGGCCGTGTACATCGCGCAGGCGCTGTGAGACGGCGGCGCACATGCGCAGGGCCGCCTCAGCCGTGTCCACCGGCAGGGCGGAGAGGTCGCCGCAGCTGGTGATCAGCGAGGACTCCAGAATATTCTGCCGGCTCACGTCGCCCACCGCCGCGATCTGATCGGCGGCGAACTCGACCTGCCGAGCCAGCGCAGCGGCCGTTGCCTGATCCAGCCCCCCCGCGTCAGCGGGAACCACCCCCCAGCCAAGAATGCCGCCCCGATCAAGGAACTGCGACACCGACGCGGCGGAGCGGGTGAGCTCAGCGATATGCTCGTTCGCATCAAACATCACCAGGTCCACCGACGTCATCAGCAGCGCCTCCCAGTCCACACCCGCGCCGACGCTGATCCCCCGGCAGCCCGCCATCGTGTCCAGCAGCCGGTCGATCATATCGACGCCCTCGTCGCGCTCGATCGGGCAGAGCGGCAGGCTCAGCGCGTCGAGGAAGGGCTCGTCCAGGCAGAGGATCACGCTGTCGGTGTAGGTGCTGAGCTGCTCGTAGTGCCAGGCGAGCCGCAGCGAGAGGTGGTGGATCAGCGCCTCGCGCAGCGCCGGGTCGTAGGCCAGCGGCCGCTCGTCCTCATCAGTCAGCTGAAGGGCCAGGCTGACCGGGCCGCGCACCGTGCCCTTCAGGGCGCGGGCGCGGTGGCCGTGGCCCACCAGGCGCAGCAGCTCGCCGAGGCCTGCGGCGTGGTCGGAGGGCAGCGCGCCCAGCCCCGGGTCGCCGCGCAGGTAGGCCAGGCCAAGGCGATCCAGCCCGATCTCGGCGGCCGCGTGGTCCACGCTGATCCGATGGTAGGCCGGGTCGATCGTCAGGCCGGGGAAGCCGGCGGCCGCCTGGGCCATCGGCGTCTCGCGGAAGCTGCGCTCGGGCACCGCCGGCCAGGCCGGGATGTCGGGCGTGACGGCGGCCACCAGCGCGACCGCGTCGTGGGCGGTGGCGTGGGGCAGCCCGCCCCAGAGCACGGGCAGGCAGGCCGGCGCAAAGGCGAGAGGCATAGGCGCTACGCACCCTCTTTGACGCGCCGGAGGCCCGGCACAAATGGCGGCTCGACGACGCCGCGCTCGGTAATGATCGCCGTGATCAGCTCAGCCGGGGTGACATCGAAGGCCGGGTGGGCCGCCTGCACGCCCGCCGGCGCGATCAGCTGGCCGGCGAGGTGCGTCACCTCTTCGGATGAGCGCTCCTCGATCGGGATTCCGCTGCCATCCGGGATGCTCAGGTCAACCGTCGATGTCGGCGCGGCCACATAGAAGGGGATGCCGTGGTAGCGGGCGAGGACGGCCAGGCTGTAGGTGCCGATCTTATTGGCCGTGTCGCCGTTGGCCACGATCCGGTCGGCCCCGACGATCACACAGTCCACCCGGCCGCGCTGCATCATAAAGCCGGCCATATTGTCGGTGATCAGGGTGAGCGGGATGCCGGACTGCTGCAGCTCCCAGGCGGTGAGCCGGGCGCCCTGGAGGAAGGGCCGGGTCTCATCGACCCAGACGTGGATCGCGCGGCCCTGGGCGAAGGCACTGCGCATAGGCGCGAGGGCGGTGCCGTAGCCGGCCGTGGCCAGGCCGCCGGCGTTGCAGTGGGTCAGCACATGGCCGCCCGCCGGGATAAGCGGCGCGCCGTGGTCGCCGATCGCGTGGCACATGGCCAGGTCCTCGGCCAGGATAGCGTGGGCCTCCTCCAGCAGGGCCGCGGCCAGGGCGCGCGGCCCATCCGCCTCGGGGCCAAGCTGCCGGGCCTTCGCCAGCACCCGCTCGGTGGCCCAGGCCAGGTTCACCGCCGTGGGCCGCTGGCTGTCAAGCACATCCTTCGCCACCGCCAGGTCAGCCAGCAGCGCCGCGACATCGGCGGCGGGCGACTGGAGCGCCGCCTGGGCCATGCCGTAGGCGGCGGTGCAGCCGATCGCCGGGGCGCCGCGCACCTGCATCGTCTTGATCGCGCTGGCCACCGACTCCAGGCCTTCGCAGCGCACAACCACCTGCTCGTGCGGCAGTCGCTTCTGGTCGACCAGACAGACCGCCCCCTGCTCCCACCAGACCGTGCGTAGTTCCTCGCTCATCGTTGTCACCACACAAAAAGCCGCTCGCAAGGCGAGAGGCTCCTAGTAGGTGAGGTAGTCCTCTCATCTTCCGACGGGCACAAAGACGCCGCCGCAGGAGTTAGCACCGTTCCTTAGGAATGTGGAATTGTGAATGTTGAATGTTGAATTGACCATTCAACATTTAACATTTAACATTCAACATTTCTCGGGGTGGTTGCCGGGCTTCACAGGGCCAGTCCCTCTGCCCATCTAGATGAGTTGTATAAAGTCACCGATTTTGCGCCGGGTGAACATTGGCCGCGATTATAGCACGCCTATGGGAGGGGCGCAAACGGGGGTTGGGGGTTGAGGTGCCGGATATGGTTGCCTGACCCGCGCTACGCCCGCGCCGCCGCCGCCATCGCGTCGAGGGCGGCGGCGATCTGCTCGGAGCGCGGGCCGCCGCCCTGGGCCAGGGTCGGCCCGCCGCCGCCCCTCCCGTCGAGCAGCGGCAGTCCGGCCTGCAGGATCTGGCGGGCGTCGCGGCCGCTGTCGGCGGCGCAGGCCACCACCAACTGGGCGCGCTCGCCGGGTGCCCCGAGGATGGCCACGCCGCCCGACCGCCCGGCGATGGCCTGGGCCACCCGGCGCAGCCGCTCGACGCTGAGCCCAGGCAGTGCCGCCCGCACCAGCCGCGCCGCGCCGTGGGGCTCGGCCACCGCGTAGCGCGCCTCGGCGTCGGCGGCGTCGAGGGCGGACTGGGCCTGCTCAAGCTCCTTCTGGGCGGCGCGCAGGGCGACCTGAAGCCGCTCCACGGCGGCGGGCAGCTCATCCGCGCCCACGCTGAGCGCCGCCGCCGCGCCGCCCGCCGCCGCGCTCAGCCGGCGAAAGGCCGCCAGCGCCCGCCCGCCGCAGGCGAACTCCACCCGCACCCCGCCGCGCTGACGCCCCCAGCGGATCACCCGGATCGCGCCCACCCCGCCGGCGCTGCGCGGGTGCGTGCCCCCGCAGGCCGAGTGGTCGAAGTCGGCGATGCTCACCACCCGCACGTTCTCGGCCACGCTCGGCGGCTTGCGCAGCGGCAGGGACGCCAGCTCCTCAGGCGTCACAAAGCGCGCCGTCACCGGGAGGTCATCCCAGATCACCGCGTTGGCCAGGTCTTCGGCCGCCCGCGCCTGCGCCTCGGTCAGCCCCGGCGCGTCCAGGTCGATCGTCACCGAGTCATCGCCCAGATGGAAGGATGTGGTCGCGAGGCCGCACGCCGCGATAAACGCCGCCGTGAGCAGGTGCTGCCCGCAGTGCTGCTGCATATGGTCGAGCCGGCGCGGCCAGTCGATCGCGCCCTCCACACGCGCCCCCAGCGGCAGGGCCGCCAGATCCTCGGCGCGGGCCAGGGCGTGCCAGACCACCCCGCCCTCGGCCTGCACATCCGCGATGGCGATGCCGCCCAGGGTGCCATAGTCCGCCGGCTGCCCGCCGCCCTCCGGGTAGAAGACGCTGCGGTCCAGCGCCACCGCCGCCCGCCCGCCGACCGCGCCGTGGGCGAGCACCGTCGCCGTAAACCTGGCCAGGTAGGAGTCGGCGTAGTACAAACGATCCGTCTTAGAAGCCATGCCCATACCCGCCGTAGGGGCACAGCAGGAACCGGGTGGGTGTGCCGTGTGCGGCGCGCCCATCCGGTTCCTGCTGCGCCCCTACTTTAACCATGAAACACCTTTGCCGGCCGCCAGGCCTCGCCCTCGCGCCGCAGCACCGCCAGCAGCGCGCCCGCCTCGTCGTAGGCGCAGGCCTGCTCGCCGGGCGTGTTGTCCAGCGCGACCGGCAGCCCGTTGCGCACCCGCCGCGCGCCCTCGGCGTCAAGCCGCGCCGTCGGCCAGCCGTCTAGGGCCACCTCGGGGGGCATGATCAGCCCCGGCAGCCGCCCCGGCTCAGCCTGGAGGTCGGCCAGAGCCACGGCCTCGCCGATAGCGAAGGGGCCGACGAAGGTGCGCTGGAGCGCCGCCAGGTGCGCCCCGCAGCCGAGGGCCGCCCCGATATCGCGGGCCAGCGAGCGGATGTAGGTGCCCTTGCCGCAGACCACGTCGATGACCAACGTGTCGGGGCCACCCAGCTCCCAGGTCAGCGCATCGACCTGCACCGGTCGGGCCGCAAGCTCCACCGTCTTGCCCGCCCGCGCCAGGTCGTAGAGCCGCTGGCCCTGGTGGTGCAGGGCCGAGTACATCGGTGGCACCTGCAGGATCGCGCCGCGCAGCGGGGCAACCGCCGCCTCGATCAGCTCGGGCGACAGCGGCGGCACCGGGGATGTCGCTATGATCTCGCCCTCGGCGTCATCGGTGCTGGTGCTCGCGCCCAGGCGCACCAGGCCCCGGTAGCCCTTGCGGACATCGGCCAGGTACTCGATCAGGCGCGTGGCGTGGCCGAGGGCCACCGGCAGCACGCCGGTAGCCGCCGGGTCGAGCGTGCCGGCGTGGCCGACCTTCACCCCACGACCGGCGAGGCGGCGCACCCGCGCCACCACATCGTGCGAGGTCATGCCCGCCGGCTTATCGATGTTCAGAAAACCGTGCATATCGCCCCGTAGGGCCGAAGCATTCGGGTTTGGTGCAAAGACATGGTTTCAGAGGGGCCGAATCAGAGTAACAGTTCGTAGTGTGGGCTTCAGCCCCCTGTGGCCCATCTGGCGCGCTGAAGCGCCCACTACGAGCCTCGCAAACTGTAAATCGCCTACGAACCTTGTCAAAGCGCCAAACCCGAATGCTTCGGCCCTACATCATCCCCCAATCGCCGCCCGCAGCAGGGGCAGCACCGCCGCCTCGGCCTCGTCGAGGCCCATCGGCAGGTCGGCCCCGGCGGCCTGAGTGTGGCCGCCGCCGCCCCATGTGCGCGCGACCTCGGCCACGTTGATCCCCGGCACCGAGCGCATGCTGATCTTCACCTTGCCGTTGGCCCGCTCCTTGAACAGGACGGCCGCGCGCATCCCGGCCACGCGCTGGATCTGCTTCATCGCCTCGTCCGTCGCCTCATCGGCCGCGCCGCTCGCGCGCATCATCTCCCGAGAGACCTTCACCCACAGGAGCCCGCCCTCGCGCTGCAGCTGGCTGAGTGCAAGCCCCACCATCCGCGCCGTCGTCTCAGGCACCGAGAAGTAGATCGCGCTCACCACCAGGCGCTGGTCGGCCCCGGCGTCGATCATCTCGGCGGCGGTGCGCAGGGTCTGCGCGAGCGTCGCGCTGGTCTGAAAGCTCTGGGTGTCGGTGGTCGTGCCGAGCAGCATGCAGGTCGCCGCCTCCGGCGAGATCGGCAGCTCCATGGCGCGCAGCAGGCGAAAGAGCAGGTCGGCGCAGGAGGCGGCCTGCGGCTGGATCAGGTTGAGCGTCCCAGCCCCGTCATTCGTCACGTGGTGGTCGACGATCATCAGCGGGCGGGCGGCCATCGCCGGGCCATGGTCGCGGTAGATCTGGCCGACCCGCTCAAGCGAGGCGGTGTCGAGCATCCAGATCAGATCGCAGTCCGGCAGCGCGCCGCCGGCCTGGTAGATCGTCACCTGCTCCACGCCGGGCAGCGCCTCGCCGTAGCTGGGCAGCGCCGACGAGGCCACCGGGATCGGCTCCTTGCCGATCGCCCGCAGGGCGTGGCACGCCCCCAGCAGCGAGCCGATCGCGTCGCCGTCGGGGTTGATGTGGGTCAGCAGCAGGATCCGGTGGGCCTCGGCGATCTGCCGGGCGAAGGCGGGCGCCGCATCAGTCGGGTCTGTGTAGATCATAGAGGAGCCTCTATAGTGTTGAGTGTTGAGTGTTGAGTGAAACTCAGCACTCAACACTCAACACTCAACACTCGGCTTCAGCAGCCGATACACCGTGTGCCCTGATCGCTTCTTGATCTCTTTCAGCTTGAGCTGGTTGCGCACGCCGATGCGCGGGATGAGGTGGTTCAGCCCGCTGACCACCACAAACCAGTACTCGCCGCCGGGGCGCAGCTGGGCGAGCGGGCCGAGGATGAACTCCTGCTCGATCGCCAGGTCGCCGATCTTGGCCGGGATGTTCGAGATGATCAGGTCGTAGGGGCCGGGCGGCACCGACTCAAGGCCGACGCTGCCGAGCACCTGCGCGTTCGCGGCCGCGTTGAGCGCCGCGTTATGTCGAGCGTAGCGCACCGCGAGCAGGTCCTTATCGGCCAGGATCACGGCGGCCTCGGGGTAGCGCCGCGCCATGGTGATGCCGATCACCCCACAGCCGCAGCCGAGGTCGAGGATGCGCGCGGGGGCGTCGGCCGGCTCCAGCCACCGCAGCAGCAGATCCGTGCCATCATCGACATCGAAGGACGAGAAGATCGTATGGCCGACATCGAACGCGAACTGCTGGCCGCGCAGGCTGTAGGGGATGCGCTTCTTGTAGTAGGCGTCGGTCTCGCTCATCCATCATAGCGTGACATAAGGCAAGGTGCGCCTTGCCTTATGTCACTCCTCATCAATCTTAGGCGGGTTTGCCCGGCGCTCCTGCTCGACCTCGTGCAGCACCTGCTCAATGCGGATGCTGTAGTCGAGCGAGGAGTCCTGCACCAGATGCAGCTCGGGGATAAAGCGCATGTGGCGCATCTCATCGGCCACCCGCCGGCGCAGGAAGCTGCGTGAGCGCAGGAGGCCGGCCATCGTATCGGCCTGCTCCGTCTCATCACCCATCACCGAGATCCGCACCGTCGCGTGCTGGAGGTCCGCGCTCACCTCAACGCCCGTGACCGTGGCGAAGCCCACCCGCGGATCTTTGATCTCGGACTGGATTACTGCGCCGAGCACCTTCTGGATGCGGTCGGCGACCTGTAGGAGCCGCTGTTTTGACATTGCAGATTGCAGATTGCAGATTGCAGATTGTCGAGCGCACAGCTAATCTGCAATCGACAATCTGCAATCTGCAATTCCCTAGAGGCTCGACTCAACCCGCTCCTGGCGGTAGAACTCCATGTTGTCGCCCACCTGGACATCGGTGAAGCTCTCGACGACCAGGCCACACTCGTAGCCGGACGTCACCTCGCGCGCGTCGTCCTTGAAGCGCTTGAGGCTGCTGATCTTCCCGTCGTGGATCACCGCGCCGCTGCGCAGCACGCGCACGCTCTGGCCGGTGCGCGTCACCTTGCCGTCGGTGATGTACAGGCCGGCGACCACCTCGCGCGAGGGCAGCCGGAAGGTGTTGCGCACATCGGCGTAGCCCTCGACCACCTCTTTGTAGGTGGGCGCCAGCATGCCGACGATAGCCTTCTTGATGTCATCTGTCAGCTGGTAGATGATGTTGTAGAAGCGGATATCGATGCCCTGCTGCTCGGCAGCGCGCCGCGCCGCCGGGTCGGGGCGGGCATTGAAGCCGATGATGATCGCCTGGCTGGCCGACGCCAGGTTCACATCGCCCTCGGTGATCGCGCCGGTTGCCTTGTGCAGGATCTTGACCTGGACCTCATTCTGCGAGCTGTTCAGCTGGCCGAGCTGGTGCTCGATCGCGCCGATCGAGCCCTGGACGTCCGCCTTCAGGATCACATTCAGATCCTTCATCTGACCCTGCTGTACCTTGCTGAAGAGATCCTCTAGCGTGGTGCCGCGCACCATCCCCACCGCCTCCATGCGGGTCTGGCGCTGGCGCTGGAGGGCGATGTCGCGGGCGACCGTCAGATCGTCCACCACCTGGAGGATATCGCCGGCCTGGGGCACCCCATCGAGGCCGAGGATCTCCACCGGGGTGGACGGGTCCGCGAAGCGCAGGCGCTTGCCGCCATCGTTGAACATCATCTTGATCTTGCCGGCGACGCCGCCCACGAGCACATTATCCTCCGGGCGCAGCGTGCCATTCTGGATGAGCACCGTCGCCACCGGGCCACGGTTCTTATCCAGCTCGGCCTCGATGATCGTGCCCACCGCCGGGGCGTCGGGGTTCGCCTTGAAGTCCTCAAGGTCGGACACCAGCAGGATCATCTCCAGCAGCCCCTCGATGTTCAGCTTCGACTTGGCCGAGACCTCGACCGAGGGCACATTGCCGCCATACGACTCAAGGATCACATCATTCGCGGCCAGCTGCTGCCTGATCCGGTCGGGGTTCGCCGTCGGCAGATCGATCTTGTTGACCGCCACGATCATCGGCACGCCGGCCGCCTTCACGTGGGAGATCGCCTCGATCGTCTGCGGCATGACGCCATCGTCGGCGGCGACCACCAGGATGACGATATCCGTCGCCTGGGCGCCGCGGGCGCGCATCGCGGTGAATGCCTCGTGGCCGGGGGTATCGAGGAAGGTAATCTTGCGGTGGTTCACCTCGATCTGATAGGCACCGATATGCTGGGTGATGCCGCCGGCCTCGCCCTCGGCCACCCGCGCCGAGCGAATCGCGTCGAGCAGCTTGGTCTTCCCATGGTCGACGTGACCCATGATCGTCACCACCGGCGGGCGCGTCCGCATCTCATCCTCGCCCTGGGCGGAGAGCACATCCTTGATATTATCGATAATGCCGGCGAGCTGCGCGGGCACCGTCTCGTGCGTCTCGATATTGAAGTCTGCGACGATCAGCGCCGCAGTCTCATAGTCGATCTGCTGGTTGATCGTCGCCAGCACGCCGCTTTTCATCAGCGCCTTGAGGATCTCAGACGCGCCGATGCCCGTGGCCTCCGAGAGCTCACGGATAGTCATGATGCTTTGGAGCTCGACGATGCCACGCGGGCGAACCGGTATCCGTGGCGCAGGAGCGCCGCCGCGCCCGCCGCGCCCGCGCATCCCACCATCATCTGAGCCGCCGGGGCGTCGTCCGCCGCCGGGGCGACCGCCGCCGCCGGGGCGACCGCCGCCGCCGGGGCGACCGCCGCCGCCGCCGCTGGGCCGACCGCCGCCGCCGCCGCTGGGCCGACCGCCGCCACCGCCGCCGCCGCCGCCGCCACTACCGCCGCCACCACCACGGCCGCCACGCATAGAGACTGCAGATCCTTGAATATCTTTTGGCGAGTCACCTTTCTGCGGCATTTTGAGCTCCCTTTCGCTATTCTAACGCGCGATGCCGGGCGCGTGAGACAATTGCAGACAGACCGTGCCATAAGGGCAACGGCTCACGCATCAAACCCTGACATCGTGCGACAGCACATCAACGCTATGATCATCAGGCCTATGATCTTCGGCTATCGGCAGCCCGCGAATATACGCGAGCAGATCTCGCTGATTCTCGGCCGAGAGTGGTTCGACACGCAGCGCCCGCTCGAGCGTGCGGCGCTTCATTGCCAGCTCCCAGCACGCCGCAGTATGGCACAGATAGGCACCGCGGCCATGGCGCTTCCCGGTAGAGTCAACCTCAACGCGCCCCTCTGCCGTACGCACGAGCCGGATAAGCCCGCGCTTTGCATCGGTGCGGCGACAGGCGACGCACGTGCGCTGTGGCACATGCTTCACCCGTCCGCTCCTCTGGGTATCGCCCGTCTTTGCCATATCGCTCCATCAGACGCCGCTGCGTGCGGCCTTGCCCAGCTTAGACCTCTTCTATCTCGGCTTTATCCTCAGCCTCGATCAGAATGTACGAGGCGATCAGCCGATCCTGGTAGTAGATATAGATCTTCTGCGAGGTCGCCCGCAGCTGCACGGTATCGCCGGCGAGATCGTTCCCGAGCGGCCCATAGGAGGCCTTCTGGTAGACAATCGTGCCGTTGGCCTGCACCTTACGAGTCTCGACCTTCGCATTCGTCAGCTCCACCTCAGTCGCCATCGCCTCAGCCTCGGCATAGCCGCGCACCTCAGCGGAAGCCCGCTCCTCCTCAAGCAGCGCCGTCGCGCTCTTGATATCGATACGCCAGCCCGAGAGCTTGGCGGCGAGGCGCACATTCTGGCCCTCTTTGCCGATCGCCAGCGAGAGCTGCTTATCCGGCACGATCACCTGCGCCACGTGGTCGTCCTCATTCAGATGCACCTCGACGACCTGGGCAGGCGAGAGCGCGTTCGCGATCAGATCTTTCGGGTCCGGCGACCACTGGACGACATCGATCTTCTCGCCGTTCAGCTCATTAACGATATTCTGGATGCGGATGCCGCGCATACCCACGCACGAGCCGACCGGGTCGATCCCCTCCTGGCGCGCGGCCACCGCCACCTTCGTGCGCAGGCCGGGCTCGCGGGCGATCGACTTGATCTCCACCGTGCCGTTGAAGATCTCGGGCACCTCCATCTCAAAGAGGCGCACGATCAGGTTCTTGTGGGTGCGCGAGGCGATCAGCCGCGGGCCGCGATCCTCCTTGCGGATCTCCATCAGGTAGACCTTCAGGCGCTGCCCGTGATAGTAGCGGTCGTTATCGACCTGCTCCTTCGGCGGCAGGATCGCCTCGGCCTTGCCCATCTCTAGGATCACGTTCCCCTTGGCGATCCGCTGCACCGTGGCGGTGATCAGCTCACCCTCACGATCCATATACTCGCCGTAGATGTACTCGCGCTCAACCTCTTTGATCCCCTGCAGCACAACCTGCTTGGCCGTCTGCGCGGCGATCCGTCCGAAGTCGTTCGGCGTGCTCTCCATGATCACCGTCTCGCCGATCTGGACGTCGGGGCGAACCTTCTGGGCGTCGGTCAGCTCGACCTCAAAACGCTCGTCGAAGACCTCGTCCACCACCTGCTTCTCAGCGAACACCGTGGCGGCGCCCGTCTGCGAGTCAAGCTTCACCGTCACTTCCATCGGCGGCGGATTATTGCCGAGCGTGCGCTTATAGGCGGTGATCAGCGCCTTCTCCATGACATCAATGATCGCCTCTTTGGGGATGCCACGCTCTGCCGCAATCTGTGAGATCGCTGTATAAAAATCGCTCTTCATACCCTCACTCGCCTACAACAACAAGAAAAGTGGGGTGTACCCACTTTTCACAAACGCACAGCACAGACTGCTTGCCGCTGCCAGCAAGATGGCCGGATAGACCGGCGCACCCACAGGCGGGCAGCTTTTTCAGGAAACAGAACTCACAACGTGTTCATGTATGAGTGTTCCTGAGATGAGACTGGCGTCCGCACGATACAACCAAAACATTGCCTCGCAGTCGGGAGTTAAAGGCACACATAGGCGAACCTCACCCCTTAGCCACGCGCTAGGTAGTATAGCACCTTGAATTGTGTTTTGCAAACAACCCCGACGCCTCGGTATGCCTCTCCCTATATGCGCTGCCGCCATTGTCGCTATGCTACAATATCGGCAGCCTGTACGCCGCACCCATGACTCCGCAGCTATGGCCGACATTATCGAGGCCCTCAACAACCTGGCCCGGCAGCGCGGGCGCGGGGACGCGAGCCCGCTCCTCGCGCTGCGCGCCCTGCCCACACGCGCGGGCGCCCGCATCAGCCACCTGCCGATCAGCCAGCGGCTCTCGCAGGCCTGGATCTCGCTCACCGGCCAGCCCTTCCGCCAGCACCAATCGCTCTCGCTCTCGGCCCTGCGCCGGGGCGACCCCTTCGCGCTCGTGGGCGGCGGGCCGGCGGCGCGGCAGACGCTGCATATGCTGGCCTTCGAGCTGCTGCGCGGCGATTCTCAGGGCACGGCCCTGCTGCTCGCCCCCGACGAGGATAGCGCCGCCCGGCACCTCGGCGACCTGGAGCGGCTGGCGGCGGCGCTCGCCGAGCCCCTGCGCGTAGCTGCGGCCCAGGGCGACGGGCTGCGGGCCGCCCTCAGCGCGCGTATAGTTGTCGCCGCGCCCGCCGCCCTCCACGAGCGCATGCTGCGCCACCACGACCGGGCCTGGCATGGCTTCTGGTCGCGCCTCCAGCTGATCCTGGTGGCCGACGCCCACCGCTACGCCGGGGTGTCCGCCGGCCACCTCTCGTCGCTGCTGCTGCGCGCCCAGCGCCTCGCCCCATCGGACCCGCCGCCCTTCCTCGGCGCGACGCTGGCCGAGGCCCAGGACGCGGGCGAGGTGCTGGCCCAGGTGGCGGGCCGGCCATGGCGGATGATCGCCGTGGACGATCTGCCGCGCCCGGCGGCGCACCTGGCGCTCTGGCGCCCCGGTGGCGACCGCGCCCGTGAGGCGGTGGCGCTGGCGCTCGGCATGCAGCGGGCCGGCGCGAGCGTCTATATAGTGTGCCTGCCGCTTGAGGTTCCGCTGCTGCGCTCGCTCCTTGGATCTGACGCCACCCAGGTGGGCGTGGGGGTCGGTGCCCAGCTCGCCCAGGTGCAGATCCTCGTCGGCTCCGCCTGCGGCGCGGCAGCCCTCCACGAGGCGCTGGCTGGCGGCGCGGCCCTGACGATCCTGCTGCTCGGCGATGATCCGGCCGAGCGCATGATCGCCCGCCTCTGCGCCCGCGACCCCGCCCACCTGCCGCTGCTCGATGACCCGCCGCCGGCCTGGGTCGCCGCGCCCGCAAACGCCTATGTGGTCGCCCAGCACCTGATCTGCGCCGCCAGCGAGCGCCCGATCAGCGCCGCAGAGGTGGACGACTGGCAGGCCGGCTCGATCGTCGCCCGCCTGGTGGCGCACCAGCAGCTCGCCCCGCTCCCCGAGGCCGTCCCGGCGTGGCAGCCGCTCCCCGGCGGCGGCGACCCCTACGCGGGCTTTGACCTGCACGCCGCAGGCTCTGCCTCCCCGGCCATCCTGGACGACCAGGGGCGCGCCCTGGCCGCCCTCGACCCGGCCGCCTTCGACCGCTGGGCCTTCCCCGGAGCCGCCCTGCCTCCCCTGCGCGGCGGCTACCGGGTGATCGGCCGCGATGACGGCGAGCTCAGCCTGACGATCCGCGCCGCCGGCGAGGGCCGGCGCACCTTCCCGCTGCGGCACTGTACGGTGCGCGTCCGCGACTGTCGCGAGCGGCGCGACCTGCGCGGCCGGGAGGTGGCCTGGGGCCGGGTGGTGGTGGATGAGGAGATCTACGGCTATCGCGAGGTGAGCCCCGGCGGCGCCCCACTCTTGCTCTTCGTCTAGCAGCCTTTCTTGTTGCCGCCTGGAAACAT
>NZ_JAIEWN010000001.1:142909-171471 GCF_019599295.1 Oscillochloris sp. ZM17-4 | reverse complement strand
CCGTAGAGGCGCAGCTCGAAGAGGGCCGCGCGGTCGCTGGCCCGCGGGATGGCGCAGCTGGCCCGCAGCTCGCCGTCGCCAGCCGCCAGCTCGCCCGCCGCCAGCGCCTCGCGCCGACCGTCCACCCCGACCAGCGCGCACTCCCAGCGCGCCGGGCCGCCCGCCGCGTAGCCGAGCGCCAGCGCGTAGCGCCCGGGCTGGATGGCCCCGCGCGGCCCGGCCGCCACGTACCCCGCGCCGCGCCGCAGCTCCAGCTCGGCCCCCAGCGTCGCCGGGCGGATGTCCGGCTGGACGAGCCATGCCGCGCATGCGGCGGCGATCAGAAAGGTGCCCCATGCGGCCATGCAGGCCTTTGGCCGCCCCCGCAGCGCGCAGCCGCCCGTGTATGTCAGGCAGATGATCAGCCCGCCGAAGATCCAGTTGGCCGGCGTGCGCGCGGCCGTCTCAGGCTCCTGAAACGAGGGCAGCCAGCGCGCCCGCTGCATCGGCGTGAGGTCAAGGAAGTCGGCGTAGGGGTCGCTGTCCATCCACGCCGCCGCCGGGCTGGGCGGCGCGGTGTAGGTGTAGGCGTTGGGGATGAGCACCTTGGCGACAAAGACCGACTCCAGTAGGATCGCCCCCGCCAGCGCGCCGACCGCCAGGGCGGCCAGGCCGCGCCGGCGCAGCAGGCGGATCGCGAACAGCAGCGGGAAGCACCAGAGCGGCGCGACGGCCCAGAAGAAGCGGCCGGCGAACGAGGTGCCGCCGTACCAATTGGTGTGCGCGGCGCTCGGCAGCAGCACCAGCAGCGCGATCGCCCCGGCCGCCAGGGCCAGCCGGCGGCGCTCCGCGACGAGGCTCGCCAGCCCGAGCAGCCCCAGCAGGAAGATCGGCGCCTGAACGAAGATGCCCTGCATGCGGTCCATGTGCAGCCCGAGGGCGACCATCGCGACCCTGCCGATGTCGGATGTCGCGTCGCCCGGCTGGTAGGGGCCGAGGATCGACCCGAAGGCGCGCAGGTTGTAGAGGCCCAGGCCGGCCGCCGACGCGGCCAGTAGCAGCGTGGGCGCGCGGGTGCGCCGGGCGTAGAGCAGGGCCAGCAGCGCCGCCGGCGCCAGCAGCTTGAGGTGCAGCCAGGGCAGCAGGGCGAGCAGCCCGCCGGCCCACCAGCCCGGCGCGGCGGCCCCCTCGTCCCACGCGCCGAGCAGCTCAAAGAGGATCAGCCCGGCCAGCAGGTCGGGGTAGATCTGGCCGCCGCCGATCAGGAAGGGCTGGCCAAGGCCGACGATCAGCGCGACGGACAGCGGCCAGGGGCTGTCGGGCAGGATGGCCAGCGCCCGCCGGTAGACGCTGAGCGGCAGCAGGCCGACCAGCAGGGCCAGCTCGATCTTCGCCCCGAGCACGCCGCCCAGGGCGTAGCCGGGGATCAGCAGGGCGGGCAGCCCCGGCCCGTGGATGCTGTAGCTGCCCTGCGTGTGGGCATCGAGCGGCGCGCCGCCGCCAGGCAGCGCCCGCCGCACCAGCGTGTCGAGCAGGTAGTTGTTCCCCACCCGCAGGTCGCCGTCGCGCAGCAGCGAGTCGGTGATCAGCAGGTAGTGCGGCTCGTCGCCGGTGATCGGGTTGACCCCCTGCCGATCCCAGATGATCACAATCATCACGGAGATGATCGCGGGCAGCAGCAGGGCAAGGGTAACAGATACGCGCCGCGTGATCACAATAGCCGCATCAAGGGCATGCGCTGCGCTCAATCTGCAATCTGCAATCTACAATCCACAAACGGGGCTACTCCTTCACCGGCCCGCGCATCGCCTTGACCGCCCCGCGCCGCCGCTTCGAGTCCTGGCGGCGCGCGCGGGCGGCCCGGCTTGGGCGAGTCGGCACGCGCGGGGCGTCCACCGCGCTGGCCGCCTCCAGCCGGCGGGCCAGGCGGGCGTAGGCCATCTCCAGGTTCGACGCCTGCGAGCGGCGCTCGGTAGCGGTGACCACGATCCCGCTCGGGCGGTGGACCAGCCGGACTCCGGTGGCGTTGCGGTTGCGGTGCTGCCCGCCCGGCCCGCTGGCGATAAAGAATGTGACCTCGCTCTCGCGCTCCAGGGCCTCGCGGCCCCAGGGCTGCGGGGCCTGCCCCGGCGAGTCGTCCATAGAAGACTCCTAGCTTGTGTGGCCTAGACCGATCCCGTATCGCTCGTGGAGGTCGGCGATGTGGTGCAGCTCGTGGCCGGCGGCGATGTAGGCACAGGATCGGGCGCTGCAGGGGTTCCCGGAGACGGTGCCGCTGCGCAGCCAGGCCTCGGCGTCGAAGCTGCGCAGCGTGGCGATCGTGGCCCGCCGCTGGGCCGCGTAGGCCTCCAGCAGATCCTCGATCGTCCGCTCCGCGCTGCGGGCGGCGCGCACATAGTCGTCCTGCTCAAACCCGGCCAGCGGGGTCAGGTCGCCCCGGCCGATGCGCAGGGCGCGGTAGGCGAAGACCTGCTCGCCATCGGTGATGTGGCCGAGCACTTCGAGGATATTCCAGTCCTCTGGAGTCGGCCGCGCTCGCGTCTGCTCGCGGCTCAGCGGGGCGAGCAGGCCCTTGGTCGTGGCGAGCTGCGCCTGCAGGATCTCTAGGATATCGCCGTCCGGGACGCGGGCGACGTAGCCGGCGTAGAAGGGCGCGTACTCATCCGGTGCGGGGCGGCCGGGGCGGTGAGCCATAGGGGGCCTCCTGTCAGCGTAGATCTGGCGCGGGTTCGCGCTCCGCCCTATAGTACCGCACTACCACCTGCGGCTGCGTGCGTCGCGCGGCCCATTCGCCCGCTCGCACCAGCGCCCTATCGCCGCGTGCCAGCTCGCCTCAAACGAGTCCAGGCCCTCGCCGGCGAGCTGGGGCCAGGCCGCCAGCCGGTAGCTGCCGTCTCGATAGGCCGCGTAGATCCGCCGGGCGGCCTCGGGGCGCTCGGTGAGCAGGTAGTAGCTCAGCGCCCACGCGCCGTCGTAGTCGAAGCTGCCGAAGCGGTCGTAGCCGGCGCGGCGGGCCAGCAGCTCGGCGAGGGCGGGCGGGGCTGGCAGCGCGCAGAGCCGGGACAGCTGGGCCGGGCGCGGGGCCAGGATAGCTCCGCCCGCCCCGTCGGGGGCCGCGCCGGCCATCACCTCGGCCAGCCCCTCGTCGGCCCAGCCCCGCGGCTCCGCGTGGTAGCCCGGGTCGGCCCACAGGCCCCGAAACAGCGTCTCCCCGGTCAGCGCGTGGGTCAGCTCGTGCTGGATGGTCTCGCCCAAGGTGTTCGCGCTCTGGTCGGGGCGGCGCTGGTGGGTGTAGAGGGTGCGCGTCGCCTCGTCGTAGACCCCGTCGACATCGACGGTGAAGGGCGTGAAGGCGCGCATATAGTCGCGGTAGATCGCCTGGCTGGCGAAGATCAGCACGCGGATCGGGCCGGATGGCTCGCCGGGCAGCGGTGCGGAGAGCGCGGGGCCGAGGGCCTGGGCGTAGGCGACGCGCAGCAGCTCCGTGCGGCCCAGCAGGGCCGGCAGCTCGTCCTCGGGAAGCCCCGAGCGCAGCAGGAAGCCGGGGGCCTCAAGCTGGCTCGGCAGGGCCAGCGCCTCGTAGTCGGCGCGCAGCTGGGCGAGGTGCGCGCCGCCCTCCAGGCGATCCTGGGCGCGGGCAACAGCCGCGCTGACGGTCAGATCAGTCGGCGTGCTCGCGGCATCGGCGAAGGCCAGGCTGCCCCGCATGTCCGGCGCATCCTCGACGAGGGCCATCGGCGGCTGATTCAGCTGCGCCCACAGCATGAGCTCTCCCAGCTCGGCGCGGATCTGCGGGGTCAGCCGATCATCGCGCAGGCGGGCCACACAGTCGGCGGCGGCGGCGCGCACGCCGGG
Source organism: Oscillochloris sp. ZM17-4 (assembly GCF_019599295.1). Classification (GTDB taxonomy): domain Bacteria; phylum Chloroflexota; class Chloroflexia; order Chloroflexales; family Chloroflexaceae; genus Oscillochloris. Next base: position 167,637 of record NZ_JAIEWN010000001.1, on the reverse strand, counting down.
GTCATCCGAGAACATCCCGGCTCTGATCGAGTCGTGGTCGGCGTCGGCCAGCGGGCCGGCCTTGCGCCCGATCAGGCGGGCGGCGGCCAGGGCCGCGCGGGCGCGCAGGGCCGGGGCCACATGCACATCGGCGCTGACGCGCTCCAGGGCCGGCTGGGTGCCGAAGCTAGGGAAGTAGAAGGTATCGTAGATCCAGATCGCGTCCTGGACGAGGAAGCTGTCGCGCTCCCCGGCGAGGATCTGGTCGAGGGCCGCGCGGGTGGCGGCGGCGCGGGTGCGGCGCATCAGCTCGCCGGCCCGGCTGGCGGGCGGGCTCTCGGCGAGGCGGCCGAGGGCGCGCAGCCCGTTGCGCCTGGCCCGCGTGTCGCGCCGGGCGTCCGTCGCGAGCGAGATCAGCGCGTCGACCACCGGCTCCTCGGCGCGCGGGCGCAGCGCCGCCGCGATCTCCTCGGCGCAGGCGTAGCCCGCGCCCGGCAGGGCCGCCAGCAGCGCCGCCGCGTCGGGGTTGCCCGCGTCCGCGCAGCTCGGCGTGCGCGCGGGCGGCACCACGGCCGGGCCGGGGGCGAGGGGCAGCGCCGAGGAAGGCAGCAGCAAGAGGCATATCACGATGACGATGTAGGGCCGAAGCATTCGCATGCAGTGCCTATCGAACAGCCGCCGCATAGCGGGCGAATGCTTCGGCCCTACCTATGTGGGTCCACCACACACAGCCCCCGCCGGTAGTCGAGGGTGACGCGGGCGAAGCGGGAGAGCAGGCGGTTGCCGATGTTGGCCCGCCCCGCCCGGCCGAGGTCGCCGGGGCCGCCGAGGGGCGCGTCGATGGCGATATCGCACAGCTCGAAGGGGCCGAGGCGCAGGTCGGCCAGGCCGCCGGTGAGCACGGCGGCGCCGCTGGTGAAGCCCTGGCCCCGCCGCGCCTCGGGCGCATCAGCCTCGCCGTAGAGCCCGACGCGGGCGGCCAGGTCGCGCCCAAGGGTGAGCGCGCCGTTCGAGCCGGTGTCGATCGTCGCCAGGGGCAGGTCGAGGCTCCGCCCGGCGCAGGAGAGCCGCAGATCGGCCAGGGCCGGGAAGTGGCTGGAGAAGGCGAGGGGCAGCGATGCGCCGCCGGGGCCGGGCGGCGGCGGCTCGATGTCCGGGTGGCGCAGCGACAGGGATCGCCCCGCGTAGCTGACGCTGAGGGTCAGGCTCGAGAGCACATTGTAGCCCAGCACCAGGTCAACGTTAAACGGCGCCCGGCTGAGGTCCATCGCCACCGCGTAGAGGTCGCGCAGAGTCAGGTCGCCGAGGCGCAGCCAGGGCAGCACCGTCTCGGTGAAGGGCACGCTATCGCTGGCGGCGTCGGAGCCGAGGGCGAAGTCGCCGAGGCGCAGGTCGAGGCGGCGGGCCAGCCCCAGGTCGATCGCCGAGGGGTCGGTGCCCGTGTCGAGCAGCACCGTCAGCGGGTGGCCGCCGGGGCCGGAGGCCACGCAGCGCAGCACCTCGGGGGCGAAGATCAGGGGCAGCTCCACCGCGCCGCTGGCCGGGAAGATCACTCTGGTGCGGTCATCGATCATGGCCGGAATGATACCATACCGCCCCCCGCTCTAGCGCGACGATGCCGCGCGCCCTTTGGCGTATAATGACGCACGAAAAGAGCATGCCGCACATGCGATCCATAGATCTTCCGCGTCCAAGTAGCCAGCCATACCCGAAGGGCCACCACCGCCATGGGCCAGATTCTCTCCGTGCTCGGCTATGCGTTCATCCCCGTCATCGCCGCCGTCATCGGTGGGCTCATCGCCACCATCCGCACGCCGGGCGAGCGCGCGCAGGGCTACGTCCAGCACTTCGCCGCCGGTGTGGTCTTCGCCGCCGTCGCCGGCGAGGTGCTGCCGGAGATCATGCGCGAGCACGCGCTGGCCCCGGCGATCATCGGCTTCGCGCTCGGCGTCGTGACCATGCTCGGGATCAAGGAGCTGACCGAGCGCATGGGCGGCGGGCACGGCGAGGGCGAGGTTGCCAGCGGCGGGGCGCTGCCCATGGCCATGCTGATCACCATCGGCGTCGACCTGCTGATGGACGGGCTGCTGGTCGGGGTCGGCTTCGCGGCGGGCGCGCAGACAGGCCTGCTGCTCACGGCGGCCCTGACCCTTGAGGTGCTCTTCCTCGGCCTCTCGACGGCGGCGGTGCTCGCCAAGGCCGGCGCGCCGCGCGGGCGCATGCTGGCAACGATCACCGGCCTGGCGCTGATGATTGTGCTCGGCGCGCTGCTCGGCACGACCCTGCTGTCCGGCCTCTCCGGGCCCTGGCTGGAGGGCGTGCTCTCCTTCGGCGCCGTGGCCCTGCTCTACCTCGTCACCGAGGAGCTGCTGGTCGAGGCACACAAGATCCCCGACACGCCGCTGATGACCGCGTCCTTCTTCCTCGGATTCTTGATCCTGTTCCTGATCGAGATGGTCGTCTCTACGCCGGTCGTGTAGGGGCGAGGAGATTGCGCTGTAGGGGCGCGTCGCGACGCGCCCCTATAGCACGATCTCCAGGCCCTCGAAAGCGGCCTGCGTCTCGGGGAAGATCGCCTGCGCCTCGCGCTCAAGCTCGGCGATCCGCGCGTCGTCGTAGCGAGGCTCGTGGTGGAAGAGCACCAGCCGGCGGGCGTCAGCCGCCTTCGCCACAGCGCAGGCCATCTCGGGGGTGCTGTGGCCCCAGCCCTGCTTCGCGGCGTAGTCTGCGGCGGCGTACTGGGCGTCGTGGATGATCAGGTCGGTGTCGCGGGCGAAGTGGACCAGGCGCCGGTCGACATCCACATAGCCCTCGGTGTCGCTGGCGAACACCATCGAGCGGCCGCGCCACTCGATCCGGTAGATGTAGACCCCGTTGCGCGGGTGGGCGTAGCTCTTGTGGATACGCACGCGCAGGGTGTCGGGGCCAGCGACGATCTGCTCGCGGTAGATATTCTGGATGCGCGGCTCGCCCTCCGGGCCATCGATCAGCACCGTCTCCGTCTCTTGCAGGCTGCGGACAACCTTGAGCGAGGGCAGCTCCTGCAGGCTCACCGGGAAGCTCGGCGGCAGCACCGCGTGGTTCAGCGTCTCCTCCAGGTCCTCCTCGAAGGTGCGCGGCCCGAGGATGTAGAGCACACTGGTGCCGATGTAGGCCGGCGGGAAGTAGGGGAAGCCCTGGGTGTGGTCGTGGTGCATGTGGGTGAGCAGCAGCGTGGCCCGGATCGGCGCGCCGCCCTGCTCCCGCGCGCGGCGCAGCATCTCGTGCCCGAGGTTGATGATCCCGGTGCCGGCGTCGATGATCAGGGTGTGCGGGCCGGCCTGCACCTCGACGCAGGTGGTGTTCCCGCCGAAGCGCAGCGTCGCAGGCCCGGGCACGGGGAAGCTGCCGCGCGTGCCCCAGAAGCGGACAAGGAAGGTGTCGTTGTTCATCCGGGGCCTCTCTTGAAAGGGGACAGGGGACAGGGGACAGAGGACAGAGGACAGGGGACAGCGAAACAGTCGTGCGGCCTGTCCCCTGTCCCCTGTCCCCTACCCAACATACCCGCGCAGCAGCTCGACGAGCAGGCGCACGCCCATGCCGGTGGCCCCGCGGGTGTAGTAGGGCCGTGTCGCCCGATCAACCCAGGCCGTCCCGGCGATGTCCAGGTGAACCCAGGGGTGGTCGCCCACAAAGGCCGAGAGGAAGCCCCCGGCGGTGATCGCGCCGCCGAAGCGGCCGCCGGTGTTCTTCAGGTCGGCGATATCGCTCTTCATCATGTCGCGGTACTCGTCCCACAGCGGCAGCTGCCAGACGCGCTCGGCGGCGGCCTCGCCGGCCGTGCTGAGCCGGTCGGCCAGCTCCTGGCTGGTGCCCATCATGCCGATGGCGTGCGGGCCGAGGGCCACCATGATCGCGCCGGTGAGGGTGGCCAGATCCACGATCGCGGCCGGGTTGTAGCGCTGGGCGTAGAAGAGCCCGTCGGCCAGGACGATCCGGCCCTCGGCGTCGGTGTTGATCACCTCGATCGTCTTGCCGCTGAGGGTCTTGATCACATCGCCAGGCTTGTAGGCGGTGGCGCTGGGCATGTTCTCAGCCGAGCAGATGATGCCGACGACGTGCAGCGGCAGCCCCAGCGCGCCCACGGCCTGCATCGCGCCGAGGACGGCCGCCGCGCCGCCCATGTCCATCTTCATGTCTTCCATGTTCGCGGCGGGCTTGATGCTGATGCCGCCAGTGTCGAAGGTGATGCCCTTGCCGACCAGGCAGATTGTGGGCGTGCCCTCGGCGGCGCTGCCGTGCTCCATCACAATAAAGCGCGGCTCCTGGGCCGAGCCCTGGCCCACGGCCAGGATGCCGTGGAAGCCCTGCTCGGTGAGCTGCGCCCGGTCGAGCACCGTCACGCTGAAGCCGTGGCGCTGGCCGAGGGCCAGCGCCGCCTCGCCGAGCGCGGTGGGCGTGATCTCGTTGCCCGGGCCGTTGGCCAAGTCGCGGGCGAGCGACACGCCGCCGGAGACGGCCTGCCCCACGGCGACGCCGGCCTGGAAGGCCTCGGCGTCCGCGCCGACGAAGAGGGTCGCCGCCGTCACATCGGCGCTCTCGCTGGGCGATGTCTTATAGCGCAGGAAGCGGTAGAGGCCGAGCTCGGCGCCCTCGGCGAAGGCCTGGCCGGCGCTAGCTGGGGACAGCGACAGGTCGGCGGGCAGGGCGAGGGCGAAGGTGTCCGCCTTCAGATCCTGGGCCTTCTGGGCGGCGAGGGCGGCCGCCTGGCGCACGCCATCGGCCGCGAGCGCGCCGGGCTTGCCGAGGCCGAGCAGCAGCAGGCGGCGCGGGGCGGCGGCGCCGCGCGGGTAGAGTAGCAGCGACTGCTTGGCCTTACCGGCGAAGTCGCCGGGCTCCAGCAGCTCATCGACCGCAGCGGGCAGCGGAGCGCCCTCGAACGTCGCGAGCACGGCCAGGTCGGCGGGCTCGCGCAGCATGTCCCCAATACGAACCGAGATCTGCATAGTATTTCCTTCACACAAATGGGGCACCTGATGTGAGCGTGATGCGGCGGGGAGCCCTGAGGCGCGACGGCGGTGTCGCTCCGCTCTATTCTACGCCGCGCCCATGGGAACGTCAAACACGAGCGTCGTCGGGCGAGGCGTGGTGTAGGGGCGCAGCGTGCTGCGCCCCTACACCACTCGTCTGAACTGTCGTCTGCCAACTTGGATAACAACATTGGCACCGGGGCTAAGGGTTAGCTCAAATCCCTCGACCCGCTCGCCATCGACGCGCACGCCGCCCCCAGCGATCAGGCGGCGGGCCTCGCTCTTCGATGCTGCCAGGCCCGCCGCGACCATCAGGTCGATGATGCCGGCGGGGGCGGCCAGAGCGTGCTCGGGGATGTCCGCCGGCAGCTCGCGCTGGACGAACTGGCGCACGAAGGCCTCCTCGGCGGCCACGGCGTCGGCGGGGCTGTGGAACTGGCCGACGACCTCGCGGGCCAGGCGCATCTTCAGGTCGCGCGGCTTCACCGTGCCGTCCGCCAGGCCGGCGCGGATCTCGGCCAGCTCAGGCAGCGGCACGTCGGTGAGCACCTCGAAGTAGAGCGGCAGCACCTCGTCGCTCATCGACATCACCTTGCCCAGCATGTCGGTCGGCGAGAGTGTTATGTCAACCGTATTATTAAACGTCTTGCCCATCTTGCGGCCGTCAGTGCCGGGGATAAGCGGGACGAGCAGGACGTGCTGGGGGCGCATGCCGAGCTGGCCCATCAGCTCGCGGCCGGCCAGGTTGTTGAACTTCTGGTCGGTGCCGCCGAACTCCACGTCCGATTTGATCGCCACCGAGTCGTAGCCCTGGAGCATGGGGTACATGAGCTCCAGGATGGTCAGCTTGGCGCCCTCGTCGTAGCGGCGGCGGAAGGTCTCGTGGGCGAGCATCTGGGCCAGGGTGAAGCGGCCAGCGAGGTCGAGGGCCTGCTCCAGCTTAAACTCGCCGAACCACTCGCTCTGCCAGCGCACCTCGGTGCGGTCGCGGTCGACCACGCGGAAGAACTGCTGCATGAAGATCTCGGCGTTGGCGCGCACCGTGGCCGCGTCGAGGCGCGGCCGGGTCTCATCGCGGCCGCTCGGGTCGCCGATCTGGGCCGTCCAGTCGCCGACGATCAGCACCACCTGGTGGCCGGCCTCCTGGAACTTGCGCAGCTTGCGCAGGCCGACGGCGTGGCCGATATGCATGTCAGGCTTGGTCGGGTCGAAGCCCTGCTTGAGGCGCAGGGACTCGCCGCTGGCCAGGCGCTGGCGCAGCTCCGACTCGACGATCACCTCCGCGACGCCGCGGGTCAGCAGCTCATTGATATCCATGTCATCTCCCGGTGGGGGGTGGGGGCGGCTTCACCGCCAACAGTTCACAAAAGGCAGATTTGGGATGTATCACCGAAGCATATCACCGTCCGAGCTGCGCGCACCCTGCGCGCTGCGCGCTCCTCATCGCACGACCTGCTGGCGCACCCAGCGCCACAGCGCGCGGACGCGGCGGTCGAGGATGAGCAGGGCTAGGCCGACGGTGAGGAGTGGCAGCGAGGGGAGCAGCGCGATCAGGCCGTTGCCGTGGCGGAAACCGGGCAGGTTTGGCACGAGCCAGATGCAGAGGGCGCCGGCGAAGCCGGCCCAGCCGGCCCTGATGCCGACCATGAGGGCGAGGGTGATCAGGGCCAGGGGCACCCCTGCCGGGTGCTCGGGGATGGCCCCGCCCAGCATCGGGATGATCAGCAGCCCCATGCCGCCAATAGCCAGCGACGCGGCGGCACCCCGCCGCACCCCGATCGGCGGGGCGAACGCCTCATCGGGAAAGCGCTGGCGCGCGAGGGGCGCAGGAAGCAGCCTGTCGAGATCGGCGGGCATCGGGTAGCCTGCCGGCCTTTCGAGCAGGGCCAGCGAGAGGCCCTCGCGCCCGGCCAGGTCGGCCAGCCGCGCCAAGGCCGGGTCGCGGATCGCCAGGTCGGCAAGGTCGCCGGGGGCAAGGTCGCCCGATCTGCGGGCGCGCAGGGACTGGGCCAGGTCAGGCGGCATGGTGGCGCGGGCCCGGGTGAGCCCAGCGCAGATCATGCCGAAGGCGCGCGGGCCGCGCTGCCCGTCAACCAGTAGGGCGTCGCGCAGGAAGACCGCGCCGAGGGCGCGCTGGATCCAGGCAGTGAGTAGCTCATCGAGCTCGGCACGCTCGTCTGTCGAGAGACCCGAGCCGAAGTTCCCGCCGCGCAGCGCGTCACGAAGGCCATGGGCCGTCCAGCTGCGCAGCAGCTCGCAGGCGCGGGCGCGATCGTAGACAACGAGCATCGGCATGCGCTGTGTTCGACTGGCCATCAGCGTGCGTCGCGCCATGCCCCCAGCAGATCGGGGAGGCTGGCGACAATCAGGTCGGGGGTGCCGGGGCCGGCCCCGACATCCGCGCGCTGGGAGACTCCCGTGAGCACCATGGCGCTGGGCATGCCGGCGTTGTTCGCCCCGGCGATATCCGTGTCGAGCCGGTCGCCGATCACCAGGGTCTGCCCCGGCTCAACGCCGAGCATCTCGGCGGCGACGAGGAACATGGTGGGGGCGGGCTTGCCGATCACCAGGGGCTGCACATCGGTGGCGGCCACCAGCGCGGCCGTGGTCGCCCCGGCGCCGGGGATAAGGCCCTCCTCGGATGGGAAGGTGCGGTCGGGGTTGGTGGCCACAAAGCGCGCGCCGTGGCGGATGGCCAGCGCCGCGCCCTTGAGGGTGGCGTAGGTCAGCTCAAAGTCAGCGCCCTGCACCACCAGCTCGGGGCTGGCGCGATCCTCAACGAAGTAGCCGTCGCCCAGCAGCGCCTCGCGCAGGCCGCGCATGCCGACGATCAGCACGCGGGTACCGGGCGGGAAGGCGCCGCGCAGGTGACGGGAGGTGGCCAGAGCCGAGGTGAGCACCAGCCGCGCCGGCATGGCGATGCCCATCGCGCCCAGCTTCTCCTCGTACTGGCCGGGGGTCATCGAAGCGTTGTTGGTGATGCAGGCGTAGCCGATGCCGCGCTCACCCAGGAAGGCCAGCAGCTCGGGGACGCCCGCGAGCATCTGCTTGCCCCGGTAGAGCACCCCGTCCATATCGAACAGCACCGCGCGGATCGCACTCAGGTCTATCATAAAAACACCTATCGCACACGGGGTGTGGCGAATCGCCACGCCCCGTGTGCGTCTTCATTACATCCGCTCCGGCGCCCTGATCCCCAGCAGGCCCAGCCCGGCCTTGAGCGCGTGGGCGGTTGCCGCCACCAGATCCAGGCGGGCCGCGCGCAGCTCGGCGCTCTCGGCCTTGAGCACCGGGCACTGCTCGAAGAAGACGCCGAACTCGCGGGCCGTGGTGTAGCACCAGTCGGCGATCACGAAGGGCGCGTAGCGCGAGCCGGCCTCGCGCAGGGCCTCGGGCAGCCGGGCCAGGTGCTTGATCAGGCCCGTCTCGGCCGGGTGGGTCAGCAGCGTCGCGTCGCCCGCCGTCGCCGCGCCCTCCTCGACGGCCCGCCGCAGGATCGAGCGGCAGCGCGCGTGCGAGTACTGCAGGTAGGTGGCGCTGTTGCCCTCGGTCGCCAGCATGCGCTCCCAGTCCAGCGTGATGTTGCGCTTCGTGTCCTGGTACAGGTCGTTGTAGACCACCGCACCCACGCCGACCGACTCGGCCACGGCGGCCTTCTCCGCCTCAGCCAAGTCCGGGTTCTTCAGATCGATCACCGCGAGCGCCCGCGCCGTCGCCTCGTCGAGCAGGCTCTCCAGATAGACCATGTTGCCCTTCTTCGTCGAGAGGGGCTGGCCGTCGAGCGTGGTGACGACGCCAAAGGGGATATGAACAAGCTCCACATCGCGGGCATAGCCCATGGCCCGCATAATCGCAAAGAGCTGGCGGAAATGTAGCTCCTGCCGACCATCGACCACATAGATAATCTGGGATGGATGGAACTCGCTGAGCCGAAATTCGACGGTGGCGATATCGCGGGTCATATAGACAGTACCACCATCTTTGCGCTGGATGATGAACTTCGGCAGCTTATCGAGCTCGGCCACCACCGAGCCATCCTCGTCGCGGTAAGCCGCCTCGGTGCGCAGGGTCTCGGCGATCATGTCGGGCAGCATACCCTCGTAGAAGCTCTCGCCATAGGCGTGATCGAAGCGCACGCCCAGGCGGTTATAGTTCTTCTCAGCCGCCTGCAGGGTCAGATCGACGCACCACTGCCAGAGCGCGCGGGCCTGCGGGTCGCCCTGCTCAAGCAGCAGCGACCAGCGCCGGGCCTCCTCATCGAGGTCAGGGCGCTCCTTCATCTCGCCGCTGTAGCGCGCGTACTGGGCCTCCAGGAGCGCCATCGCCTCCTCGCCCACGGCATCGGGACGACCGTACATGGCGATCGAGGCCAGCACCACGCCGAACTGCTTGCCCCAGTCGCCCAGGTGGTTGTCGCCGACCACGGTGTAGCCGAGGGCGCGGAAGATATTCACCAGGCTCTGGCCGATGATCGTGCTGCGGATGTGGCCCACGTGCATGCGCTTGGCGATGTTGGGGGCCGAGTAGTCGACCACGATCGTCTGGCCCGCGCCGTCGGGCTGCCGGCCGTAGCCCTCGGCGCGGGCGGCGATCTCGGCCAGCACGGCGGCGGCCAGGCGCTGCGGGTGCATGCTGAAGTTGAGGAACGGCCCGGCCGCCTCGACCTTGCCGATCAGCGAGCCCTCGGGGATGCTGATTGCGGCGGCCAGCTCGGCGGCCAGCTGCGGCGGCGGGACCCTGAGCTCCTTGGCCGCGCGGAAGGCCGGGAATGCCAGGTCGGCGGGGATATTTGGCTTCGGCGTCGTCGTCTCGATCAGGGCCGGGGCCACCCGGCCGGTCGCCGCGATCGCCGCCTTCACCTCAGCGGTGAAGCGTTCGAGGGCGTACTCCATCTATGCTCTCCAGGGTCGCGACCCAGCGCGTTATGCTTTGAATACAGCTCTGCCCAGTATAAAGCCCATCACCGGGCGCTGCAAATCACCCTGTGACGGTGGGTGTCACGAATCGTCTTGCAGCGGTGCGCTGGCGGGCGGCTGAAGCCGCGCCGCCGGGGCGCTGCGCGCCGGGCGTCGGCCTGCGCCGACGCCGGAACCGCCCGCAAAGGCGGGCGGGCGGCCCCAGGCCCTCCCGGCGCGGCTTCAGCCGCCCGCCCGCATGCAAGGCGTTCCGCCGCACCCTGTGACGGTGGGTGCGGCGTATCGTACCGCGACGGTTCACATGTTTCAGCAGCCTCTAACGCTCCTGGGCTTCTGCGCCTAAAGGCGAGCTATCCGTGAATACACACAGGAGGCGCCGCGCAATGCGCGACGCCTCCTGTGTTTCCTGGTGGAGCTTAGGGGGTTCGAACCCCTGACCTCGACACTGCCAGTGTCGCGCTCTCCCAACTGAGCTAAAGCCCCGTACGTTTGGTGGAGGTGAGGGGGCTCGAACCCCTGGCCTCGACAGTGCGATTGTCGCGCTCTCCCAGCTGAGCTACACCCCCGCACGCACTTGCGGAGTATATCACGAGGCCCCAGGGCTGTCAAATAGTCATCGCGCCCCACGGGCCCCGGTATCTGCGCGATACCACACACCGACATCCTTGACGGAATGCTCACCCTTGACGGAATTCTCACCAAACTGGTATGGACGGCGGTATTATTTTTCGCTATACTATATCTATAACCTTTGTCGACCCGTTCCGATGAGCCTGGCATAGGTAATCTGCGGAAAGGAACCCCGCCATGATTCTGGCCTTCGTTATCGTTCTCACCCTGCTGGTGGCCCTCGCGGTCGCCGCCACGCTGCTCAAGGTCGAGCCGGCCCCGGTCCGTGTACGGGTCGATGATGTCGAGCGTCTGCGCCGCCGTCGCTAGCGCGCCAGGTTCCTCCACGCCGTACGGTTCCCGCTGAAACTTTCGCTCCAGGCGCCCCTCTTCGGCGCGGCCATCACACGGTGTGGCCGCGCCGATTGTGTTGTCCGCAGATGCTACGCTCAGCAAGGATTGCCGCTATGACCCTGGCCATCGAGACGGTTAGCCTCACTCGGCGCTATGGCCGGGCGATCGCCCTCGATAACCTCAACCTCACCGTACAGCAGGGGAGCATCTACGGGTTCATCGGGCCGAATGGCGCAGGGAAGACGACGACCCTGCGCCTTCTGGCCGGCCTGCTTGCGCCCAGCTCCGGCGAGGTCCGCCTGATGGGGAAGCTCCAGCATATCGGCAGCGCCCAGCGCCTCGTCGGCTACATGCCCGATGTCTCAGGCGTCTACGACGACCTGAGAGTCTGGGAGTACCTCGACTTCTTCGCGCGCTGTTACGGGATGGCCACAGCCGAGCGCAGGAAGACCGTGGGCAGCCTGCTCGATCTCGTCGGCCTTGACACGAGGCGCGACACCTTTGTGCAGAGCCTCTCACGGGGCATGCAGCAGCGACTCTCCCTCGCCCACGCACTCGTCCACAACCCGCCTGTCCTGCTGCTTGACGAGCCGGCGAGCGGGCTCGACCCGCGCGCGCGGGTTGAGCTGCGTGAGCTGCTGCGCGCCCTGCGTGAGATGGGCAAGACCGTGGTGCTCAGCTCGCATATCTTGAGCGAGCTGGCCGAGGTCTGCAACGAGATAGGGATCATTGAGAGCGGGCGGATGGTGGTGAGCGGCTCAGTGGATGTGGTGCGGCAGCAGCTTCAGGGCGGCGCGAAGCTGCGGATCAAGGTGCTCCACGACCCACGCGAGGCCGAGGCCGCCCTTCGTCCGCTCATCGCCAGGGCGGAGGATGCGGTGCCGTCAGGCCAAGATGAGAGCGGGCGGGCGGAGGATGTGCCCGAGCGTCCGGCGGGGCTCCCGACGATCCGCCGGCTGAGCGGCGACCCGAGCGACCGGCGCGTCTTCCTGATCGAGGCGGAGTCGCTCGTCGAGGAGGATCAGGCGGCGCTGCTGGCCTACCTGCTGTCCAAGGGGGTGGCGGTGAGCGAGTTCGGCGCCCAGGCCGAGAGCCTTGAGGATCTGTTCTTGCGCCTGACTGCGGAATAGGGGACAGGGGACAGGGGACAGGCCGAAGACTCTCGTGTGTGTGAGAGCCTTCGGCCTGTCCCCTGTCCCTGCCCTGTCCCCTGTCCCCTGTCCCCTAAAACAGCGAGCGCAGCACGCCGACGACGCGGCCCTGGATCCGCACATTGTCCGAGGTCGTGAAGATCGGCTCCATGGTGCGGTTCGCCGGCTGGAGGCGGATGCGTAGGCCCTCGTGGTAGAACTTCTTCAGGGTGACGGCGTTCTCCTCCACCAGCATCGCGGCGACCATATCGCCGTTGTTCGCCGTCTCCTGGCGCCGCAGCAGCACAATGTCACCATCATCGATCAGGGCGTCGATCATCGACTGGCCGCGCACCCGCAGCGCATAGACATCCTTGAGCTTCTCGGCGGATGCCAGATCCTGCGGCACATCCACCTTCTCAGCGCCCGCGGCGTCTACCTGCTCCGGGTCGGGCAGGGGCTGGCCGGCAGTGATCGTGCCGAGCAGCGGCACCTGAAAGGATACCAGCGCGGCCGGGGCCGTGCGGGGCAGCGTGATGCCGCGCGAGACCTTACCCTGCCGGTTGATCTTGCCCTTATCCTGAAGCGCCTTCAGGTTGTAGGCGACCACCGAGGTGGACGAGATCTTCAGGTCGGTCTGAATGTCGCGGATCGCCGGCCAGTAGCCGTGCTTCTCGAAAAACTCTTCGATGTAGTGCAGGATTTTTTCCTGGCGAACAGAAAGACCATCGGCAGATCGCATAGCCCTATCCTTTCATTGGCCGCAGCCAAGGCGGCCAGCGGCGACGCTTGCTCTAGACGGCCCTCGCCCGAGCACTCAAGATCGGCCCGCCGATCATGTGTGGGGACACTGCGGGCACAGAACGTATGTGGCAATGATTATAGCAAGCAAACACATGTGCTGTCAAGTGTTTCTTTTGCCTATCGTGCTACAATATGCCCATGAAGTACGTTATTGGTGCCGATATTGGCGGCACGCAGCTTCGCGCAGCGCTGATCGCCGCTGACGGGACGATCATCGCCCACGAGCGTGCGCGCACCTTCGTCGAGCAGGGGCCTGACGCGGTGATCACACGCGTGCTCGATCTAATCGCCCAGGTGCGTACGGGGCTGCCCCCCGGCGGTGATCTGCTCGGCATCGGGGTGGGCGCGCCCGGCCCGCTCAACCCTGAGACGGGCATGGTCTACGCGCCGCCAAATATGCCGGGCTGGTATCACATCCAGCTGCGCGACGCCCTGGCCCTGCCGACCGGCCTGCCGGTGGTGATCGATAACGACGCGAATGTCGCCGCCCTGGGCGAGTGGCGCTTCGGCGCGGGGGCCGGCACCCGCCATATGGTCTACCTGACGGTGAGCACCGGCATCGGCGGCGGGGTGATTGTGGACGGCAAGCTGCTGCTCGGCCGCATGGGCGCCGCCGCCGAGCTGGGCTCGATCTTCCTCGACGCCGAGCGCGGCCTGCGCTGGGAGGAGCTCGCATCGGGCAGCGGGCTCGGCGAGGCCGCCGCCGCCGCAATGCCCGCGCACCCCGCCAGCATGCTCCACACGCTGGCCAGCCCGCAGACGGTGACGGCCGCCCACGTGGCCCGCGCCGCCGCCGCCGGCGATGACCTCGCCCGCAGCCTGATGGAGCGCGAGGCGCACCTGCTCGGCCTGGGGTTCGCCTCGATCTTGCATATCTTCAGCCCCGAGCTGCTGCTCGTCGGCGGCAGCGTGGCGCTAGAGAACCCCGATCTGCTCGCCCGCGCCCGCGCGATCGCCTATGAGCGGGTGCTCGTCGATCTCTACCGCGATGTGCCGATCCTCCCGGCAAGCCTCGGCGAGCGCGCCGGGGTGCTGGGGGCCGCCGCGCTGATGCTCGCCGCCGCTGAGGGCCACTGATGCACCTGGCCCTGACCCCGCGCCGCCAGCTGCGGCAGAGCTACGGCCCGGCCTACGCTGCGGTGTCGGCCGCCCTCGACGAGGCCCTCGCGGCCCGCATCGCCGCCGGGGTCGCCACATTAGCCTACGACCCCGAGGATGGGCTGCCGGAGCTCGGCGTCGGCCCATCGCTGCTCACACCCGCCGCCCTCGCCACACAGCTCGCTGCGATTGAGCGCGCTCTTGCGAGCCGCAATGGTATAATCATAGAGAGCCTGTGGATCGTTGGCGGCCCCGACACGGTGCCATTCGGCATCGCACCCAACCCGATGCGCGACCGCGACGGCCCAATACTCACCGACAGCGTCTATGGCATGGCCACCGCACAGGATCTGCTCGTCCACTGGCCGGTGGGCCGCACGCCCGATGCCGGGCCTGCCGAGCAGCGCGCCCTGGCCCACCTGCTCTCCCTGACGGCCGCCGCACATCGCGCGGGGAGGCGGCCACACGGGCCGGCCCTCGGGATCAGCACCGCCCGCTGGGCCACCGTATCTGCTGAGGTCTTCGCCGCCGCCGGGGAGCCCGCCGAGGATCTGCTCCTGGCACCGCCGCTGAGAGAGGGGATGATCGACCGCCAGCGCCTCGCCGGGGCGCGACGGATCTACTGCAACCTCCACGGCGTGATAGGCAGCGCCGCGTGGTACGGGCAGTCGCCCGACGATAGCGAGCTCATCCCGGCCCTCCGGCCCGCTGATCTCGCTGGGGTACAGCTCGATGGATCCGTGGTCATCACCCAGGCCTGCTTCGGGGCGAGGCTGAGCACGACACACGGCGAGCAGTCGCTGGCAATGGCCCTGCTGGCGGCCGGCGCCGTCCTGATAGGGGCCATCGGGCTCTCGTATGGGGCGCCAGACCCGCCGGCGAGCGAGTCCGACCTGCTGGCGCTCCAGCTGCTGATCGCCCTACGCCAGCCCGGCCGGCGCCTCGGCGAGGCCGTCACGGAGGCCCACACGGCAGTGCTGCGCGACCTGCTCCGGCGCCAGGGTGGGCTCGACGATGATGACACGAAGACACTGCTCGAATTCGTGCTCTATGGAGACCCGGCGCTGCCCGTGTCATAAGAGGCAGCGCGCGATCAATGTACGGGGCAGCAGCGCCGCGGCGCTGGCCCCCAGCCAGGAGCAACCCATGCAGGCCCGACCTCGCCGGGATCGACCCGGAGGTGACGCCGCAGCACGATGGCCAGCATCCCTACCCCGAGCTGATGAAGCGCCTGGGGCTTGCGGCATCCGAGCTCGGCCATCGCCCGTCGACGCCCGCCTATACCTTCACCTTCAGCGGCCAATGCGCGATGGCAGACGGCGCCGTGGCCCCGATCGTCGCCGCAGTGACGGTCGACTCGCACCACCAGATCGTGAAGACCAGCCTCTCTAAGTAAGCGCCCGATCCCGCGCAGTAGATGCCCTCTATGCAACACACTGAACTCGCGCCCAGCGACCGGAGCAGCGCATCCCAGCAGCGCACGCTGCGCATCGCCTGGGGAGCCCTGATCGGATTCTTTAGCATCTTCCTCTTCATCGTCGGCTGGGCCATATATGCCGGTCGCCAGTTCTATCTCTCAGCCACCAACCAGCGCGACGCGACCGTGATCCTGCGCGGGCCGGCGGAGTGGGTCAGCTGGCAGCCCGCCAACCGCAGCATCTTCCAGGGCATCAGCGACCAGCAGATGATTGGCGAAGGTGATAGCGTGCGCGTCGTGACAAAGGCCGGCTATGGCCAGATCACCAGCGTCAGACTCTTCGATGAGAGCCAGCTCGACCTGTGGGCCGGCGCGGACCTGCGCTTCGACACGCTCCAGACCACGCGCTGGAGCGACCGACTTCAGGAGGTGACGATCCGGCAGAGCGGCGGCTATGTGCGCTACGACCTGCGGTCCGGTCAGCCCTATAACCAGGTGCGGTTCCGCGTGCTCGTGGGCAATGTCACCCTCGACCTCGCACCGGGCGGGAGCTACAGTGTCTCCATCCAGCCGACGAACCGCATCGTGCAGGTGACGACGGACGCCGAGGTTCAGCCCTTCACCACCGATGTGGCCGTCCGCAGCGGCACAGCGACCGTTCAGAGCACACGAGGATCCGGCGTGGTGCTCGGTGCCCGCCAGCGCGTCGAGATCGACCAATCTGGCGCACCGGGGCTGCCTGTCCCCGCCCGCTGGGAGCTCATCCGCGACGGCTGGTTCTCGCTATTCAGCGAGGCTGAGTACAACAACACCACCAACAGCACCGAGCCGACCCTGACGCGCTCTGACAGCTGGGAGGTCTACGGAACCCCGCCGCTGCCGGTCGAGCAGCAGGGCTTCTTCCG
The DNA here is from genome assembly GCF_019599295.1 of Oscillochloris sp. ZM17-4. Taxonomy (GTDB): domain Bacteria; phylum Chloroflexota; class Chloroflexia; order Chloroflexales; family Chloroflexaceae; genus Oscillochloris. The sequence goes on along the minus strand of NZ_JAIEWN010000001.1, from coordinate 151,416 downwards.
GCTCTCATCAATCTGCCGCCCGCCGAACGTCGACAACACCTGCGCCGAGTCGGATCGGCGCACGGCGGCCTGGTTCTACCGGGCCGGCGGACAGACCAGCGGGTTCACCACCGGCATCCGGCAGCAGCTCGGCACCGACGGCAACGGGATCGATATCTCGGAGTATCGCACCCTGACCTTCTCGCTCTGGGTGCGCGTGATCGACCAGTCGCTCGAAGATGTCGGCGACCGCGGCAGCGAGTGCCCCGTGATGATCCGACTCCTCGCCCGCCAGGATAGCCCGGACGACCCGGACCAGCAGCGGGTGGTCTGCATCTACACCGACACCAACGACCAGACGCCCCGCGTGAAGGACAAGGACGTCCTCTACTACCAGATCCCGAAGGCCGAGTGGCAACACTTCACGTTTAACCTGCGCGACCAGAAGTGGCTGCCCGACTACCGCTACCTACAGGGGGTTCAGATCTATGCCAACGGGCACGACTACAACTCGCTGGTGGCGGAGGTGTCGCTGATCGGAGAGCAATGATCTATCACGGAATCGACATCGTTGAGATCGCGCGGATCGAGCGGGCGGCGGCCCGCTGGGGCGAGCGATTCCTGCGCCGCGTCTACACCGAGGGTGAGCTGGGAGACTGCGCCGCCCTCGGCCCCGCGCCGCGCTACCAGTCGCTCGCCGCACGCTGGGCGGCCAAGGAGGCGGCGGCGAAGGCACTGGGTCTCGGGCTGAGCGGCATGGCCGCTGGGGCCGGGCCCAACGACCGCCCCGGGCTGACCGACATCGAGGTGGTGCGCGCCGCTGACGGGCAGCCCTCCCTCCGGCTCCACGGCCCCGCCGCCGCCGCCGCCGATGCCCTCGGCCTTACCCAGATCGCCCTAAGCATGTCGCACAGCGGGGGCAGCGCTATCGCCAGCGTGGTGGCGATGTCGGCGAGCGCTGAATGACCCTACCCCAAACCCAATACAAACATACTGCGGGGCGGCTTCGCCGCCCCCGCCCCCCCGCCGGGAGGTGACGGTGCAACCACCCGGGGCCATCCTTGGTCGGCTGCCCCGAGATACGGTACAATACATTCCCATGAAGCTTGTCACCACGCAGGAGATGCGCGCCCTTGAGCGGGCCGCCGTCGACACCGGGGAAACCTGGGCCGGCCTGATGGAGCAGGCCGGCTGGGGGGTCGCCCAGGTGGCGCTTGGCCGGCTCAGGCGCGGCGGGCGCGCCCTGATCCTCGTCGGCCCTGGCAACAATGGCGGCGATGGGCTGGTGGTGGCCCGCCACCTGCACGACGCCGGGCACCCCACGCAGCTCTACCTCTGGAATAGGCCGGCGGAGCCCTCGGACGCCAACCGACAGCGCTGCCGTACGCGCAACATCCCTGAGCTGAGCGCGGGGGACGACCCGGACCGCGCAGGGCTGCGGTCGGCCCTGGGCGAGGCCAGCCTGGTGGTGGACGCCCTGCTCGGCGCCGGGATCACGCGCCCGGTGACGGGTGAGCTCGCCGCCATCGTCGCCGAGGTGGGCGCGGCCCAGGCGATGCGCGGCGCGGAGATTGTAACGCTCGCGATCGACCTGCCCACCGGCGTCGACTCGGACAGCGGGGCCATCGCCGGCGCCGCGATGAGCGCAGACCTGACCGTCGCCACCGGCGTGATCAAGCGCGGAACACTGCTGCACCCGGGGAGGGCCGCCGCTGGGGCCATCGCCCTCGCCGATATCGGAATACCATCGCAGAATCTGGAGGCTTGTATGAGCGAGATACTGACGGCCGAGTACGCCCGCACGCTGCTGCCTGCGCGGCCCGCCGATGCCCATAAGGGAGACTTTGGCAAGGCGCTGATCGTTGCCGGATCGCTGCACTACCCCGGCGCCGCCGCCCTAGCCTGCGCCGCCGCCGGGCGGGTGGGCGCCGGGCTCGTCACCCTCGCCGCCGGCCGCACGGTGCTCGGCGCGACCGGGCGCGGCCCCGAGGTGACTCTGCTGCCCCTTTCGGAGGGCGAGTGGGGCGCGGTCGGCCCGGCCGCCGCCGAGGAGATCGGCAAGGCCCTGGAGGGCTACAAGGCGCTGCTGATCGGCCCCGGCCTCGGCACGGCCGACCCGACGAAGGAGTTTGTCCGGCGCGTCTTCGGCCTGGAGCAGCCCAAGTCGCGCGCCCGCGTCGGCTTCCACTCCAGCCCCTCGGCGGAGAAGCCGGCCGAGAGCGATAAGGCGCTCGATCTACCGCCCACCGTCATCGACGCCGACGGGCTCAACCTGCTGGCCGCCATCGAGGACTGGCCCGAGCACCTGCCCCACGGCCGATTCATCTTCACGCCCCACCCCGGCGAGATGCGCCGCCTGCTCAAGCTGGACGAGCTCCCCGCCGACCTGGTGGCCTGCGCCGTCGACGCGGCGCAGGCCTGGGGCCAGGTGGTGGTGCTCAAGGGCGCGACCACCGTGGTGGCCAACCCCGACGGCCGCAGCCTCGTCCACGATGGGGCGAACCCGGCCCTGGCCACCGCCGGCACTGGCGATGTGCTGGCCGGAGCCATCACCGGCCTGCTCGCCCAGGGGGTCGCGCCCTTTGACGCCGCCGCCCTCGCCGTCTACCTGCACGGCGCGGCCGGGGCGCGCGTGCGCGCGGAGCTCGGCGACGCCGGTGCCCTCGCCTCCGACCTGCTGCCCCAGCTGCCGCAGGCCATCCGCGCCCTGCGCGGGTAAGCTCCATCGACATCCTTCGGGGCGATGCCCCGAACCCGCTTTTTGTTGGGTTTGGGCGGCTTCGCCGCCCAAACCCAACAAAAAAGAATACGGGGAGGCTCCGCCTCCCCATACCCCCCTGGGAAGGCACCCTATGCGGGCTGTAGAGCTGATCGCAAAGAAGCGAGATGGGGCCGCGCTCAGCGGCAACGAGATCCGCTGGCTGATCGCCGGCTACGCCGCCGGCGACATCCCCGACTACCAGATGAGCGCCTGGGCCATGGCCGTGGTGCTGCGCGGCATGGACGACCGTGAGACGGCCGACCTGACGATCGCCATGGCCCATAGCGGCGATATGCTCGACCTGCACGACCTCGCGCCGCTCACGGTCGATAAGCACTCCACCGGAGGCGTCGGCGATAAGACCACCCTGCTGCTCGCACCCTTGGCCGCCGCCGTCGGCCTGCCGGTGGCCAAGATGAGCGGCCGCGGCCTGGGCTTCAGCGGCGGCACTGTCGATAAGCTGGAGAGCATCCCCGGCTTCCGCACCGACCTGAGCGCCGAAGAGTTCCGCCGCGCCGTGCGCGAGGTCGGCCTGGTGGTCGCCGCCCAGAGCGGCGACCTCGCCCCCGCAGACAAGAAGCTCTACGCGCTGCGCGATGTCACCGCCACCGTCGAGTCCATCCCGCTGATCGCCGCCAGCGTCATGAGCAAGAAGCTCGCCGCCGGTGCCGACTGCATTGTCCTCGATGTGAAGTATGGCAGCGGCGCATTCATGCACACCATCGACGACGCCCGCCGGCTCGCCCGGGCCATGGTCGCGATCGGCAGCCACGCCGGTCGCCGGGTCTCCGCCGTGCTCAGCTCGATGCAGCAGCCCCTCGGCTTCGCGGTCGGCAACGCCCTAGAGGTCCGCGAGGCCATCGGCGCCCTGCGCGGCCACGGCCCGGACGACCTTGTCGAGCTCTGCCTGACCCTCGGCGCCCAGCTGGTGCAGCTCGCCGGCCTGCGCGACGGCGATGCGGCGGCGCGCGACCTGCTCCGCGAGGCTCTCGACAGCGGCGCGGCCTGGGAGAAGTTCTCCCGCATGGTCGCCGGCCAGGGCGGCGAGCTGGGCTATATCGAGCACCCGAGCCGCCTGCCCACCGCCCCGGCCACGCTCGACCTCCCGGCGCCGCGCGCCGGCTATGTCAGCGTGATCGATGGCGAGGCCATCGGCATGGCATGCAACGCCCTCGGCGGCGGCCGTGAGCGCAAGGGGGACAGCATCGACCCGCGCGTTGGGCTGGTGCTCGCCGCCAAGGTGGGCGGCTGGGTCGAGCCGGGGGCCACTCTGCTGACCATCCACGCCGCCAGCGACGAGGACGCACAACGCGTGGCCCCGCGCCTCCTGGCCGCCTACACGCTGTCCGACAGCCCGGTGGCCGCGCCCGCCCTTGTCGAGGAGATCATCACCGCGTAAGGGCGCAGCAGCGCGGCGCTGCTGCGACCCAACATTCCAGCTAGAGGTACATCCGATGCCAATCTACGAGTACCAGTGCCCCGCGTGCAGCGGCCGATTCCAGAAGCTCGTCCGGGGCTTCAGCGACCCGGCCGACCTGGCCTGCCCGCGCTGCGGCAACAATCAGGTGCGCCGCGCCGTCTCACAGTTCGCCACGCTCAAGTCCGAGGAGGCCCGCCTCGATGCGATGGCTGACCCCGTCAACTTCGCCGGCCTGGATGAGAACGACCCGCGCTCAATCGCCCGCTGGGCCAAGCGCATGGGCAAGGAGCTTGGCGAGGACGCCGGCGAGGACTGGGACGAGATGGTCGATCAGATGCTCGATGAGGAGCTCTCCCCCGAGTCGGGCGACGAGAAGGAAGATGAGGGGGCGCTCCCCCGCCCCAGCAAGAAGGCCAACGACCTCGGCTGGGGCTAAGATAGAAGGAATCACGATGTTCAAACGCCTATTTGGCCGCGGCCAGGACACGCCGCGCACCGAGGAGGAGGCCCAGGCCGAGGAGGCCCAGGTTTCCCAGAGCCTGGAGAAGTCCCGCCAGGGCATCTTCGGCCAGATCTCGCGGCTCTTCGCCAACGACGACCCCGTCACGGAGGAGCTGTGGGACGAGCTTGAGGAGGCGCTCATCCAGGGCGACGTCGGCCTGGAGACGACGCTCTACCTGGTGAACCGCACCAAGGACCGAGTGAATCGCCACGGCACCAAGAAGGCCCGCGAGGTGCGCGACATGCTCAAGGCCGAGATGGTGCGCACCTTCCAGGAGTTCGCCGGCCAGCAGCAGGCCAGCGCCCGGCCCTATGTGGTGCTGGTGGTCGGCGTGAACGGCGCCGGCAAGACGACCATGATCGCCAAGCTGGCCCACCGCTACAAGTACCGCTTCGGCAAGAAGGTGCTGCTGGCCGCCGGCGACACCTTCCGCGCCGCCGCAACCGAGCAGCTGGAGACATGGGCCGAGCGCGCCGGGGTGCCCTGCGTGAGCATGGGTCAGGGCGCCGACTCGGCCGCCGTTGTCTACAAGGCGATCGACGCCGCCGTCGAGCAGGATGTGGACGTGCTGATCATCGACACCGCCGGGCGGCTCCAGGCGAAGTTCAACCTGATGGTCGAGCTCCAGGCGTGAACGTCCTGGGCTTTCGCACCTAAAGGTGAGCATCCGTAAGGGCGCAGCAGCGCAGCGCTGCTGCACCCTTATTGCTCAAGCACATAGCCGAGGCCGCGCCGCGTCTTGATCGGGTCAAGGTCGCTGTTCACCTGGCGGATGCGGGCGCGCAGCCCGGCCACCAGCATATCGAGGGCGGCGGCGTGATGGGCGGCCTCGTAGGGCTGACCCCAGATCTGCTGGGCGCACTCGTCGCGGGTGCAGAGGCGCCCGACGCTGTGGTAGAGCAGCAGCAGCAGCTTCGCCTGCCCCGGCGTCAGCTCAAGCGCGCGCCCATCGAGTAGAAAGACCATCAGCTGGTCATCGTAGCGCAGGCCGTGCGTGGGCACGTAGGTGTCGAGCGGGTCGATGAACTTCAGCAGCGACGGGCCGCTCCCCAGCCCGATCAGATCGTCGTTCTCCAGCGAGTGCGGATCCGTGAGCCGACGACCATTCACATAGGTACCGTTGGAGCTATTCGCGTCGATCAGGATATAGCGCATGCCTTGGCGCTCGACCCGCGCGTGCAGCCGCGACACCTCCCGCCGCTGCACGACCACATCGCAGCCCGGCTCACGGCCGATCGTGCTGACCGCGCCCCGCAGCGTGAACTCGGACGGGCTCACGTGCTGCTCATTGAGCGCGATCAGCAGCGCCACCTGCTCCTTCTGCTTTTGCTCAGACATAGTTCCCCTTGGCCCACTTCACCGCTTCGATCCGCGCAAATTTGCTTCCCTCCGGCGTTTACCTAATCCCAGTCGAAATGCTCTGCTGAGATGGCGATGAGGCGTACGAGAGAATCATCTGGGGATTCCGTGGCTTCATCTAGAGTAACCCGTTGGCGAGATATCCTCGTCATCTGCGCGGGCCACCGCTATGATACAACGGTAACGACCGGGATGTTCCTCACCTCGCCATCTTCCTCCTCAGGAACAGCGCCTACCGCCGACTGAGACAGCAGGAGGGGAACGATGGAAGGAATCATTAACATCGGGCTGGTTATCGTCGCCGCTGTGGCTCTGCTCCGCATGATCTTCGCCGCGCCGCCGCAGTCCGCGCCCCCACAGGTGATCTTCGTTCAGGCCGTGCCCCAGAAGCAGGATGAGAGCGGTGGCAGTGCCGGCGCGCTGATCCTGCTGATTATCGCCATCATCGCGGCGATCTCCTTCTTCCCAGTGTAGGCGCAGCGCCGATAGCGGGCTAGGAGTGTATCAGGGAGGGCGACGCCCTCCCTGATACGCGTTCTACGACATCCAGGATGCGCTCCGCCCGCCGCCCGTAGGTGTGGTCGAGGGCCAGGCCGCGCCGGGCAGCGCTGTTCATCGCATCAGAGCCGGTGCCCAGGGCCGCCGCGAGGGCCGCCCGCAGGCCCGCCGGGTCGCGCCGGGCGAAGGTGTAGCTCAGCTGCGGCGGCACGATCTCAGCCAGGGCCGGCATGTCCGGCAGCACGATCGGCTGGCCGAGCGCCATGTACTCGAAGAGCTTCAGCGGCGATGCGGTGACATCGGTAACCGTGTCGGGGATGGCCAGCACGTCGGCCGCGCCCAGGTAGCCCAGCACCTCGGCCTGCGGGCGCGGGCCGAACAGCCCCAGTGTCGCGCGGGCGCCCGCCGGGGGCGGGCCGTCGCCCTGCCAGAGCGCCATTCCCAGCCCTTCGGCCTGGCGGCGCAGCGCCTCGCGCTCGGCGTCGCGCCCGCCCACCAGCAGCAGCGTCAGGCCGGGGAGCTGCTCGGCCAGGCTCGCCGCCGCATCCACGAGCCCATCGAGCCAGCGGTGGGCGAAAGTCATCCCGGCGTAGGCGATCACCGGCGCGTCGGCGGGCAGGCCGAGGTCGGCCCGACAGGCGAGACGATCCTGTGGGGCGAAGAGCCGTTCGTCGTAGGCGTCGGGCACAACGAAGACATCCTCGCGGCGACGCCAGCTGATCGCGCCGAGCAGCCGGCGGAAGTCATCGGTGAGCGAGACCACCGCATCCGAGCGGGTCAGGGCGACCCGGTCGATCAGGTGGAGCAGGCCCTCGGCCCAGGGCTCCTTGGCCCGCGAGGGGTTGCGCGACTCCAGGTCGTGGGCCTCATAGATCACCGGCACGCCCAGGAGCGGGCCGTAGACCCCGGCCCACCAGGCGGCGCAGATCACCTGGCGCACATACACCGCCTCGATCTCGCGGGCGCGCGGGGCCAGCAGGGCCGCCGTCATCAGCGCGAAGGCGCTGTGCTCAAGGTAGTAGAGCAGCGTGCTCTTGTGCAGCCGCGAGAGCTTGCCGATCGCCGGGCGCGGCAGGTGGCGGGCGCCGAGCTCAGCGAAGCGGCTCGGCTCGCGACCCCAGCGCGGGATGATCGCCAGCGTATCAGGCCGGCGCGCCCGCAGCTCGCGCAGGGTCGTGTAGGTCTGGATCGCGTTGGCCGACTTCAGGGCCAGGCTGGTTGGATAGGCGATATAGACGATCATTCATGCGCCGTAGAGCCACTTCAAGTAGATATGGGTACAGCTTAGTGTAGCCGACTTCGCCGCGCACCGCAACCAAGATCACTGAGGCACTGAGACGCTGAGGTGAGCCGCAGCTGCGAATCCCTCAGCCCCTCAGTGCCGCAAGCGTTTCAGCACCTCAGTGATCGCGCCGAGCGCACCGGAGCCGAGCAGGATGAGGATCACCGGGGGGTGCCAGAGCAGCACGGCGGCCCCGCTGCCGATGAGGAGGGCCAGGCTGACCGCCAGGCTTCCCGGCCCCTCGCGGCGGCTATCGCGCAGCAGCGGACAGCCAAGCTGCCAGGAGAGGATGGCGCCCAGGCCAACCGTGGCCGGCACCACCCCGCGCAGGGCAGCCTCGGCCAGGGGCTGCTCGCGGATGCTCGCATAGATCGCGGTGAGCAGCGCGGTGAGGGAGACGCTGGGCAGCAGCAAGCCGAGGATCGCCACGGCCGCGCCGGGCGCGCGCCGCAGCCGCCAGCCAATCAGGATGGTCAGGCCGAGCAGGTTGATCCCCGGCGCGATCTGGCAGATCGCCCAGGCTTGGGTGAACTCCTCGGCGCGCATCCAGCCGCGCCGCTCCACCACCTCGCGCTGAATCATCAGCAGAGTCGCCGAGCCGCCGCCCCACGACTGGGCGCCGAGGGCGAGCCATGCGGTGAACAGCTCTGCGAGGCTCAGCGTATACATGTGCGAGCGACCTCCGAAAAAATGTTGTTAGCGCGAA
>NZ_JAIEWN010000001.1:93311-142809 GCF_019599295.1 Oscillochloris sp. ZM17-4 | reverse complement strand
ATGTTATGGCTATTGTGGGACATGCGCGGCAGAGCCGCGCATGTCCCACAATAGCCATTCTTGTTCCGGGTAGGGCTCAGCCCTCGCTCGCCTCGATCACCGCGCCCGCGATCTGGTCGGCGCGGCCCTGGGGCAGGTAGACGTAGCGCCCGCCGATCCAGGCTGCGAGCTGCTGGGCCTCGCCCCGCGAGACATAGCTGCGCTGGGTGTCGATCACCACCGCGCCGATCCCGGCGGCCTTCAGGCGGCCGCAGAGGGTCTGCACCTCCGTGCGAGCCTGCGCCATGCGCTCATCCTTGCTCTGGCCGGGCTCGGGCTGGAGCGGCACGTTCGGGCGGCCGTCGGTGATCAGCACGAGGGTGGTGCGGTGGATGCCGCGGGCGCGGGCCTGCTCAGCCACCTGGTAGGCCGACAGGAGCGCGGCGGCCAGCGGCGTGCCGCCGCCGGTGGGCAGCACATCGAGCGCCCGCTTCGCCAGCTCCACGCTCTGCGAGGGCGGCAGCAGCAGGTCGGCGCGGTCGCCGCGGAAGGCCAGGAGGGCCACGTGGTCACGGTGGACGTAGGCCTGCTGGAGCAGGGCGTTCACCGCGCCCTTGGCCTGACGCATACGGTGCAGGGCCATCGAGCCGCTGGCGTCGACCACAAAGCAGAAGAGCGTGCCGGCCTTGCTGCGGAACTTCTTAATGTGCAGATCGTCGGCGCGCAGGCGGATGCTGGCCCTGGCGTGGCTGAGCGCGCGGCGCCCCGACTCCACGCGTCGGACGTCCTCAGCCTTGCGGGAGCTCTGCCAGGGGGCGGCGGCGCGCAGCGTGGCCACGACATCGAGGCGGCCCTGGCCAGGCAGGCCGGGTATCGAGCGGATGTGGCGGCCCCGATTGCCCGAGGTGTTGCCGCGCGAGCCGCTGCGCCCGCCGCGCCTGATGCTGAAGGGCGTGGTAAGCACATCAGGCGGCACCTCCGCGTCCAGAGCTGACAGCACCAGATCCTCGACGCTCAGATCCTCCTCGGGAGGCGGCGGGGGCTGCTCCTCCTGCTCCTCATCGTCCTGCTGCTCCTCGTCGCGCGGGGGCGGGGGCTGCTCCTCCTGCTGCGGCGGGGGCTGCTGCGGCTGCTCGGGCTGGGCCTCGTCCTCGAACTCGGGCGCGCGGGTGGCCCGCGGCACAAGCACGAAGCGCACCGCCCGCTCCATATCCTCGTCGCCCACCTCGTCGCGCCCGGCCAGGGCCGCCGAGGCCAGAGCCGCGCGCACGGCGAAGATATCGGCCCGGTGGCCCTCGACCCCCAGGGCCAGCGCCGACTGGCTGATCTGGAGCACCTGGGCGTCGCTGATCTGCACCGTCGGCAAGGCCTCGCGGGCCGCCAGCACCGTGGCCGCCAGCAGGGCCTCCTCATCGTCGTAGGGATTATCAGCCTCGGCGGCCGCCCGGGCGCGCACCCGCATGCGCGCGATAGCGTCGGCGTCCAGGTTGCGCCGCACCACCTCGGCGCGGGCGCGGGCCGGCGACTGGCCGATCGGCGCCACGATCAGGCCGACCCGGTCGAGCAGGTGGCGGCGCGGCGGCCCCTCGGCCGGGTCATAGGTGGCGATCAGGGCGAAGCGCGACAGCTCGACCATGCTCAGCCCCTCGCGCTCGACGCGCACGACGCCGCTGTCGAGGGATGAGAGCAGGTGGTTGATCGTGCTGTCGTCCAGCAGATTCACCCCATCGGCGTAGAGGATGCCACCATTGGCGCGGGCCAGCAGCCCGCTGCGGTGGACGCGCTCGCCGCGCGAGAGGGTCGCCTCCAGATCCAGGCCGCCCAGCAGGCGATCCTCAGTGACGCCAACCGGAAGCTCAACGAAGGGCGGCGGGGTGTCGAGGGTCGCTGCCCCCGCGAGCCGGGCGAAGCTGCGGGCCAGGGTGCTCTTGCCAGTGCCCACGCCGGCGGCGATCACCGTGCCGCCGAGCCCGGGGTCTACCGCCAGAAGCAGAAGAGCCTGGCGGGCCGTATCGAGACCCACCAGGGCGGAGAAGGGAAGTGTGGTCATATAACCAGCTTTTGTTGATGTTTGGGGGTGGCTACGCCACCCCCAGCCCCCGCCGGAGGCTCTGGTATAGCGCGGATGCGCTATGCCAGAACCTCATCCACAACCCGCTCGATCCGCACCGCGTCGTCCTGAGTCTCCAGCGGATCCTTCCGCAGGCGATGGCGCAGGGAGAGGATGGCGATCCGGCGCACGTCCTCAAGCTTCACCTCGGAGTGGCCCTCCAGGGCGGCCAGCGAGGTGGCGGTCCGGCTGAGGGTCAGCTCGCCGCGGTGGCCATCGATCTCAAGCTTCACGCAGAGCTCGGCGATCTTGTAGAGGATCGGGTCGGGCAGCACCACATCGGGCAGGCGCTTCTGGGCGCCCTTGATCTTCCGCTGGAGCTTGGCCGTCTCCTTCTCCCAGGCCGCAGCGAAGGCGAAGGGGTCGGCGTCGTAGGCGCGGCGGCGGCGCACGATCTCCACACGCTCCTCCACATCGGTGATCGTGATGATGCGGGCGTGGAGGCCGAAGCGATCGAGCAGCTGCGGGCGCAGGTCGCCCTCCTCGGGGTTGCCGCTGCCCACCAGCACGAAGCGGGCTGGGTGGCGGATGCTGATACCCTCGCGCTCGACCACGTTGGTGCCGCTGGCCGCCACATCGAGCAGCACGTCCACCAGGTGGTCTTCCAGCAGGTTCACCTCATCGATGTAGAGGAAGCCGCGGTTGGCGCGGGCCAGCAGGCCCGGGGCGAAGGCCTGGACGCCCTGGGTCAGGGCGCGCTCGATGTCGAGGGTGCCGCAGACCCGATCCTCGGTGGCGCCGAGCGGCAAGTCCACCACTGGCACCGGGATGGTGACGGCGGAGGGCTTATGGGCGACCCGCTTGCCATCGCCGTGATTCATACAGCGGTCACATAGGCCGGCCGTGCGATCAGGGGAGCACGAGTAGGAGCAGCCAGCCACCGCCTTGATCGGCGGGAGCATGGCGGCGAGGGCGCGCACGGCGGTGCTCTTGGCGGTGCCGCGATGGCCCATGACCATCACGCCGCCGATCGTCGGGCTCACGACGCAGAGCATCAGCGCCAGCTTCAGCTCGGCCTGGCCGACGATCGCGGTAAACGGGTACGGGGGGACGGCGGCGTTCGGGGTGGGTGCGGTGCCATTCTGCGACGCCTGGGGCGGCGTCTCAAGGATCTCTTTCGACATAGAAAATCACTCATAGCGATACGGCAGCGTGGCCGTATCGCACGAACAAGGGCCCCGGAGGCAAACGCCCATCCAGAGCCCTTGCATCGGGCGTGGGTTCGACCCCACGCATCGTAACGAAGGTGCGGGGCAAGAGACGTTACCTACGCGACCGATCCATCATCGAGCCTGCAGCGGGCTTATTCTCGTTCGCCTTGGTGCGTCGAGCAAATGCCGTAACATTTGTCCAGAGGAAGGTGAGAGCAAGGCCTAGCACTGTCAGGATCAGGCAGGCCCAGCACAGTAGCGCCGGGGCGAACGGACCGATCATCTGTGTTGCTTCGCCGAGACCGCTTGGCATAGCTTACTCCTGGCGGCCATCCTTCGCTTTAGTTGCGTAGGAAGGCATTATCACTTCACGCATTTTTTGTGGATCTATATGAAAGTTCTCGACCAATTCTACCACATATCGGAGGTGATCGCGCGGGATCGAGACGAACATCTCGCCCGCATCAAGGCGGTTGTGCATCCGGCCGCCACCATCGCCGATAGCAAAAACAGAGTTCTTTGTGATGTATGGCGCAGCAAAAATCGAGGAGCAGGCGCTCGCGCCAAGCTCACCGAGCGGGAACTGGCCGATCCGCACGCTGGCCGCCCCCGCGATCTGCATCGCCCGCTGCGGGTCCACCACACAGATCAGCAGATCGACCGGCACGCCATCGGGCACCTCATCGAGCGGGGCGGCGGCCAACGCCGTGATCATCCCCTCGGGCAGCGAGTGGCTCTGCTGCTTATTACAGCGGGCCGCCTCGGGCGTGTAGAACCCTTGCGCATCCGTCAGGTAGCCACCCTCGGTGATATACTCGCCCGGCTGCGCGTTCCAGCCAAGGTGGTACTGGCCGACCCAGCAGTCGTGGTGATGGCGATCAACGTAGATCCGGCGGCCCTGCTCGGCGGCCCGCACTATCCCACAGGCCACAATATCAACCGGCTCGTAGCCAGGCGGCGGGCCATCGGAGCAGTAGGTCACCGCCACTGGCCGACGCTTCACCCGCATCTTCTCCACCAGCAGATGGTTGAGGTAGGTCAGATCGGGCAGTGATTCCATAAATACCGTATTTTTTGCTGCGAGGCAAGGGAGGTTCTCCCCTGCCCGCTTGTGGAGATCAGGGTCAGAAAAGCGCAGCCACCCTGCACTGCGACACCCCTACGAGCGCCGCCACAGGGGATTCGCCAGATCCGGCGCCTCACCCCCGGCGGCCTCCGCAAAGCTATAGCCAAACGACCAGAGCCGGGCGGCAAACCACCAGCGCAGGCGTAGGTGCCAAGGGGCGCATACATACTCTATCTCTGCTATCTTCGGTCGTGTCTGGAGCGCCATCGCTCACTCGACGTAGCGATAGGGCTCGCCGGACTTCTGAAGGGCCGCGAGGATGGCCATCTTACTATCAAGCTCATGATCATCGCCGAAACAGATCGTCGTGTGCCCATCGACCGTCAGGGTCATGCCCTTCTTCGGATCCTGGTTCGCCTCAGTCACATACATGCCCAGATCCTTGAGCAGGCGAGTTACCACAAGCTTCGTGGGTGAGTCCATGTTGGGCTTCTCACCGACGGCCTGCTGCATCAGCCCGAGCTCGAAGGTCGGGATCTGCTTGACCTTCTTGCCGCCGAAGAGCTCATCGGCCGTGGCCCCATTGGGCACAATATCGGGCTCCTCGGCGCCAAAGACGTTCAGGAACTCCTTGTACTCCAGTGGGTGTACGTCGGCCATATCGACGTGGGGGGTGGTACGGGTGATGATCTGGCGGGCGAGGCCGTCGAAGATCGCATCGAAGCCGGGGTCCACCAGAGCCAGTTGGCAGGCGTCGGCCAGCTCACGAATCTTGCGGTCGAGCGGGATGCGGGCCAGCACCGGCAGGTTGATCTGCTCCGCGAAGCGGTCGGCCACACCGCTGCCGTCATCGCGGTTGACGATCAGGCCGATCAGGCGGGTCTTCCCGCCCATGCTGGCGAAGTACTTGGCCGCGCTAGCGATATTATTGGCTGCGTAGAGGCTCTGGCGGTCGTTGCCGCAGAGGATGATCACCTCCTCGGCCAGCGAGCGCGAGAGCGGCGTGGCGAAGCCGCCGCAGACCACATCGCCCAGGAAGTCCATCACCACATAGTCGAGGGCCCACTGGCTCATGCCAAACTTCTCAAGCGTATCGAAGCCGAAGGTGATCCCGCGCCCGCCGCAGCCGCGGCCAACCTCGGGGCCGCCGATCTCACAGCCGTAGACTGTGGCCGCGCCCTCCATGATCTGGGTCTTAAAGATCACGTGCTGGGCCTGGAGCGCGTCCTCGCGGCCGGACTCCTTATACTCGCGCCAGACATCGCCGAGGGTGGGCAGGCTCGCCCCACCGAACAGGGCGTTGCAGCTATCGTGCTTCGGGTCGCAGCCAAGCTGCATCACCCGATTATCAAGCAGGGCCAGCTTACTCACCAGATTGGTGGTAAAGAACGACTTCCCCATCCCGCCCTTGCCATAGACAGCGAGCATACGGGCCGTACTTGTGGCGGACTGCTTCGGGTTCGCAGGCATATGCGCTCCTTCGGAGCGAATGCTGAATGCTGAATGTTGAATGTTGAATAACATTCAACATTCAACATTCAACATTCAACATCATCCTTCGGCCACTCCACCACCACCTTGAGGCACGCCGGGTCTTCGAAGGCCAGGCGATACGCGGCCTGAATGCGATCCAGAGGCACATGGTGCGTCAGCAGCCCGCTCACATCAAGCTCGCCGGAGGCGATCAGGTCGCGCGCGCGAGGCAGGTCGCCATCGGGGCCGAACTGCCACTCGCGGGCGATCAGCAGCTGGGCCTCGCGCATAAACAGCGGGGCGTAGGGGACATTAATCGTGTCGTAGTAGCCGAGCAGCAGAACACGCCCGTGGTTCGCCAGCAGCGGCAGGGCGCCGGCCAGGGCAGTCATCGAGCCGGTGGCCTCGACGATCACATTGATGTTCGCGTCGCTGATCGCCTCATCGAGCGACTCGCGGTTGATATCGACCACCTGGTCGGCCTTCGACTTCTCCAGGCGCACAGCGACCCGGTCGGCCACCGCCACATAGGATGCGCCGGCGAGCTTCGCCAGGCGGGCGGCGACCTGGCCGACAATCCCCTGGCCGAGGACGAGCACCCGGTCTGATGGGCGGATATGCGCGACATTGATCCCGTGGAGGGCGGTGGCGGCGAGGGCCAGGATCACGCCGGTGGCCGGGTCGATCGTCTTCAGCGGCACCACTCGATCGGCCTCGGCGCTAATAAACTCGCTCTGGCCGCCCCAGGCTGGGTTGACCCCCTGGAAGCAGCGGGCGCCGCCGACATAGACCCACTGCCCGAGTAGATCCTTCGGCGCCTTCTTGCCCGTCTGTACCACCTGGCCGACCGTCTCATAGCCGGGGACCACCGGGAAGAGCAGCTGGGGCTGGGGGAGGCGCCCATCGAGCAGCATGCGCTCGGTTCCGGCGCTGATCGAGGTGTATGCCGTGCGGATCAGGACATCGCCGGCCCGCGGCTCAGTGACCTGAACCGTGCGGATCTCCACCACATTGCGACGCGGAATAACAACAGCTCGAGACTTAATCGACATGGCGGCGGTTGCTTTCTAGAATATCCCTGTCGGCCATCGATGGCCGACGGACGATTAGCTACGGACAGTCGTAGCCTGTGTGCCGGCGCTCTGGAGGGCGCGGCGCTGGCGAGCCGAGCGGATGCCGCGAACAATAAACTGCGCAGCATTGAACAGGTAGGTGATATAGGCGAACACCATCACCCACATCACCGTGCGCTCATCAGCGCCGACCCACTTGGCCACAAAGTAGGCGTTATGGGTCAGGATGGCGATCAGATTGCCCAGATCCTCCCAGAAGAACTCCTTCGCCATAAAGTAGTGGTCGTACATGTCGTACTCCCAGAGCATCCCGGTGATCGTCAGCGCCCAGATCAGTGCGATCTTGACCCAGATGCTGATCGTCGCCGCGAGGTAGCCCTGGCCGGTGACAAGGTAGTGGATAACGAGCCCGAAGCTGATCAGGAAGGCAACAAACTGGATAGGCGCCAGAATGATCTGCACACGCGTCCACTTCGAGCGCTCACGACGGGCAAGCTGATCAGGTGTGTACATACGATGATCCCGCGTCGCAGGGAGGGACGCAGCGCGCTGCGTCCCTCCCTGCGCAACGCCCTATCAGGCCGCATCCATCGCCAGAACCGTGCCGATATCCTTGCTGGTGAGGCCCTTAAACTCCTGGACGCTGATGCCGCGCAGGATACCCACCGCAGCTACCATCACCAGCGCCTCAAAGCCAAAGATCGTGGCGTAGGCCATTGTTGGGCTGAGCAGGCCCGTCTCGATCAGGCCGGTGTGCAGTGCGCCGCTCGCGATATTGGCGAAGCCGTTGCCCAGCCCTTGGGCCATGCCCCACAGCCCCATGTACAGGCCGGTCTGCCCATCGACCGTCATCTCCATCATCATCGCGAGAGCGCCCACATCGAACAGGCCGATCCCCAGACCCATCAGCATCAGGCCGGGCTCGATCAGCGACTGCCGCGAGATAAGCGACGAGGCGACGATCATCACGAGGCCGCCAGCGACGCCAAGGCCGCCGATGGTGGCGATCAGCTTCTTCGAGATCGGCAGCAGGCTGCTGAGCACGCCGATGCCGATCATACCCAGCAGCGCGCCGCCGCCCCAGGCCTGCTGGAAGTGGGCGGTGGTGGCCTGGTTCATGCCGAACACCTCGGCGCCGAAGGGCTCCAAGATAGCGTCCTGCAAGAAGATACCCATGATCGCCAGCAGCACAAAGAGGAAGAATGCTCGCACCTGCACATTGTCGCGTACCAGGCCCGCCGCCACGCGAAAGGAGGTCAGCGGGCTCTCGATCGCCCCCGGCGACTCGGCCCGCAGCTCCGCCACCTCGGCCGTGCTCATGCGCCGCTCCATCCCAACCACCCCAATCAGCGCCGTGACAAGCACCACGATTGGGGTCAGGTTATAGAGCTGCTGCATCTTCGCCGGGTCGTAGCTCGGCATAATGCTGCCGGCCACCGCCGCCGAGATAATGCCGCTGATAATAATGGTCGCCCAGACCACCGCGATCACCGCGCCGCGCTCCTTCTGCGTCGTCACCTCGGCGACCATCGCGTTCGAGGCGCTGCCGTTCATCGCCATGCTGGCACCGAAGATCACGATCAGGACGAAGGCCTCTAGTGTCGCCGTTATCGAGCGCGCGCCCAGGCCGATCGCCACCGAGGGAAGGGCGAGGAAGACCAGGCTCGCCACGAGGCTGCTGAGCATGATGTAGGGCGTGCGCCGGTAGCCGAGGATGGGCGTACGGTCGGAGAAGCGCCCCCAGTAGACCTGAAAGAACGAGATAAAGTGGTGCAGGCCGATCAGCGACGTGACGATCACCGCGATCGCCCCGAGATCTGAGATCGAGACACGGTTGAAGTTAAAGGTGAGCAGCGCGAACATCCAACCGGCACCGATACGCATGATCGAGAGCCGGATCGTCTTGACGACAAACCGCACGAAAGCCATCAGGACACCCTCATTTCTACAGAGCACGGAGGCGACACCACAGGGGTTGTGGAGAGGAGATGCAGGCTGCGCGCACCACGAAAGCTCGACATCTCCAGGCAGCACAGTCATCGTCGATGGGTACACAAAGCCAGTGCGATCACGCCTGTGCCCCCCACTGGAAGGGGTGCGCAGTCGCTAGAGCGCTACGTCAGGGCAGATGCAATATAAAGGCTTGATGGCTGGGAGTATAGCATATGGTAAAAGAAGCTTCAATATTTACAAAAGCCGTGCAAGTGCTTGGCGTCAGAGGCATCGGCATGATATGTCATTTTTTTCAATGGGCCAATCCCATTATCTATCTTCTCTATGACACTATCCGTAAATTGTCCAAGAAATCACAATATTATTTTCGCTATAAAAGCAATTATTTCGACAGCGGAAGCTAATACATGCATGCGATCAACCGACCACTGCCAGCCGAGGAGCGTTGCACCAAAGTTGCCTCCCCCTTGCGACATCCAGCAAGCTTCGCGATACATGACCGTAATCAGCACAACCTACCATGCAATCACAGCACGGTCTGCCCTAGTGCGCTTTCAGCGCGGGGGTTAGGAGTTGGGAGTCGGGGGTTGGGCGCTGCAATCCAGCCTTGTGTTGCCGCCACCCCAAACAGGCTGCTTGAATCGACACTAGGGAGACAGAACCAGCCGCTTGGGGAAGCGGATCTTTATTAATCATCCGATTGTAATGCGTGATCCGTGATGCGTGACCGAGCTACGGATCACGCATCACGGATCACGCATCACGCGGGTTCTGGGATGATTAAAAGTTTCTGCCTCCCTTGTTGGTAGCAGCTCACTTGGGATGAGCAACCCTGTGACTAATTGCGACATCATCACGTCTTATTGTGCTAACTTCTCGCAAGACAGGTAGGCGCAAGTCGGTCATCCATATGCATTGATTATCTCTATGGCTTGAATGGCATACCAGTGCCCACGTCTTCAAACCCGCCATACACCAAGGAATCACGTCATGCACCGCCGCATCAACAACGCACTAAGGCTCGGCACGCTACTCATCCTCGTCCTTATCAGCCTCATGCAGGCGATGCCAGTCCTCGCCGCCAGCAGCAGCTATGAGGTGCGCCTGAGCACCACGACGCCGATCGTCAACAGCGGCGAATGGGCGGTGATCAAGGTGGACTACAGCTGCTCGGCGGTCTTCAATGTGGCCTGCAGCGATGCGGTGATCTCCAGCGTCATCCCGCCCGAACTGGCCCGCGCCATCGGCGATGTCCAGGCGCTCGACCCCAGCAACAAGACAACTACTGCCTACGATGAGGCGACATCAACGGCAACATGGACCTTCAACGCAGACATCGCCCCCGGCGACGCCGGCACCTTTACGCTGATGGTGCGCTTCGCCAAGGGCAGCACGCCCGACGGGGCGATCGCCATCCTACGCGCCGAGATGAGCGGATCAAGCGCGCCGCCCGTCATCTCGAAGCCGCTGCCGATCACCGCCGTCGCTCAGCCCAGCGCCCGCGCCACCAAGCGCTTTGTCTCTGGCGGCGTGCTCGACCTGCCCACCGTCTACCAGGTTCAGGTCTGCGTGCCCTCCTCGATCGGCGCCGTCGACATCACCAGCGTGGTGATGACCGACACCCTGCCGCTCGGATCGACCTTCGTCAGCGCCACCGACGGCGGCACCCACAACGCCGGGACGGTCACCTGGCCCGCCGCCAGCATCCTGGTCAGCGCCGGCCAGTCCTGCCTGACCCACACTGTCACCGTCCAGTTCCCGACCGGCGCCTTCAATATCGGCGACGAGATCCGCAACGACCTCGCCGCCGATGTGACCTTCCTGGGCGGGGCGACCATGAGCCTGAGCGGCTTCGACGTGCGCCTCATCCAGCCGCCCACGCCGAACCCCGGCTTTGGCAAGAGCGGGCCAGCCAACGCCGAGGTCGGCGACACCGTCACCTACAGCTTTAGCTCAAGCAACAGTGGCACCAGCCCGCTTGACTCGCATGTCTTCACCGATACCATCCCGGTCGAGCTTGAGGTAACGCGGATCATCGCGGCGGCCCATAACCTGACCAACACGCTGAACCTCCGGATCGAGTATCAGACCAACCTGAACGCGACCTGGACAAGCATCCCCGGCTCGCCCTTCACCGGTGCCGGCTGCGTGAATATCGCCCCGAACACCGGCGGCGGCTGCACCTCCTTCGACCCCGGTGGACGGATCACCGCCCTGCGCTACACCTACCTCGACCAGCTGCCCTACGGCTTCGCCGTGAGCGGCAACGGCTTTATGGCCAAGGTGATCAGCGCGCCCGTCAACCAGATCATCGTCAACACCGCCGACGCTGAGTTCAGCTTCAACGGGCACAAGATCCTCAGGCAGAGCACCGCCCGCACCCGTGTGGTGGTCTACACGCCTGGCGCACGGCCGAGCGTGGCCAAGGCGGTTAACCCAGGCATCGTCAACGCCGGCGACACCGTCACCTATACCCTCACCCTCAAAAATAATAGCTTCCAGAGCCTGACCACACCTCTGGTGAACCCGCAGATCGTGGATCTGCTGATGAGCGACCTGCTCTATGTGGATGGCAGCCAGCAGATCACGGCAAAGCCGCCCGGCGCGCCCGACCCGGTCTTCGACATCGTGCCGAACTACAGCGGCGGCAAGCCGCTGCTGCGCTGGCGATGGATCGACACGAGCGCCTACAACCTAGCCCCCGGCGAGACGATCACGATTCAGTTTCAGGCCCGCATCGCGCCCTATACCGCCTCTGGCTCGCTGAGCAACACGGGCTATCTCTCCGGGTGGGACAACCAGCCGAGCGACATCCTGATGGACAGCTGCTCAAGCAGCAGCGCCGACCTGCTCGACTATGACAATGACGGCAACACTCAGGAGCAGATCTGTAGCTCGACGATCTCTAGCGTCACCCTGGCGGCGGCGGCCAACAGCGGCTCGCTTAAAGAGGTGCTCGGCCAGCTCGACACCGTCTGGACGCACGATCCTGATCACGGCTACACGGTGCCCGGCGGCAGCGCCGACTACCAGCTGACGATCACCAACACCGGGACGATCCCGATCAGCGAGCTGACCCTGCTCGACATCCTGCCCTGGGTCGGCGACGTGGGCGTGAAGCAGTCCACCACCCCGCGCGGCACCGAGTGGCGGCCCTTCCTGGTCGAGCCGATCACGGTGCCCTCGGGCGCGAGCGTCTTCTACAGCACCCAGAACAACCCCTGCCGCGTGCCCGACCTCGGGATTGACCCAGACAACGAGTCCCCCGGCTGCGATGCGCCGATATGGAGTAGTGCGCCGCCGACCGACATCACCACGGTGCAATCCTTTAAGATCAACTTCGGTGGCCTGGTGCTCCAGCCCGATGACTCGGTCACGGTCACGGTGCATATGCGAGCGCCCTATACCGAGACCGTCACTGCCGGGAAGATCGCCTGGAACTCCTTCGGCTACCGCGCCCGCGCCGTCGGCGCGGCCGAGTTCCTGCTGGCCCCCGAGCCGCCCCGCGTCGGCATCGAGCGTGAGCAGCCGAAGCCGCCGGCCTATGGTAACTATGTCTGGCTCGACCAGAATAAGGACGGCCTCCAGACGGCGGGCGAAACCGGCGTGAACGGCGCCAGGATCGAGCTCTTCCACGACAATGACGGCACCCCCGGCCAGAGCGCTGGCGATACGCTAGTGGATACGACCATCAGCGGGCCGGACGACGCCGGCAACCCCGGCTACTACCTCTTCTCCTCGTACCCGAGCGCCGACCCGCGCTACGCCAGCATCATGCCCCCCGGCGACTACTACGCCCGCATCACGCCGCCCCTCGGCTACGGTGTCACCACGAAGGATGTCGGCGGCGATGACGCTATCGACTCTGACATCGACCCGGCCACCGGCTACACCCCCGTCACAAACCTTATCGACGGCGAGATCGATACCACCTGGGACGCCGGCCTGACCACCAGCACCGCCGTGGGCAACTATGTCTGGATCGACCGCAATGCGAACGGCATCCAGGATGAGTCCGCCGATGATGGCGTGAATGGCGTGACGGTGAACCTGTATACCGCGGGCGACACCTTCGTCGCCACAACCTTCACTGCCAACGACCCCTTCGGCCTGCCCGGCTACTACCTCTTCGACAAGCTGACGCCCGGCGACTATTATGTCGAGTTCATTAAGCCAGCCGGCTTCACCGGGTTCACCACGCAGGGAAGCGGCACCAACCCGCAGGACAGCGACGCTAACCCGGCCACCGGCAAGACATCGACCTTCACCCTTCTTGCGAACCAGTACGACCCGACCCGCGACGCTGGCCTGACCCTGCCGTCTGACACCCTCACCCTGGGCAACCTGGTCTGGCGCGACCTGAACAACAACGGGCGCTACGACCCGGCCGACGGCGAGTATGGCATCGACGGGGTGCGCCTGACCCTCTCCACCAGCGCCGGCACGAACCTGCGCAGCACCACCACCAGCACCCACCTGGGCGAGCCGGGCTGGTACCAGTTCAGCAATCTGGTGGCGGGCGACTATATCGTCACGATCGACGCGAGCAACTTCGCCCCCGGCGGCGCGCTCTACGGCCTGCGCACCAGCACCGGCAATGAGCCAACGCCCGACCCGGACAGCAATATCGATAATGACGATAATGGAGACGCGTCCAGCGGCCAGATCGTCAGCCAGGCGATCACCCTGAGCGCCGGCGGCGAGCCGAGCGCGCTGATCGACGGCGACGGCAGCAACGGCAACCAGACCCTCGACTTCGGCATGATCGGCGGAGCCTCGCTGGGCAACTTCGTCTGGTTCGACACGAACGGCGACGGCATCCAGGACAGCGGCGAGCCCGCAGTGCCCGGCGTGACAGTCGAACTGCTCGACGCGGGCGGCGCTGTCCTGAAGACGACCACCACCGACTCGACCGGCCGCTACGGCTTCTCCGAGCTGAGCGCCGGTGACTACCGGGTGCGCTTCAGCAACCTGCCGGCCGGCAACAGCTTCACTGGTCGCAACCTCGGCGGCAACGCGCAGCTCGACTCCGACGCCGACCCGACCCCCGGCCCGACGATTGGCGAGACGACCCTGATCACCCTGGCCGACGGCGACGCCGACCTGAGCTGGGACGCCGGCCTGGTGGCCACCCTGGCCAGCATCGGCGACCGGGCCTGGGACGACCAGAACCGCGACGGCGTGCAGGACGCCCTCGAGCCCGGCATCAATGGCGTGACCGCGAAGCTCTACCGGGCCGACGGCACCCTGGTGGGCACCACCACCACGGCCAATGTCCTTGGCATCGACGGCATCTATGGCTTCAGCGGCCTGCCCCCCGGCGACTACTACGTGGTCTTCAGCACCATCCCGAGCGGCTACACCGTCAGCCCACAGAACATCGGCACCGACGACACCAAGGACAGCGACGCCGACACCGCCACCCGGCGCACCGCGACCACCACCCTCGACCCGGGCGAGAATGACCCGAGCTGGGACATCGGCCTCTTCGGCTACGCCAGCATCGGCGACTTCGTCTGGAACGACAAGAACCGCGATGGCGTGCAGGATGTGGGCGAGCCCGGCGTCTCGGGCGTGGCGGTGCGGCTCTACCGGCAAGGCGAGAGCACGCCGGTGGCGAGCACGACCACCGACAGCAGCGGCTACTACCACTTTACGAACCTGGTTCCCGACCTCAACTACTACCTTGAGTTCAGCATGCCCGCCGGCTACAGCACCACCGTGCGCGACGCCGGAGGGAACACACCGGCATCCGACCTGATCGACTCCGACCCAGACCTGAGCACCTACCAGACCATCCCGACCCCGCTCATCATCGGCGAGAATGACACCAGCTGGGACTTCGGCATCTACCCGACGGCCAGCATCGGCGATAAGGCATGGCTCGACCTCAACGCCAACGGCATCCAGGATGTCGGCGAGAGCAACGGCGTGGCCGGCGTCCAGGTGATCCTGCACAACGCCAGCGGCAGCGAGATCGACAGCACCGTCACCAACACCAGCGGCAACTACAGCTTCAGCGGCCTGGCGCCCGGCGACTACTGGCTCTCCTTCGTTCTGCCGGATACCTACCTGCTCAGCCCGCAGGATCAGGGCGGTGACGACGCCAAGGACAGCGACGTCGCCCCGGGCACGCTGCGCACCATTCAGACGACCCTTGACATCGGCGAGATCGACATGAGCTGGGACGTCGGCGTCTACCAGCCCTCGAAGCTGGGCGACCGGGTCTGGCACGATCTGAACGCCAACGGCGTGCAGGACCCGGGCGAGCTGGGTGTCAGCGGCGTGGCCGTCGCTCTGCTCGACAGCGCCGGCAACCCGGTGGACGGTGATCCACTCACCACCGGCATCCAGGCGATCACCACCACCACCACGATCAGCGGCACCTACCTGTTCAGCGACCTGGCCCCCGGCGACTACATCGTTGAGTTCGCCATGCCCACTGGCTACACTAAAGTCTCGCCGAAGAACAGCGCGGCGGCCGACAGCGACAACGACAGCGACGTCGTTTCGGCGACCATGCGGACGCCGCTGATCAGCCTCCCCTCCAGCACCAGCGACCTGAGCTGGGACATGGGCGTCTACAACCTGGCCGCCCTGGGCGACCGGGTCTGGCTCGACACGAATGTGAACGGCATCCAGGACGACGGCGCGACCGGTGTAAACGGCGTGACCGTGACGCTCTACAGCAGCGCCGGCATCACGGTGACGAGCACGACCACTGATGCAACCGGCATCTACACCTTCACCAACCTGACCCCGGGCAACTACTACCTGATCTTCAGCGACCTGCCGGCGGATCACTCCTTCACCCAGCAGAACCAGGGCAGCGACGATACGCTCGACAGCGATGCCAACCCGATCAGCGGAGTGACTGGCCTGATCGGCCTGGCCTCGGGGCAGACCGATAAGACCTGGGACGCCGGCATCTTCCCGAAGATCGACCTGGGCGACCGGGTCTGGATCGACCTGAACGCCAACGGCATCCAGGATCCAAATGAGGACTGGATCGACGCGAACAATAATAGCGTTCAGGATCCGGGCGAGCTCAACGGCGTGCCCGGCGTGAAGGTCGAGCTCTACCAGGGCGCAAGTCTGGTGGACTACACCTACACCGACCTGGACGGCAACTACCTCTTCGAGGATCTCTTCCCGGGCACCTACCGTATTGTCTTCAGCAACATCCCGGCCGGCTACCTGCGCAGCCCGCAGGATCAGGGCGGCGATGACGCCAAAGACAGCGACGCCGACGCCAGCTTCACCATCACCGACTTCACCATCTCGGCCAGCGACATGACTCGCGACATGGGCCTGTACAAGCCGGCCAGCCTGGGCGACTATGTCTGGCACGACCAGAACGCCAACGGCGTGCAGGACGCGGGCGAGCCCGGCATCGATGGCGCGACGGTCACGCTGCAGTACGCCGGCCCCGACGGCGTCTTTGGCACCGCCGACGACAACCTGAGCGCCGCCACGACCACCACCGCCGGCGGCGGAGCCTACAGCTTCACCGGCCTCACCCCTGGCTTCTACCGGGTGCAGTTCGCCCTGCCCGCCGGATTCGACAAGGCCAGCGCGGCCAACCAGGGCGCGGACGACACGGTCGACAGCGACGCCGACCCGACCACCCTGCGCACCACCGTGACCGAGCTGACCAGCGGCGAGAACGACCCGACCTGGGACGCCGGCTTCTACCAGTTTGCCAGCCTGGGCGACCTCGTCTGGGAGGACATGAACGGCAACGGCGTGCAGGACAGCGGCGAGCCCGGCATCAACGGCGTGGGCGTCGCCCTCGACGGCACCGACGGCGCCGGCAACGTCGTCAGCCTGACCACGACCACCGACAGCAACGGAGCCTATAGCTTCACCGGCCTTACCCCCGGCAGCTACCACGTCACCTTCACCCCTCCGGCGGGCTACGAGATCACACTTAAGGATCTGGCCAGCGGGGCGACCGCCGACGAGATCGACAGCGACGCCGACCGCACCACTGGGGCGACGATCGACACCACCCTGGTGAGCGGCGAGGACGACCCGACCTGGGACGCCGGGCTCTACCGGCCGGCCACCATCGGCGACCGGGTCTGGGAGGATATCAACGGCGACGGCGTGCAGGAAGCGGGCAGCCCGACCTTCCCGAGCGTGACCGTCACCCTGCAGTACGCCGGCCCCGACGGCACCTTCGGCACCGCCGACGATAACCTGACGGCGGCCACGACGACGACCGACGCCAGCGGCAACTACCTGTTCACCGGCCGCATCCCCGGCACTTACAAGGTCACGTTCGACCGACCGAGCGGCTACGCCTTCACTCAGGGCGATGTGAGCGGCAACACCCTCGACAGCACCGACAGCGACGTGGCCACCGGCACCGCCGCGACGAGGACAACGATCGCCACCGCGCTGGTCAGCAACGAGGACGACCGCACCTGGGACGCCGGCCTCTACCAACTGCTCAGCCTGGGCAACCGGGTCTGGGACGACCTGAACAATGACGGCCTGCTGAATAACGGCGAGGCCGGCATCGACGGCGTGACCGTCCGGCTCTACCGCGACAGCAACGGCAACGGCACGATCGACGCCGGGGCCGAGAGCACGGCGGTGGCGACCACGACCACCAGCAATGGCGGGGCCTACCTGTTCAGCGGCCTGACCCAGGGCAAGTACCTGGTCGAGATCGTCGCCCCGGCGGGCTATATCAGCAGCACCGGCATCAACGGCAGCGCCAGCGGCCCCTACGAGCCTGCCAGCCCGTCCGCCGTCGACAGCGACGACAACGGCACGACCAGCGGCGCGGTCATCCGCTCGGCGGTGCTCGATCTGCTGCCCAACGCGACGCCGCTGGCCGAGGCCGACACGACCATGCCCACGGCGACGACCAACCCGGCCCGCGACGAGAACAGCGACCTGACCCTCGACTTCGGCCTGTTCAAGCCGGCCCAGCTCGGCAACTTCGTCTGGTTCGACCGCGACGCCAACGGCGTGCAGAATGGCGGCGACGAGACCGGCATCATCAGCGTGACCGTGACCCTGCTCGATGGTAGCGGTGCCCAGGTCGATGGCGACCCCATCACCATTGGCACCCAGGCTATCACCACGACGACCAACGCCAGCGGTATCTACGCCTTTACCAATATCATCTCCGGCACCTACCGGGTCGGATTCGACCTGCCCACGGGCTATGAGTTCAGCCCGATCGGCAAGGGCACCGCTACGACCGACAGCGACGCCGACCCGGCCACCGGCAAGACGGCCGCCCTCACCCTGACCGCAGGCCAGAGCGACCAGACCTGGGATACCGGCCTCTACCAGAGGGTGCGCCTGGGCAATCAGGTCTGGGATGACCTCAATAATGACGGCGAATTCGACAGCGGCACCGAGAGCGGCATCGTCGGCGTGACCGTTGAGCTGCGCGGCACCAACGGCCTGGGCGACACCGTTACCCTGACCACCACCACCGCGATCAGCGGCACCTACCTGTTCGACAACCTCATCCCCGGCACCTATGTCGTGACCCTGCCGGCGAGCAACTTCAGCGGCGCGGGCAAGCTGGCCGCCAGCGGCAACCTGCCGGCCTACGTCAGCAGCACCGGCACCGTCGGCAGCGCGACCGGCCCCTACGAGGGCGCGGCTCTCGCCGACCCCGACAATAACATCGACAACAACGACAGCGGCACCACCGACGGCAGCGGCAACGTGGCCAGCCTGCCAATCACGCTGCGCTCGCAGGACGAGCCGGCCCTGGCGGCTGACACCGACGACACCAACGGCAACCTGACCGTTGACTTCGGCGTCTTCCGCCCGCTCAGCCTGGGCGACCTGGTCTGGAACGACACCGATAACGACGGCCTGTTCAATAATGGCGAAGTCGGCATCGACGGCGTGACCGTCGAGCTCTACCGCGACACCGACGGCAATAACGCCTACACCGCTGGCACCGACACCTTCGTCGTCAGCGACACCACCAAGCTCGGCGGGCTCTACCTGTTCGACAAGCTCATCCCCGGCGACTATGTGGTGGTCATCCCGGCGAGCAACTTCACGGGGACGGGGGCGCTGCGCTACTTCCGCAGCAGCGACGGCGGAGTCCTGCCCGATAGCGCGAACGACCCGGACGATAACGTCAACGATGACGACAACGGCGTCGGCCCGAGCGCTGGCGTGGCCACCGGCTCGGTGAGCAGCGGCGCGGTGACGCTCAAACTGGACGATGAGCCGATCAACGACGGTGATACCAACAGTAACAGCAACCTAAGCGTCGACTTCGGCTTCTACAGCCTGGGCCTGGGCAACCTCGTCTGGAGCGACGCGAATAACGACGGCCTGAAAGATACCGCTGAAGTTGGGCTCGACGACTTGACCGTCAGCCTCTACTATGACGCCGACGACAGCGGGACTATCGAACCCGCCGAGGCAGCAGCCGCCACCACGATCACGACCAGCAACGGCGGGCACTACTTCTTCGGCGGCCTGCGCGACGGCGGGCACTACCAGATCCGCGTGGGCACCGGCGGCCCAGACTGGGTCTCCAGCACCGGCGGGGCCAACGGTATGCCGACCGGCACCTACGAGCCGGGCACGACCGTGACCGGCAACGCCAGCGATATCGACAATGACGACAACGGCACCCAGGTGGCGGGCAACACGGTGACGAGCACCATCTTCAGCGTGACCTTGGGCAACCAGCCGACCGGCGAGACTGACACGGGCATGCCGAGCGGCGCGACCAACCGGGCGACGGACGAAAGCACCAACCTGAGCGTCGACTTCGGCCTGTTCAACCACGCCCGTATGGGCGACTGGGTCTGGATCGACACGAATGGTAACGGCGTGCAGGACGGGGGCGAGACAAATGGGGTCGGCGGCGTCACCGTGAAGCTCTACCAGGGCGCGACCCTGATCAGCACCACGACCACCCTGGCCTCAGGCTTCTACGGGTTCAGCTACCTGAACACGGGAACCTACTCTGTCACCTTCGACCTGAGCACCATCCCGGCGCACTATGGAATCAGCCCGCAGAACAGCGGCGCTGATGACGCAAAGGATAGCGACGCCGACGAAGCCACCGGCACGACGGCGACCTTCACGCTGGCCGCCGGCGATAACGACACCAGCTGGGACATGGGCATCTACCCGCTGCTCAGCCTGGGCAACCTGATCTGGGACGACCTGAACGACAGCGGGACGGTCGACGCGGGCGAGCCTGGGTTCGACGGCGTGACCGTCGAGCTCTACCGCGACACGGACAACAGCGGCAGCTACGACGTTCTCACCGACACGCTGGTGTTGACCACGACCACCGACACCAGTGGCAACTACCTCTTCACCGACCTACAGCAGGGCGACTACCTCGTGGTCATCCCGGCGAGCAACTTCGCCAGCGGGAAGCCGCTCTACCTCTACCGCAGCAGCACGGGCTCTAATGGTGCGGCCACCCACGCTTACGAGCCAGCGCCCGACCCAGACACCGGTCTCGACGGCGTAATCGGTGGCGGCGACGACGATGCCGACAACGACGACAACGGCACCGACGACCCGGCCGGCTACGCCGTCACGAAGGCGATCAGCCTCAACCCGAGCTACGAGCCGATCAACGACGGCGACACCGACCCCAATACCAACCTGACCCTCGACCTGGGCTTCTTCCAGCACCTCAGCCTGGGCAACTTGGTCTGGGATGATGTCAATAACAACGGCCTGTTCGATGTTGGCGAGAATGGCATCAACGGCGTGACCGTCGATCTCTACCTGGACAACGGCGACGGTAGCTATGGCGCGGGCGACACCTTCGTCGTCAGCGACACCACCAAGCTCGGCGGGATCTACAGCTTCACCAACCTCATCCCCGGCGACTACATCGCCGTCATCCCGGCGAGCAACTTCACGGGGGCTGGTGCCCTGGCCGCCAGCGGCGGCCTGTCGGCCTACACCAGCAGCACCGGCACCAACGGCAGCGCCGGCGGCGACTACGAGCCGGCCCCCGACCCGGACACCGGGCTCGACGGCGCGGTCGGTGGCGGCGACGACGATGCCAACAGCGACGACAACGGCTCGCTCCTCGGCTCCGGCGACATCGCGACCCGCGCGATCACCCTGGCCAGCGGGACGGAGCCGGCCAGCGGCGTGGACGGCGACGGCACCAACGGCAACCAGACCCTCGACTTCGGCCTGTTCCGGCCGGCCAGCATTGGCGACTTCGTCTGGGAGGACAGCAACGGCAATGGCGTGCAGGACGCGGGCGAGCCGGGGATCGACGGCGTCACCGTGACGCTCTACCAGGGCGCGACCCCGATCAGCACAACCACCACGCTACCCTCCGGGTTCTACCAGTTCACCGACCTCATCCCGAACGACTACTCTGTCACCGTCACCGCGCCCGCCGGCTACGTCTTCACGGCGCAGGACCAGGGCGCCGATGACACGGCCGACAGCGACGCCGACTCCAGCGGGGTGATGATCAGCACCACCCTGATCGCCGGCGAGAGCGACATGACCTGGGACGCCGGCCTCTACAAGCCGGTCAGCGTCGGCAACCAGGTCTGGTACGACACCAACAACAACCGCAACGTCGACCCAGGCGAGGTCGGGATCAACGGCGTGCGCGTCGAGCTGTTCTTCGATGCAAACGACAACGGCACGATCGAGGATAACAGTGGCAGCGGCGGCGTGGATGAGACCCAGGCCGTGGCCGTGACCACGACCACTACGGCTGCCGGCACCTACCTCTTCACCGAGCGCACCAACGCCAGCGGCACTGGGCTATCGCCCCAGCGCCTGCTCAACCCCGGCACCTACGTGGTCGGCATCCCGGCCAGCGAGCTCGACCCGACCACGGGCGCGCTGCGCGGCCTCTTCAGCAGCGGCACCACTATGGGCGCTGACGGCACGACCAGCGAGATCGCGCCGGCTGACCCCGACACCGGGGGCGCTACGGCGCCCGACGGCGACGACAACGGCGCGCTCCAGGCCAGCGGCTTCTACAGCGGCGGCGTGCTGGCCCTGCCCGTCACCCTCAGCCCCGGCACTGAGCCGGTGGGCGAGAACCCCGACGTCGACCCCAACCCGGCGGTGCGGCCCGACGCCAACGACAACCAGACCGTCGACTTCGGCTTCTACACCGCCAGCCTGGGCAACCTGGTCTGGGATGATCTGAACAACGACGGCGCGTGGGTAGCGGGCGAGCTCGGCATCGCCAACGTCACCGTGCGCCTCTACTCGTCCAATGGCAACGAGATTCCGATTGGCCCCGACGGGCGGCTCGGCACCGCCGATGACGCCCTCGGCGGTATGACCACCAACAGCAGCGGCAACTACGCCTTCAGTCGCCTGCCCGAGGGCAGCTACCAGGTGCAGATCGACGTGCCGGCCGGCTACGTCAGCACCCGCGACACCGCCGACAGCGCCAACCCGAGCGCCAACACCGATAACGACGACAACGGCGTCGGCAGCGACCAGACCGCCACGACGGCGACCAGCAACGTCTTCACGCTCGTCCCCGGCGCCGAGCCCACGGTGAACAACGCCACCGGCAGCAGCGACGACCCGACGATTGACTTCGGCATCGTGCGCTACTACTCGCTCGGCAACCGCGTCTGGGACGACCGCAACAACAACGGCACCCAGAACGCAGGCGAAAACGGTATCAGCGGCGTGACCGTGCGCTTGCTCCAGAGCGACGGCGTCAACCCAGCGGTGCGCATCGACGGCAGCAACGCGCCCGTCCAGACCAGCGACGCCAGCGGGTTCTACCGCTTCGACCTGCTGCCCGCCGGCGACTACATCGTCGAGGTGATCGCGAGCAACTTCACCGGCGCAAACGCGCTGGCCGGCTACCGCAGCAGTACTAGCTCGGGTTCCCCCCTGCCCTACGAGCCCGCCCCCGACCCGGACAGCGACGCCACCGACGAGGACGACAACGGCACCGTCAGCGGTGCGGTGGTGCGCAGCGCCGCCGTCACCCTTGGCGAGGGCACCGGCACCGCCGAGCCGACCAGCGAGATCGGCGGCGGCCCGGCGGTGACTACGGGCGAAGCCCCCGACGCCCAGTCCAACCGCACAGTCGACTTCGGCTTCTACCCGAGCTTCTCGCTGGGCAACCGGGTCTGGAACGACCTCGACAACAGCGGCACGATCAACGCCGCCGACGGGGCCAGCCCCGGCATCGCCGGCGTGGCCGTGCGCCTGCTGGACAGCGCGGGCAACCCCGCCACCGACGCCACCGGCGCCACGGTGGCCGACCAGACCACAACCGCCGACGGCTACTACCTCTTCACCGACCTGTTCGCCGGCGACTACATCGTCGAGGTGGTGCCCCCGGCCGGCTACCGCAGCTCGACCGGCAACTTCAGCGCCTACGAGCCCGCCCCCGACCCCGACACGGTCGCGACCGACGACGCTCAGCGATAGCGCCCGCGACAATAACGCCAACTACACGGTGGACTTCGGCTTCTACCAGCCGCTCAGCCTGGGCAACCGGGTCTGGGACGACCTGAACAACGACGGCCTCATCGACGCGGGTGAGAGCGGCATCGACGGCCTGACCGTGCGGCTCTACCGCGACAGCAACGACGACGGCACCCCCGACGATGTGGACGGCACCGCCGGCGTGACCACCGCCGACGCCATCCTGACCGTCACCACGGCCAGCGGCGGCTACTACCTCTTCACCGACCTGGGCGCCGACACCTACATCGTCGAGGTGGACACCCCGGCCGGCATGCGCAGCAGCACCGGCCAGAGCCTGCCAACGCCCTACGAGCCCGCCCCCGACCCCGACACCGGCGGGGCGCTCGCGCCCGACAGCGACGACAACGGCACCACCAGCGGCGCGGTCGTGCGCAGCGCGCCCGTCACCCTGAGCCTCGGTGCGGAGCCCACCGGCGAGCCGGCCACCCTCGGCTTCACGGAGACGGCCGATGACGCCAACGCCAACTACACGGTAGACTTCGGCTTCTACACCGCGCTCAGCCTGGGCAACCGGGTCTGGGAGGATCGTAACAACAACGGGATTATCGATGACGGCGCGAGCCCTGGCATCGACGGCGTAGACGTGCGGCTCTACCGCGACAACGACGGCGACGGCCAGCCCGACGACGTGAACGGCGGCGGCGTGGATACGACCGACGCGATCGCCAGCACCACCACCGCCGGCGGCGGCTACTACCGCTTCACGAACCTGAGCGCCGGCGGCTACATCGTCGAGATCGCCCCGGCAGCCAGCTACCGGTCGAGCACCGGCACCACCCTGCCGTGGCCCTACGAGCCCGCCCCCGACCCGGACACCGGACTCGACGGTACGGTCGGAACCAGTGACGACGATGCCGACAGCGACGACAACGGCACCGCCAGCGGCGCGGTCATCCGCAGCGCCACCGTCACCCTGAGCGTCGGCGGCGAGCCGACCGGCGAGACCGACACGGTGGGCGGCGACGCGACCGCCGACGACAACAGCAACCTGACCGTCGACTTCGGCCTCTACCAGCCGGTCAGCCTGGGCGACCTGGTCTTCATCGACCGCGACAACAACGGCACCTTCGACGGCAGCGACAGCCCGCTTCAGGGTGCGGCGGTGGACTTGTTCCTCGCCGACGGGACGACCCAGGCCCGCGCGAGCGACGGCACCCCGGTCGCTACAATCACGACCCCGGCCAATGGACTCTACCTGTTCAGCAACCTGCCCGCTGGCGACTACGTGGTGCGCGTCACCCCGCCCGCCGGCTACCGCTCGTCCGACGATATCGCCAGCAGCGCCAGCCCGAATAACAACAGCAACAACGACGACAACGGCATTGGCGACAGCGTCACCACGCCGGTCAGCAGCAACCCGATCACGCTCAGCTCGGGCCAGGAGATCAACGACGGGGACAGCGATCCCAACTCCAACCCGAGCCTCGACTTCGGCTTCTACCAGCCGCTCAGCCTGGGCGACCTGGTCTTCATCGACCGCGACAACAACGGCACCTTCGACGGCACCGACAGCCCGCTGGCCGGGGCGAGCGTTGATCTCTTCTTCGACGCCAACGGCAATGGCACGCTTGAGGATAACAGCGGCAGCGGCGGCGTAGACGAGACTATCGCCACCGCCACTCAGACCACCGCTGCGGACGGGCTCTACCTCTTCACCAACCTCAAGCCCGGCGGCTACATCGTGCGCGTCACCCCGCCCGCCGGCTACAGCTCATCCGACGACCTGACCGACACGCCGAACCCGAATAGCAACACCAACGACGATGACAACGGCATCGGCGTCGGCGCGACCGCAAGCAGCAACCTGATCACCCTGAGCTCGGGCGAGGAGCCGGACGGTGCCCCGGATCACAACTCCAACCTGACGCTCGACTTCGGCTTCCACCAGCCGGCCAGCCTGGGCGACTTCGTCTGGCACGACCAGAACGCCAACGGCGTGCAGGACGCGGGCGAGCCCGGCATCGACGGCGTGACCGTCACCCTCCAGTACGCCGGCCCCGACGGTGCCTTTGGCACCGCCGACGACAACCTGAGCGCCGCCACCACCACCACAGCCGGCGGCGGTGCCTACAGCTTCACCGGCCTCATCCCCGGCTTCTACCGGGTGCAGTTCAGCCTGCCCGCCGGCTTCGATAAGGCCAGCCCGACGGGCAAGGGTACGGACACAACCGACGACAGCGACGCCGACCCGACCACCCTGCGCACCGCCGCGACCGATCTCGCCAGCGGCGAGATCGACCCGACCTGGGACGCCGGCTTCTACAGCCTGGTGCGCCTGGGCAACCAGGTCTGGGACGACCTCAATAATGATGGCACATTCGACAGCTTGACCGAGAGCGGCATCAGCGGCGTGACCGTTGAGCTGAGCGGCACCAACGGCCTGGGCGACACCGTCACCCTGACCACGACCACCAACATCAGCGGAACCTATAGCTTCGACAGCCTCATCCCCGGCGAGTATGTCGTGGCCCTGCCGGCGAGCAACTTCACGGGGGCAGGCGCCCTGGCCGCCACCGCCACCATGCCGGCCTACGTCAGCAGCACCGGCACCAACGGCAGCGCGACCGGCGACTACGAGGGCACGGCCCTGGCCGACCCCGACGGAGACATCGACAGCGACGATAGCGGCAATACCGACGGCAGCGGCAACGTGGCCAGCCTGCCCGTCACCCTGACCTCCCAGAGCGAGCCGGACATCGGCGTTGACACCGACGACACCAACGGCAACCTGACCCTCGACTTCGGCGTGTTCCGCCCGCTCAGCCTGGGCAACCTGGTCTGGGACGACCTGAACAACGACGGCCAGTTCGACAGCGGGACCGAGAGCGGCATCAACGGCGTAACCGTCGATCTCTACCTGGACAACGGCGACGGCAGCTATGGCGCGGGCGACACCTTCGTCATCAGCGACACCACCAAGCTCGGCGGGGTCTACGGCTTCACCAAGCTCATCCCTGGCGACTACATCGTCGTCATCCCGGCGAGCAACTTCGCCACGGGTGGTGCCTTGTCCGCCAGCGGCGCTATGCCGGCCTACATCAGCAGCAGCGGCACCAATGGCAGCCTCACCGGTGCCTACGAGCCGGCGCCCGACCCTGACGCCGACCAGGACAACCACGACGACGGCAGCCTCACTGGCGGCGACGTGGTCAGCATGCCCATCACCCTGGACCTAGACAGCGAGCCAGACAGCGGTGTGGACGGCGATGACAAGAACGGCAACCAGACGGTCGACTTTGGCTTCTTCAAGCCGGCCCGCCTGGGCAACTTCGTCTGGGACGACCTGAACGGCAATGGCGTGCAGGACGCGGGCGAGTCGGGGGTGAACGGCGTCACCGTGACGCTCTACGACGCGAGCAATAGCCAGGTGGCGACAACGACCACCGCCGGAGGCGGGCTCTACAGCTTCGATAACCTGGCCGCAGGCGACTACCGCGTGGTCTTCAGCGGCCTGCCGCCGAGCTACGTCTTCAGCCCGACCGGCCAGGGCACGTCCGCGACCGACAGCGACGCCAGCCCGGCCGACGGCGGCACGGCGACGATCACCCTGAGTGCCGGGCAGACCGACCTGGACTGGGACGCCGGGATCTACCACACGCTCAGCCTGGGCAACCTGGTCTGGGACGATCTGAACAATGACGGCCAGTTCGACAGCGCGACCGAGAGCGGCATCAACGGCGTGACGGTCGAGCTGCGCCGGGCCAGCGACAACAGCCTGGTAGGCACCACCACGACTGCCGGCGGCGGGCTCTACCAGTTCAGCGGGCTGGCCCAGGGCGACTACATCGTGGTTCTGCCGGCCAGCAACTTCAGCGGCGTGCTGAGCGGCTACCGCAGCAGCACCGGCGCGCACAGCCTAACGGCGGGGCCGAGCGAGCCCGCGCCTGACCCGGACGACCCGACCGGCGCCCCGGCAGCCAACGACAAGAACAACGACGACAACGGCAGCCTGATCGGCGGCAGCATCCAGAGCGCGCCGGTCAGCCTCAGCGCCCTGGGCGAGCCGGATGTCGCCGACGACGGCGACGACACCAACGGCAACCAGACGGTCGACTTCGGCCTGTTCAAGCCGGCCAGCATCGGCGACCGGGTCTGGGAGGATGCGGACGGCAACGGCCTGCAGGACACGGGCGAGCTGGGGGTGAGCGGCGTCATCGTCACCCTCTACGACGCAGGCGCCGACGGAATACCCGGCGGCGGCGACGACCTCCTGGTGGACAGCACGCCGACAGACGGCAGCGGGATCTACGGGTTCAGCGACCTGCCGCCGGCCAGCTACTACCTGGTCTTCGACAAGCCCACTGGCTACCTCTTCACCCGCCGCGACGCGGGCGGCGACGATGCGATTGACAGCGACGCCGACCGCACCAGTGGCGAGACGATCGCCACCACTCTGACCAGCGGCGAGAGCGATGACAGCTGGGACGCCGGGATCAACCAGCTTGCAAGCCTGGGCGATACTGTCTGGGAGGACATGAACCACAACGGCGTGCAGGACGCGGGCGAGCCCGGCGTACCCGGCGTCACCGTCACGCTCTACAACACGGCCACTGGGCAGGTAGGGACGCCGCAGATCACCGACGCCGACGGCTTCTACCAGTTCATCGGCCTGCCCCCCGACCGCTACTACCTGGTCTTCAGCGGCCTGCCGGCGGGCTACTCCTTCACCTTGCAGAGCCAGGGTGGTAACAGCAGCAAGGACAGCGACGCCGACCCGGCCAGCGGGCGAACATCCGACATCGACCTGCTGAGCAGCCAGGACGACCCGACCTGGGACGCGGGCATCTACACGACTGCCAGCATGGGCGACCGGGTCTGGAACGACCTGGACGCCAACGGAGTGCAGGACGCGGGCGAGGTCGGCGTGAATGACGTCACCGTGACGCTCTACCAGGCCGATGGCACCTTGGTGAGCAGCAGCACCACGGCGACGGTCGGGGCCGAGGACGGGATCTACAGCTTCAGCGGCCTGACGCCGGGCGACTACTACGTCGTCTTCAGCAACCTGCCGGCGGGCTACATCTTCAGCCCGGCGGATCGAGGGACGGACGATAGCGTCGATAGCGACGCCGACCGGGCCATCGGGCAGAGCGCGACATTCGCCCTAGCCAGCGGGGCCAACGACCTGAGCTGGGACGCCGGGATCTACCTGCCGGCCAGCCTGGGCGACTTCATCTGGGACGACGCGAACGCGAACGGCGTGCAGGACAGCGGCGAACTGGGCGTGTCCAGCGTGACCATGCGGCTCATCCAGGGCGGCGCCGTGATCAGCACAACCACCACGGCGAGCGACGGCAGCTACCACTTCCGCGAGCTGGGCGCGGGCGACTACCAGATCGAGGTCGTGCGCCCGACGGGCCGGCAGATCAGCCCGCAGCTCCAGGGCGGCGACACGGCCACCGACAGCGACATCGACCGGGCCAGTATGCAGAGCGGCGTGGTCAGCCTGACGCCCGGAGAGGTCAACGACAGCCTCGACGGCGGGATCTACCAGCTCGCCAGCGTGGGCAACCACGTCTGGGAGGACAGCAACCACGACGGCATCTTTGGGGCGGGCGAGGCCGGAATCCCCGGCGTCACCGTCGAGCTCTACCGCAGCGACGGAAGCCTCGTCGCCAGCGCCGTCACCGACAGCACCGGGGCGTTCATCTTCATCGACCTGGAGCCGGGCGACTACTACATCCAGTTCTACCCGCCCTCAGGCTGGCTGATCAGCCCGCAGGATCAGGGCGGCGACAACAGCATCGACAGTGACGCCAACCCAAACAGCGGGAAGACGAAGGTCTTCACGCTGGGCATCGGCGTGCAGGATCTGACCTGGTGGGCCGGGATGTCGCGCCCGCCGACGGCGATCACGCTCCAGAGCTTCACCCTGGAGCGGCAGCGCAGCGGCAACCTGCTGCGCTGGGAGACGGGGGCGGAGATCAATAGCGCAGGCTTCGAGATCTACCGCAGCGCCACGGGCAGCCGCGCCGACGCGGAGCAGGTGAGCGGGCCGCTGATTCTGTCCAGCGGCGTAGGTGGCGGCGGGGCGCGCTACAGCTGGCTCGACAGCAGCGCCGACCCGCAGGTGGGGTACAGCTACTGGTTGGTGGAGGTGGAGATCGGCGGGGCGCGCCACGAGTATGAGCTGAACCAGCCGGCCCTCCAGCAGGAGTATCGGATCTACATGCCACTTGTCGTACGCTAGGGCGCAGCCCCAGGCTCGGTTTTGTGGAGGTTGTGGCGGCGCAGTCGCCACAACCTCCACAAAGCCTCTTTGGGGATGGCGTTGCCACCCCTACCATTTTTTTGTATGATATCTGTGACACCCGCGCGCCATTGGTCAGAAAGGCATGGACGGCATTGTCATATTATTCAACTCCAGTGAAATCCATGCTATAATAAGCAAAATTTTCCGACCTACGGAGCCTGGATATGTACGTGCGCTGGATCGTCCGGCGGCATAAGAACGCCAACATCGCCGACACAAGCTTCTTCGACGCATACCTTGTCGAGAGCTACCGTGATCAGAAAGGCGCGCCACGACAGCGCACCATCTGTTACCTCGGTAACATCCGCCAGATCGGCGATCAATTCCCCACGATCGAGCGTGAGATCTTCTTGCTGCGCGCTGAGCGCATCCTCGAGTCTATCGAAGAGCTGAGCGACAGTGATCGCCAGGAAGTGATGGTTGATCTACGGCATCGCGTGCCGCCCCTCAGCAATGAGGAGGTGATCTGGGCCTTCACCGAGAACCTGCGCTGGTATCGGATCTGGTGGGAGGAGCACGGCGGCGGGCCGAATGATGAGGAGCTGCTGCGCATCGTCCAGGCCGCCCGCGGACGAGTCGGGCCGATCTAGGCAGGCCGATGAAACGACTGGGGTGCGGCGCGACATCGCGTATACTGGAGCTATTCTTCCACGCAATGATCGCGGCGTAGCCGGGCTAGAGTATCACGTAGCGTAACCACAGAGAGCATATGGATCGCAGCACGATCCTCCTGGTCGATGATAACCCGCAGATCCTGGCGATCCTCTCCGACCTTCTGCGCCCACTTGACTATCGCATCTTCTGCGCAATCAATGGTAGCGAGGCGCTTGAGCTCGCCGCCGCCAACCAGCCAGATCTGGTGTTGCTCGATGTGATGATGCCGGGCATGGACGGGTTCAGCGTCTGCCAGGCGCTGCGCGCCGACCCCCGGCTCGCGAAGGTGCCGGTGATTATGATCACCGCGCTGGATGATCGCGCCTCGCGCCTGCGCGGGTTCGAGGTCGGTGCTGATGACTTCATTGGCAAGCCGTTCGATTATGTCGAGCTGCGCGCCCGCGTCTCCACCGTGCTCCGGCTCAACCGCTACCGGCTGCTGCTTGAGGAGCAGGAGCGCACCGCCGTTGAGAAGGCGCGATTCGCCTGGGTGGTCGAGCAGTCCGATGACGGCTACCTGATCATCACCGAAGACGACCGCATCCAGTACAGCAACCAGCGGGCGCGCGAGCTGCTGAGCATCATCGACGACGAGCCGGGGACCTTTCTCGGCCACGTCGCCCGCCAGTACAGCCTCGCCCCGCAGCAGGCGTGGGCCAGCTGGCCGCAGCCGCTCCCCGCCGGCGCGCCGCGCATGTTGGTGCGCCCCGAGACAGCCACTGCCGCCGAGTTCTGGCTCCAGGTGGACCTGGCCACCCATCCCCCGAGCGGCGACGACCGACATGTGGTGCGGCTCCGCGATGTGACCGCACAGATCACCTCGCAGCGCGATATGTGGACCTTCCACGCGATGGTCGCCCACAAGATGCGCACGCCCCTGGCGAGCATCCTCGGCGGGCTGAACCTGATCAGCGACAGCAACACCTCGATGGATCGCGCCGGTATGGCGCGCATCGCCGGGGTGGCGATCGCCGGCGCCCGCCGGCTCCAGGGCGAGATCGATGACATCCTCAACTACCTGCGCCCCCCGGCCGACCTCTATGGAAGCGACCAGATCACCCTCGATGATATCGACGCGATGGTTGCCGAGATCGCCAGCGACCTCCAGATCGCGCATGTCGAGACGATCCGCGACAGCACCGACGACCACCGCAGGATCACCGTCGCCCGCCATAGCCTGGATGTGACCCTGCGAGAGCTTCTTAAGAACGCGCGAAAATTTCACCCCGACCACGACCCGCTGGTGCATGTGACGATCACGCCCGCCACAGAGGGCCAGATCACGCTGCGGATCGCCGATGATGGGACGAGCCTCTCGCCAGAGCAGATCGCCTCGGCATGGCGGCCCTACTATCAGGGAGAGCGCAGCTTCACCGGCCAGGTTGAGGGCATGGGGCTCGGGCTGGCCCTGGTGGCCCGCATCGTCTATGCGGCGGGCGGCCGCTGCGCGATCGCCAACCGCGGCGACGGCCCCGGCGTGGTGGTCGAGATCACACTCCCGCTGGCAAGCCAGTAGTTTGACGCTCTTCTCACGATCTGCTACTCTGTCTGCCTGATGATGAGGGGCAGAGGAGGAGACACGTGCGTATTGCGATCACCGGCGCGCGAGGCCAGCTTGGCCACGCGCTCGTAGCCGAGCTGGCCGACGGGAACGAGCTGGCCTTGCTCGGGCACGAGCAGCTTGAGCTTGGCAGCCCACAGGCGATTGAACAGATCGCCGCGACCGGCGCAGACCTGGTGATCCACCCGGCGGCCTACACGAATGTGGACGGCTGCGCCCGTGACCCTGAGCGCGCCTATCGGGTGAATGCGCTGGGGACAAAGTATGTCGCCCTGGCATGCCGCCGCCTCGGCGCCCCGCTGCTCTATATCAGCACGAACGAGGTCTTCGCCGGCGACGCCGGCCGGCCCTACCTGGAGTATGATCAGGCCGCGCCGATCAACGCCTATGGCCGCTCGAAGTGGGCCGGCGAGCTCGCCGTGCGCGAGCTGCTGCGCGACTTCTATATTGTGCGGGTGGCCTGGCTCTATGGCGGCGAACGCAACTTTGTGCGCACGGTGCTGCGCCTGGCCGCCAGCCCGCCCGAGGGCGGCCTGCGCATGGTGGATGATGAGGTGGGCAGCCCGACCTACTGCGCCGATGTGGCCAAGGGGGTCGCGCGCTTGATCGACACCGGATGCTACGGCACCTACCATCTGGTGAATGAGGGGGCCTGCTCGCGCCACGCCTTCGCCAGCACGATCCTTCAGATGGCCGGCCGCACCGATGTGCCGATCGCGCCCATCAGGCTGGCCGACTATCGGCGCGATAGCGCCCCGCCGCCCTACACGCCCCTGGCCAATATCGC
Organism: Oscillochloris sp. ZM17-4; assembly: GCF_019599295.1. GTDB lineage: Bacteria > Chloroflexota > Chloroflexia > Chloroflexales > Chloroflexaceae > Oscillochloris. The sequence continues at coordinate 110,283 of NZ_JAIEWN010000001.1, read as the reverse complement.
CGGCGCCAATCTCGGCGTCGCCCTCCGCCCCTGGCAGGAGGCCCTCGCGGCCTACCTCGCAACGCTGGCATGATCGACGTCATCATCCCCAACTATAACGGTGCCTCGCTGCTGCCCACCTGCCTCGACGCCCTGCGCGCCCAGAGCCGCCAGGACTTCACGGTGACGGTGGTCGACGACGGCAGCCGCGATGATTCGCTGGCGCTGCTCGCCGAGCGATACCCTGAAGTCCGCGTCCTGGCCCGACCGCGCAACCAGGGCCTGGCGATCGCCGTGAACGCCGGGATCGCCGCCACCGCCGCGCCGTATGTGGTGCTGCTCAACAACGACACTGAGGCAGACCCACGCTGGCTCGACCAGCTCGTGGGCGCACTGGAGCGCCGGCCGCAGTACGCCTTCGCCGCGAGCAAGCTTATGCTCTTCGACCGGCGCGACCACATACACTCTGCGGGAGACTACTACCAGGTCTTCGGCGAGCCCGGGTCGCGCGGGGTCTGGGAGCGCGACACCGGCCAGTACGATATGGTGAGCGAGGTGTTCGGCCCGTGCGCGGGAGCGGCGGCATACCGGCGCGGCGCCCTTGAGTCGCTCGCGGAGGACGGCCATATCTTCGATGAGGACCTGGTGATGTACTGCGAGGATGTAGATCTGAACCTGCGGGCGCGGCGGGCTGGGCTCAGGACGATCTTTGTGCCGACGGCCGTGATCTACCATAAGCTGAGCGCCACCGGCGGCGGGTCCCTGGCCAGCTACTACTGCGGCCGGAACTTCGCGCTGGTCTGGGTGAAGAATATGCCCGGCGGCCTGGCCCGCCGGCACTGGCCCGATCTGCTGCGCTCGCAGCTCGGCTTTATGCTCCAGAGCGTGCGCCACCTGCGCGAGCCGGCCGCCCGCGCCCGCCTGCGCGGCCACCTGGCCGCCCTGCGCCACATGCCGCGCTTCCTCGCCAAGCGGCGGAAGATAGCCGCCGCACAGACTGACTCCCCCCTCGCCGACGCGATTGTGCGCTGGTCACCCGCCGGTGACCGGCGGCCAAAGTGAGATCCTGTGTCCCTCGAAGCACCATTGCTCTCCGTGGTCATCCCGGCCTACAATGAGGAGGGTCGCCTGCCGGCAACCCTTGCAAGCGTGATGAGCTACCTGGCGCGCCAGAGCTACGCCAGCGAGGTGCTGGTGGTGGACGATGGCAGCAGCGATAGGACAGCGGACATCGCCGAGGCGCACCCGGGCGTGCGGGTGCTGCGCCGCGACCATCGCGGCAAGGGCTTCGCCGTGCGGGCGGGGGCGCTTGCCGCCCGCGGCGCCTACGTGCTGCTCTGCGACGCCGACCTGGCCGTGCCGATCAGCGAGTGGGGGACGATGTACGCCCGACTAGTCGCCGGCAACGAGGTGGTGATCGGCTCGCGCGAGGGGCTTGGCGCCACGCGCCAGGGCGAGCCATGGTACCGCCACGTGATGGGGCGCGTGTTCAACCTGATCATCCGCAGCGTGGCGATCCGAGGCATTAACGACACCCAGTGTGGGTTCAAGGCCATGACCCGCGCCGCCGCCCAGGATCTCTTCCGGCGCGTGCGGATCTACGGCGATGATGCGCCGGTGCTGCGCGGCGCCGCCGTGACCGCCTACGATGTCGAGTTGCTCTTCCTGGCGATCCGCTGCGGCTACCGCATCGCCGAGGTCCCGGTGCCCTGGCACTACGGCACCGAGACGAAGGTGAGCCCCCTGCGCGACTCGCTGCGCAATCTGCGCGATGTGCTCACCGTCCGCCTGAACGATATGCGCGGGCGGTATCACTGAGGCGCTGAGGCGCTGAGACACTGAGATGATGAGGTGATGAGGTGATGAGGTGATGAGGTGATGAGGTGATGAGGTGATGAGGTGATGAGGTGATGAGGTGATGAGGTGATGAGGTGATGAGGCGGCTTCGCCGCTCCACACCCATCTGCAATCTGCAATCTGCAATCTGCAATCTGCAATCTGCAATTGCACTAGGAGCGACATGCAAGAGATCACAAAACGCCAGCGCAACTTCCTGCGCAAGCTCGCCAACCCGCTCAAGCCCACGGTGATGCTGGGCAAGCAGGGGCTCACCGAACAGATCGTCGATAAGGTCAACCGCGAGCTCGACGCCCACGAGCTGATCAAGGTGCGCTTCCTGGAGCATAAGGATGAGCGCAAGCAGCTCACCGCGACGATCCTGGAGGAGACGGGCAGCTCCCTGGTGATCCTGATCGGCCACGTGGCCACGCTCTACCGCCAGCAGGCCGACCCGGAGCGGCGCCAGATCAGGCTGCCCCACGGCGACGCGCAGGCCGACGATGCGGGCGAGGATGACGACGACGACGAGTAGGGGGCACTGATGCGAAGAGGGTTCTGGATCGCTTTCTGGGGCGTGCTGACCGCAGTGGTGTGGCGGGGGGCGCTCCTGCCGGCGAGCGTGCGCAACCTGCGCCTGAACGGGGTCAGCGGCGATGGGCCGGCCTACGCCAGGTTCAGCTGGGGCTATGGCGCGGGTGCCCGGCCCCAGAGCATCATCTTCGACCTGAGCCTGGGCGCCGGCGCGTCCGGCAGCATCACCACCGACGGCGAGGCGACCGAGGCCGAGGTGCCGGTTGGCGGCGCGGCCGCCGGGCCGCACGCGATCTGCGCCACGGCAACCTACCGCATCCTCGGCGTGGTGAGGACCAGGGAGTACCGATTCACTGGGGGGCTGTAGCGCAGAAAGCGCCCGGCCCGTAAACGGGCGGGCTCAGTCTGCGAAGGCCGCTGAATCGGCCTGTCTGAGGCCGCTTGGTTGTTTGTCAGCCCTGCCCGATCTCAGCGATCTTCTGGCGCACCTGCTGGGCGAGGCGCTGGAGCTCGCGGTTGACCACGTACTGCCACTCCTCGGCCTCCTTATCCTCCAGGGCGCCGCCGCCGTACTTCAGCTCCATGGCCAGGTTCCAGCCGCGCCGCTCGGCGAAGCGCTCAAGCTCGGCCCGCCGGCTCGGCGGCCAGCGGCGCTGGATGAACTGCTGGAAGGCCAGCTCCATGCGGCGTGAGCCGTCGGGGTTGAGCGAGGGCAGCGGGAACCAGGGCTCGCTATCGCGCGCGTCGGCGGCGGATGCGCGGGTGAAGTACAGTGACTTGTGGGGGATGGAGTAGCGCCACTCGCCGTCGCCATCATAGTTGGCGGGGTTATTGGCGATTGCGCCCGTGAGCATACGATCGGTGATGGTCATCGTCGAGCACCTCTATCTCAGCCGGGGCGAATGGGATGATCGGCGTAGCTGCCGCTCTGACGACGTAGGATAGCACGCAGCGCGCCAGCATGCAAACCAGGCGAGATTATGGTACAGTTGCCAGAAGCGAACGCAGTGGCGCAGACACTCCTCGGGAAGGAGGCGCAGTCGATGACGGCACCCGACGAGCAGATCCACCAGAGCAGCCGTGTCACGCCGGCGATCGAGGACTACCTCAAGGCGATCTACACGCTCCAGCAGCAGGGCGGCGTGGTCACCACCTCCATGCTCGGCGAGCAGCGCGGCTTTAAGCCGGGGTCCGTCACCGGCATGATCAAGAAGCTCGCCGAGATGAGCCTGGTCCAGCACACGCCCTACCAGGGCGTCCAGCTCACCTCCGGCGGCGAGCGGATCGCCCTTGAGGTGATCCGCCACCACCGCCTGCTTGAGCTGTACCTGGTGGAGGCGCTCGGCTATAGCTGGGACGAGGTCCACGAGGAGGCGGAGCGGCTGGAGCACCATATCAGCGAGAAGCTGGAGGCCCGCATCGCCGCACACCTCGGCAACCCGAATGTCGACCCGCACGGCGACCCGATCCCGACGCTGGAGGGCCGGCTGCCGCCGAGCGACGACATCCGCCTGGCCGACCTGGCGGTGGGCGAGTGCGCCCGCATCGCGCGCGTGCGCGACCAGAGCGCCGACCGGCTGCGCTACCTCGCGGGGCTCGGCCTCACCCCCGGCAGCTGCGTGCGGGTCGTCGAGAGCGCGCCCTTCGACGGCCCGATCACTATCCGTATCGGCGGGCAGGCCTACCCCCTCGACCGGCGGCTCGCCCGCACGATCGAGGTGATCCGCCAGGAGGGCGGCGCGTAGCGCGCGATGCTGCCAGCCTATGCCCCGCTTTGTACTGCCGAAATGTGCCAGCTTCGCTGGCACATTTCGGCAGTACAAGATTTTAGGTGCGGGCGCGCCCCTCGATCAGCGCGTCGCCCAGCGTGGTGGCGTGGCGCAGCAGCCAGCCGTTGGTGGCCGTCCTCGTGCCCATAATCGCGTAGCTGGTGTCACTGGCCGGGTCGTGCCAGGCGATGCAGCCCGAGGCGCCGGCGTGGCCGAAGGATTCGGGCGCGGCGTTTGGCGGCGCCCAGTGGGGCTGCTTGGCGCCGCGGATGTCGGGGCCGACGCCCCAGGGGCACGCGGCGTACCAGAGCGGCGGGGCCGCCCCGCCCGGCAGGCCGTCGGTCTGGCTGCGCCGCGCGTCGGCCAGGGTCGCGGGCGAGAGGAAGCCGGCCGGCCGGCCAGCGAAGGCCCGCACCAGGGCCAGCGCGCCCTCGGCCGTCGTCACCAGGCAGGCCCAGGGCAGGGCCAGCGAGCGGTAGAAGGCCGAGTTGAACGGCGCAAGCTCCGGCGGATTGCTGCCGCGAATATCGGCCAGCAGGGCCGGGGCGCGCGGCGGCTCGTCGCCCAGGTAGCCCTCGACGCCGAGCGGGCCGAGCACCAGATCCTGAAGGGCGGCGGCAAAGGGCATGCCGGAGAGCCGCTCGACGATCACGGCGGCCAGCCCGTAGCCCACGTTCCCGTACTGAACCACGCTGCCCGGCGCGGCCACCGGCGGCTCGGCGAGGCAGGCCGCGGCCAGCTGGGGCCAGCCTAGCCCGATGCGGTAGGGCGCCCGCTCGGCGCGCACGTCCACCGGCAGCCCGGCGCTGTGGCTCAGGATGCGCCGCAGGGTCACGCCGGGCTGGGCCGCGGCGGCGTCGGGAAGGTGCGCGGCCAGGGCGGCGTCGAGGCCGAGGGCGCCGAGGTCGGCCAGGCGCAGGACGGCCAGGGCGGTGGCAAGCTTGGTGATCGAGGCCGTGATGAACAGGGTGTTGGCGGCGAGGGCGGCCCCGGCGGCGTCGGCGCCGAGGGCGAGCGACTGGGGCGCATCGTCGCCGGCGGCCGCCGCCAGCACGAGCCCGCCCATCCGCGCGCCGGCCAGGCAGCGCTCGGCGGCCGGGCGAAAGCGTTCGACATCCATAGCACCTCGCACTAGGGGACAGGGGACAGGGGACAGGGGACAGGGGACATACGTATGCTACCAGCATCCGTATGTCCGGGCAAGCGACACCCAAAAGCATCTCCGTGTATAATATCTACATCCCAACCAGACCCTGTTCCCTGTTCCCTGTTCCCTGTTCCCTGTTCCCTGTTCCCTGTTCCCTGTTCCCTGTTCCCTGTTCCCTGTTCCCTATCCCCTATCCCCTGTCTCCTAACCGATCACAGAACCGAGGAGAGCGCCGTGAGCGTGTACAACCCGATGGACCCGGACTTCGCGTTTACCCTGGGGATCGAGGAGGAGTACCAGATCGTCGACCCGGAGACGCGCGAGCTGCGCTCCTACATCACGCAGATCCTCGAGCCGGGCCAGATGATCCTGCGCGAGCAGATCAAGCCCGAGATGCACCAGAGCATTGTGGAGGTGGGCACGCGGCCCTGCCGGACGATCTCGGAGGCCAGGGCGGAGATCCTCCACCTGCGCGGCACGATCGCCGGGCTGGCCGCCCGCCACGGCCTGAAGATCGTCGCCGCCGGCACCCACCCCTTCTCCTCGTGGATGACCCAGGAGATCACGCCCCACGAGCGCTACGACGCGGTGGTTGGGGAGATGCAGGACGCCGCGCTCCAGCTGCTGATCTTCGGGATGCACACCCACATCGGTATGCCCAGCAACCACGTGGCGATCGAGCTGATGAACGTGGCCCGCTATATCTGCCCACACCTGCTGGCCCTCAGCACCTCGTCGCCCTTCTGGATGGGCCGCAAGACCGGATTCCACTCCTACCGCAGCCTAATCTTCAGCGGCTTCCCGCGCACCGGCACCCCGCCGACCTTCGCCTCGGCCGGCGAGTTCGAGCGCTATATCGAGCTGCTGATCAGCACCGGCTGCATCGACAACGGCAAGAAGATCTGGTGGGACCTGCGCCCGCACCCGATCTTCGGCACGCTGGAGTTCCGCGTCTGCGATATCGCCACCAGGGTCGAGGAGTGCCTGGCCCTGGCGGCCATGATGCAGGCGGTTATCGTCAAGTTCTACACGATGTTTGAGCACAACACGACCTTCCGGGTCTACCGGCGGGCGCTGATCAACGAGAACAAGTGGCGGGCGCAGCGCTACGGCCTCGGCGGCAAGATGATCGACTTCGGCAAGCGCAGCGAGGTGGAGACGAAGGCCCTCATCCACGAGATGGTCGAGCTGGTGGACGATGTCGTCGACATGCTCGGCTCGCGCAAGGAGGTCGAGTACCTGCTGCACATCGCCGAGCACGGCTCCAGCGCCGACCGCCAGCTGCGGGTGTTTGAGGAGAGCGGCGGCGACCTGAAGGCGGTGGTGGACAACCTGATCGCCGAGACGATGGAGGGCGTGGAGCTGATGGTTGTATAATCGATCTGTCTGTAGCTACGCTAGAGATCGATGACACAGCCATGTTGTGGAGGCAACGATGCACTTTGACCTGACCGACGAGCAGGCGATGATCCGGCGCACGGTGCGCGAGTTCGCCGAGGGCGAGATCGCGCCCCAGGCCCGCCACGTCGATGAGAGCGGAGAGTTCCCCGCCGAGACATTCCGCAAGATGGCGGCGCTCGGGCTGATGGGGCTGCCCTTCCCCGAGGAGCTGGGCGGCGCGGGCGTGGACAGCGTCAGCACGGCGATTGCGATCGAGGAGGTGGCCCGCTGCTGCGGGTCGACGGCGATCGCCTACTCGGCCCACCTCGGGCTGGGCAGCGCGCCGATCGCCATGTTCGGCACGCCCGAGCAGCAGCGGCGCTTCCTGAGGCCCGCCGCCGAGGGCACATACATGGCCGCCTTCGGCCTCACCGAGCCCCACGCCGGCTCCGACGCAGGGGCAACCCGCACCACCGCCGCGCTCAAAGGCGATGAGTGGGTGATCAACGGCAGCAAGATGTGGATCACCAACGCGCCCGTCGCCGGCCATATCATCGTCACCGCCGTGACCGACCGGGAGCGCGGCAAGCGCGGGATCAGCGCGATCATCATCCCGGGCGGCACGCCGGGGATGAGCTTCGGCCAGCCCGAGCACAAGATGGGCCTGCGCGGGTCGGTGACGACGGCGATCCAGCTGGATGATGTGCGCGTGCCGCGAGAGAACCTGCTCGGCGAGCGCGGCAAGGGGTTCATCCAGTTCCTCCAGGTGCTCGACGGCGGGCGGGTCGGCATCGGCGCGATGGCGCTGGGCCTGGCCCAGGGCGCCTACGAGGCCGCCGTGAGCTACGCCCGCGAGCGCGAGGCCTTCGGCAAGCCGATCGGCGCGCACCAGTCGGTGGCAAATATGATCGCCGATATGGAGGTGGCCATCGGCGCGGCGCGCCTGCTCGTCTACCGGGCGGCCTGGCTGAAGGATCAGGGCCGGCCCTACAGCCGGGAGGCCGCCGCCGCCAAGCTCTACGCCTCCGAGGCCGCCGAGAAAGTCTGCCGGGACGCCATCCAGGTCCTCGGCGGCTACGGCTACAGCCAGGAGTTCCCCGTCGAGCGGATGTACCGCGACACGCGCCTGCTGACGATCGGCGAGGGCACCTCGGAGATTCTGCGCGGCGTGATCGCCCATAGTGTCTTGGGGATACGGTAAAGGGTAGGGCCGAAGCATTTGGCTGGCTCGCTTTGCGAGCCAGCCAAATGCTTCGGCCCTACGGGATACATGACACATATGCCCACAGCCCAGATCATGCGCGGGCTGGCCGCCGCGCCGGGGATCGTGATCGGACCGGCCCTAGTGTTCAACCCCGTGTCGGCGGCGGGCGCGGCCGCGGCCGAGAGCCCCGAGGATGCGATGGCCCGCCTCGACGCGGCGATCGCCGAGGTCGATATCGCCATCGCCGCGCTTGAGGAGCAGCTGCGCGCCGAGGAGCAGGCCGAGGAGGCCGAGATCTTCGGCGCACACCGCATGCTCCTGGGAGACCCGAGCCTGCGCGAGCGTGCGGCGGCCCTGATCGTCGAGGGCGGCATGGGCGCGGCCCAGGCGATCGGCGCGGCCGGCGAGGAGCAGGCCGCCGAGCTGATCGCGATCGGCGACGAGTACCTGAGCGCCCGCGCCGCCGATGTGCGCGATGTGGTCGGCCAGGTGCAGCGCCGGCTCACCGGGGCCAAGGGGCTCGCCGAGCGACTGGAGGCCCCGGCGGTGGTGGTCGCCCGCGACCTCGGCCCCTCCGACCTGATCAGCGCCCCCCGCGAGCGGCTGCTCGGCTTCGCCCTGGCCGCCGGCGGGCTCACCGCCCACAGCACCATCCTGGCCCGCGCCCTCGGCATCCCGGCCGTCGTCGGCCTCGGCGAGGATCTGCTCGATCTGCCCGAGGGCGTCGCCCTGGCCCTCGACGGCGCGGCGGGCAGCCTGCACATCGACCCGCCCGCCGAGGCGCTGGCCCGGCTGCGGGGCGCCCGGGCCGACATCGACGCCCGCATGGACGCTATGCGCGCCGATGTCGGCCTGCCCGCCGTCACCCGCGACGGCCGGGCGGTGGCCCTGGTGGCCAACGCGTCGACGCCCGCCGAGGCGCTGGCCGCCCGCGCGTGGGGGGCCGCCGGGGTGGGCCTGCTGCGCACCGAGCTGCTCTTCCTGGAGCGGCCCGACCTGCCCGGCGAGGAGGAGCAGCTGGCGCTCTATACGGCGGTGGCCGCCGAGCTGCCCGGCGCGCCGATCACCGTGCGCACGCTCGACGTGGGTGGCGACAAGCACCTGCCGGCCTTCCCGCTGCCCCACGAGGACAACCCCTTCCTGGGCTGGCGCGGCCTGCGCATCGGCCTGAGCCAGCCCGAGATCCTGCTGCCGCAGCTGCGCGCCCTGCTGCGCGCCGGGGCGGCGGCCGACATCCGGATCATGCTGCCGATGGTCAGCACGGTGGACGAGCTACGCCGGGCGCGCGCCCTGCTTGATCGGGCCAGGGAGCAGCTGGCGGAGGAGGGACTGGAGCAGGCCGCCAGCCCGCAGCTTGGGGTGATGATCGAGGTGCCGGCGGCCGCGCTGAACGCCGAGGCCCTGGCCCGCGAGGCCGACTTCTTCAGCATCGGCACCAACGACCTGACCCAGTACACCCTGGCCTGCGATCGCGGCAACAGCCGGATCAACGAGCTCTACCAGCCGCTCGACCCGGCGGTGCTGCGCCTGATCCGCATGACCTGTGAGGCGGCCCACCGCCACGGGAGGCACGTGGCCGTCTGCGGCGAGCTCGGGGGCGACCCGGCGGCCACCGCGCTGCTGATCGGCCTTGGCGTGGACGAGCTCAGCTGTGGGCCGAATAGCCTGCCGCTGGTGCGCGCGGCCATCCGCGCCGCCGAGGGCGCGGCGGCGACGGAGCTGGCCGACCGCGCCCTGGCCTGCGCCAGCGCCGCAGAGGTGCGCGATCTCCTCTCGTAGCTTGTACTATGTGATCTTGCCGTTGGAGGCAGGTAATCTGCACTCCGACAGCAGGTATGCTACAATACGCCCCACATGTAACCACAGGCGCAATATCGGCACAGTCCCCCGTTCTTTTTCCCGACAGCCAGTTGCTTCCACTCTCTGGCGACCCCGGCACCCGTATCAACGGCATTGCAAGCGTATGCTGATCTTCCGGTACGGTAGGCAGGCACGACGCCGATTCGCCCGGTCAAGGATAACGCTATGGCTCAGACCCAACCCGACACTGCGCGTGGCTCCTCTCCCCACCCGACCGACATGCAGGGCCTACTGACCCTTGGGCGACAGCGCGGCTTTGTCACGTTCGAAGAGATCCAGGCTCTCGTGCCCAACGCGGAGGAGGCCGTCGAGGTCGTAGACTCGGTCATGGACTCGATCTACGCGGCCCTGTCTGAGGCCAGCATCTCCGTCCGCGACAGCGCCGACGATCCGGGGCCTGAAGAGGAGCCGACGAGCGGCGTGGTGAACGACCTGGACGAGGGGCTCTCCGACGCACTGCTCGGCGATAGCGTCCGGCTCTACCTGCGCGAGATCGGCCAGGTGCCCCTGCTCACCGCCGCCGAGGAGAAGCGCCTGGCCCAGGCGATCGAGCGCGGGCAGGAAGCCACCGAAAAGTTCGAGAACATGAAGAAGGACAAGCTGCGCACCGATAGCAACGAGGCCCAGCAGCTGCGCCGCCAGATTGAGCAGGGCAACGACGCGCGCCAGCAGATGGCCGCCGCGAACCTGCGCCTGGTGGTCAGCATCGCCAAGCGCTACCGCGACCGCGGCCTGCCCCTGCTCGACCTCATCCAGGAGGGCAGCCTCGGCCTGCTGCGGGCGATCGAGAAGTTCGACCACGATAAGGGCTTTAAGTTTAGCACCTACGCCACCTGGTGGATCAAGCAGGCGCTCTCGCGGGCCCTGGCCGACCAGAGCCGCCTGGTGCGCCTGCCCGTCCACCTCGGCGAGACGCTCAACCGCATCCAGGCCGCCCGCCGCCAGCTCACCCAGAGCCTCGGCCGCGAGCCTAACGACAGCGAGCTGGCCCACTTCCTCAGCATGAGCGAGGAGAAGCTGCGCGAGCTGCGCCGCACCGCCCAGGACCCGGTCTCGCTGGCGACGCCGGTGGGCGAGGAGGCCGACAGCACCCTGGCCGACTTCATCCCCGACCCGCACGCCCTCGACGCCGACGACGCCGCCGCCAGCGGCATGCTGCGCCAGCAGATCGCCACCGCCCTCGACCAGCTCACCGAGCGCGAGCGGCGCGTGCTGGAGCTGCGCTACGGCCTCTCCGACGGCCAGCCGCGCACCCTGGAGGAGGTCGGCAAGGCCTTCGGCGTCACCCGCGAGCGCGTCCGCCAGATCGAGGTGAAGGCGCTGCGCAAGCTGCGGCACCCGCGCCTCGGCAAGCTGCTGAAGGACTACCTGGATCAGATCTAGGGCTGCGCCCTAAACCCGCTTTTGTGGGGGACTGGGCGGCTGCGCCGCCCAGTCCCCCACAAAAAAGAACCCCCACCGATGAGCATGTTAACCCCGCGCCAGCACGAGATCGTCGCCCTGGCCGACGATCTGGCCGCCCGCTTCGCCGCCCGCGCCCCGCAGCACGACGCCGCCGGCAGCTTCCCCCACGAGAACTACGCCGACCTGCGCGAGTCGGGCTACCTGCGGCTGGTGGTTCCCGCCGAGTATGGCGGCCAGGGGGCCGGCCTGTTCGAGATGGCCCTGGCCCAGGAGCACCTCGCCCGCGGCGACGGCTCCACGGCCATGGCGGTGGATATGACCGTCCACCTGATCGGCCGGCTGGCCGAGGCGCGCAGCTGGCCCGACCCGATCTTCGCCCAGGTCTGCCGCGAGATCGCCGGGGAGGGCGCGCTGATCAACGCGGCGGCCAGCGAGCCCGAGCTGGGCAGCCCATCGCGCGGGGGCATGCCCGCCACGCGGGCCACCCCGCAGGGCGACGGCTGGCGGGTCAGCGGGCATAAGCAGTTTGTGAGCATGGCCCCGGCCCTGCGCTTCTTCGTGGTGAGCGTGGCCCTGCCCCCCGGCCCCGGCATGCCCGAGGGCGGCACCGGCAACGCGATCATCCGCGCCGGCAGCCCCGGCCTGCGCCTGGAGGAGACCTGGGGCGACGCGCTCAGCCTGCGGGCCAGCGGCAGCAACGACCTCTGGCTGGAGGATGTGCCCGTGCCCGACGCCTGGCTGGTCGACCGCCGGCCCGCCGGGGTCGCCCCGGCCCAGAAGACCGCCGTCATGAACGCCTGGTTCGCCCTGACGATGGCCGCCACCTACCTGGGGGTGGGACAGGCCGCCTGTGACGCCGCGGGGGCCTACGCGCGCGAGCGCGCGCCCACGGCCCTCGGCCGGCCGATCGCCAGCCTGTCCCAGATCCAGCGCCGGGTCGGCGAGATGCAGGTGCAGCTCAGCGCCGCCCGCGCCCTGCTCCACGAGACGGCCCGCAGCTGGGACGCCGCGCCCGAGGGCCGCGAGGCGCTCTCCCCAATGATCGCCGCCGCCAAGTACCTCTGCACCAACGCCGCCGTCAGCGCCAGCGATCAGGCCCTGCGCGTGGCCGGCGGCTTCGGCCTGACCCGCCAGCTGCCCCTGGAGCGCTACTTCCGCGACGCCCGCGCCGGCCTGACCCACCCGCCCGGCGACGACGCCGCGCTGGAGCTGGTCGGCCGGGCCGCCATGGGGATGTGACGTAGGGGCTACATGCGGGCACAGCACGCTGCGCCCCTACGGTGTATGGTGTCGGCTACCGCACGATCAGCGGCAGGTAGGCCCGCGGAATGATCGTGCTCGGGTCCACCGGGTTCATCGTCGAGTCGATCCAGCTGCGGTAGGAGCCCACCCGCGTGTAGGTGCCATAGAAGCCCGGCGCCGCGCAGCCCGCGCCGTTGCTCACCACGCCAACCTGGATGTACCAGGCCGCACCGTCGCTCACCACGAGCGGGCCGCCGCTGTCGCCCTGACAGGTGTCGACACCGCCACCGGGCAGGCCGGCGCAGAGCTGGGTCGCCGTGATCCCGCAGGTCGTGTTGCTGGCGATCGGCATCTCTACGAACCGCAGGATGTCGATGGTGGGCTGGGTCGGGGTCGGGTCATTCGGCCCATAGCCGATGGTGCCGCCCCAGCCGGTGGCGATAGCGTTGGTGCCCGGCACGGTCAGGGCCGGGTCGTTCGCCGCGTCGGCCAGCGGGACGATCCAGGCCGCGTCGACGGGCGCCGCGAGCTTGAGCAGGGCGATGTCGTTGGCGGAGGTTCCCCGATCATAGGCAGGATGGACGGTCAGCTGCGCGACAGCCCGGTTCCCCGTCGTATCGTCAAATCCAGCCTGAATACTGCGTATGCCTGTCCGCACCACGAGGGTCGTGGCGTCGGTGACAGCGCCGGTATTCTCGTCGACAAAGCAGTGGGCCGCCGAGAGCACCCAGTCAGCCGCGATGATCGAGCCGCCGCAGAAGTAGGAGTCAACGGTGCCGATCGAGACCTGGTAGGTGTAGGGGTTGGGGTCGGGCACGTCTGCGCCGCCGACGATCTGGGGGCGGGGGGTGGTGTCGGCGCGGGCCACAGCCCCCACGCCGATGAGCAGCGATAGCGCCAGTAGCGACAGGGCGATGTTGAATGTGCGCAAAGGAGTCCTCCGTGAGATGATCCGACCCACACATACAGGGCGGATACCATCGACAGACTCGTTGTAGCGCATGCCTGAGAGATATACAACCTGCTAGCGCGTATCATCACGCTATCTGCCGGCCTGTACCGTGTGATGCACCACCAGCAGCATGCCCTCGCCCACCGAGACGTGGGCGGGGGGGGCGGTGATCAGATTGCTGACGCCGCGCGAGCGCTCGAAGCGCAGGGTCGCGCCGTCCAGCGGGTAGAAGAGGCCGCGGGTGGTGATGCCGTAGGCCGGGCCGCCGAGGGGCAGCAGCGAGACGGTGTCGCCCGCCGCGCCGGGGATGTCGGATGCGCCGCGCACCAGGAAGGCCTCCTGGGCGACGTCGAGCAGGCGCACGCGCAGGCCGGCCAGCTCGGGCAGGGCGAGCATGGCCACGTTGGCCAGGCCCTGATCCCAGCGGCCACCGAGGGCGCCGAGGATGTCGATCTGACCGGCGCCGCGGCCGACGGCGAGCAGCAGGGCCAGCTCCAGGTCGGTCTCGTCCTTCTCGGCGGGCAGGCGGATAACCTCGACGCCGGCGGCGCGGAAGGCCGCCTCGGCCTGCGGCTCAAGCGAGTCGAGGTCACCGATCACCACGTGGGGGGTGAGCCCGGCGGCGCGCAGGGCGTTGCCCCCGCCGTCAGCGGCGACGATCAGGTCGGCGGAGGCCAGCAGCCCGGCGAAGGGCGCGGCGTCGAAGTCGGGCGCGTTGGCGACGATGATCGCGTGCATAGGTAATGTTGAATGTTGAATGCTGAATGTTGAATGTTGAATGCCGGACATTCAACATTCAACATTCAGCATTCAACATTAATTACGTCAGGCTTTTCCCGGCCATCCCGGCGCCCCAGATATCGTCGGGGGGCGCGGCGTCCTCGTCGGGATGGAACAGCTCGCACACATCGCGGGCGCGCCGCAGCTGGCCGAAGGTGGTGCTGATGAAGCTGACCCGGCGCAGGCGCTCGGCGGGCACCGGCAGGGGCAGCGCCTCCAGGGGGCCGAGCTCGACCCGGTAGTAGCGCTCGTCGGCGCGGGGGTGATCGGGCTCGGCGGGCAGCAGCTCGCGGCGGAGGACAATCCGGTAGCGCAGCACGGGCGCGTAGTAGCGCACCGCCCAGCGCTCCGCGCCGAACACGGATGTCTGGTAGAAGGCCAGGAAGTCGGCGGCGAAGCGGGCCGGCAGACGGGCCAGGGGCACGCGGTACCAGCCCTCGGCGCGGGCCAGCTCCAGGTCGCGCACGCGGCTCACCACCGCGACCAGCACCCGCGCCTCGTCCTCAATGTCTTGGTAGTCGCTCATACCGATCTTCCTATAGTAAGGCCGAAGCATTGGCGGCGCAAGTAGGGCCGAAGCATTGCAGGGCCAATGCTTCGGCCCTACAATACATGTATGCACATGATCATATACCGCCCGCGCGGCCCGAAGGTTCTGCTCGGCCTGCTGATAATCTGCCTCGCGCTGCTGGCCGCATGCGCGGCCCCGGCCCAGCCGGAGGTGCGCGCCCGGCTGGGGGCGATCGAGGCGCTGAGTACCGACGCCACCGCCGGCTACGAGCGCGCCCTCGCGCCGCGACCCTTCACGTTCCCGCAGGACCACGGCCCGCACCCGGCGTTCCTCACCGAGTGGTGGTACTTCACCGGCAATCTCGACGACGACGCCGGCCGCCACTTCGGCTACCAGCTGACGCTCTTCCGCCGCGCCCTTGTCCCCACGGCCCCCGCGCGGGACTCGGCCTGGGCCACCCGCGATATCTACATGGGCCACCTGGCCCTGGCCGATGTAGCCGGCGACCAGTTCTACGCCTATGAGCGCTTCAGCCGGGGCGCGGACGGCCTCGCTGGGGCCAGCGGCGATCCCTTCCGGGTCTTCCTAGAAAACTGGTCGGTCGAGGGGGCCGGCCCCGAGGGCATGGATATGCGCCTGCGGGCGGCGCAGGGCGACGTGGCGATCGACCTGCGGGCGGTCAACAGCGCGCCGCCGGTGCTCCAGGGCGACGCCGGGCTGAGCCAGAAGGGGCCGACGCCGGGCAACGCATCGTACTACTACTCACTGCCGCGCATGGCGACGGAGGGAGAGGTGCGCGTGGGCGAGACGCGCTACCGGGTGAGCGGGCTGAGCTGGATGGACCGCGAGTGGAGCACCAGCAGTCTGGAGGGCGATGTGAGCGGCTGGGACTGGTTCGCGCTCCAGCTGGATGACGGCTCCAGCCTGATGTTCTACCGCCTGCGCCAGCCCGGCGGCGCGGTCTCGCCCTACACCGCCGGCAGCCTGGTGGCGGCCGACGGGGCGCAGGTTCGCCTGAGCCGCGAGGATGTGCAGGTCGATGTCCTCGACAGCTGGCGCAGCCCGCGCGGCGGGGCCAGCTACCCGGCCCGCTGGAGGCTGCGCGTCCCCGCCGAGCAGATCGACCTGGAGATTATCCCTTACCTGGCCGACCAGGAGCTTCAAGTGAGCGTGGTCTACTGGGAGGGCGCGGTGCAGGTGACGGGCACCCGCGCCGGCGCGCCGCTCGGCGGCAGCGGCTACGTCGAGCTGACCGGCTACGCGGAGGGCGGGCCATGACCCCACGGATCACGATTGTGACGGGCTTCCTGGGCAGCGGGAAGACGACGCTGCTGCGGGCGATGCTGGAGCGCGGCGCGGGCCGGCGGATCGCCCTGGTGGTGAACGAGATCGGCCAGGCCGGCTTCGACGGGCCGGCCCTGGGCCGCGCCGGCGGCCCGCCCATGGTCGAGCTGACCGGCGGCTGCATCTGCTGTGCGGCGGGGAGCGACTTCCTGGTGGCCGTGGAGGAGCTGATCGACATGGCCGACCCGGAGCAGATCGTGGTGGAGACGACGGGGCTGGCCGAGCCGGGCGGCATGATCCGCCAGGCCCGCGCCGCCGGGCTGCCGCTGGACGCGGCGGTGGCGGTGGCCGCCGCCGACGGGCTGGACGCCGCCCTGGCGGCCTCGCCGGTGGCCGAGTGGCAGCTGCGCGCCGCCGACATCCTGGTGCTGAGCAAGGTCGATCTGGCCAGCCCCGCGCAGATCGCCGGGGCCGAGGCGCGGCTGCGCGAGCTGAACCCGCGCGCGCCGATCATCCGCGCCGCCGGCGGGAACATCGACCCACAACTGCTCTTCGGGCCGCGCCTGGCCGGCGATGACCCGCCGGCCGCGCCGGGACACCTGGGGCTGGACGGATTCGGCAGCTTTGTGTGGCAGGGCGACACGCCGCTGCGCCGGGCGGCGCTGACAGAGGTTATGTCAAGCCTCCCGCCGCAGATCTACCGGGCCAAGGGGGTCGTCCACTGCGGGGACGCGCCCTGGCCAGACGAGCTGCACTACGTGGGCGGGCGTCTGGAGCTGACACCGTTCCGCCCGCGCGAGCAGACCCGCCCGCTGAACCGGCTGGCGCTGATCGGCGCGGGGGCCGAGGGGGCGCGGGCGGAGATCGCGGCGCTGCTGGACGGCTGCGCGGAGGATGCGGCGCGGGCCGCCGCGTGGGAGGCGCGCCACAGCGCGCTGTAGGGACGCAGCGCCCCGCGCCCTGGCCTCTCCCAGACTCGGGGGCCAGCCCCCGAGCCCCCGATGGGGGCGCTTCGCCCTATGTGCATGGAGTTAACGGGTTTCGTGTAGTAGGGCCGAAGCATGCGCACCGGATGAATCTGCGTGTTGCA
>NZ_JAIEWN010000001.1:90971-93211 GCF_019599295.1 Oscillochloris sp. ZM17-4 | reverse complement strand
CCTCGGCCGGGGCCACGTCGAGGCGGCCGGCCAGCGGGCGCGCCGCCTCGACCAGGGCGGCCTGGCGGGCGGCGTAGCGGGCGCGCGTGCGCCGCAGGTGGCGGGCGAAGTGCCCCTCGGCCAGGAAGTCGGCGACGATGGCCTGCTCGATTCCCGGCGAGTGGCGGTCGGCCAGGGCGCGGGCGGCCACGAAGGCGGGCACCAGGTCGGGCGGGACAACCATGTAGCCCAGACGCAGCGCCGGGAAGAGCACCTTGCTGAAGGTGCCCAGGTAGATCACCCGGCCGTCGCCGTCGAGGCCCTGGAGCGCGGCCAGGGGCCGGCCCGCGTAGCGGTACTCGCTGTCGTAGTCGTCCTCGATCACCCAGGCCCCGGCGGCGCGCGCCCAGGCCAGCAGGGCGAGCCGGCGGGGCAGGCTCATCGTCACCCCCAGGGGGAACTGGTGCGAGGGCGTGATGTAGGCCAGGCGGGACTGCGGGGCCAGCCGCGCCCCGGCGGCCACATCGAGCCCCTCGGCGTCCACCGGGACGGGGGCCAGCCGCGCGCCGGCGGCCAGCAGGGCGCCGCGCGCGCCCATGTAGCCGGGGTCCTCGATCCAGGCCTCGTCGCCGGGGTCGAGCAGCACGCGGGCCGCCAGGTCGAGCCCCTGCTGCGAGCCGCTGACGACGACGACCTGGCCGGGGTCGCAGCGCACGCCGCGCGCGGCCGCCAGGTGGGAGGCGATCGCCTCGCGCAGCGGCAGGTAGCCGGCCGGGTCGCCGTAGGCCATGAGCTCGGGCGGCGGGCTGCCGTAGCGCCGGGCGGCCAGGCGCGCCCAGGTGGCGTGGGGGAATCCGTCGATGTCGGGCAGGCCGACCTGGAAGGCCCGCGGGCGCACCCGGTCGCCCGACGAGGCGCTGACCGGCGTGGCGGCGAGGGCCGCGCCCCTGGCCGAGAGCCGGCGCGGGGCGGGCCGCTCATGGGCGGCGGGCGGGCGGGCCGGCGGCCCGCCGTGGCCCAGCAGATCCTCGGGCAGGGACGTGGCCACGAAGGTGCCCGCGCCCACCCGTCCCTCCAGGTAGCCCTCGGCGAGCAGCTGCTCGAAGGCGCTCACCACGGTGGAGCGGGCCAGGCCCATGCCCGCCGCCAGCTCGCGGCTGCTCGGCAGGCGGGCGCCCGGGGCCAGCCGGCCGTCGAGCACCGCCGCGCGGATCTCGTCGTAGAGCTGCCGGTAGAGCGGGAGATCTGACTGCGGGCTAAGGGTGAGGGGGGAGAACATGGAATTGAGAATTGAGAATGGAATATGTCAGAGTGGTATGGCGATCATAGCATAGATTGGCACTTCTCAGAGACCAATCGCCCTGCTACTCTGCAATCTGCAATCTACAATCTGCAATCAGGAGCTCAGCAATGCCAAACGACTACGCGGCCCGGCCAAGGGCCGAGGTGAAGCGCAAGGACCGGGCGGTGGACGACGACGCGTGGATCGCCGATCTGCTGGCCCGCGCGCCGATCGGCTACCTGGCGACCGTGGCCGACGGGCAGCCCTTCATCAACAGCAACCTGTTTGTGTACGACCCGACGCGCGGGGCGATCTACATGCACACGGCGCGCTACGGCCGCACGCGGGCCAACCTGGATGTGGCCGAGCGGGTCTGCCTGAGCGTGAGCGAGATGGGGCGGCTGCTGCCGGCCGAGGTGGCCCTGGAGTTCAGCGTGGAGTACAGCGGCGTGGCGGTGTTCGGGTCGGCGCGCGTGATCGATGACCCGGAGGAGGCGACCCACGGACTACAGATCCTGCTCGACAAGTACTTCCCGCACCTGCGGCCGGGCGAGCACTACCGGCCGATCATCGCCGAGGAGCTGGCGCGCACCAGCGTCTACCGGATCGACATCGAGGAGTGGAGCGGCAAGCGAAAGGCTGTGGCCGACGACTTCCCCGGCGCGTTCCGCTACCCCTACGCGGGGGAGGGATAGGGGCATACTGTTCAAATACGCCCATCTCGCGCCGGCCCTGCCCCCTCTCCCACCAGGGGAGAGGGGGAGCCGGACAGCATTCCAATGCAGAATCGTGCCGCCTGCCGCCTGCCGCCTGTCCGCCCCCAAACTCGCCCGCCCATGGGGCAAGCGGCCGGCTATGGTATACTGCCCGCAGATCTGCACGTGAGAAAGGGTTGGAGAGCAGAATGCCGGTTCTGCGCCCGCTGGCCCGCATCTGGACGGCTCTACTCGCCCTCGCAGCGCTGACGCTGGCTCTCGGC
>NZ_JAIEWN010000001.1:88580-90871 GCF_019599295.1 Oscillochloris sp. ZM17-4 | reverse complement strand
TCGGCGGCCGGGGCCGCCGCGCAGCCAGCGAGGAGGGCGAGCGCGAGAAGCGCGACTCCGATGTGTATTCGCCAAGCGATCATATGATTGCAGATTGCAGATTGCAGATTGTAGCAATCTACAATTTGCAACCTGCACTATATCAGGCCCCCGGGCTCGTCACCAGCTGATCGTCGGTGACCAGAATCTTGATCTTCTGGGCATCCTTGGCGGCGCTCTCGAGCTCGCCGACCCAGGGCAGAAAGGTGTCGGTGAAGGCCTGCTGCCCAGGCGTCGTGCTGAGCATATCGCGGCTCTCGAGGCCGCGCATCTCGGCCGGGTCGATCACCTCGATGATATGCCAGCCGAACTGCGACTTGACCAGGCGCACCTCGCCCTTCTTCATGCTGAAGATCGCATCGTCGAACTCGGGCACGAACAGGCCGCGGGGCGCCCAGCCCAGGTCGCCGCCGTTGTCCTTTGTGCCAGTGTCCTCCGACTTCTCGCTGGCCAGCGTGGCGAAGTCGGCGCCGTCCTGGATCTGCTTGAGCAGCGCCTCAGCCTCGGCCTGGCGATCATCGGTCGGGTTATCGGTGCTGGTGGCCAGCAGGATGTGACGGGCGTGGGCCTGCTCCATCGTCGTGTGGGTGAGCAGCATCTGCTCGACGACCTGGTCGCGGCCGATGAGCGCGCGCAGCTCCTGCTCCGACCCGATATTATTGTCCTGGAGGAATGTGTTGAAGGTGGCGGTGTCGCTGATCGCATTCTGCTGCTTGATCTGCGCGATCTGGTCGTCCACCTTGCTCTGATCGACGCTGACCCCCTCGGCCTGCGCCGCCTGGACGACGAGCTCGACCTGGATGAGCTGCTGGAGCACGTCGCTGGGCGGTGCGCCGGGCTGGTAGGCCCGCACGAACTCCCCGCGCGTGATCGTCGCGTCGCCGACCTGGGCGACCGGCTCGGTGCTGCTCGTGTCGCCGATGGCCTGGGGCAGCGGGAGGGCCGTGGGCACCGCCGGGGTGGGGAGATCGCCGGCTGCGGCGGCCGGCGCGGCGGTGGTATCGAGGGCGGCGGCGGACGTCGGGGCGGCCGGCGCGCTCGTGCTGGGGGCGAAGACCGTCGCCAGGCCGGCGCCGATGATCAGCAGGGCCAGGGCGCCGCCGATCAGCGCGATCAGCGGCGGGCGTCTGCCTTTGTCCGCTCCCTCATCGAGTATATTCAGGTCATCCTGGAAATCGTCGTCGTTTGCCTCGGGCGTGTCGGGGGACTGTGGGTCGGTCACGATCTTCTCCTCAGGTGGCGGGGTACGGCGTTCGTGCCCCGCGGGTGTCTGCTGCCTATCTGGGACATCGTACCACATCAGTGAATGAGGGGCGAATGAGCGGATGATTACACAGGGCATGGGCAACGTCCTGCGCGCCCCCCTGGCTGGCCACTGACGTCGCGCCGGCAGGGCGCGCTGCGCCGGGCGTCGGCCTGCGCCGACGCCGCACCCGCCCACAAAGGTGGGCGGTCGGCCGCAGGCCCCCGCGACGCGGCTTCAGCCGCCAGCGACGTTGCCCATGCCCTGGATGATTATAGAGGGTGCTGGAGGCTTTGCCGCCAGCACCCTCTATAGCGTATAGATGTGATGAGGGCGGGGCCGGCTAGAGCGCGGCGCGAAGCCGCTGCACCGCCAGGGCGGCGCCGAGCATGGCCAGGCCGAGCAGGAGCCAGAGCAGCGGGCGCGGGCCGCCGTCGCCGGTGTTGGGCAGGCTCGCCGGCACGACGGGCGTGGCAGACGTCTCAGCTGTCACCGCCGTGTCGGTCGGCGCCGCTGTGGGCGCGGCCTGGGCGGCGGCCGTGGCCGTGCGCCCGGCGATCTCCGTTAGGCGCGGGCCGGCCGTGGCGAAGGGCGTGGGCGTCGCCGTCGGCGCGCGGGTGGGCTGCTGCCCGGTCGGGCCGGGCGTCTCAACCGGGCCGACGATGCGGATCGGCACCTGAGCCTGGCGAGGCTGCACCGCGTTGCCGTACTCGTCCTTCGCCCCCGACACCTCGGCCGTATTCACCGCCGCGGTGATGTCGCGCAGGGCGGTGTAGACAGTCTCCACGGTGATCGACTCGCCGGGGGCCAGCCGTGCGCGCCCGGTGGTGGCCAGCAGGTCGCCCCAGGCCAGCACCCCGCCCACCTGGTCGGCCGAGTCCGGCGGCGGGCTGGCCGACTCGAAGCGCAGGGCCGCCGGGTTGAACACGTCGCGCAGGGGCAGCGACACGATGTCGATCAGGCTGTCGTTGGTGATCACGATGGTGAAGGTGATCGGCAGGCCGGCCGC
>NZ_JAIEWN010000001.1:49384-88480 GCF_019599295.1 Oscillochloris sp. ZM17-4 | reverse complement strand
ACGGGCAAGACCTTCGGCGACCCGGCCAACCCCCTGCTGGTCTCGGTGCGCTCGGGCGCGAAGTTCTCCATGCCCGGCATGATGGACACGGTGCTGAACCTCGGCCTGAACACCAACACCCGCGAGGGCCTCGCCAAGCTCACCGACAACCCGCGCTTCGCCGCCGACGCCTACCGCCGCTTCATCCAGCTCTTCGGCAAGATCGTCCTCGGCGTGGACGGCGAGCGCTTCGAGCACCAGATGGAGATCGCCAAGGGCCACGGCGAGCGCCTCGACACCGACCTCAGCACCGAAGAGCTGCTGGAGATCGCCGAGAAGTTTAAGGCGATTGTCAAGGAGGACGCTGGCGTCGAGTTCCCCGAGGACCCGCTCGATCAGCTGCGCGAGGCGATCGCCGCCGTGTTCCGCTCCTGGAACGGCCGCCGCGCCGTCGACTACCGCCGCATCAATAAGATCTCCGACAGCCTCGGCACCGGCGTGAACGTGCAGGCGATGGTCTTCGGCAACATGGGCGACGACAGCGCCACCGGCGTGGCCTTCACCCGCAGCCCCAGCACCGGCGACGGCGAGATCTTCGGCGAGTACCTGGTGAACGCCCAGGGCGAGGATGTGGTTGCCGGCGTGCGCACGCCCGAGCCGATCGCCAAGCTCAAGGAGCGGATGCCCGAGGTCTATGGGCAGTTTCACGCTATCGCCAAGCAGCTTGAGGCCCACTATAAGGATGTCCAGGACGTCGAGTTCACCATCGAGCGCGGCAAGCTCTGGATGCTCCAGACCCGCAACGGCAAGCGCACCGCCGCCGCCGCCCTGAAGATCGCCGTCGACCTGGTGCGTGAGGGCGTGATCGATAAGGCCACCGCTGTCCAGCGCATCGAGCCGGCCACCCTCGACCAGCTGCTCCACCCGATGATCGACCCGGCGGCCCGCCAGGATGTCGCCGCCCTCACCACCGGCCTGCCGGCCTCCCCCGGCGCGGCTAGCGGCACGGCGGTGTTCGACCCCGATGAGGCCGAGCAGATGGCCGCCGACGGCCACAAGGTCATCCTCATCCGCGTCGAGACGGCCCCCGAGGACTTTCACGGCATGGTCGCGGCCCAGGCCATCCTGACGGCCCGCGGCGGCATGACCAGCCACGCCGCTGTGGTGGCCCGCGGCATGGGCAAGCCCTGCGTGGCCGGTGCCGGCGACCTGCGGATCAACTACGCCGACCAGTCGGTGACGGTCGGCGGCGTGACGGTGAAGAAGGGCGAGTGGGTCACGCTGGACGGCAGCACCGGCGAGGTCTTCGCCGGCGCGATGCCCACCGTTGAGCCCGAGATGTCGGGCGACTTCGCCGAGTTCATGGGCTGGGCCGACGAGTTCCGCACGCTCGGCGTGCGCGCCAACGCCGATATCCCGCGCGACGCCAAGGTGGCCCGCTCCTTCGGCGCCGAGGGCATCGGCCTCTGCCGCACCGAGCACATGTTCTTTGAGGGCGACCGCATCGACGCCGTGCGCGAGATGATCATCGCCGACACCCTTGAGGATCGCCGGGCCGCCCTGGCCAAGATCGAGCCGCTCCAGCAGGGCGACTTCGAGGGCCTCTTCCGCGAGATGGCCGGCCTGCCCGTCACCATCCGCACCCTCGACCCGCCGCTCCACGAGTTCCTGCCCCACGAGGACCACGAGATCGTGGCCCTGGCCGCCAAGCTCGGCGTGGACGCCGCCAAGGTGCGCGGCCGCGTCGAGAGCCTGCGCGAGTCCAACCCGATGCTCGGCTTCCGCGGCTGCCGCCTCGGCATCATCTACCCCGAGATCACCGAGATGCAGGCCAACGCGATCTTCAAGGCCGCCGTGGCCGTGAAGGCCGAGGGCATCGACGTCCACCCCGAGGTGATGATCCCGCTGGTCGGCAACATCACCGAGCTGAAGATCCAGGAGGAGCTGGTGCGCAAGGTGGCCGGCGAGGTCTTCGCCGCCGCCGGGGTCGAGATCCCCTACCTGGTCGGCACGATGATCGAGCTGCCCCGCGCCGCCCTCACCGCCGATGAGATCGCCGCGACCGCCGAGTTCTTCAGCTTCGGCACCAACGACCTGACCCAGACCACCCTCGGCCTGAGCCGCGACGACGCCGGGCGCTTCCTGCCGGCCTACGTCGAGAAGAAGCTGATGCCCGACGACCCCTTCCAGTCGATCGACCAGCGCGGCGTCGGCCAGCTGGTGCAGATCGGCACCGAGCGCGGGCGCAGCGCGCGGCCCAACCTCAAGGTCGGCATCTGCGGCGAGCACGGCGGCGACCCGGCCAGCGTGGAGTTCTTCCACAAGGCCGGCCTGAACTACGTCAGCTGCTCGCCCTACCGCGTCCCGATCGCCCGCCTCGCCGCCGCCCAGGCCGCCCTCGGCGACGGCAAGCGGGATAAGTAAGCCCGCATAGGATGCACAAAAGCGGCGCGGTGGGCATCGCCCACCGCGCCGCTTTTGTGATCATGATAAGGAGGAGAGGGCGCT
Source organism: Oscillochloris sp. ZM17-4 (assembly GCF_019599295.1). GTDB lineage: Bacteria > Chloroflexota > Chloroflexia > Chloroflexales > Chloroflexaceae > Oscillochloris. Next base: position 85,993 of record NZ_JAIEWN010000001.1, on the reverse strand, counting down.
CGCCAGGTTGGCCGCCGTCTTCACATCGCCAACATCGATCCCCAGGCCGACGATCGCCTGGGCCACCTCGGGGCGGATGCCGATCAGCACGGAGCGCGTGCCGAGCAGGCTGGCCGCCTGCACCGTGCGCAGCAGCCCCTGGGCCACGTAGGTGTCCACCACCGCCACCCCGGTCAGGTCGATCAGCAGGGTGTGGGCGCGGCTGCGCTCGATCGCCGCCAGGGCCTCGGCCTGGATGGCGACCATGCGCTCGCCGTCGATGTCGCCCACCAGCGGCATCACCAGAGTGTCGGCGCTCAACGGCAGCACCGGCACGCTCATCTCGCGGATCACCGCACGCTGGGATGTGATCTTGTCGAGCAGCGCCTGCCTCTCGTTCGCCTGGGCCTGCACCTCCGCGAAGGCCGCGCGCAGCTCGGATGTCTGCGCGGCCACCCGGCCCTCTAGGCTATGGTTGAGCTCCTCTAGCTGATGGGCGGCGGCCTCGGCGGCCCGCCGTGATGCGGACACCTCGGCGAAGGCGTGCACGACGATCCGGGCGCTCAGGAAGCTGATCACCCCTAAGGTCGCCAGCACCATGCCGCTGTTCGCCAGCAGCACCCACGGCTCAGGCTGGCTCTGTGGGCCGGCCGCGTCCCCCAGCGCCTTGTAGGCGACGACCAGCAGCCCGGCGCACAGCACCAGCCAGACCTGCCAGGGCCGTAGCACCACCCCCGCGACAACCACCGGCAGCGTCAGGTAGAGCAGCGCGCTGGTCACCTCGCGCCGGATCATGATCGGCACCATCGCCGCGCCGAGGATCATGATCACCAGCACCCATGCGGCCAGGCCGACCTGCCCCCGGTGGGTCAGGGCCATCGAGGCGACGATCACCACGGCGGCGACGAGCAGCCCCAGCAGCGATGGCGTCGCGTCGGGGCGGAAGATCACGGCCACGCTGGCGAGGATCACCAGCCCCAGCAGCACCAGCGCGACCGACAGGATCGTCCGTCCGCGACGCTGGATGTCTTCGTCATTCGTGGGGATCGTGAGCAGCCGATCAATCATGGCGGCACTCCGGTTAATAGTGCAAGAAAAGGGCAATGCGCCAATCCCATTATAGCAGGGCGAGGTATCACGGAACCGACGGTATAATAATGTTGAATGTTGAATTGTGAATGTTGAATGGTCGGGCAGCCGCATTCAGCATTCAGCATTCAACATTCAGCATTCAGCATTCAACATTCAGCATTCAGCATTCAGCATTCAGCATTCAACATTCAGCATTCAACATTCAGCATTCAACATTCAGCATTCAACATTCAGCATTCAACATTCAACGGAGCGCTGCATATGCCTGCCCCCGACTCCATCCTGGCCGCCCTGCTCGGCCACGCCGCCGCCGACCCGCAGCGCCCCTGTGTGATCTGGCGCGGCGCGGTGATCGGCTACGGCCAGCTGGCCGCCGCCGCCGCCGCCTGGGCCGCCCGCTACGCCGAGCTGGGCGTGATGCGCGGCGATCGGGTCGGGCTCTACCTGGGCAACACGCCGGCCTTCCTGGCCGCCTACCTCGGCGCGCACATGGCCGGCGCCGCCGCCGTGCTGATCAACACCCAGTATCGCCAGACCGAGCTCGGCCACATCCTCGCCGACAGCGCACCCCGCGCGGTGGTGGGCGACGCCGAGAGCGCCCCCGAGCTGCGCATGGCCCTGGGACAACTGCGCGCCCAGGGCGTTCAGATCGCGCAGCTTACATGTGACGACTCCCTTTTCGGGCTATCTGACTCGCCCGGTACACCATTCAACATTCAGCATTCAACATTCAACATTCAGCCGCCGCAGGCGGCTGATCTCGCCATCCTAGCCTACACCTCGGGCACCACCGGCCGCTCGAAGGGCGCCATGCTCACCCATAGCAACTTAGTGTCCAACAGCGCGGCGGTGACGAGCGCCTGGGGCTGGACGGAGCGCGACCGCCTGCTGCTCACGCTGCCGCTGTTCCACATCCACGGCCTCGGCGTGGGCGTCCACGGCACCCTGCTCGCCGGGGCCAGCATGGACCTGCGCCCGCGCTTCGACCCCGACGAGGCCCTGGCGGCGCTGGCCGACGGCACGATCACCATGTTCTTCGGCGTGCCGACGATCTACGGGCGGCTGCTGCATGTCGCCCCTCGCGAAGAGAGCGCCGAGAGAAGTGGCCACTTCTCTCGGCGTCTCTCTTCGCTGCGCCTCTTCGTCTCCGGCTCGGCCGCGCTGCCGCCGCAGGTGTTTGAGGAGTTCCGCAACACCTTCGGCCACGCCATCCTTGAGCGCTACGGCATGACCGAGACGGTGATGAACCTGACGAACCCCTACGCTGGCGAGCGCCGCCCCGGCACGGTGGGCGGCCCCTTCCCCGGACAGGAGGCCCGCGTGGTGGGCGTGCGCTCGCGCCAGCCGCTGCCCGCCGGCGAGGTCGGCGAGATCCAGGTGCGCGGCCCGCACGTCTGCGCGGGCTACTGGCGCAACCCCACGGCGACCGCCGAGGTCTTCGGGGCCGACGGCTGGTTTAGCACGGGGGATCTGGGGATGTGCAGCGCCGACGGCTACTTCACGATCACCGGGCGGGCGCGCGAGCTGATCATCAGCGGTGGCTACAACATCTACCCGCGCGAGGTTGAGGAGCGGCTGCTGGCCCACCCGGCGGTGGCCGAGTGCGCGGTGCGCGGCCTGCCCGACGCCGACTTCGGCGAGCAGGTGGCGGCCTGGGTGGTGATGACGCCCGAGTCCCGCCCGTCAGACGCCGCCGCCGAGGCCGCGCTCAGCGCCGAGCTGACCGCCTTCTGCCGCGAGGGGCTGGCCGCCTACAAGCGCCCGCGCCAGATCCACTACGTCGACGCGCTGCCACGCAACGCCATGGGCAAGGTGCAGAAGCACCTGCTCGCCTAAATGTCCTGCTCTCTGTGCCCAGCAGGCACATGCTGCAGCTGATGGTGCTGCGGCGCGGCTACGCCGCGCCGCAGCACCATCAGCTTTGTTGTGGGACACACCCTCACTGTGCGCAGTACTGTTACGAAAGCCTCTCTGCGGGTGGCAGAAACGATTCGTGCCCGCGCCCAGCTGGCGGCTATGATGAGCGGCGAGCGAGGCGGCGCAGATCGCTGATTGCAGGAAGGTGACCTATGATCCCCAAAGCAGTCGTGTATCGAATATATGGCGACTCGCTCGCGGTTGTCATGAACGTCAAGACGCGCCGTGTGGCGCTGCTGCAAGGCCAGGCCCTCCAGCTCTGGAGTGATATCGCGGCCGCCGGGCCATCGCGGCCGCCCGATCGTGGGCACCCGCTCTACGCGCGGCTGGTGAGCCTCGATCTGCTGGGCGACGCCGCCGCGCGCCCGCCGTCAGCGCCGGACGGGCGCGCGCTGGCGCAGCAGGCCCAGGAGATCGATATTGGCATCTTGAACATGTGGGCGTTCAAGAACCATATCCCGATGAGCGGCCACTTTGAGCTCACCGGGCGCTGCAATCTGCGCTGCAACCACTGCTATGGCCTCTTTGCTACGAGGCAGGACACGCTGAGCACCGCGCAGGTCTTTCGGATTCTAGACGACCTGCGCGACTGTGGGACGCTCGGGCTTGTGCTGACCGGCGGGGAGCTGTTCTTTCGAAAGGATATCCTCGATATCCTGAGCTATCTGTCTGAGCAGAAGTTTGTGGTGCGGATCAACTCGAACGGCACGCTGATTGACGAGGCGGTCGTGCGCGCACTGCACGATCTGGCGAATATCTATCGGATCCATATCAGCCTGTATAGCTCGGAGCCCGCGGTTCACGATCAGATCACCCACGCGCCTGGATCCTACCACAAGACCGTGCGCGCGCTGCACCTCTTACAAGAGGCCGGCTTCGATGTGCGGATTAACTGCTCGGTCATGAAGTCGAATGTTGACACATTCCAGAAGGTTCGCGACGATATCGGCGACCCGATGGGCATACCGGTGCATTTTGACTCCGAGATATTCCCCAAGGATGATGGCGGGACGGAGAATCTTGTCGAGCGCCTTGATGCGCAGCAGATTCAGGAGTTCATGCGCGCGAATGCCAGCGCAAAGACGCAGCCGTACAAGCAGAAGCTATGCAAGGCGGGCTTCTCCTTCTTCTCGATCTGTGAAGATGGCAGCCTGCTCCCCTGCCTGAAGATGAAGCGGCTGTATCGCTCCCCGCTCGGCCAGCTTACCCAGCGCTCGTTCAGGGAGATCTGGCAAAGCTCTGCCGATGTCCTCAGCATTCGCGAGACCATTACCCGTGAGCTGGAGGGGTGTGATCTCTGTAGCCTGGGTATATGATGCGATGGTGGTTGTGCTTGTGGACTATCAGGGCCATGCATGGAGGATGCGATGAACGTGAAGATCGATATCAGGTATAGCCTTGAGGATGTGCTTCGTGAGCTCGGCCAGGATAGCCTCACCCCCGATGGTGAGGAGATCATGCTATCGACGATGCACGATAAATTCTTTAAGGGCGGGGGCTGCGAGGCCACCACGCCCGCCACCGAGGGCGCGGCCGGCGGCGACCTGGCGGCGCGCAATATCGCGGTGTGTATGCACGGCCCACGCTGACCGCACCGACCGCGCGCCATCCGCCATGCCCACACCGCTCTCGCCGCATAGCACCGCGCTAATCATCCGCCTGCGGGCGCTGCTCGACGCCCTGCGCGACGGGCCGCTGGCCTACCCGGATCTGATCGCCCGCCTCGGCGCGACCTACCCCTCCCCGGCGAGCGCGCGGCGCATGATCGCCCGCGATATCGAGCACCTCGCTGCGCTGGGCGTGACTGTCCAGCGCAGCGATGAGACCCCAACGACCTACACGCTGCGCGGCGGCGCGCCGGCCTACGGCGACGACGACCTGCTGACCCTCGCCGTGCTCCGCGACAGCGTCGGACCCAACCACCCCTACGCCCGCCAGGTCGCCGGGCTGCTCGCGCGGCTCACCGCCGCGCTGGGCGACGCCCAGCGCGCCGCCTACGATGCGCAGCGCGCCGGCGGCGCGCCCGTCCAGCCGGCGATCGACTACGGCCCCCACGCCGCGCGGATCGCCGAGCTGGAGCGGGCCATCGCGGGCCGCCAGCTGCTGCGCCTGCGCTACCGCAACTCGCGCGGCGACGAGACGACCCACCGCATGGTGGAGCCGCACGCCATCGAGTACTACGACCGCCACTTCTACCTGGTGGCCTACTCGCACAACAGCGGCCAGGTCCACGACCTGCGCGTCGACCGGATCCTGGCGGCGGGTGCGCTGCGCTCGCTCCCGCCGGGCATGGCGCACACGCGCCGCCCGATCACCTTTCGCTACCGCCTGGCCGCCGCGCTGGCCCAGGGCGAGCTGAGCCAGCGCTTCGCCGCGCAGCGCGTGGTCGAGCGGCTGCCCGGCGGCGATGTGATCATCGAGGCCGAGGGGCGCAGCGACTTCTTCATCATCCAGGCCCTGCTGCGCTACCGCTCCAACGCCGAGCTGCTCGGCCCGCCCGAGCTGCGCGCGCGCATGGCCGAGGAGGTGCGCAGGCTGACGGAGCTGTATAATGATAATGGGTGATCCGTGATCCGCGATCCGCGTTCTGTGAGGCAATACTATGAGCGTAGACACTCAGCGCGCCGCCCGCACCAGCACGAGCCTGATGGTGCCAGACAGCCCGATCTGGCGGCTGAGCATCGCCCAGTACCACCAGATGGTGCAGAGTGGAATCCTTACCGACGATGATCCGGTTGAGCTGCTTGAGGGATGGCTGGTAACGAAGATGCCCAAAAACCCGCCGCACCGCCTGGCCACGCAGCTGCTGCGCGAGGCTCTGGCCCAGCTGGTGCCCGCAGGCTGGTACGTTGATGCCCAAGAGCCAATCACCACCGCCGATAGCGAGCCCGAGCCGGATGTGGTGATCGTGCGCGGCGACCGCCGGCAGTACCGCGACCGCCACCCCGGCCCCGATGATGTTGCGCTGGTAGTTGAGGTGTCGGACAGCACGCTCCAGCGCGACCGGACGACGAAGCAGCGCCTCTACGCTACCGCCGGCATCGTGGCCTACTGGATCGTCAACCTGGTCGATGGGCTGGTCGAGGTCTACCAGGAGCCGAGCGGGCCGGCCAGCGAGCCGCGCTTCGCCCGCCGCGATGACTACCGGCGCGGCGAGCATATCCCGCTGACGCTCGATGGTGCGGCCATCGGGGCGGTGGATGTGGAGGCGGTGCTGGCATAAGCCATGAGAGCATAGCATTCCGTGAAAGAGGCACGCTGATGCATTTGACGGTGGAGACTGAGCAATGAGGAAGATGTACGCTGGATCGCCGAGATCCTAGAGCTCTCCGGCGTGCTTGCCTATGGATCAACGCGTGAAGAAGCTATCGCGCGGGCGCAGGCCCTGGCCCTGCGCGTGATCGCCGAGTGGCTGGAGCATGACGAGGAGCCGGGCGAGCTGCTGACGTATGTTCCTGCACCGCAGCGCACGCAATGCCGTAGGGGCGGGCCTGTGTGCCCGCCCCCAATGCGCCGCATTGCCCGCATTGGCGAGATCAATGCGGGCAATGCCCGGCATTGCTGCGATGATTGGCGTTGTGGGTGGCCACCAGGGCCGCCCCGACGCGGTGACGATTCATTGCAGAACAATTCATTGCAGAACAATTCGCCGTACCCGTCGGGCGAGCTGCTGACGCCAGAGGATCTGTAGTGTGCTATACTGACTGTCCACCACCGCATCCGCCTGGCGGATTGAAACAATGAGTTAGGATTGCTCGTTATCACGATCCCTTTGAGGGATTGCAACAGCACCAGTCAATATTGACTGGTGCTGTTTTTATTATGGTTGATCTTAACCATTGCGTTGCCTCGAAATAGATGCTATTCTACCGGCAGACGCAAACTCAATGATCTGGTTAATGATTAGGATTGCTATGGCGGTAAACGAGGAAAGTATGCAAGACCCTCTAGACAACGCACTGACGATCCTACAGCGCATGGAATGGGCTACAGCACGGTTTGCTCGTGACTGTGAAGCAGCACAAGCAGAGTTACAGAGTCTGGAGACAGTCGCGCCTGAGGAGGTTGAAAGACAGGCCGCCAAGCGTATCGCTCAACTCAAACAGCAGTTGCGTCAGCTACCTGACGATGATCAACTATAACGTCAGGAAGGAGTACGCTATGAACTGGCTCGATGATCTGAATTCCAAAAAACGAATTCAGCTAGAGAATGCCCGTCAATTTCTACGGCTCTTACATCCACCTGAACGAGATATTGTCATGCTAGCAGTTCAGGGCCACAGCGATCAGAGTATAGCATCGATACGCTGTATCAGCCAGTACACTGTTCGTCGGCATGTTGAGAATGTTCAGAATAAAACCCCCGACATCTACGGGCGGAAGCTCAAGTTCCGCCAGCAGCTTATTCCTGAGCTAGCTCCTTACTTGTTTCTGTGCCCCGTCTAATTGGATCTGATCAACGCATCACGCATCACGGATCAGCCACCGGACTCCCCGAGTCCCGAGGGGCATGCTATGGTGGAGGCGTGAGGCGTGAGGCGTGAGGCGTGAGGCGTGAGGCGTGAGGCGTAGTGTAGATAAAGGATGCACGCGTGTAGATCGAGGATGCACGCGTGTAGATCGAGGATGCACGCTATCTCTAGCCGGACACACAGGCCACAACAACGAGAACCCCTATGAGCCAACTGAACCTGATTGGCACGACGCTCGGCCGCTTCGAGATCATCTCCGAGCTCGGCCGGGGCGGCATGGCGGTCGTCTATAAGGCCCGCCAGGGCGACCTTGACCGCATCGTGGCGCTCAAGATCCTTCCCCCGGAGATGACCCACGACACGAGCTATATCGCCCGCTTCCGCCAGGAGGCCCGCAGCGCGGCGCGCCTGGAGCACCCGCACATCATGCCGATCTACGAGGTCGGCGAGGCTGACGGGATGCACTATATCGCCATGAAGTTTATCCAGGGGCGCACGCTCAAGGATCTCGTCCAGGAGGACGGCGCCCTGAGCGTGCGCCGCGCCGCCGAGATCCTGGCCCAGGTCGGCGACGCGCTCGACCACGCCCACCGCCAGGGCGTCATCCACCGCGATATCAAGCCCTCGAACATCATGATCACCGACGAGGGCTGGGTCTACCTGACCGACTTCGGCCTGGCCCGCGGCACCGGTGCTAATACCGGCGGCCTGACGATGGCCGGCACGGTCATGGGCACCCCCGAGTATATGTCGCCCGAGCAGGCCCAGGGGCTGCCCTCGGTCGGCCCGCCCACCGACATCTACGCCCTCGGCGTGGTGCTCTACGAGCTAATCACCGGCACCTTCCCCTTCCACGCCGAGACGCCGATGGCGATGCTGGCCGCACGCCTGCTCCAGGCACCCATCCCGCCCCGCGATGTGCGCGGCGACCTGCCGCCCGCCGTGGAGGACGTGGTGATGCGCTCGCTGGCCCGCAAGCCCGAGGCCCGCTTCCCAAGCTCCGCCGCGATGGTCGCCGCCCTGCGCGCCGCCGCCGGCATCGGCGCGGACCCGCACGCCCAGCCGCAGATCACCCCGGTCGGCGGCACGCCCGCCGTCGGCGAGACGATCGTCGCCGGCGGCCGGCCGGCCCCCACGCCGCCCTACGTCCAGCCGCAGATCCCCACGCCGCCGCCGCAGGCCCAGGTGAGCGCCCCCGCGGGGACGCCCCAGTGGGGCACCCCGCCGACGCCCGCCCTGCCGCCGCTGCCCACCATCACCGCGACGCCCGCGCCCCCGCCGCTGCCCGGCACCCCCGTGGCGCGGCCGAAGACCGGCCTCTTCATCGGCATCGGCGCGGCCGCCCTGGTGCTCGTGCTGGCCGTGATCGGCGGCCTTGCCCTGATCGGCCGGCCTGGCCCCGAGCCCGACCCGCAGCCCGCGCCGACGAGCGCCCAGGTCGCCGGACTGATCGCGCAGGGCGATGCGGACCTCGCCGCCGGCAAGATCGACAAGGCGCTCGCCGGGTACCGGCAGGCGGTCGCGCAGTCGGCGGGCAACACCGCCGCCCTCGGCGGCATCGCCCTGGCCTACAACCTGCACGCCGACTGGCCACAGGCTGAGGCGAGCGCCAACGATCTGGTGAACGCGGCCCTGGCCGACGACCAGGCCGCCGCGCTCGGGCTGACCCTCCTGGCCGACGCGATCGCTTCCCAGGACAGAGTCGCCGATGCCATTGAGCCCATCCAGCAGGCCCTCGATCTCGATAGCGGCCTCTCGCTGGCCCAGGCCATCCACTCAAATATTATGGCCATCCAGGCCAATGACAGCGGCGACACCGCCGCGATGGATGAGGCGCTCCGCGCGGCAGACGCATCCGTCGACAGTATGGCCGACGAGACGCCGCTGATCCAGGCGCTCACCTACAACGCCATCGCCGTCACCTTCTCGTATGACTATAGCCTGACCGGCAACGCCAGCAGTATGACCGAGAGCGAGGCCGACTATCAGAAGGCGCTCGACCTGCTGCCGGACATCGCCCTCTTCCACAGCAACCTCGGCTACCTCTACAGCAGTGACAAGCGATACGACGACGCCCGCGATTCATTCCATGAGGCGCTCAGGGTTGATCCGAGCTACGCCAACGCCCAGATCGGCATCGGCTGGAGCTACTACGGCCAGGACGAGACCGACAAGGCCGCCGAGGCCTTCGACGCGGCGATCAAGCTCAATCCGGATAGCGTCAGCGCCTACATCGCTAGGGGCCGGCTCGCCTTCGATCAGGACGACTACGACACCGCTATCGAGCGTTTCCAGAGCGCCACGCAGCGCGATGCGCGCAGTGTCCCCGCCTACACATGGCTTGGCAAGGCCTACCAGTTTAGCGGCTTTTATAACGAGGACAGCGACCAGCAGAAGCAGGAGTACGCGAGCGCCGCAGAGGCCTACCGCAGCGCGCTCGCGATCAACGGGAGCGACGCCTCCGCCGCCAGCGGGCTCGGCTGGGTGCTCCAGTATCAGGACAAGTACGACGAGTCGATCGCAGCCTTCGAGCAGGCCCTGGCCCTCGATGACGGCAACGACGAGACCCACAACGGCCTGGCATGGAGCCTCTTCAACCTCGGGCGCTACGACGAGGCAGAGCCATCGTTCCGCCGGGCCATCGCGATCTCGTCCGACTACGCCTCCGCCCACTACGGCCTCGGCCGCGCCCTTGAGGAGCTGGGCCGCACCGACGAGGCCCGCGCCGAGTACCAGCAGACCCTCGACCTCGACCCATCCTACACCAGCGCCCAGGACGCGCTCGACCGGATCGGCAAGTGATAATTGGGAATGCTGAATGTGGAATGTTGAATGGCATGCCATTCAACATTCCACATTCAGCATTCAATATTGATGATGAAACACCTCGTCCTGATCGGCCCGCCGGGCGCCGGCAAGAGCACGATCTCTGACCTGCTGGTCGCCCACATCCCGCTGGCCGTGATCGCCACTGGCAAGCGCCTGCGCGAGGAGATCGCTGCGGGCAGCCCGATCGGCCGCGAGATCGGCCCGCTCCTTGAGCAGGGCCACTTCGCCCCCGACACCCTGATGGACCGGCTGATGCGCGAGTGGCTGGGGCGCGTCCCCGCCGGGCGGGGCTTCCTGCTCGATGGCTTCCCGCGCACGGTGCCCCAGGCCCAGGCCCTGGAGGGCATGCTCGCCGACCTGCGCCGCCCCCTGGACGCGGTGATCGCCCTGGAGTTGGGCGATGCCGAGGCGGTGCGCCGGCTGGCCGGCCGGCGGATCTGCGCCGGTGGCGGCGAGCCCTTCACCCTGCACGTCGATGACGCCGAGGCCATGGCCCGCTGCCAGGCCCGCGGCGGCACCCTCACCCAGCGCGACGACGACGCGCCCGAGGTTGTCCTAGAGCGCCTGCGGGTCTACGCCCACGAGACGGAGCCCCTGATCGACTTCTACCGCCAGCGCGGCCTGCTCACCCCCGTCGATGCCCACGGCCCCGCCGATGCGGTGGCGGCGCGGGTGCTCGCCGCGATCTATAGCGGCGGGCAGATCGATTGAGCCGATGATAGGAAGGTGCGAGTGAAGCGAGCCACCAGCCTCAGTGCCTCAGTGGCTCAAGCGTTTTGCTCAGTGCTATAGGAGCGGGGCGCCGGGTAGCGGCCGGTCATAGCGTGAAGGTGCATAGATCTACCCCCGCACGTGTACAGCTCTTCTCTCACAGCCGGCGACGCCTCTGCTATGCTCAGGTCACACTTGGCGCCCCCCTGCTTTCATCCTGTCGCGCCTCTCGCTGGCGGCGGCCCGCCGCGGGCCGCGCCCGTATGACAGTGGCTCTTCGTGTGAGCAGCAAGGAAAAAGATATGTCAACGCAGACAGTATCGTCGCTCGATCTGCTCGTCCCGCTCGACGGCTCGCCCCTGGCGGAGCAGGCGCTCCCCCTGGCCCGCATGCTGGCGGCCCTGGCGCCGACCAGCATCCACCTGCTGCGCGTGATCTCACCCACCGTGGTCTCAAGCCTGGTGCGCCACGAGGCCGCCCTGCTCAGCGCCGCCGGCGACACGCTCGGCGACCGCGACGAGCAGATGGACGCGATGCGCGAGGTGCTTGAGACCGAGGCCGAGTCCTACCTGAATCAGCTGGTCGGCCCGCTCGCCGCGATCGCCCGTGATGTGGACTACGAGGTGGCCTTCGGCACGCCGGCCGAGCAGATCGTGGCAGCGGCCTCGCGCCACAGCGATAGCCTGATCGTGATGGCCACCCACGGTAAGGGCGGCCTGCTGCGCTGGGCGCTGGGCAGCGTGACCACGCGGGTGCTCCAGTCCTCCGCGCACCCGGTGCTGGTGGCCCGGGGCGCCAGGCCCGGCGTCAGCGCTGCGGCCACGCCGGCGCTGCGGCGGATCATGGTATCCCTCGACGGCTCACTCACGGCCGAGCGGGCCCTGCCGCTGGCCACCGGCCTCGCGCGGGCGGCCCACGCCGACATGCTGCTGGCCCAGGTGATCGACCCGGTCGACGCGCCGATCGCCACGCTCACGGCCGACGAGGCCACCGGGCGGCTGCGCGAGCTGGCCTTCGGCTACCTCGACCACATCGCCGAGCAGATCACCCGCGACGTCGGCCGCCATGTGACGACCACCGTGCCGGTGGGCCACGTGGCCGAGGAGATCGTCGACGAGGCGGGGCGCAAGCACATCGACCTGATCGTGCTCGGCCGCCACGGCCTCGGCGGCGCCCTGCCGGCCTTCCTCGGCGGCACGGCCGAGAAGGTCATCCAGGCCAGCACGGTGCCGCTGCTCGTGGCCGGCTGACGGACAATCGCCCTCGGGTAGGGCACCCACGCTGGGGCGTCCTACCCATGCGCATCAACGTAAGCCCCGGCCCCCCCGGAATTTCTTGTTGTTTTGGCCACCATGGCCAGCTTCGCTGGCCATGGTGGCCAAAACACCACCGGTTTTTAGGGCGGCAGCCCTAACGTTGATGCGCATGGGGTGCCCCTACCCTCCCCCAAACATGGCCTCCAGGGCGGCGTAGGTGGCGGGCGCGCGGGCGCGGCCGGCGCGCAGGTCGGCGTGGAGCCGGGGCAGGTCGGCGGCGGTGTCGATGTCATACCAGGTGGGCAGCGTGGCCATGTCCAGCCCGGCCGCCTCGGCTGCGGCGTAGGTCTGCGCGGCCACCTCGGGGCCGCCCCAGGCGATGCCGGGGCGGAAGAGGGCCGGCTGCGGCTCGCGCATGCCGATCAGGTAGTAGCCGCCGTCCTCGGCCGGCCCGAGCGCCGCCGGCGATGTGGCCAGGGCGGCGAAGGCCCCCTCGACGACATGCGCCGGGATCCCCGGCGTGTCGCCCGCGAGCAGCGCGATCTCGTCGTAGCCGAGGGCTGCCGCCTGCGCGGCGGCGTCGAGCAGCCGGTCGCCGAGGTTGCCGGGGCACTGCGGCAGCAGCAGGGCGTCGGGGCACAGCGCGGCGAAGAGCGAGGCGGCCTCGGCGGGCGAGAAGGAGAAGGCCGGCCTGCAGCCCGGGATCTGGCGGGCCAGGGCCACGGCGTCCTCCAGAAAGCAGCGGTAGAGCGCCACGGCGCGCTCGGCGCCCACCCCGGCGCTCAGCCGGGTCTTGGCCAGGCCGACGATCGGGGCCTTGGCCATGATGATCAGGCAGCGGGGCATAGACTCCTCGGTATGATAGGCGCGGGCGGGCAGACGCCCGCGCCTATCATACCGGATCTTGTGGGGCGGCTGGTGGCATGATAGATGCATAGGGCTGTGTTCGTTATCACCTAGAAACCCCCAGGCGACAGGCACTTCACCGTATAGGTGCGTGGCGGCGTGTATGATGGGGGTAGCGATTGCCGCTCTATATTAGTAAGCGAGCTTGATCAATGAGCTTACCCCAGACCAGCCACACTGAGTCCGACGGCCAGCGAGTCGCCCTGCGCGGCCACCAGATCCTCGACACGCCGATGCTGAACAAGGGCAGCGCCTTCAGCGAGGAGGAGCGCCGCGAGCTCGGCCTGCTCGGCCTGCTGCCGCCCCACATCGCCACCATGGACGAGCAGCTGGAGCGCACCTACGCGAACTACTGCCAGAAGACCGACGACCTGGAGCGCTATGTGTTCCTGACCGGCCTGCAGGACCGCAACGAGGTGCTCTTCTACCGGCTGCTCCATGCCCACATCGCCGAGATGACGCCGATCATCTACACCCCGATCGTCGGCGCCGCCTCGCAGCACTACAGCCACATCTACCGCCGCCCGCGCGGCCTCTACATCGCCTACCCCGACGCTGCGCATATCGAGCAGATGCTGCGCAACGCCCCTAACCCCGACGTGCGCGTGATCGTCGTCACCGACGGCGAGCGCATCCTCGGCCTGGGAGACCTCGGCATCGGCGGGATGGGCATCCCGATCGGCAAGCTCTCGCTCTATACGCTCTGCGCCGGAATCCACCCGGCCACCACCCTGCCGATCACCCTCGATGTGGGCACCAATAACCGTGAGCTGCTGGACGACCCGCTCTACCTCGGCTGGCGTCACGAGCGCATGCGCGGCTCGGCCTACCAGGCCTTCATCGAGGCCTTTGTCGCGGCGGTGATGCGGGTCTTCCCCAACGCTATCCTCCAGTGGGAGGACTTCGCCAAGCAGAACGCGGCCACCCTGCTGGAGCGCTACCGCGACCGGCTCTGCACCTTTAACGACGACATCCAGGGCACCGGGGCCGTGACTCTGGCCGGCCTGATGGCGGCGACCGATGTGGCCGATGTGCCCCTGCGCGAGCAGCTCATCGTCATGCTCGGCGCCGGCTCCTCGGTCCACGGCATCTGCGATCAGATCGTGGCCGCCATGTGCGCCGACGGGGCCACGCCCGAGGAGGCCCGCGCCGCGATCTGGCTGGTCGACAGCCGCGGCCTGGTTCACGCCGGGCGCAACGACCTGGGCGATGAGCCCTTCAAGGTGGCCTACGCCCGCCCGGCGGGCTGCACCGACGGCTGGGAGAGGACAGCCCCCGGCCCCGTGACCCTCGCCGACATCGTCCACAACGTGCGCCCAGGCATCCTGGTCGGCGCGGCCGCGCAGCCCGGCGCCTTCGACGAGGCCCTGGTGCGCGAGATGGCAAGCCACGTGGATCGGCCGATCATCTTCCCGATCTCCAACCCGACCTCGAAGAGCGAGGCTGTGCCCGCCGACCTGCTGTCCTGGACGGATGGCCGCGCCCTGATCGCCACCGGCAGCCCCTACGCGCCGGTGGTCTTCGGCGACCGGACGGTGACGATCGGCCAGTGCAACAACGTCTTTATCTTCCCCGGCGTCGGCCTGGGCGTGCTGGCCTCGGGCGCGCGCCGCGTCACCGACGGCATGTTCGTCGCCGCCGCGCGCGCGCTGAGCGCGCTCTCGCCGGCCCGCATCGACCCGGCCGCCTCGCTCTACCCGACCCTGGAAGATGTGCGGATCGCCTCGCGCCATGTGGCCCTGGCCGTCGGCGCCGAGGCCCAGCGCGCCGGCGTGGCCGACCCCTGCGAGCCCGAGGAACTGGCCCGCCGCATCGATGAGCTGATGTGGGAGCCGCACTACACCCGGCTGCTGCCGGCCTGACCGGGGACAGCCGACAGCCGACAGCCGATAGGGATACCCTATCGGCGGTCGGCTATTGATCATCAGCTATCGGCTATCGGCTATTGATCCGGGTCGGCCCAGCTCTCGCGGATGTCCTGGAAGAGCCGCCCGTAGCGGGCCAGCCGGTCCACCGCCTCGCCGATCGCGCTGGCGTCCTGCTTCTTACCCGCGTCGCGCAGCTCCTGGCGCAGGGCGGACAGGATCTCGTAGGCCTCGGCGATCTTCGCCTCGGCCTCCTCAAGCTGGTTCGCCCACTCGTCAGTGTTCTCCATGAACCTTCCTCTCTGGTTGGGGCGTAGCAGGCGAAGGTGCGTGCGCCATAATGGCGCACGCACCTTCGCCTGCTACGCCCTTACGTTGTCTCCTCGGGGCGAGCCCTAATCCTCGCCGGGCTCGCCGGCCATCAGCACGGCGACCGGCCGCATGCGGGCGACCTTCTCCAGCAGGCCGGCGGCCTCCTGGAGCGCGATCACCCGCTCGATATCCTTGTAGGCCAGGGGCGACTCGTCGGCCGAGAGGCCCTCGACCAGGATATCACGTGCGGCGAGGTCGTGCCGCACCGCACCCATGGCGATCGTGTTCTTGGCCCATGTGCGCGAGCCGCGCCGGCCCGCCCCGTGCGAGGTGCTCATGAGCGAGTCGGGGCTGCCCTTGCCGGCCACCACATACGAGCTAGTGCCCATGCTGCCCGGGATCAGGCCGAGCACGCCGGCCTCGGCGGGGGTGGCCCCCTTGCGGTGGACGACCATGTCGCCCTCGCGCCAGGCGAAGTTGTGGTGGTTCTCGACCTGGGCGGCCACCGGCAGCTTGCCCCTGCGGGCGAACAGATCGTGGATGACATGGTGGTTGGCGCTGGCGTAGGCCCCGCAGAGCTCCATGGCCGTCCAGTACTCCTGGCCAGCCTCGCTGTCGAGGTCGAGCCACTCGTAGTAGCGCGGCACCTTGGCGACGCGGGCCGTCTCCTGGGCGGCCACACGCATGTAGTGGTTGGCCACGGCGTAGCCGACCCCGCGCGAGCCGCTGTGGGTGAGCAGGCCGGCAAAGTGGGCCGGCGCGCCGGGCAGCAGCTCCTGGAGCCGCTCGCCCACCACCAGCTCGGCGAAGTGGTTGCCGCTGCCCGAGGTGCCCAGCTGGTCGGCGGCCTTCTGGCGCAGCCCGCGCAGCTGGCCCGTCGCCCCCCAGCGCGGGTCGTCCAGCACCGCGTGGTCGGCCTTGTAGGGTCGCGGCGCCCCGGCCCCGAAGGTCGTCACGGACTTGAGCACGCCGAAGAGCTCGTCGCGCCGGCGCAGCAGCTCGTCGGGCGGGGTCTCGAAGACCGTCAGCATCATGCGGCAGGCGATATCGACGCCGACCATGGCCGGGGCGACGGCGCGGTGGGCGCGGAAGACGCCGCCGATCGGCAGGGCGTAGCCGACGTGGGCGTCGGGCATGAGCGCGCCCCGGTCGGCGATCGGCAGGCGCAGGGCCAGCTGGAGCTGGGCCAGCGCCCCCGGCTCGATGTCGGCCCCGCCCGCGCCCACATCCGCGCCGACCGTGCCGAAGACGGCGGCCGGGGCGGGCTGCTCGCGCAGGCCGAGCAGCTCCGGCGGCGCGCCGAACTCGGCCCGCACCGCCGCCAGGATGCCCTCGGCGTCGTGCCCGTCCTTCTTCAGCGCGGCGGCGCGCTTCGCGATCGTGGTGAACCGCTTGTCGCCCTTCCACGGCGCGATGAGCTGGTGGGGCTTCATGGACATGGCTGCCTCCTTCTAGCACAAGTGTAGCAGGAAGCGCGCCTCTATGCCCTCGGGCCAGCGGCGGAGAAAGGGGAGGTTCGGGCGGGGCATCGCCCGCTCGAACCTCCCCCTCATGCGCTCTGCGCTCTCCGCTCTAGCGGCTATTCCGTAGGGCCAGAGCGATACCGCTCTGGAGCGTGCCCCGGGTGATGATCGAGCTTAGGTCGGCCCCGAGGCCCACCAGAGTCTGGGCGACCTCGGGGCGGATGCCGGTGAGGATCACCTTCGCGCCAAGCAGCTTGACCGACTGGGCCGCACGCACCAGGGTGTTGGCAACCTGCGTGTCGACCACCGGCACGCCGGTGATATCGATGATCGCCACGCGGGCGCGTAGCGTGGAGACGCCTTCGAGCAGCGTCTCGATCACCTGTTGCGTCCGCCGGCTGTCCAGGCTCCCGATCAGCGGCATCACGACAACCTGGTCGGCGATCGGGATGAGCGGCGTGGACAGCTCGCGCAGCGCCGCATCTTGGGTGCGGATGATCTCCTGCTGGAGATGCAGCGTCGAGACCTGGCTCGCCACCAGCTCGTCGAGCAACATGTTCAGGCCGGTGGCGAGGGCGTCGAGCAGTGTGTCATCGTCGCCCACCGGCGCCCGCTGCGAGTAGTCCTGCGCCGCCGCAGCGAACATGACATCGAGGATCTCCTGGCTCTGTCGCTCGGCCTGGGCCTCAGCCGCCTGCTGCTGCTCCCTGGCGGCTGAGGCCTGGCTCAGCCCGTCGATGATGCGGTCTAGGAGGTCGCCCTGCTCATCTGAGCGCTCGGGCTCGGCCTGGTCGTCGCTAACCATGTGCGAGACCATGTCGAGGATCTGGCTAATCCGCGCGTCCGGCGGTGAGCCGAGGTCTGTGCTCATCGCAGGAAACCCTTCAGCCACGCTTGCGCCTCGGCCTCGTCGGTGAAGATACGCATTGGGCAGGTGCCCTCGCGGGCAGAGATCGAGATGAAGAAGTTGGCGATCAGCGAGCTGATCCGCGAGCCGACTAGCAGCGCCATGGCCGCTGTGATTCGCAGGGCCTCGGGGGAGTTATAGTAGTCGCGGGCCTCGCGGCTCTGCGACTTGATCGTGCGAATGTCGATCAGGAGCGGGGTGCGCCGCTCGCCCGAGAGCCGCATCATGACGCGAACATTCTCTTGCGCATCGGCGAGTATCTCCTGGGCACCGGGGAGCAAGGTGATATAGAGAATACCGTCCTCGCCATAGCGGATTGTCGTTGTGCGGGTCTGCACGGGCTCACGCTGCACGGTTGTCGTTCCCTCTGGCTGTCTAGCGTCCGGATTACATCACCTATTGTAAACGATAGCCTTACCAGTAGTGGTATAGCCCCTGGGGCAGATCGCAGGCAAGCGTGTCGCTCGCGGTCTGCCCGGCCCGCGAACCTAGTGTATACTTATTATATCCCCACTGGTAGATGCGACAACTCAATGAGGAGTACACACCATGAGCGACGGCGCACGCACGCCTACGGAGCGGGTATCCGCGTGGCTGGCCGGTTTCGGCGACGCCCTCGGGCGGGGTGACATCCCGGCGGCGGTGGATATGTTCGAGGACGACTGCTACTGGCGCGATCTGGTCTCCTTCACCTGGAACATCAAGACGGTGGAGGGCAAAGACGCCATCGGCGCGATGCTCGCGGCGACCCTGGATCAGGTGAAGCCCTCCGGCTGGCAGATCTCCGGCGAGGCCACCGAGGCCGGCGGCGTGACCGACGCCTGGATCACCTTCGAGACCGCCGTCTCGCGCGGCAAGGGCCACATCCGCATGAAGGGCGACCTGTGCTGGACCCTGCTGACCACGATGGTCGAGCTGAAGGGCCACGAGGAGAAGCGCGGGCCGACCCGTGAGAAGGGCGTGCAGCACGGCGCCTTCAAGGATCGCAAGAGCTGGCTGGAGCGCAGGCAGCAGGAGGAGGCCGAGCTCGGCTACAGCACCCAGCCCTACTGCCTGATCATCGGCGGCGGCCAGGGCGGCATCGGCCTCGGCGCGCGCATGCGCCGCCTCGGCATCCCGACGATCATCATCGAGAAGAGCGAGCGCCCCGGCGACTCCTGGCGCAAACGCTACAAGTCGCTCTGTCTCCACGACCCGGTCTGGTACGATCACCTGCCCTACCTGCCCTTCCCCGAGCACTGGCCGATCTTCTCGCCCAAGGATAAGGTCGGCGACTGGCTGGAGATGTACACCAAGGTGATGGAGCTGAACTACTGGGGCTCCACCGAGGCCAAGGGCGCCCGCTACGATGAGGAGAAGGGCGAGTGGGAGGTGACGGTCGTCCGCAAGGGCGAGACGGTCGTGCTGCGGCCGAAGCAGCTGGTGCTGGCCACCGGCATGTCGGGCCGCCCGAACATCCCCAGCTTCCCCGGCATGGAGAGCTTCAAGGGCGAGCAGCACCACTCCAGCCAGCACACCGGCCCCGAGGCCTACGCCGGCAAGAAGTGCGTGGTGATCGGCTCGAACAACTCGGCCCACGACATCTGTGCGGCGCTCTGGGAGAACGACGCCGACGTGACGATGGTCCAGCGATCCTCGACCCACATCGCCCGCTCGGACAGCCTGATGGATCTGGCCCTGGGCGGCCTCTACTCCGAGCAGGCCCTGGCCAACGGCGTCACCACCGACACCGCTGACCTGATCTTCGCATCCATCCCCTACCGGATCATGCACGAGTTCCAGATCCCGGTCTATCAGGAGATGGCGAAGCGCGACGCCGAGTTCTACCAGCAGCTTGAGGCGGCCGGCTTCTGGCTCGACTGGGGCGACGATGGCTCGGGCCTGTTCATGAAGTACCTGCGGCGCGGCTCGGGCTACTACATCGATGTGGGTGCCTCGCAGCTGATCATCGACGGTGAGATCAAGCTGAAAAGCCGGGTGCAGGTCGAGCGGATCACGGAGCGCGGCGTCGTCCTCTCCGACGGCACGGAGCTGCCGGCCGACCTGATCGTCTACGCGACCGGCTACGGCTCGATGAACGGCTGGGCGGCCCAGCTGATCTCGCAGGAGGTGGCCGACAAGGTCGGCAAGTGCTGGGGCCTCGGCTCGAACACCACCAAGGACCCCGGCCCCTGGGAGGGCGAGCAGCGCAACATGTGGAAGCCAACCCAGCAGGAGGCGCTCTGGTTCCACGGCGGCAACCTGCACCAGTCGCGCCACTACTCACAGTTCCTCTCGCTCCAGCTCAAGGCGCGCTACGAGGGCATCGACACGCCGGTCTACGGCCTGGCCGAGAGCTACCACAAGGCGTAGGGCCGCGTGGTAGGACCACGTCATTGTCGTTCGCCCGGCGCGTACACGGGCGGGCGAGAATCTGCGAGTGCCGCCTGCGCGGCATTCCAAAGCCCACGCAGGTGGGCTTCGCCAAACGCGAGCCCGCGACTTCAGGACTCGCTGTACGCCGCCCGCGCCAAAGAGTCCCTGCCGACGCTCCAGGGCGCGGCCCAGGCCGGCTCCGCTCCTGTGCTGAGCCTGGCCTTCGGCCTTGCCGACCCCGCGCTCTTCCCGCGGGAGGAGCTGGCCGCCGCCACCGCCGCCGTGATGGCTGACGACGCGCCGGCCGCCCTAAACTATGGCCCGTCCTTCGCCGGCCTCACCGATCAGGTGCTGGGCCGCCTGCGCGCCCAGGGTGTCGAGGCCGAGCCCGAGAACATCCTGGTCGGCTACGGCTCAAGCCAGATCCTGGCCCTGCTCCCCGAGGTCTTCGTCGACCGGGGCGACACGGTGATCATCGAGGGGCCGAGCTTTATGGGCGCGGTGCGCCGCTTCGCTATGTCGGGGGCGAACCTGGTGACGGTGCCGACCGACGGCGAGGGGATGGATGTGGACGCGCTGGAGGTGACGCTGCGCGAGCTGGCGGCGCGCGGGGTGCGGCCGAAGTTTATCTACACTATCCCGACCTTTCACAACCCGAGCGGTGTGACGATGCCGCTGGCCCGCCGGCAGCGCCTGGTGGCCCTGGCCGCCGAGCATCAGGTGCTGGTGGTCGAGGACGACGCCTACGGCGAGCTGCGCTTCCGCGGGGACGACCTGCCGACCCTGGCCGCCCTCGACGCCGAGGGCTGGGTGATGCGGGTCTGCACCTACTCGAAGATCCTCGCCCCCGGCGTGCGTATGGGCTGGGCCTACGCCCGCCCCGAGATCATCGAGCGGCTGAACATGTTCAAGCACGAGGGCGGCAGCGGGCCATTCCTCACCCGCGTGATCGCCCGCTACGCCGCCGAGGGCCGCCTTGACGCCCACATCGCCCAGCTGCGCGACCACTACCGCCAGAAGTGCGATCTGATGCTCGATGCGATCGGGCGCGAGTTCCCGGCTGAGGTGCAGGCGGGCCGCCCCGACGGCGGGTTCTTTGTCTGGTGTCGGCTGCCCCAGGGGATGCGCGCCACGGCCCTGGCCGAGCGGGCTAAGGACGAGGGTGTCGCCTTTCTGCCCGGCGTGAACTGCTACGCCAACGGCCAGGGCGAGGACGCCATCCGGCTCGCCTTCAGCTTCCAGTCCGCCGAGAAGATCCAGGATGGCATCGCCCGGATTGGCCGGGCGATGCGAAACATGTAGGGCCGAAGCAGTTGGCCGGTTCGCTCTGCGAACCGGCCAACTGCTTCGGCCCTACACCGTGGCCACCACCTCGACCCCGTTCTGGGCCATGGTGTGCAGGAACAGGGCGTGGTGCAGGTCTCCGTCGTGGGCCATGATCCCCAGGCTCTGGGCGAGATCGACCGGCGTGTCGAAGGTGTCCACGGCGGCGGCGGGGACGATCACCCGCCGCTGGAGGTTTAGGGCGTTGGCCTCCAGCCGCAGGTGCATCGCCGCGCTGAACACGCACAGGTCGGTGCAGTCGCCCACGATGATGAAGGTGTCGACCTGCGGGTGCGCGGCCAGCCAGCTGCCCAGCGAGGTGCCCAGGTGCGAGCTGAGCGAGTTCTTCTCGATTGTGGTGATCTGATCGGCGAAGGGCAGCTCGGCCAGCTCGGACACCGCCTGACTCTCGGGCGTGCCGGCGATGCAGTGCGGCGGGTAGAAGCCGAACTCCGGCGTGTTCGGGTCGTGGGTGTCCTGGGTGAGCACGAGGCTGCGCACGCCGAGGGAGTGGGCGCGGGTGAAGATGTCGACCACCGCCGGGATGAGCGCGCCCACCCGCGGCCCGGACAGCGGCCCCTGCTTGCAGAAGCCATTGATCATATCGATCGAGAGGACGGCCACGCGATCTGGCGTGTCGCCCACGATGCTGGCGAGGTCGGCGCTTGGCAGGCTCGTGTACCAGCGGTCGAGGTAGCTCAGGAAGGGCGCTGCGGTTGCGGTTAGGTTCAGGCTGCGGGTCATGGGGGCCTCCAGCGTATTATAGTGTATTATTGACACTAATTATAGCAGCTTGAACCACCGTTGTCAAGAGCCTGCGCCGCCCCCGAAAGTATGCTATCCTATGGGCGCATTTATGTCAGCGGGCCTGTGGCTACACCACTGTGGGATGAGGAGAAGAGACCAATGGTTCGCGAGCGCTATACACGTCAGATCAGCAGCCTGCGCGAGGATCTCCTTCGGCTCGGCAGCATGGTCGAGCAAGCCCTCCTACGGGCGATCGACAGCCTCAACACATGGGACTCTACCGCGGCGGCGCAGATCATCAACGACGATGTCCAGATCGATGACGCCTGGCGTGCCCTTGAGGAGCGGACGATCCACCTCCTGGCCACCCAACAGCCAATTGTCGCCAGCGATCTCCGTCTGATCACGGTGGTCACGGCCATCGCCGGCGAGCTTGAGCGTATCGGCGACTACGCGAACAGCATCGCTCGCCGCGTGCGCCGGGCCACCCGCCGCCCCTCGTTTGTTACCCCGCCGACCTCGATCAAGGAGATGGCGACCCTCACCGTCCAGATGGTGAACACCAGCCTGGAGGCCTTTCTCCGTCAGGACTCGGCCCTCGCCCATAGCCTGACTCAGAGCGACGAGCGGGTTGATGAGCTTGAGGATCTGCTGCGCGCCGAGATTATCACGCTGGCGAAGTCTGACCCGGAGAAGATCGAGGCGGCGATCGATATGCTCGATGTGATCCACGCCCTTGAGCGCTCCGCCGACCGCGCCACGAATATTGGCGAGCGGGTGATCTTTTTGGCCACCAATAGCGTTGAGACTCTGAACTGATCTTGGGGGTTGGGGGTTGGGGGTTAGGGATGAGTCACTTCGCCCCCCAACCCCCAACCCCCATGTTGCCGGTTGCCGGTTGCCTATGGTAAGATGCATCGAAGAACCGCCTCTTACTGTGGAGCGCATTCGTGTCACAGGATGAAACGCCGCCACCTGACCGCCCTTCAGCCCCTGGCCCGCGCTTTAGTCGTGACACGATGCTCCTCGTTGGTGCG
Organism: Oscillochloris sp. ZM17-4; assembly: GCF_019599295.1. Taxonomy (GTDB): domain Bacteria; phylum Chloroflexota; class Chloroflexia; order Chloroflexales; family Chloroflexaceae; genus Oscillochloris. The sequence goes on along the minus strand of NZ_JAIEWN010000001.1, from coordinate 62,822 downwards.
CTGGCCTTCCTTATTATCGCTGTTACACTGACATTTCTCTTCACGCCGAGCTCGGGCCCGCAGGCGGGTCAGGTTGCGCAGACGTCCTCTGCCAACGCGCTGACGCCGGTCGGCGGTGAGGGCATAAGCACACCTGTTACGGTCGAGCCTGGCGGCCCCTACCCCTCGTCGGATGCCACCACCGTATCGGGCTACCCTGAGCCTAGTGCGGTCGGGGACTCTGGGACAGATGCCTACCCGAGCCTTGAGATTGAGACGAGCGCCGCTGATGCTGTGGCCGCCGCGCAGGGCGAGACGTCTACCGCCAACGCTGAGCAGACGATCACCGCCAGCGCGAGCCTTGAGGGCGAGACGGCCCTCGCCCTCGACTCGCCGACCCCCGAGGACGATAACCCCTACCCCGAGCCTGAGGGCACGCCGCCGCCGGCGCCTACCTTTAACCCCGCAGTGACGACGGCGACATCCCCATCCCAGGGAGCGACGTCGGCCCCGGCCGGTGGCCAGCAGCCTGCCAGCACCCCGACCTTCGCACCGTCACCCACGGTTGCCTTGCCACCAACCAGCCCGCCCTTTGTTCCAACCAGCCCGCCTCCGCCCACCGACATCCCAGCGCAGCCCAAGGAGCCGCCGCCCACGTCGCCCCCCGCACCTGTGGTCCCGACATCCCCGCCGGTCGATGTGCTGCGCGGCAATGTGCGCTGGTCTACTGGCGAGAGCCCGATCACCCTGCATAACGATGTGCAGCTCGCCCCCGGCGCCGAGCTGATCATCGAGCCCGGCGTGGAGGTGCGGATCGACCCCGGCGTCTCGATCTACGTGGATGGCGCGCGCTTGTTGGCCCTCGGCCTCCCCGGCCAGCCGGTGCGCTTCGTGGGCAGCACGCGGGCGCGCTGGAGCGGCATCTTCGGGCGCCCCGGCAGCTTTATCGTGATGGAGAACACGGAGGTGCGCGGCGGCGGTGCCGGCGGCACGGTGATGGCGGTCGATAGCAGCGAGCTGGTGGTGCGCAGCAGCCGGATCGATGACAACGGCGGCGGTATCTTGGTCACCGATACGAAGCTTGAGGTGAAGGACACCGAGATCGCCGGCAACGATGTGCCCTTCGGCGCAGCCCTCGATGGATCCTACGCTCGCGGTACGTATGTCACGCTGCAGCACAACCGTATCGGCGGCAATCGGCTCAGCGACGGCGCGCCGATGGTGCGCTTCGCCAACCAGAGCACCTTTAGCACGCTGATCCTTGATATCTCTGGCAACTTGTTTCGTGGCGGCACGCCGAACCTCCAGCTGATCACGAACGGCCCGCTCCAGGGCGGCGTCACCTGTAATGCCCTCATTGGCGAGGGCCAGGGCTTCGGCCTGCGCACGCAGACCCCGCAGGTGAACCCGAACGGCGTCCCGCCGCTGGGCCTGTCCTTCACGAATAACTTTCTCGATGAGCACATCCCGCCGGTCATCCCGGTCTATCTGAAGTATGGTCTCGGCCGCGGGGCCACCAGCGAGGTGCTGATCGATATGCGCGACAACTGGTGGGGCGAGGCATCTGGCCCCTACGAGCCTGATGCGAACCCCGATGGCCGCGGCGACTCGGTGGGCAGCAATATTCTCTTCATCCCCTGGCAGACTCAGCCCCCGCCCTGCGCGCCGAGCAAATGATAGATCGATAATAGGGGTGGGCGGCGAAGCTGCTCACCCCTATTATCGATATTGACGTAGGCTTCGCTGTACCCTACCGACCTGGAGAGTGCCATGCGTGTGGAAGAAGTGCGGGTCTACCGCGGCCCCAACCCCTACGGCTACCGCCCCGTGATCCGGATGACGCTCGACCTGGAGGAGCTAGAGGAGTACCCGTCGACACAACTCCCCGGCTTCAGCGACGCCCTGGTCGCGCTGATTCCCACCCTCCACGAGCACGGCTGCTCCTACGGCGAGCCCGGCGGATTCATCCGTCGCCTCTACGAGGGCACCTGGATCGGCCATATCGCCGAGCATATCGCCATTGAGATCCAGTGCCTCGCCGGCACTGATGTGACCTATGGGAAGACTCGCTCGGTGCCGGGCCGGCCCGGCGTCTACTATGTGGTCTACTCCTACGCTGAGGAGCGGGTCGGCCGCGAGGCTGGCGATCTGGCCCTGCGCCTCATCCGTTCGCTGCTCCCGCCCGAGCTGCCGAGCGCTATGCCCGCCGAGGAGCGCGACGCCTTCGACTTCGCCGAGGAGCGCGACGACCTGATCGCCCGCGCCCAGGATATCGTCCTCGGCCCCACCACCGCCTCCCTGGTGAATGAGGCCCGCAGGCGCGACATCCCGGCCATTCGCCTCGATGACCAGAGCCTTGTCCAGCTCGGCTACGGCAAGTATCAGCAGCGCATCCGCGCCGCCGTCACCGGCCAGACCAGCAATATCGCCGTGGAGACGGCCTCCGATAAGGAGCTGACCATTGCCCTGCTCGCCGATGTCGGCGTGCCCACCCCGAGCCACAAGCTGGTGCGCTCGGCCGAGGCCGCCGCCGCCGCCGCCGAGCGCCTCGGCTTCCCGCTGGTCGTCAAGCCGCTCGATGTCTCCCACGGCCGCGGCATCTCGCTCAACCTCGGTAGCGTCGAGGAGGTGACCCGCGCCTATGAGATTGCCGCCGAGTACAGCTCCTCCGTCCTTGTCGAGACCTTTCTGCACGGCAAGGACTACCGCGTCCTGGTGATCAATGGCGAGGTGGTGGCAGTGGCCGAGCGCGTCCCCGCCCACGTGGTCGGCGACGGCCAGCACAGCATCGCCGAGCTGATCGAGATCATCAATAGCGACCCTCGCCGCGGCTTCGGCCACGAGAAGGTGCTGACCAGGATCAAGCTCAATCACCAGTCGGATCTGCTGCTCCAGCGCGCCGGCTACACGCTTGATACCATCCTGCCGACCGGCGAGGTCTTCGCGCTAGCCAGCACCGCGAACCTCTCCACCGGCGGCACCGCGATCGACCGCACCACCGAGATTCACTACGAGACCCGCGAGATCGCCCGCCGGGCCGCCCTGATCGTCGGCCTCGACATCGCCGGGATCGACATCATCACCCCGGACATCGCCCAGCCCCTGCGCGAGGTTGGCGGCGGCATCGTCGAGGTCAATGCCGGCCCCGGCTTCCGCATGCACCTCCAGCCCTCTGAGGGCACCCCGCGCAATGTCGCCCGCAATGTGATCGACATGCTCTTCCCGCGCGGCACCCCCTCGCGCGTGCCGATCATGGCGATCACCGGCACCAACGGTAAGACCACCACCGCCCGCATGGTTGCCCACATCCTCAAGATGACTGGCGCTCGCGTCGGCCTCACCACCACCGACGGCATCTACATTGATGGCCAGATCTACATGAAGGGCGACATGACCGGCCCCTGGTCGGCGCGTATGGTGCTCAAGGACCCGACCGTCGACGCGGCGGTGCTGGAGACGGCACGCGGCGGTATCTTGCGCGAGGGCCTCGGCTACGATACGTGCGACGTCGGCTGTGTGCTCAACATCAGCGCTGACCACCTCGGCCTGCGCGGCGTCAACTCCCTGGAGGACCTGGCCGAGGTTAAGGCGTTGATCGTCGAGGTCGTCCGCAAGGACGGGGCCAGCGTGCTCAACGCCGACGACCCGCTGGTGGCCGCCATGGCCGCGAGCGCCGAGGGCCGCATCGTCTACTTCAGCATGCACGGCGGCGAGACGTCTAGCGGCCTGGTGCGGCAGCACATCGCCGACGGCGGCGTGGCCGTGGCGCTCCAGCCCGGCGTGCGCGGCGAGATGATCGCTATCTACGACGAGGAGCAGTACATCCCGCTGCTCTGGACCCACCTCATCCCGGCCACTCTGGAAGGCAAGGCTCGACATAACGTGGCGAACGCGCTGGCGGCCACGGCGATCGCCTACGCCCACGGGGTCAGCGTGGAGAACATCCGCCAGGGACTGCGCACCTTCACCACCAGCTTCTACCAGGCCCCCGGCCGGCTGAACATCTTCGATGAGCACCCCTTCCGCGTCCTGGTGGACTACGGCCACAACCCGGCCGCCTTCCAGGCCATGCGCGACCTGATCGAGCGGCTGCGGCCTTCCTACCAGCGCGTGATCGGCATGGCCTCGGCCCCCGGAGACCGCCGCGACGTGGACATCCAGGAGGTCGGCGCGATCGCCGGCACAATGTTCGATACGCTCATCCTCAAGGAGGATGACGACCGGCGCGGGCGGGCGCCCGGCGAGATCGCCGCCCTGATGCGCTCCACCGCCGCCGCCAGCATGCCCGCCGCCCAGATTATCACCGTGCTGGACGAGATCGAGGCCACCCGCCACGCCCTCAGCATCGCCGAGCCCGGCGACCTGGTGGTGATCTTTGCTGACAACATCACGGCGGTCTGGAAGGAAGTTATCTACTTTGGGAAAGACGCGCCGCGATAGAGGCGCTCTGGCCTGGATTCGCTCATCCCCTGTCATCCAATTGTCATCTCTCCGTCGTTAAATAGGGAGGTAAGCCTCGAGATCCGCCAAACGGAGCAGCGCCACCGGCGCGGCGGGTATATAATAGGCTGTAAAAGTGGCCTTCAACAAGGGAACAGTGTACAGGGTACAGGCGAACCATTGCATCGCGGTGGCCATCGCGATTCCCTATCACCTGTCCCCTGTCCCCTCTCGCCTAGCCACAGCGGAGCGCGATGCCTCACGCCGATCACATGCTGAATGCAGTAGCCGGCCAGGACGCCGCCCCCACACCGACTGTCGAATCGCCGCTGCGCCGATATCTCGGTGCCGATCTGGCCGGCCGCCTGATCGATGGCTCCGCGCGTGATCACGACCGCTACGCCGCCGCCGCCCAGCTGGCCAGCGCCCGTTACGCCCTGAGCACCTACCTGCCGCGCCGCCTGCTCCAGCGCCAGCTCACCGGTGCTAGCGCCCAGCCCTGGCTGGAGTGGGTCGAGGGCTCCCTGCTTTTCGCCGATGTCAGCGGCTCCACCGCCCTGGCCGAGCGCCTCTCGACCCTTGGGCGCGAGGGCACCGAGATCGTCACCGACACGCTCAACAGCTATTTTGGCACGATGATCGAGATCATCCAGCGTGCTGGCGGCGACCTGATCACCTTTGGCGGCGACGCCCTGCTCGTGCTCTTCGAGGGCGCGGATCACACCCACGCCGCCACCGCCACCGCGCTCTCCCTGCTGCGCGAGCTGAGCGAATTTCAGCGCCACGTCCCCGGTGTGGGCACCTTCCCCCTGAGCATGCACATCGGTGTGGAGCGTGGCCGGGTGGCCCTGGTGAGTGCCGGCCAGCCCCGTGCCCTGCGCTATAGCGCCATGGGCCACACGGTTAACGGCGTCGCTATGGCCGAGGGTCACGGTGGTCGCGGCGAGCTGGTGCTTGGCCCGCAGGCCTGGTCCGCCGTCGCCGCCGACGCCTTGGGCGAGGATGTGGCCGATGGCTACATGCGTGTGCACGACCTGCGGGCCGCCGCGCCGGTCGCCCCGCCCGCCGCCGATGAGCCGCTCGCCGGCTTCGACCTGGCCTCGCTCACCCACCTCGCCGGCCAGATCGACCGGATCAGCCCCTACCTGCCGCCCAGCCTTGTTATGCGTATCCTGGCCGACCCCCAGCGCCCCGTGGTCGAGGCCGACCTGCGCCCGGTCACGGTGCTCTTCGCCCAGGTGCTCGGCCTCGGCGATCTGGTCGAGCGCCTGCCCGCCGACCGCGCCGCCGCCGTGGTGGACGCCTTCCTGCTGCCTATTCAGGCCGTCGTGCAGCAGTACGGCGGCTTTGTGAACAAGCTTGACCTGGCCGATGAGGGCGACAAGCTGCTGGCCGTCTTCGGCGCGCCGATCGCCTACGAGGACCACGCGGAGCGGGCTGCCCGCGCCGCCCTGGCCATGCAATTGCAGATTGCAGATTGCAGATTGCAGATTGACGCTCTGCTCGATCCGAGTTCCGGCCCAAATCTACAATCTACAATCTGCAATCTGCAATTGAGAATCGGCCTCAACACCGGCAACGTCTTCGCCGGCAACGTGGGCACCGCCGAGCGTAAAGAGTACACCGTGATGGGCGACGCGGTGAATGTGGCGGCGCGGGTGATGGTGCAGGCTGTGTGGGGCGAGGTGCGCTGCTCGGCGGCGACCGCCTCCCTGATCTGCCACGCCCTCGGCTGCGATGACCCGCATCATGTGATGGTCAAGGGGAAGGCCGAGCCCCTGGAGCTGCTGCGGCTCACCGGCGAGGTCGCCATCGCCCCCGATGGCGCCGTGCCGACCGCCCCGCTGATTGGCCGGTCTGAGGAGCTGGCGTGGCTGCGCGATAACCTGGCCGCCCTCGACACGGGCGTGGGCCGGGTTGTGCGGGTGAGCGGTGACGCAGGCATCGGCAAGAGCAGGCTGGCCGCCGCGCTGCTCGACGCGCGCCCCGACATCCGCGCCATCCAGGTGCGCTGCCTCTCCTTCAACACGAACACCCCCTACGCCCCCTGGGGCGAGCTGCTGCGCGACCTCTGCGGGATCGCGCCGGCGGACGGCCACGACGTGCGGGCTGCGAAGCTCGGCGCGCTCATGGAGTCGGCTGGCATCCCCGCCGACGACTGGCTGCCGATCCTGGCCGAGCTGGTGCGGATCGAGGTTGAGGATACGGTGATCGTGCGCGCCCTCGACCCGCAGCAGCGCCAGTCTCGCCGCTTCGAGATGATCAATACGCTGCTCCAGACCGCCGCCCGCGCCGAGGGCGGCCTGCTGATCGTCTTCGACAACCTCCACTGGGCCGACCAGGTCTCGCTCGACCTCTGGCAGCACGTGGCCGCCGCGCTTCCCGATTCCCCACTGCTGCTGCTCGGCCTTCACCGCAGCCGGCTCGACTGGGGCGGCGGCCCCCAGGGCGACGGGGCCGCCGAGCTGGAGCTGGGCGACCTGCCCGCCGATGGCTGTGCGGCCCTGCTGTCCAGCCTCGCTGGCGATGCCCCCCTGAGCGATGAGCTGCGCGGCCAGATCGTCGCCCGCGCCGCCGGGAACCCGCTCTTCCTGGAGGAGCTGCTGCGCGCCCTGCGCAGCAGCGGCACCGGCATCGACGCGCTGCCCGATAGCCTGAGCGGCCTGATGCTGGCCCGCATCGACCGGCTCGACGAGCGATCACGCTCCATCCTGCGTGTCGCCGCCGTGATCGGGCAGCGATTCCCCGTCGGCCTGCTCCAGTCGGTACACATGGAGGATCAGGAGGCGCTGCTCAGCCAGCTCGCCCACCTCGACGCCCAGGATCTCACCAGCATGGAGCGCGAGATCCCTGAGCAGGTGCATCTCTTCCGCCACGGCCTGATGCAGGAGGTGGTCTATCAGAGCCTGCTCTATGCCAGAAGGCGCGAGCTGCACCGCCGCATCGGCGAGTACCTGGAGCAGCGCTACCGCGACGACCTTGTCCAGGTGCGGGCCGAGTATGGCGACGACGGTAAGAACTACCTGGTGCAGATCGGGCGCAACGGCTCGGTGATGAGCCGGGCCGCCCGCAGCAACGGCACGGCGATCTTCCTGCTGGCCCACCACTACCGCCACAGCGACGCGGTCGAGCGTGCGGTGCCCTACCTGCTGCTGTCCGGCCACATCGCCCGCGATGACTACGCCAACGAGCAGGCCATCCAGTCCTACCGCTGGGCGCTGGAGGCGCTGTCCGCCACCCCCAATAGCCCGCGTTCATGGGAGGCCCGCGAGGCACTCGGCGATGTGCTCTGCACCCTCGGTCGCTACGATGAGGCCCAGCTGGAGTATGCGGCAATTTTGAATGTTGAATTATCAATGTTGAATGCCGAACCTTCAGAACATTCAACATTCAACATTCAACATTCAACATTACCGCCCGCCGTCAGCGCCGAGGTGCTGCGCTCCTGGGGCGACGCCCTGGAGAAGCAGGGGCGCTACGGCGAGGCCCTGGAGAAGCTGCGTCAGGCCGAGGCCACCTGCGAGGCGGCGATCAATGCGGTGCCGCCCCTGCTGCTCTCGGCGATCTCCGCCGATATGGGCCTGGTGCTGCGCCGGCTCGGTGAGTACGACCAGGCCCTGGAGATCTGCCAGGCCGGCCTGGCGAAGATCCGCAACGACCGGCGCAGCGCCGAGGATGAGCGGATCGAGGCCGACCTCCAGCAGCAGATCGGCACTATCTATGGCATGCGCGGCCAGTACGACCAGGCCCGCTTCCACTTCGAGAACGCCCTGGCTGCCCAGGAGGCGATCGACGACCTCTTCGGCTGCGCCCGATCACATAATAACCTGGGCTACCTGGCTCAGCTCCAGAGCGACTATGATCGCGCGGTGGCCCACTACGAGCATGCAGAGGATCTGGCCGAGAAGGTCAGCGCGAAATATGTGCTGAGCAGCGTGAAGCTCAACCTCACCTACGCTTATTACCTGCTTGATCGCTATGATGAGGCGGCGCAGGCATGCCACGAGGTGCTGGCACTCTGCACCCAGATCGGAGATCGCGATGGGGTCGCCAAGGTCTACGGGGTGCTCGGCTCGATCGCCTTTAACCGCGGCGACTACGCCGCCGCGGCTGCCGAGTACCGGCGCGCACTGGGGCTGCATCGCGAGCTGGGCGGCGGCTACGAGGAGGGGAATACCCTGGCTCTGATCGCCGGGGTGTATAACGCGCAGGGCGAATACTATCAGGGCCGGGCTGTGGCCGAGCAGGCGCAGCAGATCGCTATCCGCATCGATGTGCCGAAGCTGGAAGTCGAGGCGCTCTGTGCGCTCGCCGAGGCCGATCTGCTGGCGTCCAGGGATGCCGAGCCTGATGCGCAGGTGCTGGCCCGCGCCGCCGCGTCTGCCGCGCGGGCCGCCGAGGTGGCCGAGCAGATTGGCAGCCGGCTTGAGCTCGGCGTCGCCATGAGGCTCGGCGGCCAGATCGCCGCCGCGCGGGCCGAGTCTGCCGACCAGCAGTTTCTTGCCGCTGCGGTGATCTTTGAGTCGATCCGCAGCGCGTTCGAGCTCGCCCGCGCCTGGGCGCGCTATGGCGAGTACCTGGCCGAGCGAAACCCTTCGGCCTCAGCTGCGTATCTTAGGCAGGCGGGGGAGACATTCCGCCGGATTGGGGCCAACGCTGAGCTGGGCCGGATTGCGGCGCAGCGCACTGTCAATGAGAAACAGGAGTAATGCCAATGTCGCAGGAAGCCGTCCAGCAGATCATCGGCCGCGCCGTCACCGACGCCGCGTTCCGCCAGCAGCTGATCGATAACGCCCACGAGGCCTGTAAGGGCTACGACCTGACAGCCGATGAGCTGAACGCCCTTGAGGCCCTTGACGCCGAGAGCCTCAAGGCCTTCGCCGGCAGCTTGGATGTTCGTATCACCAAGAGCGGCGGCAAGGGGTTCATCTGATCCCCAGGCTGCAGGGGCGCAGCAGCCCAGTTGCCCTATGGTGGGTGATGTCATCGCTGCTGCTGCGCCCTTACAGCGGATGTGATCGCCCCCTGAGCAAAAACCGCAGCGCGTCGGGAAGCCGCCTGGCCCAGGCGGCTTCATCGTGCCCGGCGCCCTCCTCAAGCACGTAGCGCAGATCGCGCTCAGGCATATACCCCTTGGCGAGCAGCAGCGCGTGGAGATCGCCGCACAGGCCGACCGAGCGGGCCGGCTCCGCGTCGCCCATGTCCAGGTAGATCTGGCCGAGGATGGGCGGGCAGCGCCGGATGGCTGTCAGTACCTTGCCGCGGGCGAACCAGAGCGAGGGGCTCATCGCGCCGACAAATCCGAACTGCTCGGGGTAGGCGAAGAAGCCGTAGATGCTGATCAGGCCGCCCATCGAGGAGCCGAGGATGCCGGTGTGGGCGCGGCCCGGCAGCGTGCGCAAGTCGCGGTCGATCAGCGGCTTGAGCGTGTCGATCAGGAAGCGTAGGTAGACGTGGCCCTGCCCGCCGCCGTGGCGCTGGTCGCGGAAGGGGCTATACTCAGCCATGCGGTCCGCACCGGCGTTGGGTACGCCCACAATGATCGCCTCCAGCCCCTCCCCAGCCAGCTCCTCCATCGTCTCGTCGGCCCGCCACTCGCCGGCGAAGCTGGTCGCCTCGTCGAAGAGATTCTGCCCGTCCTGCATATAGACCACTGGGTAGCGCCGATCAGGCTGTCTCGCATACGAGGGCGGCAGGTAGACGGCGATGTCGCGCCGGTTGCCCAGTTGCGGGCTCGCTAACCCCAGGTAGACGCGGATATCGCCGACGGTGGTATCTGAGATGTAGGGGTGCCAGGTCATTGTGCTCATCGCATATTAATCTACTGGTGTGGGCGCAAGCACTGCTTGCGCCCACACCAGTAGATTAGATCCTACTCGCCACGGCGTCGCCAACCTCGGAGGTGCTGCGGGCGACCTGGTCGCCGCGGGCGATGTCGCCGGTGACGATGCCGGCCTCAAGCACGGCGGAGACGGCGGCCTCGACGGCGCGGGCCTCGGCCTCCAGGCCGAAGGAGTGGCGAAGCAGCAGCGCGGAGCTGAGGATCGTTGCCAGGGGGTTGGCCTTGCCCTGGCCGGCGATATCGGGGGCGCTGCCGTGGATGGGCTCGTAGAGGCCCATCTGGCCGGCGCCGAGCGAGGCGCTGGGCAGCATGCCCATTGAGCCGGCCAGCATCGAGGCCTCGTCGGTGAGGATGTCGCCGAACATATTCTCGGTGACGATCACATCGAAGTCGCTCGGCCGTCGCAGCAGGTGCATGGCGCAGGCGTCCACCAGCATCCAGTCAAACTGGAGGTCGCTAAACTCCTCGCGCATGATCTTTGTGGTGATGCTGCGCCAGAGCCGGCTCGTCTCCAGGACGTTCGCCTTATCGACCAGGGTTAGGTGGCCGTTGCGCTCGCGGGCCAGGCCGGCGGCCAGCCGGACGATCCGCTCGACCTCAGCCTGGCTGTAGATGCAGAGGTCGCTGGCCCACTCGCCGTGCTCGTCGCGGTCGCGGCGCTTCTCGCCGAAGTAGATCCCGCCGGTGAGCTCGCGCACGACCATCAGATCCACTCCGGCGAGGCGCTCGGGGCGCAGGGGCGAGGCGTCGATCAGCAGCGGGTGGACGGTGACGGGGCGCAGGTTGGCGTAGAGGCCGAGGGCCTTGCGGATGCCGAGCAGCCCCTGCTCGGGGCGCACCTTGGCGTTGGGGTCGTCCCACTTGGGGCCGCCGACGGCGCCCAGCAGCACTGCGCCGCCCGCCCGGCAGGCGGCGACGGTCTCATCGGGCAGGGGCGAGCCGGTCTGGTCGATCGCGATGCCGCCGATCAGAGCCTCGTGGATCTGGAAGCTATGGCCAAAGCGCGCGCCCACGGCGTGGAGCGCCTTCGTCGCCTCGGCCACCACCTCGGGGCCGATGCCGTCGCCCGGCAGGGCGGTGATTGTGTAGTCCACGTCAACCTCTCTCTCAAGGGAACAGGGAACAGGGAACAGGGAACAGGTGGCAGGTGGCAGGGAACGCTGCGCTGCTGTCTCTGCACACATTCTGCCGATGATACCATACGTTCCCGCATGGCTATAGTGGCAATACCGCAGAAGTCGCCCTGTCACGCTGAGCGAAGCGAAGTGTCCCGGTCAGGATTCTTCGCTTCGCTCAGCATGACCGAACACCGTACAGGGTTACTTATGCGGTATTGCCTATAGTGACTTTATGATCTACAGGTATCTCTCTCTGCTCCTGTCCCCTGTCCCCTATCCCCTGTCCCCTCGTTGGTAACGTGCGGGTAACTTTTGGCCCATATACTGCGCCCAGGTAACAAACGGCAACGCTTCAGCACACGTCACCAGGGCCGTACAGAGAGGGAACTTATGGCAACGCGAAGGATCGAGTCGTTCCTCCTGCGAATAGTAGTCTCTGATGATTCTCGCGCTGAGCCGCCCCAGTGGCGCGGGCGGATTCAGCATGTTGCCAGTGGCGCCGAGCAGCAGATCGACGAGCTCGCGCAGGCAGTTGCCTTCATCACCAATCATCTGAGCAGCTATGGCGGCCGAGAGTTCACATTTGAGCCCGTGCGGGCGATCGAATGATCGCATACCCCGAGATCCAGGCAGCAGCTAGCCCGCCCACCTCGCCCTGTCTTCCCTATGCTCTCCTCCCAGCCCCCAGCCCCTCTGCATAGCCCCGGTGCCCTGCTGCCTACGGACGTCTCCCCGGCTGACTACTGCGGAGCATGTCTGCCCCGGCCTTGATCTGGTTGTAGATCGCCACCGTCTCCGGCAGCGGCTCGACCCCGAGATCCTGCTCGAGGGCGGCCACGCAGCGCGCGTAGAGCCGGAGCGCCGTGCTGCGCTCGCCAAGTCCGCCGTAGGCCCGCATCAGCAGCTGGTAGGCCTCCTCCTGGGCCTGGTCATACTCCAGCACGCGCCAGGCAAGGCCGATCGCATCGTGGGGCAGGCCATCCTCGATCAGCATCCCCCCAAGCCGCAGCGACGCCTCGGTGAAGAGCAGGCTCAGCCGCTCGCGCTCCACCACCGACCAGTCCTCATAGAGACAGTCGGGCAGGAAGGTGCCGCCATAGAGCTCGATCGCTCGTCGGTAGAGGGCCAGCGCCTCATCGCGGTGGTCGCGCTGGGATGCGTTGCGGGCCTGATCGGCCTTCGCCGAGAACTCAGCCGCGTCATAGCTGTGGTCGCTCTCGACATTGAAGCCATAGGTGTCGCCCTGCTGGACAACATAGTAGGTGGGGGCGCCCTCGGGGCGGTTGGGCTCGATCGCCTTGGTGAGCCGCGAGAGCGTGACGCGCAGGTTGTTGGCGGCGGCCTCAGCCTCAAGGCCGGGCCAGAGCATATCCATGATCCTATCGCGGGGGAGCATGCGCCCGCGCTCGACCAGGAGCAGCTGGAGCAGCTGGCGGGCCTTGACGCTGCGCCAGTCGCGGTCGCGGATCTCCACCTCGCCGCGCCAGACGCCGAAGCCGCCCAGGCTGCGGACGTGGAGGGTGTAGGCTGGCCGGTAGACGAGCCGCTCCAGGGCGTGCTCGGCGGCGAGGCGGACGGGGCCGTGGCGATCCTTGAGCATCGCGCGCAGCGATGAGTAGGCCGACGCGGAGCCGGCGTCGCCGAGGAGCTCGGCGATACGGACGCGGGCGTTCGGGCCGGGGCCGGTGTCGAGCATGCGCAGGAGCAGGCTGGGGGCCTCGGCGGGCAGCTGGCGGCGCAGCACCTCGCCCACGACACGGGTGGCGACCTCCACCTGGAGGTTATGCGCCGCTGCGGCCTCGATCGTGGCCGGGGGGAGGAAGGGCAGGTAGCCGAACCCGTGCTCCTCGCAGATCTGCCAGCCGGCCTGCATATCATCAGTGACGCTCTGCTCGTCGCGGTGCTGCCGGCCCTGTGTCGCCCGATAGAATCGGACGATGGCCAGGAAGAGCCCGTCGCCGCGCTGCGACATCTCTGCCACCAGATCGTCGGCGAGCGCACCTGCGCGCTCCTTCTCATCGCCCTCGCCGAGGGCGATGAGAAGGAGGATCTGCATCCA
>NZ_JAIEWN010000001.1:29971-49284 GCF_019599295.1 Oscillochloris sp. ZM17-4 | reverse complement strand
CGGCCTGGGCGGGCTGCTCGGCCTTAAGCAGGGCGTAGGCGTCGAGCACCTGGACGCGGGCCAGGAGCGCCCCGGCGCCGGCGCGATTGGCCACGGCCCTGGCCCGCGCCAGGTAGGTGGCCGCCTCCTCCGCGCGCCCCTGGTCGAGCATCAGCAGGGCGAGGAACATGGCGCTCGTGCCGATCACGCTCTCGTTGGAGAAGTCGCTCAGGCGGTCGTGGGCGTCGAGGGCGATCCCGGTGGCATCGAGGATCTGACCCTGGAGGTAGAGGGCCATCGCCTGAAGCCGCAGGAGGGGCTGGCGCAGGCGGTCGTCGCGATCAACCTGCGGGATCTCGAGGGCGGCGCTGATGGTGGCGATGGCCGCCGCCGGGTAGCCCTGCTGGATCTGGATGGAGCTGACGATCATGGCGAGGAGCCACTGCCAGAAGGTGCCGCGGGGGTGGCGGGCGGCGTGGCCGGCCACGCGCAAGGCGGCGGCGTAGCGGCCCCGGCTGTAGAGCAGCGCGGCGACGCTGGCCATGGCCGCGCCGCGCGCCCACGCGTCGCGGCTGCGGTTGGCGGCGCGCACCGCCCGCACGCAGATGGCGGCGAAGTCGACGGGGCGATCCTCCCAAGAGATCAGGGCGGCCATATCGCTCAGGGCGCGCAGCTCGCGCTGGGCGTTCCCCTGGGCCTGGTAGATCTCGGCGGCCCGGCTGATGGCGGCCACGGCCTGGCTGCCGCTGGCGACGGCGAGGCTCTGCCCCCACATGTGGAGCAGCTCGGGGTCGCCGTCGCGCAGATCGGCGGGCAGCCGCCCGATCCAGGCGCGGATCGTGTCGCGCTGCGGCGTGCTGATCAGCGGCCACGCCTGCTCGCGCAGGGCGCGGGCGATGGACTGATTGTCGCTCGCCTGGGCGTAGTGGCTCAGGGCGGCCTCCAGATGGCCGCGCCGCTCGAATGCCTGGCCGTAGCGGCGATGGAGCGCGATCAGCTCGTCCTTCGCGTAGATCTGCTCGGCGCGCTCGCGCAGCAGGCGCTGCCAGAGCGGGTGGAAGCGGTAGCTGCGCCCGGTGTCATCGCCGCTGCTGTCGACGATGGTGATCGGCAGGCCGAGCTGGAGGCTGCGGGCGAGCAGCTGGTCGGCCTCGGGCAGCGGCAGCGCCTCGGCGAGAATGGCGCCCTCGACCTGATCGGCCAGGGCGGCGCGGGCCAGGAAGGCGATCAGGTCGACCGGGAGGTCGGTCATCACCTCAGAGGCCAGGTAGTCGAACAGAAGCTGCTGGTTGCTGTCGAGGGCGTGGAGGTAGGCCTTGCGCTGCTCGGGGGCCTGGCGGGCCAGGGCGCGCGCGGCGAGCTGCACGCTCAGCACCCAGCCCTCGGTGCGGGCTAGGAGCAGCTGGAGATCCTCGGTGTCGAGCGCGACCCCGCTCCGCTCAAGGAGGGCGGCCGCCTCCTCCCAGTCGAGCGAGAGGTCGGATCGCTCCACCTCCACCAGCTGCCCCTCGGCGCGCATCCGCGGCAGCGGGGCGATGCCCACCGGCCGGCGCGATGCGACGACGATGTGCAGGGCGGGGGGGGCGGTGCGCAGCAGGTAGCCCAGGAGCGCGCCGGTGATCGGGCCGTCGGCGATCAGGTGGAAGTCATCGATGATCAGGAAGGTCGGCGTGGTGAGCTCGCTCTGGAGCTCGCTGATCAGGGCGCCCGCCACCAGCGGCCAGTCGCGCCCGAGGTCGACGGCGCTCCGGAGGATGCGCCCCGCCTGCTCGCCCACGTCTGGCATACGGTTCTGGAAGGTGTTGATCAGATAGGCGAGCAGCAGCGCCGGGGCGCTGTCGCCCGCGTCCAGGCCGAGCCAGCAGACATTCGCTCCGGTGCGGTTGAGCTCGGTAACCCACTGGGTGAGCAGGGTTGTCTTACCGTAGCCTGCCGGTGCGGTCACCAGCGTAGCCGAGCGTAGCCGTACCTCGGCCAGCAGCGCCTGGAGATCGGGTCGCAGCAGCACCTCGCTGCGTGCGGGCGGCGGGGCGAACTTGAGCGGCAGGAGGGCCATGCTTGGCTCCGCCGCGCTTCTCCGTTGGACAACCTCTGTCATAGCGATATCTGCTCTGTATGATTCTTCTTGGTCGCGATCCAGCGATACGTCGCAGCGCTACCTAGCAGGTGGATCATTATACCGTTCAAACGTCCCATCTGTATAGAGCACAAAGATCGCCTGCGCGCCCGCCCCCGGCTGCTTGTAGATCGGTGTGTAGAGCATCGTGCTATGGCCTGCGGCTGCTCTTCGGGTCGGCGATGCTGCGCTCCATCCTCCTTGGTGTTGCCGCGATCTGGCAGCGAGACTTTGTGGCGCACGGCGACTGGATGCTGCGCGGCTACGCCATCGGCATGGGCGCGGGCACGCAGGTCCTGACCCTGATGGCCGGGGAAATGATCGCCGGCCCACCGAGCGAGCTCCGCCGCGCGATCCTGATGGGCGCGGCCTGGGTGATCAGCCTGGCCGTGGCCGAGTGGATCATCGGCAGGCGGCCGACCGGCTAGCAACTGAAGTCGCGACAGAGCGACGCATCGAAATTCTCCATCGAGCTCGAGGAGGTCCCGCAGCCGCTCGCGCACGCCGCTCAACCCGCCCACGGCCCGCGCCGACAGCTCGTAGATCATGGCGTCGCGCAGCCACTCGGGGCTCGGCAGTGACCTTGTGGCGGCGCTATAGCGGAGGGCGGACATATTGAGCCATGTAGATTACGTTTTACCGCTCTACGATGCGATCCGGGTAGCTCAACACTACTTCCCGCCGCTATAGCTCCCCCACCTCGCCGCCCGCCTCAACGGACAGCCCTTCGCCAGCAGCTGTTGGCCAGCTGCGTTCTATCACAGCATCCAAAGCCACCAGGTGACTCGCAAACCCAACCCATCATCAGCGAGGGCGAGCCGCAGCAGCAGCCGGTCGAGGAGCGTGAGCGGCCGGAGCGTCAACGGCACCATGAGCAGACCGCCGCCGAGAGTCACGGTCGCCAGGATCAGCACGAGCAGCAGGGCGCGCCTGACCCTACTCAGCGCCTTCATTGGCCGGCCTGCTCCATCGTGATGACGACCTTGCCGCGGGCGTGGCCGCTCCCGAGGTAGCGCATCGCCTCGGGAAGCTCGCCAAGCGGGTAGCAGCGGTCGATAACGGGCACGACCACGCCGCTATCGAGCAACTGGCCCACGAACAGCAGGTCGTCCCGACTGGGGTGCACAATCAGGCCGCGCACCGTGATGCTGTGGGCGAGCGACACCACCGGCCCGAGCAGCGTCGCCTGCATGATCGTCCCCACGTCGCCGCCGACCACGACGAGGCGGCCACGGGGGCTGAGGGCGCGCCGGTACTCCGCGAGCGAGCGCCGGCCGTTCACCACCAGGATCAGGTCGTAGCGCCGGCCATCCCGCGTGAAGTCCTCCTGGGTATAGTCGATGACGTGCTCAGCCCCGAGCGTGCGCGCCTGCTCCACGTGGCGGGCGCTGCACACCGCCGTCACATGGGCGCCCATGGCCTTCGCCAGCTGCACGGCGAAGGTGCCGACGCCCCCCGACGCGCCGTGGACGAGCACGAGCGCTCCCGCCGCGACCGGCCCGGCGGCCCGGAGCCCCTGCAGCGCAGTGACCGCCGCCATCGGCACGGTCGCCGCCTGCGTGAAGCTGAGGCTGGCCGGCTTCGGCGCGAGTGCCTTCTCGTGGACACAGACGTACTCGGCGAACCCGCCGAATCCGCAGGCGGCGAGGTCGCCATACACCGCGTCGCCCGGCTGAAACTGTGTCACGCCGCCGCCGACGGCGACCACGCGCCCGGCGATGTCGGCGCCGAGGGTCGGGCGCTTCGGCCGGCGCAGCCCCGATGAGAGGCGGGCGACCCACGGCTCGCCGCGCAGCAGGTAGAGATCGGCCTGATTGAGTGACGCGGCGTGGACCTGCACCAGCACCTCGCCGGACTCAGGTACGGGCCTGGTGACAGTCGTCAACTGGAGCACGTCGGGTGCCCCGTACGCTCGATAGGTCATCGCTTGCACTAGTGATAGCTCCTCATTGTGGCCTGCGACTCGCACCCCACCCTCGGGCAGGTCGAGGTCGATCTCGTTGACGGCTCTCAGATCGCCGAAGTTCTTGGTCAGACCGGCGGTTCGGATCGAAGCCATGTGCCTACCCTCCCATCTGGATCTGCGGTCGGTGGGGTGAGGCGGCCTCTGTCATCGACGGTGAGGTCGTGCGGGGCCAGGTCCAGGCGGAGCGCAGGATGAAGGCCAGGATCAGCACCTCGACCCCGATGGTGAGGCCGTAGTAGAAGGCCCAGTCCCAGGACGCCCCTGCCGCGTTGAACACGCAGATGGGGATGAAAAGCAATGCAACGACGAGATTCGTGGCGCGGTTCACACGGGCGGGCAGCGTCATGGAGAGCAGCACCATCAGGGTCGGGATCGCGATGAGCGCGAAGAAAATGGAAATCAATGTCCCGCTGATGTCGAACACAAAGATCACGCCACCCCGGATTTCGTCGATTTCGCCAGGCTGGTAGAGGTGGAAGTAGTCGATGTAGATGACGAGGAACATGAAGCTGGTCCATGCTGCCGCGAGCTTCGCCTGGACCGGGATCTGCCGATCCTCTAGGATGGTCATCGGCTTTTTGATCGAATTCATTAGTAGTCCTTGTCTATATCAGAGCTTTGCGGTGAAACAGCATGCCCCTCTTCTCTAGCCAAATAAGAGCGTCAATGTTATCGGCGCGAACGACGCTTGCGTGTTTGCCAGAGCCATAAGCATCAGCAACAGGGTTATAGGAACGGCGAGCCCACCCGCGATGATGAGCGCTTTTTCTTCCAGGCTCCACGCAGCCTCACTCGCCCGCAAGAAGAGCAGTCTCCGCCACAGGTGCGCGGTGAAACCAGCGAGCACCATGAACAAGAGGCTGCAGATGATCGCTTTGGGAAGCTGCCAGGCAAGCCGATTATGCACCCCGTCCTCCAGCAGCGACGGTATGGAGGCACTGCCCGACTGCACCCACATCGCGACTGCCTGGTGGAGTGCTGCCTTGTGCGTCCCTGCTTGTGGCGTGCCGAGGTCGGGAATAGACTGGGCAAAGCCGGCTTGAGGATGGGCGACGTTGCTTATGTTTGCCGCCACAATCAACAGCATCCCGAGCGTGACGAGCGTGCTTAGCAGCCCAAAACTCAAATACACCTTGCGCTCAAATGTCCAGGTGTGCTTTTCAGCGTTTTGCGCTCGCTTCAACCGTCGCCAAAAGAACACGCTGAGCACGGTGAGCAGAAGCGCAACCATGCCGCCCTCGATAACGAGCACCGCATGATACACGGTGTAATCGTGCAACAGGGTCGTATACGCAGGGTTGGAACCTGAGCCGGATTGGATCAAGCTAGAGAGCGTACTCTGCAGGTCGTCGCTATTCACAGGAAGCCTCCTTGAAAGAATTGCGAGAAGGAACAGCTATTCGAGTGAGCACATGGGGTGCTCCTTTCTTTCGCTTCAACGAGCGCTACCATAGAGCGGCATCAGCCCTGCCCACGGATGAGCCGCATGCCGGTGCCAATGAGCCAGACGAGCCACATAGCCAAGCCCAGAACGCCGACGAACGCCAGCGGCGAGCCATCCGCGATGGCCAGGTTTCCGGCCCCGGCCAAAATGGCCAGGCTGCCGCCCGCCACGCCAAGTAGCCGTTGCCACGGCCGGGTTAACCCGCTGTCGTGGGTGGCCAGCGCCGCGCCCATGAAGGTCGCCCCGAGCGCGGGCAGCGAGAGCGCGAAAACCGCGGCATGGAGCTGCCAGATCAGCGCGAAGGCGGGGGTCGGCCCGGCCAGGCCATCCGCGGCGAGCACGACCGCGATGTGCGTGGCAATGACGAGGGCGAATAACGCCGCGAGCGTCGCTCCGGCTGCCACCGCGAGCCGCGACCAGTCCGCCCCGGCGCCGCCGCGGCGCTGCACGAGCCCGTGCAGCGCCGTGACAAACAACAGGAGCAGGAGCATGTTCACGGCCTCCAGGCCCGCGGCGACGGCCACGGCGCCCCGGTTCGCGACGTGGTAGGCGAGAACCACACCAAGGGGATCGCCGTAGGCAGGCGCTCCTGAAACCGTAAACACCGCGTTCTGAAGGAACAGCGACGCGGCTAAGGCCACCCCGGCACCGCCGACGATTCGCGCCGTAGACGCCCGATTCCCTGCGGCCACTGCTGGTATCGCTGCCTGGCTCATTCACATTCCTCCGATGCTTGCATTGGGTATTCCTTCTCGTCGAGGGCGGGCCGGTTTCAGCTCGTACGCAGGGGCGTAAACAGAGGCGCTACGCGCACCCGTCCAGCCCTTTCGGCTCGCTTGAGCTCAGTGCGAGCAGCGTCAGGCCGAGGTCGCGCACTTTGCGCAGCAGCCCGTGCAGGGCTGCTTGATCGGCCACCGGGCCAGTGATGAGCGTTGCGCCACTGGCGTCCTGGGTGATCGTCATCCCGTCGAACCAGGCGCGCCAGTCCGCGCTCAGCTGGCCCCTCACCGTGATCTGGTAGACAGCCGGCTCATCACGGGTTGCCCTGGGAGGTTGGTGCTGCTCCATACTCGCACTCCTGCGCGGCAGGTTCCCGCATGGTGCGGGGCCAGCGTCCGATGATGCTCAATGCTCCATCGCAGCCCACGCGCTCGAACAGCTCCACGATAGCACCCGACGGCACGCATGGCGTACCACCGCGGTGGTATTTGAGGGGGTAGGTATGCACAACGCGCTGCAGAAATACGTCTCTTATGGTATACTGTCGTTACACGAACAAATGAGC
Source organism: Oscillochloris sp. ZM17-4 (assembly GCF_019599295.1). Taxonomy (GTDB): domain Bacteria; phylum Chloroflexota; class Chloroflexia; order Chloroflexales; family Chloroflexaceae; genus Oscillochloris. The sequence goes on along the minus strand of NZ_JAIEWN010000001.1, from coordinate 42,494 downwards.
TGATAGCGATGAGCACCCACCAGAAATCATACCGCTACCGGCTGCTGCCTACTCCTGAACAGGAGGGGCGATTTTGGCAGTTCGCGGGGGCGAGGAGGTGGGTGTACAACTGGTCGCTTGCTCGACGATCTGCGCACTACAAGGCCACTGGCAAAAGCCTGAGTGTGACCGAGCTGTGCGCCGAGCTCGCGCAGCTCAAACACCAACCCGAGACGGCCTGGCTCCGCGAGATGGACTCCCAATCGCTCCAGCAAGCGATCCGCGACCTGGACAAAGCATTTAAAGCCTTCTTCGCTCGACGGGCGAAGTTCCCACGCTTCCGCTCGAAGAAACGTGAGACACCCACCTTTCGCATCCCGCAGCGGGTGACGCTCGTCGGCGACCGGCTCTCCGTGCCGAAGGTCGGCCTGGTGCGGCTAGTGCTGCATCGGCCTATGGAGGGCGTGGTCAAGAGTGCGACGTTCAAGCGGGACGCGACCGGGGCCTGGTACGTCACCCTGGTCGTTCACTTCGAGCTGAGCGACACGCCTCCGCCCCCGCCCGCTCGGGAGCGGGTGGTGGGTGTAGATGTCGGCCTCAAAGACCTGGCCGTGCTGAGTGACGGGCGGCGCGTTCCGGCGCCGAAGCACTACCGACGAGCCGAGCGCAAGCTGCGTCGACTCCAACGGCATTTGTCCCGCTGCCAGCGGGGCAGCAAGAACCGCGAGAAGGCCCGCGTGAGGGTCGCCCGCCAGCATCGACGGGTCGCCAACCAGCGTGCCGATCATCTCCACAAACTCTCCTCCAGGCTCGTGCGCGAGCACGATGGGATAGTGATTGAAGACCTGAACGTGAAGGGCCTAGCGAAAACCAAGTTGGGCAAAAGCGTTTACGATGCTGGATGGTCGATGCTGCGTTTCCAACTTGCCTACAAGGCCCGCTGGCAGCGCAAGCATCTGGTCGTGATTGGGCGCTTCTTCCCCTCCTCGCGGCTGTGTGCAGTGTGTGGCAGCATCAACAGCGACCTCACGCTGGCCGAGCGGGAATGGACGTGTCGCTGTGGGGTTGTTCACGACCGAGACCTCAATGCGGCGCGGAACATTCGAGATGAGGGATTGAGACTTCTGCTCGCCGAGGGATGCCCGGAGAGCATCATAAACGCCTCCCGAGCGTTGGTAACTCCTGCCACGCGCAGGCTCGACGCGACGACGGAGGAAGCCCAACGCTTCTAGCGTTGGGAGGTATCACGATCGCTCCAGGAAGCCGAGCTCCCGGCCTCTGGCGACGGCCTGTGTGCGGCTCGTAACCCCAAGCTTGCCGTAGATGTTGCGCGTATGCACCTTGACCGTCTGGGGCGAGAGGTGCAGCCGTGCGGCAAGCTCATGGTTGCTGAGCCCCTCGGCGATCAGGCGCAGCACCTCGCGCTCACGTGCGGTGAGCGGCTCGGTTGAAGGATGAAAGATGAAAGATGAAGGATGAGGTTCGATCTGCGTTTTGATGGCTGCACATAACGTGTCAATGTACTCATTCATCCTTCTGCCTTCATCCTTCATCCTTTCCAGCAGCCGTGCCAGTGGCGCGCCCTCGTCTGCAAACAGCCGGACGTACCCCTCCGGCTCGGCTAGAGCCAGCGCACGTTGCAGCGGGATGCGTGCCTGCCCACTATCGTCCAGGGCCTCGTGGGCGAGGCTCTGGAGCAGCAGCGCCTCGATCTGGCTGCCAATCCTGCCGCCAGCCTCCGCTGCCGCAAGCAGTCGCGTGAGGAGATCCAGCGCGTCGTGCGGATCGCTGGCGACGTGCTCGCGGCGATAGCGGGCGATCAGCACGCGCGCGAGGGTCAGATGCTCGAACTCACGCCGATAGCTCAGGGCGTCCGTGGCGGTGACGCCGCACGCCGCGACCCATGCCGTTGCGGCGAGGAGATTGCCCTGCCGCATGTACACCCGCGCCTTGAGCGCCGCGACGGGGCGCAGGTCAGGGACGGGGTTGGGGAGATAGTGCCGCTCGGCCGCATCCAGCAGATCAAGGGCGGCCTCCCAGTTGCCGGACGACTCTTCGATCCGGGCCTGGGCCAGACGCCAGCGAAAGGGCCAGTCGATCAATGCGGCCTGCTCGCCCTGCTCTTTGCTGGTGCGCAGGTGCAACGTGGCGGCCTGGGCATCGCCCTGCTCGTGGGCAATCACGGCCAGACCCAGGTGCAGGTGTGGGGCCGCCATCCTGAGGGCTTCGTGATCGGCCGGTACCAGGGTGAGGAACTGCCGGTAGAGGCGGGCCGCCTCGCGCAGCTGGCCCTGGGCAAGCCGAATCTCCGCCAGGTAGAAGCCACTGGCCAGGGCGAACGCAAGGCTGCCGACCGCGCGCGTGTGCTCGACCCATGCGGCGAAGGCGCTGTAGGCTGCCTCAAGGGCGCCGGTCGCCCACTGGCTCACCCCCGCCAGCACGGTCGCCTGGGCGTGCAGCAGCGGCTCCGTCTCAGCGGCGAGGTCCCGCGTGGTGGCGGCATACTGCTGGGCCGCGACAAAATCGCCGCGGCTCTGGGCCAGGTAGGCGCGGGCGGCGGCGATCCGCGCCGGCAAGCTGGGGAGCAGCTCGCTGGCGACCACCACTATCGACGCCCTTTCGTCGTGCGACGCAGACTCCGTGCTGTGCGCAGCGGACAAGCAGCGCTCGGCGTGGCGCAGCCAGGCCTCGCTCGCCTCGGTCTGGCCGGTATCCATCAGCGCCCAGGCGTACTGGGTGCACAGCACCGGCCTGACGCGCAGCACCTCCTCCGAGAGCTGGCCCACCCAGCGGCACCAGGCGTCCGCCTGAAAGCTGCTGTCCATGTGCGCCCAGACGCGCTCGGCCAGCGTAGCGACCCGCGCAGGCTCAGCGGACACAGCGGCGTGGTGCAACGCCTCAAGCATCAGCCCCTGAGCCTCATACCAGTCACTCGCCCGAAGGTGAAGCATGGCAGTTGCACCCGCATCCAGGCCTGCGTCCTGCGCGAGGCGCTGCCGCAGCAGTTCGCCAAACAGGTGGTGGTAGCGATACCAGCAACGCTGGTCGTCGAGGGGGACAAGAAACAGATTGGCGCGTTCGATGGCTTCAAGGGTCGCCTGCCCGCTGCCGGCAGGTGTGATGAGGACCGCGTCACACAGCGGGCCACAGAGCCGGTCAAGCACTGACGTGCGCAGCAGGAACTGCTGGAGCGGCGCGGGCTGCTGTTGGAGCACTTCTTCGAGCAGATAGTCGAGCACAAAGCGCTGGCTGCCGGAAAAGGCGCGCACGAAGCCGGCTGCGTCTTGATGGCCCCGCAGAGAGAGCGCCGCCAGGTGGAGGCCGGCAGCCCAGCCTTCGGTGCGGCTTGCGAGGACGGCGACCACGTCTGGCGACAGACTCAGACCTTCAGTCTGGCTGAGCAGCGCGTCCGCCTCGGTGTGGCTGAAGCGCAGCTCGGAGACGCGCAGCTCAGTCAGCTGATCACGGGCGCGCAGGCGGGCCAGGGGCAGCGGCGGATCCTCGCGGGTGGCGATCACCAGGTGGAGCTGGGGAGGCTGGTGCGCCAGCAGCAGGCCGAGGGCCGCATCAACCGGCGCTGCATTGACCAGATGGTAGTCGTCGAGGACGAGCACGACCGGCTGCGCGAGCGTAGCGAGTGCGTTGATCAGGTCCGCCACCGCTGCGGCAGGCGTTGGCGCCTGTGGCGCAAGCAGCGCAGCCATCAGTCCCGCCCCAAACTCCGGCACGACGGTTTGTAGCGCGGCGACAAGGTAGGCCAGAAAGCGCGCAGGCTCGTGATCGCTCGCGTCGAGCGTCAGCCAGGCGACCGGGTGTGCGCAACCGTCCAGCCACTGGCTGAGCAGCGTTGTCTTACCAAAGCCGGCCGGGGCGGCAAGCAGGGTCAGGTTGCGGTGCAGCCCGGCGTTGAGCCGTTCAATCAGGTGGGGCCGCAGCATCCCCTTCGGACGGGGCGGCGGGCGGTACAGCTTTGTGGCGAGCAGCGGAGGGGACATTGCTCCATTATAGTGCCAGGCCACGCTGTTGGGTAGCCCCACAGCAACCCGGTACATCCAGACGGGAGAATCTTACTTTGGAGGGATCGCTCTGGTGTGCAGCGCGATGCCAGCCCGGCTGCATCGCGCTGCACACCAGGGCGATCGCCCCCATCACCCAGGGCATGTGCAACGTCCCTGCCCCCCCGGCTGGCGACTGGAAGTCGCGCCACGGGAGCCTGCGGCTGACCGCCCGCCTACGCGGGCGGGTGCGGCGTAACTATGCCGCCTCCTGCGCGGCCAGCGCCACCCGCCCGCCTACGCGGGCGGGTGCGGCGTCGGCGTAGGCCGACGCCCGGCGCGCAGCGCCCCGTTGGCGCGACTTCCAGTCGCCAGCGACGTTGCACATGCCCTGCCCCCATCACCCAGGGCTTCTACAACGTCCTTGACTGATACCTGCCACGCAGAGAACACCTTTCGGGTACCATGGATCGTGTAACTACCCATTAGCCCAAAAGGTGTTCCGCGATGAATTTTACCACGGTGACGGTGCAGCCCTTTGGCAGTTCGCAGACGTTCACGCTCGATCTTCAGCACGTCTATCGTGTGTGGCTTTGCAGAAGCCCTGCCCCATCACCCCACTATCAGGCGAGGCCCATCCGCGCCATGGTATACTTTGGCGGCTCTCGCTCCGGCGCGGGCCGCACGGATTATCATGCTGCGGGCGTCGGGCGTCGCCTGTACCCCGCACCCAGATAGGGCCCATGTCACTGTTTCGCGACCGCTTCACGCGCCGGACCTACGCCGGCAACGCCGCGCCGCGCCGGCCGGCCCACCCCCGCCTGCTGCGCCGCAAGGCCGCCCCGCCCTCGCGCCTGCCGCGCCTCTTCGCCCAGATCCTCGCCGCCCTCGCCGTGCTGGTGGGGATCAGCGGCGCCGGGGTGCTCGGCGTCGCCTACAGCGCCTACGCCCAGACAGCCGCCAGCCTCAAGCCGCGACTCGACGCCCTGAGCAACCGGAACCTCTTCCAGACCTCGCGGATCTACGACCGCAACGGCACCCTGCTCTACGAGTTCTTCGACGCCGGCAAGCGCACCAACGTCAGCTTCGATGAGATCTCGCCGCTGCTGGTCTGGGCGACGGTCGCCGTCGAGGATAAGTCCTTCTTCACCAACCAGGGTATCGACCTGAACGGGATTGTGCGCACGGCGATGAACAGCCTGCAGGCCGGCGAGGAGACCGGCGGTGCCTCGACGATCACCCAGCAGGTGATCAAGAACAGCGTGCTCACCCCCGAGGAGCGCGCCCCCGAGAAGCGCTACGAGCGCAAGCTGAAGGAGATCATCCTCGCCCAGGAGCTCGATAAGGTCTACGATAAGTCGGCGATCCTCGACCTCTACCTAAACGAGAACTTCTACGGCAACCTGGCCTACGGGATCGAGGCGGCCAGCGAGGTCTACTTCAATGTGAAGGCCAAGGACCTGAGCCTGAACCAGGCCTCGCTCCTGGCCGGCCTGCCCCAGCTGCCCAGCGTCTACAACCCGATCAACTACCTTGAGCGCGACGCCCAGGGCGGCTTCCTCCCCGGCGTGCGCCTCGGCGAGGGCTGGGAGCAGGATACCTACGAGCTGCCGGCAAACCTCAGCGCGCCGCGCTGGCGCCAGGTGGCCGTGCTGCGGCGCATGGTGGAGGACGGCTATGTGAGCGCCGACGAGGCCCGCGCCGCCGTCGCCCAGCCCCTGCGCTTCGCCCCCCAGGAGGTGCCGCTCAACGCGCCGCACTTCGTCTTCTATGTGCGCGACCTCATCCAGGAGCGCTACGGCCAGGCTGCGCTCACCGGCGGCGGCCTGCGCATCACCACCACGCTCGACCTCGACCTGCAGCAGATGGTGCAGCAGAAGGCGGCCGAGCGTATCGGCGAGCTCACATCGCGCAACATCCACAACGCCGCCGTGGTGGTGATGCAGCCCAACACCGGCCAGATCCTGGCCATGGTCGGCAGCATCGACTATAACGCCATCGAGGCCACCTCGACGAAGGGCGAGTCCGGCAATGTGCTCGACGGCCAGGTGAACGTGACCACCCGAGAGCGCCAGCCGGGCTCGGCCCTCAAGCCCTTCACCTACCTCTCGGCGATGGAGCAGGGCATCACCCCCGACACGGTGATCTGGGATGTGCCCACCGAGTTTCCGCTCAGCGGGGGCCAGTGGTACGCGCCGCTCAACTATAACGCGCGATTCAACGGGCCAGTGCGTATGCGCACCGCCCTGGCCAACTCGCTGAACATGCCCGCCGTCAAGGCGTTGAAGATGGGCGGGATCAAAAACGACCTCGACCTGCTCGACCGGGTCGGCGTGAAGACCGGCCTCAAGCGCGGCGAGGGCTTCTACGGCCTCTCGCTGACCCTCGGCGGCGGCGAGGTCACGCCCCTGGAGCTGACCACGTCCTACAACACGCTGGCCAGCGGCGGTCACTACCACCCGCCTGTGTCGATCCTGGAGATCAGCGATGGCACCGGGCACGTCCTGGAGCGATTCCGGCCCACGGCGGGCGACCAGGTGGTCGAGCCCGACCTGGTGGCGATCATCACCGATATGATGAGCGACGACCGGGCGCGCGCGCCGGTGTGGGGGCTGAACAGCCAGCTCAAGCTGAGCCTGCCCGCCGCCGTGAAGACCGGCACCTCCAACGACTGGCGCGACGCCTGGGCCGCCGGGTTCACGCCCTTCGTGACGGTGGGCGTCTGGACGGGCAACAACAATAACGAGCCCACCGAGAAGGTCGAGAGCCTGACCGGCGGCGGCATCATCTGGCGCAATGTGATGGAGGAGATCTTCGTCTGGATCAGGGAGAAGCCGCGCTACCGCGAGCTCTTCTCGCAGCCCTTCGGCGGCCAGCAGATCCCGACCGAGTTCACCCTGCCCGCCGACGGTTCGGTGATGCGCAAGCCGATCTGCCCGCTGCCCGGCCCCTTCGGCGGCTATAGCGAGGAGCTGTTCACCAGGCCGATGCTCACCGCGATGATCACGCCGACCAACACGCTGCCGCCCGGCCCCGAGCTCGACCAGAGGCTGCTGGCGCTGAAGGTACCCTGCGATGCCTTCGAGAAGGTGCGGGTCGTCCGCATCCCCACGCCCGAGGAGTGGGCCAGCGACGGCACGCTCCAGATCAGCGCGGCCATCCCACCGCCCGCCGCCGACGGCGCGAGCCCCGAGGGCGACGCTGCCAGCCTGGGACTGCTCGGCCAGGGCCAGTACTGCCGCCCGGTGGAGGGGCAGACCTACCCCGACGGCCTGGCCAAGGAGATCTATATCTGGAAGACGCCGCCGCCTGACCCCGACGAGAAGGTGCGCTATGTCTGGAACGGCGGCGCGGCCGACCCCAGCCTCGCGCCCGATGGCAGCCCGCCGCCCGACGGCGGTGGCGTAACCAGCGGCAGCCAGCTCGTGGACGCACTGCAGCCCTGTGAGCCGGCCATGTTCGAGCCGCCCATCCCGGTGCCGCCAGTGTTCGGCGCAATCCTTATGCCGGATCTCAAGCGTCTCGGCGAGAACCAGGCCAAGGAGCTCCTGTCCACCCTGGGCGTCAGCCCCGACCAGATCTATGTGGACTACCAGACCCGCGACCGCATCCCGGGCGACTACGACACCTTCGCGCCCTACACGATCGTGAGCAGCCTGCCCGCCGCCGGCGACTGGATCATGCCGGGCACCACGGTGGTGCTGGGGGTGCGCGCGCCCGACCCAGAGCCGGGCGCGCCCGCGCCGCAGCCGCAGCCCGGCGACGGTCAGCCGCAGCCCGCGCCCACCGATGCCGCCCCGACGGGCAACCCGCTGCCCTTCCCGGCACCGCCGGGCCTGCCCGCGCCACCTGGCGGGTAGGGCGAGGGATTGTAGTGCAAAGATGTGCCAGCTTCGCTGGCACATCTTTGCACTATGTGTTGCCAGCAACAACACTGCGCACGGTGAGGGTGTGGGAGAGCTTCGCTCTCCCACAAAAAACTGATGGTGCTGCGGCGCGGCGTAGCCGCGCCGCAGCACCATCAGTGCACCATGTGCCTGATGGGCACACATCTTTGCACTATGGCGCGGAGGTTTAGAGCGATAGCCCTGACCTTGATTCATACGGGCGCAATCTGGTGTACAATTCAGGGCACGACACGGATCACTACATAGGAGCTTGCGGTGAGCGACACAGCACAGCGCGATGAGCTCAAGCGGCTGGCCGCCGAGCAGGCGGTCGACCTGGTGCGGCCAGGGATGGTCGTTGGGCTCGGCGTGGGCAGCACGGCTATCCACGCTATCAGGCGCATCGGCGCCCTGCTGGCGAGCGGCGACCTGCACGATATCGTCGGCGTGCCCTGCGCCCTGCGGGTCGAGGAGGAGGCGCGGCGTCTCGGCATCCCCCTGACAACCCTGGAAGATCCGGCGCAGATCGACCTGACGATCGACGGGGCTGATGAGGTAGACCCGCAGCTCAACCTGATCAAGGGCGGCGGCGCGGCCCTGCTGCGCGAGAAGATCGTCGCCCAGTCGAGCCTGCGCGAGGTTATCATTGTGGACGAGGCCAAGCTCTCGCCGCAGCTCGGCACGCGCTTCTTCGTGCCGGTCGAGGTGGTGCCGTTCGGCTGGAGCGCCCAGGCCCGCTGGATCACCACCCTCGGGGCCGAGGTGCGGCTGCGCCGCCAGGCTGATGGCGCGCCGCTGATCACCGACCAGGGCAACTATCTGCTCGACTGTCACTTTGGCCCGATCAATGACCTGGAGACCCTGGCCGTGCAGCTCTCGGTGCGGGCCGGCGTCGTTGAGCACGGGCTCTTCCTGGGCATGGCCACCGACCTGATCGTCGCCGGAGCCGATGGAATCCGCCACATACAGAAATGATTAATGTTGAATGTTGAATGTTGAATGCCGGGCAACCTGGATCGGACATTCAACATTCAACATTGATCATTCAACATTACCTATGTTTCACATTGCCCCATCAATTCTCACCGCCGATTTCGCCCGCCTCGGTGAAGAGGTGACGGACGCCTTCGAGGCGGGGATCCGCTGGCTGCACCTGGATGTGATGGACGGCCGCTTCGTGCCGAACATGAGCTTCGGGCCGATGCTGGTGCGCTCGCTTTCGCCGATCGCTGCGCGCTATGAGGCGATCGTCGACGCCCACCTGATGATCGCCGACCCCGACAACTACGTCGAGGACTTCGCCGCCGCCGGCTGCGACTACATCACGGTACACGCCGAGGCCTGCACCCACCTGCACCGCACGGTGCAGCACATCCGCAGCCTGGGCAAGCGGCCAGGCGTGGCGCTCAACCCGGCCACGCCCCTGTCTGCCGTCGAGGAGGTGCTCCCCGACCTGAGCCTGCTGCTGATCATGAGCGTCAACCCGGGCTTCGGCGGGCAGAAGTTCATCCCGGCGAGCCTCGACAAGCTCGCGCGGGCGCGGCGCATGATCGACGAGCGCGGCCTGAGCGATGTGGTGCTCCAGGTGGACGGCGGGGTCAACAAGAGCCTGATCGCCGCCGTCCGCGACGCCGGGGCCACCTCGGCGGTGACCGGGTCGGCCGTCTACGCCCCCGGGCGCAGCCGGGCCGAGACGATCGCCGAGCTCCAGCAGGCGCTGGCGAAGTAGGGGACAGGGGACAGGGGACAGCGGTTGGCTCACACTGGCTGAGTGCAGATTGAACGCACGCGAAGCATGCTCCACAGCGCTCAATCTGCAATCTACAATCTGAAATCTGCAATTATGATCCTCGCAGGCGATATCGGCGGCACAAAGACGATCCTGGCCCTCTTCTCCTGGGGCGCGGGGGCCCACACGCCCCTGGCCGAGGCGACCTTCCCCAGCGCGGGCTACGGCAGCCTGGAGACGATCATCCGCGAGTTTCTGGCCGCCAACCCGGCCGCCGTCGAGGCGGCCTGCTTCGGCGTCGCCGGGCCAGTGGTGGCGGGGCGGGCCTCGGTGACGAACCTGCCCTGGACGATCGACGCGGCGGCCATCCGCGAGCGCCTGGGCTTCGGGGCGGTGCATCTGCTCAACGACCTGGAGTCGATCGCCCACGCCGTGCGCATCCTGGAGCCGGCCGATATCGCCACCCTGAACGAGGGCGCGGCGCAGGCGGGCGGCGCGATCGGCGTGATCGCCCCCGGCACCGGGCTCGGCGAGGCCTTCCTCACCTGGGACGGCGCGCGCCACAAGGCCCACCCATCCGAGGGCGGCCACGCCAGCTTCGCGCCGAACACGTCCGATGAGCTGGAGCTGCTGCGCTACCTCCAGGCGAAGCTCGGCCACGTCAGCTACGAGCGGGTCTGCTCGGGCCTGGGGCTGCCCAATATCTACGGCTACTTCCGCGACCGCGTCTTCGAGCGCGAGACGCCGGAGGTTGTGGCGGCCCTCGCCGATGTGGCCGACCCGACGCCGGTGATCGTGCGCTTCGCCCTTGACCCGGCCGCGCCCTGCCCGATCTGCGCGGCCACCGTCGAGGCCTTCGTCGGCATCCTCGGCGCCGAGGCCGGCAACCTGGCCCTCAAGGTGCTCGCCACCGGCGGGGTCTACATCGGCGGCGGCATCCCGCCGCGCATCCTCGACCAGCTGCGCCACCCGCGCTTCCTGTCCGCCTTCCGCGAGAAGGGCCGCTTCCGCGACCTGCTCGGCGCCGTGCCGGTCCACGTGATCCTCAACCCGAAGGCGGCGCTACTCGGCGCGGCCTCATTCGCCCTAACCTAGGGGACAGGGGACAGGGGACAGGTTCTGGCTGTCCCCTGTCCCCTGTCCCCTGTCCCCTGCAAAGCCTATGCCCCACCAGGCCCGCCGGCTCTTCCACAGCATGATCAGCCAGCCCGACCAGCGGGTGCCCCTGGCGGAGGCGGCCCTGATGATCTCCTGGGAGGATCGCGGCGATGTCGACCCGCGCTTCCTGCTCGCGGTGCTCGACGGCTTCGCCGACGATCTGCGCGGGAGCGTCGGGCAGATCGGCGAGCCCCGCGGCCACATCTCGGCCCTGAACCGCTACCTCTTCGGCCAGCAGGGCTTCCACGGCAACCCCAGCAGCTACGAGCGGCCCGACCCCTCCAACAGCCACCTCGACCAGGTGCTGCTGCGGCGCAGCGGCCTGCCGATCATGCTCGCGCTCGTGTATATGGAGGTCGGCTGGCGGCTCGGCCTGCCGCTCAGCGGCGTGGCCCTCCCCGGCCACTTTATTGTGCGCTACCGCGCCCAGCCGCACGATCTGTTCATCGACCCGTTCAGCAGCGGGTCGCTGTGGAGCCAGGCCGACTGCGAGCGCCAGATCGGCATGTTCTACCGCGAGGTGCCGCCCGACCTGGTGCGCTGGCTGATGGCCCCGCCCTCGCGTGGGGCTATCCTCTCGCGCATCCTGCGCAACCTCAAGCAGACCTACCTGGCCCAGGATGATGTGGCCCGCGCCCTGTCCAGCGTCGAGCGGCTGCTCCTGCTCGACAGCGGCGACCCTGGCGAGCTGCGCGACCGCGGGCTGCTGCGCTTCCGCGCCGGCCAGATCTACGCCGCGATGGAGGACCTGGAGCGCTACGCCCGCCAGAACCCGGCCGCCGGCGACATCGCCCAGATCCGCACCTTCGCCAAGGAGCTGCTCGCCCGGGTGGTGCCGCTGAACTAGGGGTTGGGGGTTGGGGGTGGGGGCAGATCACTCGCCACGTATCGCCGTGGTATCATGCGGCTGCCGCTGATTCGCGAGGAGGTTTGCGATGGAACTGCCGTTCCCCGGAATGGATCCGTACCTTGAGCGCCCGAGCCTGTGGCCTGATGTTCACAACAGCTTGATCTACGCCATGCGTGAGCAGATCCAGCGGCAGTTCAGCCCTCGCTACAAAGCGGTTATCACGCCCTACATATCTCTGGAGAGCCTGGAGATCGTGCCGAATCGGCGGGTGATTGTACCAGATGTCGGCATTATTGATCGTGGCGAGCCAGGGGACGAGCCGCGCGCGCTGGCGATTGCGCCCGCGCCGCTGACGATGACGGCGATCATGGAAATCCCGATCCGGCTCGCACGGGTTGAGATCCGCGTGATCGACGATGAGACACTTGTCACGGCTATCGAGCTGCTCTCGCCAGCCAACAAGCGCCCCGGACCCGAGGGCGCGGACGCCTACGAGCGGAAGCGCCAGGAGCTGTTCCGCAGCGAGGCGCACCTGCTTGAGATCGACCTGCTGCGCGGCGGGCAGCGCCCGCGCCTGAGCCAGCCGCTCCCAGCGAATCCCTACTTTGTCCTGCTCAGTCGTGCCTACAACCGTCCGTATGTGGAGATCTGGCCGCTGGCGCTCCGCGAGCCTATCGCCCCGGTCCCGGTGCCGCTGTCCCCGCCTGATCCCGATATACCGCTCGACCTGGGCGTCGCGCTGCGCCAGATCTACGCCAGCGCCCGCTACGACCTCCAGATCGACTACGGCTTCGCCCCGCCAGCCCCCGATCTCAGCCCCGAGGACGCCGCCTGGCTCGACGCCCACCTGCGCGCGCGCGGGCTGCGCTAAGGGTGCATCCTCGATCTTCACGCGCGCATCCTCGATCTTCACGCGCGCATCCTC
>NZ_JAIEWN010000001.1:0-29871 GCF_019599295.1 Oscillochloris sp. ZM17-4 | reverse complement strand
AAAGGCTGGTGTGCACCAGCTTGAGGTCGTCGATCACGAGGCCGTCGCCGGCCTTGTTGAAATAGACAGCACCGTAATCAAAGCTGATACGAAACTGACTGTTCAGCGCCAGCCCATTAGCTACGGCCAGATCGGATATGTTGAGCACATAGTGGTTGAAGTTCTGCGAGATGGAGCTTATATCGAGGGCCTGCTTCCAAGTGCTTCCCCCACTATCGCTGATCGACACCGTGCGAATGCCATTGTTCGTGCCCCGCGCCCAGAAGTCGAGCAGCACATCAGTCTGTCCAGTTAAGTCGAGCACGATGACCAGGGAGGCACCCGCAGAGCCCGCGATCTTCTGCCCGAGAAAGATGCTACTTGCACCGGTATGCGGGTAGTTCGTGCTGATCTCGGCGACGCCGTTGTTTGTGCTCTGTGGGTAGAAGCCCTGATGAAACCCCGTCTCAAACGAGTCTTGTGCGTAGGGAAAGGTGGCAACCTCCTGCGCACGCTGGGTGAGCCGCACATCGTCAATCACAAAACCATCGCCGGCCTTGTTGAAGTAGATAGCGCTATAATCAAAGCTGATACGGAACTGGCTGTTCAATGTCAGGCCATTGACCGTCGCCACGCTGGCAATATCGATTACCTGGTGACTAAAACTCTGTGAGGCGGCGCTCAGATCCAAGATCTGGTTCCATGTCGTCCCGCCATCATCGCTGATCGACACCGTGCGCGTACCATTGTTGGTTCCCCGGGCCCAGAAGTCTAGAAATACATCGGTCTGGCCTGTCAGATCTACAGCCAGGACGAGCGAGGCGCTGGCAGACCCCACGATCTTCTGCCCAAGAAAGATGCTACTCGCACCAGTATGCGGGTAGTTCGTGCTAATCTCGGCAACGCCGTTATTTGTGCTCTGTGGGTAGAAGCCCTGATGAAACCCCGTCTCAAATGAGTCTTGTGCGTAGGGAAAGCTAGCGATCTCCTGCGCATGCTGGGTCACCCGCACATCGTCAATCACAAAACCATCACCGGCCTGGTTGAAATAGATAGCGCTGTAATCAAAGCTGATACGGAACTGGCTGTTCAGCGTTAGGCCGTTGGCCGTCGCCACGCTGGCGATATCGATCACCTGATGGCTAAAGCTCTGCGAGGCAGCGCTCAGATCCAAGATCTGCTTCCAGTTAGTTCCACCATTGTCGCTGATCGACACGGTGCGAGTACCATTGTTGGTTCCCCGCGCCCAGAAGTCCAGGAACACATCGCTCTGCCCGCTCAGATCCAGCGCCAGTACGAGCGAGGCGCTGGCGTTTCCGGCCACCTTCTGCCCCAGGAACGCGCTCTTGCCACCGCCATGCGGGTAGTTACCATTGACCTCGGCCACGCCGTTGTAAGTAACGCTGGGAGTCCAGCTAGAGCCGAAGGCACCGGTCTCAAAGCCATCGCTGAAGAAGGTGGTCGCGAGCGAGCTGTTGGCCGCCGCCGGCGCGGCGGCCGAGAAGCCGATCAGGATCTGGGCGAGCACGGCGAGCACGGCGAGTAATCGCAGTCGCATGGGAGTACCTCAGGGTAAAGAGCCACAGAATAACGCTAGGCTGCAGGGCAGGGGAGGCGACGCCTCCCCGCCCGCACCAGAGAGGTGTCAGCGCCGAATGTACGGCACGTGGACGCGCAGCGTGCAGCTCCCGTCGCAGACGCGCAGCGTGTAGGTGCCCGTCCAGCTGGTGTAGTCGGCGTGGGCCACCTTGAGAAAGTATGTCCCGCTAGAGGTGAAGGTGAAGGCAATCGTCCGATTGACCGCCCCGCTGCCCGTCTTGCCAGTCGCCAGCACCGTCCCCGCATCGTTCAGCAGGGTGATGCCGGTGCCGCCGGTGCCGGCCACGTTGAATGTCTCGATCACCAGGCTCTGGCCGGCCTGGGCGCTGAAGCGGTAGTAGTCCTGGTCGTCATCGCCGCCCACCAGGCTGCCCTTCGCGGTGATCTGGCGGCTGATGGCATTGCTGGCGCCGATGCTGATGGCGTTGGCCAGCTCGGGGACATCGTTCGGCTCGTAGTCCTTGGCCGCGTCCCAGGCCGCGCCGGCCTGGTCGTACTTGGGCAGCACGCGCAGCGTGTAGGTGCCCTTCCAGCTGGTGTAGTCGGCGCGGGCCACCTTGAGAAAGTAGGTGCCGTCCGCAGTGATGCTGAAGACGATGCGCCGGTTGACGTTCCCCGTGCCCATCTGGCCGGTCGCGAGGGTCGTCCCGCTATCGTTGGACAGGATCAGGCTGGTGCCGCCGGTGCCAGTGACGTTGAAGGTCTCGATCACAAAGGTCTGCCCGGCCTTGGCGCTGAAGCGGTAGTAGTCCTGGTCGCCGTCGCCGCTGATCAGGCCGGCGTTGTCCACGATCTGGTGGCTGACGGCGTTGCTCAGGCCGACCGAGAGCACGTTGGCCAGCTCGGGGACATCGTTCGGCTCCAGGTCCTTGGCCGCGTCCCAGGCCGCGCCGGCCTGGTCGTACTTGGGCAGCACGCGCAGCGTGTAGGTGCCCGTCCAGCTGGTGTAGTTGGCGCGGGCCACCTTGAGAAAGTAGGTGCCGTCCGCAGTGATGCTGAAGACGATGCGCCGGTTGACGTTCCCCGTGCCCATCTGGCCGGTCGCGAGGGTCGTCCCGCTATCGTTGGACAGGATCAGGCTGGTGCCGCCGGTGCCAGTGACGTTGAAGGTCTCGATCACAAAGGTCTGCCCGGCCTTGGCGCTAAAGCGGTAGTAGTCCTGGTCGCCGTCGCCGCTGATCAGGCCGGCGTTGTCCACGATCTGGTGGCTGACGGCGTTGCTCAGGCCGACCGAGAGCGCGTTGGCCAGCTCGGGGACATCGTTCGGCTCCAGGTCCTTGGCCGCGTCCCAGGCCGCGCCGGCCTGGTCGTACTTGGGCAGCACGCGCAGCGAGTAGCTGCCCGTCCAGTTGCTGTAGCTGGCGGACGCCACCTGGATGAAGTAGGTGCCGCTGACGGCGAAGGTGAAGATGATGCGCCGGTTTGCGGTGCCGGTGCCGGCCTGGCTGTTCGCCAGCACGGTGCCTGAGTCATTGTAGAGGGTGAGCTTGGTGCCGCCGGTGCCGGCCACGTTGAAGGTCTCGATCACAAAGGTCTGCCCGGCCTGGGCGCTGAACGTGTAGTAGTCCAGGTCTGTGATCGCGCTAATGCTGGCCCCGACCACAGCATTGGTGTAGCCCACCCCAATCGACAGCGCCTGGGCGGGCGTGTCGTTCGGCTCGCTCTCGGCCATGGCCGACGGCAGGCCCGTGAGCACCAGGAGCAGGACGATGATCCCGGCCAGCGCGATCCGGGCGCGATGCGCCGCCCGCCGCTCTCTGCGGCACCGTATGTATATTTGCTCATCCATCCCCCCATCCCCCCCCCTATTTGCTATAATGAAACCACACCATCGACTCCCACCATCCCCCCAGTGATATCGCATGTGAAGCCAGCGGCGACTCGGCACGCCTATGCGAGGTGCAGGCGTGCCTGCACCTCGCCCGAGGCAAGCATGAGCGCTTGGAATGAGGCTGTATCACACGCTCAGGCCACGGTTTCAGAATGCGTTACAGCCTTGCATGTGGCAGCACATACTGATGCACTAAGCCAGCAATCTGCAATCGAGCATCTGAAATCTTGTCTTAGGGTGGGGGTCGCACGGAGTATAGCACGCCACCTTCATCCCACAGAACCCCTGACTGCCCGCAAAAGTGACACAAAAGTGACACCGCTCCGGAGCACCCATGGCCGAACACACCTCATTTGGGCGTTGGATCAAGCTGCGCCGTACGACCCTCGATCTGACCCAGCCAACACTCGCAGACCGCGTCGGGTGCTCGCCCTCGCTGCTGCGCAAGCTTGAGTCCGGCACGCGTCACCCGACCCGTCAGATGGCCGAGCGACTCATTCGCACGCTCGACGCCCCGCCAGACCAGCACGCTGCGCTGCTCGCGCTTGCCTTCGACGAGCTACCGCCCCCGCCAGCCCAGGATCGCTACCCCGGGCACCTGCCCTCCCTGCCGGCCCCGCTGATCGGGCGCGAGGCAGCACTCGCTGATCTCTGTCAGCGGCTGGCTGCCCCTGATGCCCGGCTGGTCAGCGTGCTTGGCCCGCCCGGTGTCGGCAAGACCTCCCTGGCGATCAGCGCCGCCGCTGCGCTGCGGCCCGTCTTCGCCGATGGAGTCTGCTTTGTCGACCTCGCCCCGCAGCGTGACGAGCGTATGGCGCTGTCTGAGATCGCCCGAGCGTTCGGCATCCATGTGGCGGCGGAGGTGTCTGTGGCTGAGGCGCTGGCCGGCGAGCTGCGCAATTGGCATGTGCTGCTGCTGCTGGATAATTGCGAGCATCTGCCGGATCTGGCTCGCCCGCTCGCCGCGCTGCTGAACAATTGCCCCCAGCTGCGCATCCTCACAACTAGCCGGGCGCCGCTCCGAGTGCGGGCCGAGCGGCGCTTTCTGCTCGCACCGCTTGAGCTGCCGGCCCCCACCGGCTACGGCGACCCGGCGGTCGTCCGATCCGCCCCGGCGACGGCGATGTTTCTTGAGCGGGCCACGGCGGTTGCCGCCAGCTTTACCCTGGACGCCGAGACCGCTCGGGCGGTCTCGGCGATCTGCGCCCAGATCGATGGGCTGCCCCTGGCGATCGAGCTGGCCGCCGCCCGCTGCGATACGATCACACCAGCGGCGCTCCTGGCCCAGATCAGGCAGCAGCCACCCCTGCTGTTCGAAGGCCCGCTGGATATGCCTGAGCGTCATCAGACGCTCGATAAGGCGATCAGCTGGAGCTACGCGATGCTCGCGCCGCGGGAGCAGCTGGCGTTCGCCCGGCTTGGCGTGTTCGCCAGGAGCTTCGCGCTGGCTGAGGGGGCGCTCGTCGCCGGCGAACAGGCCGAGGTGATCCAGACGCTCGCCGATCACCACCTCATCCAGCGCGAGGCCGCGCCCAATGGGGCCATGCGCTACCGGCTGCTAGAGACGTTGCGGCAGTTCGCCCTCGACCGGCTGGCGGCGAGCGGGCACGAAGACACCGCCCGGCGACAGCACGCCCTGGCCTATACCGCGCTGGCCGAGCGCGCCGAGCATGAGCTGCGAGGCCCGCATGATAGCCTGTGGCTCTCGCAGATCGACGCCGACCTCGAGAACTTCCGCGCCGCTATTGAGCGCTCGATCAGCTTCGACAACGGGCAGCTTGCTGCGCGAATCACCACCGCGCTGCACACCTACTGGGTGACACGCAGCCTGTGGCGCAACGGCTACCGCATCGCGCCGCTGCTTGAGGCAGGGGCGAGCGCGCTGAGCCCAGAGCTGATGCTGCGTGCGCTCTACACCGTCGGCTTCTCGCTCTCGCAGCACAGCAGCATCGACAACGCCCGTCGCGCAACAGCGCTCTTCCAGACCATGCGCCGGATTGGCAAGGAGCTGGGTGATGTGAATGGGACGGGGCGGGCGCTGACCATGCTGGCGATGATGAGCCGTTACCCCGGCAACTATGCCCACGTGCGGGCGCTGCTCGACGAGGGCATGGCGCTGGTTGGCGATGGCGACCCTGGCCTCCAGCTCACCTTGTACCACCAGATGGGCATGCTGCTGCAGGAGGCCGGCGACGTGAATGGAGTTGTGGAGTACTTTGAGCAGGCAGCCCAGCTTAGCCGCGAGCTTGGCCGCATCGTGCCGCTAGCCCGCGCGCTGCCCAGCCTCGCCGAGGCCCGGCTGATCCAGGGCCACATGGAGCTTGCGCTGGATCTGTGCAACCAGGCGCTCGCGCTGACGACAGAGCACAACATCCCCGACTCGGCCGCCGAGGCGCGCTACATCAGAGGCATGATCGCTGCCCGCTCGGGCCAGCCAGATGAGGCGCGGGCCTGTTATGAAGCCAGCCTTGCCGAGTTTCGCAAACTGGGCATGCCGTTTGGCACTGCGCGGGTCGAGTGTCTCCTCGGGCAGCTTGATCTCCTCGCGGGCGATAGCATCGCCGCAGAGGGCTGGTTTCGCGCTGCGCTCCAGACATCCTACGAGATCATGCTGATCGAAGTGATTGGCTATAGCCTCGGCGGGCTCGCGGCGGTGGCCGCGGCCAGCGGCCAGCTCGAGCGAGCGGCGCGGCTGCTCGGTGCGGCTGACGCTGTCCGCCAGCGCTTCGCCCTCCGCGCCGACCCGGACGACACCGCCGCACGATATCAGGCGATCCAGGTCGCGAGCGTGCAGCTCGGCCCGGCGCAGTTCGAGCGTATCCGCCGTGGCGTCGCCGACACGATCTGCGCACGCCTGATTCGCGTTAGCTTTGACACAACATACGAGGCGTTACAAACGCTGGCGCTGCCGACAGTGATTGGCGAGGCGATCAGGGAGGCCAGCCCTTGACAAGAATGTGGGAAACCTCTAAAATAGTGTATATTAAACACTATTACAGGAGCACCACGATGGAGGAGCACGAGGAGACCGCCACCACCTACGACGCCGCGCGCTACGACCGCCCATCGGTGACGGTAGACGTCGTCATCTTCACCCTGATCGAGCGCGAGCTCCACGTCCTGATGGTGCAGCGCAAGCGCTGGCCCTACGAGGGCCACTGGGCTATCCCGGGCGGCTTCATCAACATGGACGAGTCGCTGGAGCAGGCGGCCCGCCGCGAGCTTGAGGAGGAGACGGGCGTCCGAGACCTCTACATCGAGCAGCTCTTCACCTTCGGCGATGTCGGGCGCGACCCGCGCACGCGCGTGATCAGCGTGGCCTACATCGCCCTGGTGCGCTTCGACGCCCAGCACCTGCGGGTGAGCGACGAGAGCCACGATGTGCGCTGGTTCCCGGTGAGCGCGCTCCCCAGGGACCTGGCCTTCGACCACGAGCAGATCCTGGCCTTCGCCGTCTCGCGGCTGCGCTCAAAGCTAGAGTACACCACCCTGGCCTTCCAGCTACTGCCCGAGCTCTTCTCGATCCTGGAGCTGAAGCATATCTACGAGCAGATCCTCGGCGAGAAGCTCGACAAGGGCAACTTCTACCGCAAGATCAAGGAGGCCGGCCTGCTGGAGGAGACGACCCAGATGCGCGAGGGCCGCGGCCGGCCGACCCGGCTCTGGCGCTTTAAGCACGACCGCGCCGGCGACAAGCAGTTCGTCTTCCGCTGGCGCGAGGACCGGGCCGGGAGCACGAAGGACGTGAAATGACGCGAGGGACACGGATTTCGCGCCCTTTCGTGTCCTTCGTGTTCCAAACGCCGGCCACAGCCTATAGCAATTGAGCCGATGTTAGGAAGGCGCGGGTGAAGCGAGCCACCAGCCTCAGTGCCTCAGTGGCTCAAGCGTTTCACTCAGTGCTCTATGGTAAGATGCCCGCATGCGCAACCGATCTGTCCGGGCGCTTCTGATCATGCTCCTGGCCCTGGCGGGCTGCGAGGTGATCGACGCGCCCTCCCCCGATGCCGCCGCCCCCGCCGCACCTACGGCCGTGGGCACGGCCCCAACCCAGCCCATACCCGCCCCTGAGCCAACGGCGGCTCTGCCCGCACCGGTGCTCTTCAGCCGGGCTATGGCCGCGCGCGCGATCGGTGAGGACGCCGCCGCCGGCGCCGACCTGAGCGACCTGCTCCAGCGCTACCCCGATTCGTCCGAGTCCCGCCAGGCCCGCTTCTTCCTGGCCGAGAGCTTCGCCCGCCGCGGGCGCTGGGCCTCGGCCGCCGAGCTGCTGCGCCCCTTTGTCGCCGAGCCTACCGACGACGCCCTGCGCGCGCCGGCGATCTTCTGGCTGGCCCGCTGCGCCGAGGAGGCCGGCGACCACGCCGCCGCCGCCGCCGCCTACCAGCAGTACCGCGACCTGGGCACGCCGCTGGAGCCCTACGCGGCTATGCGCCAGGCCGCCCAGCTCGACGCCGTCAGCCAGAGTGCCGAGGCCGCCGCCGCCTACGAGCACGCCGCCCGCGCCGACATTGATCGCGGCGCGCGGGCCGGCAGCTTCGAGCGGGCGATCAGCCTGCACCTCTCGCTGGGCGTCGCCGATGATACGCTGCTGGGCCTGTACGACGAGCTGATCGCCCTGGCTAACGATCCGGCCTACCGGGCGCGCATCCTTACGGAGGCGGCGAGCATGGCCCAGCAGCGCGGCCAGATCGAGCGCGCGCTGGCCTGGCTGCGCCAGGTCGTCGCCGACGCCCCCGGCGAGCCGAAGTCTGCCGGGGCTGTCTCCGAGCTGCTCGCCTACGGCGACCCGTCGATTGACCCGGCGACCGCCGGCGGGGTCTACTTCAGCGCCGGGCGCTGGGGTGACGCGATCGCGCAGCTCGACCTCGCCATCGCCCAGGCGACCGACCTGGAGTCCGGCGTGGAGCTGCGCCGCCTACGCGGGCTGGCCCTGCGCGGCCAGGGCGACTTCCCCGCCGCCCTGGCCGCCCTGGCCGACGCCGGCGCGCTCAGCCCGAACGGCGAGGCCGGCAGGCAGGCCCAGCTCGACTGGATCCAGACCCTCGGCCAGAGCGGCGATGCCGAGCGGGCCAGCCAGGCCTACCAGGAGTACGCCGCCGCCTACCCCGACGACCCGCGCGCCCCCGAGGCCCTCGACCGCGCGGCCCAGCTGCGCGAGCGCCTGGGCGACGCCGCCGGCGCCATGGCCATCCGCCTCGACCTGGGGAAGCGCTACCCGCAGAGCGACCAGGCCGCCGAGGCGCTGCACAGCGCCGGCCTGGAGCTGTTTGCCGCCGCCCGCTACGCCGAGGCCCGCGACGCATGGCAGATCCTCGCCGACACGCGCGCGGGCGAGGCCCAGGCCCAGGCCGCCTTCTGGGCCGGGCGCGCGGCCAGCGCCATAGGCGACGAGCCCGCCGCCGCCGACCTCTTCCGCGTGGCGCTGGAAGCCGACCCGACCAGCTACTACGGCGCCCGCGCCGCCGAGGAGCTCGGCGACGTCGCCCAGGGCGACACCCCCCTCGACGCGCCGCTTACCGACGCCGACTGGGACGCCCTGCGGGCCTGGGTGCGCGCCTGGCCCGGCCAGGAGGCCGCCCCCGCCCCAGCCGACCTCGGCGTCGAGGGCGACGGCTTTGTGCGCCGGGCCGCCCTGCTGGCCGAGGTCGGGCTGAGCGCCGAGGCGCGCAACGAGTGGATGGCCGCCGCCGCGCGCTGGGGCGACGACCCGCCCCGCCTGGCTGAGCTGGCCCGCCTGGCCCACAGCCAGGGCGTGCCCTACGCGGCCCTGCGGGTGGCCGCCCGCCTGTACCGCCTGGCCCCCGCCGATAGCGCACCGCCCCCGGCCCTCGAACGGCTGCTCTTCCCGACGCCCTACCCCGGCCTCGTGGCCCAGCAGTCGGCCGAGCGCGATCTCGACCCGCGCCTGCTCTACGCCCTGCTGCGCCAGGAGAGCCTGTTCGACCCCGGGGCGACCTCGTGGGTCGGCGCGCGCGGCCTGGGCCAGGTCATGCCCGAGACCGGCCAGGGCATCGCCCAGAACCTGGGCGTGATCGACTTCAGCCTAGACGACCTGTACCGCCCGGCGGTGAGCGTGCGCTTCGGGGCCTACTATCTGGCCACGCGGATCGGCGACATGGAGGGCAGCGTGCAGGCCGCCCTGTCCGCCTACAACGGCGGCCTCGGCAACGCCATGCGCTGGGCCGGCGGCAGCAGCGTGGCCGACCCCGACCTCTTCACCGAGGGCGTGGACTTCCCCGAGACGAAGGGCTATATCAAATCGGTCTACGGGTTCTACGCGGCGTACCAGAGGATATATAAATAATGTTGAATGTTAAATGTTGAATGTTGAATTCCGATCATTCAACTTTCAACATTCAGCATTCAACACTACCTCGAAGAGGATCGTGGCAGGACGACGGTGAACATGCTGCCCTTGCCGGGGGCGCTGCGCACCGTGACCTGGCCGCCGTGGGCGTGTACCACGTGCCGCACGATGGCGAGGCCCAGGCCGCTGCCGGGCTGGCTGCGGGCCAGCGAGCTGTCGACCTGGTAGAAGGGCAGGAAGATCTTCTCCTGGTGCTCCGGGGCGATGCCGATCCCGCTGTCCTCGACGCGGATGATCAGGCGCGATGGCTCGTCGTGGAGCGCCAGGCGCACCCGGCCGCCCTGGGGCGTGAACTTCATCGCGTTATCGAGCAGGCTGCGGATCATCTGCTCTAGGCCGCTGGGGTCGGCCTGGATGGGCGCGACCTCACCCATACGCGCCTCGAAGCCCAGCCTGGTCTCAGCGGCGCGCTCCTGGAAGTTCACAATGATCTGGCGCAGGGACTCCTGCGGGCGGATGGCGCGCAGGTGGAAGCTGCGCGTGCGCAGCTCCTGGAAGTAGAGCAGGTTGTTGAGCTGCTGCGCCAGCGTGTCGCCGCTGCGGCGCATCACCTTGATCGCGTCGTTCTGGGAGTCGCTCAGCTTGCCAAGCATCCCGCGGTCGAAGAGCTCGATGTAGCCGAGCAGTGAGGTGAGCGGGGTGCGCAGCTCGTGGGAGAGCGTCGAGAGAAACTGGCTCTTCAGCTGGTCGAGCTCCTGCAGCTCGGCGTTGGCTGCGCTCAGCTCGCGCACCCGCTGCTCCAGCCGCTCCACCAGCTGCTGGTTGTAGGCCCGCAGCACGCTGGCCTCGTCGGTGCTGGCCGAGATCGTGTCGCGCCGGCCGGCGATGAACTCCGCGATCTGCACGGGCAGCTGGCGCGTGTCGATCGGCTTGATCAGGTAGCCGTCGCAGCCGACCACCATCGCCCGCTCGCGCGAGGTGAACGAGCCGTCGGCGGTCAGGGCGATGATCGGCACGGCGTCGAGGTGCGCCAGGCTGCGCAGGCGCGTCGTCGTCTCGTAGCCGTCGAGGCCGGGGATGGCCAGGTCGACGAGCACGAGGTCGGGCAGCGACTCACGGGCCATCGACACGCCGCTCGGCCCATCCTCAGCGATCAGCACAAGGTAGCCGCGCGCGCCCAGCACGCGCTGGACAAGCCGCTGGTTGTCCCGGTTGTCCTCGATGTAGAGGATCTTCTGCTGCTGCGCTTCGCTCATAGTTAGGGTACAGGGTACAGGGTACAGGGTACAGGGTACAGCGGACGGGCGTCAGTAACGCGTGGCTATTTGGATAGAAGCAAAGGAACTGCCGGCGGCTCGCTCTCTGCGGATTGCTGTCTGCTGCCTGTCCCCTGTCCGCTGTTCCCTATCCCCTGCAGGATCGGCAGGGTGAAGCTAAATGTGCTGCCCTCACTCAGCGCGCTCTCAACCCAGATCCGCCCGTGATGGGCCTCGACAAGCTTACGAACGATCGCCAGGCCGAGCCCGGTGCCACGTCGCCGCGACTGCCTGCCATGGATCTGAACGAACTCCTCGAAGATATCCCGCTGCCGATCGGCAGGGATTCCGATGCCGGTGTCGCGCACGCTGATGATCACGTATGGCAGCACCTCGCCGGCCTCGCTCAGCTCGTCGAGGGTGGTGGCGCTGACGGTGATCGTGCCGCGCTCGGTAAATTTCACCGCATTGGAGAGCAGGTTCAGCATGATCTGCCGCACCCGATCCGCGTCGGCGCGCACCGGCGGCAGATCGACGGGCAGCGTGTGGTTCAGGCTCACCTCGCGATCGCGCAGCAGCGCCTGCACCGTGTCGACCACCTCGCCGACCACCGCGCGCAGATCGACCCGGCCCAGGTCGAGGTCGAGGTGCCCCGCCTCGATCCGCGAGAGGTCGAGCAGCTCGTTGATCAGGTGTAGCAGGAAGCGGCCGTTGCGGTTGATGCTCTGCGCGTCCTCGCGCTGTATGGGCGTCAGCGGGCCGTCCAGGTCGTCGATCAGCACCGTCGAGAAGCCGATGATCGCGTTGAGCGGCGTGCGCAGCTCGTGCGAAATGCCGGTCAGGAAGTCGCTCTTGCGCCGGTCGGCCAGCTGGGCGCGGTCGAGGGCGGCGCGCAGCTCCTCGGTGCGCTGGGCCACCTGGCGCTCCAGGTCGGTGTAGAGCTGCACGTTCTGGATGGTCAGGCCGACCATGTTGGCGAACATGAGCAGCTGGCTGGCGTCCTGGGGCTGGATGCTGCGCTGGCTCAGGTGGTAGTCGGCCGAGAGCAGGCCGATCACGCGGTCGTCGCGGCCGACGATCGGCACCTGGACGTAGGAGTGGCTGGCCGAGGCGGCCTGCTTGCGCGGCTCGACCCGCGGGTGGTTCCAGGGGTCATCGACAATCACCGCCTTGCCGCTGCGCACCACGTCGGCCTCGACCGTGCCGCCATCAAGCCGCAGCGGGCTCGCGTTGGCCACCTCCATAAAGTAGCTGGCCTGGAGCGCATTGCCTGGCCCAAACGAGGCACCCACCACCTTCAGCAGGTTGCCCTCGACCAGGTAGAGGGCGGTGCGGTCGAAGCCGAAGCGCGCGCAGACAGTGTCGGGGATGGCGCCGAGCAGCTCGGGCAGGTCGAGGATTCCCTTCAGCTCGTTGGAGACGATGTTGAGGGTCGCCAGCTGGCTGGCATTCGCCTCTAGCTCGGCCACCTTCTCCTGGAGCGCGCCGGTCATCACGTTAAACGCGTCCACGAGCTCGCCGATCTCGTCCTGGCCGGCGCGCGGCAGCCGCTGGTCGAGCTGGCCGCCGGCCACCGCCCGCACGCCCTGCTGGAGGGCGCGGATTGGCCGGGTGAAGGAGTGTGAGAGCAGCACGCTGGCAAAGGCGATGATCGCGGCGATCAGCACCAGCAGGATGATCAGCTGGGTGCGCAGCGCATCCTGGCTGTCGCCGATGATCTGGCCGGTGTCGAGGGCGGGCTGGATGATATTGTCTGCCGGAATGACCAGGCCGACGCTCCAGCCGGCCGAGGGGATCGGCTCGTAGGCGATATAGGTGGGCTGGCCGTTATAGTCCATCTGCTCGATGCCGACGTTGCGGTCGATCATGCTCTGCGCCAGCGCGCGCAGATTCTCGCTCGGCGAGTCCAGCAGGTTCTCGCTGCGGAACGGCTCGTTCCAGCGGGCGTTCTCGGCGCTCAGGTCGGGCCGAACGATCACGTCGCCCACCGTGTTGAGCATGAAGGCGTAGCCGTTCTCCCCGATATCGACGGTCAGCAGATCCTGCTGGATGGTGCTCAGCAGCAGGTCGAAGGCGACCACGCCGATCAGGCCGCCCTGGGCGTCGTAGATCGGCGTGGCGCAGGTGGTGGCCAGGGCACCGGTGTTCGCGTCCACGTAGGCGTCGGTCCAGACGGTGGCCCCGGCGGCGCTGGCCTGCATATACCACGGCCGCTGGCGCGGGTCGAAGGGCTGGATCTCCAGCAGCTTGTCGATCACCTCGTCCTTGTCGAAGGCGATCACGCCGCCCTGCTCCAGCGCCACATAGCCGATGCTCACCAGCGGGTTGCGGCTCACCACCGCCTGGAGCAACGAGATGATCCGCTGGGTGTAGGCGACCTGCGGGGCGTAGCGGGCGAGCAGCGCGGGGCTGGGCGCCGGGGCCACCCAGACCCGCGCGCCGCCCGGCGCGGGCGTGGGGTCGCCGGCCAGGCCCTCGGCGTAGCCGGCGACGCTCTCGACCTGCTGCTGCACCCCACGGAGCGAGGCGTCGTAGAGCTGGGCCTTCTCGTGCGCGCGCTGGGCCAAGGTCGACTCGGCCTGGCGTTGCAGGGAGCTGATGCCCGCGTCCACCGCCGTCTCGCGGGCGCGCGAGAGGCCTGTCAGCCCCAGCCAGCCCACGAGGAGCAGCGGCGGGAGCGACAGGCCAAGGAGCAGCAGGAGGATCCGCTGCTGGATACTCGAATGGAAGCGGAGCATAGGGTGGCGCCTCAGGCCTTTCTCTGGGCGACACAGCGCCCATGCCTATCGTAGCAGGCGCGCATCTTAACCGCAATTAAAGAAGATTAATCTCCGCTTACAGAAAGAGCCCGTAGTGGCATGACAACCTGATGATGAGGGGGGCTCGGGGAGGGCGTGTCCCTCCCCGAGCCCCCCCAGCCTTTCTCAGCATTCTGCGTGAGCCGTGGGGCTATCACCGCACAAAGTAGGCGATCAGCAGCGTCGCCAGGCCGAGGAAGCTGAAGTAGCCGGTGACATCGGTGAAGGTGGTGACGATCACGCCCGAGGCCAGGGCCGGGTCGGCGCCGATGCGGCGCAGCAGCAGCGGCACGATCGTGCCGGCCGCCGCCGCCGCGATCATGTTCGCCAGCATAGCGATCCCCGCCACCAGACCGAGGATCGGCATCCCCTGCCAGATCAGCCCCAGCAGCCCCACCACCACCCCGAAGCAGACCCCGTTGATCAGGCCCACCACCAGCTCGCGGCCCAGGGTGCGCCAGCCGTCGCGCAGGCTGATCTCGCCCAGGGCGATGCTGCGCACGATCAGAGTCAGGGTCTGGATACCGGCGTTGCCGCCCATGCCGGCGATGATCGGCATAAATACGGCCAGCACGGCCACCCGGGCCAGGGTGCCCTCGAAGATGCTGACCACCCAGCTCGCCAGCACGGCGGTGGGCAGGTTCACCAGCAGCCAGGTGAGCCGCTGCCGCGAGGTGGTCAGCACCGACTGGTCCACCGTCTCATCGGAGTCGAGGCCGGCCAGCCGGTAGAGGTCCTCAGTGGCCTCCTCCTGGATGACATCGATCACATCGTCGGCGGTGATCACGCCCACCAGGCGGCCCTCGGCGTCGACGGTGGGCAGCACCGGCAGGCTGTAGCGGGCCAGGGTGCGCGCGGCCTCCTCCTGGTCGGCATCGGCCGCCACGCTGATCACATCCGGCCGCATGATCGTGGCGATCTGCGTGCCCAGCTCGGCGGTGACGAGCTGGCGCAGGCTGACCACACCCACCAGCCGGCCGGCCTCGTCGGTGACGAACAGGTAGTAGGCGATCTCCTCGTCGAGCTGGAGCTGGCGCAGCAGGCCGAGGGCCTGGCTCACCGTGGCGGTGGCGCGCAGGGTGACGACGTGCTGAGTCATCAGGCTCCCGGCGCTCTCCTCCTCGTAGTCGAGCAGGGCCTGCACATCGGCGGGCGACTCCATGTCGGCCAGGGTCGCGCTGGCATGGGCATCGCTCAGCTCGGCCAGGATATCGGCGGCGTCATCGGGCTCCATCTCGTCGAGGATGTCGGCCAGCTGCTCGGCGGGAAGGTCGGCCACCATCTCGGCGGCGTCCTCCACATCGAGGTAGGCGAGCACATCGGCGGCGTCGTCCGGCTCAAGCTCGTCGATCACCTCGCGCTGCTGCTCGCTGGTCAGCTCCTCCAGCACATCGGCGCTGTCGGCAGGGTGCAGGGCCGCCATCAGGTCGGCGATCTGGTCGGTCGGCAGGCTGCGCACCCGCTCGGCGATCACCGCCGGGTCGCCGCCATCCAGCAGCTCCCGCAGGCCCTGCTCGATCTCACTGGTCAGTCGGATCATCGCGCTCCCCCTCAGACATCGGCGATCTCCCGCGCTATGGTAGCACGAGCGGTGAGAAAGATCATCCGCGCACAGTTGAGACAAAAAGGTTATGATATCGTTAGTATGAGCGGATACCTGATGAAGAGGCGCTGCACTATGACATCTTCTCCTCGCATCCCCTTCATAGTCGGCAGTGTGATCTGGCTCTTGGGCGAGATCTATTTGTTTACAAAAGTACATCTCCCCGAGGGGCCGCTGCTCGGCGCGACCATCGGTCTTGGCGGCCTAATGCTTGGCGCAGCGGCAATACTCAGGCCAAGACAGATCGTGTCGGCGAGCGCGAATGATGCGAGCGACCGGCTCCAGCACGAGCGCGAGCAGCAGGTGCTGGTGGAGTTCACCAGCGCCCTTCGGGGAACAACAAACAGCGGCGATCTGGCCACAACCCTCGCCGACCAGATCAGCACACGGCTGCTGGTGCCGCATCTTGTCCTGCTGCTCTGCGACGAGCAGAGCGGGGGCGTGCAGATCGTCTGCGCGCGCGGGGCGTGGGCGAAGCTTGGCGATCAGGCCAGCCAGGCTGCGGCGGGATCGCTGTGTCCATCACACAGCAATCCCGCTGACGGCACAGCTCCGGCGATACTCAATGCCAGAGGCGTTATGATCACCGGCACCGAGCTCTCGGCCCACCAGCAGCGCATTGGGGCGCTCTGGGTCGGCCGAGGAGAGGTGTTTAGCCCGAGCGACCGGCGGCTGCTGATATCGCTCGCTGAGGTCGGGGCGAGCGCCCTGCGCCGGGCGCAGTGGAATGAGCGTCTGGAGCAGGCGAACACGGCCCTGCGCGAGGCCTACGACGCGACGATCTCCGGCTGGGCGCGCGCCCTCGACCTGCGCGACCGCGAGACGGAGGATCACAGCCGACGCGTGGCCGCGCTCACCGTCGCCCTCGCGCGGGAGATCGGCGTCCCCGCGTCAGAGATCGAGCACCTGAGACGTGGCGCCCTGCTCCACGACATCGGCAAGATGGGCGTGCCGGACGCGATCCTCAATAAGACCGGCCCGCTCACCGATGAGGAGCGCGCTGTGATCCAGCGCCACCCCACCGACGCATGTCGCATCCTTGAGCCGATCGCCTACCTCCGCCCAGCCATGGACATCCCGCGCGCCCATCATGAGCGCTGGGACGGCAGCGGCTACCCCGCCGGGCTGTGTGGCGAGGAGATCCCGCTCGCTGCCCGCATCTTCGCCGTGGTAGATGTCTGGGATGCGCTGACGAACGACCGACCCTACCGCGAGGCCTGGCCCGCCGAGCGGGCACTCGGCTACATCCAGGAGCACGCGGGGACGCTGTTTGACCCGCAGGTGGTGCGGACATTCGTGGAGATGCACGGGGGCTGAGGGCCGCAGGCCCTCGCCAGGATGTTAGGGCGCGATCAGCGCCGCCACGGTGCCAGCGATGGCGGCGTGGTGCGGGAAGGGCGGCGGGGTGCGCCGGGGGTAGGTGCGATTGCTCAGGAACACCAGGGCGGTCTGATGGCGAGGGAGGATGACGATGGCCGTGCCGGTGAAGCCGGTGTGGCCGATCGTGCCCTCGGGGGCCGCGCCCATGTAGTTGGGCCGGTCGCGCGCCCAGCCCAGGCCGCTGCGCAGCGGCATGCCGCTGGGGCTCGCCATATGCCCGGTGTGGTCGCGGCAGGCCAGCGCGACCGTTGACTCGCGCAGGATCTGACGGCCAGCCCAGGCCCCGCCCTGAAGCCACATGGCGGCGAGGCGGCCCAGGTCGGCGGCGTTGCTAAACAGCCCTGCGTGGCCGGCCACCCCGCCCAGCGCGTAGGCGCTCTCGTCGTGGGCGACCCCGTGAACCAGCCCGCCGCGCCACCCCTCATCCCACTCGCTGGGGGCGATCCGTGATCGCATCCCCTCGGGCGGGCAGTAGCCGGTGTTGGCCATGTCCAGCGGGCCGATCACCAGCTCACCCACGGCCACGTCCAGGGGCGCGCCGAAGGCCGCCGCCACCACATCACCCAGCAGCAGGCTGCTGACGTTGGCGTACATCGTGTGGCTGCCGGGCGTGCGGGCCGGCTCCAGGGCGTAGGCGGCGGCGCGGATCGCCGCAGCGCCCCGCTCGCGCAGCGCCGAGAGCCGGATGTCCAGGCCGGAGCTGTGGGTCAGCAGATGTCGCACCGTCACCCCGGCGGCGCGCATGGCGGGGAGGAAGCGCGCCACAGGATCGTCAAGGCCGATCTGGCCGGCATCCACCAGGGCCAGGGCCGCCGTGAAGGTGACGACCTTGGTGAGCGAGGCGATGTCGTAGACCGTGTCGACGCCCACCGGCAGCGAGCCGGGGTCGCGGTACATGGTCGTGCCATAGGCGGCATGGTGGATGGCCCGCCCGGCGCGCTGGGCGTACACAACGCATCCGGGGAAGACCCCCGCGTCGATCGCCGCGTGGGCGAGGGCGTCGATCCGGTCAGAGAGCATTGTGTCCCCAATGAGCTGTAGGGCCGAAGCATATGCCTCTGGCGCGTTGCGCCAGAGGCATATGCTTCGGCCCTACGGCCAACGGCGTATAAACAGCCCGCGCCGCACGGCGATCTCAAGCACCCAGAGCCCGAGGGCCAGGCCGATCAGCCAGGGCCAGAGGTCGGTGGCGGGCGCGACGGGCGCCGCCTGGGTAGGCGCATCTGTAGGTGTGGCGATCTGATCGAGCGCGCTGCCGCCGGTTGCGCCGGCGATGGCCTGGAGCAGCGCCGCGCCCCGTGGCCCGCCGTCGGCGGGGGGGGTGTACTCGGCGGGCACCGGGTTCACATAGCCCACGTCGCGCTGCTGGCGCTGCCCGTCACGCTGGAGCACCACGGAGACCACATAGGCCCCCGAGGCGGGCAGGCTCAGATCCTGGGTGTAGCGCCCGGGCGCCGTCTGCCGCACATCGAAGCTGCGCTCCGTCCCATCGGGCAGGGTGACGCGGGCGTTCACCGTGGCCAGGTTCAGCGGGTCGCCGCCGGCCTGGATGGCGGCGACG
This sequence comes from Oscillochloris sp. ZM17-4, assembly GCF_019599295.1. GTDB lineage: Bacteria > Chloroflexota > Chloroflexia > Chloroflexales > Chloroflexaceae > Oscillochloris. The sequence continues at coordinate 11,554 of NZ_JAIEWN010000001.1, read as the reverse complement.
GTGAGGCGGGCGCCACCATCCTGCTGGGCGAGTCGCACCTGGAGCGGGCCGCTGTCGGGGTCGGGCAGCGTGTAGCGCACCATCTGCGCCCAGAAGCGGTCATAGCCATCCCAGCCGGGCCACTGGCTGGCCCAGGGGGCGCCCGTGCCGGGCATCCATGCCACCGCGCGGCCCAGGCCGTACTGCCATGCGGCCAGCAGCGGGTCGCCCTCGGGCGAGCGCAGCACCACGTCGGCGCTGTCGCGCTCGGTGACCGCCACATAGCCACCGAGCTCGGGCAGGTCGGCCGGCGCGAAGCCGCGCATGATCGGGTGGGCCTCGGCCAGGCTGGCCTGGAGCGGCTCCTCGACCACCGGGTCGGCGCGGGCGATCTCGCTCTCCAGCAGGGTCAGCCGCGGGATATCCTCGGGCCTGCCGGCGTAGTAGTAGCGGCCGCCGCCCCACTGGGCCAGCTGGTCGAGCAGGGCCGTGTCGGAGTCCTCGCCGATGGCGATGGTGGAGAGGGTGATCTTCTGGGCGCGGGCGGTCTCGACGAGCCGCTGGTAGCTGCCGAAGTTGTTGCTGAATGAGCGCCCGTCGGTGAGCAGGACGGCGTGGCGCACCTCGGAGGGCTGCTGGGCCAACGCGGGCAGGCCGACGGACAGGGCGAGCTCGATGTCTGTGCCGCCGCCCGCAGGGAGGTTGGCGATCTGCTCCTGGATCTGGGCCACGCTGAGCCCGACGCCGATCTGCTGGAAGGGCACCACCCAGAGCGTATCGGTGTCGAAGCCGAGGATGCCGATACGGTCGTCGGCCTGGAGGCTGTCGGTCGCCAGCTGGGCGGCCTCCTTCGCCATGGCGAACTTGCTCACGCCGAGGGCGGCGGTCATGCTCGCCGAGCGGTCGACGATCAGCAGCAGGGCGATGTTCGTGCGCTGCGGGCGCGGCGGCGGGTCCATGATCACCGGCAGCACATCCTCAAGCGGGGTATCCTTATAGGCGCCCAGGGTGAAGGAGTTGCGCCCGCCGACCGCCACCAGGCCGCGGCCATCGCTGCGCACAAACTCACGCACCCCGGCCATCTGGTCGAGCGAGAGCGCGGCCGCCGGCACGTCCACCAGCACCATGCCGTCGTAGGGGGCCAGGTCGGAGAGGCGCGAGGGCAGGCGCGCGGCGTCGATCTGGCTGGTCTGCACGCCCTGGCGGGCCAGGGCCGCCGCCAGGTCAGCCCCATCGCCGGGCCGACCCGTCACCAGCAGGACGTTCGGCGGCGGGGTGATGATCGCCGTCGCCCCGCCGCTGTTATTGGCCGCGAAGGTGTCGCCCGACGTCATCGTCAGCTCGGCGCGCAGCTGGAGCACGCCGGGCTCGCCGGCGGTGTGCTGGGAGGTGAAGCGGTCATCGCCGGGGCTGAGGACGACCTGCTGGTCGCCGAGGAGCTGCGCGCCGTCCCACAGGCGCAGGCGGGCCGCGAGCTCTCCGGCGAGGCTGTCGGGGCCGGGGGCGTAGCGCACGGCGATGGTGATCGGGAACTCCTCGCCGGACCGCAGGAGGCGCGGCGCGCTCACGGCGGTGATGGCGGCATCGGGGAGCGCGGCGGCATCGGCGGAGCCCACGTCGATAATGATCCCGGCGGCGGCGGCGAGCCGGGCCTCGGCCAGGGCGTCGCCGGTGGTCTGGACGCCATCGGAGAGCAGCGCCACCCGCCCGCCGCCGGGCAGCAGGGCGCGTGCGGCGCGCAGGGCGGCGGCCAGGTCGCTGCCGGCGGGGTCGGGCGCCTGGGGCACGGCCAGCTCCTCCGGGCCGTCGGCGACCACATCGGCGCCGAAGGCGAGCGTGCGGGCGCGCGGGCCGGCCTCGGCGGCCAGGCGCGCGGCCTCGGCGCGCAGGGCGGCCCGCCCGGCATCGCCCAGGCTGTCCGACTGATCGACCAGGATCACCAGTGGGCCTGCCGGCGGCGGCTCAGCGCCCAGGGACGGGTCGGCCATGGCCAGCACCAGGGCCGCCACCGCGCCCATGCGCAGCAGCAGGGCGGGCAGGGCCACCCGCACCCCGCGCCAGCGCCAGAGCAGGGCGAAGGTCGGCAGCAGCAGCAGCAGCCAGATCAGCTGTGGGTTGCGGAGGATCATTGGCTACGCGCTCCTCACAGCGCTGCGGCGGGCGTGGACGTACACCCACTCGCCGAGCATCACGATAAGGGCGGCGCCGGCCAGCCACGGCCAGATCGGCCGGCTGTCGCGCTCGGGGTCGCTGGCGGCGGGCGGCGGGGCCGCCGTGGCGGCGGGGAGCCGGCGCGGCGTCAGGTCGGACTCGCGGGCCGCCCCAGCGTTCACCGGCAGCTGCCCGGCGAAGACCTCGTCCGCGCCCGCGAGCTCGCGCAGCGCGTAGACGCCCGGGTCGTCCAGGGTGATCGGCACGGCCTCGCCCCTGGGCGCCGCCAGGCGGCGGACAGAGCCGTCGGGGGCGGTGATCTCGACCGTATCGGCGCGCGGGTCGGGCCGCAGCTCCACGGCCTGGCCGGCCAGGGCCGACTCCGGCAGCGGCGCCGGGGTCAGGTCGCGCACGGTGCGGGCCAGCAGCAGCGGGAAGGCCAGGCGCGAGGTCAGGTTGCTCTGCGCCAGGTCGAAGGCCCAGATCGCGACCTCGCTGCGCTCCACGCTGCCGCGCAGCATGAGCGGTCGCCCGTCGCGCGAGAGCAGCTCCTGCGCCCAGTCAGGCGGGGCTATCTCGTGGATCGGGCCAAAGTCCACGCTGCCGAGGCTCACGCCCTCGAAGATCGCGGTGTCGGGGCTCGACTCGAGCTTGGCTCCGCCAGATGCGGGGTTGATGATCTGATTGCCAACGTCCAGCAAACTGTTTTGTTCAGGCGGGTTGATCGCCAGCACCGCGCCGGGCGGCCAGCGCCCCGGTAGGACGCCGTCGAGGACCGTCAGGTCGATGTCGGGCAGCTCCTGGCCCACATAGTCGGCCGGGTCGAGCACCCGCAGGCTCATGCCGGGGACCGCCCTGAGCGCCCGCTCGATCACCGCCGGGCTAGCGCTCACCAGGAGCGTCCGCAGGGGGCGGGCGACGGCCAGGCTGATCGCGGCCGCATCGTCGGCGGGCAGGCCATCGTTGCCATCAACCTCGGCGCGCAGCAGCGCCACGCCCGCGGGGACCGTCCAGGTCAGCTCGACATCGCCCTGCGGCGGGAAGCTCGCCAGTCGCGTGTCGAGCAGCTGGCCGTCGCCGTAGAGCCGGATGACACTGCGGACGGATGCGCTGCCATAGTTGGTGGCCCGCGCGTAGACCTCAGTTGGCCCGCCGCCAGATCGCGGGCGGGCGGCGAGGGTGATCAGCGCGCGGTTCGGCAGGCTCGATCCGACCTGCTCCCAGCGCAGCGCGATGCCCTCGGGGGCGCCTCGCAGCTCAGCGTCGAGGGCGGGCAGGGCGGCGTCGGTGATCACGATCGCCTGGCCGGCGGGCTGCCCCTGCATATCGGCGGCGGCCAGAGTCAGCGCGCCGGCGATATCGCTGCCGACACCGCCGGCGCGTAGGCCGCCGAGCGCGGACAGCAGGCGGTCGGCCCCGGCCGGCCCGGCGCTATCGAGCAGGCGGGCCTCGGGGCCGGCGGCGATCAGAGTCAGCGTGTCGCGCCCGCCGAGGCCGCCGATCAGGGCGCGGGCGCGCTCGCGGGCGGCGTCGAGCCGGCTGCCCGGGCTGACCCCGCCGGCCGGGGCGGCCATGCTGGCCGAGGTGTCGATGATCACCGTCAGGTGCTGCTCGCGCCCGAGCAGATTCGTCAGCCACTGCGGGCGGGCGAGGGCCAGGGCCAGCAGGGCGGCGGCGAGCAGGGGCAGCAGCAGCAGCAGGCTCAGCGGCAGGCAATCTGCAATCTGCAATGCTAATACCCGGCGTGCTTATCGACGATATTGCGCAGGGGCTCGCCGGCGGCGTAGCGGCGCACATTCTCGACAAAGAGGCTGATCGTGCGCGGCCGGATCTCGGGGGAAAGCCACGAGACGTGGGGGGTAACAAAGACATTCGGCAGGCCCCAGAGCGGGTGCTCGGCGGGCAGCGGCTCGGTGGAGAACACATCGAGCCCGGCGCCGGCGATCTGCCCGCGCCCCAGGGCGTCGATCAGGGCCGCCTCGTCCACAATCTCGCCACGGGCGATGTTGATCAGATAGGCATCAGGGCGCATCGCGGCCAGCTCGGCCGCACCAAACATGCCGCGCGTCTGGGGCGTGAGCGGCGCGGCGATCACTACATAGTCGGCCTCGCCGAGCATCTGACGCCAGGCGCCGTCGGCGAGCACCCGGCTCACCCCGGGCACCGGCGCGCCGCTGCGGCGGCTCCCCACCACACGCATGCCGAAGGCCGCCGCCCGCGCGGCGATCGCCTGGCCGATCTGGCCGAGGCCGATGATCAGCATGAGCTTATCGGTCAGCTCGGCCAGCTGCACCTGTCGCCCGACCCAGCGGCGCTCGGCCTGGCTAGACCGCAGCAGGCCGGCCTGCTTGGCGTGATCCAGCACGTACAGCATCACAAACTCGGCGATCGGCGCCGCGTGGATGCCCGCCGAGTTGGTGATCAGGATATCGCGCGCCATCACCGCCGACACCAGCGAGTTATCGACCCCGGCCCGCGGGATGTGCAGCCAGCGCAGGGACGGCAGCTGCTCCACCAGGCCGTTCAGTGTCTGCGCGTCAAACCACCAGCGCATCAGTACATCCACGTCCGAGACATCCTGGTCGGGGCGGGCGTGGTCGTCATACCAGGCCAGATCGGCGCCCGGCGCCGCCGCGCGCACCCGCGCCTCCAGCTCCGCGCGGAGCGCCTCGGGAAGCAGTAGTTTCATAGGTATCTCCGTCGTCATGCGCACAAGACAACAAAGCACAGCGGCCGAGCCACTATGCTTCGTCTTCCTATTTTATCACTTTTTTAACGAGTGCCCAGCTCGTCTCGCTCACTCATCGATGATGAAGACGCTGCCAGGGATAAGCTTCGCCCGCTTCTTGGAGTCGACCGAGCGCTGGGCCACCTCACCGGGGTGGCTGAGGTGCCGCAGCCGTGAGCTGACGGCGATGATCGAGAGGCTCACCAGCGGGAAGGTCGCCGGTCGGCCCTGGCGATCCTCGCCGCTGATAAACCCGCGCGTGCGCGCCTCACGGTCATAGAGCAGGGGGGCCGTCGCGTCAAAGCGCTCGAGCACCTTGCCGCACACCTGGTCGAGCCGGTCGAGGCTCGTGATCACCACAAAGTCATCGCCGCCAATATGGCCCACAAAATCATCCGGGTTGCCATACTCGCGCACGGTATCGAGCAAGATCTGCGCCGTCCGCTGGATCACCGCGTCGCCCTTGAGGAAGCCATAGGTGTCGTTATAGGCCTTAAAGTTATCGATATCGCAGTAGCACACGGCGAAGGCGCTATCATGCTGGGCGATCCGCTGGCTGATCGCCCGCTCGATCGCGATGTTGCCCGGCAGGCGGGTGGAGGGGTTGGCCCCGCCCTCGCGCTCGCTGCGCCGCATGGCCGCCTGCACCCGCGCGTTCAGCTCCGCATCGCTGAAGGGCTTCGTGATATAGTCGTCGGCGCCGAGCTGGAGCCCGCGCACCTTGTCGGCGGGCGAGTTGATCGCCGAGAGCAGGATGATCGGGGTGAGCTGAGTCTCGGGCTGCACCCGCAGGCCGCCGAGCACCGTGAAGCCATCGATATCCGGCAGCAGCAGGTCGAGCAGGATCAGGTCGAACTGCTGCTCGCGCACGATCCGCAGGACCTCGGTGCCGCTGCCCACCACCGTGGCCAGATAGCCCTCGCTGACAAACTGCGCGGCGAGCAGCTGGGCGATGTCCGGCTCATCATCCACAATCAGAATATGCGGCCTGACCCGCTGCCGGTCGGCGTCTCCATCAAGGCCCGCCTCGACCATCGACAGGAGTCGCTCCGCATCAGGCGCATCCGCGCCCACCGAGTCGCCCAGCAGCACCAGCGGGATCATCTTCGTCTCCGGATCCTCGCCGAGGATCTGCATCGCCAGCGTCGCCTGATCATCCAGGCCCGGGTCGAGGATGATCAGCCCCGGGCGAAGCTGCCGCGCCAGATCGATCCCATCGGTTGTGTGCTGCGCCCAGACCAGCCGATGCCCGCGCGCCGTGAGCAGATCGCCGAGCGACGGCGCGACCGCCAGCGGGTCCGCGATCAGGAGCAGCAGCGCAGTCGCATGGGGGGCAGGTTCGCCGACGGAGTCGGCCGAGAGCTCAGGCGCCTCGGCGACCACAGGCGGCTGTGGGAGGGCAGCGAGCGGAGGGGAGGGCCGCCCAGGCGAATCGCTCACATCTACAGGCAGCGCGATCCGGATCTGATCGTCTGCAAGCTCAGCATGGCTCAAGATCTGGTCACAGACGGCGCGAAGCCGCTCAACATTCCGCTCGATAGTCGCCAGCAGGATCAGCGCACGCTCCTCATCGCCGCCTGAGCGACGCAGAAGCCCGGCCGCGCCCTGGAGCGCCGTCAGCGGTGAGATCAGGCTGTGGATGAAGCGGTCAAGTTCAGACGAGCTAGCGTCCATGCGGGGCCTCGCCAGACAAAGCAGCCGTCGTCACGGCGCTGATTAGCCGCTCATAGGTAATCGGCTTCTCAAGATAGCCATCGGCCCCCAGGCTGATCACCTGCGACTGAAGCGATTCGCCAAGATCATTCGCCGTCAGGATGATCACACGGGTCGCGGCGATAGCCGGGTTTTCCTTGATCCGACGCAGTACCTCCGTCCCATCAATGCCGGGCATCTTCACATCGAGCAGGACAACATCAGGGCGCACGCGCTCAATCATCGCCAGGGCCGCTAACCCATCGCCCACGTTCGTCACGCGCAGCCCGTGGCGCTGGAGCAGCCGCACCAGCACCGGGCGCACGTGCGGGTCGTCATCGACGACCAGGATATGCGGCTGTCGGGTGGACATCACCGCGAGGGCGCTCGCAATGATCGTATCGGCAGCAGCGTTCGCCGGCAGCAGCGTCAGCCCCGGGCGCGCGCCGACATCGCCCAGCGCCAGCACCATCGCCGTGTGGGTCGACTCCTCAGCCGCAATCTCATCCAGCAGCGCCCCGGCGGCATCGACATCGGGAGGCAGCGCCACAACCAGCATATCGGGAGGGGCGACCTGGGCCGAAGCCAGCATCATCGCCGCGGCGGCAACCTCACGCACCTCCCACGCGGCCTGCGCCAGCCCGGCCCGCACCGCCGCGGCAGACGGCCCCAGACCAACGAGCAGCACATGCGGGCGCAGCGTGCCCATAGGGACAGGCCGATCCGCCTCCGTGACGACCGGCAGGGTGAAGCTGAAGGTGCTGCCCTTACCGGGCATGCTATTGAGCCAGATCCGGCCGCCCTGCTCCTCCACCAGAGCCTTCGAGATCGCCAGCCCCAGGCCAGTCCCCCCGACGGTGCGCGTCGCAGAGCCATCGAGCTGCTGGAATCGCTGAAACAGACACGCCTGATCATCCTGGGCGATCCCCTGGCCCCAGTCGCGCACCGAGAAGCAGATCATCGCCCCCTCATGGCGCGCGCTCAGCAGCACCTGCTGGCCCGTAGGAGAGAACTTGATCGCATTTGAGAGTAGGTTTACCAGAACCTGGGCGGAGCGGTCGCCATCCGCAAGGATCTTCGGCAGCTGCGACGGCAGATCGAGATCGATAGTGATGTCGCGGTTGCTCGCAAAGGTGCGCATCTCGGAGGCCGCGTTGCGACACAGATCTGCTGGCGCGAGCGCCTCGCGCCGGAGCTGAATCCGCCCCTGCTCGATCTTGGCGATATCGAGCAGATCGTTGATCAGCCGGATCAGCCGCTCCGTATTGTTGAGCGAGATCGTCAGCAGCTCGCGCGCGCGCTGCGTGAGCCCGTCGGCCATACCGGGGCGCCCCGCCCGCGACGGCCCGAGCACCAGCTGGATCGCGCCCTGGATGCTTGTCAGCGGCGTACGTAGCTCGTGCGAGACATTCGACACGAAGTCGCTCTTCATCTGCTCCACCTCGCGCTCCCTGGTGATATCGCGGAAGACCAGGATCCGGCCGAGGTAGCGGTCACGAGGGTTCATCACGGGCGCGGAGAAGCACTGGAGCAGGCGGGGCTCAGGGCGGATGATCTGAAACTCCTCCACCGCCCGCTCGGTGGCTGATCGCAGCAGCTGGCGAAGCCAGGCCTGGAAGCGCGGGGCGTCCGCGAAGATCCGGTGGAAGATCGCGCCGAGCTGATCGAGGTCTTTCTCCTGAAGCTCCCGCTCAGAGAGGCCAAAGAAGAAGCGCGCCCGACGATTGATGATCATCACACGCCGGCGCTCATCGAGCATCAAGATAGCATCATTCGTCGCTTCGACGACCGCGCTCGTGCGCTCCTGGTCATTGCGGGTCTGGACAAAGAGGCGGGCGTTCTCTATCGCCACCGCCGTCTGCCGGGCGAGGATGTGCAGGATCTGCACCTGATGATCATCGACCGGCACATCATGTGTCACGACAACCTGAAGCACTCCGGTCAGCCAGCCGCCGGCGAGCAGCGGCACGCTGATCAGCTGGGAGACCCCAAAGGACTGGAGCGCTGCGGCGATCGGCGCACCGTCCTCAGCGGCGACGATCATGACATGTCCGCGGCTCGCGGCATTGAGAGCTTCGGCCACGCTCTGCGCGAAGAGCGCGGGCTGCCAGAGGGCGATCAGATCGGCCCCGCCAGGACTCGCGCCAGGGCCGGAGAGCGCGGCCGCCAGCTCCAGGTCCTCAGACTGCTCGTTATAGAGCAGGATGGCCCCCCCGGCGAGGGTGAGCACATTCAGAATCTGCGCGAGGATCGCCCCGAGCATCTGATCAAGCAGATTGCTATAGAGCAGACCGATATCTGTCACCGCGTTGACCGCGACGAGGAGGCGGTTCGATCGGCTCATATCAGCGTCACGCCACACCGTTTCGAGCTGGATGATCCGGTCGAGCGCGTGCGCCCCATCACCAACCAGGGCGCGCAGCGCAGACTCCTGTGAGACGGCGAGGCGTGACAGCTGCGGCGCCAGCGCGAGCATGCCATACTGCTGGATCGCCCCCGCCACCTGGAGCGCCACAACCACCCCGCCATAGGCCATCCGCTCAGAGAGTATCGCGAGCGGACTCTGCGCGATGCCCGCCACATCGCTCCGCACAAGCCCGCCATAGTCGGCGATTGTCGCAAGCCACTGCGGCGGCACGCTGATCTCTATAGGCGTGGTGTCGGGCATACGGAGGCCGGCCACCAGATGCAGCGTGCTAGAGCGATGCCCAGGGGCGAAGAACACCGCCGCGCCGCCGATGAGCACCTGAGCGCAGCCGACCACCACATCGTACACCTCGGTGCGGCTCTCGCAGCGCGCCAGCCGACAACTCGCCGCATAGAGCGCGCGTAGCTCAGCCGACTCCAATGCGTCGATCAGAGTCGCACGCGCCGCTTCCTCAGCAGAAGCCCCATCTGATAGAGCATGCGATGGTGTGATCATGGCATCGTGCCAATCCGCCCCTCACGAAACGTGTTACACAGCGCGATCCCCAAGGATGTCAGTAATCCGATCCACCAGGCTAAACACATCAAACGGCTTCACAATATAGCCCCGCGCTCCGATCGCCAGCCCCCGCTCAACCTCAAGCTCCTGCGACTTCGCCGTCAGAAAGATCACCGGCAGGTCGCGTGTCTGAGGGTTCGCGTGCAGGCGCGCGCACGCGGTGAATCCATCGATGCGCGGCATCATGACATCGAGCAGCACCACATCAAAGGGCTCGGCCTGCGCGCTCTCCAGGACAGCCTGCCCATCGCTGACCGCGACAACCGAGCAGCCCGCGTCTTCGAGGGCCAGGCGCGTAATCAACTGGATATCAGGCTCGTCCTCTGCAAGGAGCACTCTCATAGCTCGCCATCCTCCATCAAGGTCAGCTGCCGGGCAACTTCCTCGACGGCGATTCGCTGCTTACGATAGAAGTCCGACTCGCTCATCGCCAGACGGTTCGCCACATCGCGCACGGTCTTACGTTGAAGAAAACGACCTTCGAGGAGGTTATAGAGCAGCCACTCCTGCGCCGATGGGTCAAGCTGCTCATCAGGGCGCAGATTCGCGATCGCCTGCCGGAGCACCGCCTGAAGCGCCCGGGTCGAGCTGCCGCCCTGCTCCTGGAGGATCCGCTGCACGGTGCGCATGGCGAGCAGCGGGCTGTCAGAGAGCTTCGGCCCGCCCCAGAACTGGGTCAGCGCATCCTTGACAAGCTGCGAAAAGTCAGGGCTCATCACCACATCGTGGTCGCCATCGATCACCTCAAGGTCGGCCGGGGTCGCCTGCTCAATGCGTGATGAGAGCTGCTGAAGCGACTGCATCTCAGGGCCGAGGCCGCGCAGCGCGTCGAAGATCAGCTGCTGCATCTGGACAGTCGAGAGAGCGAGCTCCATCTGATGGGCGAGCACACCGATCAGGTGGCGCACGCTTGGGGCGAGCGAGCTCCCCTGGCGCATCTGCTCCGGCGGGTAGGCCACGCCGAGCGCCCCCAAGAAGAGCCCATCGGGGCTCCGCAGGGGCAGCAGACTGAATCCGCCACAGGTGAGGAAGTCCTCCGTCGGCATCAGGCCATCGGGGCTATGGGAGGGCAGCCGCTCCACCTGCGGCAGCAGCGTGCTGAGCGGGTACTCGCCGACAAAGCGCTTCACCTCACGCCGGGCGCCGGAGATCGCCTTCACCGTGAAACCGCCGTCGCCAGAGGCGATCACAAAGCCGGTATTAACCTTCAGGGCGCCACAGATCGCCTCCAGCGCATTCTCAAGCAGCGAGCGCAGATCTGCGCGGGTGAAGGTGCTGCGCGACAGGTTGCGCAGGTAGTCGATCTCATCGTGATCTTGGCGGTAGACCAGAGCATCGAGATAGGGCTTCACCTTGCTCACAAAGATCGGCATCAGCACCGTCATAATCATCACACCGAAGGTGATCAGGGTATCACGAGGCAGCCCAAGCAGGTGCTCGAAGACCGGCATCGCCTGAATAAATAGGACGATCATGATGCCGACAAACGGGCCGTAGAGCCACCAGCGGATAAAATCCTGCTTGATCAAGCGATCGGGCAGCAGCACACCGTGGAAGGCCACGCTGTAGGTCATCACAGTGATCATGACAATGACGATCAGGCTCGCGATCGACTGCAGGATCAGGATTGCGCTCTGGGGGATCACCGTGGGGGTGCCGATCACCAGGAACGGGAACACGCCGATACCGGGCGCGGCGAAGGTTGCGCCGAGGTAGCGCAGGCGGCGGCGCTGCGAGGGCGTGAGCGCGCTGCGCAAGGAGTCAACCACCGCCACCAAGGTTCCCCCGATCCCAACCAGGAAGAAGAGGCAGAAGGCCCAGAAGAACGGCCCGGCGCTAAACTGGGCGACGGGGCCGCTGGGGATATCCCCGCGGATGATGAGATCCGTGCCCAGCAAGACCAGCAGCAGACAGGCGGCGCTCGTGCCGTAGGCCAGCCACACCAGCCAGCGCATCCGCTCGGCGACAGCCCGATGGGAGCCCAGGGCGAACAGCGCGCTCGCCAGATGGACATACGC